>DASYTL010000023.1:0-155059 GCA_036002305.1 Candidatus Limnocylindria bacterium
GATGAGAGCGTCTTCCTCGAGCGACATCAGCGCGACTACAACCTGCTCGTCGTGCAGTGCGAGGACGAGATCAGCTCGATCAACATGGCCGTCGGCGCGGCACACATGGGTGTGCGCGTGGCCACGGCGACCAGCGGCCCCGGCTTTGCGCTGATGGTCGAGGGCATCGGGTTCGCGTCGATCACCGAGGCGCCCGGCCCCGTGCTCGTGCTGTACCAGCGCGGCGGTCCGTCGACCGGCATGCCCACGCGGCAGGAGCAGGGCGACCTGCAGTTCGCGCTCCATCCGGCGCAGGGTGACTTCCCACACATCGTGACCGCGCCTGGAGACCTGCGCGAGTCCTACCAGGACATCTTCTCCGCCTTCAACTGGGCGGAGCGCTACCAGATGCCGATCATCGTCCTGTCAGACAAGAAGCTCGCGTCGGTGTACACGACGATCGACAAGCTTGAGCTCAAGTGGGACCAGATCGACCGGGGCGAAGTGTTCACCGGCAGCGAGTGGACACCGGTGGACGCGAAGGGCGCGAACGACCAGGGCAGCCAGTCGCCCGGCCACAACGGAAACGGGCACGAGAAGCTCGACCTCGCGAACGTGAAGGAGTACCTGCGCTACGCGTTCACGAAGGACGGGATCTCGCCGCGCTCGCGTCCGGGCGTCACCGGTGGCCGGTACTGGGCGACGAGCGACGAGCACGATCCCGACGGCCACATCACCGAGGGCGTCGAGATGCGCATCGCGATGATGGAAAAGCGCATGGGCAAGCTGAAGCTCGCCCAGAAGGCCATCCCGGAGGAGCAGCAGTACTTCCTCCACGGTCCGAAGGACGCAGAGCTCACCGTGGTGGCCTGGGGGTCGACCAAGGGCACGATCCTCGACGCGATCAAGGCTCTCGAATCCCAGGGGAGGAAGGTCAACTTCCTCCAGTGCCGGCTGATGAAGCCGTTCCCCGCCGAGGCCGTGGGGAAGATCCTGCGATCGGCGAAGCGGATCGTCTCGATGGAGGAGAACTACACCGGACAGCTCGCCCAGCTCGTGCAGGAGCACACCGGAGTGATGGTCGACCAGCGCATCAACAAGTTCGACGGCCGTCCGTTCAGCGAGGACGAGGTCGTGAACGCGCTCTCGCGAGTCTACGACGGCGCGAAGGCCGAGCGGGTGGTGACGCATGTCCGTTAACGCGCCCGCGAAGCTCACGCTCAAGGACTACAAGAGCGATCTGCACAATGACTGGTGTCCCGGCTGCGTGCGGCCCGACACTTTGATCCTGACTCCTACCGGGACGCGTGCGATCCGCGAGATCCGGACGGGCGACCAGGTTCTCGGACACGATGGCGGGTACCACCGAGTCGCCGACGTCATGTCGCATTGGCATCCGGACACGCTCCAAGAGCTCACCCTCGATGGCCTCGGAACCATCACCATCACAGCGGACCACCCCGTGTATCTGGGCGGCGACGACTGGCGTCCAGCCGGTGAGCTCGTGCCTGGTGACCAGGTTTTTCGCACATGTCTTTCTGGCAGGCCGGAACTCGTGGGAGCCTGCGCGGTCGGGCAGTTCCGCGACTCCACAGCCGCCAGCGCCGCCCATGCCACTGGGTCGCGCCTGATTTTCGCGCCTGGGCCGGCCGGCATCCGCTCGATTCATGTCGTCGCGCGCGTCACATCGAACAAGGTCATCCCCTACAACGGCTTCGTTTACAACCTGGAAGTAGAAGACGTGCACTCGTACGTTACCGATGTCGCGACGCTCCACAACTGCGGCGACTTCGGCATCTTGACCGGCATCCAGATGGCGCTGCAGCAGATGCAGATCGATCCCGACAAGCTCGCGGTGTTCAGCGGCATCGGATGCAGCGGCAAGACGCCGCACTACATCAACGCCTACGGGTTCCACACGCTGCACGGACGCGTCCTCACCGTCGCGACGGGCGGGCGTCTCGCGAACACGGGTCTCACCGTGCTCGCGCTCGGCGGCGACGGCGACGGGTACGGAATCGGCGCCGGCTACTTCGTGAACTCCGGGCGGCGCAACCTCGACTTCACCTACCTCGTGCACAACAACAACGTGTATGGACTGACCAAGGGCCAGGCCTCGCCGACCCTTTCGAAGGGCAAGAAGACGAAGTCGATGCCCGAGCAGGCCATCCAGGACGACATCAACCCGATCGCCATGGCCATCGCGTCCGGCTACACGTTCATCGCGCGCGCATACGCGCTCGAGCCGAAGTACCTCGCGTCGATCATCGTGAAGGCGGTGCAGCACAAGGGCTCGGCGGTCGTCGACGTGCTGCAGACGTGCCCCACGTACAACGACCTATACACGAAGGAGTGGTACGAGGGCGCCGATCTACCCGAGAAGCGCTCGCGGCTCTACAAGCTCGAGGAGAAGGGCTACGACGGGAAAGTCCAGGACCCGAACGACCAGGAGGAGATCATCGCGAAGAAGGCGGCCGCGGTCGCCCGCAGCTACGAGAAGGACCCGATCCCGGTCGGCATCTACTACGAGGTCGACCTTCCGACGTACGAAGAGGCCGTCATCGGGCGGATCCCCGCGCTTGCCGAGAAGCCGCTGGTTGAGGTGGATGTTTTCCACCGCGACGTGACCCCGCTCCTCGAGGCGATGCGCTAGACCTGACCCGTTCGGCGCGCGCGACGCAGAGCTCGTGCGCGCCGTCGCGTCGGGTGCGCTCGAAGTAGAACAGGACGCCGTCACCGACGCGCACGCTCTCGACGTAGCGGACCGTGCCCGGCCCGCCCGCAGCACCCACCGCGGGACCGCTACCGACGCGCTCCCAGGTGCGCAGGTCCGCGCTTCGTGCCAGACCGCAGCGCTCCTCGTAGTTCTCCTCAACGGTCGCGCTCCCGTCGTAGAGGCCGAGCCAGCCGCCTTGCCCGTCCGAGATCGCGGTGGTCAGACGGGCCGTGAAGCGGTCCCAGCCTGAGGCGCTCGCGCCGAGCACCTTCCCTTGCCACCGCCAGCGGATGCCGTCGGGGCTCGTGGCGAGCCCGGTCTCCGACTTCACGATCCCCGTCGACAGGGCATCGCCGCTCGCGTGGACGGACCGTGTCGTGTCGGCGCGCTCCCCGTACGAGACGAACATCCACCACCCGCCGTCCACGCGGCGCAGCCACGGGTCCTTGACCGCGAGCGCGTGGGCCGTGTCCGGGTCGAGCGCCGGGCGCCGCGCGCCGGGGTCGAAGTCCTCAGGCGACGTCGCCTCGATGACGTCGATGTGCCAGCGTCCGTCGACCCCGTCGACGTAGCTCACGTAGAGCCGCCAGACCCGCCCTTCGCGCATCATCGCGCAGCGCTCGATGGACGGGCTGGAGAAGTCCTCGCGCCGCGCGCGCCAGATCGTCGTGAAGCTCTCTCCGTCGCCGCGCGCGATGAGCAGCTCACCACCCCGCCGCGGACGCGGCCAGCGCCGCCGGTAGACGAGATACACCGCATCGGTATCGGCGAAGGCACCCGGCGCGCCCGCCCAGTGCCCGGGTCCGTCATCGGGCGGCGCGACCAGGACCGCTGCTCCTGCGGGATCGAAGGGAGCGAGCAAGTTGGCCAGGACTTTAGGGTGAACTTTAGTTGACGGTCACACGTAAGGGGTACGAAGCTCCGCAGTCGTGGCCTCACGAGCAAGGGGGGTGGTGCGTTAGAGCGTCCGGCGATCCAGTCCGACAGGTTCAGCGGGAGGTTACGCATGAGGGTGCGCACGCTCTTTGCCACGCTCGCGATCCTCACATTGACGGCTGGCGTCGTGTACGCCGCCAGCTTCCAGGTGCGGCCGGGTGAGTTCGACCCGGCGCGAACGTTCCTCGTCCAAGCGGAGTGGCTGAGCGGCATCGGCTGCCCGACCAACGCCAAGATCTCGACGAACGGATCAACGACGACGGGCACGTACACGGATCCGGCCTGCGCGACGGGCGACTCGTCCGACAGTCGCAATCAGGGTCTGCTGCTCGCCAAGACCGGGCCGACGCCGAACGTCGCCTCGGCCTTCGCGGAGCTCCGGGGTGTCCGCGGTATGCGGCTCACCGAGATTGGCTTCGACATCCGCAAGCCTGGCTCGGCCGCCGACCCGCGTGGCTCACACTGCGGAGCCGGCGCGCCGCGCTTCAATGTGACCGCTGCCGACGGCATCACGTACGACTTCATCGGGTGCAACTCGTCGGCGACGCCGACGAACCCGGCCATGTCGGTCGTCGGGACGCACTGGCTACGACTTCGCTGGGGTGGCGGAACGATCCTTGCCTTCGCCGCGAACGGCCCTCAGGCCGGGACGATCGTGAACATCAGCGGTATTGAAGTGAGTCGCATCTCGATCCTCTTCGATGAGGGTCAGGACACGGGTCCCGACAACTTCGGCCTCGCCGTCCTCGACAACATCGACGTCAACGGCACGCTCGTCGGCCACGGGCCGAATGAGAAGCGCGAGCACGGCAAGAACAAGGACAAAGACAAGGACAAGCACGACGACGACAACGACGATCAAGGCGACGACGACTAGCTGAAGCACTGGGGAGCGGCCGCACGTCGGCCGCTCCTTTCCTTCACGGGTTGGTCCTAGGACCCCACGAACGTATAGGAGTACCGGCCTCACGGCTTGTGCCGGTAGCGTCCAGAGCTGACCCAAGCGCGGACAGTCCGTCACCCAGAGCTTTTGATCGGCACGCCTTGCAACTGCGCAGTCACTACCCGCTCCTTGACGCGGGGTAAGAAAGACCTACCAGGATGGGTAGGGGCGAGACGCGTCTTCCGGAAGGTCGCGGATCGTTCACGCTCTACGTCCTGCTCGGCCCGGCGCTGGCCGTGGGACTCGCGCTCGCGGGCCTGAGCCTGATGCGTGACGGCGCATCGCTGGGCGGCGCGTCGCAATCCTCTCCCGCGCCGACAGCGTCGGCGAGCCCGGCGCAGTCCGACTCCACGCTACCGCCGAGTGCTTCGGCAGCTCGGAGGCCCGTGTCGACTCAGGCGTCTCCCGCGAGGACGGGTGCGGCGACCGCGTCACCGACGCAGCCGGTGGTGCCGGCCGCGACGCCGTTCCCGACGAGCGCGGCGACACCCCCGCCTACGCCCACAGGCGCGCTTCCCACGCTGCCTCCGATCACGACGCCTTCCCCCATGCCTAGCCCGACGCCCTCCCCAACAACCGCGCAGACCCCTTCCCCCACGGGCGCGATGCCGACCCTGCCTCCAGTCCCGACACCCGCGCCGACTCTTCCGTCGGTCCCGCCGCTGCCGTGACCGGTCTCGCGGCGTCGCTGCCCGACCGGCAGGCGAGCGCCAGCGGCGACCTGCGCGTGGAGCGGGTCGTCGCCGTCCTGCGCTTCGTCGCGGCCGGGGGGATCCTGTTGTTCGGCCACATGCTGCCGAACGTCGGCCCGGTATTCGTCCTGGTCCTCGGCGTGTTCTTCGGAGGGTACGGGCTGCTCGTCGCGCGGACGTGGGCGCGCGTGCGCACGCCGGCCGACCGCGAACGGGCCGCGCGCTTCACGCTGGCGGCGGACATCAGCCTCGTCGGCTTCGCGCTCCTTGTCTTCGCGCCTGATCCGGGCTGGACCGTGTACGTGTGCGGGTTCCTGGTGATCGCGAGCGGGGGCTTCCGGATGGGGAGTGGCGCCCTTCTCGCGGCCGCCTCACTCGCGCTCACGTACGTGGTCGTCATGGTGTGGCGCGACTCGGTGCTCGGCATGTCACTCGGACCGGCTCAGGTCCTCATTCAGCTCGGCGGCTACCTCACCGCCGGCGTGCTCCTGAACGCGGTGCTCCCGGAGCTCGACGCGCTGCGTGAGCGGGAGTACGACGTGTACGAGCCGATCCTGCAGGCGGAGGAGGAGGCGGGCGACGGCCTCCTCATGACCGAAGCCGGCCGGCCGGTCTTCTGGAACCGGGCTTTCGAGGAGCTGACGGGATATCGCGCCGAGGACCTCTCGCGGACCGGAGCGATCGAGGACATCCTCGTCGTCGGAGGCGACCGGTCGCGCCCGGCCGGCGATCACGGACCGTTCCGCGCGAAGCTGCGGACCCGAGGCGGCGCCCTGGTCGAGGTCGATGTACAGCGACGTGACGCGCGCGCCGACGAGCACGATCGGCACGTCTGGATCCTGCGCGACGCGACGGCGCGCGAGAAAGCAGAGGCCGAGCTGCGCGAGCGGGCGCTGCATGACGCCCTGACGGGTCTGCCCAATCGAACGCTGCTGGATGATCGGCTGGCATCCGCGATCGCGATCGCGCAGCGCCAGCTCACGCCGCTCAGCCTCCTGCTGGTCGACCTCGACGGATTCAAAGTGGTGAACGACACGTGGGGGCATCACGCCGGGGATGAAGTGCTGAGGGAGGTCGCGCGCCGCCTCCAGGGTGCGCTCCGGGAAAGCGACACGGCGGCGCGTCTCGGCGGGGACGAGTTCGTCGTCCTCCTCCCCTCGACGCCGCTTCTGGGAGCGATCGAAGCCGCGCGTGGGTTGTCGGAGCTCATTGGTCGGCCGATAGCCATCGACGAACGGACACGCTGCGTCGGCGCGAGCATCGGCATCGCCGTCTTCCCGGAGCAGGGCCGCGACGCCGAGAGTCTCCTCGCGGCCGCGGACTCCGCGATGTACGAGGCGAAGCGGACCGGGAGCGGACATCGCGCCTTCGCGATGGGCGAATCGCAGCCGTGACTCACGCCGCCGAGCCACCCCGGATCGAGCGCCGGCGGATGGCGCTCCTCGCCCCCGTGCCGCTGCGCGGCAACCACCGGGTCGAGGCTGATGGGCGCGGCCGGGTGAGCGATCCGGCGCTGACCCCGCGTCAGCGACAAGTGCTCGGCCTGCTGATCCGCGGACTCACCAACAAGGAGATCGGTGCCGCGCTCGGTATCGGGCCCGACGCGGTGAAACGGGTCATCTCACGACTGCTCGCCAAGCTCGACGCTCCGAGCCGGACGGCCCTGGCGCGGCAGGCGCTCGAAACTTCGGCCGCTCGACGCGATCGTGCCCGCGGGCCGAATGCGCTGAGCCTCCTCGACGCAGTCCCGGTCCCCGCGTTTGTGACACGGGGCCCCGAGCACCACCTCGAATACGCGAACGCGGCGGCGCACCGGGTCCTGCCCGAGATCTCCCCAGGCCGCCGGCTCGCCGAGCTGCTTCGTCCGGCCCCGCGACGGAGCGTCGAGCGCAGCGCCGACGAAACCCTCGCCACAGGCGAGCCGCGAGTGGCGAGGCGCGTTGCGCTGCATGACTTCGTCAGCTTCGGGAGAACGTGGCGGCTCGTGGACGTCTTCACGAGTCCGATGTACGACGGCGCGAACAAGCTCGCGGGCTTGGTCGTTTTCTTCCTCGACGTTTCGAACGATCCAGCCCCGGCCGAAGGCTCAGCCGCTAGTTCGATCTCGCACGATCGGGCGCGGCCTGCCTGACCGCTCCCAGGAGCACGTCGTAGCGCAGGTCCTTCGCGACGCACGCAACAGCCCCGACTCCACGCGCCACCTCACACACTCTTTCATCGAACACGTACATCACCACGCGGATCTCAGGCCGATGGCGCCCGAGGATCGCGGCGACCGCGATGCCGTCCGCGCCCGGCAGGATCTCGTCGACGATCAGCACCTCTGGCCGCAGCTGATCGCAGAGCGTGAGGCACTGACGGCCCGACTTCGCGACGCCGACGCATTCCATGTCCGGCTCCGTATCGATCAGATAGCGGAGGTTCTCGCGTACGGAAGGATGTTCCTCCGCCACGAGGACGCGGACCCGATGTGAGCTCGACCCGAGCATCACGTTGAACTATCGCGCCGCCGTTCCTCGTGACAAGGTCCCTTTTGGGTACGTGCTGGGTGCGCCGCGGTCGGACGTACCCGAATGGGACCTTGCGCCCCCTCACGGTCGCGCCGAATAGTCAGTACGGTGATATCGCTCCTCTCCCCCCGTGTTACGCGGAGCGGGGCCGGCCCAGGTCCCCGCTCCGCGCGCCGCTCCGATCGCCGTCGGATCAGCCTCCTCATCGGCGACGGCGACGCCGAGTTCCGCCGATCGCTGCGGGCACGCATGGAGAACGATCCCCAGATCGACGTCGTCGGCGAAGCGGACGACGGCGAGGTCGCGCTTCAGCTCGCGCGCTGGCTGCGACCCGACGTCGCTCTGCTCGACGCGGACATGCCGTGCTTCGGCGGCGCGGCCATCGCGCGCATCCTCGCCTCGGAGCTGCCCGCGGTCCGCGTGATCGTCATGACCCCGCCGCTCGGCGGAGGCACGCCGTGAAGGCGCCGGCGGGGTACGAGGTCGATTTCTTCTGGACCGTCGTCCACGAGCTTCGACAGCCGCTCAGCGTGATCAGCGGCGAGGTTCAGATCGCGAAGCGGGTCTTCACGTCGGACCCTTCGCGCGCCACGAAGGCGCTCGAGCGGTCGTTGGCCCAGATCGCGCGGATCGACCGGATCCTGGAAGAGCTCCACGCGCGCGCCGCGAGGCGACCGCAGCACACGCGTCGTAGCTCAGGACCGCGAGCGCGACGGGTTCCTGGGGTCTCGGCCTCGTCGCTTTGCGAATGCCTCGCAGACCGATGTGATCACGAGACGAGCAGCCGGACCGCGTTCACGAGCTCGTCGGCCTCGAACGGTTTGGGGAGCGTGAGCGCGGCACCGATCGCCCGCGCGATGTCACGAGCGTGCGGGAGGCCGCTGACCACGACGAAGGGCGTCGGCCGTCCCGCACGCTGACGGTACTCCTCGGCGAACTGATCACCTCTCATGGCGGGTCCGAGATCGATATCGAGCACCACAACATCCGCGTTGAAGCCGATCTCGTCCGCGACCTCGAGGGCCTGGTCGCCGCTCCGCGCGACCCACACCGAGAACGCGTCCGTCTCGCGGAGGATGGTCGCCATCGCGGCGAGGGTGTCGGCGTCGTCCTCCACGACGAGGACTCTCGGCCGCTGGATCACGCGAGCGGCGCCGTGGTCCCCAGGTGTTTCGCGGCGAACGCGAGCTGCCGCTCGATCTGACGGATCTGCTCCTCGACGACCAGAGAGCCGTGCCCCGCGTCGTAGCGGTACTCCTCGAAGGGCTTGCCGAGCTCGCGCAGGCGTGCCTCGTAGACGTCGACGCTGCGGGACGGGCAGCGCGGATCGTTCCGCCCGACGACCATGAGGACGGGCACGTTCACGTGGGTCGCGTAGGTCAGCGGGTTGCTCTGCCGGTAGCTCTCGGGGACCTCGCTCGGGCTCCCGCCGTGATACGCGTCGTCGTACTTCTTGAGCAGCTCCATCGAGTCTTCGTACGCCGCGATGTAGTCCCCCACCGGCACGATCGCGATGCCCAGCGACCAGCGCTCCGGCTGAACGCCGAGGCCGAGGAGGGTCAGGTAGCCGCCCCACGATCCTCCCGAGAGGATCGTCCGCTTCGCGTCGATGAGGCCTCCGCGCACGCCCCAGTCATGGACCCTCGCGAGGTCCTCGAGCTCGGTGAGCCCGACGCGGCCGACGATCGCGTCGCGCCACGCCTTCCCGTAGCCGGACGATCCCCGGTAATTGACGAGCGCGACCGCGAACCCGTGGTCGACCCACGCCTGCACCGCCGGAGAGAACAGGTCCTGGTCGTGGGCCTCGGGCCCGCCGTGCACGATGAAGATCGTCGGGTGCGGCCGCGAGGCGGCGGGCTCGGCCACGAAGACATGGATCCCGTCCACGTCGTGGTCCGTATAGCGCACGCCCGCTGGCGCGCGCTCGCCGGCAGGGCGCAGGACGACATCCCCACCGAGCGACCTGATCTCAGTCGGCGTCGCGGCATCGCTCCACTGGTACCAGACCTCGCCGTCGGGCCGCACCCGCGCCGCCTGGATCGAGCCGGGCGCGGTGTCGAGGCGAGTGAGCGAACGCGTCCGGAGGTCGAAGCGGTGGAGCTCGCCGCGGCCGCGCCGCTCGTGGCCGATGAGGAGCGCCTGGCCGTCGGGATACCAATCGGCGAAGGCGTCGCCTGCGAGATCGAGCACGATGTCCTCGCTCGTGCCGCTCGATGCATCGAGGATCAGCGGCTGCTGCCTGCCGCGCCGGTCGTGCATGAGGAGAAGCCGCGGATCGCCGCGCACGGGCGACCAGCGGACGGGCTCGAGGCCCTTCCCGGGTCCGTCCCAGAGCTCGGCCACGGTGGCGCCGCCGAGATCGAGCACGCGCACCGCGGGGTTGCGGCTGTCGCCGTGCTCGGCGTGCCAGATCGCGAGGAGCCGCTCATCGGGCGAAAGGGCGACGACCGACGCGCTCTGCGCGTTTCGGTAGATGAGCCGGGGAGGCTCGCCATCCCGGAGCAGGTACATCGTCGTGCCCTCGTCGTGCGACCGGCCGAGGACCGCAAAGCCCGAGCCCACCGCGAGCCCAGCGCTGTATGCCGGCGCGAGCTCGCCCGCGATGGCGCGCGCGACGCCGCCAGCGAAGGGCTCGCGCCGCCAGCGGCCGAGCTCGTTGCCCTTGTCGTCGTCGAACCACCAGATCCCCTCGCCCGACGGATCGATGCGGCTCGGCACCCGGTAGCCCGTGCCCTCGGGACGGTCGGTCACCTGGCGGTGGCGGCCGGTGCGGCGATCCCAGGCGTAGACCTCGAAACGTCCGCCGGCGTTCGAGAGGTAGACGAGCCGATCGGGATCGTCGCGCGACCACGATGGAAAGCCGGTCCGGAGCGCGCGATAGCGACGCTTCCACGCGGCCTGGGTCGCGACAGGGGAAGCGAGACTCACGAGGTCTGCAGTCTATTGGGAAGTGTGACTCATCAACCGCGCCGCGTGGCTTTCCCCGCCGGCCCATGCCACGCGTACGGCGCTTCGTGGCGACGGCGGCCGCCGTACCACACGAACGACCCGACGACCGCGGCAGGGACGGTGACGAGGAGATGGCTGTGGACCGGAACGACCGCGCAGCAACCCGCGGGGCCGCTGTCCAGCACTCCGAAGAGGACCGGCGCGCCTGCGACGATCCACGGCCATTGGAGCGGGAGGTTCGCGAGCCACGTCGGGATGGTGAGCGGGTCGATCGGCGCGAACGTGCGGAGCCAGAACGGGAGCGCGAGCGGACCGGCGAGGACCGGCGCCATGCCGATCAGGGCGAGGTTCGCGATGACCAGGAGCGATCGCGCAAGCGCTGGCGGCAGGAGGATCGCCGGCCACGGAGCGGCGGCGCCGGCGATCGCAGCCGCGAGCAGCAGCGGAGGCGGGACGCTCTGCGCATTGAACGACGCGACGGTGATGACGACCGCGCCGAGCGCCGACGCGATCCAGGCGTCGGCCGGCCGGCGGCCAAGCCGCGCCGCGGCGAGGACGAAGAGCGCACCGCCGACGGCCCAGTGGGCCGCCTCGTGGACCACAAGCAGGACGCGAACATCGACCGGGAGGACCGGATCGAGAGCGTGCGCCGACGCGAAAGCCGCCGCGGCGAGCGCGAGAACGCCCGCGAGCGCAAGCGCCGCGACGGCGGAGAGGTAGCTCGCTCGGCGCAACCCGGCCCCGGCCTAGCGGCCGTCGCGATGGACGCTGAAGACGTCGCGCACGCCCTCGAGCTTGGCGAGCACCCGCGAGAGCTGCTCGACGCTCGTCACCTGGAGCGTGGCGTTGACGGTCGCGGTCTTGTCGGGGTTTGCCTGCGCCGAAAGCGCGAGCAGGTTCACCTGGTTCTCGCTGATCACGCCGGCGACGTCGCGTAGGAACCCCTCGCGGTCCCAACCCTCGATCCGGATCGCGACGGGGTACGTCCGCGCCATCGAGCGCTCCCACTCGACCTCGACGAAGCGCTCCTTGTCGGCGGTGCCTTTCACGTTCGAGCAGTCCGCGCGATGGACGGTGACGCCGCGGCCGCGTGTGATGTAGCCGACGATCTTGTCCCCGGGCACCGGGTTGCAGCACACCCCGAACCGGACGAGCAGGTCGCCCACGCCCTTCACGTTCACGCCGCCGCGAGAGGTGTCCGGCGGGAGGGGCGGCGCGACCTCGGGGATCGCGAGCTGGGTGTCGTCGGTGATGCCGAGGCGTGTCACCACCTGCGCCGCGGTGAGGGCGCCGTACCCGAGCGAGGCGAAGAGCGTGTCCACGTCGTGAAGGTTCAGAGCCTCGGTCACCCGGCGGAGGTCCTCGTCGGAGATGTCGCCGAGTGTCGTCTGCGAGATGCGCTTGAGCTCCTTGTCCAGGAGGTCCTTGCCGTGGGTCACGTTCTCGTCGCGCTCGGCCCGCTTGAACCATTGCCGGATCTTCTCGCGCGCACCGGGCGTGCGGACCATCGAGAGCCAATCCCGCGACGGGCCGCGTGCCGCCTTGCTGGTGACGATCTCGACGATGTCGCCGGATGCGAGACGGTGGTCGAGGGGCACGATGCGTCCATTCACCTTCGCGCCGATCGTGCGGTGGCCGACATCGGTATGGATGCGGTAGGCGAAGTCGATCGGCGTCGATCCGGCGGGAAGGCCCTTGACCTCGCCCTTCGGGGTGAAGACGAAGACCTCGTCCTGGAAGACGTCGACCTTCAGCGACTCGACGAACTCCTGGGCGTCGGCGACGTCGTGCTGCCACTCCAGGAGCTGCCGGACCCACGCCAGCTTCGACTCGTAGTCTCGGTCGCCCTTGCCGCCCTCCTTGTACCGCCAGTGAGCCGCGATGCCGTACTCGGCGAGGTCGTGCATATCGCGAGTGCGCACCTGGATCTCGACCGGCTGCCCGCCGGTGCCGATGACCGCGGTGTGGAGCGACTGGTACATGTTCGCCTTCGGCACCGCGATGTAGTCGTCGAACTGGCCGGGGATCGGCGGCCACAGCGTGTGCACGACGCCGAGCGCCGCGTAGCACGAGGGAACGTCGTTCACGATCACGCGGATCGCGAGGACGTCGTAGACCTCCTCGAAGCCGACGCCCTTGCGACGCATCTTCTGCGCGATAGACCAGAGGTGCTTCGCGCGGCCGGAGAGCTCCGCGCGGACGCCGGCCTTCTCGAGCTCAGTGGCCAGGGTCTTCATCGTCTCGTTGATGTAGCGCTCGCGGACCTGGCGCCGCGCGGCGAGCTGCTCGGCCACCTCGCGGTAGTTCTCGGGCTCGAGGTACTTGAAGGCCAGGTCCTCGAGCTCCCACTTGATCTGCCAGATGCCGAGGCGGTGGGCGAGCGGAGCGTAGATGTCCATCGTCTGCCGGGCGATCCGCTTCTGCTTTTCGGGCGGCAGCGGCGCGAGCGTGCGCATGTTGTGGAGCCGGTCGCAGAGCTTGATGACCACGACGCGGAGGTCGTCGGCCATGGCCAGCAGCATCTTGCGGATGTTCTCGGCCTGATGTTCGTCGCGGGACTGGCCCGAGAGCCGGGACAGCTTCGTCACCCCGTCGACGAGCCGGCCGATCTCCTCGCCGAAGTCGCGCCGCACGTCCTCGACCTTCTTCGCGGTGTCCTCGGGAACGTCGTGGAGCAGAGCGGCGGCGACCGTGGCCGGGTCCATGCCCAGCTCGGCCACCAGCATCGCGACGGCCGCCGGGTGCGTGATGTACGGCTCCCCGGAGATGCGCTTCTGGCCCGCGTGCGCCTCCGCGGCATATGCGTAAGCGCGGCGCACCAGCTCCGCGTCTCCCTCCGGGTAGTGGCGAAGGATCTCGCGCGCGAGCGCGTCGCCGTCTACGTTCGCATGGCGCTGGGGACGAAGCCGGTCGGTGATGCCGACGATCCGCGCGGTTATCGCCGACGCCCGCTCCGCCATCAGGCGATCGACGGGGCGAGGCTCCCTCGGACCCCCATGCCTTCCATTTGCGCCGCCGTGCCCACCGGGCCGAAGTCCTTGAGCTCGAGCTCGACGAAGCCGCGGAGGCCGGTCCCGATGGTGACGACCGCGTCGACCCTGCCCGCATCGTTCATGGCCTCGACATGGCCGCCGCGCCGGAAGGCCATGGCGTCGAACGTGAAGCGGCCGACCGTCACCTTGCAGCGCAGGTGGTCCGCGTCGGCTCCGACCTGGCGGATGTCGTAGACGCGCACGTCGCGCACGAGCAGATACGGTCGCGGATTCCCCGCCCCGCAGGGCTCGAGCGCGGCGAGCTCGAGCGCGAGCCGGGCGGTGAGCAGCTCGGGGGCGATCTCCGCGTCGACGCGGATGGTCGGGATCGGCCGCTCCCCGCGAAGGCGCTCGCGCACGACCGCGTCGAGCCGCAGGATGAGCTCCGGGATGCGGTCGACCGCGACGGAGAATCCGGCGGCCATGGCGTGACCGCCGTGCTTGATGAGGATGTCGTGGCAATCGCCGAGCGCCTCGGCGATGTGGACGCCCGGGATCGAGCGGCACGATCCCTTGCCCTCGTCCCCGTCGATCGCGATCACGACGGCGGGGCGGCCGTAGTCCTCGACGAGCCGCGAGGCCCCGAGGCCGACGATGCCCGCCGGCCACTCCCGATCGGCGACGACCGTCGCCCAGGCGTCGGGCCGCTCCTCGGCGCGCTCGCGCGCGCCGGCGACGACCTGGCGCGTGAGCTCCTGCCGCTCGGCGTTCCGCTGCTCGAGCCGCTCGGCAAGGTCCTTCGCCTCAGCGGCGTCCTCGGTAAGCAGGAGCCGGAGCGCGTCCTCCGCGTCGGCGATGCGCCCCGCGGCGTTGAGGCGCGGCCCGATGACGAACCCGATGTCCATCGCGCCCACCCGTCCGAGCCGGAGGCCGCTTCGCTCGACGAGCGCGCGGACGCCCACGATCGGCGCTCGGTTGAGCGCCTCGAGCCCGGTACGGGTGAGGACGCGGTTCCCGCCGCGCAGCGGGACGACGTCCGCGACCGTGGCGAGGGCGCAGAGCTGCAGGAGTTCGTCCTGCCGCAAGGCAATGCCGAGCTCGCCCAGGAGACGCTTCGCGAGCGCGAGCGCGACGCCCGCCCCGGCCAGATCCTTGTCGAGCGACGGATCGCCTGGCCGCCGCGGATTCACGAGAGCGTAGGCGCGGGGCAGCTCCGTGGGCGGGTGATGGTGATCGGTCACGATGAGATCGATCCCGAGCTCCAGCGCGACCGCGGCCTCCGCCGCGGCGGTGATCCCGCAGTCGACGGTCACGATGACCTGCGCCCCGTCCACCGCCAGCTGCCCAAGGGCCGATGAATTCAGGCCGTAGCCCTCTTCATACCGGTTCGGGATGTACGCGCCGACGGTCGCGCCCAGATGACGGAATGCCCGCACGAGGATGGCCGACCCTGCGATGCCGTCGACGTCGTAGTCCCCGTAGACGACGATGCGCTCGCGAGCCGCGAGCGCACGACGGAGCCGCTCGACCGCTCGATCGAGATCGAGCATCGGCGGGCCGTCTTCGGTCGGCCGGGCCGCGAGGAACGCGGCCATGTCGGCCGCTGCGAGGCCTCGGCAGGCGAGCACCTGCGCGACGAGCGCGGGGATACCATCCGGGACATCCCGGCTCGCCGTGGGCATGATCCAGCGCCGCTGCGCCGCGAAGGCCATATTTGACCTTCAAGTATCCCGCACGCCTGTTCGTTCTCCTGCTCGCCGCCACCGGCTGCGCGCAAACCGCGACCGCGCCGACCAGCGTTTCGCCGAGCCAGGCGCCGTCGACGACTCCGCGCCCGGCCGCGAGCGCCGGGCTCGCGAGTCCGCCCCACGCGATCTTCGGCCCCCTCCGGCTCTGGTACGTGCACCCGGATCCGACGTTCCGCGAAGACGCGCGCATCGCCGTCACCTTCCCCGACTCGGACCCGACCGCCGGCCGGCCCCGCGCACGCCTGCGGTCGAACGGCCGCGTCGCGGACCTCGCGAGGAACGCCCAGCTGCCGAGCTCATGGGGCGGCACGATGCCGCTCGATGGGGCGCCGCCGGGCCCTCAGCGCATCGAGATCGTCGTCGCCTTGCGGGACGGCACAGATGCGGTGCTCGCGACGAGGGACTTCACGCTCTCAGCCCCGGAGTACGTCGTCTGGACGCTCGATTTCGAGGGCGACGCCGCCGGCGACACCGAGATGGCAAACACCGCGGCTATCGCCGACCGCCACAGGGTACCCATGACCGTGATGTGGAACCCGCGGGCTTGGACCACCGCCCAGGTGAGCCCGGCTCGCGCGGACGCGATGCTCGCCTGGACCAAGGCGCGCGCCGCGGTCGGCGACGAGGTCTCTTTGCACCTCCACATGTGGACCGATTTCGTGCGGGCCGCGGGACTCATCCCGCGGACCTCACCGAGCTGGGCCGGCCGGAGCGACGGTTACGACGTACCGCTCACCGCATACACCGAGAGCGAGACGAAGACTCTGCTTGACCACGCGCTGCGGCTCATGAACGAGCGGGGGCTCCCACGACCGGTCACGTTCCGCGGCGGCGGTCAGTTCGCGAACGCCGCGAATCTGCGCGCGCTCGCCGCGGCGGGCTTTATGGCCGATTGCAGCGCGGTGCCCGCGGGCGCGTTCGGACGGTTGCCCTATCCGTGGACCCTCGCCAGCGATGCGCAGCCCTACCGGCCATCCCCCACCGACGCCAACGCGCCGGGCGATCTCCCGCTCCTCGAGGCGCCGACGATCGGCGGCAACACCTATGCGCATGACGCGCGGACGATCCAGCCGGTCATCCGGGCCGACCTGGCCTTTCTCGCCCGCGCCGGCGAGGCCGCCAAGGAGCGCCGCGCGATCACCATCGTGAGTCACCCGGGGACGATCGACGCGACCGAGCGCGCGGCCATCGACGCGCTCTTCGCGGCGTTCGAGCCGCTGCGCTACGACCGCGATGCCGGACCCCTCCGGTTCGTCACCCTCGCACAGCTGGCGAAGGCGTACGGGCTCTAGCCGGAACCCCCGCCCGTCCCCGTTGGTGGGACCGGCACAGGCGGATAGGGGCCTGGCCCGGGCTGGCCCGGACCTGGCTGACCCGGCGGCACCGGCTGACCCGGCACCGGCTGCGCGCCTGGGATCGCGAGCATCGGAACATGCCCGTTGCTCCGCGTGTCCATGAGCTCGGAGATCTTCTTCAGGACGACGGGCTTCCGTTGGAAAGGCGCGGCCTTCTCCGGGTTCGCCTCTTCGGCGTACACGAAGATCTCGTCCAGCTCCGAGCCGATGAGCTCCTGCCGCTGGATGAGGGCCGCGGCGACCGCGTGGACGGCGAATTCCTTCTCCTGGATGAGCCGCTTCGTCTCCTCGAAGAGCTGCTGCAGCAGGTCATCCGCGAGGATCAGCACCGGCTCTGGAACGCCCATCGCGCTCGCGGGCGCGACCAGGAGCGTGGAGCCCATGCCCAAACGGGCGACGTAGGTGATGGCGCGATTCGTGGCCTGTTGCAGGTCCGAGCTCGCGCCGGCGAGTTTCGTGTGAAGGATGAGCTCCTCCACGGCGCGGGACCCGAGCGAGCTCATGATGTCCGTCTCGATCTGGCGGGCGTGGAGCTGGTGACGCTCCTCGCGCTCCGACCACGAGACCACGCCCAGCGTCTCGCCTCGGCGCACGATCGACGCCTTCTGCATACGGTCCTCGGGCTTGAGGTAATGCGTGACGACCGCGTGACCGGCCTCGTGATACGCGACCGCGCGCTTGTCGTCTTCTGACATCTTCGCGATCGGCTGCTTGAGGCCGAGGAAGCGCATGTCTATCGAGGCCAGCCAGTCCTTGTAGGTGAGCTTATCCCGGCCATCTTCGTGCGCGATGATCAGGGCCTCGTTGATGATCGTCCGGATGTGGATCGGGGTCCAACCGATCGAGTCCTGCGCCATCATCTCGACGTCGCACGTCTCGTCGTGGGCCTTCTTGCTCAGGTAGTGCTGGATGATGTCCTTGCGGCCCTCGCCGTCCGGCGTGAAGACGATGAGTGTCCGGTCGAGCCGACCGGGCCGCACGAGGGCCGAGTCGAGCACGTCGGGACGGTTCGTCGCGCCGATGACGAAGACGAGAGGCCTTGGCGAGACTGGACCCTGGATGAAGCCAAGGGTGCGCAGAAGCCGCCTGCTCCACCGATCCTCGAGTTGCTGGCCAAGCGAGTCCATCTGATTGAGGAGGGTGTTGAGACCCATGCCCCCCATGCCCATGAAGCCCGCGGTCGTCGCCATCTGACCGCCCATGACACCACCACGCGCCATACCGATCGAGTCGACCTCGTCGAGGAAGAGGATGCAGCAGCCCGGCGTTCCCGGCTTCGCGTACTTGCGGGCCAGCCGGCGCGCCTTGCCGAAGAGCTGCATGATCATGAGCGCGTCCATCCCCATCCACATGCTCCGCAAGCCGGACGCGTCGACGTAGATGAAAGGAAGCTTCGCTTCGGCGGCCACGACGCCGGCGAGGAACGTCTTCCCGGTGCCCGGCTGTCCCGAGAGGAGCATGCCCTTCGGCATCTCGCCTCCGGCCAGCTTGAATCGCTCAACTCCGCCGAGGATGCGCACGAGCGTCTTGGCGTGATCGACGAGGTCCGGCTGGCCGCGATAGTCGTTGAACGACAGCCCGATCTGCGGGTCGTCCGGTGTCACCGTGTACGAGCGTGGACGCGAGAGGAAGAACATGAGTCCCCAGAACATCCCGATGTTGATCACCATCAGGACGATCAGCTGGATGAGGAAGTTCGGGCTGTTCGCGATGAACGCGCCCAAGCCTTCCCAGATGCTCCGGAATCCGTAGAAGAAGATCGCCAGCGCGACGATCCCGAGCAGGATCAGCAGCCGGCGCATGTTCCGGTGCAGCAAGAAGGCGAAGTAGTTCACGGCATTGGTCGGAGTCAATTCACACCTACCACCTGGTCGTTCGCGACGCGCAGCACGAACCCGACGACGAAGTCGATACCATCCGCGGTCTTTCCGGTCGCGACATAGGCGGAGAGCAGGCGGCCTTCGCTCTCGACTGCGCCCACGAACTTCGTGCCGCGGACATCGATGATGGGCCGCAACGCCGAGTCGAGATCGCCCAGCAGGTCAGCCGACAGCAGCTTCGAGAGCGAACGCGCGTCGTCGGCGGCGATCGCCGCGACGACATGGTGGGCCGCGGCCGGTTCGTCCGTCTTGGGGAGCGACGGGTACGGATTCTCGCCTGGCCCCCGTTCGGCGAACTGGTGGGCCGCCACGCCGATGACCATGCCGAACACGAACAGGGCGAGCGTGCCCCAGGCGCGTGTCTCACTCACTGCGGATCACCTTGCCGCTCGAGATCGTCAGGGCGAGCGGGAAGAACTGGTCGACTCCGGAGGCATTGCGAAGGCCGACGGCGTAGATGTGGATCGACAGCGATCCCATGGTCGATCCGCCGACATACGTGAGTGAGAGCGGTTGGATCGCTGCGCTGCCCGACCTGCTTGTCTCCGCGCCCTGCAGCTCCGACGCGCGCTGCGCGATCCCCTGCTGCGGCCGGACGCTGGACATCGAGTTTGGATCGCGCTGCAGCAGCCCAAGCATGTACGCGCGGGCGACCGGCGATTCGCCGTTGCCTCCGAAGAAGCCGTTGTCCTGCGCGATCACGCCAATAGCCGATGCGATGAGGAACCCCAACAGGATCCCCACCACCACCGTCGCCACCGAGCTCCTTAAGAGCCGCAGCGCCATATGCAGAGTCTACGCGCGTCTACGTGCTCATCCGCCCGCCGAAAGCGTCGCAGCCGCGAAGAATAAGAGTCCGCTAAGTTCGGTCGACCAGAAATCGACACCTTTTTCGCGCGCGCCGGCACCGAGCGCGGCGGCGTGCGAGAGCAGCGCGGTCAGCTGGATGCGGGTCGGCCCCGGGCGCGGTGCCGCAGCCGCCGTCTCCGCCTCGCTCACCGGCTCGAACCGATCGCCGACGTCGTGCAGCCAGAAGACGGGAGCGCGGAGCGTCGACCAGGTCGCTCGCGGAGAAAGGACATCGAGCACCTCGCGGAGCGGACCGGGCAGCTGACGGAGACGCGTGAGCGCGGCGTCGTACTCCGTCGCGGTGAGCGCACGCCAGAGTGAGACGGCTTCGCTGCCGAGACCGCTGGGCGGTTCGCCGCTCACGCGGCCGCCGCCCGCGCGTAGCGCCTCGATGACCTGATCGCGATCGCGGGGGTCGGCGAGCGCCTGGGCCGCCGCCACAGGTAGTCGGAGCCGCACCTCGCCGTCGGCGTCCCACGGCTCGAGCGTGCCGTTCCGGCGCTGCGTACCTGAGAGCACGCTCGCGAGATAGGTGTCGAGGTCGTAGTACGCCCCGAGTGCACCGACGTACGACGCGTCGGCGAGCGCGCCCGGACGCGACGCCGCGGCCAGGAGCAGGCCGCCGCCCACCGAGAACCCGAACGCCCCCTTCGCCTGGCCTCTCGTCTCGGGGCGCGCGACGAGTCGCGCGAACGCCGCGTCGATGATCGCGGGCGCCTCGCGCTCGAGCGTCCCGTCCTTGAGGAACGGGAACTCCGGGAGCATCACGAGGAATCCCCCACGCGCGAGCGCCTCGCCGAGGCGGCGCGTCTCGATGTCGTCGTTGCCGACCGGTGTCGCCCCGTTCACGAGCATCACGCCGGGGTGGCGCTCACCCCACCCGGGGATCCACCACGTCACGCGCATGCGCTGCGGACCCACGAGCTCGGGCGCGTCCTCGAGTCTCGGCGCCGGCGTCACGAGGGCGGCGAGGTTTCGATCGAGGAGCGCGCTCGAGTAGATGCCGCCGATGATGATCGCGCCCGCACCGACCGGTCGGAGGACGGGACGCCAGAGCAGCGCGATCGCCAGGACGACGATGACGAGGGCGATCTGCCGCTTCACCGGCGGTTGACGGCGACAGATTCGCCGCGGGCTATGGCTAGCTCGCGGGCGTCAGAGCGCGGTGGCGCAGGCGGTCCTCGACCTCCTGCCATAGGGAGACGATCTGACTGGCGTTGAAGATCGACGAATACGTCCCCGACACGATCCCGATGAGCAGCGCGAGCGCGAAGTTGCGCACCGAGTACCCGCCGAACAGGAAGAGGGCGAGCAAGGTGAACACGACGGTGAGCGAGGTGATCACGGACCGCGCCAGCGTCTGCATGATCGAGAAGTTGATCACCGGGTTGAGCGCCTCACCGGGGTTCAGCCGAAGGTTCTCGCGGATCCGGTCGAAGACGACGATGGTGTCGTGGACGGAGAAACCGATGATCGTCAGCACCGCGGTGACGAACAGGCTGTCGACTTCCACATGGAGGAAGTAGCCGAGGATCGCGAAGATTCCCAGGACCACCGCCGCGTCATGGAGGAGCGAGACGATCGCCGCGAGACCGTAGCGGAACGCGCCCCAGCCGAAGTTGCGGAACGCCCAAGCGATGAGCAGGACGATGAGCACGCTCGCCACGGCGATCGCCTTGACCGCGTTCTGGATCAGCTCCGCCGAGAACGACGGACTCACCACCGAGGAGTCCATCCGGGTGTCCTGCCCGTAGCGCTCCTTGAGCGCCGCCTCCGTCTCGCCCAGCTCCTTGGGAAGCATCTCGGTGGTGCGGACCTCCATGCGCCCGCCGGCGACACCCTGCACGGTCGCTTCCGGGTGACCCAGGCCGCCGAAGAAATCATGGAGCTCGGTCGACGAGGGCGTCGTCGCGAACGTGATGTCGAGCAGCGTTCCGCCTTTGAACTCGATGCCCGGCTTGAGACCGCCGATCGCGAGGAAGAAGACGCCGGGCACGATCAGCAGCCCGGAGAGCAGGAAGTACCACCACTTGCGCTCGACGAAGTGGAAAAGCATCGGCTAGACGGCCGGCGCCGGCCGAGGCTCGCGGCCGTCGCGAGGCGATTCGGGCGCCCGCTCCTCGACCCCGTAGAGAGCGCGACGGCGCAGCGATGCGAACTCGATCGCACCATGCAGCAGCATCTGCGTCACGACGACCGCCGTGAAGAACGAAACGGCGACGCCGATCCCGAGCGTGAGAGCGAACCCCTTCACCGTGCCGGTCCCGAAGTAGAAGAGGATCGCGGCGGACATGATCGTCGCGAGGTTCGAGTAGAGGATCGACGGGAACGCGCGCTTGCGCCCCTCCTCGACCGCGACCCGAAGCGATTTCCCGCTCCGCAGCTCTTCCTTGAGGCGTTCGAAGGTGAGCACGTTCGCGTCGACGGCCATACCGATCGAGAGGATGAAGCCGGCGATGCCGGCGAGGGTGAGCGTGACCGGAATCAGCCTGAAGACCGCGTACGTGAGGGCCGTGTAGTAAAGGAGGGCGAACACCGCGAGCGCTCCGGGCAGGCGGTAGTAGGCGACCATGAAGAACGCGACCAGCAGAAGCCCCATCGCCCCGGCGACCAGGCTCTTGTTCACCGAGTCACGGCCCAGCGTGGGCTCCACACGCGAGGACTGGATGACCTGCAGCGAGACCGGCAACGCGCCGGAGTTGATCAAGAGCGAGAGCTGCTTGGCGGACTCCACGGTGAACCGGCCCTGGATGATCCCCTTGCCCGACGTGAAGACGGTATCGATGGTCGGCGCGGAGATCTCGGTGCCGTCGAGCGTGATCTGGACCGGCTGCCGGAGGAAGTCCTTCGAGAGCTGCACCCAGCGATCCGAGTCCGGGCCGGTGAACTCGAAGTTGACCACCGGCTGGTTCGCGTTGTCGAACGAGACGTAGGTCGGGTTGAGATGCTCTCCGGTCAGCGGCGGGGTCATCGACTTGTACTGGCCGGGATTGTCCTTGTCCGGGATCTTGATCTCGAGCTTGGCCTGCCTGGTCGCGATCTCGTTCGCCTGCTGGATGTCGTCGATGCCCGGCAGCTGCAGGAGGATCTTGTCCTGGCCGATGGCCTGGATGACCGGCTCGGAGACGCCCAGGCCGTTGATGCGCCGGTCGATGACCTTGCGGGCGCGCTCGTTGTAGTCCGCGACGCTCTGGCCGGCCGGGATCTCCTCCGTCTTCATCTGAAGGACGAGCTGCGTGCCGCCCTGCAGGTCCAGCCCGAGGTGCGTCTTGATCTCCTGGTTGACCGAGAAGTCACCGATGCGCAGGCAGATCCCCGGGCAGTTGAACGGGAACGAGAACTGGTGTTTCGGGATGTCGACGAAGACCGACAGCACGAACACCAGGCCGACAAGCCAGGGGAAAGCGCGGTTCACGGATGAAATTGTAAGGGGCTAAGACCCGTCGCGTTGGGCCCGAAGCCGCTCACGAGCCTCGCGCATCTCGCGATCGAACGCCGTCTCGCCCGGGATGGCGGCGGGGTCCGGCGCCGTGTCGGTGGCTTGCGCCGCTGCCTGCAGCGCGGGCGCGGCATCTTGCTTCGCGGTGACGTCCACGGCCCGCTCCAGCACCTTGTCGGCGTTCAGGAACTCCTCGCGCAGCTCGTCGGAGGTCCTGCGCAGGTCGCCGACAACGCGACCGATGTCGCGCGCGACCTTCGGCATGCGCTCGGGCCCGAGCACGAGGAGCGCGATGACGAGGATGAGGAGCAGCTCGCCGGTACCGATGCCGAACATCAGCTGCTCAACGTAGCAGCAGCACGTGCCGCGTTCGCCGCGTCCCGCAGCGCGCGGGCGGCCTCGCCGGCCGCACGCTCGAAGTCCTCGCCCCGCCCGGCGTACAGCACCGCCCGCGAGGCGGAGACGAGCACACCGCCACCCTGAGCGTCGAGCGCCGCGCCAAGCGCCGCGGTCAGGTCGCCGCCCTGCGCCCCGACTCCGGGCATGAGGAAGAGATGATCCGGAGCGAGGGCGCGCAGTCGCCGCGCCTCCTCCGGATACGTCGCGCCGACGACGAAGCCGCAGCGGTCGGATGGAAAGCGCTCGACACACCGCTCCACGACGCGCTCGTACAGGGGGCGGCCGGCGACCTCGAGGTCCTGGAAGTCGTGCGCCCCCGGATTGCTCGTTCGCGCCAGCACGAACGCGTAGCGGCCCGCGGCGCAGAATGGCGCGATCGCATCCAGGCCGACGTAGGGCGCGACGGTCGCGGCGTCGGCGCGGAATGTGTCGAACAGCGCATCGGCGTACGCGGCTGCCGTGTTCGGGACGTCGCCGCGTTTCCCGTCGAGGATCACCGGCACGCCGTCCGGGATCGCCTGAAGCGTGCGCGCGAGGATCTCCCCCGCCGCGCTCCCGTAGCGCTCGTAGAACGCGAGGTTGGGCTTATACGCACATACGTGCGGGGCGGTCGCGCGGACGATGCGCTCGAGGAAACGGATGGCCGCTTGTGGTCCGCTGCCGCGCGTTTCGGGGATCGACGACGGCTCGGGATCAAGACCGACACAGAGGATGCTTCCGCGGGCGCGTGACGCCGCGCCGAGCTTGGCGAGGAAGGACAACTCAGCGGACTATGATACGAACGCTTCCACTACAAGGAGGGGAACCCATGCGTAGCACCGTGCGCGGCCCGCTGGGGTGGGCGCTGGCCGCGGGTCTCGTGTTCGCCGCGGCGTGCGGCGGCGCCGGAACCGGCGGACCCTCGCCAGCGGCTGGACCGAAGCTCGGCTCTCAGGATCGTCCGATCCATCTCGCGATCACGCCGTCACAGGAGGTGCAGCGGCTCACCGCCACGGGCAACGTCATCGCGGCCGCACTCGGGCGCTCCACCGGCCTCAACTGGAAGGTCAGCGTGCCGACGAGCTACGCCGCGCAGATCGACGCGGTCTGCGCCGGCCAGGTCGACGTCGCGTTCATCGCGCCGCTCCAGATGACGCTCGCGCTCGACAAGAACTGCGCGACGCCCATCGCGGCGGCTCTGCGAAAGGACGCCGAGGGCAAGCTCACCACGACCTACGAGTCGCAGGTCCTGGTGCGCAAGGACAGCGGCATCAAGACGATCGCGGATCTCAAGGGAAAGAAGTTCGCGTTCACCGACGCGATCTCGGCCTCCGGCTATCTCTTTCCGTCGCTTCTGATCAAGAACAGGACCAGCCAGGACCCGAAGACCTTCTTCGGTGCCAATAACGTCATCTTCGCGGGGGGCCACCCGCAGGCGGTGCTCGCCGTCTACAACAAGCAGGTCGACGGAGCTTCGATGTTCATCGACGCGCGCGTGAAGGACCTCCAGACCAGGCAGCTCGCGGACGGCATGCCCGCGAACATCCTCGAGACGACCGAGGTGATCGACAAGGCCGGCCCGATCCCGAACGACGCGATCGCGCTGCGCAAGGATCTGCCGAAGGATGTCGCCGACCAGATCAAGAAGGCGCTCCTCGACTACGGGACCACCGACGACGGCAAGAAGAACTACAAGGACCTCTTCGCGTGGGACGGCCTCCAGGAGGTCGGGCCGACGTTCTACGACCCCATCCGCGAGGCCGCGCGGCTGGCCGGCATCGACGTCGCCGCCGAGGCGGCGAAGACGCCACGACCGCCCGCGACCGCCGCACCCTCGCCGTCGCCGTCCAAGTCGCCCTAGGCCACCGGAGCACGGAATACCGGAGAAGACCGCCGAACGATCGGCGGTCTTCTTGTCTCTATCCTGAGCCGCAGTGCCCGCGCTCGTTGAGATCCGTGACCTCGTAAAGACCTACCCGCGAGGCGCGCGTGCGCTGGACGGCATCGACCTCGACATCCGGCAGGGCGAGTTCGTCGTTCTCATCGGGCTTTCGGGCTCGGGCAAGTCGACGCTGCTGCGGTGCATCAACCGGCTCGTCGAGCCGACGAGCGGCAAGGTGCTCTTCGACGGTGCGGACGTGACGATCGCGAAAGGCGCGGAGCTCCGGCGCATCCGCCGGCGCATCGGGATGATCTTTCAGCAGTTCAACCTCGTGAGACGGTCTTCCGTGTTCGCGAACGTGCTCGCCGGCCGCCTGGGATACCGCTCCTTCTTCCGCACGATCGCTTCGCGTCCTTCCCGCGAGGACGTCGCCCTGGCATTCGAGAACCTCGAGCGGGTCGCGATCCTGGAGAAGGCGTACGCCCGCGCCGACGCCCTCTCGGGAGGCCAGCAGCAGCGCGTGGGCATCGCGCGGGCGCTCATGCAGCAGCCCGACCTCATGCTGGCCGACGAGCCCGTGGCCAGCCTCGATCCCGCGACGAGCCACTCAGTGCTTCGCTACCTCGAAGAGATCAACAAGACCGACCGCATCACCGTGGTCTGCTCGCTGCACTTCCTCTCGCTCGCCCGCCGCTACGGCACGCGGGTGATCGCGCTCAAGGCGGGCCGCGTGGCGTTCGACGGAAAACCGGCCGAGATCGACGAGCGCCGCTTCAAGGAGATCTACGGGGAGGACGCCGTCGAGGTCGAGATCGGCGTGACGCGTACCGCGGAGGAGGAGCGCGCCGAGGAGGCGCGGCGACTCTTGGACGCGCGCACCATGTCCGACGCCGCGACGGACGCGGCCGTCGCCGAACACCTGGGCCCGGGCGCCGACCGCTAGTGGCCGAGTACTTCGTCGCGCGCGGTCTCCCCGTCCCGCCGGAGCTGCGGCGCACGCCGCTGACCGACTGGCGCCGCTGGTCGGTGATCGCCGCCGCGCTCGCCGTCCTCTATGTCGGCGTCCGCCTGCTGGACATCGACCTCTCGCGCGCGAATCCGGAGTACGCGGGCACCCGGATCGTCAGCCTCCTCCAATGGGACTTCTCGATCCTGACCCCGCAGAACGAGTTCGAGACGTTCTGGGACACCGCCGGCGGGCTCATGGTCGTCACGATCTTCCTCGGCATCGTCGCGACGGCTCTCTCGATCGTCTTCGCGCTCCCCCTGGCGTTCCTCGGGGCGCGCAACGTCATGACGGGGAACTCGGTGGGCGCCGCGATCTACGGGATGACCCGGATCCTCTTCACGGTGATGCGGTCGATCGACGTGCTCATCGTCGTCATCATCTTCTCGGTCATCTTCGGTCTCGGCAGCGCGGCGGGTGTCTTCGGTCTCGCGTTCCACAACGTCGGCGTCCTGGGCAAGCTGTACTCGGAAGCCATCGAGGGGATCGACGCCGGACCGCCCGAGGCGATCACCGCCACGGGCGCCACCCGGTTCCAGGTGATCTGGGCCGCGGTGTTGCCGCAGATCGTGAACCCGTTCATCTCGTTCTCGATCTACCGGCTGGACGCGAACGTGCGGCTTGCGCCGGTCCTCGGGTTCGTGGGCGGCGGAGGGATCGGGCAGTACCTCTTTCAGACGATCAACCTGTTCCAGTACAACAAGGCCGGGCTGATCATCTTCCTCATCGTCGTGACGGTCGCGGCGATGGACTTCTTCTCTGCTCAGATCCGCCGGCGGCTGGTCTGAGCTAGCTCCCCCAGGCGGGACGGCTCGCGCCGTCGATGCCCTCGCCGCGGGTGAGCTTCACGGCCGGCTTCGGCGAACCGCCCGCCAGCGCGTCCGACAGGTCCATGGAGTACATGTCGATCACGCCGTCCCGCTCGCGCAGGAACGCGATCTGCTTTCCGTCCGGCGAGAAGACGCCGTTCCAGCTCTTTCCGTCCGACGTCAGCGCGATGTCCCTCGTGCCGCCGGCCACCTGCACGGCGTGCAGGTCGTTGCGCCCTTCGTGCCGCAGCGTGTAGATCAGCCAGCCGCCGTCCGGCGAATACGACGGCCGGTACGGCTCCCCGTCGGCGGAGACCTTCACCTGCTTCGAGGTTCGACCGTCGGCCGCTACCAGGAGAATGCGCGGCCCGCCGAGCGTGTAGGACGTGACCGCGATCGTCTTTCCGTCGGGAGACCACGAAGGATCGGCAAGGTTCGAGCCCTGCGAGAGCAGCGCGCTGCGCTTGCCGGTCTGTGCGTCGAAGAGCTGCAGATCCGAGTAGCCGCCACCATCGTCCGCGACCACGGCGACGCGTTCGCCATCGGGCGACAGGGCGGGCGTGTCGAACCAGGTGACCTCGTGGAAACCGTTCGCCTCCTTGACGAGGCCGTTGATGAGCACGGTCTCGGATCCGCCGCGCGAGTCCTTGAGGACGACGTTCGAGAAGCGCAGCTGCGCGGGAACGATCTGCCCGTCGACCGGCCGCTTGCCGTCGATCTCCTCGATCCGCGCGAAGGCCACCATCCGCCCGTCCGGAGAAAGGCTCGGCTGGTGCGAGCGGCCATCCGAGGTGAGCGGCACGTATCCGCCGCCCGACAGCAGGTACACGTCGCCGCGGATCGCGAACGCGATGGTGCCGGTGACGTTGACGCTCGGCCCCGTCGGGATCGGGACGCGCGTCACCGGCTTGGACGGCGTCGGCGTCGGGCTCGAGGGCGGCATGAACGCCGGCGCGACGCGCGAGCCGAGCACGACGTACACGACGACCAACGTGAGCGCGGCCGCGCCGAAGACGAGCTCACGGACGCGCATCAGCCTGCCACCTCGACGGCCGCCGCGATGCGCTGGACGTCCTCCATCAGCAGCGGCCCGTTGCGGATCTCGAGGTGGCCTTCCTCCGGAGGCTCGAACGCCAGCGCGCGCATCCGCTCGTAGACACGCTCGTCCGCGTCGGAGTGGTCGTTCGCGTCGCGAGAGCCGCGCCGGGAGGCGAGGCGCGCGCGGGCGTCCTCATCCGTGGCGGTGACGAGGACGTACGTGACCGGGGCGCCCCGCCGGCGCGCGACCGCGACCGTGGCCGCGCGGTTCCGCGCGATCAGGTTCGTGGCGTCCTGGACGACCCGGTGACCTTCCGCGAGAAGCGCGTCGACAAGCGAGGTCGCCGCGGCGAAGATCGCGCGGTTCTCCTCATCGGCGTACGTCGGCGCGATGAAGAGGCGGCTGCGCAGCTCGTCGCTCGCGACGTGGGCGGCGCCGAGCCGCTCGCAGAGCAGGCGCGCGCAATGTGACTTCCCGACGCCCGGCAGGCCCATCACGATGACGAGGGCGGGGCGCCCGTGGGGCCGCGCGGGGACGGTGGCGATCTCGTCGCGGAGCTGCGATGCGAGCGCGTCCGCTCGCACGGCGTAGGCACGGGTCTGCTCGGCGGTCGCGCGGCTGGACCCGCGGGGGATCCTTCGACCGGTCACGATCCGAAGCCCAGCGCGCGCAGCGCGTCGCGCGCCGCGCCTGCCTCGTCGTAGGGCCGCTTCTGCTCGCCGACGATGATCGACGCCTCGTGCCCCTTCCCCGCCAGCACGACCGTGTCCTCCGGTGACGCGCGCCGAATGGCCTCGCCGATCGCTTCGCGGCGATCGTCGATGACCAGATAGTCCGTCCCACGGCGCTTTCCCGCTCCGATCGCCCCGGCCTCGATCTCGTCCAGTATCTTCGCGGGTTCCTCGAGACGCGGGTCCTCCTGCGTGATGACGAAGAGATCAGCGTGCTTCGACGCGACCTCGGCGAGCGCCGGACGCTTCGCGCGGTCACGTTCGCCGGCGCTCCCGAACACCACGATGAGCTTGCCCTTCGTGAGCGGCCGGAGCAGGCCGAGCACCTTGTCGAGTGACTCGGGGGTGTGCGCGTAGTCGACGATCACGCTGAAGGGCTGCCCGCATTCGACGCGCTCCATCCGTCCGCGCACCGCGCGGGCCCGCGAGAGCGCGTCGCGCGCTTGCTGGAGCGTGGCGCCCGCGGCCATGCCCGCGGCGGCGGCGGCGAGCGCGTTGTGCACGTTGAAGCGCCCCACGAGCGGGAGCGTGAGCTCGACCGACGAATCCGCGAGGGTGATCCGCAGGCGCGACCCCGCGGCGTCCGACGAGAGGATCGTTCCCTGCACGTCGCCGTGGGCGTCGACCCCGTACGTCACGATCCGCGCGCCCTCCGCGCGATCCGCGAGATAGCGCCAGCGCGGATCGTCGGCGTTCAGCACCGCGGTCTTCGGCACGCCCTTGTCGACCGACGCCGAGAGCATCGCGAAGAGCTCGCCCTTCGCCTCGAGGTACTTCTGCAGCGTGCCATGGAAGTCGAGGTGCTCGGGAGAAAGGTTCGTGAAGACCGCGACATCGATCTCCACACCGCGGAGCTTGCGGAGTGCGAGCGAATGGCTCGTCGCTTCGAGGACGCCCCACGTACCCCCGGCGACGAGCAGCTCGGCGAAGAACTCCTGGACCTCGACCGCCTCCTGCGTGGTCTGCCGCGTCTCGTTCTCCCAGCGATGGTCGGCGAGCTTGAAATCGACGGTCGTGGCGAATCCGGTGCGCGCGCCGGACGCCTCGATCACATCTGACACGAGGTGCACGGTGGTGGTCTTCCCGTCGGTCCCCGTAACCGCCGCGAGCTTGAGTCGCCGCGTCGGGTGGTCGAAGAATTCCGCCGCGAGGTCGGCCAGCGCGACCCGCGCGTCCGGGACGACCGCGACGGGAAGGCTGACGTTCACCGGATGCTCGGCCACGACCGCGACCGCGCCGCGCCCGGCCGCGTCGGCCGCGAAGACGTGCCCGTCGCGGTGAAAACCGGGGACGGCCACGAACAGCGCTCCCTCTCTGACGCGCCGGGAGTCGTACGCGATCTGGCGCACGTCGACCGCGGCGGCCCCCTCGGGGACCGTTATCCCCGTCGCCTCGAGGAGGGCGCCGAGCTTCAAGGGTGGAGGCGCCCGGCGAGGCGGAGGGCCGCGGTGTAGAGCGGCTCGGCGACGCCGTACGCGCGATAGGCGAGCTCCTTCGGCACCGTGTCGTGCGCGCCGGCAAACCGCCGAGGTGTCCCGCCGAAACCCTTCTTGAAGAGGTAGGGGCCGTACATCGGATCGTCCTTTCGCGTCACGTCCACGGGGATCCCGCCGAAGTCGAAGCGTCGGGCGTCCGACCGACGCGCTGCGATGATGCACCGCCAGAGCAGCACGTAGGCCGCGTGGGCGGTACGCCCCTCGTCGTTCGTGGCGGCGCTTTGGTAGACCTCGCGCTCGCCGCAGCGCCAGACCAGCGCCCCGGCGACCGCGCGCCCACCGCGCTCCGCGATCCGCACGCGCGCGTGACCGGCGGCGACGAGCGCTCCCCACATCCGGCGGTAGTAGTCCCAGGTGCGCGTGATGAAGGCCGCCCGGCGGCCGGTCTCGGCATAGAGCTCATACAGCGCGCGCAGGTCGTTCTCGCCCTCGGCATCGCGCACGCTCACACCTTTCTTCTCAGCCTGGCGGACGCTCCAGCGGGTGTCCTTCTCGAGGCCGGCGAAGAGCGCGTCCTCGTCGGGCGCCAGGTCGACCTCGAGGGTCGCGAGGACGGGCTGGATGTCGGGCGCGCGCCGGAAGCCCGCCTCGCGAAGGGGCTCCGCCGCCGCCTCGGCGCCGATCTCGGGATCGACCTTCACGAAGATCGCGCCGCGCTCGCGGGCGAGGCGCGCGATCGCGCCGAGCGCGGCGGGAAGCTGTGCGGCGTCGGCGACGACCGGACCGCGGGGCACGTAGCCGAGCCGCTGCGCGCCCGGCAGCGAGCGCCAGAGCACGAGCGCGACCGGCAGCGGATCCCCGATCCGCATGAACTCGGCGCGCCAGCCCTGCGCGCGTCGGATGTCGGCCCAGGCCGAGGACTGCAGCACGTGCCCGCCCGGCGACCGGACCGCGACGTCGTCCCAGCCGGGCGGCGCGTCGCTCACGCGCTCGCCGCGGCGAGTCGTTGCCGTGCGCCGAACCTCCAGAGCGGGAAGAGGAAACCGGTGACCGGAGTTTCCAGCGCGCCGATCCACGTCGCGATCTCGCCGCCAAACCCGAGCTTGAAGTTCTCGACACCCTCGAGCTCTTTCCCTTCCGCGAGACCCCACATGTCGTAGCGCCGCACTCCGAGCTGTCGCATCTGCATCAGCGAATGCCACTTCAGGAGGTAGAAAGGCCGCTTCTCGGCATGCGTTCCGCTCCATCCGCCGAAGAGCTCCCACGCCCGTTCGCCGATGTGGATCGCGAGCAGCGCGCCAACATCCTCGCCCTCGACGCGCGCCATCCGCACGTGCAGGGCCTCGCCGAAGGCTTCGGCAAGGTTCGCGAAGTAGCCAAGCGCGTGGATCCCGAAACGATCGCGCTGGGCCACTCGTGTTAGCAGGCGATGAAACCGCGCGAGGTCCGTCGTCCTCTCGGTGACCACTCCTTCGCGCTCGGCCTTGTGGATGTACTGACGTGTTTTCTTCCTCATCTCGGCGAGGAGCGCCTCGGGTTCCTTCATGAGGTCCAAGAGCAGCGTGCGCCGCGGCTGCACGTACACCGGCGAGCGACCGACGCCGCGCGCCGCGAGCGCCGCGGCGAGCGCGTCACTCTCGGCTGCCTCGGGATCGCAGAGGAAGCTCACGGTCCAGACTCTCGCGAGCGCCTCTCGGAGCGCCGCGATCGCGTCGGGCAGGCGCTGGTCGTCGCAAAGGGGGCCGCGCGGGGCGTAGGCGAGGTCGAGGGCCGGCGCGACGCGCTTGCGGAGCACCTGGGCGCAGCCGAGCCGTCCGGCGTCGCCCTCGAGGATGAATCGCTCGGGGCGCCAGCCCGCCGCGGCCTTCACCCGCGCCCAGCCGGTCGATTGAAGGAGGTGCGGCCGCGCCGTCTCCTGCACCAGCCGGTCCCAGTTCTGCGCCTCTTCGTCGGTGGCCGGCCGTGCCCTCATAGGGCCGGCCTCAGGCTGCGTCTTTCCCTGGGGCGGCGGTGGTCGCGGGAAGCTCGCGGGCGGTGAACGTGCACTCCGGGTACCGCTCGCAACCGTAGAACATCGAGCGGCCCTTGCCTCGCCGGCGCACGAGCTCGCCCCTGCCGCATTCCGGGCAGGCCACGCCGGTCTTCTGCTGGGTCTTCTTGATGTAGCGGCACTCGGGGTAGCCGGTGCAGCCCACGAAGGGCCCGAAACGGCCGCGCCGCTTCGCGAGCGGCTTGCCGCACTCCGGGCAGATCTCCCCCTCGAGGATCTCGAGCTGCGGGTCCTTCTGACCCTCGAGCGGCTCCGAGTAGTCGCACGCGCCGGGCGGCATGGGCTCGCCCTTCTTCCCCTTGGCGAACCCGGTGCACGAGTAGAAGCGGCCATAGCGGCCGAGCTTGATCACGACCGGCCGGCCGCATTTGGGGCAGATCCGGTCGGTGGCTTCCTCGGTGACGTCGGACTTCTTGACGCTCTTGTTCTTCTCCTCGACGCGCCTCGAGAACGGCTCGAAGAAGTCGCGCACGACGGGCACCCACTCGGTGTCTCCGCTCGCGATCTTGTCCAGGTCCTCTTCCATCCGCGCGGTGAAGCCGGTATCGACGATCTCCGGGAAGTGCTCGCGCAGGAAGTCGGTCACCACGAAGCCGACGTCCTCCGGAACGAGCGCGCGGCCCTCCTTGAGCACGTACTTGCGCGCGATCAGGGTCGAGATCGTCGGCGCGTAGGTCGACGGACGGCCGATCCCGTGTTCCTCGAGCGTCTTCACCAGCGACGCTTCGGTGAATCGCGGCGGCGGCTGCGTGAAGTGCTGCGACGCCTCGAGTCCGAGCAGCCTCAGCGCCTCACCCGGGGTGACCTCGGGCAACGGGCTGATCTCCTTCTCCGGCTCCTCGGTCCCTTCCGTGTAGACGCGCAGGAACCCGTCGAACAGGACTCGCCGCCCGTTCGCGCGCAGGACGTACGGCCCGGCCTGGACGTCCAGGCGCGTGTTCTCGAACCGTGCCGCGGCCATCTGCGACGCGATGGTGCGCTGCCAGATCAGCGTGTAGAGCTTGAGCTGATCGGGCTTCAGGAACCGCTTCATTCGGTCGGGGGTCCGCGAGAGATCCGTCGGGCGGATCGCCTCGTGCGCTTCCTGCGCGCCCTTTGAACGGGTCTTGTAGTGGCGCGGCTTGTCGAGCGCGTACGCGGGGCCGAACTCGCTCGTGACGACGTCCTTGGCCTGCCGCAGAGCGCTCTCGGCGACGTGAAGCGAGTCGGTTCGCATATACGTGATGAGTCCGACGGAGCCGCTCGCGCCCATCGAGATCCCCTCGTAGAGCTGCTGGGCGAGGACCATCGTCCGCTTCACCGAGTAGCCGAGCTTGCGCGACGCCTCCTGCTGCAGGGTCGAGGTCGTGAATGGCGGCGCGGCGTTCCGGCCGCTCTCGCGCTTCTCCAGGCTCTTGACGACGTACGCGGCATCGGCGAGGGCGGCGCGATGTTTGTCGGCGGTGGCGCCGTCGTGTATCTCGAGCTTGTGGCCCTTGTGCTGGATGACCTCGGCGGTGAACGTCTCGCCGGCGTGGTTCGCCAGCGCGGCCTCGAGGGTCCAGTACTCCTGGGGGACGAACGCCCGGATCTCGCGCTCACGATCGACGATGAGGCGGAGCGCGACGGACTGCACTCGCCCGGCCGACAGGCCGTAGCGGATCTTCTTCCAGAGGAGCGGCGACATCGTGTAGCCGACGAGCCGGTCGACCACCCGCCGCGCCTGCTGCGCGTTCACGAGATCTTGATCGATGTCGCGCGGATGCCTGAAGGCCTGCTCGATCGCGGCCGGGGTGATCTCGTGAAATGTCACGCGCCGGAGCTTCGACTTCGGGACCCGGATCACGTCGGCGAGATGCCAGGCGATCGCCTCGCCCTCGCGGTCGAGGTCCGTCGCGAGCCAGACGTGGGGAGCTGTCTTCGCCTCGCGGCGGAGCGTGCGCGCGTGCTTCTCCGAGTCGTCGGGGACGATGTACTCGGGCGCGAACGTCTTGAGGTCGACGCCGAGCTTGGACTTGGGGAGATCGCGGATGTGGCCGAAGGAGGCCTCGACCTTGTAGGTCGGACCGAGCATCCGTTCTAGAGTTCGCGCTTTGGTCGGGCTCTCCACCACGACCAGGTCCTTTGCCGCTCCGGCCAACTGAGCTTTTCCTTTCGTATCGAGAAAAAAGCGCCCTCTCGGGCGCCCCTTCCTTCTATCCACTCTAACGGGGCCGTCCACTGGAGCAGCCAGACAGACGACGAGGGGGGCTGTGGCCCCCTCGAACCCCCACGGTTAGAGGAGGTCGTCCCGCTCCTCGCGCTTCAGCCGGTCGACGACGGTCTTCACGTCCTCGGAGCGCTCCTTGGTCGTCACCAGAAGGGCGTCCGGCGTGTCGACGACGACCAGACCGTCGACCCCGACCAGGGCGACGAGCTTCCCCGGCGCCCAGACGTAGTTGTCGCGGGCGTCCTCGGCGAGGTGGTCACCCGACGCCCAGTTGTCCGCCTTCCCCACGAGCTCCGCGAGGCGGCCCCACGAGCCGACGTCCTGCCAGCCGATGTCCGCCGGGACGACCGCGACGTTCTCCGCCTTCTCGGCGATGCCGTAGTCGATCGTGGTGCGATCCGTCTCCTCCCAGACCTCGGCGAGGACGGACTCGTACCGCGGCGACCCGATCGCCTCGCGAAGGGCCCCGATGACCTTGGCGGTGCGCGGCAGGTGCTTCTCGTACGCCCGGAGCACCTCCTCGACGCGCCACACGAACATCCCGGCGTTCCAGTAGTGGTTCCCCTGGGCGACCATGCGCTCCGCCGCGTCGCGCTTGGGCTTCTCGACGAAGCGCTTCACCGCGCGGATCTCGACCGGGGCCTCGATGGGGAGCTTCTCGCCCGCCTCGATGTACCCGAACCCGGTGTCCGGGCTCGTCGGGGTGATCCCGAGCGTCACGAGCCGCCCGGCCTCGGCCGCGGCGGTCGCGGCGATGAGCACGTTCCGGAACTGGCCGCGCTTGGCCACGACGTGGTCGGAGGGAAGCACCGCCACCACCGCCTCGGGGTCGAAGGCGGCGAGGGCCGCCATCGCGAGCCCCACCGCCGCGGCGTTGCCGCGCGGGTAGGGCTCGACCACCACGTGGTCGCTCCGGAGCTCCGGGAGCTGCTCGTGAATGAGCGCGCGGTGCTCGGGCGGCGCGACCACGAAGATGCGCTCGGTCGGGACGATCTCGGAGACCCGGTCGACGGTGTCCTGGAGAAGGCTCCGCTCCGCGAGCAGATCGAGGAACTGCTTGGGGCGCTCGCGCCGCGAGAGCGGCCAGAGCCGCGTCCCGGCGCCGCCGGAGAGAACGAGCACGTACAGGCGGGGCACCGTCCCGGGAGGCTAGAGGCCGAAGTAGTCGAGGCGCATCGCCGAGCGCACGTCATGCAGGGTCTTCCGCGCCTCGGCCCGCGCCCGTTCGCTGCCTTCCTCGATGATGCGGTCGACGGCCTTGGGGTCGGCCGCGTACTGCGCGCGGCGCTCGCGGATGGGCCGGAGGAAGTCCTCGACCGCCGCGACGAGGCTCCGCTTCACTTCGACGTCGCCGACCTTGCCCTCGCGGTACCGTCGCTTGAAGTCCTCGACCTCGCCCTTGTTGCGGTTGAAGACGTCGTGCAGGACGAACACCGGATTCCCCTCGACCCGCCCGGGGGTGGTCGCGCTCACGCGATTGGGGTCCGTGTACATGCCCATGATCTTCTTCTCGACGGTCTTCGGGTCGTCGTTCAGGAAGATGGCGTTGCCGAGGCTCTTCCCCATCTTCCCGCCGCCGTCGATCCCCGGCAGCACCCCCTCCTCGGGGATGAGCGCCTGGGGAACCGGGAAGACCTCGCCGTAGAGCTCGTTGAAGCGGCGCGCCACCTCTCGGGTGAGCTCGATGTGCGACTCCTGGTCGCGGCCCACCGGCACGAGATCGCCCTTCACCATGAGGATGTCGGCGGCCTGCAGGATCGGATAGCCGAGCAGCCCGTAGGAGGGCACCGCGAGGTTGTGGTCGCGCAGCTGTTCTTTGAGCGTCGGGATGCGCTGGGCCCGCGGCACGGTGACGAGCATCGCGAAGTAGAGAAACAGCTCGGTGACCTCGGGGATGAGCGACTGGAGGTAGATCGTCGTCTTCTTCGGGTCGATCCCGACCGCGAGGTAGTCGGTGACGAGCTCGCGGATGTTCTTTCCGATCTCCTCGAGGCCGGTGAGCCGCGTCGTGAGCATGTGGTAGTCCGCGATCAGGAAGAAGCTCTCGTACTCGTCCTGCAGCTTGACCCGGTTCGCGAGGGTCCCGTAGTAGTTCCCGAGGTGGAAGCTCGTCGCCGTCGGCCGGTCGCCCGTGAGGATGCGCTTCCGCGTCTTCTTCGCGGAAGCAGGGGACGCTCCTACGGCCGTGGCCTGCGCGCTCATGGGAGATGCGATGTTACAGGGAGCACCCGCGCGAGCTCCTCGGCGACGAGGGCTCCCACTTCATCACGTTTGCCGACGAAGTAGTGGTCGACGCCGCGCACCGTCGCGATGCGCGCGTGAGGGATCGCGGCGCGCAGCTCGTCGGCCGTGCCGAACTGGTCGTTCTCGGCCGCGACGATGAACGTGCCCGGCGGGATCGGCGGGAGCTCCCGCGGCGCGAAGCTCACGTCCCTGGTGCCGACGCCGACCAGCGCGACGGCGTCGGCGCGACCGCCGCGCGCGAGATATTCGAGCACCTGGAACGCGCCGAAGCTGTAGCCGACCAGGCCGACCGGGAGGCCGGGCGCGGCGCTCCGCGCGAAATCCACCGCGGCCGCGAGGTCGTCGGTCTCGTGGCGCCCGCCGCTCCACTCGCCGCTGCTCGCGCCGACCCCGCGAAAGTTGAAGCGCAGCGCGTACCAACCGCGCTCGGCCGCCGCCCGCGCGATCGCGGCCATGATCGGGGTGCGCATCGTGCCGCCGTGGGTCGGGAGCGCGTGCGCGATGACCACGATCGCCGTCGGGGTCAGGTCCGGGATCCGGAGGGTCGCCTCGAGCCGGCCGTCGATCCGCCGGGCCTCCTCGCGCATTCTGCGAGTCTGCGGGAACCGTCGTCGGGCGGAGGCTGTATAGGCTTGCGAGATGCGACCGCTCGTCGCTCGGCTGGGCGCGCTTTGCGCGATCGCCCTCGTCGCGGCGGTCGCTTGCCAGGCGGGTCGGCCCCCTGGCTCCGGCGTGACGGTGAGCCCCAGCCCGGGTGCGGCGACAACGAGCCCTTCGCCGAGCGCCAGGGCGGCTCCGGCCGCGACCTTCCCCTCCCGGGAAGGGACCTGCGCGATGCGCGCGAGCGAGAGCTTCACGCTCGCGAACGACATGACCTGCACCGGCGACGGCATCGTCGTCGTTGCCAACAACGTCACGGTCGACCTCGGCGGCCACACCCTGACCGGCCCGGGGATGGGCCCGCAGACCTGGCCGGCGCCGCAGCTCGACTCGGTCGGCATCCGCGTCGGCGGCCACACCGGCGTGACGATCCGAAACGGGAAGACCATCGGCTTTTCGACGGGCGTGTACTTCATCGACATGGTCGACAGCACGATCGAGGACGTCACGACCCAGCGGAACCGGTACGGCTTCTACATCCACGCGTCCCGGCAGATCACCGTGCGGCGATCCGACGTCCAGCTGAACATCTACGGGCTTCACCTGCAGAACTCGCACGACTCCACGCTTCAGGGCAACGTCCTCGCGCGCCAGACCTACAACAGTCCTGGCGGGTACGGCCTCTACATGAGCCTGAGCACCGGCAATCGGATCTTCGAGAACACGATCGACTCGAACATCAACTGGGGCATCTGGTTCAGCGAGGCCAAGGACAACGTGATCTTCCACAACAACATCGTCGGCAACAGCCCGCCTGCCGCCGACAACACCGAGAGCAACGTCTGGTACGACAAGGCGACCAAGGAGGGCAACTGGTGGGCCGACTACAAGGGGAAGGACGCCGACAACGACCTCATCGGTGACACCCCCTACGCCATCCTCGGCGCCGGCGGCAACGTCGACCCGTATCCCTTCGTGGAGAAGGACGGCTGGACGAAGAAGCGCCGCTCGACGGTCGACCACTACGAGCCGGTGGCGTCGCGCCCGCCGCGCGCGGTCACCCTCGTCGCGCTGGCGGGCGGCGGCGCGTGGACCGCGCGTCCGACGGACGAACGCGCCGCGCTGAGCGTCCCCGATGTCGCGCAGATAGCGCTCGGGACCGACGAGCGAACGCTGTACACCGCGTCCGGGAAGACCGTGACGGCGCGCGACGTCGTCACCGGCGAGACACGCGACCAGTCCGCATACGCCGTCGACGGCATCGTCGCCGCGAACCGTGACGGGCATTCCGTGCTGATCGTCGGTCCGCGGGGCGCGGAGCAACGCGACCTCACGACGGGCAGGACGCAGCTCTTCAACTACCGCGGTGAACCGCGCGCCGTCGCGCCGAGCTACAAGCACAACCACATCTTCGTCGCGACGTCGCGAGGCATCGATCTTCTCTACCTCAACCTCGGCGGGCGCACCCCCTACACGATCCCGGTCGACGGCGAGCCGGTCGCGATGGTCATGGCCGGGTCGGGCACGCGGATCTACGTCGCCATCGCGGGCCAGCGGGTGATCGACGTGGTCGACACAGAGCAGTACGCGGTCGTGGACCGCATCGCGATCGACGTCCCGGCAACGTCGCTCGTGATCTCCCCGCGCGAGGACATCCTCTATCTGGGGTCGGGAAATGGCGTGACGGCGATCCGGATCCGGGACCGGTCCCTCGTGTCGTCGGCCGCCTTCCTCGGGTCGGTCGCGGACCTGGCCGTGTCACCGAACGGAGACCAGCTGTTCGTGGCGCTCTCCGGCCTTTCCCACGCCATCGCGGTCCTCGACGCGCCGCAGATGCGTGTCGCGAATGTCATAGAGCTCGACAACGACCCGAGTCGCATCCTGGTGGCGAGCTACTAGATACCGCACCGGCACCCGCTTCGCTCGCGTTAGAACGGGCGCAAGTGGGGCGGAGTGCAGCGGCTGACGAGGCACGCGAGCGTGCCCACCTGCTCATCCGGCTCGCGGCCATCGCCCTCGGCGGCACCCTCGTTCTCCTCGGCGGCGCCGGCGTGCTCTCTCTCGCGGCCGGCGCCCTCCTTCTGTATCTCGCCGCGACGGTCGTCATGCGCTACCTGCCCGCCGCCCGGAGGGTCGGCGTGTTCGCGCCGGCCGTCGACCTGGTCGCGATCACGGCCTTGGTCTTCGCCTTCCCACTCGACCTCGCCCCCTGGGTGCTCTACGCCTTCGCAATCGGAGCGGCGGCGCTGCGCTCCGGCCCTGCCGGGGCGGTGACCGCGACGGCCCTGGCCGTCGTCGGATACGACCTCGCTCTGATCGTCCGGGGCGCTGAGGCGCGGGCAGCGGACCTCTGGCCGGTGCAGGCGCTCATCGCCATCGGTCTGGTCACCGCCGAACTGGTCTGGGCGCTCGGCCGTAGCGACGTCGACACAGTCTGGTCCCGCGTTCACTCGCGCGCGCTCGGCGCGCTCACGCGGCAGCGCGAGCCCGACGAGCTCTTGCGCACCCTGGTCCACGAGCTCGCGCGCCTGCGGAACGTCCGCGGCGCCTGGGTCTGGAAGATAGGGCCCGACCAGCCCCTGCGCGCGACGGCCAGCGCCGGCGCGACACCCGCGGGCGAGATCACCGTCTCGGCTGAGAGGGCCCGCGCTCTGCGAGCGCCGGCGCCGCTCGACCGGATCGTTCCCGAGATGACCGGCCTTACCGTCCCGGTCTCGATCGATCCGCCGCTCACCGTCGGCGTCAGCCTCGAGCCCGGAACCGTCGAGGACCGCGCCGCGACCACAGGCGCGATACACGACCTGGTCGGCGATGCCGCGTCCTTGCTCGCGGCGGCGTTCGAGCGCGTGCGCCGCGACGAGGAGAAGACCGCGCTCGAGGCCACGATCCGGGCGATCGGTGCCGTCGACGGCGAGCGCACCCGGGTCGCCGTCCTGGCCTCGTGCGTCCTCGAAGCCGGTCGCCTGGTGAACGGGCGGGCCGCCATCTTCCGTCTCGCCGAGGGCACGGTCCTGGCGGGCGACCTTCCCGGCGACGCGCTGCTCGAGCTGGCCCGCGATCGCCGCCTGCCGGCCATCACGCCCACCACCGCCTCGCCGGCGGCGAGCGCCGCGCTTGGCTCAGGCGTGACGATCGCGCTCGTCGGTCTCTCCGAGGGGCGCGTCCTCGCCGTCGCCGGACCGGCCGAGACGCTGTCCGCGCGCCTGCCGCTTCTCGAGCGGCTCGGGCAAGCGACGCGCGGGCGTCTCGCCCTTCTTGCCGAGCGCGACGAGCTGCAGAGCGCGGCGAAGGCCCTCGGCCGCGACGTGGAAAGCCTCGGCGGCGCCCTGCGCGCGAAAGAGGAGACGCTGGCCACGGCAGTTCACGAGCTCCGCAACCCGCTCACCGCCGTACACGGGTACGCCACGCTCATGTCGCGGAACCTGCAGGCGGTCCAGGGCCAGCTCGCGCAGCTCGAGCGTCTCATGGCGGATCTGCTAAGCACCGAACAGCGCGCTCCCGGTGCGGAAGCCGCGATCGACGCGGTCACGGAGGCACGCGACGCGATCGCGCGTGCGCGGGTGCGCGGCGCCACGATCGCTCTCGACGCGCCACCGGAGCCGGTGCGGCTCGCCATCGGCCAGGCGCGGTTCGCGCAGCTCCTCGACAACCTCATCGCGAACGCGATGAAGTACTCGACGCCGTCGGAGCCGATCGTCGTCCGGGTGGGTGCCGACGAGGGCCACGGCACGGTGAGCGTCACCGATCACGGCATCGGTATCCCGAGCGAGCACCTCGCGCTGATCTTCGACCGCTTCTATCGCGTCGGCGGTACGAGCGACGCGGTCGCGGGTCAGGGCCTCGGGCTCTCCATCTGCAAGGAGATCGTCACCGCGCACGGTGGCCGCATCTGGGCCGAGAGCGAGGGGCCAGGCCGCGGGAGCACGTTCTCGTTCACGCTGCCGCTCGCGCTCCCGACGCCCGCCGCCTAATCCGCGGAGAGGTACCGCTCGAAGAACGCGACCACTTTCGGCCAGGCGTCGGCGCGATTCTTCGCCTTCGCGAGGCCGTGGCCTTCGTCCTCGTAGCGGAGGTACTCCACCGGGCGGCCGCGCGAGCGCAACGTGGCGACGATCTGCTCCGCCTCGTCCACCGGAACGCGCGGATCGTTCGCGCCGTGGATCACCATGAGCGGCGCGCGGATCCGGTCGATGAAGTTGAGCGGCGAGATCGATTCGAGGAAGTCCGCGTCCTTCACCGGATCGCCGTACTCGGCGGCGCGGAGCGGCCGGCGCCAGGGGGAAGTCTTGGCGAAGAAGCTCGCCCAGCTGCTGATGCCCACGATGTCCACCGCGGCCGCCCAGTTGCGCTCCGGGCAGAACGTGATCGCGGCGAGCGTCATGAAGCCGCCGTACGAGCCGCCGATCACGCCGATGCGGCCCGCCGGCGCGATGCCCGCCGCGGAGAGCCAGGCCGCGCCGGCGTCGAGGTCCTTCACCGAGTCCATGCGGAGGCGGACGTCGTCGAGCTCCATGTACGCGCGGCCGTAGCCGCTCGATCCGCGGACGTTCGGCTGGAGCACGTTGAACCCCGCGGCGACGAGCGCGACCGTGAGCGGATTCCAGAGCGGCCGGGCCTGCCCCTCGGGGCCGCCGTGGACCTGGATCACCGTCGGGCGCGGACCGCGCGGCGTGCCGCGCGGACGAAGGAGAAAGCCCGGAATCGAACGGCCGTCGAATGACGTCCACGAGACGAGCTCCTCTTCCGGCAGGCCGTCCGCGGGCAGGCCGGCCGTCTGAGGCGGCACCACGAGCTTCGCCGCGCCGCCCGGGCGCGCGACGTAGACGGCGGACGGCGCGTCGAAACACGCCCACGCGATCGCGAGCGTGCCGTCGGCAGCAAGGGAGAGGCTGTTGCCGATAAGGTCGGTCGCGAGGTCGCCCGGCGGCAGCCCCGCGACGGCGCGGTCCGCGCCGCCCGACACGAGGTGCACCTCGGTGCGGCCGTCGACGTTGAGCCCGTACGCGAAGTGCGGCCCAGCGACCTCGATCTCGTCGACGACCCGATCCGGCGTGACCATGTACGCGAACGAGCCGTCGAGCCCGACGCGGGCGATCGCGGCCTTGTCGCGATCGCGGTCCGAGCGGACGAGGACACCGTCGCCGAACGCCTCCGCCCCGCCGTGCATCGCCGCGGGGATCTCCGGAGTCAGACGCCTGGTCGCGCCGTCGGATTCGACGAGCGTGAGGTGGTGCTGGTCGCCGCGGGCGCGATTGGTCGTGACCACGATCCGGCCTTCGGTCAGAACGGTCGCGCGAAATCCGGTGCCGTCGTGACGGAAGAGCAGCCTGGAGCCGCGCCCATCCGTGGAGAACGCGTGCAGGTCGAAATAGCGCTCGTCCCTCAGGTTCGCGAACGCGAGGACGGCGCCGTCGCGCGTCCAGCCGACGACGTGATGGATGCGGTCCGGCCGATCGGTCAGCCGCCGCGCCTCCGTGCCGTCCCCGCACATGACCCAGATCGCCCACCGCTCGTCCCCACCCTGGTCGGCGCCGTACACCACGAGCGCGCCGTCCGCCGAGAGCCGATACGCGCCGACCCGGTCCGCCTCGTAGCTCAGGCGGACGGGAACACCGCCCGCGACGGGCACACGCCAGAGCTGCACTGTCCCCGCGAGATCGCTGACGTAGTAGAGCGTCGACACATCGGGCGAGAGCGCGAGGCGCGACGCGCCGCGCGCGTCAAGGATCCGCGCAAGCGATGGGGGCATTGCCCGAGTGTGGCACGCACGACGCCTTGTCGCGCTAGCGCCGCGCGAACCTGCCGTCCGGCGCAACCATGACCTCGCCGCGGACCACGAGTCGAGCGATGCGGGATGACAGGGCCGCGGCGCTCATTCCGAGCCGCCGCGCCAGCGCGTCCGGGTCGGCGGGTGCGCCTACGAGGGCATCGAGGATGCGCGGGTCGACGTCCGCGGTCCGCGGCGCGCGCCTGCACTGCCATGTGCCAGCCACGAGGCGACCACGCCGTCATACCATTCGAGCCGGGCGACGGGAGGGGATCATCGACGTCTTCTTCGGCAGTCAAATCATGGTGCCGCGGTGCATATGGGCAACTCCGTCGACCTACGGGCGCGGATGAGGACCTATCTCTTTCGGCGCTTGATTCACACGCTGCTTGCCCTGTTTCTCATGTTGGTCGTGGTCTTCATCTTCACCCAGACCATTGGTGATCCTGTCGGACTAATGCTTCCCGAGGCTCCACCGGAGGCCGTTCAGGCACTGCGCGAAAAAATGGGACTCAATGATCCACTACATATCCAGTTCGGTAGGTACCTCGCAGGGCTGATGCGCCTGGACTTTGGGACCTCGTTATGGCAAGGAGTCCCTAACCTGCAGCTAATCCTCAGCAGGTTGCCCGCCACTTTCATCTTGGGCATTACAGCGATCACGCTTGCGGCGGGAATTGGGATCGTCCTCGGTGGCCTAGCTGCACTTAGGCCCGGCTCGATGCTGGATCGGATCGTGATAGTGATGTCCACAATCGCTGTGACGTCCGTGGACTTCTGGGTGGCGCTGATGTTGATCACGCTGATAAGCGTCAACCTAGGGTGGCTACCTACATCGGGTTATGGCGACGTAAAGAACCTCGTCCTGCCTGCAGTGGTCGCGGCATTTCGACCGATGGGACGGATAACCCAAGTAACGCGGCCGGCGATCATGGAGGCGCTAGCAAAGGAATACATCCTCGTGGCGAGAGGAAAGGGGCTACGCGAACGCACGGTTCTGCTGACCCACGCGGGGAGGAATGCGGCCATTGTTTTGGTCACCCTCGTAGGCTATGAATTCGCGAATGTGGTCTCCGGGTCTGTGATTATCGAGACGGTGTTCGCATGGCCGGGGGTTGGCTTCCTACTTGTCCAAGCTATCTCCAGGCGTGACTGGACACTAATCGTTGCTGCGACTCTAGTTGTCGGTTTCATAGTCATCACAATCAACCTGCTAATCGATCTCCTCTACGTCGTTCTCGATCCGAGAATCAGGTATGAATAGACCCCAGGGCACCGGCGCGGGAGATTCTGGGAATTTGAGCCGACCATCTCACTGGGTTCACAGCCCGTCAGCAGTGAACGCCGCTGCATCAGGTGGGCCGCCCAGATATGCGCCACCGCACCCGGGTCCTATGCCCGGACGCCGGCTCCTGTCCACTACGGAGGTAAGGACTAGTGAAGTCCCGCAGCCAAACCCCAACCAGGCTGACAGCGAGGACGGTGAGGGCGATGGCCAATCCCGGAAAGGTCACCAGCCACCAGGCCACGCTCAGGTAGTCCCGCCCTGCCGCAATCATCAGACCCCAACTGACCGTGGGCGGTTGAACACCGTAGCCCAGGAAGCTCAGACCGGCCTCGGCAACCATGAGCCGTGCCACTTCAACGGTCGCGAGGCTTATGAGCATCGGCACAACATTCGGCATGATGTGGACGAAAATAATCCGACGGTGACTGCACCCGATGCTACGAGCTGCCTGCACAAAGAGAAGCTCTCGTAGCGAAAGCACGATGCTGCGAACCATTCTGGCGAAGACAGCCCAATACGCGATCCCGAATACGAGCATCAACGTTCCCGCGCCGGGCCCCACCATCACCACGATCACCAGAATCAGGAGGATGGTGCTGAAGGCCATCTGCAGATCGGCCAATCGCATTATCAACGCTTCCGCTATTCCGCCGTAGTAGCCAGCGAACAGGCCCAGTACGCCGCCGATGCTCAGGGACATTGATATTGCGACCACGGGGATTAGGAGAGACATGCCGGTCCCATGCAGGATCCTCGAAAGTACGTCTCGGCCAAGCCCGTCCGTTCCCAAGATGTGATCCGAGGTGCCTACGGGCCACCCGGGGGAGCGAAGCCGCGCTGATATGTTCAAGTCGTTAGGTCCGTAGGGAGCTAGCAGGTTGGCTGATGCCCCAGTGGCGGCGACGCCCAGCAAGAATATGAGCGCGACTAGCGCCAGTGGGTTCGCACGCAACGATTTCCACAAACCAGACGCCCGCGCACGCATTCTTCCCAGCCTGTCTCGGAAAGGATTCCGTGTGGTGTCCGTATTCGGACGGGCGTTGGTCTCCCTTCTGCTCGGTGTCAGCATGCGGGAGCCCAACGCCCGTCCAGCTCGCCTGTGAAGAAGTCGCGCTAGACCCGATTCATTACCTCAGCGTGCTCCGGCAGGAATCCGCGGTTCGGCTGCAGCTCGTTGATCGCCTAGGCTCCGCGCGGCTGGCTCCTCCGTCTGAATGACGACCTCATCACCTTCCCGACGGAATCGGGTATCCATCCGCGCCGTACTTGTGGCCCACGCGACGTACCGCTCGACCTCTTCGCTCCTCTTGTCATTCTCGAACAGAGGCTCGGGCCGATGGGCTTCGTCGATCAGTAGAGGAATGAAGGACACCTTCTCGATTCTCTTGGTCTTCCCGGAGATTACGGCCTTCGCGATAGTGGATTGCCTCTCCTCATGCTGAGGATAGTTCGGGGCGAAGTACTCTGAAGAGGACCTTCCCGCCGGCGTGGCTTGGCTCCATCCCATCTCGTTCAGCTCTCGCATAGGGGGTCGCATGTCCTCCCAGTAGCCTCGACGCCCGGGCTTGACGTCCACGCCTGCCTTGATGAAGTTGGCCAACGAATGGAAAACGACCTTTCCCTTATAGACCTCAATTCCCTTAATGAGGTGGGGATGATGGCCGAAGATTAGGTCCGCGCCAGCATCAATCGCAGCGTGCCCCACCTCATACTCGTACTGGGCTATCACTGCGGGGATGTGGTGGATTCCCCAGTGGAACGACATCACCACGACATCCGCCTGGCCCCTTGCGTTCTTGATGTCCTCCTCCATATCGCGCAGGCATTCCTTCTCGGCAAATGTGATGATTCTTGGGGGCGTTCCTGGTTGGTAGTCAATCTGGTCGTAGAACGTGTTTATCCACATCGGATTGCAGCCAGGCTTCGCAGCTCGAGCCTCGAAGGTCGCTTCACCCCCCTTCGGCAATACCGAGCTGTAGCCCAGGAAAGCGACCTTCACACCGTTGCGCTCGATGACGGCCGGTACCCTAGCCTCAGCAATGTTCTTCCCGACGCCTACGGGAAGAATGTTGTTCTCCCGGAGATGCTTCATCGTCTGCAGGAGAGCCTCGGGCCCGGCGTTGTAGTGGATATTGCTGGCATTCGACATCACGTTGAAGCCGACGGCCGCCAAGACCTTCGCGATCTTGTCGCCGCCCTTTACCGTCGTGTTCCAGTAGTTGGCCTGATCCAAATAGTCGCTGTTTGCCAGGACCTCTTCGAGTTGGCCAAACAGAATGTCCGCCTGCTTCAGCACCGGGGCGACCAGCGCGAATCTCTCGAGTGGGTTCGGATCTTGGATCACTCGCTGGGCAGACCCAACGACGTCGCGTAGCGTGACATCGCCGACACCGAGGAGTGTTATGTCCGCTTGGCTCATCTAGAGGCTTCCTTTCATTGCAACCGGGAGTTGTTCTTCCGTGAATCCCAAAAGATTCCTAATCCATGAACTTCATGTCCGCCACAACGCCATTCCCGAGGATGTCCGGCGTCCAGTCCAGATTCTTGGCCAGACCCCAGAGCCTTGGCGGCCTGAATAGGGGAACGTAGTGAGCATGGCTATACACATATGCCCACGCCTGGGCTAAGAGTTGGCCACGCTTGTCGTAATCGGCCGTCGCCTTCACCTGGGCGAATAGCCTTGTAGGTTCCAAGTCGTTGAGTGCGAACTGGGTCCCGCCCTTAGTGAAGATCTGACCGAATCGCGATTCACTCTCGAGCACGACATCCGACGGGAAAATCAGCATGTCCACCATCTTCTTGGTCTGACCGGCGCTGGCAGTCTTCTGATAGGCATTTACCTCGGCGAAAGGAAGCACCATCAGGCTGACTTTCAGCCCCGACTTCTGGATCATTGACGCGACTGCCTCGGCCACTTCCCTGTCGTGAAGCGCCCGATCGGAAGTACCCATGAGAGTCACGGTCTTCCCCGCTGCGCCCGCTTGCTGTACCAGTGCCCTTGCTCTCTCGAGGTCGTAGGGACGGCTCTTCAGTTCCCGGTCGAACCCAAAGTCGGCTGGTGAGGCGAACTGCCCCTGCGATGGCACCGCCTGACCAGCAAACAGATCAACCAGGGATTTCCGGTCCATCGCATAGTCGACTGCGAGACGCAGCCGCTCGTCGGCAAAGAGTGGATCGCTCCCCGTCCACTCCTTCTGAACGGCTTCGTCAAACCTGATCCAAAACGTGTTTGGATCCAACCCCTGCGCCACCTTGGGTGCTTGGGCAGCTTGCTCTGGGCTGAGGTCCGTAACCCAATCCACCTCCCTGGCCTGCAGGGCTGCGAGGCGGACTCCCTGTTCCGCCCGGAACGTAACAACCACGTCCGCAATCTGTGGTCTCGGGCCCCAATAGCCCTCAAACCTGGTCAACTTAATGTTCTGGCCTTTCACCCATTCGACGAACTTGTATGGGCCAGTGCCTATCACCGCCGTCCTCGCGAGCTCACGGTTGTCTCTCGCGACAGCAGCGGGATAGATCAGGAAGTAGTTAAGGGTGATCGGCAGGAGTGGTTGAGGATTGGCAAAAATGAGATCGACAGTCTTGCTGTCAACCTCGACCGCATCCTTCAGCGGCACGAACTTAAGAACCTGACTCGTTTCCCCTAGCGCCAGCAGGTACTTGGCTGTCGCCACAACGTCTTGCGCGGCGAAGGGTTCTCCGCTATGGAACTTCACCCCTTCACGTAACTGGAACCGCCACTTGGTAAGGTCAGCGGAGGGTTCCCACTTTGTAGCCAGCATCGAAACGGGTTGCCCGTCCCTGCCGATGCGCACAAGCGGCTCCAGTGTGTTTGCCCACACCACGTCGAACAGCCCGCTGGCGTGGAGTACCCGATCCAAGTCGGGCCCCTCACCGCCTATCGCCATCCTCAGTGTTCGCGAGAGAACTTGTGTGGGTCCCGCTGGGCCTGTCGTGGGGTTTGCCGTACAGCTGACCACCACGAGAGCCAAGGTCACGAATCCGAAAATGCGGCGAATGCGGCTCGTCATTCTCCCCTCCCTCCTGGGTTTTCGGGGTCTTACCCGACCGTTGCCGCGCGGCCTGCAGTTGCACCTTGCACCTTGCGGGACTGTCTTGGCGGACCCCCAATCCGATTTCTCCAGTGTCCGCACATGGACGAACTCATCTGCGCTCCGAGGTAGATGCGCTCCGAGTCCAAACTCCGAGACCCGGGGGTCGTGGAATTACCTTCGGCATCTCCGTCGTGTAGTCCTTGCGCACCTCCCCGCTCGAGCCCGGCGAGGCACCGGGGCATCGACTAGACCAGCAAGGACATCGTGAGGGCCTCGAACGTCGCAGGCCATGGGAGACTCGCTATGACTGGATAAGGGACACTTATGCCGGCGCGCTGGTGCCCGTGCCGCGTGGTGAGTAAAGCGATGTTTCTTCAATCTTGGCTCGCTGGGCCACCAGGTAGTCCCGGAACGCAGTGCCTGCCGGCGACAGCTCTTCGTCACGCCATACCACTGACCAGCTCCTGCGCAGGGGGAATCCCAGGACGGAAAGCACTCGCAGAGGCGCATCGGAATACCGAGAGAGGACATGCGCCGGAACCGCAGCGATCCCGAGGCCACTTCGTACGGCCGTGACCTGTGCCTCGACACCTGTCACCTCCAGGCGCGGGTGAAGCTCGGATCCATGCTCTGCGGCCCACTTGTCCAAGGCGCCACGGTTCGACGAACTTACGGGTGGCAGAACGAGATCCTGGGCGGCGATTTCTCCGAAGCTGATCCCTTGACGAGAGGCGAGCCTGTGCTGGAGCGGCGCAATCCAGACAGTGTCTTTATCCGCCAGATGCTTGCGGACGATTCCGCCATCCGAATCGTCACAGCCAGTCACCGCCAGGTCGACATGCCGACGGCGGAGCGCTTCGATGCAATCGACGCCCCTCGCCGGGTATATGTGAGTTCGAATCCCGGGGACCATCTGGTGGAACGAGGCACAGATGAACGGCAGCAGATAGCTGCCGAAGTAGGAACCCGAGCCCACGACCAGGCTGCCGGTGTCGAAGCTCGTCATTGCGTTGAGTTCCTCCAGTGTTCGATCCAACTGATGGAGGACTGTCTCCGCGGACGCGAGCATGAGGCGACCGGCCTCAGTTAATCGAATCGGCCGCCCCGGCGATCTAGCGATCAACCGCGTTCCGACCGTGGCCTCAAGGACCTTGACCTGTTGCGAGATTGCAGCCTCAGACCGGAGCAATATCTCACCCGCTCGGGTGAAGCTCCCCACTCGCGCCACCGTTGCGAAAACTTCCAGTTGATTAAGCGTTAATGAGGCGGCGCCGGGCCCCCGCCAAGCGGTCTGTGGCACTCTTCCATCGCCCTTCCCTGGCGAATGGTAGTCGGACCAGAAAATATCCCCGTTGCTCGACATGCAGCGACGTGCGTATTGAGTTCGGCTGCTCACGGGTGTTCGAAATTCGACATGCGCTTTACGGGTAAGCGCTGCGACGATTCAGAATCTCATGCCGAATGCTGCCGCCAATCTTTCGACATCGCGGATTCGGGGTCTTCTGGCTTGGCGTCGTCCTCTCCGCGACGGGCGCGCGTGCCAGCGCGGCCGCGAACCTCTGGCAGGTTCAGGAGCTAACGAACTCAACCCTCGCGGTTGGCTTGGTCGCCTTATTTGAGGCGGTGGCAATTGTGGGACTGGCCCCAATCGGTGGAAGCGTCGCCGATTGGCTCCCTCGGCGCCGGCTGTTACAAGTCGCGCAGGCATCGTCGATGATTTCCTCGATAGCGCTCGCGGGACTCACCTTCGCTCACGTCATTACACCCGCCTGGATTTATCTCGGCGCTACGGTCGTTGCCGCCGCAGCGACATTCGACACTCCGGCGCGACAGTCTCTCGTGCCAGCGGTCGTACCACGAGAGCGTCTGGTCGATGCGTTCTCGCTGCTCGTTCCGGGCATGCATCTCGCTCGCCTCATTGGACCGGCAATCGCCGGCGCGCTAATCTCGCTCTGGGGCGCTGGATCGGTCTACATTCTGGATGCGGCTACTTACGGAGTGCTGGTCGTGACGCTACCCTTCATCGGTTTCCGCGAGCAGCCCCTCTCCAGGCGCAAGGCGCTATGGTCGAGTGTTGGCGAAGGATTTCAGTACGTGCGCCAGAGAGCCGTGATCTGGCAGCTCATTGCCCTGGACCTCGCGGGAACGCTGTTCGCTGGCTATCGCGTGCTTCTACCCGCCATTGCGCGCGATATCTTCGCCGTCGGACCGGTTGGCTACGGATTCCTGTCGGCGGCACCGGCACTTGGCGCGGTCTTCGGCGCAGGTACCGCGTACCGGTTGAGAACCCTAAGCCGAAGGGGACGACTCGCGATCGGCGCCGCTGTTGGCTATGGCCTCTTCGTAATCGCACTGGGTTACGTTCCCGCGTTTGCGCTTGCGGTCGTCTGCGCGGGCACAATCGGATTCTTCGACTCCATGGGCGCGACAATCCGCCACGCGACACTGCAGGGTGCAACGCCGGATCATCTTCGGGGCCGGGTCACATCCGCCTATCAGATGTTCTCGCGTGGCGGGACTGCCTTGGGACAGGCTCAGCTTGGCGCGATTGCCTCATCCCTCGGTCCATCGCTCGCGCTCGCGCTTGGAGGTGTCCTTGCGTTGACATCCACAGTCGCAATTGCGGCGAGAGGTCAGGCCGTGCGAAGGTACGACATACGCCTACCTGCCCCGGGCTCTGCTGTTGCGGCATCGGTAGAGGCGGACAGCTCGGAGTAGAGACGAACCAGTTCCTCGTTCTCGATGCTCGAGCTGCTCGTCCAGCTGCGGCCACAGGTCACGCGCTGCGCACGGACCTGGGGACGGCAGCTAGCGTCGCGCGAGGCGGCCGTCGCCAGCCGTGCCGATCCGTCCGCGGATCATCAGACGCGCGACGATCCTCGCGAGGGCCGTCTGGCTCAGGCCGAGTCGGCGCGCGAGAGCGTCGGGATCGGATGGTGACCCCGCGAGGGCGTCGAGCACGCGCGCGGCGTCCTCCGGCTCTTCTTCGCCTCGCATCGGTGTCGAGAGTTCGAGCGTGGTGATCAGCATCGACGCGTCGGTCAGCGCGCGTGCCTCGCCGCTCGCGATGAGCGCGTTCGTGCCGGCCGACGCAAGCGCGCCGATCGGGCCGGGCACCGCGTAGACGGGACGGCCGAGGCGCAGCGCTTCGGCGGCGGTAATGAGCGCGCCGGAATCGCGCGGCGCTTCGACAACGATCGCGAGCTCACCCAGCGCTGCGATCGTCGTGTCGCGCTTCGCGAACATCCACGATCGCGCGGGCGACGGCGGCGGGAACTCTGAAACGAGCGCACCGCTGGCGTGGATCGCGTGCGCGAGACGTCGTCGCCGACCCCGCGCTTCGTCGAGGTACGCCGCGATGCCCGCGCCGAGCACCGCAACCGTGATCCCACCCGGGTCGAGCGCGGCCTCATGGGCCGCACTGTCGATGCCCTGTGCCAGACCGGACACGACGACCACCCCCACCCCGGCGCACGCGGCGGCGAGCTCCCGCGCGACGCGCGCGCCGTACGGGGTCATGCGACGGGTGCCGACGATGCTGATCGCGCGCGATGCGAGGATGCCGACCTCGCCCTCGACCCACAGCGGATCGGGCGGGTCGCGCAGGTCGAGCAGCCCCCGCGGATAGCGCGGGTCGGCGGGCCCCAGTGCGATCACGGCTCGGCGCGCAACAGCAGGGCGAGCGCGACGTCCTCCTCGCGGACGCCGTCGCTGCCGCCGAGGTCGGCGGCGGTACGGGCGACGCGCAGCACGCGGTGGTACCCGCGCGCCGACAGACGACGCGCGCAGACCGCCTCGGCGAGCAGGCCCTCCGTGACCGCGTCGACGCGACAGAAGCGCTTCACCTCGGCGACGGTGAGGTCCGCGTTCGTGCGCCTGCCGGTCCCCGCGAGCCGCGCGCGCATGCGCTCGCAGGCAACGAGGACCCGCTCGCGCACGCGGGCCGAGGCCTCGCGCCCTTCGTCGCGCAGACGCTCGTACGGCACGCGCGGCACGTGCGCGCGGAGATCGATCCGGTCGAGGAGCGGACCGGAGAGCCGGCCCCGGTAGCGCTCGATCTGCTCCGGCAGGCAGCGGCACTCGCGGTCGCCGTCGCCCCAATTGCCGCAGGGACACGGGTTCATCGCCGCCACCAGGACGAACCGCGCGGGGTAGGTCGCGGCGCCGCCGGCGCGGGAGATCGTGATCGACCGCTCCTCGAGCGGCTCGCGCAGCGTGTCGAGAACGCTGGTGGAGAACTCGGCGACCTCGTCGAGGAACAGCGCGCCGCAGTGCGCGAGACTCGCCTCCCCAGGCCGAGGCGGCGAGCCCCCGCCGACGAGGGACAGATGCGACGCGGTGTGGTGTGGCGCGCGGAACGGCCGCGCCGCGAGGATCGGATGCAGCGGGTCGGTGAGCCCGGCGACGCTGTGGACCGTGCTCGCGGCGATCGCCTCGTCGTCGTCAAGCGGCGGCAGGATCGAGGGCAAGGCCTGCGCGAGCATCGTCTTGCCGGTGCCGGGCGGGCCGACGAGGAGGAGATTGTGTCCACCCGCCGCGGCGATCTCGAGCGCGCGCTTGGGCGTCTCCTGCCCGGCGATGTGCGCGAGGTCGACCAGATGCGCGGGCGCCGCCGCTCGAGGCGGCACCTGGCTCGGCGCCACGCGAGCGCGGCCCTCGAGATGGTCCACGACGTCGCGAAGCGCGCGGAAGCCGAGTGCCGGGATACCGCAGGCGGCGGCCTCCCCCGCGTTCTCGGTCGCGACGAGGGCCTCGCCGATCCCGCGGACAGCCGCGTGCCGCACACGTGGCATGGCGCCGCGCACCGGACGGAGCGCGCCGTCGAGGGCGAGCTCACCGAGGCAGAGCCCCGCGACGTCCGCGCTCAACTGACCGCTCGCGCGGAGGATGCCGAGCGCGATCGCGAGGTCGAAGCCCGTGCCCTCCTTGCGCCGCTCGGCGGGCGCGAGGTTCACGGTGATGCGGCGGAGCGGGAACTCGTACCCCGAGTTCCGCACCGCGGCGCGCACGCGCTCGCGCGCCTCCTGCACCGCGGCGTCCGGCAGTCCCACGACCACGAACGCCGGCAGGCCGTTCGCGACGTCTACCTCCACGGTGACGAGCGCGGTCTCGAGGCCCCAGAGGGCGCAGGCGCTCACGCGCGCGACCGAGCGCGCGGTCTTGGCCGTCCCGGCGGCGACGATCGCGATAGCGCCGGAGCCTGGACGAGCGCGACCGCCGAGGCAGTGGGACCAGCGGCCGGTACCGGAGTCCCATCGGTCAAACTACGGTGCGTTGAGCGCCCGTGTGGCCCTCGCGCTGTTCGGGCTCGCGCTCCTCACGCGGCTTCCCTTCGCGACGTCGAACCTCTTCGCGCCGGACTCGGTCCTCTACGCGCGCGGAATGGAGCGCTTCGACCCGTTCGACCAGCGGCCCCAGCCGCCGGGATACCTCTGGTACATCCTCACGCTGCGCGCGATCGATCTCTTTACCCACGATCCGAACCGCGCGATGACCATCCTGAGCGCGATCGCCGGCGCCGCGAGCGTGGCTCTTGTCTATCTCCTCGCCGCACGGCTCTATGACGAGCGCACCGGGCGCGTCGCCGCGGTGTTCGTCCTCACGGCGGTCACGTTCTGGGCCTATGGCGGCGTGGCGTACCCGTACACGCTGCTCGCGGCGCTCTCCACCTTCTGCGCGCTCCTCTTCTGGCGCGCTCTCGACGACGGGGCATCACGCGGGAGGCGCGGCATCCACCTTCTCGTGGCGTCAGCGGCGTGGGGCCTCGCGATCGGCTTCCGCTCCGACCTCGCGATCTTCCTCGCCCCGGTGTGGCTGCTCGCCGCCGCGCGCGCGACGCTCCCGCCCGCGGCGCTGTCGGCGATGGTCGTCGCCGCGCTCGTCGGCTTCTGGATCGTCGCGAGCGCGGCCGCGGACGGAGGGCTCGCGCGGTTCCTCGAAGGGGTCCGCGTGCAGACGAAGTTCGTGGACGACCGTTACAGCGTCTTCGGCAACGGGCCGGTCGCGCTCTACAACAACGGGTACGAGCTGGCGCGCTTCCTCGGCCGCGGCCTCTATTTCCTCATCCCCCTTGTCGCGGTCGTCGCGCTCTCGGCCGATGCGCGGCGCGTCGAGCTGCGCGGCCGCTGGCGCACCGCGTTCATCGCGACGTGGACCCTGGCGCCGCTGCCGTTCTACGTGCTCGTCCACGTCGGCGAGTACGGGTACGTCTTCAGCATGCTCCCCGGCCTAGCGATCCTCGCCGCGCGCGGCGCGATCGCGCTCGCCAAGGGCATGCGCATGCCACGCACGTTCCCGTGGATCGTCGCGGCGGTCGCGCTCGCGAACGGGGGGATCTTCTTGCTGAGCAACACGCCGCTCTCCGCGGCGGACATCGCGAGGCATGACCGTGGCATCGGCGAGAAGGCCGCCTACCTGCGGGCCGGCTTCGCGCCTTTCGCGACGCTCGTGGTCACCGCGTACGACGGGGTGCTCGTGGAGGAGTACCTGCGTGGCGCATACGCGGTGCTCAAGTACGACCCGGCCGCGACGGGGAGCTTCGAGCGCCCGCTCGCGTGCCCGACGGCTCCTCCCGTCTGTGCCGGCTCCGAGGTCGACGTCTTCCTCTGGGACGAGCTGCTGCGCGCCGAGGGGACCGGCTGGCGGGAGGAGCGCATGCCGCACGGCGGACGGCTGCGGATCGCGCACGTCCCGCGAACGTCGGTGCTACGGGTTCGCGAGGGCCTCGGCGTCGCGATCGTCCGCTAGCCAGAGGCCGACGCGCCGGCCGATCCGCCAGCTGACCGCGGCGACCGGGGCGCCGAGGACGGCCGCGGCGAGCGGCCATAGCGAAAGCCAGGGGCGCGCGACGGTCTGCTCGTAGTACTGGAAGAAGAGGTTGCCGAGGCGCGGCTCGGCCGCGCCGAGCGCGGACGTCGGGACCGGCGGCGGGAAGAGGACCATGCGCAGGAGCTCCGCCGCGACGAACGAGAAGGTGAAGACCGCCCCGAGGGCGAGCGGTCCCGCCCAGAGACCGCCGCGCTGTCGCGCGAGGTCGATCGCCACCGCCCCGGCGAGGACGAGCGGCGGGAACGCCGGGGGACGCCAGCCGCTTCCTGCGAGCAGCGCGTAGCCGACGAGCGCGGTCGCCGTATACGCGAGGGCCGCGCTCGTCGCCGGCCAGCGTCCGGGAACGACCGTCGTCGCGACCGCGAGGCTGGCGGGCACCAAAACCGAAATGAGGAGCGGGTAGAAGAAACCCTCACGCGCGACCGATGTCACGTAGTAGAAGTTCAGGGCGAAGACGGAGATCGCGAGTATGTTCCCGAGCGTGATGAGCCGGAGCAAGCGGCGAAGCCAATCGTCGAGCGAGAAGGTGCCGGGCGCGAACGCGGCGATCCAACCCAAAAGGCCGATCGCGCCGCCCGCGATCCCCGCCAGGTGCGGCGGGCTCCAGATGTCGACGTCGCGCCCGAAGAGCGCGTGCCACAGGTTGTCGAACGGCCCGGCCGCGATCGTGACGAGCGCGCCGATCCCGACGAGCGCGAGGCCGAGCTCGGCGCGGAACGGACCGACCTGCATGGCGCGTCCGCGGATCGGCCGGCCGGCCATCGTGGTGGCGGTCGCGACGAGCGCGGAGACGCCCCACAGCGTCACGCCGGCGTAGATGAACAGGTGGGGTGTGCTCCAGAAGGTGTCGCGACCGAAGATGCGATGCCACGACACGTCCCAGCCCGATCCGAACCAGCTGAGGAGCGTCCCGGCGGTCCCGATGACCAGCGCGAGGCCGGTGCCGGTGCGGGCGAGTGCCGCGCGCCTCCGTGGGAGCGCGATGGTCGCCATGCCCGCTCGATTCTAGGGAGCGCCCGCCTCGATCAGCTCGACGCGCGTGCCGTCGACGCCCACCGTGAGCGCGGCGACGACCACGCGCCAGCGGGCGTCGCGCTCGCCGCGGAGCGCGAGCCAGCCCGCACCCAGCCGCGCGAGCCGGCCGAGCTTGCGCCGATCGACCGCCTCGGCCGCCGCCACGAACGAGCCGGCGCGGCGCGTCTTCACCTCGACGAACACGTAGCCGTGGCGATCGCGGCACACGAGGTCTATCTCGCCGAACCGCGTGCGCTCGTTGCGCGCGACGACGCGCATCCCGCGCCGGGTGAGCTCAGCCTCGGCCGCCCGCTCCCCGGCGAGCCCGAGGGCCCGACGGTCCACGCGAGAGAGAGCGGCGGCCTATTGCGTCGGCGTGATGCGGACGACTCTGTCGGCGCTGCCGTTGCTGGTCGTGAGATAGAGCGACCCGTCGGGACCCAGCCGGACGGTCCGGATGCGGCCGTACGTCCCATCGAAGAGAATGTCCCGCTGCGTCGCCACGTCGCCGCTAATCGTGAACCGGCGCAGGTCCGTGTCCTTGAGCTGCCCGACGAAGAGCGACCCCTCCCACGCGCCCCACTGGACGCCGCGGGCGAAGTCGGCGCCGCTCGTCGCGATGGTCGCGTTGCCCGACGACCAGATCGGATTCACGAAGCGCGGATCGGCGCAGGGCCCGCGACAGACGGGGTAGCCGTAGTTCGCGCCCGCGCGCAGGGCGTTGATCTCGTCGTGCGTGTCGTCGCCGTGCTCCACCTCGATCGGCCGCCCGGTCCCCGGCTCGAACGTGAGCCCCTGCGGATTGCGGTTGCCCATCGTGTAGACGGCCGTGCGCGCGCTCGCGCCGGGCATGATCGGGTTGTCCGCCGGGATGGTGCCGTCGCTGTTCACGCGCAGGACCTTCCCGTTCAGCGCGTTCGGGTTCTGGCCGTTCGCGGTGTTGCCCGCATCTCCCATCGTGACCCAGAGCTTGCCGTCCGGTCCGAAGCGGATGCGGCAGCCGTCGTGGTTGCTGTTCGCCGCCATCCCGTTCCGGATCACGTGACGGTCGAACACCGGCGTGTTCCCGTTCATGCGGAAGCGGAGCACCTGATTCACCCACTGGCCGCCCTCGGTGACCGAGGCGCACACGTAGAGGAGCCCGTTGACTGCGAATGCGGGATCGAGCTCGATGCCCATGAGGCCGGCCTCGCCGGACGCGCGGATGTTGGGGACGCCCGCGTTCGCGAGCTGCGACGCGCCCGGGAGCGCGCTCGCGTAGACGAGGATGTTCCCGACACGTTCCGTCACGAACATGCGCCCGTCCGGCGCGAACGCGACGTCCCATGGGACCCTGAGCCCGAACTGCACGACCGCCGGCACCAGGCGCGGCACGCTGCCGGCGGGCGGGATCGTGATGAGGAGGAACACACCCTGGTCCTCCATCCACCACGCACCGTCCACGACCGGCCGCAGATGCAGCTGGTACGTGCCGGGCGCCTGTGGCGCGCGGACCTGGAAGGCGAACGTCGCGAGCGCGCCCGGCGGAACGCTCGCCTCGCTCTGCGCCGCGAGCCGGTTGACCGAGAGCCAGCTCACGCCGAGCGGCGCCCACTGCGCGTCGTCGCGGTTGATCCCCAGGCGGGCCTCCTGACCGAGCACGCCCTTCGTCCAGGTCTGTGAGCCGGTGTTGCGGAAAACCACGTTGAGCGCGCCGCTCGTCTGTCCCGGCTGAAGCGTCGGGTACGGCGACTGGCTGACCCATGAGCTGTGGAACCCGAGGTCGCTGACGACCACGACGAACACGCCCTCGTCCTCGAGGTGCTGCACGCCCTCGAGGACCGGGTGGAGGGGAAGCCGGTACGGGCCCGGCGCCGCGGGCGCCCGAATGAGAAAGGTGAACGTCGCGATCGCGTTGGGCGCGACCGACGCTTCCGTCGTCGTGGCCACGCGGTTCGCCGAGAGCCAGCCGGCCGCCATGCCCGCATCGGCGAAGGCCGTCGAGTCACCCGAGACCGCGAGGTTCACGTGCCGTCCCGCGACGCCTCTCTGCCACGCCTGGGTCCCGGTGTTCCGGAAGTGCAGGGTGTAGGAGATGGTCGTTCCCGGTCGGAGGACCGGCCATGGGCTCTGATCGATCCAGGCCGAGTGAAAACCTTCCGCCGCCGCCGCGGTCAGCGGCGATCCGAGCGCGCCGCAGACGAGCGAGGCGACGAGGATGACGGCGCGAAGCGCGTGCCTCACCGTGCGGTTATCGCACTCAACGTCGCGACGTTACCGCCGAGGAGCCGGTGTGAGGGCGGCGCCTCACGGCAACGGACCGTTCTGGCGCCGACTGAGACCCTAAAGATCCTTCTCGTATGTGATCCACGCCGGCTGCTTCGCGAAACCGAGCGCCTCGTTGATCGAGAGCATCGGTCGGTTGTGCACGTCGTTCCAGGTCTTGATGTGCGCGACGCCGCGGTCGATCGCGTAGCGGACGGTGCGGAGCTTGAGCGCCATCGCGATGCCTTTACCGCGCGCCTCGCGCCGCACGCCGGTGAGGCCCTGCCACAGGAAGGCCGGATCGTCGAGCGAGCGGAACATGTTCGAGAGCCCGAGGTACTGGCCATCGCGGTCGATCGCGATGAAGAACGCGTCCAGGAGCGAGCTGGGCGCGTCGACCTCGCTCTGCCGGAAGTGCTCGAAGGTGTCCGGAGTGACCGGGTCGACGCTCGGGACATCCCGCCGGCAGTCCTCGCACAGCTCGAAGCTCTTTCGCAGCGCCTCTGGATCGCGCCGCATCTCGTCCGCGAGCGTCGCGATGCGGACGCCTTGATCGGCGACGCGCTCGTCGGCTCCTGCGAACCGCCTGAAGTCGAAGCCTTCGACGAAGAGGCGCGATTCCCAATCCCGCTTCACCTCGCGGAACCCGCGCGCGGTCACGAAGCGCACGCTCTCGGCCATCGATTCCCTCGCCGCGGCAGCGAGCGTCTTCGCGCCGCGCCCTCGCGCCGCGGCGACGAGGGCGTCGTCGAGCGACGACCCGTGCCCGCGGCGTCGATCGTTGGGATGCACGGTGACGTCGATCCGGTACTTCGTTGGGACGAACGCCCAGCGCATGTGGCTCAGCTGGCCGTAGCCGACGACGCGGCCGTCATCCTCGGCGACGAGCCGGAGAAGGAAGTACTTCGTGTGGTCGAAGGTCTCGTCGCGGTGCCGCCATTCCTCGAGCGTCTCGGCGTAGTCGGGGTAGGACGCCTTGCTCAAGGCGACAAGCGCCGGATCGTCCGCGCGCGCGGCGGCACGGACCAACGTCTTGGGAGATGTCTTCACGACTCGTGAATCTAGCCGACCTCGCGGTCAGGCGAACGTCAACTGGGTGACACTCCGACGAGCTCATCCGCGAGCTCGAGCTCGAGCTCGGTCTGATGCTCGCGCATCAAGAGGTACTTCACCGTCCCGAAGTCTTGCCGGTGGAACGGCGTCACACCAAGCGCGTGGAGCGCCTTGCGATGGTCGATCGTCGGGTAGCCACAGTTGTGCTCCCATCCATAGCCTGGGTACTTCGCGGAGAGCTTCTCCATGAGGCGATCGCGCGTGACCTTCGCCACGATCGACGCGGACGCTATCGCGAAGCTCTTTGCGTCACCTTTCACGATCTCGGTGTGCTTACCCGGCGCGAACGCCGGATCGAGGATGCGTCGGCCGTCGACGAGCACCCAGTCGTATTCACCGACCTGACGCAGCGCACGCTGCATCGCGACATGCGATGCGTGGTAAATGTTCAGCCGGTGGATCTCCGCGACCGATGCCGCGCCGACACCGACCTTCTGCACGCGTGCGCGGATCTCGGGCACGAGCTCTTCGCGCTGGGCACGCGTCAGCACCTTTGAGTCCTTGACGGCGCGGATGATCCGGACCTCGGGCGTCACGAGCACAGCGGCGGCGACCACGGGGCCGGCGAGTGTGGCCATCCCAACTTCATCGCAGCCGACGACGCGGCTGAGCCCGCGGCTCCAGAGCTCCTTCTCGTAGCGCAGCGATGGCATGCGAGCGATTATCCGGGTCGCGCGCTCGGCGCCGTGTAGATCAGACCGCGACGAGCTGCCGCTGACGCTCCTTCTTGGCTGCGCGCTTGGCGTGCGCCTCGTAGCCGAGCAGCAGATCCGCCTCGAGCGCGGCGAAGACCCGGTGGAGCGTGTCGAGATGCGTCGCGTGGCGGCCGGCTTCTAGGCGCGAGATCGCGCTGTAGCTTGTCCCCGCGCGATCCGCGAGCTGCCGCTGGGTGATGCCGAGCACGGTTCGTCGTTGGATGACGAGCTTGGCGATCCGCGCCCAAGCGCGCGTGCGATCGCGCTCCTCGCGGTACGCGCGGCTGCGCACGGCGCGGCTGGCGGCACCTTCGGTGACGGTGCGTCCGATCGGACTGCTCATGCCCGCAGTCCTTATCAGAATTGATAAGTTCGGTCAAGTCAGCGGTCCTCTGCTGGCCCTTGCACGCCGCTCGTCCGGCGCGTCGCGGGGCCGAACACGGGACCGCGCGTCCATCCGAGCCTGGAAGTCGCGCATGCGCTCTTGCGCCAGTTGGACGTCGGCTCCCGGCACCTTGGCGCCGCTCTTCTCGATCGCGTGCAGGAGGATGAAGAGGTTCCCCGACCGCTGGTACAGGATCCGGAAGAGACGCTTCCCGTAGTGGCAGCGCAGTTCGCGCAGGGGGCCCTCGATCTGCGAGGAGTGCGGAAACGCGAGCGGCGGCGCGTCGACGGGCAAACCGTTGAGCAGGTCCGTTGCGTCGTCGATTTTGACGGCCACCTTCGCGGGGAAGCACAAGGCCTTGCGCCCATAGGTGCTTCTCGTGGCTGAGGCATGGCACGGAGACCTAGTTCCAACTGACCGGGTCCGACCCGGCCGAGCGGATTACTTCCGCTTTTCGCGGAGGGTCGCGGCCTTGCCCACGCGCTCGCGGAGGAAGTAGAGCGCGGCGCGCCGCGCGTGTCCGTGGCGGACCAGCTCGATCTTCTCGACGCGCGGTGAATGCACCATGAAGGTGCGCTCGACGCCGACGCCGCTCGCGATCCGGCGCACGGTGATCTGCCTGTCGACGCCGCCGTTGCGGACGCGCAGGACCGTGCCCTCGAAGTTCTGAAGCCGTTCGCGGTTCCCCTCGACGACCCGCACGCTCACGCGCACGGTGTCTCCGGGCCGGATCTCGGGCAGATCGGCCTTCAGCTGCTCTCGGGCAAGCGTGTTCAAGAGGTCGTTCATAGGAATGGTGATGGCGCTCACGAAGCAAGGGCAGTCTAGCAGGAAGAGCGCTTCGCCTTTTTGAGACGGTCGAGGATCGTGACGTGCGAGACGCCGAAGTGCCGCGCGAGCTCGCGAACGGTCAGGCCGGCACCGCGCATCTTCGCGACCTCCGCCACCGTCGGACCGCGCTGTGCCCCGCGGGGGGGTCGCAGGCGCACGCCTGCGGCGCGCAGACGCGCGCGCACGGTGGCCGGCGAGATACCGAATCGCGCCGCGATCCGGTACGAGCCGACACCCGACTTATAGGCGGCGGCGAGATCGGCGTCGGCGACCGGCACCCGGCCGCGCGCGCGCGGCAGGCGCGCCCGCTCGGCCGGCGTCAGGCCGGCCCGCTCGAGCAGGTCGGGCCGGCGCTCGGCCGTGCGGCGGATCGCCTCGGCCCGGCGCCAGCGCGTGATCGCCGCGTGGTCCCCGGAGAGCAGGACGCCCGGGACGCGGCGCCCCTCGTGCTCGACCGGACGCGTGTAGTGGGGACCCTCGAGCAGCCCCTCGGTGTGCGATTCGCGCGCGAGCGACTCAGCCTCGATGACGCCCGGCACGAGACGCGTGACCGCGTCGATGACCACCATCGCGGCGAGCTCGCCTCCAGTCAACACGAAGTCGCCGATCGACAGCTCCTCGTCGACGTCCGTCTCGATCACGCGCTCGTCGACGCCCTCGTAGTGCCCGCACACGATCACGAGGTGCGGCAGCCTCGCCAGCCGGCGCGCGGCGGCGTCGTCGAAGAGCCCACCCTGCGCGCTCATGAGCACGACGTGACCGCGGTCGCCGCGCGCGGCGCGGATGGCCTTCGTCAGCGGCTCGGGCTTGAGCACCATCCCGGCGCCTCCGCCGTATGGCGTGTCGTCGACCACGTGATGGCGGTCCGTCGCCCACTTGCGGATGTCGTGCACGCCGAGCTCGAGCTGGCCCGCGGCGCGGGCGCGCGCGACGATGCTCTCGGCGAACGGGCTCTCGAACATCTTTGGGAACAGCGTCAGGACGTCGACCCGGAGGGTCATCCGAGTGTCTCCTGCGGGACCACCACGATCCGGCCGCCTTCGAGGTCGACCGTTCGCACCACCGACGCGATCGCGGGCAGGAGGATCTCCTCGCGCGCGCCGTCAGGGCGTACCACCAGCACGTCGGTCTCGCCGGCGCGGATGACCTCGCGCACGAGGCCGAGCACGACCCCATCCGGCGTCTCGGCACGAAGCCCGAGGAGATCGGCCCAGAGGTAGCTGCCCTTGGTCGCCCGCCGCGCCTCGCCGCGCGTCACGCGCAGGCTGCGGCCCCGAAGCTGCTCGGCATCGGTCCGAGATGCACGACCCTCGAAGAGCACGATGGGGACGTCCGCCGGGCCGCGGACCGACGCGATCACGAGCTCCCCCACCCCGTCGCAGAGCAGGCGTGAACCCTTGCGGAATCGCCCCGGCACGTCGGTTCGGGGCTGCACCTTGACCTCGCCACGCACGCCGTGCGGCGCTCGCACGACCCCGACCACGAGGTCGTCCTCAATCGATTTCGAGGTTGACCTTGGTCCCATCCCGCGTTGCCATCACCTTGAGGAGCGCGCGGATGGCCTTCGCGATCCGTCCACCGCGACCGATGACCTTGCCGACGTCCGGCTCGGCGACCTGGAGGTGAAGCTTCGTGAAGTCGCCGTCCAGGACCTCGGTGACGACGACGGCGGAGGGATCGTCGACGAGCGCCTTCGCGACGTGCTCGAGCAGCACCCGCATCCTCCCCGGCTGCGCCTCGATGGTCATCTGACCGAAGCCGGGACCTCTTTTTCGGGGATGCCGCTGCGGATGAGGAGCGAGCGCGTGGTCGAGGTCGGCCGCGCTCCGTTCTTGAACCAGTGGCGGGCACGCTCGGCGTCGACCACGAGACGCGCGGGCTCGGCGAGCGGGTCGTAATGGCCGATCGTTTCGATGAACTTGCCGTTACGAGGCGCACGCGAGTCCGCGATCACCACGCGGTAGGTCGGCGCCTTGGTCTTGCCTACGCGGCGCAGGCGGATGTGAACTGCCAAATCGGTCGGGGTCCTCCTCGCGAATGTCGGGTCCGCTGGGGGCGAACGTAGCGATGATAGGTGGTAGCGCGGGTCTCCGTCATCGTCCGCGACCTCACCGGCCCAGCCCGGGCATCCCGGGAAGGCGGGGCAGCCGCCCGCTCTTCGCCATCGAGCCCATCTGCTTCATGAGCTTGCGCATCTCGCCGAATTGCTTCACGAGCTGATTCACGTCGGCGACGGTCGTACCGGAGCCAGCGGCGATCCGGCGGCGCCGCGAGCCATTGATGAGCGACGGGTCGGCGCGCTCCGCCTTCGTCATCGAGGAGATGATGGCCTCGACCCTGCGCATCTCGCGCTCGGCCTCGGGACCCTCGGGGAGCTGTTTCGCGATCGGCCCGAGCCCCGGGATCATCTTGAGGAGATCGCCAAGCGGGCCCATCTTCTTGACCTGCTGGAGCTGCGAATAGAAGTCGTCGAGGGTGAACTGCGCCTCGAGGAGCCTCCTCGCCTGTTCCTCCGCGGTCTTCTGGTCGACATGCTCCTGCGCGCGCTCGACGAGCGTCAGGATGTCGCCCATCCCGAGGATGCGCTGCGCGAGGCGATCCGGGTGGAAGACCTCGATCGCGTCGAGCTTCTCGCCCGTGCCGATGAGCTTCACGGGCACGCCGGTCACCGCGCGCACCGAGAGCGACGCGCCGCCGCGCGCGTCGCCGTCGGCCTTCGCGAGCACGAGGCCCGTGAGCGGCAGACGACCGTGGAACACCGTCGCGCTGTCGACCGCGTCCTGGCCGGCCATCGCGTCGACCACGAGGAGCACCTCATGCGGCTTCGCGGCCGCCACGACCTCCCCGATCTCGTTCATCATCGCCTCGTCGATGTGAAGCCGCCCCGCGGTGTCGACGATGACGGTGTCGCGCCCCTCGGCCGCCGCGGTGGACGCGACCGCCGCGACATCCAGGGCGACGCGTGCGGGGTCCACGGTGCGCACCGGCACGCTCAGCTGCTTCCCGAGCGTGACGAGCTGATCGATCGCGGCCGGGCGGTGTACGTCCGCCGCGACGAGCACGGGATGCCGCCCCTGCTTGCGCAGGAGGTTTGCCAGCTTCGCGGCGGTCGTCGTCTTCCCCGAGCCCTGGAGGCCGGCGAGGACGATGACCGTCGGCGGACGCTCGGCGCGCGCGAGCGGCGTCGCGGCGCCGCCGAGCATCTCGACGATCGCGTCGTGGACGATCTTCACGACCTGCTGTGCGCCGGTGATGGACTCGAGCACGCGCTCGCCCAGCGCGCGCTCGCGCACCGTCGCCACGAGCTGGCGGACGACCTTCAGGTTGACGTCCGCCTCGAGGAGTGCGACGCGGACGTCACGCAGCGCCTCGTCGAGGTCGGACTCGGTCACCCGCGGACGCCCGCGGAGGCGCTCGAACGTGTTGTTGAGCCGGTCGGAGAGCTGCTCGAACATCAGCTCACGACTCTAGGGCGTGCGGGCCCCCTGGCCCTAGTTCATGGTCAGGCGGGCAGCCTCCACCGCGCGATCCCGGACGTGGACATGCTCGACGCCGTCGTGGGCGTGCGCGACGCCCGGTCCCGGGGCGTCGAGCTGGCGGATGAACGCTTCGACGACGACCGGGTTGAGCTGCGTGCCGGACACGCGGCGCAGCTCGGCGACGGCATCGTCGTGCGAGAGCGCCGACCGGTACGGCCGCGTCGACGTCATCGCTTCGTAGGTGTCCGCGACCGAGATGATCTGGGCCGCCAGCGGGATCTGGTCGCCCTTGAGCCCGTTCGGGTAGCCCGACCCGTCGTAATGCTCGTGATGCGCGAGCACGATCGGCCGAATCCGCTCGAGGTTCGGCACCTCGCCGATGAGGTTGGCACCGATGATGGGGTGAGTCTTCATCTCGGCCCACTCCTCCTCGGTGAGCGCGCTGGGCTTGCGCAGGATGTGCTCGGGGATGCCGATCTTCCCGATGTCGTGGAAGAGCGCGCCGAGGTTGACGGCGGCCATCTCGTCGGGCCCCAACCCGAGCGACTTCGCCACGGCGAGCCCGTGCTGCATCGTCGCGGCCGAGTGCCCTTGCGTGTACCGATCCTTCGCCGCGAGCGAGCCGAGGAGCGCCGCGATGACCGATACGTGCGAGGCCTCGAGGCGCTCGGTGGTCCGCTGCAGGCTCTCGTTCATCGTCGCCAGCTCGCGATTGCGCTCGCGCAGCTGGGTGGACTTCATCATGTAGAGCCGGAACGAGTACCACGCGATCGTCAGCGGCAGCACGAAGACGATCACACCGATGATGCCGAGCGACTGGTAGGCGAGGGCGAGCGCGGCGCCGTTCACCGCGGTCGCCAGGTAGTTCACCGGCATCCAGCTGAAGTTCTGCGCCCAGACGTCGAGGAAGCGAGCCTCGGAGGTCAGCGCGATGACGGCCGCCGTGAGGGCGCTGTTCACGGCGAAGTACACGGCCGCGGAGACGGCGACCGCGAGCATCGTCGGCACGAACGCGCCCGGCGGGACCATCCCGCCGACCAGCTGGTACGTGCTCGAGGCGAGGTAGGTCGCGAGGGTCAGCTGTCCGAAGTTGAAGAGCACCTTGCGGGCGGGCTTTGGCTTCGGCGTGTACGCGTTGACGGCGACGACGACGATCGTGGCCCAGAGCGCGACGGGCGTCCCGAACAGGACGTAGCCCGCGATCTTCACCGCGAACGCGACGGAGATCGCGCTCGAGCGGAAGAGGACGACTGGGTTGCGCTGCGCGACGCCGGCGAGCACGAGGATGAGGAGGAACATCACGGGGTCGATGGCGCTCGTGGGAGCGTTGATGGAGCTCGTCACCAACAGGAGGACACCCAGGCCGGCGAGGAAGGCGATGTAGGCGTTCGCGATCTGCTGCTTCACCGTCAGTCCAGCAGCGCCGAACCGCGCTTGGCGCTGAGCGAGTTGACGCTCTGCGACGTCGCTTCCCATGTGATGTCCTCCCAGGTGATGTCTTGCCACGCGACGCTGCTCCAGCTGAACGCTTCCCAGGTGATGTCTTCCCAGGTGATGTCGTTCCAGACCACGTTGTCCCACGTGACGTCCGTCCACAGCCGACCGCTGCTGTCGACGCCGCCGTTGTAGTTGAGGTCCCGCCAGGTGATCGGCTGTCCGAACACCAGCGAGTACGCCTCCGCGGCGAACCCATCCGAGACCCCGTACGCCGGGCGCTCGGACGGCGAATCCGACGCGTTCACCGCGGCGACGGCGTCGACGAAGCCCGCCCCGGTGGTGTTCGTCGAACCGAAGAGGAGCGGCGTCGCCGTCGCCTTGAGCCGCTGCTTCACCTCCGCCGGCGTGAGGCTCGGGTTGCGCTCGAGCATGAGCGCCACGATGCCCGTGACCATCGGGGCGGCCATCGACGTGCCGGACAAACGGAAGTAGGCCGGCGCGAGCGGATCGAGCCCCGCGACCATTCGGTCCGGGTACTCCCTATCGAGAGTGCTGCCCGGAGAGCGCAGGCTGACCATCTTCCGGCCGGGCGCGACCACGTCGGGCTTCGACAGGAGATCGATGGCCGTCGGTCCGCGGGACGACCAGAACGGAAGAGAGTCGTCCTCGAGCGCCGGCGTGGCGTTGTCGTCGGTCGCGCCCACCGTGATCACATAGGGGTCGCTGCCCGGGCTGGTGATCGTCGACTCGCCGGGTCCGTTGTTGCCGGCCGACACGACGACCGCGATCCCGGAGAACGTCAGGATCTCGACCCCTGTCGCGAGCGGGTCGTTGCGGTAGCTCGTCACGACCTTGCCGCCCGCCGACAGATTGACGACACGGATGTTGTACGTCGTGCGGTTCGCTAGCACCCACTGCATTCCGCGGAGGAGGGTCGAGACGTTCGTCGCCCCACCCGCCCCGATGACGCGCACGTCGATGAGATTCGCCCCGGGCGCGACGCCCGCGTACCTTCCGCCCGATGCCGCGCCGTCGCCGGCGATGAGGCCGGCCACGTGCGTCCCGTGCCCACCGGGGTCGGCCGCCGCAACGAGTGGCGCGCCGGGTGCGCCGCTCGTGAAGTCGACCGAGGCGACGACACGACCGGCGAGGTCGGGATGCGGCGCGATGCCGCTGTCCAGGACCGCGACGCCGATGCCCCTGCCGGTCACCGCATAGCGCGTCCAGGCGGTGGGCGCGCCGACCGCAAGCGTGCCCGGAGTCGCGACGAGCGGGGCGGTCTCCGTTGGATCGAAGGTCGTGGTGAGGACGTCGTCCGCGGAAACGTAGGCGACGTCGGAGTCATTCGCGAGGTCGAGGATCTGCGCGCCGGTTAGGGTCGCCGACGCGGACCCCACGATCGAGAGGCCGTGCCCGACCTTCCCCTTTGCCTTCCTGGCGGCCTCGGCGGCGCGCGCCGACCGATGCTCCTTGTTGTCCCTACCGGCCTTGCCCTTGTTTGATGGAGAGGCGCGCACGATGACCGCGAGCTCCTGTTTGGGTTGCGCCTTCGCGAGCGCGAGGAGAGCGGGACTGATCTTGGACTCGCCGCTCTTGGCCTCGCTCGGCACCGCGAGCATGGCCATCGTCAAGATGGCTACGAGTCCGAACGCTGCCCAGCGAATCGCCCGCCGTCCCCGCCTGCTCACGACACTCCCCTGATGTGGCCCCCAACGCGCCGCACGCCACCCCGAGTGCGCTGTAGCAAGCGCTTTCGCGCGAAGGAGTTCAAGGGTCGCGGGGCCGCGCGCGAGCGGTCATACACGCGTTTGTTACGTCGGGTGTCCCGGGGTGACACATGCTCCAAGCGATGACACTCCAGATGCTGGTCGCCACCGCCAACCTCGCGATCGCGATTTCGCTCGCGGCGCTCACCATCACCGCCCTGCGCGGCGGCAGGCGTCCGAGGCGCGTTCGTTCGTGGCTTTTCTTCGCCCTCGCCTCGATCACGCTCGTCGCGCACAGCGCACTCGAGACGCTCGGCGTCGGCCAGGCCGATGCTGCCGCGCTGTTCGAGCTCCTCACCCTGGCCCTGTTCGCCACGGGTTTCGTCCTCCTGTACGGCTCCGACCGCGAGCAACTTCGCACGATCGAGACACGCGCCGAGGTCGACCTGACGACCGGTCTCCTCAACCGGCAGGCATTCCGGGAGGTCGTCGCCGCCCGGCTCCGGCGCCCACGGCGAGGGCCGTCGGCGCTCGCCGTGGTCGATCTGGACGGGTTCAAGGCGGTGAACGACTCACGCGGCCACCCCGCCGGCGATCGCGTTCTGGAGCTCGTCGCCGCGGCGATCCGGGCGAACCTCCGAACGGGCGACGTCGCGGCCCGCTACGGCGGCGACGAGTTCGTCGTCTTCCTCGGCGACTGCGGCGTCGAGAGCGCGCTCCGGACCATGGAGCGCATCCGGGCGATCGTCGCCGGTGTGACGGGCGCGTCGGGATCGACGGTCACCGCGTCCGTCGGGCTCGCCGTGTCTGCGGACGCGAGCGACCAGCTCGACGACCTGATCCGGAGCGCCGACGGCGCGCTTCTCGCGGTCAAGCGATCGGGCAAGGATCAGCTGCTGCTGGCCGAGACCGCCTGACCGCCCGGCGCGCTACGCCCCGGGACGAGTCATGAGGGTGCGCAACTCGGTGGGCGTCACCTCGGGACCGTAGAGGTAGCCCTGCACGATCCCCACGCCCAGGGCGACGAGCGCCGCTTCCTGTTCGGGAGTCTCGACGGAATCCGCGACGACGCGCGCGCCGGTCTTCTTCGCCTCGGCGACGACGGCCCGGATGGCGTCGGCGCTCGCGGCGTGGTCGCGCGAGATGGGATACGGGATCTTCAGCGTGTCGAAGCGAAGCTTCCCAGCCGGACGCGCGCCGCTCGCGTATTCCTCGGACGCCAACCGCACGCCGAGGGCGCGAAGGGACACCAGCGCTTTCACCAGGGTCGCATCGGCGGTGGACCCGCGGGGGCACTCGAGCTCGATCGTCTTTGGATCGGTCTTCGTCTGCGCCAGCGCGTCCATCAGCTTCAGCGTGTCCGGGTGACGGAGCGTCTGGCTCCAGACGTTCGCGGCGACGACCGGCACCGTGACCCGCTCCGCTCCCCATCTCTTCGCCTGCGCGCAGATCTCGCCGACGACCCAGCGGTCGAACTCGACGTGGAGGCCCGCCTGATCGACGAGCGGCACGATGTCGCTCGGCCCGATCATCCCGTAGACCGGATGCGGCCAGCGCACGAAGGCCTCGACACCGGCTAGCTTTCCCGTCGCGACTTCCACCTGCGGCTGGTAGTGGAGCGAGAGGGCACCGGCTTCGAGCGCATCACGGAGGTCGCCGGCGCGGAGACGCACGATCGCCATGTCGACCGAGTATGGGTACCCGCTCCAAACCCCGCGCGGGGCGATCGGCTAACGCGCGGGAAGCAACGCGTCCACGAACGCGGTCGGGTCCATCGGCACGAGATCGTCCGGCTTCTCCCCCACTCCGAGCAGCTTGACCGGCAGCCCGAGCTCATGCGCGATCGCGAAGACGGCACCGCCCTTCGCCGTTCCGTCGAGCTTCGTGACCACGAGCCCGGTCACCGCGGCGGTCGCCGTGAACTGGCGCGCCTGCTGGATCGCGTTCTGGCCGGCCGTCCCGTCGAGCACCAAGAGCACCTCGTCCGGCGCGCCCTCGCGCGCGCGGCCAGTGACCCGGACGATCTTGCCGAGCTCGTCCATCAGGTGCTCTTTGGTGTGCAGGCGTCCGGCGGTGTCGGCGATCACCGTCGTGTTCCCGCGCGCACCGGCCGCGTTCACCGCGTCGAAGACCACCGCCGCGGGGTCGCCCTCGGGCTTGCCGGCGACGACCGGCACGTCCACCCGCTCGGCCCAGCGCTCGAGCTGCTCGATCGCCGCCGCGCGGAACGTGTCGGCGGCGGCGAGCAGCGGACGCTCGCCCGCGTCCTTGAGCCGTTTTGCGAGCTTCGCCGCGGTCGTCGTCTTGCCGCTGCCGTTGACGCCCACCACGAGGATCACCCTCGGCCGCCGGCCATCGCCACGCAGGCGCAGGTCACCGGCGAGTGCGGCGACGAGCGTCTCGCGCACTGCGGCGAGGGCCTTCGGGACCGTCCGCAGCTCGCCCCTCGCGAAGAGGTCACGCAGCTGGGCCATGAGCGGGTCGACGAGCGACACGGAGAGATCCGCGCGCAGCAATCCCTCCTCGAGCGCGTCGAGCCACTCCGCGGTGAGCGCCTCGTCGCGTCGTCCGAAAAGGCGGGCGAAGAATCCGCCGCGCGTCTTTGCAAGGGCTTGGTCAATGCTCAACGGGAGCTAGTGTGCGGCCCATGGACTTCGCCGTTTTTCCACTCATCGCGCTGCTGGTCGCGTGGATGGTCGTGTTCCGGGTCGCGCTGCTGTTCGTCATCGTCGCGGCGCGGCTCGCGACGCGCGTGGTGCTCGACGAGATGGACAAGGACCGGAGGCGGCGAGGACCTTCCTAGCCCGCGCGCTCGGCGTCGAGGTCCGCGAGCCGCAGGGAGATCACCTTCGAGACGCCGGCGTCGTCCATCGACACGCCGTACAGCATGTCGGCGGCTTCGATCGTTCCGCGGTGGTGCGTGATCACGACGAACTGGGTGCGATCGGTGAGCTCGCGGAGCGCCTGCGTGAAGCGACCGACGTTGCGCTCGTCGAGCGCCGCGTCGACCTCGTCGAGCACGCAGAACGGTGCCGGGCGCACGCGAAGGATGGCGAGCAGCAGCGCGGTCGCGGTGAGCGCGCGCTCGCCTCCCGAAAGCTGGTTGAGGCTGCCGATGCGCTTTCCGGGCGGGCGCGCATAGATGTCGATGCCCGGGTCCTCCGGGTCGTCGCTCGTCCGCAGCGAAGCCTGTCCGCCGGCGAACAGACGCTGGAAGAAGAGGCTGAACTCGCGATCGACGGCCTGCAGCGTCGCGCTGAACTGCTCCGCGATCGTGGTCGCGAGCTCGTCGGCGAGGGTCCGCAGGTCCGCCATCGCGCGCTCGAGGTCGGCCTTCTGGCTGGACAGGAACTCGTGGCGCTGACCGATCTCTGCGAGCTCGGTCGCCGCGAGCGGGTTCACCGGTTCGAGCGCGATGAGCCTCCGGCGCAGCCGCTGCAGCGCGGCGACCGTGCTCGAGCGCTCCTTCGCGTCGGGCTCGTCCTCGAGCGCGATGGCCGCGGGGTCGGGCAGCGGCTCGTCCTCCGGCAGGCCCAGCTCCGCGCGCACCTGCTCCTCGAGCAGCCGCAGGGCGCCAGCCGCCCGCTCCTCTTCGACGGCAAGCTTGCCGCGCTCGCCGCGCAGCTCCGCCAGACGCTCGCGCGCTTTCGCGAGCCGTTGCTCCGACTCACGACGGGAGCCCTCGGCCGCGAGCGCGCGCTCGCGCGCGAGCTCGGCCGAGCGCGATGCTTCGCGCGACTCAGCCGTGGCGCGCCCGAGCTCCTGCTGAACCGTCTCGAGGCGCGCGCGCGATTCGCGCTCCTGCGCCCCGAGCGCGCGAAGGCGCTCCTCTTCGTCCGCGATCCGGTGCTCGGTCGTGCTGACCTGCTCGCTGAGCGCATCGCGCAGCCGGACCGCGGCGCTCCGACGCTCCTCCATGGTCGCGGCATCGAGTCGCGCATCCTCAGCCCGTCGCGAAGCCGCGTTGTGCGCGTCGACCGCGATCTGCTCTTCCCGCTCGGATGCAGCGAACGCTTGAGCGGCGGTCGCGCGCGCCGCCGAGGCAACATCGCGATCGCGTGCGAGCTTGTCCCGTCGTCCGAGGATCTCCGCGCGCTCCCGCTCGATCGCCGAGGCATTCGCCTCGCGACCGCGCACCAGGTCGCGCACGTCCGCCTCGGCGGTCGCGAGCTCGTCGGCAGCGCGCTCGGCTTCGCCGCGCGAGCCTTGCGCCGCGGTGAGGCGCTGATCCGCGTCTTCGCGGCGCCGCTCAGCCTCAGCGCGCTGGGCAAGCACTTCTCGCTGCGCGCGCTCGGCGGCCAGTAGCTCTTCGTGCAGGCGCGCGGCGACCGCGCGGAGCTGCGCGGACGCGTCACGCTCCGCGCGGGCCCGCGGCTCGACCAAGCGCGCGAGACCCGGCAGGACCAGGAGACCGCCCGGCGCGACCACCGCCCCGGACCGGAGCGTGGCCGCCGCGGCGAGTGCCGTCGAATCGTCCGGCGCCACGAACAGAGGGATACCGTCGGCGATGCGCCGGCACCCCTTGGGCGTGTCGAAGCCAGCGGCCGCGGACGAAGGCGAGACCGCGATCGCCGCCCCGAGCGCGGCGCGCAGCGCGTCGGGCGATGCGATGCGCTCGTGCAGCCAGGCGAACCCCTTGGGAAGTGCCGGAAGCTCCCTCGCTTCGTCGCGCGCGGCAAGCTCGGCGTCGGCGCGTTCGACCGCTTCGCGCAGAGCGGTGGCCTGTCCGCGGACCAGCGCGAGGTCGCCGTCGATGCGCTGCACCTCGTTGCGCGCCGCGCCCGCTCGTTCGGCCGCTCCTTCCGCGAGCCGCGCCGTTTCGGCGACGGCCTCTCGCGCGCGCTCGAGCTCGGTCGCGATCCGCCCGCGCTCGCGCTCGCGCTCGGAGCGCTCGCGCCCGAGGTCCGACGCCATCGCGACCAGCTCCTCATCCCGCGCGAGGAGCGAGCGCTCCTCGTCCCCCAGACGGATCTCGTCGCCCTCGCGCAGAAGGTGCGCGCGCTCGGCCTCGACGCGCGCGGCGCGCGCCTCCGCCAGGGCGACGCGGGTGCGCGACGCCTCCTCCTCCGCGGTGCGGGCGAGATCCGCCAACTCGCGCGCGCGACGCGCCGCATCGGCCGCCTCATCGTCGACGCGCCTCCGTCGCTCGCGCAGGTTCGCGAGCTCCGCCGGAAGGGTCGCAAGCGCGGCGCCGGAGCGCTCCCGCTCCGCGCCGATCGCCCTGAGGCTCGCCTCGAGACCCGCGACGCGCTCGCGCGCGGAGGCTTCGGCCGCGGCGGCGTCGGCGGAGCGGATCCGACGCAGCTCCTCTTCCTGGCGAGCCGCCCGCAGCTCTTCGTCACTCCCCGCGGTGGCGGTCTCGCCCTCGGCGGCGAAGTCGGTCAGGCGCTCGACCTCGCGGTCGACGCCGGTGATCCGCGCCGCGAGCTCGGCGCGCTGCTCCGCGGTCGTCCCGAAGGAGGCCTTGTACCAGCGCAGCGCGCGGCGCCGGAGCTCGTTGCGGACGGTCTCGTATTCGCCCCATTTGGCGGCCTGATCGCGGAGCGCTTCGACTCGAGGACCGATCTCGCGAAGGATGTCGTTCACCCGCACCAGCTCGGCGTCGGACAGTTTCATCCGCTGCAATGCCTCTTCGCGCCGGAGCTGGAGGCGCCGGGTGCCAGACGCTTCCTCGATCACCGTGCGCCGGTCAGCGGGCCGCAAGGCGAGGATCTGATCGGTCAAGCCCTGACCGATGACGACGAACGCGTTGTCCGCGAGATTCGCTCCGGCAAGAAGCTCCTGCATGTCGCGTAGCCGGACGCGAGTGCGATTGACGAGATACTCGGCCTCTCCGTTGCGATAGAGGCGTCGTCCGACTTCGACCTCCGTGAATGCGATGGGCAATCGTCGTGAGGTGTTGTCGAGTTGCATCAGGGCTTCCGCGAACCCAAGGGCTTTTCGCGTCTCGGATCCCCCGAAGATCAGTTCTTCGTTGCGCTTTGCACGCAAGATGCGCGCATTGTTTTCACCGAGCGCCCAACGTATCCCGTCAACAATGTTCGTCTTGCCGCTCCCGTTCGGCCCGATGATCGCGGTGATGCCCGGTGCGAATTCGAGATGGGTCTGGTGCACGAAGCTCTTGAAGCCCACGAGGGTCAGGCTCTTGAGAACGGCATGCGCTTGCGCACCACCGCCCTCGATCACCTTCAGCTCGTCGCTCATTGCGTCACGACTTCCATGAGCTTCGCCGCGGCCGCCTCTTCTGCCGCGCGTTTCGAGGGACCGCTCCCCTGCGCGACGTTCCCGGCAACCTCCACCTGGACGACGAAGCCGCGGCGATGCTCGGGGCCGCTCACGTCCAGCGTGCGATAGATAGGAAGCGGGTGATGCCCGGCCTGTGCCCACTCCTGCAGCAGGGTCTTCGGAGACTTGCGCGGGGCGGTCACCGTCGCGGCGATCGCGTCGCCCATCGTGCGACGCACCAATTCGCTTGCCTCATCGAGGCCGCTCTCGAGGTAGATCGCGCCGACCACCGATTCGTACAGGCTCGCGGCGAGACCCGCGCGCGCGCGCCCGCCGGTGTCCTCCTCGCCGCGTCCGAGGCGCGCGCGCTCGGGCAGCCCCAGCCGTCGTCCGACCTCCGCCAGGGCGGCTGACGAAACGAGTGCGGCGCGAAGCGCGGTGAGCTCGCCTTCGGTCGCGTCGGGGAAACGCCGGTAGAGCTCCTCGCCGACCACGAGATCGACGACCGCGTCGCCGAGGAACTCGAGACGCTCGAAGTCGCGCGCGTCCTCCTCCGCATGCTCGTGCAGGTACGAGCTGTGGGTCAGCGCGTTCTCGAGGAGCACAGGGTCCCTGAAGCGATAGCCGCCGATCTCGATCTCGGTCACGTCCTCCATAGGCGAAGAAAAGGCAGGGGCTCCGACGCCCCTGCCTCCCCTAACCGCTGCGTTCGATGTGATTGTGCGCGCTAAGCGACGTGCTCCTCGATGTATTCCTTCGCGTCGCCGACGGTCTTGATCTTCTCCGCCTCTTCGTCCGAGATCTCCATCCCGAACTCTTCCTCGAGGCTCATGATGAGCTCGACCAGGTCGAGCGAGTCAGCGTTGAGATCCTCCACGAACGCGGCCTCGGGCTTCACGTCCCCCTCGTCGACGCCGAGCTGCTCGACGATGATCTTCTTGAGGCGCTCGTAGGTGTTTCCCTGCGCCAACAATCTCCTCCTCCGGGTCGAGTGCGACCCATCCCCCCGCCCGCCCACGGCGGCAGGTCCGCGCAAGTGTCACGGCGAGCCACAAGGCCTGTCAATCGGGCACTAAAGAAAGCGGGCACGGCCCGCCTCTCTATGGTGAAAGCCGATGACCGACCCGTGGCGCGAGCTCTACGAGCGCGAGTACCCCCGCCTCGTGCGGGCGCTGGTGGCCATCGGTCGCGACCCGGCCGCCGCGGAGGACGCGGCGCAGGAGGCGTTCGTGAAAGCGCACCGGACGGGCCTCGACAACATCCAAAAGCCGTCGGGCTGGCTGCTCGTCGTCGGCACGCGCGAGGTCTTCCGCAAGGCCCGCCGGTCGCGCCGGGAAAGCGAGCTATGGGCGTCGTTACCCGCCCGTGACGACGCGTTCGACACGGCCGCGGATCGGGTCGACCTGCTGAAGGCGCTCGGTGAGCTGCCCGAGCGCCAGCGGGCGATCGTGGTCGCCCGCTACTACTACGGGCTCTCGTACGACGAGATCGCCGAGCACTTCGAGATCACGAGCGGAACGGTCGGCGCGACCCTCCACCAGGCGATCGAACGCCTCCGCCAGATCCATCTCGCCGGCCGGCTCGCCAGAGGAGCGATGCGATGAGCGATGAACGACGCGACGACGAGATCCTGGGACGCGCGCTCGCGCGCGCGATCGAGACGATCGACCTGAACGAGACGCCTTTCGAACGATCGCGGATCGCGGCGGCGCCGGCGCGTCGGTTCGGCTTTCCGCTGTGGCAGCTTGGCGGCGTCGCCGCGGGGCTCGTCCTCGCTCTGGCCGTCGGCTCGTGGCTCGCACGGCCCGCGGAAGCCCCAGGCGTCGCAGCGTCACCGACCCCAGTGCTCCCCGCAAGCTCCGGAGCAACCCCAAGCCCGGCGCAGACGCTCCTTCCCAGTAGCTCCGCCTGGGTCTACTTCGCGCGAGACGGCCTGCCGCCGGTTGGCGCGCTGGTGCCCGACACGAGGGCGAGCATCGGGAGCGCTGTCGCGGCTGAGCGGGTCAACACGCGCGTCGCCTCGCTGTGGGCCGCCGCGCCAGACCGGGTCCCCGCGGGTGCGACGAACCCGATGCGTCTCGTCGGGCGGCCGTCCGGGTCGCCCACCCTGTCCACCAGCACCCAGATCACCGGTGACGTCGCGACGGTCGACTTCGATGTTCCGAGCGGCTGGGCCGTGCGCGGAAGTGCCCAGTCCCAGGCGCTCCTTCAACAGCTCGTCTACACGATCACGGAGGAGCCCGGCGTCCGCGCCGCGCTAATCACCGAGCGTGGAAAGCCTGCTGTGATCGACCAGCTCGTGGTCGACAAGCCGCTCTCGCGCGAGGACGTATACGGCTATTCCGCAGACGCAACGGATCAGATCGTCTCCGACGGCACCCGCCAGGTGCCCGCGGCCGAGCTCCGGCTCAGCAGCGCGTACTCGGTGGACACGTTCGCGCCGGGCATGATCCGCTTCGCGGTGACCGTTCAGCGCGCGAGCGGAACACTGCCCGACGGTTACACCCCGCGCTTCACGGCGAACCTCGAGCGGGTGAGCACCGCGGGGTCGAGTCCGAACGACGGCAAGTGGCGGCTCAACCTCATCGCCGAGGGGACCGAAGCGAACTACACAACCGAGATCGTGGACCGCACACCGCTTCGCGCGGTCGAGTCGACCGCTTCGGGTCCGAACCAGACCACCTACCGGCTCGCGCTCGACGATGCGCGGCCCTGGCGCGCCTTCACCCTCCAGAACCCGACCCGGATCGTGGTGGACATCGGCGGCGCGCAGCAGGCGGTGAGCGACCGCGTCGCGATCTACACGCCGCGACCCGGCGCGACGGTGTCGCGCGATCCGCAGATCACCGGCGCGGCACGGGTCTTCGAAGCGAACGTCGTCTGGCGACTGAAGGACAATGCGGGCAAGGTCGTCGCCAGCGGCCAGTTCCTGGCGAGCCTGGGAACGAGCGCCGTCTGGGGCACGTTCGATACGCGCATCGCGATACCGGGGAGCGTCAGCGGGAACGTGACGCTCGAGGTCTACGAGGCGAGCGCGAAGGACGGCAGCGAGCTGGGCCTGGTCGCTATCCCGCTGACGGTCCGTTAGCCGGGGGCTGCTCGCGGCTGCCCACGGCGGTCGCGAGCACGCCGTTCACGAACTTCGGCGACGCCTCCGATCCGAACATCTTCGCGAGCTCGACCGCCTCGTCGATGACCACCCCCGCCGGCGCGTCGCCCGACACGCGCAGCTCGTAAAGCGCGATCCGCAGCACGTTCCGGTCGATGCGCGCCATCTGATCGATCGGGAACTCCGGCGCGAGCGTCTCGATCTCGGCGTCGAGCTCCTTGCGGTGCGCCAGGACACCCTGGACCAGATCCCACGCGAACGCCGACGCCTCCTCGGTGAGGCCGGCGCGGAACGCTCCGCGCTGCCAGGTCTCTTTCGCATCCGCGCGGTTGAAATCGATCTCGAAGAGCGTCTGCAGCGCGAGGCGCCGGGCCGGATGACGGCCGCCGCGCGGCGGTCTGGTGCTCACGCCGCGGATGCGACGCCCTCGCCGAGCGCGTCGAGGAGCCGCGTCGACACGGCGCGTTCGGCGACCTCGATCGCGCGCCGCATCATGTTCGCCTTCGCGCGGCCATGCGTGACGACCGAGATGCCCGCGACGCCCAGCAGCGGCGCGGAAACGTAGGGGTCGTAGTCCATCCGTCCTCGGAACTTGCGCAGGCCCGGCAGTGCCACGAGAGCGCCGATCTTCCCCCACGCACCGCCGAAGATGTCGTTGCGGATCCCGTCGACGAAGACGTCGATGACCCCCTCCATCCCCTTGCCCAGCACGTTGCCGGTGAAGCCGTCGGTCACGCAGATGTCGGTCACGCCCTTGAGCAGGTCCTTTCCCTCGATGTTCCCGTAGAAGTTCAGATCGTGGGCGCCCGCCAGGAGCGCGTGCGCCGCCTGCTGCATGCGACCACCTTTCTCGGGCTCCTCGCCGACGTTGATGAGTCCGACGGAGGGGCGCTGGACGCCGTAGAGCTTCTCCATGAAGCGCGACGCCATCCGCGCGTACTGCAGGATGTTCTGCTCGTTCGCATCCATCGTCGCGCCCGCGTCGAGGAGGCACGCCGGCTTGCCCTTCGTAGTCGGAAAGAGCGCGCAGAGCGCGGGCCGATCGATCCCGCGGATGCGGCCCAGGATGAGGAGCGCCGCGGCCATGGTCGCGCCGGTGTTGCCGGCCGACACGGCGGCGTCGGCTTCGCCGTGCTTCACCAGGGTCGTCGCGACGCCGATCGAGGTGTCGCCCCGGCGGCGGAGCGCGTTCGCGGGATGCTCGTCCATCGCGATGACGTCGCGCGCGTCGCGGATGGTGATGCCGGGCGGGGCCGTCGGGCCGAGGACCCGGCGAATGTCCTCCTCGCGGCCGACGAGCACGAGGTCGGCGGTGCCTTCCTTCTCCCGATACAACAAGGCGCCCCGGACGATCTCGCCCGGGGCGTGGTCGCCGCCCATCGCGTCGACGGCGATCTTCACCAGAGCTCCGCCGTGGTTATGCGGTCGTCCGCTTCGTCCTGATCCGAATGACCTGACGGCCGCGGAAAGTCCCACAGTGCGGGCACGCCTGGTGCGGCGGCTTCGGGCTCTTGCATTGCGGACAGGGAACGAGCGTCATCGCGCGGAGCGCGAGATGACTGCGGCGCTCGCCCTGCGCCGCACGGGGTATCCGTTTCTTGGGATGGGCTGCCAAAGCATTCTCCTCGACGGGGATTTTCGATGATTCTACCGATCGGGCTGCGAAGCAGCCCGAGAAAGCCCGGAGCGGAGGGTCACCGGCGTGTGGCCTCGTCCATGACGTGGCTGGTCGCCGTGTTCGTCGCGTTTCGCGTGGCGAGCGCGCTGCCGACCCTTCGGTGGCGTTTCGCGGGACGCTCGTCGCCCTCGTCGCGGCCTTCGCCGACCTCTTCCTCATGGACGCGCTCGGCGGCATCGACGACCACCAGCGGCTCGACAAGCTCTGCGACCTCGCCCACCTGGCAACCTTCGTCGTGGTCGCCGGGCGCTGGTCCGGCCTCGAGCGCGCCATCGCCCTCGCGCTGTTCGCCTACCGGATGCTGGGCGAAGGCTGTTCGAGATCACCGGCGAGCGCGCCGGCGCTTCCGTCCGCGGAGCGTTCTGGACGCGCGCCAGGCTGGGCTCGCGCTCGTCGTCCCTTCGTCGGGGATCAGTTCAGCGCGTCTTGGGCCTGCGCAGGGGGTCTGGCACGCGATCACCGGCCGCTGATCAGCGGTCCGGGTGGAAGTCCTTGAGCTGGCTGAGCTTGCTCACGCGCTCATCGACCGCGGCTTCGTGCTCGTGCGGGTCGGTATTGAGGTCGCGTCCGCACACGTCGCAGAGGCCGTTGCAGTCGGGGCGGCAGAGGGGCGCGAGGGGTGTCGCGAGGATGAGCTCCTCGCGCAAGAGCGGCGTGAGGTCGATCCAGAAGTCGCTGCCGATGATCTTCGCGTCCCGCGGCGGCTCCGCTTTCGGGCCGCCGCTGACAACGTCGATCGTCGAGTAGTACTGCTCCGCGAAATGCGCCTGGACCGGGGTCTCGATGGGACGGAGACAGCGGCTGCACTGGAGCGCCACGCTCGCCTTGGCGTCGCCCTCGAGGTAGGCCCCGGGGTTCGTGTGCGTCGCGAGGATGTCGGCATCGACGCTCGAGACACCCGCGTCGAGAAGCCCGGCGTTCTCGCCGCGCGGGTCGATCGGCGACTCAGTCACCTGATAGTCGGTCTGCGCGCCTACGGGCTGCTTGAGCAGCGGCGCGACGTTGATCTTCACGATTTTTCTAGGTCTCCGCGGGCTCGGCTCGTCGCTCCTCCAGGACTTCGAGGCTCTTCTTGATCACCGAGAGCGTCTTGACCAGGTCGCTCTCGAGCCGCACGAGCACATCGGCGGCGTACTGGTCGGCGCCGCGCATCGTTTCCTCCACCTTGCCCTGGGCCTTGTCCAGCAGGTCCTGCGCCCGAGCCTCGGCCTCCCGCAGGATCGACTGGTCCTGCAGCAAGAGCGCTGCCTGCTCCTGGGCCGCACCGATGATCTGCTCCGCTTCCTCGCGAGCCTTCGACACCACCCGGTCGCTCTCCTGATTGATGCGGCGCGCCTGCTTCACTTCCTCGGGGATCGCGACGCGCAGCTGGTCGATGAGATCGAGGACGGCCGCCTGCTCGAGGATGACCTGGCTCGTCATCGGAACCTTTCGCCCGTTGACCACGAGGGCTTCAAGCCGTTCGACAAGGAACTGTATGTCCACGTCACCCTCCCGCAGCAGGGCCAGAGTACCTCAGGAATAACAGCCTCTCCTCGCCGATCTCCTTGACGCGCGCGACGCGCGCGAAGGCCGGCGGTCGGGCCGCGTGCTTGCGATGCGAGCGCAGAACGACGAGCCCCTCGAGAACGAGCGCCGCCCTCAGTGCTTCGTGGCCGAGGGTCGCCTCGGCCATCGCGACATCGGCGAAGGGTGGATCGCAAAAGGCGACATCGAACGGCCCCTTCGGTCGCCCATCGAGGTACGCGAGGACATTCGCGGAAATGACGCTCGCGCGTCCCGTGAATCCGGTCGTCTCAAGGTTGCGGCGCAGGGCTTTCACCGCCTCGGCTCCGCGCTCGACGAAGGTGGCCGCGACCGCGCCACGGGAGAGCGCCTCGATCCCGAGCGTGCCCGCGCCGGCGAAGAGGTCGAGCACTCGCGCGTCCGCGAGCTCGGGCTCGAGGATGGCGAAGAGCGTCTCCCGGATGCGGTCCGTCGCCGCGCGGGTGCCGGCGCCCCGCGGCACGACCAGCGTGCGCCCCTTGGCCTCCCCCGCGATCACGCGCATCAGGCCAGGGCGTAGCGGCGCCAGAGCTCATCGACCGCGCGAGCGAGCTCAGCGTGCTCGGGCGACCCGAGCTCGGGGTCGTTCGACAGGATGCGATCCGCCTCTTCCGCGGTCTCGCTGATCAGACGCGGATCGACGTCGGCAAGGTCGACGATGCGCAGCTCCGGTACGCCCGACTGCCGCTCGCCGAGGAATTCACCGGCGCCGCGAATCTCGAGGTCGCGCCTGGCGAGGTCGAAGCCGTCGAGCGCGGCGTCGCCGCCATCCGGCAGGCGTTTCCGCTCGACCATCGCGGCGAGCCGCTCGGAATCCGACGCGTCGGAGACGAGCACGCAGTACGCGCGCTCGCTCCCGCGCCCCACCCGCCCGCGCAGCTGATGGAGCTGCGCCAGACCGAACCGCTCCGCGCCGAGCACGACCATCACGGTGGCGTTCGGCACGTCGATACCGACCTCGACCACCGTCGTCGCGACGAGCACGTCGATCTCCCGATCCGCGAACCGGCGCATCATGGCATCGCGTTCCTTCGCGGGCATCCGCCCGTGCATGAGCGCGATGCGAAGACCACGGAGCTCGCCCCGGCGGAGCTCCGTCTCCGTTGCGATCGCGCTGGGAAAGCCGTCGCCGTCCTCGCCCGGATCGATCCGCGGCGTGACCACGAACGCCTGCTGACCGCGTTCGACCGCGAGGCGGACTCCCTCCCACACCTTTGGCAGCTGCTCCGGCGTGCGGAGATGCGTGGTGATTTCCTTCCGGCCCTGCGGCAGCTCGTCGATCGTCGAGATGTCGAGGTCGCGGTAGATGGTCTGCGACAGCGTCTGGGGGATCGGCGTGGCGGTCGTGAGCAGAAGGTGCGGATCCGCAGCCGTTCCCTTCTCGCGGAACGTCGCGCGCTGTCGCACGCCGAAGCGGTGCTGCTCGTCGACGATCGCGAGCCCGAGCCGGCGAAAGGCCACCTGCTCCTCGACGAGGGCATGCGTCCCCACGACCACGTCGAGCGAGCCGTCCGCGAGGCCCGCGAGGATCTCTCGCCGCTGCGGGCCGGTCACGCTCGAGGTGAGGAGGTCGTGCTTCGGCCCGCCGTTTTCGAACAGCCCGGCCAGGGAGCGCGCGTGCTGCTCGGCGAGGAGCTCGGTCGGCGCCATCAGCGCCGTCTGCACCCCGGTCGCGGCAGCGATCCGCGCGGCGAGCGCGGCCACGACGGTCTTGCCAGACCCGACCTCGCCCTCGAGCAGCCGCGACATCGGCACCCGTCGCGCGAGGTCGCGCCGTATCTCCTCGATCGAGCGCTGCTGTGCCCGTGTGAGCGCGAAGGGTAACCGCGCGATCCAGCTCGCCAGATCTTCGTCGGACACGCGAAGCGCGATGGCCGACGCCCGCGCGGTCCAGCGCGCTCGTCGCTGAGCGAGCGCCAGCTGCAGGACGAGGAGCTCGTCGAAAGCGAGCCGCCGTCGGGCGGCGTGGAGACGATCGTCGTCGTCCGGGAAGTGGACCTGTCGGAGGGCGGCCGCGATATCGGGCAGCCCGTGCCGCTCGCGGATCATCGTCGGCAGCGGGTCGGGCACCTCGCCGACGACGCCGGTGCGGCGGGGGCCGCCCTCGATCGCAGTGTGGAGCCACCGCCGCATCTGCCCTGGCTTGATGCCCTCGGTCAGCGGATAGATCGGCACCAGACGGCCCGTGTGCACGGCCTCGGCGTCGGCGCGCTCGACCGTCGGCTGGCTGAACTGGAGCGTGCGCCCGAAGAAGCGCACCTTTCCGGAGATGCGGACGCGCTCGCCCTCACGATGCGTCTCCTTGATGAACGCGCGGCCGAACCAGGTCGCGCGGACCGGCGTCGGCGTGCCGTCCTCTTCGCTCAGCTCGGCCTCGGTCATGAGCTTTCCGCTCGCCGTCCGGCGCTGCGAGATGCGGGCGAGGACTGCGATCGCGGTCTGACTCGCGTTCGGGACCAACCGTCGTAGCGGGACGAACTTGGAGAAGTCCTCGAAGCGCGTGGGGAGGTGCCAGAGCAGGTCCCCGACGGTGTGGATCCCCATCCGCTCGAGAAGCCGGGCCGACTCGGTCCCGATGCCCGAAACGCGTGTGACCGGGTGGTCGAGCGAGCTCGCCGGCCGCCTGCCGGTCGCCCTGGGGGGCGCGGTCGACGTCACGATGGGGACATGGTGCGCCGCGCGCGTCAGCGCTGGAACAGGCGCAGGTCGCGCAGCCCGAACGGTCCGTCCGGCGGCAGCTCCGAGCGGATCCGCTCGACCGAGAACATCGTCGACGGCGCGAGGTCGTCGGGCGGCCGCTCCGCGAACGGAAGCGGCTCGGTCAGAGTCTCCGAGAGGATGCGCACCTGCGCGGCCGCGACGAGTGGCACAGTCATGGCCCGCTCGAAGAGCCATGCGAAGATCCGGTGGACCCACACCGGCGCGGGGACCACCACGACCTCGCGGCCCACCGCGGCCGCGATGCGGCGGATCGCGTCTCCCGCGGGCAGCTCCTCGGGCCCGAGCACCGCGAGCGTCCGTCGGCTCAGGCGTTGGTCGACGAGCGCGGCGCGCTCGAGCCGCACGACGTCGCCGACGTACACCGGGCGCAGACGCGTGGGCCCCCGGCCGACCCGCGGGAAGAAGGGGAACGTGTACAGGGCGCGGCTCACGTGGTCGAGGAGATGGTCGCCGCGTCCGTTGATCACGCCGGACTTCAGGATCGTGTGGTCGATGCCGCTGGCGCGGACGATCTCCTCCGCGGCCCACTTCGATTCGTGATAGGCCGAACCGCACGTCGGCCGCGCACGCAGGAAGCTCAGGTAGACGAGCTTCCTCGCGCCCGTCGCCCGCGCCGCATCGACGACCGCCTGCGTGCCGCGGACGTGCACGCGCTCGTAGGTCTGCGCGCCGATCTCGCGATTGATGCCGGCGAAGTGCGCGACCGCGTCGCGGCCGTCGAACGCCCGGCGGAGCGATCCCGCATCCTCGGTCGAGGCCGCGACGAACCGCGCGCCGCTGGCGAGGATCGAGGTGCCCCGCCGATCGACGCCGCGCGCGACCAGCACGACCTCATGACCGTCGGCAGGCAGCGCCCGCGCAAGGTAGCGGCCGACGAACCCCGTGCCGCCCGTGACGGCGACCCTCATGCCCGGCGGGCCGCGATCCTCCGCCGCTGGCGCTGCGTCGGACAGACCGCGCTGAGGTACCCGTTGAGGCTGGCGATGAGCGTCTCGGGCTCAAGTCGATAGAGGATTCGGTTGGCGTCGCGACGCTCGCTCACGAGCTCAGCCGCCTCGAGGATCGCAAGATGCCGGGAGATCGACGGCGCCGAGATCGCGAAGCGCGCCCCGATCTCTCCCGCCGCCAGCTCGCCGCGCTTCAGCTCCTCCAGGATCCGCCGCCTGGTAGGGTCGGCGAGCGCGCGAAAGACCCGAGCGGCGTTGGCCACGGCCGCAGTATTTAGCTAATTCGCTAAGTTCGTCAATAGGCCGGTCGGGCTACGCGCCGGCGCCTACTCCGCCGCCACGATGAACGAGTAGTGGGGCTGACCCCCGTGCGCGATCTCGACCGAGACCAGGGGGCACGTCGCGCGCAGGCGCTGCGCCGCGCGCTGGACGCGGGCATCGTCGACGTCCGCGCCGCTGTACAGGGTGAAGATCTCCGCGTCGGTGAGCCGCCGCGCCGCCTCGCAGAGGACGGTCACCTCGTCGTCGCCGTGCGCGACGACACGGCCGTCAAGAAGCGCCATCGCCTCGCCTTTGCGGACCTGCTCGCCGTCGATGCTGGCGTCGCGGATGGCGCGGGTGACCTCGATGCCGTGGGCGCGCTCGGCGACCTCGCTCATCTCACGCGCGTTCGCCTCCGGATCCTTCGTCGGATCGAACGCGACGAGCGCCGCCATTCCCTGCGCGACGTTGCGCGTGGGCACGATGTGGACCGTGCCGGCCGCGACCTTGGCCGCCTGCTGCGCGGCCAGGATGACGTTCTTGTCGTTCGGAAGGACGACGACCGCCCTCGCGTTCGCGCCGGCGATCGCCGCGACGAGCTCCTCGGTGGAAGGGTTCATCGTCGGTCCGCCCCGCAGCGGCGACGCGCCGAGAGAACGCGCGACGGCCGCGAATCCCTCGCCCGGAACGACGGCGACCACGCCGACCGCGGCCGCGGGGATCCGCGGCGCCGAGGCGACGACGATGCCGGTCGCCCTCTCGTGCTCGGCCGTCATCGCATCGAGGTCCTCGACCACGACGTCGGCGACGCGCCCGGTGGTCAGCCCGATCCGGATGATCTCGTGCGGGGACAGCGTGTGCACGTGCACCTTCATGAGCGATTCATCGCCCACGACGAGCACGCAGTCGGCGCCGAACTGAAGCATCTCCTCCCGCACCTGAGCGATCGGTCGGCTGGGACGATTCACGAGGAACTGCACGTCGTACGCGCCTTCCCAGGAAGGCGCCTCCGAGACCGCAAGCTGCCCCGCCGGCGGCGCGACGGGAGCCATCCGCTCGAGCGGCATCTCCTTGCCGCTGAAGCTCCCGAGCACTCCCTCGAGGATCAGCTGGAGCCCGCGGGCACCCGCGTCGACGACGCCCGCCGCGCGGTTGGTGGGGTTCTCGTCGCGAGTCCGCTTCACCGCTCCGCGCGCGTCGGTCGCGATGCGCTGGAACTGCTCGATCACGTCGGTGTCGTCGGCGGCCGCGGACTTCTCGAATGAAGCCGTCAGCGTCAGGATCGTGCCGGGGGCCGGCGCGCTCACCGCTTCATGCGCATAGCGGCGCGCGAGCTCCGCGGCGCGCCGCACGTCCGCGACGCCCGCGCTGTCCTTGCCGGCGAAGGCTTCCTTCAGCCCACGGATGACCTGGGACAGGATCACGCCGCTGTTGCCGCGCGCGCCCATGAGCGCGCCATGCGCAGCGGCAGCGCTGACCGAGGAGAGGGTCGGCTCGGCGGCACGCGCCTCCTTAACCGCGGCGCGCATCGTGTGCAGCATGTTGGTGCCGGTGTCGCCGTCGGGGACCGGGTAGACGTTCAGGGCGTTGACCTCGTCGACAGCCGCCTCCAAGCGCGCCGTCGCGGCCTCGAGGGCGCGTAACAAGGTGGCCCCGTCGAATTGCTTGGCGATGCGCGCGACTGTAACATCGCACTAACGTCGGCCTGATCACATTCCCTTTTTAGGAGCTGCCCCAATGCCCCGCGCCTGCGCGATCTGCGGCAAGACCGCCGCCTATGGATACAACGTGAGCCACTCGAAGGTGCACACGCACCGCCGGTTCGACGCGAACCTGCACCCCGCGGTCATCGACGGAGTGAAGGTGCTCGTGTGCACGCGCTGCCGCCGCACGCAGACGAAGGACGCGCGGATGGCGAAGAAGCGGGAGCGCGCGCGCCGCTAGACGCGCGCCGCGGCTTTTCCCTCCGCGACCTTGAGCTGGCCGCATCCCGCCGCGATGTCCTGTCCCTTGCTGATGCGGAGCGTCGCCGCGATGTTCTGGTCCTGAAGGACCTCCGCGAATCGCTCCATCGCCTCCGCGGAGGGACGCCGAAAGCCACCCGCCCCCGGGTTGTACGGGATCAGGTTCACATGCGCGTGTTTCGTGGGGCCGTGGCGCTTGATGGCCACCGCGAGCTGCCGCGCGGTCTCCGCTGAATCGTTCACGCCCGCGAGCAGCACGTACTCGAACGTCACCCGCCGCTTCGTCCGCTTCACGTAGCGCGCGGCCGCCGCGAGGACCTCATCGACGTCCCACTTGCGGTTGATCGGCATGATCCGCGAGCGGGTCGAGTCGTCGGGCGCGTGGAGCGAGACGGCGAGGTTGATGGGCAGCCCCTCACCGGCGAGCTTCTCGATACCCGGGACGACCCCGCAGGTCGAGATGGTTACGCGTCGCGGGCTGATGCCAAACCCCGCGGGATCGATCAAGGCGCGGGTCGACGCGAGGGTCGCGTCGTAGTTGTTGAACGGCTCCCCCATTCCCATGTAGACAACGTGCGAGACACGCTCGTCCCGTTCCGCCAGCTCGACCTGCCAGTGGCGGATCTGGTCGACGATCTCGCCCGCGGTGAGATTCCTGACGAGGCCCATCTCACCCGTCGCGCAGAAGGCGCACGCCATCGGACAACCGGCCTGCGTCGATACGCAGACGGCGTTCCGCTCGCCGTGGTGCGGCATGAGCACGGTCTCGATGTGGTGCCCGTCGCGCAGCTCGAGGAGCGCCTTGCGCGTTTCGCCGTCCGCGCTCGCCTCCTCGCGCACCGGCTCCACCGACGACCACCGGAACGACTCCGCGAGCGCTTCGCGGAGCGTCTTCGGCAGATCCGTGAGCTCGGCGAAGCCGCGCTCCGCGCCGTGTGCCGCGTGCCTACGGATCTGCTTCGCACGGTAGGCGGGCTCACCTCGTTTCCGAAGCCACGAGACAAGCTCGCCTTCGCTGACCTCACTTATCGCCCTGCGCGAGTTCACCTCGCTTCCGAGAGTACCGGCGCCGCTCAGGACGGTGCTCGTTCGCCGTCGCCGAGACCGCGCAGGCCGCGCGCCCAGTCCGCGCCGCTCATCAGGCGCTTGCCCGCCGGCCGGACTTCGTCAAGCCGCAGCCATCCGGTTCCGGTGGCGACATGCGGAACCCGGTCGCGGATTTCGAATGTCCCGTGCTCCGCGCCGCGACCGCCCGCCACGGACGCGCGCGACACACCGAGCCGCTGGCCGCGGAAGGTCGTGAACGCGCCCGGGTCCGGAGCGAACGAGCGCACGACACGCGCCAGCTCCTCCGCCGGGCGCGAGAAGTCGAGCTCGCCGCGGCGCGGCTCGAGCTTCGGCGCGAGCGTCACCCGCCGCATGTCCTGCGGGCGACGGACCAGCTCGCGGCGGAGGTAGCGCGGCAGCTCGCGCTCGAGCAGCTCCGCGCCGAGCTTCGCGAGGCGCACCTCGAGCTCGCCGCGCGTCTCCGCCGGCCCGATCTTTGTCCGTGACTGCGCGAGGATGGGTCCCGCGTCGAGCTCGGCGGTGCCTTCCATCAAGGTGACGCCCGTCTCCGGGTCGCCAGCGAGGATCGCGTGCGCTATCGGCGCCGCGCCTCGCCAGCGGGGCAGCAGCGAGGCATGGAGGTTGAGCGCGCGCCCGGTCACGGCATCGATGAGGGCCTTCGGGATGCGGTTGCCGTACGCCGCCCAGACGAGGAGCTCGGGCCGCAGCGCGAGGAGCGCCGCGGTCTCCTTCGCATCGAGGCGCTCCGGCTGCTTCACGTCGAGGCCGAGCCCGAGGGCCGCCGTCTTGACCGGCGGTGCGCGCAACACCCCACGTGACGCGGGGCGGTCCGGCTGGGTCACGACGGCGACGAGCTGGATGGTCCCGTTCTCACGGAGGCGGTCGAGCGCCTCCATGGAGCGCACGGCGAACTGGGGCGTGCCGAGAAAAAGGGCGCGCGGTGCTAAGCGGAAACCGGTGCCTCCTCCTCGGGCTCGACGGCGTGAAGGTCCTCGCGCGAGCGGAGCCGATCGACGTAGAGCATGCCATTCAGGTGATCCGTCTCGTGGAGCATGCACTGAGCGCCGAACTCGTCGCCAACGAGCGTGAAGCGCTTCCCGGCCATGTCGTTGGCGACGAGGCGCGCCGCGATGGGCCGCTCGAGCATGCCGTAGAGGCCGCGCACCGAAAGGCAGCCCTCGCTCGTCTCGTCCACCTCGTCGCTCGTCCACTCGACCTTCGGATCGATCGCCACGATCCCGGCCTCGTCGACGTCCATGATCGCCACGCGCAGCGGCACGCCGACCTGCGGCGCCGCGATCCCGATCCCGCGCGCGACGACCATCGAAGCGAACATCCGGGCCACGAGCGCCTCGAGCTCCGGCCGGGACAGCCGCGGCTTCTTGGCCGGGGAGTGGAGCACCGGATCGCCGATCTGCCGCACCTCGACGGCGTTCGCGGAAAGGAATTCAGGCGCGGACCACTTCGCCCGACGGCCAGGGTCGATGCGCCAGGGTGCGCCCTTGGCGACGCGGAGTCGAGGCGGCGGGGCCTTCTTTTCGGCCTCTTTTACCTCTTCGGTCACCCGAGCAGTGTCACCGGGTCCACGTCGACCGTCCACTCGCCGCTGATCGTGACTCGGTCCAGCACGCGCTCGGGACGCTCCCCGCGAAGCACGATCTGCGCGCGATAGCTTCCCGCTCGCTTCGCCGCGAACGCCGGCGCGGGCCCGAGCACCTCCGCGTCGCTGCCCGCCGCGTCGCGCAGCGACTCCGCGAGCTCGCGCGCGCGACGCTCTACCGTCTCGAGCCGCTTCGCCTGGGTCGAAAGGAGCACGAGCCGCCCGAATGGCGGATAACCGAAGCGGCGCCGGCCATCGAGCTCGTTCTCGGCGAAGGCGACGTAGTCGTGCGCGGCGGCAGCGCGGACCGCGTAATGCTCGGGCAGATACGTCTGCAGCACGCCGCGTCCGCCCGCGGCGCCTCGACCCGACCGGCCGAGCACCTGGGTGAGCAATTGAAAGGTGCGCTCGGCCGCCGTGAAGTCCGGCAGGTTGAGCACGGTGTCGGCATTGACGACGCCGACGAGGGCGACGCGGGGCAGATCGAAGCCCTTCGCCAGCATCTGCGTGCCCACGATCACCTGGGCATCGCCGGAGCGCATCCGCTCGTACGCGGCCGCATGTGCGCCTTTCGCGCGCACCGCGTCGCGGTCGAGGCGGATCAGCGTCGCCTGCGGCACCGCCGCGCGAACCTCTTCTTCGACGCGCTGGGTCCCCACGCCGAGCTGCTTGATGCGCGCCCCGCCGCAGGCGGGACAGCGCACGGGGGCCTTCGCCTCGTGACGCCCGCACCGATGGCACCGCAGCGAGCCGTCCGTGTGATAGGCGTACGGGATGTCGCAGGCGGAGCACTTGGCGACGTGGCCGCAGTCGCGGCACAGCACGACCGTCGCGAAGCCGCGGCGGTTGAGATAAAGGATGGCCTGATCGCCGCGCGCGACCGTCCGCTGCAGGGCGGTGCGGAGCGCGCCGGAGAGCGTACTGCGGTTCCCGCTCCGAAGCTCGAGGCGTAGGTCGACAACAGTCGTCGGCGGCAGCGGCAGCTCCCCGATCCGCTCCGGCAACGAGAGGAGCGCGAGCTCCCCGCCACGGGCCGCGTGGTAGGTCGTGACGCGCGGCGTCGCGCTGCCGAGGACGACCGCCGCTCCCGCGATCCGCCCGAGCGCGAGCGCCGCATCCACGGCGTGGTACCGGGGATCGCTCTCCTGCTTGTAGGACGGCTCCTGCTCCTCGTCGACCACCACCAGACCGACGCGCTCGAGAGGCGCGAAGACGGCCGAACGCGACCCGACGACGACGTCGGCCGCGCCGTCGAGGACGCGCCGCCACTCGTCGAACCGCTCCCCGGCCGAAAGCGCGCTGTGCACCAGCGCGACGCGCTCGCCGAAGCGGGCGATGAAGCGCGCCACGACCTGTGCCGTCAGGACGATCTCGGGGACGAGAACGATGACGCCCCGGCCGCGCGCCAGCGCCTCCGCGGCGGCCCGTAGGTAGACCTCGGTCTTCCCGCTGGCGGTCACGCCGTGCAACAGGAATCCGCGACCCGACCCGACGGCGGCGGCGATCGTCTCGAGTGCCGCGGCCTGCGCTTCGGTCGCGGAGGCGTCGCGGGCGCGGTCTTCCTCGACGAGCGCGAACTCGGCGGGGACACGACGGACGGCCCTCCTGCCTTCGGTCGCCAGTCCCCGGCGCGCGAGGGCCCGAGCGGCCATCGCCGAGCCGCCGGCCTCGAGCAGATCGCCCGCGCTCGTCGCACCACCCGCGAGCGCGCGCAGGGTGGCCAACTGGCGCGCGCCGAGGCGCGCCGCCCCGCGCAACGCGTCCGCACCGGCGGGCGCGATCGCGAAGATCGCCTCGCTGCGCTCTCCGCGGGCCGGCACCAGGCCGGCGGACCGCGTGCGCGAAGCGAGCGCCGGCGGGATCATCGCGCGCACCGCGTCGGCCAGGCCGCAGCGATAGCGCGCGGCGATCCATTGGGCGAGCGCAAGCTGATGCGGCCGCAGGAGCGGGAGGGGATGGACCAGGGCGCCGACCGGCTTGAGCTCGCGGCCCGCCGGGGCGCCGTCGAGCGCGATGACCACGCCGGGGACGGCGCGCTGGCCGAGGCTGACGCGGACGAGGTGCCCAGGCTCGAGATCGATTCCGTCAGGGACGAGGTAGCTGAACGTTCTCGCCGGGCCGCGCAGGCCGGCGAAGACGGCGACTTCGGCCGTCCGGCCGGTCATAGGTCGTAGTGCCGGGGCCTCTTCAGCTCCTTCCGAATGATCTCGGCGATCTCCTTCACCGTCTTGTCGAGCTTGCCGTCCTCGTTCAGCACGACGTAGTCGTACTCCGGCGCCGCGGCCATCTCGATCTCGGCGTTGCGCATGCGGAGATCGAACTGCTCCTGGGTCTCCGTTCCGCGGTCCGTGAGCCGCTTGCGAAGCGCATCGAGGGAGGGGGGCATGATGAAGATGGTCAGCGCCTCCGGCAATTTCGCTTTGATCTTCCGCATCCCTTGCGGCTCGGGCTTGACGATCACGATCCGGTGATCGCGGAGCGTGTCCGCCAGTGCGTCCTTCCGAACGCCCTTGAAGTCGCCGTGCACCATCGACCATTCGAGGAAATTCCCCGCCTCGATCTCTGCGCGGAACTTCTCCGGCTCGTAGAAGTAGTAGTCGACGGCGTGCTTCTCGTTGGCTCGAGGCTTGCGACTCGTCGCCGTCACGTAGACAACCGCGTCGTCGAGCTCTTTCACGAGCCTCGCGAGGACGGCGTCCTTTCCGGCGCCTGAAGGCGCGGAGATGATCACGAGCAGCCCGCGGCCGTCGACGCTCAGTGGACCTCCTCCAGCAGCGGGGCCGAGCTCACCGCCGCGCCGAGAGAGCGTAGATAGGTGTCGAGATCCGCGGCCAGGGGTGCCGTGAACGTTCGCTCGCCGGCGTGCGGGAGCCGGACGGTAAGCCGCCACGCGTGCAGGAACTGCCGCCCCAGACCGCTCTTGTCGCCGCGCTTTCCGTACACCGGGTCGCCAACGATAGGCAGTCGCGCATAGGCGAGGTGCGCGCGGATCTGATGGGTACGCCCCGTGACGGGTCGCACGTGGAGCAGAGCCTGCCGCGCTGCGCCTGTGCCCCAAACGCCGATCCGCCCCAAGCGCGTCTCGGCTTCGCGGCCGCCGGCGCGAACGACCATCCGGCGGCGATCGTCGGGATCGCGAAGCAACGGGGCTTCGACCACGGCCGGAGCATCGCCGGGATCCCCCCAGACGAGCGCGAGGTACTCCTTGCCGAAACGCTGCGCTTGGATCTGCCGCGCGAGGGCCAGGTGCGCGACGTCCGTTTTCGCGACGACGAGCACGCCGCTCGTGTCTTTGTCCAGTCGATGCACGATGCCGGGCCGGGACGCCGTGCGGCCGGTCTCGGCGCTGATCCGACCGATCACGGCGTTCACGAGCGTGCCGGTGGCGTGGCCGTGCGCCGGATGCACCACGAGGCCGGCCGGCTTGTTCACGACGATCACGTCATCGTCCTCGTAGAGCACGTCGACGGCGATCTCTTCGGCGGCAAGCGACAGCGCCGGCTCCGCATCCGGGACGTCGACGACGAGCTCCTGACCTCTGCGCACCTTGTACGCCGGCTCGACGGCCGCTCCGTCCACGAGGACTCGCCCGCCCTTCGCGAGTCGGGTGATCGCGCTCCGCGAGAGGAGGCTGTGAGCGGCGAGGAAGCGGTCCACGCGCTGCCCGCCCTCGTCGACGCGCAGCGCGATCCGCTCCCCCACTAGGCGGGCTTCGGAGTGGAGGCGCGGTGCTCCTCGATCCAGAGCGCGAACATCACGACGATGATCCCGACGACGATCGAGGAGTCCGCGACGTTGAACGCCCAGAAGCGGACGTCGCCGACGCCAGCATCGACGAAATCCACGACATATCCCTGCGTGACGCGGTCGAGGAGGTTCCCGAAGGCGCCGCCCAGCTGCATGCCGAGCGTCGCGGAGACGAGCCACGAGTTGCTCGCGATCTGCCGGTAGTAGTAGACGATCGCGAGAACCGCGAGGACCGAGAGGATCGAGAGCAGCGTGGTGCGCTCGGGAAGGAGGCCGAACGCCGCCCCGGTGTTCTGCGCATGCACGATCCGGACGAAGTCGCCGATGACCGGGCGCGCCGTCCCGACCGGGATGTTCTCGGCGACCCAGGCCTTGGTGATGCGATCGAGGACGAAAACGCCGACCGCCACCAGGGCGACGAGCACGAGGCGGCGGGGTGCCATCAGGCCGTCACCATCCCGCCGTCGACGACGAGCACCTGCCCGGTGATGTAGCTCGCCTCGTCCGAGGCGAGGAATGCGATCGCGTTCGCGACGTCCTCGACAGTGCCGAAGCGCCCGAGCGGGATCTGCTTGAGGATCGTCTCCTCCATCTGCTTGATGAGGTCGTTCGTCAGATCGGTCGGGACGAAACCGGGGGCGACGGCGTTGCAGGTGATGTTCCGGGTCGCCATCTCGCGCGCTACGGTCTTCGTGAAACCGATGAGTCCGGCCTTGGCGGCCGCGTAATTGGCTTGTCCGGCGTTCCCCATGACACCAGCGATGGACGCGACGTTCACGATGCGTCCCGAACGCTGCCTCATCATCGGCCGCATCGCCGCCTTGGTGATGAGGAAGGCACCGCGGAGGTTCAGGTCGAGCACCGCGTCCCAATCCTCCGCGCTCATGCGCACGAGCAGGTTGTCGCGCGTGATGCCCGCGTTGTTCACGAGGATGTCGAGACGTCCGCCGCCGAACGCGAGCGCGGCCTTCACGACCTCCTCGGCCTCGCCGTCCGCCGACACGTCCCCCTTGATGAGCGTGGCCTTCCCGCCCGCATCCTCCACGAGACGCTTGGCCTCAGCCGCGGCGGCGGCGTTCCCTTTGAAGTTGATCGCCACGCTTGCGCCGTCGCGCGACAGGCGCACTGCCGTCGCGCGGCCGATGCCTCGGCCTGCGCCGGTGATCAGCGCGGTGCGGCCCTCGAGACCCATGCGACGCCGAAATTAGCAGGCCGCTGCTTAGCGGCGGGACGGCTCCGTCGGCGATCCCCTCGCCATCTGCTTGATCAGGAGCTCGCCGATGCGGCGGGCCGCTTCGTCCTTGGAGAGCCCGGGATCGAAATTTCCGCCTTCCTCTTCGGCGAGCTCCTTCAGCTACGCGGCCTGCGCGTCGCTCATGCCGCCCTCGCGGGCGGTCTGCCGCTCGGGGGCGCGACGCCGCGACGCGCGCTTGCCCGGAGGAACGAGGCCTGCGACACGGTCATCGGCTCGCCGCCGCTCTTCCACTCCTCGGGCGCGCGGTACGGTCCGCTCTCACGCTCCGCCACGAGCGGCCGCCGTGCAGCCGCGGTGCCGGTCCTACGCGGCGCGGAAGATGAGCGAGGCGTTGTGCCCGCCGAAGCCCATCGAGTTGGAGAGCGAGGTTGTGATCGGCCGCGCCCGCGCTTCGTTGGGCACGTAGTCGAGATCGAGCGCGGGATCCGGCGTTTCGTAGTTGATCGTCGGCGGGATGCAACCGTCGCGCATCGCCAGCACGCAGGCGATGGCCTCGAGGGCCCCGGCGGCCCCGAGCAGGTGGCCGGTCATCGACTTCGTGGACGAGACCATGAGCTTGTAGGCGTGATCGCCGAACACACGCTTGATCGCGGCGGTCTCCTCGCGGTCGTTCGGCTGCGTCGACGTCCCGTGCGCGTTGATGTAATCGATCTCCGTCGGCTTCATACCGGCCTGGTCGAGGGCCATCTGCATCGCGCGCGCGTTGCCTTCGCCCTCGGGCGACGGCGACGTGATGTGGTACGCGTCGGCGGTCGCGCCGTAGCCGACGAGCTCGCCGTAGATGCGGGCCTTGCGCGCGAGGGCTCGCTCCCTCTCCTCGAGCACCAGGACGGCCGCGCCCTCGGAGAGCACGAAGCCGTCGCGGTCCTTGTCGAACGGGCGGGAGGCACGCTCCGGAGCGTCGTTCCGCCGGCTCATGGCGTGCATCGTCGCGAATGCCCCGATCGGAAGCGGAAGCACCGCGGCCTCCGCGCCGCCGCTCAGCATGACGTCGGCCTGACCGCGGCGGATGAGCTCCGCGCACTCGCCGATCGCGTGAGCGCTCGAGGCGCACGCCGACACGTGCGTCAGGCTGGGCCCGCGGACGTCGAACTGCATCGAGATCTGCGCGGATCCGGCGTTCGCCATGAGCATCGGGACGAGGAACGGCGAGAGCCGCGACGGACCGCGCTCCTTCATCAGCAGCACCTGGTCGATCAGCGTCTCTATGCCGCCGACGCCCGTCGCGATCGCCACTCCGATCCGGTCACGGTCGGGCCCGCCGCCCTTCAGCCCGGCGTCCTCGAGCGCCTGGGCCGCGGCGGCGACCGCGTACTGGGCGAACCGATCGGTCCGCCGGGCATCCTTGCGGTCGAGGTACTTGGACGCGTCGAAGCCCCTCACCTCGCCCGCGATCTGTGTCTCGTACGGCGATGGATCGAAACGCGTGATACGCGTGATCCCACTCCGCCCGTGCACCATCGCGTCCCACGTGCTCGCGAGATCGAGGCCGAGCGGCGTCACCGCGCCGAGCCCGGTCACGACGATGCGCCGCGTCACGGTCGGGCGGCGGCCGCGCGGTCCCGTAGTACCGAGAGCGCTCCCGTGATCGAGAGCGGATCGGAGATGTTCAGGAGCTTGACGTCCGCGATGCGCTTGACGAGCCCGTTGACGACCTGCCCGGCGCCGATCTCGACAAAGGTCGAGGCGCCCCGTTCGGCCATGTACCGCACCGAATGGAGCCACTCCACGCGGTGCGAGAGATGGCGCACGAGCGCGTCCGGGATCGTCGAAGCCGAAGCATGCGGCATCGCGCTCACGTTCGCGACGATCGGGACGACCGGCTCGTGGAAGTGCAGGGTCCGCATGAAGGCGGCGAGGTCGGGCCCGATCCGTCCCATGTCAGGGAAATGGAAGGGCGCCGAGATGCGTAGCGGCACGACCTTGCGCGCGCCGCGCTTGCTGAGCGCCTCGGCGACCTGAGCGACGCTGTCGCTGTCGCCCGCGATTGTCACCTGACCGGGCCCGTTGTCGTTCGCCACGACGGCCCTGCCGACCGTCAGCGTGTCCTTGATGACCCGGTCGACCTCCTCGGCGGGAAGTCCGACGATCGCCGCCATCGCCCCCTTCGCGCCCCGGGACGCGGCGAGCCGGCCGCGCTCGGCGACCAGGCGGAGCGCGTCCTGGAACGTCAACACGCCTGCCGCCACGAGCGCCGTGAACTCGCCGAGCGAGTGCCCGGCCACGAATCGCGGGCGGAGCGCGACCGGGAGCGCGGCCACGCCGCGCGGTTCCGTCCCAACGGTGACCCGCCGCCCGAGCTTCTCGTTCACCGACTCCACGAGCGCTTCGAAGATCGCGATGCTCGTCGCGAGGATCGCCGGCTGAGCGACGGCCGTGTCATCGAGACTCTGGGCCGGGCCCTCGAAGCACACCTTCGACAGCTCGTATCCGAGCGTCCGGTCCGCTTCCTCGAACGTCTCGCGGGCGCGCGCCGACTGCTCGTAGACCGCGCGGCCCATGCCGACGATCTGCGAGCCCTGCCCGGGGAAAACGAACGCGAGGTCGCCCACGAGAGACAAACGATACCGCCCGGCACGTCCTGAGTCGAGAGCATCGCTTTCTTCCGATACACTCGCCATGCAGTGAATTCACGTCGATACGTCCAGCGTGAGCGAGCGCGAAGAACGGCGCGCACCGGTGCCGCGATCGAATCGGCCGCGCTGCGCGAGGTCGCGCGTCGCGGATACGCGGACCTTCGAGTGACCGAGGTCGCGCGCCGTGCGCACGTCGCTCCTCGCACCGTCTATCTGCACGCGCCGACGAAGGAGCGGCTCGTGGAGTCGGCGCTGCGCGCACGCGCCGAGGCGCTGATCGGACGGATCGAGCGCTGGCGTCCACGCGGAGACGGGGCCGATGCCGTGCTCCAGGAGCTGATCGCGATGCACGAGCGCGAATACCGCGCGGAATCGGTGCTGCTCGAGACGCTCGTCAACGGCGCGCTCCCCCGCGACGTCGCGGCGCTCCTCAAGGAGCTCGACTCCGTGCGGCTGGGGATCATCGCGCGCACGCTGAACGAGCTCGCCCGGCGCGGGCTGCTCCACGTGAGGCCGAGCGATGCGATCGCCCTCGCGCACGCGCTCCTCTCCTATCCGACCTGGCGGACCGCGCTCACCGGTCCCGGCCGCCGGCGGGCGCCGCGGCTGATCTACGCCGCGCTTCGGAGCGCGCTCCTCTAGACGGCGCGCACTAGGCTCTTCGCATGACGCAGGCGGCGTCCAGCGAGATCGTGCGATCCGGCGGAACGCGCGTATCGCCAGCTGGCTGGCATGGTCCTGCGTGGGCCTTTACGCGGCTCTCGTGCTCGGGACGGTCGTGGTCTCGCCGACGGGCACCGCCACGATCGTTCTTGATCTCCTGTTCGTGGCGGCGGTCGCCGGTTGCGCGGTCGTCGGCGCGCTGATCGCCGGACGCCGGCCTGGGCATCCCATCGGATGGATGTTCTTGAGCCTCGCCTTGTGCTTCGGCGCCTCGTGGTTCGCTCGTGAATATGCCCTCCGCGCGCTCGCGGCCTCGCCGGGCTCGCTCCCCGCCGGCGAAGTGATGGCCTGGCTCGGGCTCTGGCTGGACATACCCGCGGTCGCGGTCGTCGCGCTGTTCCTTCCGCTGCTATTCCCCGACGGTCATCTCCCGTCCCGGCGCTGGCGCCCCCTCGCCTGGCTCGCCGGTGTACCGGTGGCGCTCGCGGTCGCGACGAAGATGCTCGCGCCGGCGAGCTATCCCGATGCTCCCACGGTCCGCAACCCCATCGGGCTCGAGCTCTACCGCGGAGCGTTCGATGCGCTGTGGAACGCGCTCGACGTCCTGCTCCTCTTGGCCGGCACGCTGAGCGTGGTCGCGCTCTTCGACCGGCTCCGTCGCGCCAGGGACGACGAGCGACAGCAGATCAAATGGTTCGCCTACGCGGGCGGATTGGTGCTCCTCTCCTTCCTCCTCGGCCCGCTCACCGGTCCGGTCCCCTCGCTTGCCGCGACCCGGGACCTCGTGACCGTCGTTGCGCTGCTCGCCATACCCGCGGCAGTGGGGATCGCGATCCTTCGGTACCGGCTATACGACATCGACCTCATCATCAACAAGACCGTCGTGTACGTGCTCTTGACGGCGATCCTCGCGGGCTTCTACACGGCATCGGTCGCGCTGTTTCAGCGGCTCTTCGTCGCCATCTCGGGACAGGGCTCGGACCTCGCGATCGTCATGACACTCTTCGTCCTGGCGACCGTCTTCACGCCCATCAAGAACACGCTTCAAGAGCGCGTCGACCGTCGCATCAAGCCGGCCGGGAAGTCGGCGGCCCATGCCGCCAGCCCGCGCCCGGGGATCGACGACCTGATGATGCTCGCCGAGCTCCATCGGAACGGCGTCCTCACCGGCGAAGAAGAAGCAGGTCCTCGGGATCTAGCCGGGATCCGGCACTCAGACCTTCTCTATCTCGAGCTTGCCGGAGACGCCGTTGAGCTCGCCCTCCCAGACGTGACCCCGCTGGCGCAAGCCCTCGCTCACCGTCTCCGCGAGAGCTTCCTCCGCGATGAACGACCCATGGCGATCGAACGCGCGCGCGATCGGGCCGGCATAGCGGAGCGCGATGCGGTCCGATATCTCGAGCCCCGCCTCCTTGCGCATGTTGTTCAGGTGGTGCGCGAGCTCGCGGGCAAGGCCCTCGAGCTCGAGCTCAGGCGTGAGGCCCGTCTCGAGCGCCACCGTCGCGCCGGCGTCGCGGCCGACCGCGTGACCGGGAGCCCCCTCGTGCGAGACCAGGACCTCTTTCGGCGAGAGCACGAGACCCTCGACCACGATCGATCCATCGCGTCGCTCGTAGCGGCCCTCGGCGAGAGCCTGTCGGATCCGCGGCAGGTCCTTGCCCAGCTTGGGCCCGAGCACCTTGAGGTCCGGCTTCACCGTCTCTTTCACGAGGCCCTCGGCGCGGTCGCGCACCTCGAGGGCCTTCACGTTCAGCTCGTCCTTCACGATGTCCGCGAGCTCGGAGCGCCCGTCCAGGGCGCCGTGGTCGTGGTCGCTCGCGTCGAAGACGACGATGAGCCTCGGCAGAGGCATCCGTGTCTTCACGCCGGCCGATGCTCGGGCGGCGCGACCGAGCTCGACCACGCGCCGCGCGGCGCGCATTCGCCGCTCGAGGTCGTCGTCGACGCGCTCCCGATGCTCCTCCGGATACGCGGTGTGGTGAACCGACCCCTCGGCGCCAGGGGCACCCGCGTGGCGCACGAGCCCCTGGTACATCTCCTCGGCAAGGAACGGCATCACCGGCGCGACGAGCCCGATGAGCGTCGTCAGGGCCTCGTAGAGCGTCTGGTACGCGGCGAGCGAGTCGCTGCGCGACCGCGCTTTCCAGAAGCGGGCGCGGTTCCGCCGCACGTACCAGGTCGAGAGGTCTTCCCAGAACGCCTCGATCTTCAGGATCGCGCTTCGCACGTCGTACGCGTCATAGGCCGCCCGTGAGTCCGCGACGAGCCGGGCGAGCGCTGAAAGGAGCCAGCGGTCGATGACGGGACGCTCCGGAAGCGGCACCTGCCTCTCGGCCGGATCGAACCCATCGAGGTTCGCATAGGTGACGAAGAAGGAATAGGTGTTCCAGAGGATGAGCAGCTTCCGCTTCAGGTCCTGCAGCGGCTCCCAGCTGAAATACATGATCTCCTGCAGGTCCTCGCGCGCCACGATCCAGCGGATGACGTCCGCGCCGACGCTCTCGCAGGCCTCGTAGAGGTTGACCATGTTCGCGCCGGTCTTGTGGAACTCCTCGCCGGGCGCTGCGAGCATGGGCATGAACGTCTGCACCGCGCGATAGGGCGGCTCTCCGGTGAGCACCACCGCGAAGAAGAGCTGCGAGTAGAACCACAGCCGGACCTGCTCGACCATCTCGACGATGTAGTCGGCGGGGAACCACTTCTCCCAGTACTCGCGGTCGTGCAGCCAGTCGAGGGTCGAGAAGGGAACGATCCCGGCGTCGAGCCAGCAGTCCCCGACCTCCTTCACGCGCGCGCTGTCGGCGCCGCAGTCGGAGCAGCCGACCACGACCGCGTCGATCCAGGGCCGATGCAGCTCACGAAGGTCCTCCAGCCCGCGCTTCGCGCGCTCGCGGAGCTCCTCCTCGCTGCCGATCACGAAGAAGTGGCCGTTCGCGCACCTATAGAAAGGAAGGGGCAGGCCCCAGTACCGCTTGCGGCTGATGTTCCAGTCGCCCATGTTCTGTAGCCAGTTCTCCATCCGCCTGCCGGAGGCCGGCGGGATCCAGTTCACCTTCGCCGCGGCCGCGATGAGCTTCGGCCGCAGCTCGTCCATCGAGATGAACCACTCGTCGTCGACCCGGAAGACGATCTCCTCGTGGCAGCGCCAGCACTCCGGATAGCGATGGGTGTAGTCCGCGGCCCGGAACAGCAGGCCACGGCCTTTGAGATCGTCGGCGATCTCCTGCGCGACATCGCGCGCTTCCTTGCCCTCGAGCCAGCCGTATCCGCGCACGTACCGCGCGTTCTCGTCGATCGGCACGAGCACCGGCAGCTTCTCGGTTTTCGAGAGGGCGAAGTCCTCGGCGCCGCAACCGGGCGCGATGTGGACGAGCCCGGTGCCCTCGGCCGCGCTCACCGCGGCCCAGGCGATGACACGGTGTCCCCCGATGCCCTCCTTCCCCGCCGGCAGCTCGTCGAACGGCCCGCGATAGCGCAGCCCGAGCAGCGCTCGGCCCTTCAGCGTCTCGAGGACTCTCGAATTCTCCCATTTCGCCGCCTCGTATGTCTCACGTGAAACGATGAGGACCTCGTCGCCAACCTTCGCGCGGACGTACTCGAGATCCGGGTGCACCGCGAGCGAGACGTTGGCCGCGAGCGTCCACGGCGTGGTGGTCCACACGAGAAACGACTCGCCCTTGCGTCCCTCGATCGGGAACCGCACGTACACCGAGAGGTGCGTCATCTCGCGGTAGCTGTCGATCATCTCGTGCTGGGAGAGCGCGGTTCCGCAGCGCGCGCACCAAGGCATGGAGCGATGCCCCTGGTAGAGCCAGCCACGCTCGTGACACAGCTTGAGCACGTGCCAGATGTGCGAGATGTTCAGGTCGCTATACGTGAAGTACGAGTTCTCCCAATCCATCCACTGCCCCATGCGGATGGAGTGCTTGGTGATCGCCGCCGCCGAGCGGTCCACGCGCGCGCGGCATGCGTCGGAGAACTTCGCGATGCCGTACTTCTCGATGTCGCGCTTGCTGTTGAGGTTCAGCTCGCGCTCGACCTGCACCTCCACCCAGAGGCCCTGGCAGTCGAAGCCGTTCTGGTAGCGCTGGTCGTAACCGCGCATCGCCTTGTACCGCTGGTAGACGTCCTTGTAGGTGCGGGCCCAGGCGTGATGAACGCCCATCGCCTCGACGTTCGCGGTGATCGGCCCGTCGAAGAACCGGAAGCGTGGGCCGCCGGCGTTCTTCTTCCGGAGCCTCTTGAAGCTGTCCTCCCGCTCCCAGAGATCGAGGACGCCGTGGTCCACCTCGGCCAGGTCCAGCTTCGCGCCGACCCGCTGGAATCGCGCCTTCTCAATCTCTGGCCCCCGGCCAGGAGACGCGCTCATGGCTGGCGGTTTCGCTCCTCGCTCACTGTCTTTTTCCTTCGCTTTCGCCATGCCGCCTCCCAGAAAACGAAACGCCGTCCCGAACTCTCGGGACGGCGTGCCGCCGTGGTACCACCCGAGTTGACGCCGCGCGCGTCCACTCGCTGCGCCGCTAACGGAGCGCGGTACGGCCGGTTCTAATCGCCTCGCGGCTTTCTTCCGGCAGCTCGGGGTGGATGGCCCCTCGAACGCCTGTACGACGAGTGTACGAGGCGCGGACGTCGCGCGAAAGTACGATCGCGAACCAGTGACCGACTTCGCCCACGAGATCGCCGAGCTCGCGACACGCTACGGCGACCCTCGCCGCGTTGACGCGCCGATACGCGATGGGTTCTTCGATCCGATCCACAACCCCGACCGCCTGGGCGAGGTCTGCATGGTCGTCCGCCGCCCGAACGGGAAGCTCCTCCTCTCGATCAAGACCTTCTATCCCCGCGGCGCGCATCGCCTGCCGACCGGAGGGATCCACCACGGCGAGCGGATCTTCGAGGCGCTCGTCCGCGAGACGAAAGAGGAGACGGGGCTCGAGACCGAGCCGCGGCGATTCCTCGCGGCGATCAGCTACCGCGCGGCTTCATCGCCCGACGGTCCACCGATCTTCCACACGTTCGCGTTCCTCCTAATCGAGATCGGGGGCGAGCTTGGCGCGCTCGATCGGACCGAGCGGATCGAGGAATGGATCGAGATCGACACTTCGGACCTGCCGGCCGTCGCGGATCGCCTCGAGCGCGTGACGAGCGAGCATTCCCACGACATCGGCGGGGACTGGGCGGACTGGGGACGCTTCCGCGCGGTCGTGCACCGGGTGGTCCACGAGGAGCTCGCGCGCTAGAAGCGCTCGAACCGGAAGAGCCGCACCGCCAGCAGGAATCCGAGGACGGTCCAGACGAGCAGGCCGAGGATCTGCGTGCGCACGTCCCACAGGGTCGCGCCCTGGACGCTGATCTCGCGCAGCGCGTCGTTCAGGAACGTCAGCGGGAGAAGATTGGTGATCGGCCGGATGACCTCGGGCGCCGCGTTTTTCGAGAAGAAGACCCCCGAGAAGAAGAACTGCGGCAGCGTGATCAGCTGCGCGACGGCCGGGACCTGGTTCTCGGTTTGCGCCCAGCCGGCGAGCGCGAACCCTATGGTCAGGAAGAGGATCGTCCCGAGAAGGGCGACCACGACGAGCGGCGCGAGCCCGCCGACGATGGTGACCTGGAACAGAACCAGCGCGACCAGGAGAAGGACGGCCACCTGTCCTGCCGCGATCACGAGGCGCGTCAGCACATGCGCCGTCAGGAGGTTGGGCACGCGGACAGGGGTCGCCATGATCCGCCGCAGCACGCCGCGGTGCTTGTCGGCCACCAGGGCAAAGGCCACCGAGAAGATCGCGAGCTGCATGATGTTCACGCCGAGAATCCCCGGCACCAGGAAGTCCACGTAGCGCAGGCGGACGCCCTGGACCGTCTCCTCTTTGATGGCGATCACCGGCGCGGTCTGGGTCACCGCGAACGAGAGCCGATCGATGACCTGCGCGATGATCTGCCTCCCGACGGCGACCTGCTGCGGCCGGGCGTCGTCGCCGTAGGCGATGATCTGCGCGACCTGTTGTCCCGGCCGCGCCGGCGCGATGACGAAGTCTTTCGGAATGACCACGAGCATGTCGAGCTCGGTTCGGCGTAGACGGACCAGCGCCTCTTCCGTCGCCTGCTCCCGCACCTGCAGCGAGTCGATGCGCTTCAGGACGTCGATGAACTGCTTGCTCGACTCGTTTTTCTCCTGATCGTCGATCGCCACGGAGACCCGGCCGAACTCGCCGAGATTCAGATAGCCGAAGATCACCATGAGCATGAGCGGCACGACAAGGCTGAAGAACAGCGCGATCTGATCTCGCACGTACGCACGCAGGAGCAGCGCCGTGAGGCGACGGGTCTGCCTCATGCCTCGCGCAGCTGGTGACCGGTGAGATCGAGGAAGACGTCCTCCAGGTTCGCCTTCTGCTGGAGTACCGGCTTGGCGAACCCGCGCGCCAAAAGGTCGTCGATCAGCTTCCGCGGCGGATCGAGCGCCACGATGCGCCCCTCGTCCATGATCGCCACGCGATCGCACAGCACCTCAGCCTCGTCCAGGTAGTGCGTCGTCAGAAGCACGGTGGTCCCGCGACTTTGGATCCCGCGGACGAGGTCCCAGAGGTTGCGCCGCGCCTGCGGGTCGAGCCCGGTCGTCGGCTCGTCGAGGAAGAGCACCTGAGGCGAGTTCACGAGCGCGGTCGCGATCGAAAGGCGCTGGCGCTGACCACCCGATAGCTTGTCCTGCCGCTGGCCGGCGCGGTCCTCGAGCCCGACCAGGCGCAGGAGTGCCAGCTCGTCGACCTCGAGGTCGTAGCACGCCGCGAAGAAGCGCATGGTCTCGCGAGCGGTGAGGTTGTCGGGGAAGGCGCTCGCCTGCAGCTGTACGCCGATGCGCCGCTTGACGCCCGCGGGATCGGCGAACACGTCGACGCCGGCGACGACGGCCGAGCCGGCGTCGGCCCGACGCAAGCCCTCGAGTATCTCGACGGTCGTGGTCTTCCCCGCCCCGTTCGGTCCGAGCATTCCGAAGACCTCGCCCGGCTCGACCTCGAAGCTGATCCCGCGCACGGCCTCGATGTCCCCATAGCGCTTCCTGAGGTCCGTCACTTGCACGATCGAGGACATGGCTCGCGCTCTAACGGCCGGCGACGAAAGCGGCGTAGGCGAGGTCGTGCAGGAAGAACGCGAACGGCAGAAGGACGACCGCGGCCACGACGATCCGCACGACGATCGGGTTCGGGCGGCGAAGGCGCGTGTATGTCACGACGAGCGTCGCGGTGATCGCCGCGAGGATCGGCACCTGCGCGACCCAGTGGAGCGGGTCGGCGTTGTCGACGAGCAGCGCGTACACGACCGACGTGCCGAGCAGCCCTGTCGCCAGCCCCACGATCGCGAATACGCCGGCGTTGCGGACGGGATCGCGAAGCGCCAGCAGCAACCCCATGCCAAGCGCCAGGAGGACCGCCGCGATCATCCGCTCATAGATGCGGTGGTACGGCGCGAAGAGGAACGCCGACGGGAACGCGATCGCCAGGACCACCGGAAGGAAGAAGAGCGTCGCGCAGACGATCCCGACCGCGCGGGCGCCGCGCAGGGTGGCGGAGTCGGCCGGAGGCGGGCGCTCCATCTACTACGTAGTAGCAGAGCGCAGAAGCGAAGCTGCGAGCACTACTGGGAGGCCGAGTCTCGTACGCTAGAGGGCCCATGTCGAATTGGGGAGCAGCGCAGGGGAGGTCGGCTCACGTGCGCACGCTTCCGGCGCCCCGGGTGAGCGGCTCGCCGGGCCTCGCCGCGATCCTGTCGTTCCTGCTGCCCGGGCTCGGGCAGATGTATCACGGCAGGTGGGTGCGCGGAGCGTTGATGATTCTTCTTCCGATCTTCACCGTGCTGCTCGTCGGCGCGTTCGTCGCCATCGCCGATCCGCTCACGGCCTTCGTCCTCCGGAACGCGCGGGCGCTCACCTTCATGATCGCCGGCGCCTTCTTCACCTATCACCTCTTCGTCGTCGCCGACGCATTCGCCGGCAAGCTCCGCGGGATGGGATCGCTAAGGGGCCGCCACGTCGTCGACTACCTCGTGCTCGGCATCGTCTGCGTCTCGCTGGTCGTTTTCTACGCCGCCGCCTACCGGGGATCGGCACCTTGGGCTGGACTCTTCGCGAAGGTCTTCGCCCCGATCGCGAATCAGCCGCTGCTCGCCGCGAGCGGACAGGAGCCCGCACCACCGGGCTGGACCGGCACCGAACGTCTCAACGTGCTGCTCCTCGGGATCGACTCGCGTGGCGACACGTCGACGACGCAGAACACCGACACGATGATCGTGCTCAGCCTCGATCCGGTGAACAAGACGGCGGCGATGCTCTCGCTGCCGCGCGACATCTACATCGACCGGCCAGGCACGTTCGTGGACAAGATCAACGCCGCGTATGCGTTCGGCGGGCCCGACCTCTCGAGAAAGGTCGTCGAGGACCTCCTCGGCATCCGTCTGAACGCGTACGCGCTCGTGGACTTCGACGCGTTCACGAAGATCGTCGATACCGTCGGCGGGGTGATCGTCGACGTCAGGCGGCCGGTGCGAGACGAGTCCTATCCCACCGCCGACTACGGGGTCGAGCGCCTCGACATCACGGCCGGGCCGCGGCTCATGGACGGCCCGAGCGCGCTCCGCTTCGCGCGGTCACGCCACGACAGCAACGACTACAGCCGGGCCCAGCGGCAGCAATTGGTTCTCGGCGCCCTGCGCACCAAGCTCACCGAGGGCGATTTCCTGCGGGGCCTTCCCGGCATCGTGGATCGCGTCGGCAGCGCCGTGCAGACGAACTTCGATCCGGCCGGCGTCATCCCGCTCGCGCGTTTCGGCTCGGGCATCGACGGCGGCGCCATCCGCACCGAGGTGCTCTATCCGTGCGGCGGCAGCTATCCCCATTGCGAGCTCCAGTATTCGGGCGGCGAGAACGGTTTCTTCCTCCTGCCGGACCGGGCCAGGGTCCGCGACTTCGCGGCCTCCCTCTTCTACGACCCGCAGGTGAAGTCCGAGGGCGCGTCGATAGAGGTGCGAAACGCGGGCGCGCGCAACGGCCTGGCGCAGACCATCGCCGACCGGCTCGTCGAACGCGCCTTTACGGTGGCCACGGTGACCAACGGAGCGAACGGACGCTCCGCGGTCCTGGTCCGCAACGGCGCGAAGCGCTACACCGCCAACGCGCTGGCGCAACAGCTCGGAGGGCTTCCCGTGGATACGCTGCCGAGCGGCGAGCCGACGGCCGCGGACATCGTCCTGCGCGTCGGGACGGACTTCCGCGGCCTCGCGACAGACCTAGCGCGCTAGGGCTCATCCGCGCTGCGGGTGGCACAGCGACCAGGTCTGCTCGCGACGCGCGGGTGCCCCGGGGACCCGGTGACGCGAGCGCGAAGCGCTCGCGGGCGACCGGGGAGGGTGCGCGGAGCGAGCGGGCCGCGAGCCGGGACAGGACCTGCAGCGCGACCGGACCGCAGGGGCACGTCAGGCGTTAGCGCGCTAGGTCTTCTTTTTCGCCTTCTGGATCTTCTCGCGGTCGGCCAGCGCGTGCTTCACGGTGGTGAACTCGGAGAGGGTCCCGCGGCGGTCTTCACGGACCCCGCGGCGGAACGCGGGATCGCTCGTGCTCCGCCGGGCCAGGTCCGCGTCGCGGCCCGCGGCGTCGATCGCGCGCACGATGCGCCCGAGCGCGCTCTCCTTCTTGGCCTTGGCTTTCTTCTTGGCGCTCAACGCTTGTAGACGGGCATGACCCACGCGCGGTACTGCGGCGACTTGCCGTGGACCGCGTTGAAGTAGATGCCGGTGATCTTTGTGGTGATCGGCCCGGGCTCGCCCCTGCCGACCGTCCGATGGTCGATCGTCGTCACCGGCGAGATCTGCGCACCGGTTCCGCAGAGGAACACCTCGTCGGCGATGTACAGCTCGGTGCGGTCGACCTGCCGGATCGCGGTGGGGATGCTCGAGTCCGCCGCGATCTTGAGCACGCACGCGCGCACGATGCCCTCGAGGATGTTGTCGCTGGCCGGCGGGGTGATGAGCACGCCGTCCCGGACGAGGAACAGGTTCTCCGCGCTTCCCTCGGACACGTGCCCGTCCTGCGTCAGAACGATCGCCTCGTCGAAGCCGGCCTCCTGCGCGTCGGTCTTCGCCAGGGCGGCGTTCACGTACGCGCCGGTGATCTTGCTGCGGGCGGGGATCGCGTTGTCGTCGGTCCGCCGCCAGCTCGATACGCCGCAGGAGATCCCGCGGTCGATGTCGATGTAGGTGCCGAACGGCACCGCGAACACGGTGAAGGCGTCGTCCAGGTCGTGAAGGCGGACGCCGATGAGCGGGCTCGACTTGTAGGCGATCGGCCGGACGTACGCGTCCTCGCGGTAGCCGCACTTCCGGAGGAGCTCGAGGGTGATCCCCACGAGGTCGTCGACGGTATAGGGCAGGGTGATCCGCATGATCCGGCAAGAGCGGTGGAGCCGGGCGTAGTGCTCCTTGAGGTGGAGGGCGTAGAGCTGGTCGTCGTCGGCGTTCCAGTAGGCGCGGATGCCCTCGAAGACGCCGGTGCCGTAGTTGAAGGCGTGTGTGAGGACGCTGACTTTCGCATCGCGCACTGGGACGAACTCGCCGTCCAGGTAGGCCCACGCGGTATCCGGGGCCGCCCCGCGCCGCAGCGATGTCGGTTTGGTCAGCTCCTGCACCATGCCCACACTCCTAGCTCAGCCTCGCTGTCGAACGGGCCTTGGCCGGGCCGACTGGGGACCCGCGCCGACCTTGTTTTTTCGATTGTGACACGACCGACGACGCCCAAAGACGCTCAGACACGGCTCTGTCCGATGCTGGCGAGCGCGAGCGCGCCCCCTACCGGCGTCCACCGGTCGACCCTCGGTGGCGCTTTCTTGCGGCGGTCGGTCAGACCGCTACGATGCGGCTGGTCAGACCGCGATTTGAGCCGGGCGCCTGGCAGTGCCGTACCAGTCCTTGGAGGTGAACTACGTGTTCGGATCAACTCTGCGAGGAGTCAGCGTGATCCTGGCCGCCTCGCTCATCGCGGCCGCCTGCGGTGGTGGTGGGGCGGGAACGAGTCCGACCCCGGCAGCGGGCTCGCCGAGCGCGACGGCCGTCGCGGCCATCGCGCCGACACGAGCCACGGAGTTCGTCGTGCAGACGGCCCAGGGCGGAAGCTCGGACATCTACGCTCGTCTCTGGGTCGGCGTGATGGACAAGGAGAAGTACCTCCCCCAGCCGATCCAGGTCGTAAACAAGGAAGGGGGCTCCGGCGCGGTCGCGTTCCAGTACGTGTTCGATAGGCGCGGAGACGGGCACTACCTGATGGTGACCCTGAACAGCTTCTGGACGACGATCATCACGCAGAAGGCGATTCCCTTTAAGACGACCGACTTCACGCCGATCGCCAATATGGCGCTCGACCCATTCTTCCTATGGGTCAATACGGAGAGCTCGATCAAGACGGCGGGAGATTTCGTCACCGAGGCGAAGGCACGAGCCATGGTCGCCGCCGGCACCGGAGCGAAGCAGGAGGATGAGGTCCTCTTCCGACGGATCCAGGAGCTCGCGGGCACAAAGCCATTTACGTATCTTTCGCAGACAAGTGGCGCGACCGTCGCCGCCGCACTCGCGGGCAAGCAGGGCGGCGTCGAGGTGACCGTGAACAATCCAAGTGAAGCGCGCACGCTGATGCAGGCTGGCAAGGTAAAGGCCATTTGCGCATTTACGCCGGCGTCTCCGACGGAGGGGGTCTTCAAGGATCTGCCGACCTGCAAGTCACAGGGACTCGCGATCGACGACTACTACAACGTCCGCGCGGTCGTGGCGCCGCCCGGCGTGAGCGCCGGCCAGCAGAAGTTCTGGGTCGACACCTTCCAGAAGATCTCGAACCATGCGGACTGGACCAAATACATGTCCGAAAACGCTCTCGTCGCCGATTTCCGCTCAGGCGAGGCATTCAAGAAGCTCATCGAGGACTACCAGAAGATCCACACGGAGATCGCAACAAAGTTCGGCTGGATCAGCTAGCGCGACTTGCGTCCCTATCAGGTGGCGACGGCGGCGGTCCTCGTTTTGATCGCCGCCGTCGCCATGCTCGATACCGCGAGCGGCGCTCTGCCCGATCCGACCGGGGCCGTGCCGGGCGGGGTCAAGAGCGGGTGGTATCCATTCTGGTCCGGCATGTTGATCGTCGTATCCGGGGCGGCCGTGGCCTACCGCGCCCTGACCACGCCCCAGCCCGCGGAAGGCGCGTTCCGTGACCGGGGCAGCCTCCTCTCCGTCGTGCAACTCGTCGTGCCAATGATCGCCGCCACTTACCTGATGTCGGACCGCCTGCTCGGCTTCTACGTCGCGAGCGGCCTGTACATGGCGTACTTCGCGCGTTTTACCACCGGCTACCGCTGGTACTGGGCGCTCGCCGCGGGCGTGCTCACTCCGGTTCTGGTGTACCTGGTGTTCGAGGTCGGCTTCCACGCGCTCTTCCCTAAGAGCTTCCTCTACCCCGCGATCCCGTTCTGATGGAAGTCCTCGGGGAGCTCGCTGGAGGCTTCGGCACTGCCCTCCAGCCGGTCAACGTGGCGTTCCTTTTCGCGGGCTGTCTTCTCGGCCTGATCATCGGTGTGCTTCCGGGCCTGGGCGGTACGAGCGGCGTCGCCATCCTGCTGCCGGTCAGCGTCTACATCACACAGGATCACAGCCCGACGACCGCGGTGATCTTTCTCGCGGGCATCTATTGGGGCGCGCTCTTCGGAGGGGTCATCACATCGATCCTCTTCAACATTCCAGGTGAGCCCTGGGCGGTCGCGCTTCTCTTCGACGGGTACCCCTTGGCGAAGCGGCTCGGGAAGCCCGGCCTCGCGTTAACCAGCTCGTTCCTCGCGTCGTTCTTCGCCGCGCTGATCGCGACCGTCATGCTGACCTTCTTCGCGCGGCCCCTCGCGCTCAAGGCGCTGGAATTCGGGCCGGCGGAGCTCTTCGCGGTCTTCCTTCTTTCGTTCACCACACTCGTCGGGCTCGGCGCCGAATCGCCGCTCAAGAGCCTGATGATGATCGGGGTGGGACTGCTGCTCGGCGCGATCGGCTTCGACACCATCACGGGGGAGCCGCGGCTCGCCTTCGGTCGCATCGAGCTGCTTTCTGGGATCCCGTTCGTTCCGGTGACGATCGGCCTCTTCGGGATCGGAGAGATCCTCGCGTCGGCCGAGGAGGCCGGCATTGGCTACGTCGAAAAGATCAAGTCGACGCTTGGCTTTAAAGACCTCGCCGAGGGACTCGGCGCTCTGCGCAAGCGGCTCTGGCTCGTCGTCACGAACTCGATCATCGGCTTCTGGTTCGGCGTTCTGCCGGGCCACGGCGCGACCGCCGGGTCGTTCCTCGGCTACGGCATCGCGCGCCAGTACTCGAAGAACAAGGAGAACTTCGGCAAGGGCGAGGTATCGGGGATCATGGGCCCGCAGTCCGCGGCAGACGCGTCGGCGGTCGGGTCGCTCGTTCCGATGCTCTCGCTCGGCGTGCCCGGCTCGCCAACCTCCGCGGTGATCATGGCCGGCCTCATCATCTGGGGTCTCCAGCCGGGGCCCCTGCTCTTCGTGGAGCAACGCGAGTTCGTCTGGGGGTTCATCGCCAGCATCTACCTTGGCCACCTGCTCACATTCGTCATGTGTCTCACGGCGGTGCCGCTGCTTGCCGCGATCATGCGGGCCCCCTACGGAATCCTGACCCCCTTCATCCTGATCATCTCGGTGATCGGCGCCTACACGCTCAATAACTCGATGAAAGACGTGGCCATCTGCGTCATCTTCGGGATCGTCGGTTACTGGCTGCGCAAGATGAAGTACCCCCTCGCGCCACTCGTGGTCGCGCTTGTGCTTGGAGACCCCACCGAGCGCGAGCTGCGGGAAGCGCTCATCAGCCGCGGCGGCGATCCCCTCGTCTTTTTCAGCACACCGCTCTCGACGATCCTGATGGTGCTCGCGGTCGTGCTCCTCCTGCTGCCTCTTGTCCGCAGCGTGCGCGCCCGTCGCCGTGAGCCGGGTGCGACCGGCATCGCAGCCTAGCCGGTGGCACGATGACCTCGTGACCCTGCTCACCGATCTCCTTCTCCTCGCCGTCTCGTTCGTCGTCATCCTGGCCGGCGCCGAGCTCTTCACCAACGGCATCGAGTGGCTCGGCGAGAAGATGGGTCTCGGCGAGGGCATGGTGGGAAGCGTCCTCGCCGCGGTCGGGACCGCGATGCCCGAGACGATGATCCCGATCATCGCGATCATCTTCGTCGGCACGGCGGAGTCGGAGCAGGTCGGAATCGGCGCGATCCTGGGCGCTCCCTTCCTGCTTTCCACCGCCGCGATGTTCGTGACCGGCGTCGCCGTGCTCACCTACCACCGCAGCGGCAGGCGCAAGAACGTGCTCAACATCAACCAGGTCATCGTGCGGCGCGACCTCCGCTTCTTCCTGGCGATGTACATCGTCGCGATCGGTCTCGGCCTTCCGTTCTTCGAGAAGCCGTACTGGATGCGCCTCGTCGCGGGGCTCCTGCTGGTCGGCGCCTACGTCCTGTACGTGCGCCAGACCGCGAGCGATCCCAGGGCCGAGGGCGGCGGCGAGGGGCTCGCGCCGCTCCACTTTCAGCGGCGGCTGAACACGCCGAAGACGCGCATCGTCCTGCTGCAGGTCTTCGTCGCGCTCGCGGCGATCATCTTCGGCGCGAACCTCTTCGTCGAGCAGATCGAGGGGATCGCGACGATCTTCGGAGCTCCCCCGCTCGTGCTCTCGCTTATCGTGGCGCCGCTCGCAACGGAGCTCCCGGAGAAGTTCAACAGCGTGATCTGGATCCGCCAGCGCAAGGACACCCTCGCGATGGGGAACATCAGCGGGGCGATGGTTTTCCAGTCCTGCATTCCGGTGGCCGTGGGGCTCTGGTTCACGCCCTGGGTGCTGAACGAGTTCGCCATCGTCTCAGCGGTGATCGCCATCGCCGCCGGCGTGCTGATGCAGCTCTACCTCCGCACCGGCAACACCATTTCGGGCGCCGAGTTGACCAGCCTGGGCGTCCTCTACGCGCTCTTCCTTCTCTATGTGTTCGCCTTCCCACACACCGCCGTCGCGCTCGGGCGCTGAGCGGTGCGCTGCCCCTAGAATCGCCTCGTCGCGCTTGGGGGGTGCTTCCACCGCGGCGCAGTGTGAGGAGGTATTCACGGCATGAAGCGTGTTCTCGCGTGTCTGGTGCTGGCCGCGACCGTCATAGGCGCGTGCGGCGGCGGTGGGTTGCTGCCGGGAGGCAAGCAGATCCAGGTGGGCCTGGTGACCGATGTCGGCGGACTCAACGACAAGAGCTTCAACGCCCTCGCGAACGAGGGCCGGCTGCAGGCCGAGAAGGACCTCGGCGTGAAGACGAGCGTCATCGAATCGAAGAAGCAGGAAGACTACGTCCCGAATCTCACGACCTTCGCGCAGCAGGGGTACGACCTCGTGATCTCGGTCGGCTTCCTGATGACGAACTCCACATGGAAGGTCGCCAAGCAGTTCCCGAACATCAAGTTCGCGATCATCGACGGGGCGCCCGCCGATGACAAGGGCACCACGGAGAACCTGCCGAACGTGGCGAACCTCTTCTTCCGCGAGAACGAGGCGGGGTACCTCGTCGGTGTGATCGCGGCCACGATGGCCAAGGACAAGGTCGGCAAGGCGACCCACAACACGGTCTGCTCGATGGGCGGCATCCCGATCCCGCCGGTCGACCGCTTCATCGCCGGCTATCAGGACGCGGTGAAGACGATCAGTCCGAGCACGACGATCCTGAACGGCTACAGCAACGACTTCGTCGACCAGCAGAAGGGCAAGGAGATCGGCCTCAACCACATCAGCCGCAACTGCGACATCCTGTTCCAGGTCGCGGGCGGCTCGGGCCTCGGCTACATCGCCGCGGCGAAAGAGAAGGGCGTCTACGCGATCGGGGTCGACAGCGATCAGGCCGACGTCGCGCCGGGGACGGTGATAACGAGTGCTCTCAAGCGGGTGAACAGGGCGGTCTTCGAGACGGCCAAGGCCGTCAAGGACGGCGCCTACAAGTCGGGCGACAGCTTCTTCGACGCGAAGAACGACGGCATCGGCTACGGGAAGCTCGACCCCGTCGTCCCCGCGAACGCCAAGGCCGCGGCGGACAAGGCCCTCGCCGACATCAAGGCCGGGACGATCAAGCCGAAGACCGAGGTCCAGATCAAGTAGGGACTGGTCGCATCGCGACCGGGCACACGTGCAGGTCCAGCGTGCTGGCCCTGCGCTAACGACTTGACCACAACGACCGAAGCGACACCGACGGGGCCGGGAGCGGCCCCGTCGGTACGTCAACCGACCGCGCAGTGGGCCCGCGGCCCGGCCGTTCCGGTGATTTCCGTCCTCATCGCGCTCGTCCTCGGCGGGATCTTCGTGCTGGTGAGCGGCCACGATCCGATCGCCGCGTACATCGCGCTCATCCGCGGCGCGTTCGGTACGCCCTACGACATCACGGAAACGCTGATCATCACGATCCCGCTGACCCTCGGCGGGCTCGCCGTCGGTCTCGCCTTCCGCACCGGCCTCTTCAACATCGGAGCCGAGGGGCAGCTCCTTTTGGGCGCGGTCGCCGCGGGCGCCGTCGGCGCACGCTTCGCGGACCTGCCGGGTTTCATCCTCATGCCGCTCGTCATCCTCGCCGGTGGCGGCACGGGCGCCCTCTGGGGAGGGATCGCCGGCTATCTCAAGGCCGCGCGCGGCGTGAACGAGGTCATCACCACCATCATGCAGAACTACATCGTCGTCTTCGTGATGCACTGGCTGCTGCAGAACGGGCCGATGACGGCGCCGAACGCGGCCGGCACGCCGGCGTCGTCGCCGATCGGCGCGGGAGCGATCCTGCCGCTCATCATCCCGAACGAGCTCGTCCCGCTCACGCGCCTCCACGCCGGTCTCATCCTCGCGGGGATCGCGGTCTTCCTCTACTGGTTCATCCTGTGGCGGACGTCGCTCGGCTACGAGCTCCGCGCCGTCGGCCTCGGCGCGCGCGCCGCGGCGCAGGCGGGCATCGATCCCAAGCGGCGGATGTTCCTGGCGATGGCCATCGCGGGTTCCTTCGCCGGTCTCGCCGGCATGGTGCAGGTGAGTGGCGTGTTCCACCGTGTCTTCGACGGCTTCTCCGCCGGGTATGGGTTCGATGCCATCGCGGTCGCGCTCCTGGGCAAGAACTCCCCCATCGGGATCGTCCTCGCCGCGCTGCTATTCGGCGCGTTCGGCCGCGGGAGCACGCTGATGCAGTCGAACGTGGGCATCTCCGCGCACCTCGTGTCCATCGTCGAGGCGCTGGTGCTCTTCGTCATCGCGGCCGAGGTCATCGTCCGCGCTGTGACGACGCGCCGGGCCCGCAAGTCGGTCGAGGCGATCGCGTGACCGCCGAAGCCGTGATCGGCGCGGGAGTGCTGGCGGCGATGCTGCGCCTCGCCACACCCATCGCGCTCGCCGCGCTCGGCGGGGTGATCTCGGAGCGCGCGGGCGTGGTCAACATCGCGCTCGAGGGCTGCATGCTCGTCGGCGCGTTCTTCGGCGTGGTCGCCGCGGACCAGACGGACAGCATCGCGGCGGGGCTCGCCGTCGCCATCCTGGCCGGGCTCGGTCTGTCCGGGCTGCACGCGCTCGCCGCGATCACGTTCCGGAGCGACCAGGTCGTCTCCGGCATGGCGCTCAACATCCTCGCACTCGGTCTGACGAGCTACCTGAACTACCAGCTCTACGGCACGACCGGCACGCCCGCCGATCTTCCCGGGGTGCCCGATGTCGACGTCGCGGCGATCGCGGCCATCCCCTACATCGGCGGCGTCATCGGACACCAGAACTCCATCGTGTGGCTCACCTTCGGTCTGGTCGTCGCGCTGCAGCTCTTCCTGTTCCGCACAGTGCCCGGGCTGCGCCTGCGCGCCGTCGGCGAGCACCCGCGGGCGGCGGACACCGTCGGCATCTCGGTTCGTCGGACCCGCTACTTCGCGGTCCTCGCCTCGGGGGTGCTCGCGGCGCTCGGCGGCGCGTATCTCTCCCTCTCGGTCGCGCACTCGTTCACCGACGGCATGACCGGCGGCCGAGGGTTCATCGGTCTCGCGGCCACGATCTTCGGAGGCTGGACGCCGATCGGAGCGCTGGTCGCGTCGCTGATCTTCGGCTACGGCACGGCGCTCTCGTTCTCGCTCCAGGGCGTTTCGATCGGCGACGTCCGGGTGCCGGTCCAGCTGCTGTCCACGCTCCCCTACGTCCTGACCATCCTCGCCGTCGCCGGCTTCGTCGGTCGCTCTCGGCCGCCGGCCGCTGATGGGATCCCGTACGAGCCGGAGGGGCACACATGACCGTCGACCCGCGTCCCGAGCGCGAGCGGGGTCCGCTGGCGACCGCCGTCGCGACGGAGAGCGTGCCACTCCTCGAGATGCGCGGGATCGTGAAGCGCTTCGGCGACGTCGAGGCCCTCAAGGGCGTCGACCTGACCGTGCGCCAGGGCGAGATCCACGCGCTCGTCGGCGAGAACGGCGCGGGCAAGACGACGCTGATGAATGTCCTCTACGGCCTCTACCACGCCGACGCGGGATCGATCCGGTACCGCGCACGCGAGGTACGCATCACGGGCCCGCGCGACGCGATCGCCCTCGGGATCGGGATGATCCACCAGCACTTCATGCTCATCCCGCCGCTCAGCGTCGCCGAGAACGTCGTCCTCGGCGACGAGCGCGGCGGGCCGCTGCTCGATCGGCGCACGATGGAGGAGCGCGTCCGCGAGCTCGAGAAGCGCTTCGGCATCGAGGTCGACCCCAGGGCGCGGGTCGAGGACATCCCGCTCGGTCTGCAGCAGCGCGTCGAGATACTCAAGGTCCTCTACCGCGGCTCCGAGCTGCTCATCTTCGACGAGCCGACCGCGGTGCTGACCCCGCAGGAGGTCGACGAGCTCTTCGAGATCGTGCGAACGCTCCGCGCGGAGGGGAAGACGCTGATCCTCATCACCCACAAGCTCCGCGAGGTCATGGCCGTGACCGATCGCGTGACGGTGCTTCGCGGAGGCCGCAACGTCGCCGAGCTCATCACGAGGAACACCAGCCCTTCGGAGATCGCTCGCGCCATGGTCGGGCGCGAGCTCAGGGAGCTCCGGGCGCGCGGTACGCCACCGAAGCCCGATGTCCTCCTCGAGATCCGCGGCCTCGCCGCGCGAAGCGACCGCGGCACGCAGGCGCTCCGCGGCGTCGACCTCGACGTGCGAGCGGGCGAGATCCTCGGCGTCGCCGGCGTCGGCGGCAACGGCCAGAGCGAGCTCGCGCAGTGCATCCTCGGCCTGCGGCGCCCGACCGGCGGGACGATCCGCATCGGCGGCGCCGACATATCGCGCGATGACCCAAAGCGGACGCGGGCACGCGGCGTCGCCTACGTGCCCGAGGACCGCCGCGTGGAGGGCCTCGTGCTCGCGTTCACAGTGGCCGACAACTTCATCCTCGGGAAGCAGGACCGCCCACCCTACGCAAGGCGTGGGACACTCGATCCCGCGGTGATCCTTCGCGACGGTGGCCGCCTCGCGGCGGAGTTCGACGTGCGGCCCCCGAACCCGCGGGCGATCGTCGCCAATCTCTCGGGCGGCAACCAGCAGAAGGTCGTGCTGGGCCGCGAGATCTCCGAACGGCCGAAGCTCATCGTGGCCTCTCAGCCGACCCGCGGTCTCGACATCGCGGCGACGGAGTACGTGCACGAGCGACTGCTCGAGCAGCGGAGCCAAGGCGCGGCGATCCTGCTCGTCTCGAGCGAGCTCGACGAAATCCGCGCGCTTTCCGACCGGATCGCGGTCATGTTCGAGGGCCGGATCGTCGCGACGCTGGAGGCCGAGTCAGCTACCGAGGAGCGACTCGGCCTCCTCATGGCTGGCCATAGCGAAGCCGCCTGACCCGGCAGCGGCGCGGTTAACGAGAGCTGGGGGTGGCCATCTCCGGCTCGGGCGCGACCTCAGCGACGGCGACGACCTCGTAGCGCTCGACGCCGGTGATCTTCGTGAACGACTGCGCCTGCGCTCGTATCTGCGCCGCCGCGTCCTCCGTCGCGCGCAACGCCTCCTCGCTCTCGAAGAGCGTCAGCCCGAATCCCTTGCCGCTCGCTCGATCGACGAGCCAGTAGCCGCCCTTGAACCCCTTGAGATTCTTCGCGCTCGGGATGACCGTCTCGTTGATCATCTTCACGCCCTTTTCGATCTCGTCGGGGGATCCCTCGAACCTCGTGACACGTGCGTGCATCTCGATCCTCCCCTTTTTCGCGAACTGCGAGCAAGCCTACGCCGGGGTGTATCGCGCCCGTCGAGGTCGGTCATGCGATGCCGAGCTCGTCGAGCGAGCGGTAGAGGTCGGCCGGATCCCGGTAGACCCGAAACGCGCCGGCCGAGGTCAGCTCGTCTTCGCCATACCCGCCCGAGAGCAGGCCGACGCTCAGCATCCCGGCACGTCGCGCGGCGAGCAGATCCCACACCGCGTCGCCGACCACGTAACAGTCCGCGGGCGCAACGCCCAGCCGCTCCTGGCATTTGAGGAAGAGATCGGGCTCGGGCTTCGCGCGGAGCACGTCGCCGCGGTCGACCACGACCGTGTCGGACGGGACACCGAGCGCGGTGAGCGAAGCGTCGATCTCGGGGTGGCGTCCTGAGGTCGCGATGGCGTGAGGAACGCGCGCCTCGCGAAGCCACCCGAGCAGCTCCACCGCGCCTGGCAGCGGCCGGCGCTCGGGCAGGAGGCTCCGGAAGAGCGCGCCGTGGCGCGTCTGGATCTGCCTCGCTTCCTCGTCGGTGAGCGGCCGCCCGGCCTCGCGCGCGACCGCGCGGGTGAAGAGCCCGCCGCTCATCCCGATCCGCCGGTGGACCTTCCAGCCCTCGACCGCCAGACCGGCCTCCGCGAGGGCGCGCTGCCAGGCGAAAACGTGCGCGTACACGGTGTCCACGAGGGTTCCGTCGAGATCGAAGATCAGAGCCCGCATGGGATCGCGTCTCTCCTCCGGCGACAAGCCGGCGCGAGCCTACGCCTACTCGCGCTTCGACCGTCCACCGCGGATCAGAAGACGATCGAGAGCTCGCGCCGCTTTCGCGGCCGCTCCGGACGATCCGTGTAGGTCGCGATGACGGCGACCAGCAAGAGGCACTCGAAGGCGAGCGCGAAGCCGCTTCCCACAGCGACCAGCGCGGGCAGCTCGAGGAGCATCGCGACGCACAGCATCGCCACGCCAAGCGCTCGCGAAGGTACCCACCATGCGACAAGAATGGCGAGCGTCGGCGCCAGCGCGCTTGCGATGACCAGTGCGCCGTCGGGGCCGCCGAGGGCCGTCCCGAAGACCGCTTGGGCGACGAGGTTGGCGATGCCCGCCACCACCGCGCCCGCCGAGGCGAAACGCGGGAGGTCGCGGCCGTTCTGAGCCTTCATCCGTCCACCTCCGTGTTTGACGGGACGGAGACGAGCGCACTACTCTTGCCTGGTTCTGGTCTGACCACCTGACCAGAGCACGGATGACGGCCCGTTTCGCGACAAGAACAACCGGGGAGGTCAGGCGCTGACAGTCATCGAGCCGATCCGCCGAAGCCGCCTCTACCAGGGGATCGTCGCGCAGATCGAGGGCCTCCTCGAAAAGGGGGACCTCCGCCCCGGAGACCAGCTGCCGCCGGAGCGTCAGCTCGCGGAGCAGTTCCAGGTTTCGCGCGCGTCGGTGCGCGAGGCGCTGCGGACCCTCGAGCTCCTCGGGATCGTCGAGACCAGGGCCGGCGGCGGTACGTTCGTTCGCCAGACCTCTCCGGAGGACCTCGCCCGTCCGCTGACGACCCTCATCTCACGCGGGCACTCGCTCGCCGACGTCATCGAGTTCCGCGGTCTGATCGAGCCGGCGATCGCCGCTCTCGCCGCGGAGCGGATCACGCAAGCACAGCTCACCGAGCTCGGCGACATCTTCGCGGCACAGGAGCAGAAGGTGCAGAGCGGGGCGTCCTACGCCGAGGAGGACACGCGCTTCCACGAGGTCATCGGCGAGGCCTCTCGCAACGAGCTTCTGACCACCATGCTCGGCGTGGTCTGGGATGTCCTGCGCGAGTCGCGAGAGCAGTGGCTCCAGACGAACCAGCGCGCGCACTCGTCGCTCGACGCGCACGGCCGGATCATCGCCGCGCTGCGGGCGCACGACCCCGACGCGGCGCGCCGAGCGGCGGCGGATCACATCAAGGCGGTCGGCGAAGGGATCCTTCGTCTGATCGGAGGGAGCAAACCGTGACGGAAGCGAACATCACCGTCGAGGTCGTCTATCGCGGGATCTTCCAGAAGACACTCGCTCAGCGGATCTGCCGCTCGATCGTGCTCGCCGCGCGGAAGCGGGGACATACCGGGACGGCCTTCGCGCGCTACGGCGACTCGCCGGAGCGCAACGGCGTACCGGCCAAGCAGTTCGCGGTGGTCGCCGTCAATGACCTCGAGCTCGAGGCCTCCATGGCGAAGTACGAGCCCGCGGTCGTCGATGTCTCGATCGCCGTCGACGACACTCTCGTGAAGGGCGTCGAGTCTTGGGCGTGGTACGGGCGCCAGCCGATCTGGAAGCCCGTGCGCAAGGATGGCTTCGTCCTCGTGACGAGCGAGAAGACCCCGGATGAGGTGCTCGCGCAAACCGACAAGGCCGAGCGTCCCTACACGATGGTCATCGTGCCGGGCGGCGCGTCCTTCGCGGGCCTCTGGGTGTTCAAGGACGACCACACCGACTACCGCGTCCTCGGCGCGCTCGCGAAGGTAGTGCCCGACTGGGTCCGCCTCGAGGACGTGAAGTCGTTGATCAAGGAGCAGACCAAGGACGAGAGCACCGTCGCATCGGCGCAGTACGGATACGACGGCGCGAAGGTCCGTGGCGTGAAGACGGGCGAGGGCACCAGCGGCCACGAGGTCCTGCAGTTCGAGAAGCCGGGCTGGACAACGATGCGCCCCGGCATCGTGGTCGAAGCGCGTAAGCCGGGCGAGCGCAACCCGCAGTACAAGAAGTACACGGCGCGCACGCTGCGGCCCGTCGTCAACTTCGACACCTGCATCAAGTGCACGATGTGCTGGCTCGACTGTCCGGACGAATGCTTCGAGGTGACGCCGGAGGGCCACTACGAGGTCGTCTACGAGGCGTGCATCGGCTGCGGCATCTGCGCACAGGTGTGCCCGGTGAAGGACTGCATCGTCATGGTGGATGAGCTCAGGTTCGAGGACAACGACGACAAGTGGCAGTTCTGGAAGAAAGACCACGCCGGATACAACAAGTGGTTCGAGGAAAAGAGCGGGGTGTCGGCCGACCCCCAGGTGCGGACCCCCGCCGCTAAACAGGCGGGCTCGTCCAACGCGAACCCGTCGGCGAACCCGACATCAGCATCCGGAGGTGACGAGTAATGGCCGTCGAAGTCAAGCCGCGCGAATCAAGCGACGTCGAGACCGAGCAGCTCGCCACCGGATGCGAGGCGATCGCCGAGGCGATCCGTCTCGCGGACGTCGACGTGATGGCCGCGTACCCGATCCGGCCGTACGACGGCGTCATGCAGGCCGCGGCGAAGCTCATCGCGAACGGAAAGATGGACGTCGAGTACATCGTCGCCGACGGCGAGCACAGCCAGTTCGAGATCGTGAAGCACGCGTGCGCCGTGGGCTCGCGCGTATTCGTCGGATCGAGCGGCGTGGGCTGGTTCTACGCGTTCGAGGCGATCGCCGTGACGGCCGGCCTGCGGCTCCCGGTCGTGGCGATCTGCGGCAACCGCGCGCTGGACGACCCGGGGGCATTCGGCACCGAGCACAACGACTCGCTCGCGGTGAGGGACCTCGGATGGCTTCTCCCCTGGGCGGAGACCGCTCAGGAGGCGCTCGACCTCGCGCTCATGGCGTGGCGCGTCGGGGAGGACAAGCGCGTCTCGCTCCCCGTCGCGATCGGTCTCGATGGCGCGTTCCTCACCCATTCGCAGCAGATCGTGAAGATCCCGACGCAGGCGGCCGTGGACAAGTTCCTGCCGCGGTTCGACCTCGGCGACCGGCTGCTCCATCCCGACAACCCCATCACCATCGCGCCGCAGGTCGACCAGGACTGGCTGATGGAGATCCGCATGCAGAACGACCAGGCCATGCGCAAGGCGCAGGGCGTCATCCGCGAGGCGCATGCGGACTTCAAGAAGCTCTTCGGCCGCGGCGGCGACAACCCGTTCCTCGATGAGTACATGACCGAGGACGCCGAGATCGTCTTCTTCGGCCAGGGGACGCTCGCCCTGCCGATGAAGGTCGCGATCCGCCGATTGCGGAAGGAGGGCCACAAGGTTGGGCTCGTCCGGCTCAAGTGGTTCCGTCCGTTCGCGACCGAGGACATCGTGAAGAGCCTCGTGCGCTTCAAGGCCGTCGGCGTCATCGACCGCGACTACAGCTTCGGGTCGCCGTACTACGGCGGCGTGCTCTACAACGAGGTCCGCTCGGCGCTCTACTCGCAGGAGAAGCGCCCGGTGGTCGTCGGCTTCATCGCCGGCCTCGGCGGCCGCGAGATCGAGCAGCCGATGGCGCAGGAGATCTTCGAGAAGACGAAGGCCGCAGCCTCCGGCAGTCTCAAGACCGGCGACACGACCCATTGGATCGGCGTGCGGAGTTAGGAGAAAAGAGATGGCAGTGGAAACGACCGCGCTACCCCAGATGAAGGGGATCAAGGACATCCCGTACGAGGAGCTCTTCGTCTCCGGCCACCGCACCTGCCAGGGCTGTGAGTCGGCGCTCGTCATGCGGCACATGGTGAAGGCCTCGGGCCCGCGGACGATCGTGCTCGGCTCGACCGGCTGCATGTACGTGGCGAACACCACCTACTACACGACCCCCTGGGTCGTGCCGTGGATGCACACGCAGCTCGGGGCATCCGGCTCCGCCGCGCTCGGGACCGCGGCCGGCCTCAAGGTGCTCATGCGGAAGGGCAAGCTGAAGAACGAGAAGATCAACGTCATCGCGTTCTGCGGCGACGGCGGCGGGGCGGACATGGGCCTCGGCGCGATCTCGGCGACGCTCACGCACAAGGAGTACAACTGTCTCGTCCTGCTCTACGACAACGAGAGCTACGCGAACACCGACATCCAGCTCTCGAGCCAGACCCCGTACGGCGCCGTGACCACGTTCTCGCCGTCGGGCAGCAAGAAACGGCTCATGCACACCCGTTGGAAGAAGAACGTGCCGGGCATGCTCGCCGCGGGCCATCCCGAGTCGCGCTACATCGCGGCCGGGTGCGCCGCGTACGCGGTGGACCTCATGAACAAGATCCGCAGGGCGCTCGAGCTCGGCGGGCCGACGTTCGTGCACACGCTCGACCCGTGCCCCAAGGGATGGGACTACCACCCGCAGTACAGCCAGGAGCTAGGGCATCTCGCGGTCGAGTGCGGGATCTGGCCGCTCTACGAGGTCATCGACGGCGTCTGCAACCTCACCGGTCCCACCCGGCAGATCGCCGAGGGCCGCAAGAAGCGCAAGCCGGTGATCGAGTACCTGAAGCGCCAGGGCCGGTTCGCCCACTTCATCGACGAGGACGTCGAGCACTTCCAGGAGCAGGTCGACAAGATGTGGACGGAGTGGCTCATCCCGGGCGTGATCCCGTTCACGATCCCGGCGAAGGATCAGACGATCCTCAAGATCGACAAGAAGGCGCTGCACGAGCAGAAGACCGCGTAAGCGCATCCATCGACGTTGGAATCGGAAGGCCGACCGGTCTGCGGTCGGCCTTCGTGCTTGGTTGGCTCGGTGCATGGCCGATGAGGCGGTCGCGATCAGCATTGAGCTCGGGGACGAGACTCTCGAGGCAAGAGCGCTTTCACGCTCGGCGTTCCTCGCTGCGTGGGAAGACCCCGGCCGTGCGATGCGGGAATATGACATCGCCGTCCCGATGCTGCGCGCCGTGCATCTTGGTGCGCTTGCGATGGCGTTATCCGGACGGGCCGTACTCCGGCAGCGCGCCGGTGATCCCAGCGGCGCCGAGGGGGACATCGCCGAAGCGCTGGCCGCGTGGGATCGTCTCGGGGGCCCATCGAGCGTCTTGCGCGTCAACGCTCTGCAAGCCGGAGCGGACGTGGCGTATCAGGCGGGGGACCTCGACCGGGCGGAGGCCCGTCTCCGCGAGGCGATCCACGTCGTCTGTCGCGCCGACGGCTCATCGCCCGTCGGCGGCCTCCTTGTCGGCCCAGCTGAGTTCCTCGCCCACCTCGCAGCGTTGAATGGCGACCACACGCGTGCGCTGGTTCTCAGCGGGTTCGCGGACCGGCTGCGCGACGAAACCGGAGTCTGGCCGCGGTCATGGTTCTCATTGACTGATCGCCGGTGGCTCGCCGACGTGGAGACGCGACTCGGACCGCGGGCTCGGTCCCTCCGCGCCGAGGGGCGCCGGCTCTCCGTGACCCAGGCTGTTGCGTACGCGCTCGACGATCGACGACCTGGTGCGCTCAGCGACCGAGAGCTCTCCGTGACGGACCTGGTCGCGGATGGCCTCACCGACAAGGAGATCGCCGCGCGGCTATCAATCTCCGAGAGGACAGCGGAGAGCCACGTGCGCCGTATTCGCGAGAAGCTGGGGCTGCAATCCCGTGCTCAGATCGGCCGGTGGGCGGCAGACCACCTAGCCGCGCACTGACTCCGCCCCCTGCCGGCTGCCACGTTTTCCTCCCCGCGCCCGGGGCTGCCCGCGCCTTCAGGGAGGCGATGGCCGGGCGGCGGTTGGGGGACGCCTGGGCGAACAATCGCCGTTCACGATCCCGGCGAGGGACCAGACCATTCTCAAGATCGACAAGGAAAGCGCTGCATGAGCGGAAGAGCGCGTAGCCGACAGGTTGTCGAGGTGACGACGTCCCGCCGTAAGGAGGCCGTCGCGTTTCAAAGCCCTCTTCGGTAGGTCGAAGACTAGGATTCGCGGGCGGAAGGAAGCGGAGGGCGACGTGATCGCTCCGGTGGCATGAACGCGCGGCCGCGCGACTTTATCGGCCGGCGCGGAGAGCTGCGGACCTTGAACGACGCACTCACCGAGTGCGCTCCCGGCCGGCTGCGATTCGTGGTCGTGTCAGGACAAGCCGGCATGGGCAAGAGCGCGCTGGTGCGTCGGTTCTCGAACGAGGCCAAGCATGTCGGCCCGCAAGTGCTCGTGGCCGAGTGCGCACGCGAGGACGCTTCGCGTCCGTTCGGACCGCTCCTCGACGTCACCGCCGAGCCGTTCGCGGCGCTCGCGGCCGCTGTTCGCGGCCGCCCGAGCACGGATGCGCCTGGACGCGACCGCGCGTTCGCCGCGATCGCGGCATCGCTTCGGGACCTCGCGCGCGACCGGCCCGTCGTCCTCGCTCTGGAGGACGTCCACTGGGCCGACGACGAAACGCTTCGACTCTTGCCCTACTTGAGCCGGCGTGCCGCCGATGCGTCGTTGCTCGTCGTCCTGACGTATCGCGCGGAGGCCGCCGAGTCAGCGTCGCTGGCGCGCACCCTCACCGAGCTGCGACAGCGCGACGCATCCGAAATGGAGCTGCCCGCGCTGACACCGACGGAGATCGGCCTGCTTATACGCTCGGCACTGGGCGCGACCGGGCGAGTCGATGCCGAGCTGTGGTCGTACGTGGTGGAGCATTCCGATGGCAATCCGCTGTTCGCCGAGGAAATCCTCCGCGGCCTCGTCCAGCGCGGATTGCTCGCAAGGACCGGCACGATCTGGCGACTAGCGCGATCGCTTCGCGAGGTCACGCTGCCGACATCCGTCAGCGCGAGCGTCCGCGAACGTCTCGCGCTGATGAATCCGGACGCGCGCGGGGTCCTCTCGGGCGCGGCAGTCATCGGGCAGCGGTTCTCGTTCGACCTTCTCCAGAGAATCAGCGGCGCCGCCCGCGCGACAGTCATCGCGGCGCTCCGCGCCGGGCTCAGCGCAGAGCTCATCCGGGAGCGTTCGGGCGACGAGCCGCGCTATGAGTTTCGTCACGCACTCTTCCGCGACGCGCTGCTCGACGACTTGATCGCCCCGGAGCGGCAGGACCTCCATCGGAAGGTGGCGCTCGTCCTGGAGGATGCCACGCGCGAGGCCGATCGGACCTCGATAGCGCAAGATCTCGCTCGACACCTCGAAGCCGCGGGTGAGGACCAGCGCGCGGTCCGCTATCACCTTCTGGCGGCCCGGGGGCTCGGCATGGCGACGCAGATGGGGCCGACCCACGTTCTCCTCGAACGCGAGCGTCGCGAGCCACCTCGAGAGAGCGCTCGCGCTCGCGCCGACGGACCATCCCGACCGCGCGGAGATGCTTCGAATGTACGCGTGGGCCCAGGAGGATCGCGAGCGGCGGCTTTCGGTCATCGAGCAGAGCCTCGCGCACGCGCGCACGACCGGCGATTCACGAGGCGTGGCGCTCTCAACGGTGATGGCCGGTGTGTGGGACGCGATGCGAGGCGATCGCGCCGGGCTGGGGCGGATCCGCGAGGGCATCCGGCTGCTCGAGGCTTCGGGGCCGAACACCGACGTCGCCGAGGCGTACTTTCAGCTCGCGCGGCTCGCGATGCTCGACGGCGAGCCCGACGCGGTCACGCTGGCCGAACGGGCGGTAGAACTCGCTCGCGCGAAGCAGGATCAGGTGCTGATCGCGAACGCGCTCGTGACGCTCGGCCCGGCGCTCATCGCGGCGGGAAGGATCGAGGGGATCAAGGTCACCCGGGAAGGAGTCGCGCTCGCGAGAGGCCTATCGGCCACGGAGGTAGTGCGTCGGGGTCTGATCAACGTCGTGAACTCCGTGGCCGGGTCAGGCGGTTCTGACGATGAGATACGCGAGGTCGAACGTGAGTACGCACTCGAGCTCCCACTCAGCGGGGATGGGCTCAGCTGGGCGTTTGAGGAGGGCAGATGGGACGACGCCCTCCAGATGGCGAACGAGCTCGAGGTCTTCGAGGGGCCCTTCCCGGAAACGGCACTCATGCGCGCGTACATCGGCGTTGCACGGAGTGGCCCGACGGAGTTCTTACCCGGCGTCGTCTTCGCGGACGAACAGACCCGGAGCGTGCTCCTCTGGCGCGCCAGCTCGCTCGCGGTCGAGGTCCTGTTCCTCGCGGGCGATCACCGCTCGTCTCTTGGCGCAGCCGGCCGGGTCGCGCTCTGCCTGGAGCGCGGCGTTCGGCTGGCGGAGAACCAGAGCGCGGCGGTCGTGGCTCTCGCCGCGGCGGTCGCCCTGGACGACTCCGCTGCCATAGAGGAGTGGCTCGAGCGCTGCGCGGGCCGCCGGACACTCGAGCCGCGTACGGCCGACGCCCGCAGGGCGTACGCGCGCGGTGAGCAGGCGCTTCGGGACGGTCGCCCTGATCAGGCGCTCGTGGCTTTCACGGAGGCCGCCGCGGGTTTCGACCATCCCCGGCAATCGATGCTCGCGCGCACGCTGCCGCGCCTGCGCCGGGCCGAGCTGCTCGCTCGCAAGAACCCCAGCGCCGCGCTGCGCGACGTCGCGGCGGTCATGGCGATGTGGCGGGCCGTGGACGCGACCTGGTACCTCGGGCGGCTGCGCGAATGGGCCGCTGCGCACGGGCTGCGCGGCTGGACAGTTGGTGCGCGGCAGGGGCCACGCCTGACGCCGCGGGAGCTCGAGGTAGCTCGTCTCGTGGCCGAGGGCCTGACCAACAAGGAGATCGGTGCCCGTCTGGGCATCACCGAGCGCACCGCCGAGACGCACGTCCAGCGGATCGTCACCAAGCTCGACCTGCGCGGCCGCTCGCAGCTGGCGGCGTGGGTGGCCGGCGGGCCGGGATCGGTCGTCCTCCGCGCGTAGCACGGAAAGGTACGTAGTTCCCACGATGGAAGGAACGGTCAACCACCCGAAACTCGCCCCCTCGACCTTCAGCGATAGGAGCGCTGCGTGCTCAAGGTGGCGTTCGCGCTCGTCGCCATCATCGCCGTCGGATGCGGAGGAGAGAGGCCATCGGTGTCGCCCGGACCCGCAGCTGGTGCGCCTGCGACCAGCGAACCCTCGCCCAGCCCCGTCGCGGCATGGCCTAGCGGTCACCCTGCGCCGAACTCACGGGAGTGTGGTTCCGAGGCGGCACGAGGAGGAGGCTGACCGGTTCGTCGGTTCACTTCGCCACCCTTGCCCCAGACCAGTGCGCACGGGCCGAAGTCCTCTCGGATGCCACTTGGTCAAGAACGAGGTCCTGAAGGCGCGGCCGGGTGCAGATTCCGTCCGGGAGGGTGCCGCGGACCAGCTCGAGCCTCCGGGAATCGTCTGCGGAACAGACATCTCACGGTGACCTGTGGTTCCCCTTTGATATCTCCGCGCTCGCGTGGCCTGCGCGACCACACCGCGCGACGCGCAATGCGACTGACCCCGCGTGAGCTCGAGGTGGCACGCCTTGTTGCCGAGGGGCTGACGAACAAGGCGATCGGCGTCCGCCTGGGCATCGCTGAGCGAACCGCCGAAACGCATGTGCGGCGCATTTTCGGCAAGCTCGACCTGCGTGGCCGCGTTCGGCTTGCGGTCTGGGTGTCCCGGGCGGGAGACGTGAAGCCCCGGCCATAGGCCGCCCGTACGTACTTCCCCGGATGCGGTCCCGGACCCTTGCCGCGCACCCTCCTCCGCGACGAGACGCGTAGGAGGGACGATGATGACGATCACTCGACCGACAGCTTCGATGACGATCGCGACAGCGAGCGGGTCCGAGGCAAAGAGATGACGCGGCGGGGCGGCCGAGGACCAGGACCGCTTGTCGTCGCGAGTGCAGCGTTCGCGATCGTAGTCTCGCTGGGTCTCACCGGATCCGCGACGATGGCCGCGCCCCACTACTCGGAGTGGTCCGCCGCGACGAATCTTGGCGCTCTCGTCAATTCGGGTTCGGACGACTCGACCCCGACTCTCTCGAAGGACGGTTTGAGCCTCTATTTCGCGTCTACGCGACCAGGATTCGGCGGCGACGACATCTGGGTCTCTCAGCGCGCGAGCCGACGCGATCCGTGGGGAGCCCCGGCGAATCTCGGCCCCACGATCAATACCGCCGGAATCGAGCGCGCGCCCGCGTTCTCGCGCGATGGCCATTGGATGTTCTTCGGCAGCTCACGTCCGGGCGGTGTTGCCGGCAGTTTCGACATTTGGGCGTCGTGGCGTCAGTTCGTTCACGATGACTTCGGCTGGCAGACGCCGCTGAATGTCGGCGCGGGGATCAACACCGCGTTCATAGACAACGCGCCAGCGTTTCTGGAGACCGACGATGGGCCTCAATTCCTCTACTTCACGAGCAACAGACCGGGAGGCCCCGGCGACTTCGATCTCTACGTGAGCACGCGCTTGTCGGACGGGAGATGGGGGCCTGCCAGTCCCATCGTTGAGCTCAACACCTCGGCGAACGAGTCGCGACCGGCGATTCGCCACGACGGTCTTGAGCTTTTTTTCCAATCGAACCGGCCTGGGTCGATGTTCTTTGACCTCTGGTCCGCTGCTCGTGGCACGACGGCCGACGCTTGGTCGGCACCGACGAATCTCGGCGCCCCGAACGGCGTATCCGCTGACGTCCAGCCGGCGATCTCGTCGGACCGCGAGATCTTGATCTTCGCTTCCCCCCGACCTGAAGGTTTCGGCGGCGTCGACCTGTATATGAGCACACGAACGAAGCTCCACGGGAAACCGTGAGTGCTGGAGGGAACGATCATGACAATCACTCGCGTGCGACACTCCGCGCGGCGAGTTTTCGGCACGATGCTCGCTACCACGCTCGCGGTCCTCGCGACCGCCTCGGTCGCATCCGCCGATGTCGTCGACAGCGGACACACAGTCACGTCGAACGTCGTCACGAATCCATGCGATCCAGGTGACGGCGACATTCTGCTCACGACCGACACGCGGTGGGTGATCCGACTCCAGCCGGACGGGACAGTGGTCGGCCACTTCCACAACCACAGCGTCGGCGTGAGTGCGAACGGCACCAAGTACATCGCGAATCGTCAGGCGACCACCACCGCCCCGGCAGGCTCGACCGTTGTCGAGGTCGAAGTCGAGATCCGGCGCATCAGCGCAGGGTCGGGTCCAAACGCCGTGATTACGGTCACCGGGACAGTTCCCGGTTCACTCAACACGACGATTCGCTGCGTCGGTTGACCTGACCACGGACAGCCAGAACTTCGTCTCGTTCTCGAACGCCGGTGTCGATCGCGCCCTCCAGAGCGACCGGGCCGGATTGGTCGGCTGGCGCGCGAGAGAGCGCGTACGCGGCGGCGGACCGGATCCGGAACGACGAGGCTCTCCGATCGCGCTCAAGCCAGCCGTCAGGAGTACTCGTCGATTTACTCAATGTTGACCCTCGTCCGGCGCGCCGCTTGCTCGCACCTCGGTCGACCCTTCAGACCCAAGCTCGAATGTGATGGAGGTCGACATGCTCGCGCGACGCGCGCTCGCCATCCTCGTTTCGCTGTCAATCGCTCTCACCGTCTCCGGCCTTGCGGCCCAGGCGCAAGACTCCCCTTCGAAGTCATATCTCGTGGTCTTCGCGGCCACCGAATCGGTCGAGGGCGTCTTCCAGCTTGGCGGGGATCACGCCTCGGCGCTTGCCCTCGTGCAATCGGCCGGAGGCACCGTCACCGCCGACCTCACGCAACAGATCGCGGTCATGCTCGCCCGTTCGACGAACCCCGCGTTCGCCGATGTCCTGCGCTCCTCGTCGCTTGTCGCTGAGGTCGGCGAGGACTTCGGATGGAAGCAGTTTCCCAGCACGAGCGAAGCCATCGCGAGCGGCGCGCTCACGGTCGTCGATGCGAAGGCCGCGTCCGCGGCCGGCGCGCCGGACCCGCTCGAGGACCGGCAGTGGAGCATGAAGCTCATCCACGCGCCGCAGGCTCGGGCCGTACAGCCGGGACTCCGCGCGGTATCGGTGGGGATCCTGGACTCCGGAATCGATGCGTCGCACGTCGACTTCAACGGTCCCGGCGGCACGAACGTCGACTGCGTGCGCGGTCGTAACTTCATCCCGTTGGGCCCCGCGCCACAGCTCGGGACCCCGTCGCCCTGCACGGACAACCAGTTCCACGGAACCCACGTGAGCGGCATCGTCGCCGCGCAAGCCAACAACCTCGGGGTCGTCGGCGTCGCTCCCGGCGTGACGCTCGTCCCGGTCAAGGTCTGCGACTCCCAGGGCTTCTGCTACGTGGGCCCCGTCGTCGCCGGCATCACGTACGCGGGCGACGCGCGGCTCGACGTGATCAACATGAGCTTCTTCATGGACGACGCCGAATTCCAAGCGTCGACCGAGTTCAAATGCGACAGCGATCCCCGGCAACGCGCATTCAAAGAGTCAGCGAACCGAGCGCTCCGCTACGCGCGCCAGCGCGGAGTGACACCCGTCGCGGCGCTGGGTAACTCGGACACCGACCTCCAGAAGCAGCCGTGCGACGTCGTTCCCGCGGAGAGCCCCGGCGTCGTGGGCGTGATGGCGGTCGGCCCGGCGAGCCAGAAGGCGAGCTACTCGAGCTACGGCTACGGCCCGACGGATGTGGCCGCACCCGGCGGCGCCGGGACGACGATGAACTGCTCGAACACCGTCCTGTCAACGATCCCGGGCGGCTACGGTTGCTTCCAGGGAACGTCCATGGCATCGCCTCACGCCGCCGGCGTCGCCGCTCTCATCGCCAGCCAGCTTGGAGACGGAGCCTCGCCGAGCGCGGTCCAGACTCGGCTGCAGGCGACGGCGATCGACATCGGCCTCGCCGGCTACGACAAGTGCTTCGGCAATGGCCGCATCGACGCCCTCCGCGCCGTCCAGAACCAGCGGTCGGCGGCGTACGACGCGTCCGCACCCTTCTGCCCTGAATACAGCGAGTAAAGCCAAGCCGCCAGGGCTTCGAGGAGGCCGGCGGGAACGCCGGCCTCTCTCGTCTCGGTCAAACGTCGAACGGTGGCGTCTCGCGCCCAGACGTCAGCGGATATTCGAGAACGTCGCGATCACGCTCTGGCTGGCGGTCAACGCGAACTGGCAGGTGAGCGCCGCCCCCAGCGGGCTGCACGGTCCGCCGTCCCATCCCACGAGCTGGCCGCCGGTCAAGGGCCGCGCGGTGAGCGTGATTGGGGTTCCGTCCGCGAAGTTCACCGTGCAGACCTGAGTGCAGGAGCTCCCCGCCGGGCCGATTACGACGATACCGCCGCTCGTCGGGCGCACGACGACGGTCAGCGCGAATGTGCGCATGAACGTCGCGGTGACGGACCCCGGGACGTCCATCGTGAGAACGCAGGAGTCCGTGATGCCCGAACAGCCGCCGCTCCAGCCGGTGAACTGCATTCCGGCATCGGCCCTCGCGACGAGCGTCACCGCCGTCCCGTTGTCGAAGCTCGCCAGGCAAGTCGGCCCGCAGTCGATGCCCGGCGGCGAGCTCGTCACCTTGCCCGTGCCCGAGCCTGATTTGTTGACCGAAAGGAGGTACGACGACTGCGCGAACCGTACCGCCGCGTTGATCGCGCGATCGACGGTCAGGGTGCAGGTGGCGCTTGCGCCCACGCAGTCGCCGCTCCAGCCTCCGAAGAGGCTGCCGGCGTCTGGCACCGCGGTGAGGGTGACCCGGGCGCCTGAAACGAAGCGCGCGGAGCAGACCACCCCGCAGTCGATGCCGGCAGGAGCGCTCGTGACCGTGCCCGGGCCTGACCGGGTGATCGAGACGACATTGGTGACGCCCGCGAAGCTCGCGGTCACTGAGCGACTCGCGTCCATCGTGACCGTGCACGTGGGAGCCGTGCCCGAGCATGCGCCGCCCCAGCCGCTGAACAGGGCGGTCGCGTTGGCGGTCGCGGCGAGCATGACCGTCGATCCGGACGCGAACGTCGCTGTGCAGGTCGTGCCGCAGGAGATCCCATCCGGCGCGCTCGTCACCGTGCCCGGTCCTGACCGGGTCACCGCGAGCGCATAGCTCGACAGAAGGAAGCGGGCGGTCGCCGTCCGCGCGGCGCTCATGGTGACGGTGCAGGTCGACGCCGTCCCCGAGCAGTCACCGCCCCAGCCGTCGAAGAGCGCTCCCGGCTCGGCGACCGCGTTGAGCGTGACATCCGTTCCGGTGATGAAAGTCGCGGAGCACGCCGCGCCACACGTCAGGCCAGGCGGTGTGCTCGTCACCGCGCCGGGCCCCCTGCGCGAGACGGTCAGGGCCGCGCTTCCGAGGGGCGCGTCGAATCGCGCGGTGACATTCTTCGCCGCATCGACCGCGATCGCGCATACCGGTGCCGTGCCGGTACAGTCGCCGCTCCATTCCGCGAAGCTCGCGCCCGGTTCAGCGGTCGCGGTGAGGGTCAGCGAAGTTCCTGTGGCGAAACGCGCGGTGCAGTCGACGCCGCAGGAGATCCCGGGAGGGGCGCTCGTGACCACGCCTGGGCCGGCGCGCGCGATCTTCACGTCGAAGGTCCCCGAGAATCTCGCGGTGATCGAGCGCGCCGCGTCAACGGTGACGACGCACGTCACGACGGCCAATGCATCGCAGGCACCGCTCCATCCGACAAAGGTCGCCCCGGGTCCCGGAAACGCGGTGAGCGCCACCGCGGTCAGCGTGGGAAAGGTCGCGGCGCACAAGTCACCGCAGGAGAGCCCGATCGGCTCGCTCGCAACGAGGCCCGGACCCGACCGGGAGATCGTCAGCGGGTACGACGACGCCCCGAATCGCGCCTCGACCGAAGCGGCCGCGCTGAGGCTCACGACGCAGGTTGTCGCCGCGCCCGTGCACGCGCCCGACCAGCCGAGGAACACCGAGCCCGTCTCCGGCGTGGCGCTCAACGAGACCGTCGTTCCACCGGGGAGGTTCGTGATGCACGTTGTGGCGCAGGTGATGCCCCCGCCCCCGCTCACCGCGCCCGGTCCCGAGAGCGTCAGCGCGAGCGCGTAGGTCGGGATCGGGGAACTCGCGGAGGCCGCGCTCTCGGTGGGAGTTGGCGTGGCCATGGTCAGCGCCCGGTTCACGCAAGAGAGGAGCACCAGCGCCAGCGCCAGCGCCAGCGAGACCCGCCCGAGCCTCCGAATGGGCATGGGGACCGGATTATGGGTCGCGGACGGCCGCGGGACGTGTGGGCTTGGTGACAGCGAACGCCACGCGCGATACGGAACCGCGCGTAACAAGGAGACGGCGGCGACGTCAAACGGAAGGTCGCGGGGACCTCCGCGGCTACCTACCTTGGCCGCAACGACAAGGAGGTCGTCGAAAACATGAAGAAGCTCGCTCTCGTCCTCACCCTCGTTGCGCTCACACTCATTACCGGGTCGATCGCGCTGGGCGCGCTGCGCAGCGACGGCGCCGGCCCGTCAACGACCGACGGCTCGGCGATCGCGGCCGAGAACGGCACAGCGGTCAACGAGAATCTGTCGCCGAATAGCGCCGCGCAGTCGCAGGTCGGCCCCATGGTTCGCACGAATCGCGAGCATCCCTTCGCTACGTCCTTCGAAGGGTACGAGATCCAACTCTCCGAGTCCGTCGAGAACGACGCAGCGACCGCTCGGCGACCGATCTGGTGCGCGAGCGCTCCGTGTTTCGAATAGCGTCAGGTTGAGTTGACACGCAACTGAGGCCGGCCCAATGGGGCCGGCCTCATATGCGCGCTTATGCTCGCGCGGTGCTTCTCCGGTTGCTGGTGGCCGTTGCGTCGGTCTCGATCGCGTGCTCGCCCATCGCGGCTCTTTTCGAGCCCTCACCCAGGGACCTCCTGCAGAAGGCCAACGCGAACTTCAAGTCCGCGAAGACCGCGCATGTCGAAGGCGCCGGCAGTTTCGCGATCAAGGACGGGCTCAGCATCTCGTTCGATTTCAAGCTGAGCGGCGACGCGGAGTCGCCGGACAAGAGCCGGCTCAGCATCCAGATGTCACTCCTCAGGCAGTCCATCTCGGTAGATACGATCACCGTCGGAGGCCGGACGTTCACGAAGGGGCTCGGCGGAAACACGTGGACGGAGGGCACCTCGCAGGACCCGACGAGCTCAATGCTCGACCCACTGAGCCAGGCCGATCTCTCGGCGGTGGTGACGGTCAACGAGCTCGATCGGCCGGAGGTCGACGGACACAAGACCAGGCATCTCGCTTACACCGTGGACGCGGGCAAGCTCCTGGAGCGGATGAAAAGCTCTCCCGCCTCCGCGTCGTTCGCGCCTTCCAACGTTGACGGGCGGGGCGAGGTCTGGATCCGCACCCACGACAGCCAGATCGTCCGCCAGCTGGTGAAGCTCTCCTTCGAGGTCGATGGAGGTCTCGGCCTTCCCACCGGATCGAGCCCATCGCCGACCGGGAAGGGGACGTTCGAGATGTCGTTCGACCTGAAATTCACCCACATCGGGGAGCCGATCTCGCCCGCGATCACGGCCCCACCGAGCTACTGAGCGTAGGGTCCGATCGCGGTCGATTCCGTTGCTCACGCTGCGTTCGGCGGGTCGCCCGTTCAACTCGGGTCGTGTCAAATGCGCGATCGTTTCACCAAGCGCGCCCGCGTAGGCTGCCTCCATCAGCGTGGAGGTCCAAGAGATGAGGAAGCTCGTTTTCATCCTCGGAATGCTGATTTACGCGTTGCTCAGCAGCGCGAGACCGGCTTTCGCGCAGTAGCCGACCACCCCCACCCCAACTCCGCCCGGAGACCGGTGACCTTCTCAGGCTCACCGGCCTTCGGCTTTTCGTAGGATTCGTCGCCATGAGCTTCATATCTGGTCTCATCTGGGGCCTCGTCACCGCGGCCATCGAGGTTGCGCTCGAGCACTACGGTCCGACGGTCGGGCCGATCACGGCGGGCGACTTCACGTTTGGGCCGGTCGCGACGAACGGGAACTTCGCGCTGGCCGTGCCGATGCTGCTCGTGCCGCTGGCGGTCTTCTGGGGCTGGTCCTGGATCGCGAACCGCTGGTCCGGACGAAGCGTCGTACCGACGGTGCTCTTCACCCTGGGCCTTGCTCTGGGAGTCGGCTCTTATTCGCTCATCACCGCCTTCGCGTTTCCGCAGGGGCAGGAACCCGTGCTCGCGAACGTCGGCCTGAGCGTCGTCTTCATCGGCACGCTCTTCGTGCTGCTTCCCTCGCTGATCGCCGCCGTCGTGTACTCGCTGCTGAAATCCGGTCGCCTCTCGAGCAATGCCCTCGTCCTGCTGATCGGCTACCTCGTCGGCCTGCCGATCCCGTACCTCTGGCCGTCGATCCCGATGGGGATCGCGATACCGATGGGTACGGTGGCGGGGACTGCCGCGGGGCACGCGTGGCGCAGCCCGAACGCGAAGCTGCTGATCGCCATCCTCGTTCTGATCCTCATGGCGATCACGGTGTTCGGGATCCCCTATCTCATCAGCAGCGGCTTCAAGCCGCCGGTGCTGCCGGGCCGCTAGCTCGGGGGTTCGCTCGGCGGCGCCGCGGGCGGCGGCGGGGCCACCGGTCGCGGTGGGCCACCGGCGGGCCGGAACTCTCCGGCTGGACGGAAGGGCGGGCGCTCGGGCTTGGGGGGCGGCGGGCCGCCGGCCATCGCGCGAGCCTGCGGCGACATCAGCCCGCGCACGTGGTCCGCCGTGTACGGCAGCATCGCCATGAGGCGCGCTCGCTTGAGCGCGGTGGTGAGCATGCGCTGGTGCTTCGCGCAGGTGCCGCTCTTGCGGCGAGGGTCGATCTTGCCTCGGTCGCTGATGTAGCGGCGGATCCGGCCCACATCCTTGTAGTCGATCCGCTGCACCTTATCCACGCAGAACGTGCAGACCTTGCGGCGGGGACGCCGCAGGCCCGGAGGCCCGCCGTAGCGGCCGCCGGGGCCACCCGCACCGGGCGGTCCGTCACGGCGCGGTCCGCGGGGCGCGCTCGAGCGCGGGCCGCCGTCGGAGGTCGGTGGGGTCTCCTGCGTCATCGCTCGCTCCTAGAACGGGATCTCGTCGGGATCGAAGCTCTTGTCACCCTCGGTCCGCTGCGGCTGCGGGGCGCTGTCCCCGCCCATCGCGGCTTCACGGTCGCGACGCGAGTCGAGCACCTGGAAATTGTTCGCGATGATCTCGAGGCTCGTGCGCTCCTTGCCCTCGCGATCGGTCCACGGGCGTGCCTGCAGCCGTCCCTCGACGAACACGAGGCGGCCCTTCTGGACGATCTGCTGCGCGGTCTCGGCGAGTCGCTGCCAGCAGACGACGCGGAACCACTCCGTCTCTTCCTTGCGCTCACCACCGTCGCCGCCGGTATAGACGCGGTTCACGGCCACCGAGAACTCGGTGACCGGCTTGCCGTTGGGGGTCATGCGGAGCTCGGGATCGCGCCCGACGTTGCCGATGATCATGATCTTGTTCAGCGATGCCACGTTGTCACTCGTCCCTTCTCACCACGAGGTGGCGGAGGATGTCTTCCGTGAGGCGGATAGTGCGCTCGAGCTCGCGCGCCTGCGCCGGCGGAAGCGCGAACTCGACGACGCCGTACTGCCCGTCACGGTGGTGCGCGACCTCGTAGGCGAGCCGGCGCTTGGCGTGCGGGACGACCTTCTCGACCTTGCCTCCGAGGCTCGAGATGGCCTGCTGGATGCGCTCGCTCACCGCGCCGAGACGTTCCTCGTCGACTGTGGGAGCGCAAAGATACATGAGCTCATACGGTCGCATTGGGTGAACGATCGTCCTTTCCCTGGGTTTGCCGCGGACTCGAGGTCCGGGGCGAAAAGGCGCGGCGCCCGAGAGGCGCGGCGGTCGTGCCTAGTGTATTGGACAGCAGAGCGGAACGCATCCGTCTCAAGGAGATCGGCGGCCACTTGAGCGACCTCATGCACGACGCCACGCGCGAGTGCGAGCGCTGCGGCCTTCCGATGATGCCCGTGGCGGAGGCGGCGGGCACGGTCACGCTCGAGTGCGCGAACCGGCACCACCACGCGATCCCGCTGCCGGCCGAGCCCGCCGCACGCGAACGGGTGCGCGCCTGGATCGCGCGGCGCGGCGCCCAGCTGCACGTCCAGCACGAGCGCTGGGATGCGGAGAAGGAGGAGGGAGGCTAGGCGGAGCGGTGCCGGCGGCGGGATTCGAACCCGCACTGCGCTCCTCTTAGGGGAGCTGTCTCTGCCGTTGGACTACGCCGGCCCTTCAAGGATACGGAGCCACTAACGCGGTGCGATGGCCTCCGCGAGCCTCTTCGGCGCGACGGCGACGTAGGCCTCCCGGATGATGCGCTCGACATCATCCCAATCCAGGCCGCGGTCCAGGCGGACCCCGATCCAACCCAGGTTGCCGACGTACGGCGGCACGAAATAGCGCTCTGGATCCGCCCTCACCAGCCCGTCGCGCATTCCCGCGGGCGATGCGCACCACACCGCGAGGCGGCCGTCCCCGTGATGGTCGTCGAGATAGGTCACGAACGACTTCTTCTGGCGGATGAAGAACGTGGGGGCGCCGTGACTCAGGCGCTCGCTCGTGTCCGGCAGCCCTAGACAGATCGCGCGAACCCGGGCGAGCGGGGTGGGCGCGGAGCGTGGCATTCGGCCAGACTAGCCGCACCACCACCGAGGAGACGACCCTGGCCAGCAATCCCAACCGTCTTGTGATCATCGGCAACGGCGCGGCCGGCACGTACGCCGCCGAGCAGATCCGGAAGCTCGACGCTGCCGCCGACATCCTCATGATCGACGACGAGCCGTACACGCTCTACAACCGCGTCTCCCTCCCGCGCTACCTGCGCGGCGTGCTCCTCGAGCAGCGCGTCTACGTGCGCGACATGGAGTGGCACGTCAAGAACCGCATCGACCTCCGCCTCGAGACGAAGGTCGACCAGGTGTCATTCGATGAGAAGACGCTCCACATGGAGCCGGGGGCCGAGATCCCGTACGACAGGCTGCTCATCGCCACCGGCGGACGCCCGAACCCGCTCCAGGTCCCTGGCGCCGAGGGCGCGCCATACCTGTTCAACTTCCAGTACTTCGACGACGCGAAGGGCATGGTCGCGCGCATTCCCGAGTCGAAGGTCGCGGTGGCGCTCGGCGGATCGTTCATCGGGTACGAGCTCACCGAAGCGTTCGCGCACCGTGGCCTCGAGACCCACTGGCTGATGCGCGGGCCGTGGTTCCTGCGCCGGGCCCTGGACAAGGAAGGCGGAGAGGTCGTCTCACTGCTGGCGCGGGACGCCGGCGTCCACCTCCACTACGACGAGGCCATCGAGAAGCTCGAGCGCGCGAACGGCCAGCTCCGGGTCACCGGCACAAAGGGCTTCGCGGCGACCGCCGACATGGTCGCGGTCGGGCTCGGCCTCACCATGAACATCGACATCTTCGAGGGGACAGGCCTGGAGACGAACGTCGGTGTCCTGACGAACGAATTCCTCGAGACGAACATGCCCGACGTATGGGCCGCGGGCGATGTCGCCGAGTTCTACGACGTCGTGTCGCGCCGGCACCATCGCATGGGGACGTGGGACAACTCGCTCAACCACGGCCGACACGTGGCCAAGAACATGCTCGGCGCGAAGGAGCCGTACGTCGAGGTCCCCACGTACGCCTCCGGGATGTTCAACTCGAATATCTCGGTGATGGGCGTCACCACAGAGGAAGAGCCGGACGCCGAGGCGCTCGTCGAGGTCGACCTCGCGGGTCGCAACTACAAGCGGCTCTTCTTCCTCGAGGACAAGCTCGTCGGCGCCATCCTCATCGGAAAGATGAAAGGAAGGAAGAAAGTCCTCGAGCTCATCAGCTCGCGCGCGCACATCGACGACCGCGCGAGCGTCTTCGGTCTCCTCGCGATGCCCGAGCTTCCGGCCAAGGCAGCCACCGCCGCCGAGGAGTGAGGCTCGACACGTTCGCCCTGGAACGCCGGGAGCTCTAGCGATGCTGCAACGGGTTTCCATCAACGTCGAGGACCGTGAGCTCGAGGGCGTGCTCCATCTCGCGGAGGGCACCGCGCTGGGCGGGGCCGCGGTGCTCCACGGGTTCGGCGGCCATCCCGAGCAGCCGCACATCGTCACCACGTGCGATGCCCTCGCGAAGGCCGGTGTCGCGGCGCTGCGCTTCGCCTTCCGGGACCACCAGCCCCCGCGGATGACGCTCGCGAGCGCGCTCGCCGATGCGGCCGGCGCCATCCGCGTCCTCAAAGCGCACCCGCAGGTCCCAAACCGTCTCGGGGTGGTCGGTTTCTCGTTCGGCGGCTCCGTTGCCGCGCTGGTCGCGGGACGCGACTCGCGCCTTCGCGCCGCGGTGCTCGCCGCGGCGCCCGCTTCGTTCGGAAACGATCCGAAGTGGAAGCCGGTGGCCGAGCTGTCGCGGACGAGGGCCAGGGTCCTCCTGATCTGGGGGTCGCGGGACACCCAGGTGCCGTTCGAGGAGGCCGAACGCTACGCGGCGGTGCTGTCGCAGGCGCGCGTGACCCACAGGATCGTGGTGATCGAGGGCGGCGACCATGACTTCAACCCCGGCGAGGCCCGACTCAAGATGGCCTCAACGTCGGCCGGGTGGCTCCGGGAAAGCTTCGCCTAGGTACAGGGAGCTGGCACGCGGGGCGCAAGCGATTCCGGCATGGGTATCCAGCCGGAACCCGCGTTCTGGCTCGCGCTCGCTTGGGGGGCCATCATCGGGATGGCGATCGTCGCCACACAGTGGGATCCGCGTCACTCGCACCCGTCGCCGACACGCTGCCACTGTGTGGAGTGCGTCGTCCGCCGAGTTCCACCTCGCTGAGACGGAAGGCCCGACCGCCGTCGGCCGGGCCCTCCGCGTCGGTTCAGCTCCTGTGGATCTGGATGTTCCCTCCGGTGAGTGTTCCGTCGCCGTTCTGGGCGACGCCGGCGATCCACAACCGGAAGACGTCATCGGCGCCTGGCTCTCCCATATCGATGACGTTGACGACGAATACGCGTCCGTCGGTCCCAACGCCCGCGAACCATGCCTCCAGGGCATTGGTCGAGATCCCCAGAGCGGTGATGCCGTGCGCGTGGAAGTTCCCTTGCTCGTTCTGGAATTGGAGCGAGCCGCTGAGTCCGTCGACTGGATCGTTGTTCGCGTTGAACCCGCCCCGACCCTCGTTCGGGGTCCGGCCGCCGCCGGTGACCTTGCCGACCGAGTTCACGACGGTGAGCGAGCAGGTCGCGGTCGAACCGAGGAATTGCGAGTCCCCGGGGAAGCGCGCGGTCACCAGATGAGTGCCAGGCATTGCGGTGCGCGGAGACACGCCGCTCGGCGCCGGCTGGTCGTCCACGAGCCAGACGAGTCCGTTGACCGTGATCGTCACGGTGCCGACCTCATCGCGGCCGGTGGCGCTGAAGGTCACCGGGAAGCCGAATGTCGCGGTGGTGTCGGCGCACGACAGTGACGTCGGACGCTTGTTGACCAGGACCTCGGTCGTCGCCGGCGCGCTCGTCCCGCCGTCCTTGTCGGTGGCCGTGAAGCGCGCGGTGTAGGTCCCGGGGCTCGAGTAGCTGTGCTCTGCCGTCATACCGGTGCCGCTCTCGTCGTCGCCGAAAGCCCACGCGCCGGTGAAACCGACGCTGCTGTCCGTCGGGCTCGGGTCGGTCGCCGTGCCGGTGAACGTGATGGGCAGGCCCCAGTAGTTCGGGCCGTTGTTGGCGGCGTGTGCCGTCGGCGCGACGTTCGTGATGTCGACGGTTGCGTTTGCCGTCGCGCAGGCGCTGTGGTTGTCGCAGACGCGAAGCGCGACCTGGCGGCTCGCCGGTCCGTCGATCGCGGCTGCCGAGAACGTGGCGGTCTGGCCGGCCGTTTCGAAGGTGCCGTTATTGTCGAGGTCCCAGGCGAACGTGAGCGGGTCCTGGTCCGGGTCGGTGCCCGTTCCATTGAGCTGGACGCTTGCGCCTTCGCCGGCCGCGTACGGACCGCCCGCGCTCGCGATCGGCGCGCGGTTCGTCGACGGACAGCTGAGCCGCAAGTCGAGGTCGGTCACTGGTGGCGGGATGGTGAGCACGGCGGTCTCGACGAACGAGGCCGAGGGGTCGGTCGGTGAGACGCAGCCCTGCGCGGACGCGCGCACGCGATAGAACCCCGTGATGACATCCCAGCCGAAGCGGCCGTTCGCGTCGGTCGTGTCGGGGTTCACGCGATTGGCGGGCGACATGACGGCGCTCCCGTTCGGCACGACCGCGAACGGACCGCCGGCGCTGTCGGACCTGAAGAGCGTCACGGTGGCGCCCGCGATCGGGTCGCCGGTCGCGGTCCTGACGTGACCACTCGGGTCGATGTAGATGTCGAATTGCGTCATCGTGGGCACCCCGCCGCACACGATGGTGATGATCACCTGGGCGTATCCGCTGTTCGGGAAGAGCGGGGTCACCGACGCGGTGTAGCTACCGGCCGGCCCTTCCGTCATCGCTCCGCTTCGGATGACGGCACCGCCGCGGCGGATCTCATACGTCGCCGTGCCGCCGAGGCAGCCGGTCGTCGTGAGGGTGAGCGGATCGTTCCAGTAGATGACCGGGATCCCGGCGGGGTTGATGTAGCGGTTCGTGATCGTCGTTCCGGCCGGAATCGGCAGCGGGCCGCTGAGAATGATCGGGGGTACCGTGACGTTGGTCGAGCCGACGGCGATCGGGCCCGCGGAGCCCTGGTTGAGCGTCGACCCGCTCGGCGGGTTCGCGGTGATCTGGTAGCTGCCCGATCCGACGCCCGTAAAGACAAACACGCCACCCGAGCTCGTCGGCGTGAGATTGCAGAACCCTCCGCCGCAGAGCTGCACGAGCGCACCGGAAAGGCCCGCCCCGAGGCTGTTCGCGACGGTGCCGTTCACCGTCGCGCCGGTCGGCGGCGCGCCGTTGCGGACTGGGAACACATAGCGCCCGAGCTGCGTGGTGTTCCGGCTGTTATGGATGAGGCCCGTAACGAGGTTCGAGTTGAGGAACGCGCCCCTCTGACCCGAGCCCGGCTGCTCGAACGAGGCGCTGCTGCCATTCGAGAAGCCCATGCGCGCGGGGGATCCGCCGAGGCCGAGGCTTCCGCCACTCGCGTCGCCGGTCTCCCAGAGGATCTTGTCGTAATTCATGATGATGTCGAAGTCGCCGACGCCGACATCGGCGCGCTCGACGAGGACGAGCTGGAAGCTGTTGAGCTTGTCGGCGTGCGAGTTGAAGTAGCCGACGTTCACCCAGTTCACACAGAAGGCGCGATTCCCGCCGAACGTCGTGAAGCCCATCGTGTACCGGACGACGTCCGACGCGACATTCCGGGTATCCACGTCGGCGAAGAACGGGGCGATGAGCTGACGCCCCGTCGTGACGATTGGGAACGGCGTGAACGTGCTCATCGCGCTGTCGAACGTGACGTTTCCGTTGTTGTTCACGAAGAGCGAATTCCGCGAAACGCCGAAGAAGTTCAGCGTGAACGGCAGCGCGACGGCGGTGGACGAGCCATCGTCGTTCCGCGCGAGCACCTGGTCGCGGCAACCGTCCGCGCTCGTGGCCGTCGGAAGCACCAGGACCGCGTCGGGCCCCTCCGCCGCGGCCGGCGAGGAGCCGACACCGCCGAGGGTCATAGAGACGAGAGCCGCGAGCGCGAAGACGCGAAGACCGCGAGCGCAGGCGTGTACAGCCGGCGACATGGATGTCCCCTTCCCACCTCGTGCGCGCTCCCCCTGCGTAACGAGGACCCGGGATGTAGTACGCGACGCCAGCTTGCCCGTCAAGCGGGCGAGCGGCTCCGGCCGAGCGCTTCCTCGGCCTCGTGTACGAGGTCGCGGACGATCTGGCCCGCGGGCCGGATGTCGTTCACCTGGTCGACCGACAGCCCGGCCCAGATCGGCGCGTCCTCGGGATCTCCATCGAAAGTCGGAACGGCCATACCCGTCGAATAGCGTTGCCACCGGACATCGCCCCAGGGCAGATACAGCGTGCCGATGATCTCGCCCTCGCCGGGCCGGCTGCCGGACGGCGGTCGCCCCGCCGCATCCCAGCGCGCGAACGTCCTGTTCTTGATCGTCCGATGCGGCGCGTCCTTCCAACCGACGTCGTACAGGTCCGGCGAGTAGAACGTGTCGGCCGCGCTCGCTTCGACGACTCGTCGTTTGTAGTGCGCGTGGATCCAGGCCTCCTCGCTCGCGACGAATCGGGTGCCCAGCGAGACGCCCTGCGCCCCCATCGCGAGGGCGCGTGCGATAGCGCGACCGTCGCCGATCCCGCCGGACGCGATGACCGGCGTCGGCTTCGTGGCCGCGACGGCGTCGGGAAGGTTCTCCCAGATCGACCGCGTGGCTTTCACGTGTCCGCCCGCCTCGCTCCCCTGCATGATCACCGCGTCGACCCCAGCGTTGGCCGCAGCCGCAGCCTCCTCGACCGTTCCCACCTGCACCAGCAGCTTCGTGCCGGCGTCGTGCGCCGATCGGACGAACGGGGCGGGGTCGCCCCAGAAGAGCACCAGCACGGGCAGCCGCAGCTCGAGCGCGACATCGATCTGCGATCGGCGGTACTCACGCCTCTTCTCGTCGACGTGTGGGCTGGCGAAGTCCGCGATGATGATGTTGCCGCCGAACGGTCGGCTCGTGAGCTCGCGCGTCCGCGTGATGCGCCGGTGGATCTCGTCGAGAGGCAAGGCGACGCCGAGCACGCCCAGCCCGCCGGCGTTGGAGACAGCCGCGGCGAGCTCGGGGACCGCCGCGGCGGCGAAACCCACGTTCAGGATCGGGTGCTCGATGCCCAGCAAATCGCAGAGCGGCGTCCGCAGCCCCACAGCGCGCAGTGTGACGCGGACCGCGGAATCGCGCGTGGGTGCCCCGTCGTTGTATAGATCGAGATGTTCGAGCGTCTCGCGGACCACGACTTCGCCTACCTGACGACGACCGGGCGACGGACCGGCCGGCCCCACACGATCGAGATCTGGTTCGCCGTTCGTGACGGCCGGATCTACCTGCTCTCCGGGGGCCGCGATCGGGCCGACTGGGTGAGGAATATCCGAAAGACATCGGCGGTGCGACTGCAGATCGGGTCCCGATCGACCGCGGCGAGGGCGCGCGTCGTCCGCGCCGGCTCGAGCGAGGACGACCTCGCGCGTCAGCTGCTCGACGCCAAGTACATGGATTGGCGCGAGGGCAAGCGTCTCAGCGCCTGGGCCCGAGAGGCGTTGCCGGTGGCCATCGACCTCAACTAGATCAGCGGATCGGCCAGTAGACCTCGGTCCGCAGATGTTTCTGCGGCGTCTTGGACTCGTCGTCGATGTACGACTCCCACGGACCCTCGGCCCCGCGAAGTCCCTCATCAACGAGCCACGCTTCTATGCGCCGGTACTCCTCCGACAGTGTCTCGTACGGGCCGATGTGGAGAGTCTTCGCCACTCGACCGCCGGGCAGCCTGACCACGTGTATCTCGTCCCCCGTCAACATGAACGATCCCTTGAACGGGATCCCGGCTTCCGTGTCGAAGGCCGAGGGATCGGCGTTGTAATACCGGGCGAAGGGAGGACCGGACGGCGTGCTCCCTTGCGCGCGGATGGCTCCCCGGAGCCTCGGAAAGACCTCCGAGAAGAACGCGCCCAGCCCCGCCCGCGGGACCGTCCTGCGGATCGTCACCGCGCGTTGCGGCTGGAGCTCCACGATCTCGATCGGCTCGCTCAACGGACGGCGGGGAAGTCTCCGTGCTCGCGCAGGTAGGCGACCACTCCGCCGGCGGCGAGGATCTCCCGCGCGAAGGCCGCGAGCGGTCGAAGCGGCGCGTCGCCCTGAGGCGTGCGCAGGGAGCCGGCCGCGAAGTCGAGGGTCACGTCATCGCCGTCGCGAGCCAACGCGACAGCGTCGGCCGATTCCAGCGCGGGTATGCCGAGGTTGATGCAGTTGCGGAAGAAGATCCGCGCGAAGCTCTTCGCGACGACGGCTCCGACGCCGAGCTTCGCGAGCGCCGCCACCGCGTACTCGCGCGAGCTGCCACATCCGAAGTTCTCTCCGCCGACGAGCACGTCGCCGGGACGGACGTCCTTCGCGAAGCCCGGACGGGCATCGCAGAACGCGTAGGTGTGGAACTTTTCCTGCCCGACCATGAACGGCGCGAAACGGCCCGGGACGATCTGGTCCGTGTCGAGGTCGTCGCCGAAGACCCACGCCCTGCTCAATCGTCGATCTCCGCGGCCACGCCGCTTCGCGCGGCCGCCACCATCAGCTCGCGCGAGCGGTCGCCCGACCGCACCGACGCCGCGCCTCGTCCCGGGCGCTCGGCGCGCCGACGCGCGACGAGGGCGTCGAGCTCGTCGTCCGTCGCTTCGAGGTAGGGCCGCGGGTCGTCGATCACGCCGGTGAGCGCGGCAACGGCCGCGACGTACGGCGACCCGATGTAGATGGACGCGTCGGCCGAGCCCATCCGGCCGCGGTAGTTGCGGTTCGCGGTCGAGAGGCAGATCTCCCGCCCGGCCAGCACCCCGCCGGTCCGGCCCAGGCACGGCCCGCAGCCCGAGCTGCCGATCACGGCGCCCGCCGCGGACAGGGTGAGCAGCGTGCCATCGGCCATGGCGTCCTCGAACTGCCGCCGCGACGCCGGCACGACCTCGAGCCGGATCTCGGGCGAGATGCGCCGGCCGCGCAGCACCGCCGCGACCTGTCGCATGTCGACGAGGCGGCCGTTCGTGCACGACCCGAGAAAGACCACGTCGACGGGCTGGCCGACCGCCTCGGAGACGTCGACCACCTGATCGACACGGGGTGGGATCGCGATCTGCGGCTCGAGCGTGGACAGATCGATGGTCACGTCATTCGCGTACGAGGCGTCCCGGTCGGGGTGGAGCCAGTCCGGCGCCTCCGGCGTGCCGACGACGATTCCCGCCTTCGCGCCCATCTCCGTCGTCATGCCGGCGAGAGTGACGCGGTCGCCCTGCGGCAAGGAACCGGCACCGTGGAACTCGACGCACGCGTAGCGCGCGCCGTCGGTGCCGATCTCGCGGACGACACGCATGATCGCGTCCTTCATCGTGACGCCTTTGCGCGGCTTTCCGGTGAAGGTGACCTTGATCGACTCGGGCACTCGCAGCCAGGTGCGGCCGAGCGCGAGCGCGACCGCGATGTCGGTCGCGCCCATGCCGGCTCCGAACGCGCCGACTGCGCCGTACGAGTTCGAATGCGAATCGCTGCCGACGATCACGGTCCCCGGCTCGCAGTAGCCCTCCTCGACCATGATCTGGTGACACACGCCCTCGCCGGCGTCGTAGAAGGCCGCGATCCCCTGCTCCCGTACCCATTCGCGGAGGACGCGATGTGAGTCCGCGACCACGGGCGTGGGCGCGGGCGCCGCGTGATCGATGAAGACGGCAACCTTGTTCGTGTCCCAGACGCGCCGATCCCCGAGGTCGCGCAGACCCGCGATGACCGCGTCGATGACGGAGTCGTGCACCATCACGCGCGACACCGGCGCGATGACGAGGTCGCCCGCGCGTGCGTCGCGGCCGGACGCATGCGAGAGGATTTTTTCGGCGACGGTCTTACGCAACCACCCACTCCCGCAACAGCGAGTCAAGCTGATCCATTGACAGGGGACCGGCGTCCGCCAGGCTCTTGATCCGCCGCGTGATCTTCTTGAGCTCGTCCTCACCGAACTCGAGGCCGAGCTCCCTCGCGCGATGGTTGATCGCGTGCTTCCCGGTGAGGCGGTGCGCGACGTTCATCGTGCGCTGGAGCCCGAAGTCCGCCGGATCGAGGATCTCGTAGCTGTTCGGATTGAGGTAGATCGCCTTCGTGTGCATTCCCGCCTTGTGGTGGAAGGCGTACTTCCCGGTCACGAAATTGTTGTACGGGATCTCGATCCCGACCAGCGACGCGACGAGCTCGTCGAGCTCGCGGAGCTTGGGGAGGTCGTACTTGGCACGGATGGCGGCCGGGTCGTCCGCGTACATGCGGGCGACGAAGCCGCCGAGCGGCGTGATCCCGTTGCGCTCGCCGATACCCAGCACCGACGTGTCGATGTGGGTCGCCCCGCCTTCCAGGATCGCGTAGCTGTTGGCGATCGCGCAGCCGGTGTCGTTGTGGCCATGGAACTCGATGTCGCAGCGGACGTGATGCCGCAGCTCGACCGCCAGCGCGTAGCACTGGCGCGGCGTGGCGATCCCGACGGTGTCAGCGACACCCACGCGGTTCACGCCCATCCGGTCCACGGCCGTGTAGACCTTGAGCAGATCGCCCTCGGTCGAGCGGAAGCTGTCCTCGCTCGAGAAGCGCACCTCCTTGCCGTGATCGCGGATGAAGGTGATGACCTCCCGGGCGTCCTCGATGATCTCGTCGACGCTCTTGCCGTGGCTGAACTCGCGTAGGACGGACGACGTGCCGAAGAGGATGTCGATGCCGTCCACGCAGGTCTCGACCGCGACGCGCGCGTCGTCCATATGGCAGCGGACGTGCGTGAGCACCTTCGCCCTGAGCGGGAGCGCGGCGATGGTGCGGCAGTCCTCGAACGACTGGGGAGAGGCGACCGGCGAGGTGACCTCGATGTACTCGACGCCGAACTCGTCGAGCAGCTTCGCGATGGCGACCTTCTCCGCCGTCGTGAAGTGCGCGTTCGAAAACTGCTCTCCCTCGCGGAGCGTCGAGTCGATGATCGCGAAGCGCTCGATGGCCATTTCGCCTCCTCGGCAGGGTCCGGCCACCGAGCACAAAAGAGCTCGGTGCCACACGTGCCACCGAGCCTCTCCCCAAGACCAGGTCACACGGCAGCGCTTCGCGGCGGGGTCTCCCCCGTCGCGACAGTCCGCCTCCTTCCGGTGAGCGGACCAGCCCGAGATCCCGAGACGGACCTCTGACTTCGGCGGTCGTCCCTTTCGCGGCGCTTCGGCGGAAGCTCGTTCCTCGGCGCCGTTACTGCTGACGGCCGCACCTCTGGCCGGCAACGCGTATAAAATTGTTGCGAACGAGTTTAGGTCGGTGATTCGAGGGCTGTAAAGCGACGGGCGACCCTATTAGGCTCGACCGCTGCCGATGGCGAACATCCTCATCGCCGACGACCACCGCTTCATCCGTGACATGGTCCGGATCACGCTGTCGACCCAGGGCTGGAGCATCGCGGAGGCCGCGACCCCCGACCAGGCGCTCGACCTCGCCCGTCGGGATCCGCCGCAGGCGGTCCTGCTCGACGTCGTCTTCGACGAGGACGGCGGCCCGACGGGCTTCGACGTATGCCGGGAGCTCAAGGCCGATCCGGTGACGAAGGCGATCCCGGTGGTCATGCTGACGGCGCGCGACAGCGCGGCGGACCGCAAAGCCGGCCTCGCCGCGGGCGCGTCCCACTACCTGGTCAAGCCATTCGGTCCGATCGACCTCATCAACACCTTGCGCGGGCTCCTCGGAGACCCGCCGGCCGTTCAGACCCTCGGCCAGTACCTGATCGACGAGGGCATCCTGACCCACGAGCAGCTCGCCGAGGCGCTCGAGCGGCAACGTTTCCTCGAAGCCCGAGGGCACCCTCGCCGGCTTGGCGAGGTGCTCGCGATCATGCGGGCGATCTCGCCGGCAGAGCTCGAGAAGGCCCTCGAGCGCCAGAAGAAGGAGCGGCCCTGATGGACATACCGTTGCTGACTCTCGCCGTCACCGTCGTGGTCATGCTGGTCGCGACGTACGGCGTCGCGCTCATGTGGCGGCACATCCGGCGCATGGACGAGGACGCCGAGCGCCGGCACATCATCGACTACCGCCGCGACCATGGCGGCGGCGTCACCATGGAGATAGCCTCGGGGCGAGAGCCGCTGCCGAAGGAATGGGTGATCGAGTGGCGCACGCACCGGCGCCGGTGGGTGCCGTAGGCCTCGGAGCGTAACCGTGCGGATCGGTGTCCTCACCGGCGGGGGCGATGCGCCGGGCCTGAACGCGGCGATCCGCGCCGTCGTCCTTCGCGCGAGCGCGCTCGGGCACGAGGTGCTCGGGGTCGCCGACGGCTGGGCCGGTCTTCTCGGTGAGGCTGAGCCTCGGCCGCTCGGGCCGCGTGACGTCATGCGCATCCTGGGCGAGGGCGGCACGATGCTCGGCACGTCCCGGACGGACCCGCGGAAGGACGAGACGTCGCGGCGAGCGGTCCTCGAGAGCATCCGGCGGGCCCGGCTCGACGCGCTCGTGGCCATCGGCGGCAACGACACGCTCGGCGTGGCGCAGTGGCTCCACGAGCAGCGCATCCGGGTCGTGGGGGTGCCCAAGACGGTCGACAACGACCTCTCGGAAACGGATTACTGCATCGGCTTCGACACGGCGGTCACCGTCGTCGCCGACGCCCTGGACCGGCTGCGGACGACCGCGAGCGCGCACCACCGCGTCGTCGTCGTGGAGGCGATGGGCCGCGACACCGGGTGGGTGGCGGCCTACGGCGGGCTCGCCGGCGGCGCCGACCTGATCGTCGTCCCCGAGATCCAGGTCACGAGCGAGCAGGTCGTGCGGACGATGAAGGCGCGGCGGGCGATCGGAGACCCCGACATCCTGGTAGTCGTCTCGGAGGCGGCGGAGATCGACGGCCTGCAGGCCGAGGCCGCCGTCGATCGCGATGCCTTCGGGCACGTCCGCCTCGACCAGCGCGCCATCGGCGCCGTGCTCGCCAGGCACATCGAGCAGCGAACGGGCATCGAAGCGCGCCAGGTCGTGCTGGGACACCTGCAACGGGGCGGGTCGCCCACGGCCGTCGACCGGCTCCGCGCGACTCGGTTCGGGAACGCGGCCGCGGACCTCGTCGATGCCGGGCGTTCGGGCGTGCTGCCGGTCCTGCGCGGCGGACGCATCGAGGTCGCTACGGTGAGCGACGCGGTTCACGAGGTGCGCCGGCTCTCGGACGAGATCATCGAGCTCGTCCGCCGTTACGCGGGCGTTATCGACTAACTCGTATCCGGCCGATACGACATCGGTCGCGCAATGCAGACGACGCGACGCGTCGCGTGCCGCAACCTCCACACGGGCGACCAGATCCGGCTTGGGATCCGCCCGGAGGTGTTCGCGTGTTCACGCCATTCCAGAAGGCGTCGCTCGGTCTCATCGCCATCGGTTTCTTCGCCGTCGCCGCGGTCCTGTGGAGCCGCGGCGCCACCGCGACCCCGGCGCCCGAAGCGGACGCCAAAGCCGATACGACGGCGCCGGCACTGGTGCTCTCTCAGACCGCTCCGCCGCCAGGCATCGTCACCGTCGGTGAAGCGAGCGTCGCCGCGGCCCCCGACGACGGCTACCTCGCGTTCGCGGTCCAGGCAAGCAGCGCCGTCGGGACCGACATCGCGGGCGAGCTTCAGACCCGCGTCGATCGCCTCCTCGCGAAGGCCCGCGCGCTCGGCGTCCACGACGACGAGATCATCCTTGGGCCGACTCAGTTCTCTCCGCAGTTCACGTACGATCCCAGCGGCCCTAAGGTCGTATCGCTCAACGGGTATCAGCAGATCGCCATCGAATGCGATGAGGTCGAGATGATGCCGGCCCTCGTGCAGGCGCTCATGAAGGACGGCGGGGCGACGACGCTGTCGGTCCGCTACGCGCCGAGCCGCGAAGGGGTCGCCTACCGGATCGCACGCGAGAAAGCGATCGCGGATGCGCGCTCGCAGGCGCAGCTCGCCGCGACGACGCTGGGCCTGAAGCTCGGGCCGGCCATCAGCATCACCGACGTCCGATCGCAGAACCAGCCCTACGGCGGCCCGACCACCCTCGGCGGGAAGTTCCCGACGGTAGGCGGGCCCGGTTTCCCGCCGGCCGAGATCGACACGGTCATCCGCGTGCAGGTCCAGTTCGCAGTGGAGCCTCTTAACTGATTCATCGTTGACCAGCCTGCCGAAGGCGGAGGAGGATGCCGGGATGACGGTCTGGGCGAGCCGGTACTCGGAGCGGTTCGTGGCGAGCCCGTGGCTGGCGCTTCTCGGCGTCCTCGCTCTCTCGCAGACCGCGCATCTCTTCGAGCACGTCGCGCAGATGGTCCAGATGCACGTCCTCGGGCTCTCCGGAGCGAGCGCGCGGGGCATCGTCGGCCAATTCGACATCGAGTGGGTGCACTTCGTCTGGAACGCGTGGGTGCTCGCTGCTCTGCTCGTCGTGCTTTCCCGCTTTCGGATGAACCCGTGGCTCCTGGGCGTCACCCTGTTCGCGGGGTGGCGCTTCATGGAGCACGTCACGATGATCGCCACCTACCTGCGCACGGGAGTCGTGGGAAGCCCGGGGTTCCTTTCGTCGGGTGGCCTCATCCTGGGCGGCCTCCCGATCGGACGGCCGGACCTGCACTTCCTCTACAACCTCGCGGAGACCGTTCCGCTGCTCATCGGTTGGGTCGTGGAGCTTCGCCCGAGCGAGCTAAGGGCCCCGGCGTGACCCCCGCGACAGCATGAGCGCGACGCCCACGAGGAAGCCGATCGCGATCAGCATCCCGTACAGCAGGTAGTTGGTGCCGGCATCCGCCGGAGACGGAGTGGGGCTTGCCGCGGCCACCGGTGAGCGGGTCGGGGTCGTCGTGGCGGCGGGCGTGGCCGATGCGGGCGCTGCCGTCGCGGTCGGGGACACGGTGGGCGTGAGCGATCGCGTCGCGGTCGCGCCCGGCGTCGCGGTCGGCGCGGTCGTCGGCGCAGGCGGGGGGCTGGCCGTCGGCGCGGGTGTCGCGGCTCCCGAGAGCACGGCGCACGCGCGCGAGTCCGCGGCATCCGGCGCGGACGCGCACACCGATCGCGCCGGCGACGTCCACGTGCTCCCGTCGGCGGCCGTCCGCGACAGCGCGACGAGGATGAACGGGTAGTGCGCCGAGCGCGGCGCACCCCAGGTTCCGACTTGCCATCCGAGGGCGATCGTCGCGGTGTCGCCGTCGAGTGAGGCGCTCGTGCTTGTCGCGAAACACCGGCCGCCCACGTCGTTGCCCCGCGTGTAGAGCGCGAGGATGTCCTTGTCGAAGCTCATGAAGAGGGAGCTCGCGGGCGGGAAGACGTTCGCGTCGCCGAGGCTGTTGCGGTACGAGTCGTACGCGGCCTGGGTCACGAAGGCGCGCATCGTCGGCTTCTCGCCGAGCTCCGGCAGGTGCCCCCGCAGCTGGTAGCGGGCGGAGATCGACGTCGCGGCGGCCGCTTGGATGGTAAGAGCGAGCACACAGACGACCGCCAGCGAGAGCACCGCGGCCGTTCGTTTCATGTGGAGCGCGAGGATATCCGCCCCCGGGCGAATTTGGCGACGCAGCGTGGTTTCGGTCGGACGTGGGGCATGATGGCCTGCCGTGCGCTCGGTCGTCCTCGGTGAAGGCCTGCGCGCGGGGATAGGGCTGGGGGTGATCGTCGTGATGCTTACCATCCTCGGCCTCACGCCGCCGTTTGCTTGGATCCCGGAGGTCCTCCTCGTTGGGTCGGCGCTCCTGATCCCGATCGGCGCGTACGGACTGGCCGGCTATCGAGCGGGTCGACGCGCCCGCAGCCTCGTCGCGCCTGCTCTCGTGGGCGCGCTGGCCGGTCTGATCAGCGGTGGGATCGGCGGCCTGTCGTACGTCGCCTTCGGCAAGGGCGCGCTCAATCTCGGGGTCGGCCTCGGGCTCGGAACGTTCGGCGGGGCGGTCATCGGCGCCGCGGGTGGGCTGCCCGGCGGGGTCCGCCGACCACCCCGTTCGCGTCGAGGATCGGCTGGAACACGCAGGTGAAGAGGCCGGCATCTGGTGTCCCGTGATCGTGCATCCGCCTGCCTGGCCCGTAAGGCTTGCGACGCTCATTGACGCTCGCCGCACTCAACTCCTCTTCAGGGAAACGGCGACCGGTCCGGCTGCCGATCGAACGCGCTTCTTCCTTGGCATCATCCCAGGCGGCGACTCCTCTCCCTCTGTTCGGGACAGAACAGAGAAGAGCGCTCGCCCCTGAGCTACAGGCGATCGGCCGCGACCTCAGCCGCTAGCGATCCGTCGGCGTCGCCTCGTCGAGGAACTGGATGGCCGATGCCGCGAGCGCCGGGGAGCTGAAGATGGTGTGGTGCGTCAGGCCGGGAAGGATGGCGAGCCTTGCCTTTGGGCGTCCCGACCCGTCCCAGCCGCCGTCCTGCTTGCCGCCGCCGAGCAGCCCGAACACCTCCACGGCATGCGCGGGCGGGAAGACGTCCGCATCAGCCGCGACGATCAGGGTGGTCGCCTTGATCCATTGGCAACGGACGGGTCGCAATGATCGGAGGCGACGCCGGCATCGGTAAGAGCCGCTTGCTCGAGGCCTTCCTCACCCGCGCGCGTGCGGCTGAAGCGAACGTCGTCTCGGGTCAATGCGTCGAAACGGAGGCACGCCGAGGTAGAGCGGCTTCGGACGGCCGGTCAACGGATCGGTGTGCGGGACGTCTCTTTCTCGAGCGGTGACTTTTCGCGCCCTGACTTCCAAACTCGTCCTGCGACCCGCAGGTTGTTGTGACCGAGGATGCCCTGCACGTCCGTCTCGCTGTAGCCGCGGCTGAGGAGCGCCTGGGCGATCGCTGGGAATCTTTCGGGTTCGATCATGGCCGCGCGGTGCCCATACCCCTTCTCGGGCGGATACAGGTCGGGTCGTGTCCGGATGTACTCATCCACTTCAGCCTGATCGAACACGTAGTCGAGCCCCAGCCCGACGTGGTCTGCGCCAATCAGCTCGACCGCGTAGTCGATGTGCCTGACCAGAGCGTCGGTCGAATTGTCGTTGTCGCCAAGGAATGTGCCTATGCCGTTGAGATTGACAACGCCACCGGTTCGGGCACAGGCGCGCATCAGATCATCGGGGATGTTGCGCTCGTGATCCTTCAGCGCACGCGGATTCGAATGCGAGAAGATGACCGGATCCGCGGAGTACTCCATGGCCTCCCGCGCCGTCCGATAACCGGTGTGCGAGCAACAGAGCACCATCCCCACGCGCTGCATCTCGTCGATGATCAACCGGCCGTACGGCGTGAGCCCCGTGTCGAGATCCTGGCACCCACCGCCGAGGCGGTTGTTCCGGTTGTAGGCGATCAGCATCCAGCGAACCCCAAGCCGATAGAAGACCTCCACCAGCCCGGGATGGGCCTCCACCGCCCTTCCGCCTTCGATGTCGAAGACGACGGCCAGCTTCTGGTTGCTCTTCGCCGCGTGGATGTCCGCCACGTTCTCCGCGAGGACGTAGTCGTCGGAATGCCATGCGAGCCATCGGCGAAAGGAAGCCAGCATCGCGAAGGCAATGTCGGGCTGGAGGGCGTCGAAGTAGACGTTCAGAGAGACGAGAGTGACCCCGGCAGCCTTGTGTCGCGCCAACTGCGGTAGGAACGTTTCGTCATCGGGTCGCAGCGGCATGCACGCGTGGTTATCCCAGACTACGGACCGGCTCAGGAGCTCGTTCGTCCGGCGAGGTATGCCGGCGCTCATAACCCTTTCCCTTCTTCCGTGCCAGAACCAGAGGCGACGGCGGGAATCAAATCCGCGATGAAGGTTTGACCCTCCTCGGACGGCAGACCTTTGTCTTACGCGTCTCGAAATCGCGATGCGACGACGCGCCGGTCTCGCCGATGCTCACGCGGTCGAGCGTAGGGCGTGCGGCGGGAGCGGGGCCGCGGCCTGCCGGAGCGCCGGCGGCGTACCGACGCGGAGACGCGAGTAGAGACGCAATAGACCCGCGAGTCGCGGGCGAGCGCGAGGGGTAGGGCGACCCGCCCTACCCTTCGTTCAGTCCGCTAGCCGCCTGGCGTGGCGGGCTCGGGACGCGCGGGCATCGCCATCTCGGCCGACGCTGCCGCCGGGGCGAGCA
>DASYTL010000024.1:0-129973 GCA_036002305.1 Candidatus Limnocylindria bacterium
AGGCGGCCCGTGATCACGTTCAGTACCGGATCCGCGGATCAAACACGAGATAGCTGACGTCCGCGAGGAAGTTCAGGGCCACATAAAGAACCGACCCGAACAACGTGACCGCCATGACCGCGTTGAAGTCCAGCGTCATGATCGAGTTCACGGCCCACGATCCGATGCCAGGCCAAGAGAAGATGGTCTCAACAAGGAACTGCCACGCAATAAGCGCAGCCATTTGAAGGGCGACGACCGTCACAATCGGGAGCATCGCGTTGCGCAACACGTGCCGTGTGATCACGGTCCTCTCCCGGAGCCCCTTCGCGCGCGCCGTGCGGACGAAATCCTGGCTCAGCACCTCGAGCACGCTCGAGCGCGTCATACGCGTGACGACCGTGAGGTTCCCGAGCGCGAGGACAACGCTGGGCAAGATCAGATGCCGGAGCGCGTCCGCGAACGCCGCGACGTTTCCAGCGAGCAGCGCATCGACCGTGAAGAATCCCGTCACCTCAGGCGGAGGCCCGAACGTCGAGCCGATCCGTCCGGTCGCGGGCAGCACGCCAAGCCAGCCGTAGAAGACCAGCTGGGCGATCAACCCGAGCCAGAAGACCGGCACCGACAGACCCAAAATCGCGAAGCCGCGCGTGGCAGCGTCGACCGCACCGCCCGCCGCGCGCGCCGACAGCACGCCGAGGACGAGGCCCGTCGGAAGGTAGAGCAAGATCGTGAACACGGCTAGTTCGAGGCTCGCGGGTAAGTAGCGGACGAGATCGTCCTGGACCGGTAGGTTGCTGGCGATCGACCGCCCGAGATCGCCGCGCAGAATGAGACCCTCCATGTAGAACACGTACTGCTGATAGAGCGGGCGGTCGAGGCCCATGCGCTCGCGGATCGTGCTGATCTCAAGTGCGCTGGCGTTTAGCCCGGCCGCTGCAGCGGCGGGGTCGGCGGGCACGACGTGCGACAGCGTGAAAGTGATCACCGTCATGCCGAAGAGCACAAACACCAGGCTGATCAAGCGCCTCACCAACAGGCGAATCACGACTTCTCGCTCAGCGCGGAGATCGGGAGGCGGAAGACCGCTGCCGCTGTCCCTCCGAGGCACATCTCGAGCTCGTCTTGGCCGAGTCCGAGCGACCGGTACTTGAAGAGTTCGATGGGCATGTTGCTCAGCAGATCCGCACCCATCATGACCCTGCCCGCGCCTAGGTCACGGATCAGCCAGAGCAGCTCGCCGGGCTTCGCCCAAGAAGTCTCGAGGTAGATGTTTGGACATAGCTTCGCCGCGAGATGCGCCTCTGCGGTGACTACCCCCATCCCGGCGTGCGCGAGGACGACATTCACCTCCGGATAGCGCTGAGCGAGGGGGATCCACAGCGCCGGGAGGCCCCAGGGGAGTCCGCTCCCGGTGTGGATCATCACGGCAATCGAGAGGTCGCGCGCGACCTGGAACACCATTTCGGCATCCCTGGACTTCGGGTCAACGCCGTATCCCAGCGGATGAATCTTCACGGCGACGAAACCGAGGTCTCGCGCGCACCGCCGCGCTTCCGCGGCGTACGCCTCGCGATCGGTATGGGGGTTCATCTGCACGATGCCGTAGAACCGACCGCGCCGTTCCCTTGCGAGCCAGGCGATACGGTCATGGATCGCGACCGCGTCGCGGCACCCCGCGCTCGGCATTACGAGCGACACCTCGACACCGTTCAAGTCCATTGCTCGAAGGAGTTCGCCCTCGTCGTTATCCGCATCGAAAACCCGCGTATCGCCGATGTGGGCGTGCGCATTGATCACGGCCATGAGCTCACCCGGAAGCGGGCGCGCACATCGAGCGTCCCGCGCAGGCGACGAAGAGCGTCACGGACGCTCTCCGCGGCGGCATCGCTGGTCGATCGCCGGTCAGCTCGTGAAGTAGATGTTGTAGTAGTTCGGCACGAGGTCGAACCGGTTCTGCGGCACCCCCGCGACGCCCTTTCGGCTCGCCCAGTAGTTGAGCGGGATGAAGAACGGGATGAACGGCATATCGTCCAGGAGGATCTTCTGCATCTCTTCCCAGATCTGCCGCTTGCCGTTGTCGTCGACAGTCGCCAAGTCCTTGTCGAGCAATGCGTCAAGCCTGGGATTGCTATAGCCGCCATTCACGCCGCGCGGGCGCTTGAAGTCTGTGTGCCACTGACGACGCCCCTGGAAGTTGTGGTCGGGCGTCTGCGCCGCGCCGTTCCACGCCCAAAGATCGGCGCCGCGTTGCTCATCCTCGACAGACGCGTAGTAGACGTTCACATCGGTCATAGGCTGGATGTTGAGCTTGATGTTGAGCTGCTTCAGGTTCTCCTGCCACACCTGCGCCATGTCCGTCTGGTACGGAGCAAAGCCAGGAAGGATAAGGAGCGTCAGCTCGAAACCGCCATTCGGCGTCGCCGACTTGCTGAGGAAGGATTTCGCCTTCGCCAGGTCCTGCTTGATCGTCGGGATGTCCTTATTGAAGAAGCGGAACTCCGTGTAGATGAGTCCGCGCGCCAGGTCCCCGCGACCCTGCATGGCACCCTTGATGAACCCCTCGGCATCGAAAGCGTACGTGATCGCCTGTCTCACGTTCACATCCTTGAGCGGCCCACGGAAGCGAGCGGCGGCCATCTGCACGCCCGGACTCTGGACATGCGATACCACGATGTCCTTGTTGCCCTCGAGTGGTGCCAGGTCGGTGACCGCGATGTTGTTTGCGACCTGTGCTTCGCCCCGCTCCAGCATGAGCCGGCGCGTGGCCGCCTCCTTCGCGACTTTCACGACGACGCTGTCAACGTGATTGCCTTGCCAACCGCGCCAGTAGCCATCGAACCGTTTCATGATCGTTTCCGAGCCCTTCGTGCGGCTGGAGATGAGGAACGGTCCCGTTCCGACGACGTTCTCGGCCGCCCACTTCTGTCCGTTGTCGCTTCCGGCGTTTGCCTGAAGCGCGGTCGGGCTGATCATGAGCATCTGCGTCATGGGCCAGATGAAGTTTGCGTTAGGACCTGGCAACGTGATCCGCAGAGTGTTGTCGCCGACCGCCTCGACCTTGGAGACGGCGCCGAGCCGACCGGCTGGGCCGAGCTTCAGGGCGAGGATGCGATCGAAGTTCGCTTTCGCTGCGGACGCGTTGAACGCGGTGCCGTCGTGGAACTTGACGCCTTGATTGAGCTCGAACTCCCACACCACACTGTCCGTCGTCTTCCACGACTTCGCGAGCCGTGGGCCGACGTCAGTGGACCCGTCGGGCTTCACGACGTACTCGACGAGCGCTTCAGCTGGCGCTCGGATGAGATTGAAGCTGTATCCGACATCCGGGCTCGCATGCGGATCGAGGGTTACGGCGTCCGTGCCGTCGACAAAGACGAACTGTCCCCCGCTCTTTGCCGTGCTGCTGGCACCTGGCGCAGCGCTGGGGGTCGCGGTGGGAGCGCAGGCCGCCGCGAGGTTGGCGGCAGCGGTGAGCGAGATTCCCAATGCGACGCAGCGCTTGATGAATTCGCGGCGCCCGACCCGCTCTCTCTGATACTCGCGAACGAGCGCTCCAAGTCGATCGGCCATGTCCATGCCCCTCCTGTTGGCTCAGTGCGAGCCGACCTCAAACCCTAGGCTGAGAGGATAGACCGCTCGGCGAGCAGCTCGAGGCGTGCAGTTGGTTCTCGTTCGACATGCGGCTTGAGCGTATGTCGCGCCCGCCACTGAGGTCGGTCAACGCGCCCAGGCGTCCGGCTATCGCTTTGCCGAAGCCGTCTCCCAATACCCTGTGCACTCACGCGGTTTTACGCAACTGTGTGAAGCGTCCACCGATGAGCCACTCGGTCAAGTAGATGTTCCCATTCGGATCGAGCGCGAGAGCGTGAGGGCTGTTCAGCTTTCCTTGTGTGGTCGTCGCCCGAACAACGTTCCCGTTTGCATCGAACGCATTGGGCCAACCGGGCCGCGATGGCGCGTCGGGGTCCTCGCCGAGACGCACAAGCAGCCGATCGGCCTGATCGAGGACCGTTAGACGCGGTGGGCGGTTCTCGATCACGAAGAGCCGCTGCCCATCGCTTGCAATGAACGACGGGGTAGAGAGGATGCCCTCTCCCACGACCCGACGGAAGCGACCCTCAAGGTCGTACACCTGGATTCGCGCGTTGGCGCGATCCGCGACGTAGAGCTCGGGCTGATCTCGCCGATGATCGATGTACACGGCATGCGGTTCTTTAAAACGTCCAGCACCGGCTTCCCCGCTGAGGCTGCCCAGATAGGTGCCGTCCGAGGCGAACCGATGAACGTAACTCTCCCCATAGCCGTCTGCGACCCAGACGTCGCCATTCCCACCGAACCAACCCTCACTGACTGCGATGCCGGTCGGCCGGTAGCTGCCACCGACATATGCGGGATGCGGCGGACGCGGTAGGCGTTGCAGCGTGTGGCCGTCGAGGGTCACCTTCAGCACGACCGATTTGCTGTCCTCCGGTGGAGGCTTGTACCGGTTAGTGGGGGTGCGTCGCTGCCCTGCATCGGCGATCCACAGGCGCTCGACTGTGTCCTCGAGCACGAGGGTCATGCCGTGCGCTTCCTGTGCTTCGACAAGCGATGACGTTCCAAGCAGGTAACCATCGCCGTCGAACCTCAGCAGGCGCGGCTGCGTTGGGTCGAATATAAGAATTTCTCCAGCCCGCGTTACGACAAGGCCGTGATGCGGCCACGCTCTGAGTTGCTCGTCGCTATTTGGTAGACGAGCCCAATCGCCGATCCATTCGTACTGAAAGGGACTGCTCCCGACGAGCACACGCGTACGATAGGCTCGACCCTTTCCTCCATCAGCGGTTGCGCCTTCACGCGCGCCGGTGGTCGGCCACTTTCAACCGCAGCGAACTGGTCCCGTCCGTTCCGCTGTGGTGCACGTATCGCGAAGGGGGCTGGGATCAGCTGCCCCTCTCTGGAGCGCGTCGCGTAGGGCGCGAAGCAACCCGTGCGCCCCAAGCGATGCAGTTAACGATCGCGATCGTGGCACGCCTGTCGGGCGGGCTCAGGCCGGGCCAGCGGGCCGTGACTGGGCCACGGCGGTCCGCTCTATCTCACCCAGCGGGGCAAGCCACGCGCTGTTCTATTGGATATCGACGAGTATCGGGTGCTCATCGAGCAGTTGGAGCACCTAGACGACTCGCTTGAGGCCCTCTTGGCGCGAGAGCGAAGAGAGCGTGGCGAGGAGACGTCGCGTCCGCTTGCCGATGTGATCCGCGATCGCCGCGCCGTTGCTCCAGAGAGGCCACCGAAGAGGAAGGCCGCTCACCGCGCGCATGCCCGCGTATCGCGTTGAAGTCCAGCGCTCCGCGGAGCGTGAACTCGACCGTCTGTCCAAGATGCTGTTCGATCGCATCAGCGCCCGACTCGTGGCTCTCGCCGAGGAGCCCCGCCCGCCCGGAGCGGAGAAGCTGACCGGTCTCGAGGCGCTCCGTGTTCGCGTTGGGGACTACCGAGTCATTCATGAAGTGGACGACTCCGCTCGGGTCGTAGTCGTAACGCGCATCCGTCACCGCCGTGAGGTGTACCGCAAGTTGCGGTAGCGTGCGCGTGCGACGAGGTCGTCCGGCACGAAAGGGATGCCGATGTAGTCGTCTGCGCCTCGCTCGAAAGCGTCGAGCTTTCCACGTAGATCACTCCGCCGGGTAAGGGCGACGACTCCTATCGGCCGGTTGGCGCGCGCCTGGTCGATGAGCTGGATCCCCGACCTGCCTCGATGTCGATGTTGAGCGAAGGAGATGGGGCTTCCACTCTCTGATCGCGGTCGTGCCCTCGGCCACCGTCACTGCGACCCGGCGGGCGTATCGCCCATGCCGCAAGGTCAGGTCGACGGTGTTCGTGAGCGCTTCGTCGCCGATGACCAGGAGCACACGGACCGGGCGGTCAGATCCTCTTGCGGCTGACTCGGCCGCCCCAGCCTCCGCCATGACCCGACTCTAGGCTGGGCTGTTCTCGTAAATACGCACGCCGAGGTCGCGGCTCAGTGGAAGCGGCCAGCCTGACGGGTCGCGCCCAAACGTACGCGGATCGTCATAGCTACCGAGGAGGACCAATAGACCCGTGTTGGTTCCGACCGGCTCTCCGATCCAAACCAGACCCACCGCGCGGCTCGTTGTTCGATCGGCCGGCTCTTGGCCGAGTGTCACCGGAGGGGCGCCGCCGGCGTTGATTCCAGATTCGGTCACCGCGAGCCGGAAGGACGAAGGCGGACTCTGCGAGCGCTCGGTGATCCTCGGCCCGTAATGTTTCGGCGCCGCCCAGCTCGAGACCAAGGGATCGAGAGCGGCGCGTTGCACCGCATCGATCTCGGTCGGCTCTCCCGCGTGCAACGCTCTGAGCGTCGCGACATCGCGTCGATCGTCGATGCTCGTCAGGAGAGGTACTCCTGGTTCGACGCCCCTCGGAGACGCGGCGACGATGCGCGCGGCGGCGCCGTCCGCGTCCGCGACGCGTAGCCGGAACTCTTGGAGCACGAGGACCTGGATGGCACCAGCGGTCGACATGTCTTGAACACTGACTGTCGGGAGCGTTTGTGTCATGACCATGCCGTCACCTGCTGCCGATGACGGTTTCGTCATGACTCGAGCAAGCAGGCGGCGGACGATCGATAGTAGGCCGGGCCCCAGCGAGCGGTCGATTGTTCTTCCGGCCCGCCGACGCGACCAGCCGCAGGCGCGACCTCAAAGGGCAAAGGGAATGCCCGCTCCTCGAGCGCGTTAGGCGAGGCGTGGCCGACTGGAACAAGGGCATCATCGACGAGTTCCGCGCGAAGGCCGGCAAGGGCATCGGTCATTTCGGGGACAAGCTCCTATTGCTTACGACGCGCGGGGCCAGGACCGGGCAGGTCCGGACGACGCCTCTCGTCTACAACCGCGATGGCGACCGCTACGTGATCGCCGCCTCGAAAGGCGGCGCGCCTTCTCACCCCGGCTGGTACCACAACCTGGTGAAGCATCGCGAGGCCGAGGTCGAAGTCGGCACCGAGAGATTCAAAGTGCGCGCGAGGCCCATCGCGAGGGGACCGGAGCGCGACCGTCTATACACCGCGCACGGCGACAACTTCGCGGCCTTCCGCGACTACCCCGCGAGGACCAAGCGAGTCATCCCGGTCGTTGTGCTGGAGCGAGTCTCCTAGCCAGATCGGCGGGCAGCGGGTGGCGCGCCTGCGCGTTACGCCACAGGCTGGCCCGCGCCGAGCCGGGATCTCCGGTCAGCCAGACGGCGCCGCTCAGTCGTTGGTAGTGCCGCAGGAAGTCGCGAACCCCGGCGAAGCCGCGCCGTTGGAACAGCCCCTCGTCCTTGTGGGCCACGCGGTCCTGCAGCCAGAGCATCGCAGGGACCAGCTCCTCCGCGGCGGATGAGGGACCGTGGGCGCCGATCACCAGCACGTTGATCATCGAAGCGGGCAGCTGGCCGAGCTTGTCGCAGACGGCGTTGATCAGCCGGGCGGTATCGGCGGGCGCGCTCCGGCGCAGCCGCCGCACTTCGATGTTGAAGCTCAAGCTGCGGAGCGTCACGCGGAAGTCAGGCGCGCGCCGGCCGGCGCCGTACGGCTCGTACTCGAGCGCGAAGCGACGCTCTTCGAGAAGCCGCATGGCGATCGCGAGCTCGAACGCCAGGTCGCGCCGGCCCTCGTCGTCGCGCAGCCCGCGGGCCTTCTTGCGGATCTTGTCGCGATAGGTCTCGGCGAACGCCCGGAAGCGCGGCGACGCGACCAGCCACGGGCGGACCTCGGCGCCCAGGGACGAGTCCTCGGCGCCGAAGAGGTAGGCGATCAGCTCGTCGAGCGGGATCGTCGGGCGGAGCAATTGACCCTCGGGCGTCGATCGCCGACCAGCGTGCGCCTCACGTGCTCGCGGCGGCCCAACCGTCCGGCCCGATTTCACGTAGCCAGTTTGTAGCCAAGCCACTCTGCGTGCGTGCCCGCCATCTCACGCGGTCCATCGCTCGCGGCTGCCACACTGACGCGTGCTGAGCGCGGCACGACGGTCAAGGGGCAGCTCATGAGAGTCCATGACTGCAACTGGAAATGCTCGAGGAATACCTCGCGCACGACGACCGGATCGTGATGCCGATCGGATCTACTGAACAGCACGGCTACCTCTCGGTCGGGACCGACGCGATCCTGGCGGAGCGCGTAGCAATCGAGGCCGCCGAGCCGCTCGGGGTGCCGGTCCTCCCGGCCCTGCCGTTCGGGATCACTCCGTACTTCGCCGCGTTTCCGGGGAGCCCTTCGCTGCGCGCGACCACGTGCATCGCCGTGATCCACGATCGTCTACTCGTTCCTCCGTGAAGCCCTGCGGCACGTTCGCGAGGAGCTGCCGCTACGCGGGCCGCTAGAGCACACGTCGGGATCGCAGCGCTACGTGAACGAGGTCACCGGCGATCTGCGTGCTTTCGCCGGCGAGGAACGGATCGAGCGCGACGGCCGTGTCGTCTACCGAGGTCACTACGCGGGCGGAGTCATCGCCGCTCGCCCGGGGTGACGAAAGTCTCCGTCGCGAGGCCGATGTCGCCGTCGACCTCCCCGGGGCGCGCAATGATCGGCGATCAGCCGCGTTAAGCCCGCCAGGAAGTCTGACGCGTCGAGGCGGCGTGGGTCCTTGAGCGATCTGGGCGCCGCGCGTAAGGTGGCCAGGGAGGTGTCGCGGTGCGCTGGACCGAGAACATCCTCACGAGGCTGCAGCGTCTCCTCGAGGGGCGTACGCAGCCAGAGTCCCCGGGGGATCCCACGGAAAGCATCGCCGAGACAGCGGCGCCTGCCTCATCGCAGCCAGACGAGATCGTGGCCGTCGCCGACGCGAGCAGCGAAGCGGTGGCCGAGCCTGAAAGTGTGGCGCTGCCGGTCGCGGTCGAACAACCCATCTCGGAGCCCGTGGACGGCGTATCGGAAGTCGCGGATGAACCGGCTGCCGATGGTCCGATCGCCGCACCCGGTGTGGCCAAGGGCACGCTCGTGCTGCGTCTTGAAACAGAACGCGGACCCGCGCCCCTGTTCGAGGTGAGCAGATCGGGCGCGACGCTCGGTCGCGGTCAGGACAACACGATTCGTCTGGAGGATCTCTCGGTCTCACGCAAGCACGCGCGCATCCGCTACCGGCAGGGCGGCTTCTGGGTGAGCGACGTCGGCAGCATCAGCGGCACGTGGATCGACGGGACCAGGCTGAACGCGCCGCGGCGCGTCGCGGCCGGACAGGTCATCGACATCGGGGTCTGCCGGCTCACCGTCACGGCGGTGGGCGAGGCCAAGGAGGTCGCGATCGAGAGGTAGCGCCAAGAGCTCGTCCGGACCGGGGCATCGTCGATTAGCGTCATAGAGGTGACCCGGGAGCTCAGCCGGCGCGCTCTCAATCGGGCACTTCTCGAACGGCAGCTCCTCCTGCGCCGCTCGAAGCTGCCCCCGCAGGCGGCCATCGAGCGGCTGGTCGGGATGCAGGCGCAGGTGCCGACCGACCCGTATGTCGGCCTCTGGACGCGGCTCGAGGGCTTCCGACACGACGATCTCGCCACGCTGATCAGCGACCGCAGGGCGGTGCGGATCGCCTTGATGCGAGCGACCGTCCACCTCGTGACCGCGCGCGACTGCGCCGCACTGCGTCCGATCGTGCAGCCGGTGCTCGAGCGCACCTTCAGGAGCAGCAGCCCCTTCGGCCGGAGGCTCATCGGCGTGGACCTCGGGAGGCTCCTCGCGGCGGGCCGGGCGCTCGTCGACGAACGGCCGCTCACCAACGCGGAGCTGCGACCGATCCTGAGCAAGCGCTGGCCCAAGCGCGATCCTGAGTCGCTGGCTCAAGCGGTTCGCTATCTGCTCCCGCTCGTACAGGTGCCGCCCCGCGGCGTGTGGGGAGCGGGTGGCCTCGCCAGGCACACCACGGCCGAGGCGTGGCTCGGGCGACCGCTGGCCGGCGATCGGTCACCGGAGGGGATGGCCCTGCGCTATCTCGCCGCGTTTGGGCCGGCGACCCCGGCCGACGCGCGCACGTGGTCGGGGCTCACCGCGTTGCGCGATGTCTTCGAGCGCCTTCGACCCCGGCTGCGCACGTTCCGTGACGAACGCGGCCACGAGCTGTTCGACGTGCCGGACGGCGCTCTGCCCGATCCGGAGACGCCCGCGCCGCCGCGTTTCCTTCCCGAGTACGACAACGTGCTGCTCTCGCACGCCGACCGCGCCCGGATGATCAACGAGGGTCGTCGACGGTCGCTGACCGGCAGCGAGGGCGTCAACTTCGGCACGGTGCTGGTCGACGGATTCGTGGGCGCGACCTGGAGGGTCACCCGGAAGAGTGGCGCCGCCGCGATCCTGCGCATCCAGCCGCTCGATGCCCTTCGCAAGCGGGACAAGGACGCGGTCGCCGACGAAGGCGAGCGGCTTCTCGCGTTCGTCGCCGGAGACGCCCGGTCGCGCCGCGTGGAATTCGCCGCGCTATGACACGTCCTCCGCTTCCGGTCGCGCTGACGGTCGTCGGCATCGCTCTGGGCGTCATCGGCGTGGCGCTCTCATCCCAGCCTCGACCGGTCGCGCCCGCTCAGAGCCAGCCGCCACGGTCTCTTACGCCGAGCCCGACCGCGCTCGCCGCTTCGCCGGCCGCGTCACCGTCGACGCAGTCGGCCACGCCGGCACCGACCGACGCCGCGGCCATGCTGCGCGTGCACAACGAGCTCCGCGTCGCGATTGGCGCGACTGCGGTCCAGGCGGACGACCGCGTCAGCGCCGCCGCCCAGCGCCACGCGGAGTACCTCGCGCGCAATGGCGCCTCGGGTCACGAGGAGACCCCGGGCGAGCCCGGCTTCAGCGGCGTCAGCGTTCGCGACCGTCTTGCTGCGCAGGGATATCCGCTGGCCACGGCGAGCGAGGTCGCGATCGCGTTCACGTCCGCCACCGATGGCGTCCGCTCGCTCTGGGTCCTTCCGTATCACCGTCTCGGGCTCATGCATCCGCACGCCGTGGTGGCGGGATGGGGACATGCCGAGATCGGGGGACGCGCCGCGACCGTCGGCGTGCTCGTGTACGACTTCGGCAGCGCCGCTCCGGAGCGGGTGCGCTCGCCCGCGCGGGGACAACGCGTGGCGGGAACCTGGCATGGGGAAGAGTCCCCCGATGTCCTGCCATCGGGCGCGGCGCGCCCGGTCGGTTATCCGGTGATGGTCGTGTACGGCAACGCGCGAACGGTCGATCTGCGTAACGCGCGCCTGACCGATTCGGGTGGGCGCGAGCTCGCGTACCACGTCGTCCCGCAGATCTACGAGCGCGACTATGTCGCCATCGTTCCGGCGAGCCCGCTCGCGTCGGGGGCGCGGTTCCGCGTCCGGCTCGAGCTCACGGTCGGCGGAGCCGATGTCGTGGACGAATGGGAGTTCGAGTCGGAGCGGTAGGGCGGGGACGCCCCTCGCGTCCCCGCCCCTACGTCTGCGTTCGTTGTCGCCGCTGGCAGGATGAGACCGCCGCCATCAATGACCGGTAAATCCGCCGTCAAAAGACCAGCAATGAGGTACCTTGCACGTAACGGGCGGCCAGAGCTCATCGAGCTGCGAGACGAAAGGCGCGTTGTGGCGCGCGGCGCCTCGCCACACTTGCTCGCTTGCTCGAATCACGTTTCGCCAAGCCGGCGTTTGATGAGGTCGCTTTCGGGCAAATGAAGATCCTGGTGGTCGACGACGAACCGGACGTCGCCTCGGTCACGGCGATGGGTATCACCTACCACCGGCCGGACTTCGTGGTGAGCGAGTGCTACCGCGGCGTCGACGCGCTCGACCGCGTCGCCGCCGAGACGCCGGACCTCGTCCTTCTCGACCTCGCGATGCCCGACCGTGACGGGTTCAGCGTCCTCAGCGAGCTGCGCGAGAGCGGGAACAACGTGCCCGTCATCGTCGTGACGGCGAGGGGCCTCGAGCAAGAGAAGGTGCGTGGACTCGAGCTCGGTGCGGACGACTACATGACTAAGCCGTTCGGCCACAGCGAGCTCGTCGCTCGGATCGACGCCGTGCTGCGCCGGTATCGTGCGGCGACGGGCGAAGGCCGGTCGAACGTGTTCTCGCATGATGGTCTGGTGATCGACTTTGCGACGCGGGTCGTCAGGGTCGATGGCCGAGAGGCGCGGCTCACGCCGACGGAATACAACCTCCTCTACCACCTCGCGATTAACGCGGGCCGCGTGATGACGCACGAGACCCTTCTCGCCAAGGTCTGGGGCCGCGAATATCGCGAGGAGGTGCACTACCTCAAGGTCTACGCCGGCCGGCTGCGCACGAAGATCGAGCCCGACCCGCAGAACCCGCGGTACGTGCTCACCGTGCGAGGAGTCGGCTATCGCTTCCCGGGTCCCGCCCGCTGACGCCATGTGTTGACCGACCGTTGACCGCACATTGACGTCCGCGTCCTACCTTGATGCCATGGATGCGGTGGGTGCGGATCTCGAGCGGTGCGACAACTGCCGCATCGAGATCAGCGGCGAGGCTGTGGAGCGAGACGCGAAGCCCTATTGCTGCGACGGCTGCGCTGACGACGGCCCGTGCACGTGCTAGCTCGCTTACCACGCCGGTAGCGTCGCGGGCCGCCCGATGAGCGGCAGCTTCTCGCCGATGACCAGGAGCACCGGCACGATCTTGCTCTGCAGGAGCTCCGGCCGGATCTTCTGCTCGTAGAAGGCGAGCACGGCGGCGACCTTCTGCATCGCCGCGATCTCCTGCGGCCCGAGCGCGCTCTTCCCGTGCAGGGGGTCGAGCCAGGCGTCGAGCACGAGCGTGCCAAGCACAGCCACGTGGAGCGTGAGCCGACCGTCGTGAAGAGCGTGCCTCCGACAACCAGGGCGATGAGGCCCACGCCGAGTCCCGCCGTCCCCGCGGGGAGGGCACCGGTGAGCGGCCCCGCGTAAAGCGTGGCCATTGTCAGGAGCGCTCCGCCGGCGGCGGCGGGCGGCACCACGAATCCCTTGCGGAACCCGGCGATCGCGCCGATGAGGACGAAGACGACGATCGCGATGTCGGCGATGGTCCGAGCCCAGGAAGGGAAGAAAAGCGCCGGGCCGCGGCTCCGACCCACCTGCCGGCCACGGCCCAGCGCGCGTCTAGTTCAACCTGTCGAGCGCGGCGCTCCATCACCCGACCGGCAGGGGCTGCCGTGTCGTTCCCGTCTCAGGACCGGTCGGGTCTCGGACGATTGGCGCCAATTCCTCCACATGCGACCGGCGGTGATCCATCGGGGGCCGTGAGCGCGTAGTTCCCCGCCGGATCGGCCCCTCAACCGCTCCGGGAGGAAGACATGGCACGAAAAGCTTCGACGCACGCGCACTCACGCCGCACGGTCCTCAAGGCAGCCGCGGCCGGAACGGCGGCGTTCGGTCTCGTCGTGGCCGGGCGCGGCGTCGTCACCGACACCGCCGCGAGCGCCGGCGCCCTCGACGAAGGCGCCGCCCCGGTCGTCGCATACGTCAGCGATGCCCGAAAAGGGGAGCTCGTCGTGATGGTCGGTACGCGCGAGATCGTTCGCCGGGACGCCGGGCTCGTCGCCCGACTGCTCGCGATCGCGAAGGAGGCCCGCGATGTCGTCGCATCGTGAAGCGCCCGAGATCTCGAAGGACCCTGTTGCCGACAACACCGACCTCTACGCCTTCGTCGACCCCGTGGACAGCACGAAGGTGACGATCATCGCGAACTACATCCCCCTCGAAGAGCCGGCCGGTGGACCGAACTTCTTCCAGTTCGGCGACGACGTGCTCTACGAGGTCAAGATCGACAACGACGGTGACGCCGAGGCGGACGTCGTATACCAGTTCCGCTTCAAGACGCGGATCAGCAATCCCGAGACGTTCCTGTACAACACCGGGCCTATCACGTCGCTCACCAGCCCGTCGTGGAATCTTCGGCAGACCTACACCGTCACGCGGGCGGAGCGGAGCGACGACGGCGACGACGACGGCTGGCGCCGGCGTGTCCTCGGGTCCGACATCATCAGCCCGCCGGTGCGCATCGGCCCTCGCTCGACGCCGACCTATCCCGCGCTCGCGAACGCCGCCATCCACACGCTTCCCGGTGGCGTGAAGGTATTCGCCGGACAGCGCGACGAGGGGTTCTACGTGGACCTCGGGTCCATCTTCGACCTCGGTGCACTCCGGCCGTTCCAGAACCTGCATGTGATCCCGCTCCCCGCGACCGGCGGGAAGGACGGGACCAAGGGCTACAACGTCCACAGCATCGCGATCCAGGTCCCGAAGACGGACCTCACCCGGGACGGCTCGATGCCCGTGAACGTCATGGATACGAGATCGGTGATCGGTGTCTGGGCAACGGCCAGCCGCCAACGCGGTCGTGTCCAGGGCGACGACGGGGAGCGCACCTCCGCCGGTGGCTGGCGACAGGTCTCGCGCCTGGGCAACCCGCTCATCAACGAGGTGATCATCCCGATCGGAAAGAAAGACCAGTGGAACGCCCGCGAGCCGCGGCGCGACGCCGACTTCCTCGCGTACTACAAGAACCCCGAGCTGCAGAACCTCCTGCCGGTGCTGTACCCCGGCGTGTTCCCCAATCTCGCCGCGCTGCTCGCCACACCGGTAGCGAGCCGATCGCGCGACGACCTCGTCGCGGTGCTCGCGACGGGTATCCCTTCCGGGATCATCGCCGGCTTCCAGAACTTCACCGGACCGCGCGTCGCCGACATGCTCCGGCTCAACATGGCGATCGGGCCCTCATCGAGCCCGAACGACCTCGGCATCCTTGGCGGAGACCTCGCGGGTTTCCCGAACGGACGCCGCGTGGCGGACAACGTGGTGGCGATCGAGCTGCGAGCGGTCGCCGGCGTCACGCTGCCGCTGGTCCGCTCCGGCTACACGCCCGACGGTGCCGCCTCGCTGCTGACCGACGGGACCGCCAACGTCTCGCCGCATGCGGGCGAGCCTGCCTATCTCGCGAGCTTCCCGTACCTCTCGCACCCGAACGAGGGCTTCGAACACAGCCACGACTGACGACCCCCTGCGTGCGCGGGGCGCCGCGCGGCGATGCCGCCGGCGCCTCGCCCTACGCCGCCTCCCCCATGAACTCCGCGAGCAGGCGATGGAAATGGTGCACGCCGCCCTCGCGTGCAGGGGAGTAGCGGCCGCGCTCGTACAGGCGCGAGCGCACCCCGCGGTGCACGGACTCGACAATCGCTTCGTCCTCGCGCTCGACCCGGTCCAGTCCCGCACCCGCTCCCGTCTCGCGCTTCGTCGCGTCCCAGACGAACGGCAGGAAGGACACCCGAGTCCGGTCCACGGCGAGCGGCGTCACGACGTTCACCGAAACGCCCCATGGGTAGACGTTGAACATCGTCGTCGGAAAGAGCCAGCAGTAATAGGCCGCGACCGGACGTCCGCTGTCGCGATGCCCCGTGGGCAGCGCGAAGACGGGCTCCCCCGGTTTGGCGATCCCGAGCTGAAGCACGCTGTAGCGCTCGAGCTCGACCGCGTACTCGCCGTAGTCGAGGGTCGTCGCTAGGCTCGAGTGAACGTAGGGGATGTGAAAGCCCAGGACTATTGCGATTCTCCGAACGTCAGCGACGTCATCCCTACGACGTGAGCCGCTCAGTAGTAGCACCGTAAGCATCGACAACGCACGTGAGCTGTGTCTCCGAATATCACCGACGATAACCCGACGGACTGGACATGCACGCTGACCTCTATCTCCATCGTATTGCTTGCGAGTCCGATGCATTCATCTACTGAATCTCTGGTCGCAATGGTCGGCATCTGATCGCATACATCAGGCAATGCCGCACTCTTTCTTGCGGCGGTGACCCGGAGGGGAATGGTGAAAAAGGTGGTTTGGTGGATTAGGCAAATTAGTGGATTTAGTGAAGTAGTGAATTAGGGCCTGAGTTGCGCGCTCAGGAACGGGAATTCGAGCCTTCAATTCACCAATTCACTATTCCACTCAATTCACTAACTCACTCACTTCACTACTTCACTACTTCACCATCACATCACGCTCATCATCGTCCTCTACTCGTCACATCGACCATCAGCTCTCACTTCACCAATTCACCGTCTCCGCTAACAAGCAAGACAGATCGGGGACTTTCCTGGGCCCATGGCCTTCGGCTCATGGGCGTTTGTTACGGACTTGGCCCATGTGCCCGAGTCCGGGCCCATGGGCTTTTGCCAGGGGCCTTGCTCCGCTTCGCTTCGCTTCTGTTCAGTGCGAACCCTCAGACCGTGTACCAGCCTCCAGGAACCGCTAGAAATTCAGAGACGCCTCTTTCGCCTACTCCAAGCTCCTGGCTGAAATTTCATGGACCTCTACTGATGGATTTCTTGGACCGATCTGAGTGAGCATGGCTTGTTTTCAGTAGTTGCTGAATGAGGAGTGCGGCCATGACGACGCGAATCGAACTGAAACGGAAGACCCGGAAGCTACTCGCACCTAAGCCGGAATTCACGATCGAGGACGTGACGGCCGCATGGGCTTACGGATTCTCAGAGGCTCAGGCCGAACAGTCCGAGTGGAACGCTCGTGTCGGTCGTCGCGCCGCCCATCGCCCGTTCGGAAGTGGTCGCAAGTTTCCGCCCGGAACGTTCTGGCCGGCACATGAGCTGACGAAGGCCTTCATCAAGAACAAGCTCGTCGAGGATGCGATCAAACGGGACCCAATTCGAGCAAGCCAGATCACGCCCCACCTCCAAGAGCCGTCAGAACGCGAAATCGCTCAGGCCATGGGCTTGTGGAACGAGATGGCTGACAGACCCAGCGACACGTATGCGAGATATATGCGAGAGCACCGCAAACAAGGGTCGTCGAACAGCAACGTTATTAGTAGTTAGCACGGTCTAGGCACCAGCTCCTCCACCGCTGAGATTGAGGGCGCCCAGAAATGGGACTCATTTATCGATGGAGGAACGAAGTGGCAAAGGCACGTGATATGGAATTGCAGATTGTAGTCGGCAAGTGGCCGAGGGTCAGCGCACCAGAGCGGACGCAGAAGCGATTCAACGATGTAGGCGACGCCCACATGGCAATAGGGGCCGCGATCTACGAGGCGGTGAGCAAGTTCGGATTGGAGGTCGTCGAGTCCTCCATGTCGAAGGCCGACCGTGAATCGTCCCTTACACGCTCGGGTACGACGATGGAAGCGAGGTGACGTACTCGACGACTGACGGTTACGACATGGACCTACAGCTGCGCTACCCAAAGCGATGGAACAAGTCGAAGAAGCCCTAGCGAAACCGAACGCTAAGCGGAGTCGGTAATCAGTAGTTAGATCGGTCTATCCGCAATCTGAGCTGTGAGTTACGACCTCCTCCCTGTGGGAAAGACAGCAGCCGAGCTACGAGCCACACGCGACCGGTTACTGGGTCATTCCCCTGCGCGTCCTCCATCTCTTCATGGCGCGGGCACAAGGGCGGGCGTCGAGGCTGTCCCGGCGTCCGCTCTCCCGCGCTCCGAAATCCGTAGCGATGCTCTCGATGCGTTTCGGGTCTTGGTCATGAGGGCCCGCGTGAATCGCATCCTCAGAGAGCGTGCAGAGGACGAAGCCCGTCGCGATCCAGTGCCTTCCCGTCCCCGAATCAAGGGGCAGAACGGGCGTAAAGGCAATCGAACCTAAGGACCCACGAAATTGAAGGCACGGGAAGGCCAAATGACATATGGATGCGAACGGCGAACTCAAAGCGAAACGAACGGAGTGCGTCGAGTGCGGCGAGGTCTTCACGATTGCGGTCGGCGAACAGCGCTTCATGCTTCGGATGGGTTTTCCCCTCCCGAAGCGATGCAAGCCGTGCCGGAAGGTCAAGGCATCCGAAGCTGGCGAGGTGCGCCATGCCGAGTAGGCCTTATCTCAACGGCGCGATTCCGATTGCTGACGAGTGGGCCAAGTTGGTGAGACGCCGACCGCGGACTCCGCATCTCATACAAGACATTCAGCCCGACGCACCCGGCGAGTTCACGATCATCGGCGGCCGTACTGGCGTCGGTAAGACGAATCTGCAGATGCAGATGGGCCTCTCCATGGCGACAGGAACGCCATTTCTCGGTAAGCGCTGCGAACCTGTGGAAGTAGCGATGCTCGCATGGGAAGGCCCCGAAGAGAACGTCATGGAGCGCTACATGAAGGCGAGGGAGCAGTTCCCCTCGGAGCTACGAAGCAACTTCCATCTGCAATTTCTGCCGCAGGAGAGCCGGGGAGCGATGCTCGAAACGGTCCTGGAGAAGTTGAAGAAGACGCCTGGATGCAAGGTCGCGATTCTCGACTCCGTCAAGTACATCGTAGAGGGCGACTACCTCAAGTCACGAGACGTGGTCGAGTTCTTTGAGACTCTGAAGCCGACTCTCCGCAAATTCGGCATGTCCGCGAATATCGCCCTGCCCATCAAGAAGCCGATGAATCAGGGTTGGCTGATCGATGTCGAAGACGTGTACGAGGTCAAGGGCTGTACGGAGTGGGTCGATACGGCCACGACGGTGATGCTGATGGAAAAGAGACCCCGGAAGCACCAAGAGCACGTCGAAATCGGCATTCCCAAACATCGAATCGCAGTGAACGCGACGCAGAAGATGAAGCTGTTTTTTGACAAGAAGCGGTGCATGTTCGTGCCAGAAGTTGGGCAGTGCACTCAGTGCGGCGGCTCCACTGACGACGACAGGGACGTGGTCGTTGAAGCGGCCGGTAAGGGTGTCCAGATAAGGACGGTGGTCTAGGGATGAACCAGAGAGGAGCAAAAACGCATGAGCGAAACGATCCGAGCAACGTTCGAGGCTGACCCGGACGACTTCATGAAGCTAGATGAGGAGTCGATCTCGGCAGCGCTGAAACAGTCGGCAATAGACGAGGTCATCGCCGAACTGCAACTAACAGACCTGGATTTTCAAATAGCCGAAGAGGCAGGCCTAACACGCGAGGAATTGATTGAAAACGCGGCGTATGACCGACTCACGAATCCCGAACTCTTCAAGAAGCGGGATACGGGTAGGAGTGCGACCGAGCTACTTGCGGACCGGATTCTTCGGGACAAACAAAGAACGGCTAAGGCCGATGAAAGGAAACCCAACGTGTCAAAGGCAAGCATCAAGGCGGCCATGGCGGTAATCGAGGACGAGCTGGAGCCCTCAGTCGAGGACCTCCAAATCGCTGCTCGAATCGGCATTACGCGCGAGGAACTCATCACACAGCGAGCGATGGACAAGCTGACTCCGGACGAACTCCGGCTCATCCGTGCCGGGCTAACACCGGTCGAGATCCTGGCCTCTCGGACCGACCGATGACCAAAGCATCAGTCGTTGAACCGAAAGAAGACCTGTCGTCCGCCGTGTCCGAGGCACGAACGAAGGTCAGTGCACTGGCACGTGCTGAGGTCGATCGCTACCGACAGCTTCGCCCGAAGAAACAAGAACAGCTATCGGCACGAAACGCTGGCGACTTCAAGAAGGCGGCCGAGCTTGCGGAGGAAGTCCAGTACCTCGAAAACCCGGACGGACTTCGTGAGGAAAGACGAGCGGCCATCGTTGCGCTTCACCTGCTCCAGGCGCAGGAATTGGAGAACAAGGCCGCTGACCTACGTCTCGAAGTCAACGAGCGCGAGCTAAAGACGAAGTCGCTTCTGGCTCAGCTCGAAGACCAGGAGAACGTCGAGCTTCGGCAGAAGTACCTGGGTGATCGGTCGATAACGCGAGGACTTGCATCGGACGCCGACTCGATGACGCATCGGGCGATCCGACTTCGACGCGAATCCGGGCACGGACAAGTGGAGCGGCATGGCAAGGTCTCCGGACAGAGCGTTGACGACCTAATCGAGAACCTGATGCGGACTCCGGAGATCATCGGTCCCTCCATCGCCGCGATCTACGAGCGTGCTGCGAACGTAAAGGCAACTGGTGGTCGAGGTCAGCGCCTCGAACTCGTCTTCTACAACTCACACATCGAGAGTCTTGGGTGGGAAGGAATCATCATCGGCGAGCGCCGACCATCCAACGTCGTGATGTGATGACCGCAGCTGTCTCGGCGAAGTGCCTCCGGTGCGGAGCACCCGGAACCGTCCAGCGAGGAGCTGGTCTTCGTCGTATCGCTGGCTACAGGGATGTTCGAGGCCGGAAACTCTACGTACATGAGGACCGACGCTTCTGTGAAGTCAGGATGCCGAATGCGAGACGAACACCCTTCGATGCACAACCATGGGGATACATGGCCGAGCAATTCCAACAGCGAAGGAGAGCGAGCTAGATGGCCGGAACGAAATGCAGCGCTAGCCGAACGGATGGATCGGCCTGCAATGCTCCTGCAACGAGCGACGGTACATGCCACTTTCATTCCGAGCGCCTCAGGGAATCTCACATAGCTGCGGCCCGAAGGGGTGGTCTGAGACGGACCGTCGAGCTTCCGAACGTGGATGTACTGACGCCCGAGAAATCTCGCCAACTCCTAGCTGCGGTTTCCGATGGTCTGATCTCTGGTGCGATCGACGCCAACACGGCACGTTCAGTGGCTTACACGTTGCAGGTCGACCGGCAGCTACGTGACAGCGAGGCGTTAGCTCGCCGGATGACGGAGCTAGAAAGGCAGCTCGCATCGATGAACCGTGCACCAGGAGTCCGTGCACCGGAGCGCAGCAATGGCCATACGACTGCCGAGCAGTTGCGTGAGTTGCGTGCGAGGCTGATCGATGCCTGAAAGCGTCAACAAGCGACTAAAGCGGCTCGAACAGCGCATGGCTCAACTCGCACCCCGAGTCGAAAGCAAAGCGACCGTGATGCACGTTGACGCTGAGCAATTCCAGCGAGCCATCGCCATCCGGGACGCTCGATTCAAATCCACCCGACCGCAGGTACAGCCGCCTGAAGACACGCCGGAACTGCCCGAGACACCGGAGCAGCCGACGATTCAGAACAAAGGCGATGCATACGCCGAACGTGTAGCGCGTCAACGAGAGCAGGACGCCGCATATCAAGCCGAGTTCGACGCCTCGGTTTCGGACGCTCAACGAATGAGGAACCTCCGTGATCTGTCCATCGCCGAGGAGACCAGACGGAAGCTGATCTGGTAAACACGCACCAGCGCGTACCAGAGCCTCAGCTAGCCTCTGAAATCTCCTAGACGCCTCTCAAGGCCTCTGAGGGTTAGCCACACAGAATCTCTGCGTTCTACAAAGGAAAGAAATGAGGCCGTCCTTTCGGACGACCTCATCTCGCCGGGATCGGGTCGGAGCTACTTCTTAGCGGACTTAGCGGCCGGCTTACTCGCCTTGGACTTCGTCTCGCCTTTGACCTGAGCGAGCTGCTCCGCTGTCGGCTTCTGGCCTGGACGGATTTTCAGCGTCCTGAGCTGATCGAGGGTCAGTCCCATCTTCGCTGCACGAGCGGTCTGGAGACGGATTCCAACGGCCTTCCGCTGCTCCTCGGTCATGGTGCTGACCTTCTTGACCTTGATGGTCTCGCCGTTCGTGATGACCTTGTCACCGAACTGGACTCGCACGACGAACTCGGTTCCGCACTTCGGGCACTGCACTTCTGTTCTCCTTCTGGCCTATGGGCCAGAGGCGTCGTCGTCCTTCCGACCTGAGTGGTCAAGCGGAAATTTCCGATTGACTTTGCGGGTGATCTAGAGGAGCGTCCCGCGGATTTGGAACAGCTCGACCACGACGTTTGGGACTACCGGTGGCCAGAGGACGCCATGGCACTGACGAGGCGGATGGAGCGCGATCTCGACGGAATCAAACAGGCTCTAAAGGACCTCTCCACTCTCTGCCGTGCTCACTACGCCTCTGCTCCATCTGACCGGCTTATGGAGGCCTACCACGAGGCTGGACACGTTCTAGGTCACGTCGAGGAAGTCCATCGGACTCTCCGAGCGCTGTACGAGACCCCTTCATTCCCACCCACCGAAGGCCGGGCCGCGACGAGCGACTAACCCTCGCGACGACTCGCGGCTCGGCCACTCCTCATGCGCTCATAGCTCGCGAGATCGGGCATGAGGTCCAACTTGAACCTCAGCCCGATGTGACCGAGGTAGTCCTTGCCGTCCCAGGCCGGACCCTCGATGTCGAGATGCGCCCACCATTCGCCGTCGCTCTTTTCCACTCGCCCTGAGATGCGATGCTCGACACTCCATGAACGTCCTTCAAACAGGTCGATTCTCGTGCGCCCGCTCTGCTCGGCGATGCTTGCCAGTTCGTGGAATGACAGCCCGAACAAGTTCGTATCGACACTCAAGCTTGCCTTTGCCATCGCTGCTCCTTCCCCGCGTTCTTGTCGCGTCGGAATCTTGCGTGAAAGCGGCATCACAAATCCATTTGTGCGACGGGAGGATTTTTCGGAGTGGTGTTAGAGGATGGGTCCTACACGCCTTCGAAGATTTCGAGGCTGAGCAGACCGCTCAGAGGCTTCTGACGCTTCCTACTGCTTGGAGCCTCAGTGACGATCAGCTGAGAGTGACTACTGACCCGTACTTCTTAGGCATGGACGTAACGCTACGGTCTCAGGACGACCTTCACATCGTGACCGTGAGCTACAAGCTGTGCGTATTGGCGTGCGAGAGAACGTTCCACGAGAAGACAGGCGAGCGTAAGAAATTCCCTGACGGTTCGTGGGTCGAGCACGTTCCCAACTGCTCATGGGGAGAGACGGACGCTTAGAGGCTTCTAGCGCCTCTGACTACAACAGCTGCAAGCGTGCCTGTGACGGTGCGCTACGTTCTAGCTCGTCTCCCCATTGGTGCCACTTAGGCCATCCGTGTCGAGCGAACAGTTCTAGGTACGGTCCCGGGCTACAAGCCTCGATGATTTCGTACAGCTCGTCGGGCTTACGGGAATGCTCCCGTTTCTGCGTCTTGATGATGTTCACCTGTCGTCGTCCCGGCGGAAGCGTCCGAAGGTGTCCACGGACGCCGAACAGGACAAGCTCGGTGACGTTCCGGAAGTAGAACCCGACTCCGCGACCGTCAGGACCACCATCCTTCCGGATTTTGTGCCAGACGATGTTCGTTTTGTACGTGAAACCCCATCGTTTCATCGTTTCGAGACCTTCGAGGATCAACGCATTCGGAACCCACAAGTACAGATGGCTGCTCGATGCGACCAGTTGGGAGACCGGAAGCTCCTTGATGTCTTCGAGGGTCATCGTCTCGTAGCGAGATAGACGCCTGTGCTCAGGAGCGACCTTGCCGGTTCGATTCGTGAATCGCCATGGAGGATCGGCGAGAACCGTTCCGAATTTCAGAGGTCCGAACGAGGTTAGGAGGGAAGCTGACGGCGTGGATGCGCTTACTCGCCCTTTACGAACAGCTTCTTTGTGATCCCGAAGACGAGCACTGGGCATCCTCCGCCACCTCCTCCCTCTAACCGTGGAATCAGCTTGCCTACGTTCGTCGACGAAGGACCGTACTTGACCCAGATTCCGCCGCCAGTGCGGAGTTCGTCGGACCTAGTGATGATCACTCCCACGTCAACAACGCGAAGATCGAAGAGAAGGCGGAAGTTATTGAGGTCTCGGTCGTAAAACTCGGTCTTGTTGTTCCACTCGACTTCGACAGCGACCCGGTTCTTGAACATGTCCACTTCGTGAGTCGGAGAGTTATAGGTCGCTTCATCCACCGTGATCTTCGTCTCAAATCGCTTCTTTTTCCAGCCCTTAGCAGCGAGTTGACCGTCGATGAAGATGGGAACTTCTGAACGACCACCACCGGGATTGGTGATGTAGCTCTCCTTGAGCTTGAAGGCACGAAGCGCAGCCAGAATGTCGGCCCACTCCTCCTCGTGCTTCGCTCCGAGAATGACTGAGGCATTCCGCCACTCGTAGACCTCGTACAGCGCTTTGAGGTCCGCTGGGATGAAGTCCATGTGTGGCTGTTTGTAGCGACAAACGCGGACGGGATCCAGCGTGGGCTTATGCGGCGGCGCCAGGCCTCCCGATCGCTAGTCCAGTTCGGTCGTAAACGCGCCCGCATTCGGTGCAGGTCACATTGCCGGACTTCTCGTCGTACTCCCACGATCCACCACGAGAATCAGTGCGGCCACAGACGCAGAGCCAGGAATCGCACTTGCTGAAATCGTCTCCATGCGAGTCGTGCCATGCAGCCGAATCCGGGTAATCACGACGCGCACGCGAGGTGTCCCGATCCTCTCTGAGCCAGCTGCAGCCCACCCGCTCGGTCACTTTCCGATCCTGCCCATCGAGAACACCGTCTGCCACTGCGGCTTCCAGTGCACCTCTACCTCGCCGTCAACGACTATGCGATCCACCATCTCGACGACGATCTCCCGCCATTCCTGATCATTCAGCGGCGCTCCGTTCATCGAGTCCGCAAATGCGAAGAGGTCATCCGTGGCAGACCGAGCAATCTGAGGGATGACGGCAAGCTGAGCCTTTACCGCCTCTAGTTCGGCCTCAGTGCCTTCTCGCCGTTCTAAGTAGCGTGCCTTCGACAGGGCACCGTCGAGGTACAGGTCCTCGATCCTAGTCAGCTTCGTATTCAGTCGTGCCTCAGCAGCTTCTAACTCGGCTCGGGCTGTCTGAGTCTTGGCGTCCATCGCAGCCTCATGGAACCGCAGCTGGTCCCGCACCATCGTCCGCATCTGACCTTGGTGCAGTCGTCCGAGCAGCGATTCCAGCGGCTTGATGACGGCCTCTCGAAGACGAGACTCCGGAACGCCGGCCGCCTTGCAGTCACCTGCGCTCGTTCGTCGGCTGCAGTAGTAGTACGCGTTCTTTGGCATGTTCATGTGACCTACGAACGTCCGGCCACAGTCTCCGCACCGAACGAGACCAGCGAACAGATGCGTCGGAGCTAGTCCGCCTCTCCCTCGAATCATGCCGTTGCTTTTCAGCCGTGCCTGAACCTTCTTGAACGTGGCCTCGTCCACGATGGCGGGATGGAGTCCCTTCGAAATTGTCACTTCGGGCTTCGGCAGGAACTTCGAGCTAGACCACTGGCCGTGGCGGACCATGCCGATGTAGGCCGGATTCTTCAGAAGGTTCCAGACTGCCGCACGAGTGAGAGCAGGTCGCTTCTTGTTCAGATGGTCCCGGATGCTTCGAACGCTGTACTTGCCGCTTGCGTACATCGTGAACAGCTCCTTGACGAGTGCTGCGTCTCGATTCGGAGCTAGTACGTATCCACGACCATCCGGAGCGGGCTTGCGGTCATAGCCGAGCGGAGTCTTGCCGTTCCACTTGCCTTCCTTCGCACGGTGGAACTTGCTCGATGCAATTCGGACGGACTTGTCTCGGGATTCCTGCTCGGCAAACACGCCCGATATCTGCTGCATCATCAGCGACTCACCCGGCTGAGTGACGCTCACCACGTCCACTCCGAGCCGCTTTAGATCCCGTAGCTGCGTGGCGTACTCGGCTAGGTCCCTACCGAGGCGGTCCAGCCTCCACACGATGAGCTTGTCGACCTGTTTCGACCTCGCAAGCTCGATGGCCTGCCTGTACTTCGGACGATCAGGATTCAGACCCGACAGAACGTCTCGGAATTCAGCGGCGACGATTAGCCCATGGGCCTCGCAGTAACGACGGCACTGTTCGAGCTGAACTTCGAGACTCGCACCATCCTGCTGACGATCAGTCGAAACGCGTGTGTAGATGACGGCTTTGCCAACGATTGGAACCCGAGGCACTAACGCCGCAGCCCTTTCGTTTCCGTGTACATGTACATAGCCGTCCCCATTTCGACCGGGCGCCTCCGATTTTTTGCGCATTGCCATCGTCGCCATCGCATTCCTCCGCCTAGCTATTCGGAGGGCGACGCTCCTCTAGTTCCTCTGAATAGTCAAGTAGTTTTGAAAGCCCTCGAGGTAGTTGTCGACGTAGAGTGCCCAGTTCGCGCTCACGAGATAATCCCGCGTTCCGGCCGCGTCGTAGACGAGCGCGCCGAATGGCAGTCCCGCGAGACGCGCCGTCATCGGCCAGGCGACCTCCGCGAAAGACATCGCCGGCGCTAGAGACACCATGAGGAAGCGCTCCCAGAATCCGAGCGCGACCTCCGGCAGATCATCGGACTTCGAGGGGAAGTTGACGGTCTGCTCGAACTCGGGCATCGAGTGGAAGCGGCCATCGAGCGTGAACCGGCGCCCGTGGTAGCGGCAACGCAGCTGCTGCTCGTGCCCAGGGCCTTCGACGACGAGCGTGCCGCGGTGCGTGCACACGTTCGAGAGACAGCGAATCCGGTCGTTCTGGTCGCGCGTGAGCAGCAGCGGCTCGTCGAGCGCACCGGGCAGGAGCGTGAAGGGATGCACCTGCCCCGCGACCTTCACGAGGTCGTCGTGCCCCGCGTACTGCCAGGTGCGAGCGAACAACCGGTCACGCTGCAGCCGGAAGACTTCCGGGTCCGAGTAGACGCGCGCCGGCAGGGTCCGTGCGACGCGGATGTCCGGATCGATCTCGAAATCGGCGCGGTCCACCGGCGGGATGCTATGGCGGTGAGAAACTGGACGCATGCGGATCCTCGCTCTGAGCGACGTCGTCGACGAAGCGGCCAACGCGGACACGGCACGCACGCGTTTCGGGGAGGTCGATCTCATCCTCGGGTGCGGTGATCTTCCCTACGACTACCTCGACTACGTCGCGACCGTTCTCACCGTGCCGCTCTACGCGGTTCACGGGAACCACGATGTCCCACCGCAGCAGCTAGACGATCCGGCGATCGGCCAGTGGTGGGCTGGCATCGATCTCAACGGCCGCATCGTCGACATCGATGGCCTTCTCGTCGGCGGCTTCGGCGGGTCGCGCCGTTACAGCCACGGACCGTATCAGCTGAGCGAGTTCGACATGTGGGGCGCGATCCTCCGGATGATCCCCTCCCTCCTGGCGAACCGGCTCAGGCGAGGTCGTTTCCTCGACGTGCTCGTGACGCACGCCCCACCCCGCGGCATCCACGATCTCCCGGATCCCGCCCACTGGGGGTTCGGCGCGCTGCGCTGGTTCCTCCGAACGTTCCGTCCCCGGTACCACCTTCACGGCCACTCACACGTGTACGACGCGAGGACCGTCACCCGCACCCGGTACCACGACACGATCGTGGTGAACGCATACGGGGCCCGCGAGATCGAGGTCGATGCTCGCCGATAACAGGGCGCATGCCGACTTCCGCCGCGCCCGGCGCAGGGCGTTCTGGCGCGGGATCGCGAGCTGGCTGGTGCGGGCGGACAACGCGTTGCTCGCGTTCGAAGACGTCCGCAGGCGGCTGCGCGCGGACGCGCAGCGCGAAGGCGGGGTTCGCGAGGTGGCGATCGACAGCATCGTCGGCAGCGTCGGCCGGTATCGCGACTTCGACAGAGCCTTCCTTCCGCGGCAGGTCCGCACCGCTGGGCGATGGGAGAGCGTCGACCGCGCGTACCTCGAGGGTCTCGAGCTTCCACCAATCGAGCTCTACAAGATCGGCGATTCCTTCTTCGTGAAGGACGGGAACCACCGCGTCTCGGTCGCGCGCGAGCGCGGTCAGGCGTTCATTGACGCGCGCGTCATCGAGGTCATGTCGCCGGCGCCCGTCGCGTCGGTCGAGGACCTTCTCGAGCTGATCCGGAAGGCTGACGCGGTCGCGTTCTACGCGACGAGCCGTCTCACCGAGGTGCGCCCGGGCGCGCGGATCGAGCTGACGCTTCCGGGTCAATACGAGAAGCTCCTCGAGCACATCACCGCACACCGCTGGTTCCTCGGGATCGAGGCGAAGCACGAGATCGCGTACGACGACGCGGTCGCTGGCTGGTACGACCGGGTCTACCTGCCGACCGTCGAGGCGATCCGGAGTGGCGCTGCCCTGCGCGACTTCCCGGACCGGACCGAAGGTGACCTCTATCTCTGGATCACGGAGCACCACTGGTACCTGCACGAGGCGGGGCTGGCCAAGAACCACGGCCTCGAGGGCATCGTGAGCGGTTACGTTGCGGAGCACAGCGAACGACCGCTCAAGCGGCTCACTCGGGCGATCAGGCGCCGCGATCCGAGTCCGGAGACGCCGGGCTAGGGGCGAGCGCCGCTCCCGGCCAGTGCGCTGACCAACTGCAGCTGATCGCGCAGATCGCGCGTGATCAGGAAGTTCTCCCGCACGTGCTCGCGGCCGACGGCGGCCATACGCCGTCGCAGGCCCGGGTCACGGAGCAGCTCGAGGCACCGCTCAGCGCACTCGTCGACGCTCGAGACGAGGAAGCCGGAGACGCCGTCCTCGATCTGCAACACGATGCCGCCGACTTTGCCGCCCACGACCGGGATCCCCTTCCAGAGCGCCTCCGCGACCACGAGGCCGAAACCCTCGCGCAGCGACTTCTGGACGACGACCGTCGCGCTCCGCTGGAAAGCATTGACCTGGCGGTCGCGGACCCCGTCGAGATTCGTGAGCAGGAAGATGTCGGGATCCCTCCCGGCGTGCGTCCGCGTCCGCTCGAGGTACTCGATGCCTTCGGGATCGTCGTCCGCGAGCGAGCCGATCATGACGAGCTGCACGTCCTTGACCTCGGCCTTCACGACGCGGTAGGCGTCGATGACCCCGAGCGGGTCCTTCCACGGATCGAAGCGCGAGACCTGCAGCAGGATCGGCCGGCCGACGTCGACGCCGAAATGCCTCACGGCGTCGCGCGCCTCGGCGATCGGCATCTCGCGATTTTTCTCGGAGAGGGGGTCGATGGTCGGCGCCTGGATCAGCACGCGCTTCATCCGCAGGCCGGGCCGCACGAACTGCGGCATCGTCCAGATGGAGGCGTCGTGCTCTTCGACGAAGGAGCGCAGGAAGGACCACACCGGCTCGTGCGCGGTGGTGAGGTCGATGTGGCACCGCCACACCCAGCCCGCGCGCTCGGGTGCCGTCGCGAAGTGACGGAGCCCGACCGCCTGCGGGTCGTGGTCCAGGACGACGTCGGCCAGCTCGAGCTGCGCCGCGTTCTCGCGCGAGACTTCGAGGAAGAGCCTGCGCTCGGGGTCAGACAAGGTGAGCGGCATCCCCTGCAGCGCGTTGTGCATCTTCTTGGTGACGTCGTAAAAAGCCGGTGGCGCGTCGAGGACAGCCCATCGCGCGTCGACGCCCACGTCGCGCAGGAGCGGGACGAGGTTCTGCAGGATCTCCGCGACCCCGCCGCCGAAGGCCGTCGCGTTGATGTGGACGATGCTGCGTCCGGCGGCCGCGGCGGCGAGCGTGCGGAGCTCCGCGTAGCGTTGCTCCCCGATGATCTCCGCGTAGTCGGCGATCCGCTTCGTCGTCGTGAGCGGGACGGGGTGCATGCCGGCTAGCCCTGCGTACTGACCACGCTACTTGATCGAGCCAGCGAGGAGGCCCTGGACGAAGTAGCGCTGCAGGCTGAAGAAGACGATGAGCGGCACGATCATCAGCAGGAAGGCACCCGCCGCAAGAAGGTGCCATTCGGTGCCGTACTGGCTGAGCAGGTTCTGGATCGCCCGGGTCATCGGGAACTTGCTCGAGTCCTGCACGAAGATGAGGGCCATCAGCAGATCGTTCCAGACCCAAAGGAACTGGAAGATGCCGTATGCGGCGATGGCGGGGACCGACACCGGCACGATGATGGTGCTGAACACCCGGATGTCCGAGGCCCCGTCGATGCGTGCGGCCTCGATCATGTCGGGCGGGAGTGTGATGAAGAAGTTGCGCAGCAGGAATATGCCGAAGGGCAGCGCGAAGGCGGTGTGCGCGAGCCAAACCGCGGCGTAGCCGCGCGTCAGCTCAAGGTCAGGCACGAGGTCTCTCGACATCGTGAGGAGCGGGATGAACGCGACCTGCACCGGGACCAGCAGGAACGCCACGACGATGAGAAAAAGCGTGTCGCGGAAGGGGAAGCGGATCCAGGAGAACGCGTACGCGGCGAGGGCGCAGATCGCCAGCGGCAGCAGTGTCGAGGGGACCGCGATAAAGACCGTGTTCACGAAGGCCTGGAGCATTCCCTGCGCTTCGAGGACTTGTCGGTAGTTATCGAGCGCGAGGTGCAGCTGGAAGATGTCCCACCAGCCGGTCGCCTGGATGTCGGAGCGCGGCCGGAACGAGGTCACCAGGAGACCGATGGTCGGGACGAGCCAGATGACGCCGATGAGCCCGAGAGCGACGTGGATGACCGAGCGATTGAGGACGGCGACCACGTGTCCCGCTGGCGTCCGGGGGCGCGACCCGGCGATCGGTTCGGCGAGGATGCTCACGTAACGGCTCCCGTCCGGAAGCGCCGGATATTGAAGATCATGATCGGGATGAGCAGGGCGAGCATGACGACCGCCACCGCGGATCCGTAGCCGTACTGTCCGGCGGAGAACGCCTGCTGGTACATCGTGAAGGCGATAACCCGGCTCGCCTTGCCGGGCCCGCCGCTGGTCATCACGTAGATGAGGTCGAAGAGCTTGATGACGTTGACGATGAGCGTCACGGCCAGGACCGACATCGGCAGGCTCACCATCGGCAGGATCATTCGGAAGAAGATCTCCCGCTCATTCGCCCCTTCGACGCGGGCCGACTCGATGACCTCGGCCGGGATGCTCTTCACCGCTGCAGAAAGGATGACCGTCGCGAAGCCGACCGAACCCCAGATACCAACGGCGATGAGCGCGAAGTTGACCAGATTCTCATCACCGAGCCAGGAGATCGGAGACACCCCAACAGTGCCCAGCATCGCGTTGAGTAAGCCGATGTTCGGGTCCGGCGAGTACACGAACTTCCAGATGACCGCGAGGGCCGTCGCCGCGATCGCCATGGGGATGAAGACGATGGCTTTGACGACGGATTCGTAGCGGACGCGGGCCGCGACGACCGCGATGATCAGTCCCAAGAAGATGACGATGCTCGTGTAGAAGACGATCCAGAGGAGGTTGTTCCAGAGCGCCCCGGACGGCGGGAACGTCGCGAGATTCAGGAAGTCAGGATCGCTGAAGAGGCGGGTGTAGTTATCGAGGCCGACCCACTCGCTGAAGACGCCGTTCCGGCCGCGGTTGAAGCTCAAGAGGATCGTGTAGATCGAGGGGTACAGCAGGAAGAGGACGAGGAGAACCGCGGCGGGCAACAGGAAGAGGATCGCGGTGCCGTAGTTCGGCGCTTCGGGCCCACGCGCGCGGCGCACGTCGGTGAGGTCCCGCGTGATCGGTCTCTGAGCCGGTACCGCTGGCGTCGGCGCGAGCCCCATCTATCTCCGTCCGTAACGGAGCGGATGGGCGACGTCGCGGTGCCCATCCGCCCCGTCGATTAGGTCGAGCGCCTGGTCACTTCTCCGCTTTCCACGCGGCCTGTATAGATGACTCGAACTTCGCCCAGTCGACGGTCTTGCCGCGGAGGGCGTCCTGAAGCGCGGCGCCCATGTCACCTCCGCCGCTTCCGGGCAGCAGGTCGGAGCCATCGAAGCGGACCGCCGACGCGTTCGCGACCTGCGCCGCTTCCCGCTTGGCGAGGTCGTTCGGATAGGCACTCGCAGGCACCGCCTTGACGGGCGAGATGATCGCGCCCGTGCCCGCCCAGACCGAGCCGGCTTCGCTTGTGGTCATGTACTGGAGGAATTCCTTCACGCCAGGCTTGGTCGTGAATGCGGCGATGACATCGCCGCCGATGGTCACCGATTTGTTGTTGTTGATGGCCGGGAAGTCGAACCAGTCGATCGTCTCGCCGACCTTGAGCGCGGTGTTCGTCTGGCCGGTGGCGATGCCGCCGACGAAACCGCCTTCGTAATACATAACGGCCTGCCCGTTGGCGGCGAACGCCTGGCCGATCCCGTCGGTGAAGCTCCGGCCGAGAGCGGCGGTGATCCCGCCGACGACGTAGTCGTCCTTGAGGGCTTGCTTCATCGTGTCGACCGCGGCGGTGACGGATGAGTCGGTCCAGGGCAGCTTGCCGCCGAAGAGCTGGTCGTACTTGTCCGGACCGGCCTGGCGCACGTAGACGCTCTCGAACCAGTCGGTGAGCGTCCATGAGTCTCCGGCACCCAGTCCGAGTGGGGCTTGTCCCTTGGCCTTGATGTCGCCCAGGAGCTTGGTGAAGCCGTTCCAGTCCGCGGCTGTCTGGACACCGAGCGTCTTGAACTTGTCAGGCCGGTACCAGAACGTGCTCTTGCTGTTGAACTTCACCATGATCCCGTACTGGGTCCCGTCGACCTGTCCGATCTCGAGGATCCCCGGCGGGTAGTTGGACTTGAGCGAGTTCACATCGATGCCGAGGTCGGAGATCTTCTTGAGCGACCCCTGCCTCGCGAACTGCCGCAGGAAACCGATCCCGGGGATGATCGCGACGTCCGGCGGGTTGCCGCCGGAGATGCGCGCCTGGAGCGTCGTCGAGTAGTCCGTGCGGACCGACTCGTAGCTCGCGGTGACGCCCGTCTTCGTCTTGAAGGCGTCGAGCACCTTCTGGAAGGCGTCCTGCTCGCTGCCGCCCCACAGCGACATGACTTTGATGGTGCTGCCGGCCGCCCCAGTTCCGGGAGCCTGTGCCCCGGGTCCGGCGCATGCCGTCACGAGGGCGACGACGACCGCGATCGGTAATGCCGAAAATTTGCGCGGGAATCTTAGAGACATCGGATTCCTCCCCGCTGTCGAGACTCTCCACGCTAGGCGCGGCGCGTGAGGGTGTCAAAGCCAGTCGGGTGGGCAGGCGCGCAAGCTACGATGGCCCGGCGAACCTAGACCTCCCGACCGTCGCGCAGCTCATCTCGACGTTCACCGTCGTCGCCGGGTTCATCTTCGCCGTCTACCAGGTGCTGAACATTCGCCGGCAGCGCCGCGATGAGACGGCGCTCACGCTGATCCGAACGACCGTCTTACCCGACGCGTTCGGCACGACCGTGATCTCCCTGCCCGAGGACGCGACGGTGGAGGCGATCCGCGCGCTCGGGCCCGAGGCCGAGCGCGCGATCATCTCGGCATGCGTGACCTACGAGAACCTCGGGTACCTCGTCTATCTGCGGATGGTCCCGCTTCGCCTCGTCGAGGATCTGCACGGAGGCCTGGTCCGTCAGGCGTGGCGCAAGCTGCGGCCATGGGTCGCGCACGCGCGGGCGCAGGGCAACCCGAACGCGTTCGAATGGTTCGAGTGGCTCAACGATCGGCTCGAGGCGCATCACGCGCCGGCGAAGCGCCCGCCCGCGCCGGTGGTCTACCGAGACTGGCGCGCCTGATCGCGGAGACAATGGTCTGCTGATGGGCACGTTCGTCCTCGCGCTTCACTCGCACCTGCCGTACTGCCGTGGTGCGGGCCGCTGGCCGCACGGCGAGGAGTGGATCCACGAGGCGGTGCTGGGCACGTATCTGCCGCTCCTCGTCCTCCTGCACGATCTCCGCGACGCGGGAGCTCCCTATCGAATCGTCGTCGGGCTCACCCCGATCCTGCTCGAGCAGCTCGCCGACCACGACGTCGATGTCCGCAACCTCGAGTACATCGACGATCAGATCCGCCGCGCCGAAAAGGACCTGCGGCGCTTCATGGACGCGGACGACCACGCTCGCGGGGCGCTCGCGGACTTCTACCTCGATTCGTACCGGCGGCTGCGGGAGGCCTACACGCGGCGCTTCGCGCGCGACCTCGTCGGCGCGTTCGCCGATCTCGCGCGGAGCGGGCACGTCGAGATCCTCACCTCCGCCGCGACGCACGGATACCTCCCGCTCCTCGATCGCCCATCCGTCGAGGCCCAGCTCCGCATCGGACGGCGCTCGACGAAGCGGCTCGCGGGCGTCGATCCCACCGGCATCTGGCTCCCGGAGTGCGCGTACGCGCCGGGCCTCGAGGACGTCCTGTCGCAGCAGGGCATCACGCACTTCTTCACCGATGCGGCGCTTCTCCCCGGTCACGCGCGACCCGCGGGCGGGGTGGTGCGTCGCGGAGGGCACAGCGAGCTCGCTCGGTGGGCGCCGCACGAAGCGCGCGTTCAGGTGGCGACCGAGCCGGCCGCGACCGACGTCGACCTGCTGCGGCCCTACTACGTCGGTGAGTCCGATGTCGTTGCGATCGCGCGGCACGACCGCGTCTCCGGGCAGGTGTGGTCGGCGTTCATGGGCTACCCCGGGGATCCGCAGTACCGCGAGTTCCACCGCAAGGACACGACGAGCGGGCTCCGCTACTGGCGCGTGACGTCGGTCCACCTGGGCCTTGGGGAGAAAGCGGACTACTCGCCGGGGCGCGCGGCCGAGCGCGCGCGAGAGCACGCGAAGCATTTCGTGGAGGTCGTGCGCGACGAGCTCGCAAGCCGCGAGGCGGATGGAGGCGACCCGCTTCTCGCCGTGACCTTCGACAGCGAGCTGTTCGGCCACTGGTGGTTCGAGGGAGTCGACTGGCTCGGCCTGGTCCTGCGCGGGATGAGCGAGGCCGGCGTCCGCGTCGCGACCGCCGCTGAGTACCTGGAGCGCGAGCCGCCGCGCGGACGCGTCGCGCTCGCCGAGGGCTCGTGGGGCAAGAACAACGATCACTCCACCTGGCGCAACGAGGGCACCGCATGGATGTGGGACGAGCTCGCGCGTATCGCGCGCGAACGAGATGACCTGCGCGCGTCGGAGCCGCGGGGCGACTCGTTCCGCGAGCGCGCCGCCCGCCAGGCAACCCGTGAGCTCCTGCTTGCGCAGTCGAGCGACTGGCCGTTCCTGGTCACGACGGGACAGGCGGCGGACTACGCGGTGGAGCGCTTCCGCGCTCACGCGCACCGCTTCCGTCGCGCGGTCGCGCTCGCGCGCGGCGGCAACGCGTACGACGACGAGGTGGAGCTTCGCAGCCTCGAGCGCGCGGACAACCCGTTTCCCGATGCCTCGCTCGCGGACTTCGCGGGCTAGCGCTAGCTCTTCTTCTGCGCTCCGCCAGCGGGGGCCTTCTGCTGCGGACCCTTCGCGGCTTCGGCGGCGGGCGCGCCCTTCGCCGCGGCAGGGGCGGGCTTGGCGCCGCCTTCGCCGGCCGCAGCCGCGGGCGCGGCAGCCTCGCCCTCCGCGCCCTCGGCAGCGGCTTCGCCCTCGACGGGCACCGCAGCCTCGGCGGCGGGCTTGACTTCCTCTTCGACCTTGACCGGCACGGCCTTGACGACCAGCTCGTCCGGATCGTTCTCGATCTGGATCTTCGTCGCATCCACGACGAGGTCGCGCACGTAGATCGCGTCGTCGATCTCGAGCAGACCGGACAGGTCGACCTCGATCGCGCGCGGGATGTCCTGCGGGAACGCCTCGACGGTGATTTCCGAGAGGGCATGCAGCAGCACGGCGCCGAGCGTGCGCACCGCGGGCGACTCCTTCATGAAATGCAGCGGCACGTCGGCGTGCGTCTTCTCCGTCAGTGAAACACGGGTGAAGTCGACGTGGAGCATCCGGCCGCTCACCGGATCCCGGCTCACGTCGTGGATGAGCGCGGGCACCTCGCCGCCGTCGAGCCCGGTGAGGGCGATGAGGGTGGTGTTGCCCCACCGGCGGTAGGAAAGCTCGAACGAGTGCAGGTCCGTCTCGACCGGCGTCGAGTCGGCGTGCCCTCCGAAGACGACGCCCGGAAGCACGCCCTTGCGCCGAAGGGCGTTGACCTTCTTGCCGAGAACGGCGCGCGGGCGGATCGCGAGCTTTTGTGCTTCAGCCACGGTGGACGGCTCCCCTGAAGTCGAATGCGGAGCTCGAATTATCTCAAGGAGGCGTTGCGAAATCCAACACGACGCGGATCGGCGACGAAAGCGTGAGCACAGTCGGGCAGACGAGACGCTCGAGGCCGACGCCCCAGACGAGGACGCGCTCGAAGTCCTCGACGAGCTTTACCTGTTTGATGAGCGGGGTCGCGGGACGTATGTCGGTGCTGCCCGTGTAGCTCGGCGTGCCGTTCGGATTCTGGGTGGACGCGTTCTGGAAGCGGACTCCGAACAGCGCGTTGCCCTGGATAGGCACGGGCTGACCGCTCGGGCCCGACAGCGAGTTGGCCGTTTCGATGCTGTAAGCCGGAACACCGAAGGGTCCCGGCGCGGCGCTCTGGCCGAACTCGAAGACCACCCGATCGAAGCCCGGGTTGTGCGCGACCCGGAGCGCCACGAGCTGCGCCTGGTTGTTGGCGCTCCCGCCCACCTGGCGTGGGCAGGCGGTTGCGGGCGTCGAGCCCGGGCTCGCCGGAGCCGTCGGTGCCGGCGTCGCGCTCGGGCTCGGCCGCGGCGTTGCGGTCGCGGTGGGCGACGCCGCGAGAGTGGGGGTGGGTGACCGCGAAACGGACGGACGCGGGGTCGTGACGCTGGGCGACGGCTGGGCCTCGGGCTGCGGCCCGCAGGCGCTGAAGGCCACGATCGTAAGCGCCAGTGCGAGCCCGCCGTAAAGCACGAGGCGTCCGAACAACCTGCCCAAGCCTGAGTGACTAACGTCTCCTTGTCGAGGCCGTCGACAGGCAGACATGCACGATGTACGCAGACCGTACGACGCAGCCGTTTTTGGTAAAATGTGTCGTTGGTGGCCGATCGCCTGCGATTGGCGCTGGTTTTCCACCAGCACCAGCCGGCCGGGAACTTCCCGTCAGTGTTCCAGGAGGTGACCGAGCGTGCGTATGCGCCGCTCGTCGCCACCCTATATCGCCATCCCGAGGTCAAAGCGAGCCTTCACTTCTCCGGTCCCCTGCTCGACTGGCTCGAGGCCAACCGTCCCGATGTGATCGGCGACCTGGCCGACCTGGTGCGCCGCGGGCAGATCGAGCTGCTCTCAGGCGGCTACTACGAGCCGGTCCTCGTGGGCGTGCCCCGGCGCGACGGCGTCGGACAGATCCGCGCCCTGAGCGATCGGGTACACGCGATCTTCGGACAGCGGCCTCTCGGAGCGTGGCTGACCGAGCGCGTGTGGGAGCCCCACCTCCCGTCGCTCCTGGCCGAGGCGGGCGTCGCGTACACGGTCCTTGACGACGAGCATTTCCTGCAGGCGGGTCTCCGGCCGCAAGAGCTCGGCGAGTCGTACGTCACCGAGGACCAGGGCCTGCCGCTGATCGTCTTCCCCGGCAGCATGAAGCTTCGCTACCTCATCCCGTTCCGTGATGTCGGGCAGACCATCAAGGAGCTGCGCGCACGCGCGGATGAGGGCGCGCGGCTCGTGGTGTATGCGGACGACGGCGAGAAGTTCGGCGCCTGGCCCGGTACGTACGCTCGCGTACATAAGGACGGCTGGCTGGAGCAGTTCTTCACCGCGATCGCACAGGCCGATTTCCTGCAGACGACCACCCTCGAAGACGCGTGGATATTCCAGAAGCCCGCGCGCCGTATTTATGTTCCCGGCGGCTCGTACCCCGAGATGGCCGAGTGGGCCCTGGAGCCGAACGCGGCGCGTCGTTATCAGCAGGCGCGCAACAAGCTCGGGGAGGAGCTCGCCGCGCTCGTCGTCGCGCCACTGTGGCGCAACTTCTTCGCGAAGTACCCCGAATCGAACGGGCTGCACAAGCGGATGCTGATCGTGAGCGAGGAGCTCGCGCGACGGAGCATCCTCGACGCGTCGACCGAGGTGCGGCAGGCCCAGCAGAACCTCTGGCGCGCGCAGGGCAACGACGTGTACTGGCATGGGGTGTTCGGCGGCATCTACTTCCCACACCTCCGCGCCGACGCGTACGCGTCACTCCTGAAGGCGGAGCGCATCCTGTCCGAGCGGCGGACGGCGGCCGGGGAGCAGCGCGATTACGACGTCGACGGGTACGACGAATACATCTTCCGCGGGAACGCCGGCGCGGTCTTCGTGCACGTGCAGGGTGGCGCGGTGATCGAGTGGGACATCTACGCGTCCGCGACGAACCTCGTGGACACGCTCGCGCGCCGTCCGGAGGCGGAGCACGAAGCGCTTCGCCGCGCGGAGAAGGCGGGCAAGGTCCTCGTGGGCAAGGCCGCGGAGAGGGAAACGAAATCCATCCACGAAGCGGTGCGCGCGAAGGAGCGTGGTCTGTCCAAGCTCCTCGAGTACGACGTGGCGCGCAGAGCGCTCTTCCAGGACAGCTTCCGCGTCGGCAAGGCCGAGCCGGTCGTGCTCCACGCGTACTACTACCAGCTGACGCCGCAGCGCGAGGCCCGCACGGTGAGCCTGATCCTCGAGCCGCCGGCGAAAGCTCTGGCGAGCGTGCCCGGGCTCGGCATTCGCAAGGACATCCGGATCGCGGACGAGGGCCTCGCGGCGGGCGTGCGCTATCGCCTGCGCAACGAGGGCGAGGGTCCGATCTCGCTGCAGTTCACGAGCGTGTCGAACGTGGGACTGCTCTCGGAGCAGAACCCGGCGGACGTGATCACCGTCGGGACGCGCAAGACGACGGCTGGGAAGCCGATCGACGTGCGGCACGTGGCGGAGATCGCGGTGCACTCCGAGTCGCGGCACTTCGACATCAGCTTCGCGCTCGATCCACCGTGCGAGGTCTCTACGCGGCCCATCTACTCGATCACGAATTCCGAGCAGGGCTTCGAGCGCGTGTACCAGCAGCTCGAGATCTCCTGCGGGTGGAACGTGACCATCGAGCCGGACGGGCACGTGGATCTCGAGGTCCGGGCCACCGCGGTCGGCCAGATGGTCGAGCCCGAAGCCGTGCGACCGACCGCTCGGCGGCGCAAGGCCGCGGCCGGCGCGAACGCCGAAACCGGACGGGTTCCGCGCCGGTAAGGAGTCATGTGCGCTTCGCGCAGCCTTTCCATCTCCTTCTCTCGGCCGCTCGCTCCGCTCGCAGCCTCCGAGTAAGCCCCTTGTGAGCGGCGCTCGCGCGGCCGCCCCGCTGCTCGTCGGGGTTCTCATCGGTGGCATCTCGGGAGGCGCCGTCGCCACCTACGTCGCCTCGCGGGACGGCCAGTCGCCGAGCCCTTCGGGGTCCGGCGTGACGATCCCGAGCCCGGGGCCGTCAGTCTCAGGGACGATCGATCAGGAGACCGTTGGCGTCGTGCAGGAGCTCTTGCCGTCGGTCGTGACGGTGATCAACTACGGCTCGAACGGGCAGCCGCAGGGGAGCGGCTCAGGCTTCGTGATCGACGCGCAGCGCGGGTACATCATCACCAACAATCACGTCGTCGAGAACGTCCGCGACGCCAATGCCGGCGCGGCGTTCGACGTGGTCTTCCACGACAACAAGAAGGTGGGCGCGAAGCTCGTCGGTCGCGATCCCTTCACCGATCTCGCCGTCCTGCAGGTAACGGCCCAGGGGCTGAAGGCGGCGGTCCTCGCGAACAGCGACGAGGTGCCGGTCGGCTCCATCACCGTCGCCATCGGCAGCCCGCTCGGCGAGTTCCAGAACACGGTCACCCAGGGGGTCGTCTCGGCGAAGGGCCGCCGCGTCCCGGAGACGCGCGACATCATCCTCGAGGACCTGATCCAGACCGATGCGGCGATCAACCCTGGCAACTCCGGCGGCCCCCTCATATGGGCCGCACGGCGTCAAGTGATCGGCGTGAACACGCTCGGGGTCGGCGACGCGACCGGCCTCGGCTTCGCGGTGTCGAGCAACACCGTCCGGCAGATCGCGGACGAGCTCATCAAGAACGGCAAGGTCGTCCGCGGCTTCATCGGGATCCAGTACACCCAGCTCACGCCGCGTCAGGCGGCTCAGCTGGGCCTGCCCGCCGGGACGACGGGGATCGTGGTCACGCAGGTCGTCCCGAGGTCGCCCGCGGCGCAGGCCGGCATCCGCGCGAACGACATCATCACCAAGGTCAACGACCAGGCGATCGACGCGCTGCATCCGCTTCCGAGTCTCATGGTGAAGTTCCGGCCCGGCGACAAGGTCAAGCTCACGCTTATCCGCGATGGCCAGGAGCAGTCGGTCGAGGTGACCCTCGGCCAGCCGCAGCAGGGTTGAGGCTGGGGCGGCGCGACGCCGTCCTCTATCTCGCGGCGGCCGCGCTGGGGGCGTTCGGCCTGGGCGTCGCGTCGTTCTACCTCAACTTCCTGTACCGCGCCCTCGGGTTCGGCGAGCTCTCGATCGGCGTGCTCGCCGGTGCCCCGGCGGTCGGGGTGCTCGCGGGCGCCATCCCGGCAGCCACGTTGACGCGCGGGCGCTCGCGCCGCGCCGCGATCATCGCTGGTGGAACCCTCACCGGTGCGGGCGTGGGCGGCATCCTGGTGTTCGACTCGCTCGTCCCGCTGTTCCTGTCCGCGTCGCTCGTCGGGCTCGGGGGCATCATCGCGAGCTCCTCGGGCGCCGCGCTCCTCGCCGACGCGACCGTCGCGGCTCGGCGCGCGGCGCGGTTCGGCCAGCAGATCGCGCTCGGCACCGGGGCCGCGTTCCTCTCGAGCGTGCTCGCCGGGGCGCTCGCCGCTCCGGTCGCCGCGTTCCTCGGCGCGCATCCAGGTGACCCGCTCGTGCTCCGGGCGCTCATCGCGAGCGGCGGGGCGATCGCCGCGCTCTCGATCGTGCCGGTGCTGGCGATACGCGCGGTGCCCGTCGGGCGCGAGACCCTCGCCCCACCGGTACGCAACGATCTCCTTCGCCGCTTCCTGGTCATCGAGGTGATCTTCGGCTTCGGCGCGGGGAGCTTCTTCCCGTTCATGAACCTGTTCTTCGCGGACCGCTACGGGATCACCTTCGGCGGGCTCGGCCTCGTTCTCGGCGCGATCGCCGTCGCGGGCAGCCTCGGCGCGCTCGTTCACGGTCGCTTCGTCGCGTCGCGGTTCGGGGCGGTGCCCTCGGTGGTCGCCGTCGAGATGCTCTCCCTGCCGTTCGCGATCGTCGCGGCGTTCACCGGAGAGCTCGCGATCGCCGTCGCCGCGCTCGCGGTGAGGCACTTCCTGATGTTCGGCGCGAGCGGGACGATGAACGCGTTCACGCTGTCGTCGTTCACCCCGGCCGAGCGCGCCGGAGCCAACGCGGTCCTCGCGGTCGCCTGGAGCGCGGCGAACGCCACCGGAGCGATCGCCTCGGGCGCGCTGCGCGGGGCGATCGGACCCGCCGGATTCACGGCCAACCTGGTGACGCTGGTCGTCGCCTACGGCGTCGCGACGTTCATGACCTGGCGGCTCTTCTCCGCGCACGAGCCGTCGGGCGACGTTGTCGTGTCCGCCTACCCTGCTCCAGACTCGCCCGCGTGACCACGGAATTGCTGCGCGACGAGATCGCGCGCGCGATCTCGGGGGGACTGCGGCGCGCCGCGTCCGACCTGGGGTGGACCGGCGTCGACGGGACTGCGGTCGACGTCGAACGTCCTGCCAACCCCGAGCACGGCGACTATGCCTCGAGCGTCGCGCTCCGCCTGGCGAAACCGGTCCGCAAGAGCCCGCGCGAGATCGCCAAGGCGATCCGCGAGCGGGTCCCGGTCGCGCCGCCGATCGCCGCCGTCGAAGAGCTGAACGGCTTCTTGAACGTGCGCCTCGATACCCGGTGGCTCGCGTCTCAGGTCGACGAGATCGTGCACGCCGACAAGGACTTCGGACGCTCGGCCGCGCTCGAGGGGAAGCGCTTTCAGGTCGAGTTCGTCTCGGCCAACCCCACTGGCCCGCTCACCGTGGCGAACGCGCGTGGCGGACCGCTCGGCGATGTGCTCGCGTCGGTCCTCGAGTTCGCCGGCGCGAAGGTCGAGCGCGAGTACTACGTCGAGGACACCGGGACGCAGTTCGAGACGTTCGGCCGTTCGATCGCGATCCGCTACCGGCAATTTCACGGCGAGGACATCGAAATACCGTTCGACGCGTACCCCGCCGAGTACGTCAAGGACATCGCGGCGGAGATCAAGGCGCGCGACGCCGACCGGTGGATGAAGCTGTCCGTCGAGGAGCAGGCGCAGCGGTTCGGCGACCTGGGCGTCGAGTGGGTGCTGCGCGACGCGAAGCGCGTGACCGAGATGCTCGGGATCCACTACGACACGTGGTACTCGCAGGCCGAGATGATGCGATCGGGCTACTTCGCGAAGACGCTCGCCGAGCTGCGCAAGCTCGGCAAGGTCTACGAGAAGGACGGCGCGGTCTGGTACGAGGCGAGCGAGGCGGTCGAGGACAAGGAGGGCTGGGTGCTCGTCCGCTCGACGGGCGAGCCCGGCTACCTCGGCAAGGACATCGCGTACCACCTGCAGTCGCTGCGCGAGCGCGGCTTCGACAAGAAGATCGACATCTGGGGGTCGAACACCCACTACCACCTGATCCAGATGCGTGCCGCGTTGAAGGCGCTCGGCCTGCTCGAGAAGTTCGAAGTCGTCCTCTACCAATACGTTCGCTTCCTGCACGAGGGGGTTCTGAAGCGGATGGCCCGCCGGACGGGCGAGTTCCTGCTGCTCGAGGACGTCATCGCGGCGGTGGGCAAGGACGCGACGCGCTACTTCTTCCTCCAGTCGAGCGCCGATCGGCAGCTCGACTTCGATCTCGAGCTCGCGGTGCAGCAGTCGAATGAGAACCCCGTCTACTACGTGCAGTACGCGCACGCGCGCATCGCGAGCATCCTGCGCACCGCGGCGGAGCGCGGCGTCGGTTCAGAGGGGGCGGATCTCTCGCTGCTCGGGGATCCCGGCGAGCTCGCGCTGGTCCGGCTCGCGCTGCGCTTCCCGGAGCTGGTCGACGACATCCGGCGGCACTACGGCGTGCACCAGCTCACGACATACGCGCTCGAGCTCGCCGGCGCGTTCCATGGCTTCTACCGCGACTTCCGCGTGGTCGACGAAGCCGACCTGCCGCGCTCGAAGGTGCGGCTACGGCTCGTTCAAGCGGTGCAGGTCGCGCTCCGTCAGACGCTCGGTCTCCTGGGGGTCAGCGCTCCCGACAAGATGTAGTCCTCGGCGCTGACGCGCCTGGGTCTGCTGAGCCGCCGGCGCCCTGTCGGTCCACTTCTGGACCGACAGTCGCCACCTCAGTGACTAGCTCGCGCGTCAGAGCTCGAGCCAGCCGGTGCCGTTGCGCCAGTGCTTCCCGGCGCGCAGGTGCGCGACGACCGCGCGCTCCAGCGTCGTGCGCTCGGGAAGCTCGTCGAGCGCGGGCGCGATCCGCCCGAACACGAAGCGGAGGATGTCGGCGTCTGCCTCGTACCCACCGATGACGCGAAAGCGCCGCTGGAAGCGAAGGATGTTCGACCCCGGTTCAAGGTAGTCGGCGAGCTGCTCGTCGAGGAGCCACGAGGTGCAGATCGCGATGCGGGCGGGCGTCTCGGAAAAGTGGCGAGCGAAGAACTCGCGCGCGCGGCCGAACGAAGCGTCGCACGACGCGGACGCGAGCTGACCGCCCTCGGGGATGTGCACGCCGAGCGCGTGGTCGCCCTCGCGCGGCCCGCCGGGACCGGTCTCCGTGGCGCGCACGTGCATGCGGTTGAACTGCAGCCGTCCGAGCTCGTAGATCGCGCCGCGGAAGTGAAGCGTCAGCCAGCCGTGTGTCCGCAGGCCGCCCTCGCCGAAGAGCCGGCGGTCTCGGCTCAGGTTGCGGCCGAGATCCGCGAGCGTGGTGTCGGAGACCTCGCGCGGGATGCCGCGGCGCTCGTGGTATTCGCGCACGTCGCCGAGCGCCGCGAGGAAGACATAGGTCCAGAAGAAGCGTCCGGCGGCGCCGAAAGAGCCGGGCAACGAGGGAGCCCGCAACACGTCGATCCCTCCGATATCGCGGACGAGCAGGTGATACGCGCGCTCGAGGAGCCACCAGAGCTCGGAGTCACGCACCGGCCCGGGCCACGCCGCGATGATCTCCGCGGCGTCGCGGCGCTCGACGCCCAGTTCATCGAGGACCGCGGAGGCTTGCGTGAGCTCGGGCAGATGGAACCCACGCGGAGGCGGGCCGGCCGCGACCAGCGCGTCCAGCCACGGCCGGTGCTCGTCGCCGAAGCGCGACGGACCGGCCGCGCTGACCCTGTTCACGCCACGATCATGGCCTCGCGCTGGGACTCGGGCTCGCGCCCGGACGTCCGCCGAATCCCCCTGGGGTCCCGGTCTGCGATCCCAAGAGCTGCCCGAGCACGTTCGTCGGGCCGACGACGATCGTCGTGGCCGAGACGAGGCCGGCGCCGTCGGTCGTGCCGATCAGCGTGACCTGGTCGTTCGCCTTGAGGTCGGCGAGCTTCAGCTCGACCTCGGTCGTCTTCACGATCCGCGTGCTCGCGCCCACGAGCACGATCCGCGAGGTCGTCGCCGGAGATGCCCCCGCCGCCAGCTGCCCCTGACCGCGCTCGACCGCCGCGATGGTGATCGAGCCGTCGTTCACCGCGAGCACGCGGCCGGTGATCGGGACCTGCCCGCCGAGCGCGCCACTGGCGCCCGCCCCCTGACGACCAACCGCGGTTCCGCGCCCCGTGGGCGCCGCTGCCGGCGTCGCGCTGCTCGAGGACTGCGTCCTCTCGAAGCCCATGCCGGCGGCGAAGCCGCCGCCCACGAGGGCGAGCGACGCGACGGCCCCGATGACGATCTGCGGTGTCTTCACGGTTCTACCCCTTTGCCTACTCGTAGCGGAGCGCCTGGATCGGGTGCAGCCGTGCAGCGCGCAGGGCTGGGTACAGGCCGAACACGACCCCGATGGCGACCGAAACACCAACGGCGATGACGACGGTGCCGGTCGTGATGAGGAGCGGGAGGCTCGCCGCCTGCGGGATGCGATGGACGACCTCCGTGATCGCCCAGCCGAGCAGGATCCCGATCACCCCGCCGATCCCGGTGAGCGCGATCGCCTCGATGAGGAACTGATTCAGGATGTCGCTGCGTCGCGCGCCGACGGCCTTGCGGATGCCGATCTCGCGCGTCCGCTCGTTCACCGAAACGAGCATGATGTTCATGATCCCGATCCCTCCCACCAGCAGCGAGATGCCGCCGATCGCTCCAAGCAGCAGGGTGAACGTCCCGGTCACGGCTCCGAGCGCGTTCAGCGTGTCGTTCTGGTTCGTCACGGTGAAGTCGGCGCTCGCGGGATCGGCGATGTTGTGGCGCTGCAGGAGGATGTTCGTCACGTCGCTCGTGGTGAGGTCCATCGTCTCGTTCGACGCGGCCTTGATGACGATCTGATTGACCTGGTTCAGCCTCCCGGTGAGCACCCGCTGCGCGGTCGTGAGCGGGACGAGGATCTGATCGTCACGGATGAGCCCGAACGTGCTCCCCTTCGTGCCAAGCACGCCGACGACCTTGAAGTTGAGGATGCGAGCGCGTTGGGCTCCGCCCGGCCCGCCGCCGCCGAACGCCTGGCGGAGCTGGATCGTCTGGCCGACGGCGTCCGCGTCGCCGAAGAGGTTCGTCGCGGTCGTCGCCCCGAGGACCGCGACCTGCGCGTTCACGTTCATGTCCGACGTGGTGAAGAAGTCGCCGCTCTGCAGGCCCCAATCGCGGACGACCGGGTAGTCCTCGGTCACGCCGTTCACCTGGGTGTTCCAGTTCTGGCCCGCGGCGGTCACTTGCCAGCGGCCGGCCTGCTGCTCCGCCTCGGCCGCGGCGATGCTGTCGCCGAGCTGGCTCTGGAGCGAGCGCATGTCGTCGAGCGTGAGGTTCTGCGCCTGCGTACCGGCCCCGCGCAGGCCCTGGTCGGTCCCGAACTGGGGCGTGACCGTCACGAGGTTCGACCCGAGGTTAAGGATCGTGTTCTGCACGCTCTGCGAAGCGCCGTTGCCGACCGACACCATCGCGATGACCGCGGCGACACCGATGATCACGCCGAGCATGGTGAGCGCCGAGCGGAGCTTGTTCACCACGAGCGACTGGAGCGCTGAGCGGAACGAGTCGTAGAGCTTCATTCGGCCGCGCCGATCCCCGCCGCGATCTCGTCCTCGGCGCGCCGCGGGCGAGCGACGTGCTCGTCGCGCGCGATCACTCCGTCGCGCATGCGCACGATGCGCCTGCAGTGAGCCGCGACGTCAGCCTCGTGCGTGACCATGACCACCGTCTTCCCGAGGTCGTTCAGGCGCTGGAAGATCGAGAGGATCTCCGCGCTCGACCGCGAGTCGAGGTTCCCGGTCGGCTCGTCGGCCAGGATCATCGACGGATCGTTGAGCAGCGCACGGGCGATCGCGACACGCTGCTGCTGACCGCCGGAGAGCTCGCTCGGGCGGTGATGGACGCGGTCGCCGAGGCCGACCTGCTCGAGGGCCGCGAGCGCGCGCTGCCTGCGCTCCCGGCGGTCGCCTCCGTAAATGAGCGGCAGCTCGACGTTCTCGGTGGCGTTCAGCCGCGAGAGGAGGTTGAACGTCTGGAAGACGAAGCCGACGTGCTTGTTGCGGATCGCGGCGAGCTTATCGTCCGAGAGCTTTCCGACGTTCTCGCCGGCGAGCGTGTACGAGCCGGCGTCGGCCACGTCGAGGCACCCCAGGACGTTCATGAGCGTCGACTTGCCCGAGCCCGACGGGCCCATGATCGCGAGGAACTCGCCCGGGCGGATGTCGAGGTCGACGCCGCGCAGCGCGTTCACCGTGATCTCCCGCCCGATGCGGTAGGTCTTGGCGATCCCGCGCAGCTCGACGACGTTCGCGATCACCGGCCGAAGATCACCTGCCCGCCCGGGCCCGGAGCGCCCGGCCGCGTGGTCGCCGTGGCCCTCGCCTGCGGGAGCACCACGAGGTCCCCTTCGGCGAGGCCGCTCACCACCTCGGTCACCGTGTCGTTGGCGATCCCGAAGGTCACCTCGGCGTCGACCGCCTCGCCGTCCTTCAGGACCTGCACGTAGCGGCGTCCCGCGGCGGTGCGGATCGCGAGGTTCGGGACGGTGAGGACGCCCTGCTTGCTCGCGATGATCACGTTCGCGGTCCCGGTCATGCCCGGTTTCACCTGCGCGCCCGGAAGATCGATCGTGACGTCGATCCCGTAGACCGGGACGCCCTGCTGAATGGTCGCGACCGGATCGACCGAGGTCACTTTGCCGGTCATGCGCGCGGCCGCGCCGACGGCGTCGACCGTGACATTGGCGACGAGCCCGAGCTTGAGCTTCGCGACGTCGCTCTCGCCGACGGTGCCGTGCAGCACCATCGAGGTCGTGTTCGCGAGCACCATGAAGGGATTCGCCGCGGTCTCGCCGACCTGCGACGCGATGGACGCGACCACCCCCGCGCTGGGTGCGGTCACGACCGCGTTGGCGAGGTTGCTCTTCGCGGTCTCGACCGCCGCCGCGGCGTTGTCGACGCTCGCCTGGGCGTTTGCGATGTCGTAGGGCTTCGCGTTCACCGAGGACTGCGCGGAGTCGATGGACTGCTGCCCCCGCTGCGGCGTCGTGATGACGTTCTGCATCGCGCTTGCGAGCGAGCCGCCGATGGCGTCGTTGACCGTGTTCAGGTAGGTCGTGGCCTGCGTGATCTTCGTCTTCGTCGCGCTCGCGAGCTGTTGCTCGTTCGTGACCGTCGTGAGAAGCGTCGCGAGATCGGCACGGAGCGCGTCGTACGCGCTGTTGTACCGCGAGGTCGAGCTGTTCAGGAACGCCTGCGCCGATGTCACCGCGCTCGAGACCTGCGAGAGCGGCCCGTTCGTGGCATCGATGGCGCCGTTCAGGCGCGAGACGGCGAGGTTGTAGGTGGTCATCGCGGTGGAGAACAGCGCGCTCTGCCCAGACGTGTCGGAGCCGGACTCGATCGCCGCGTCGAACTGGCCAATCGCGACGCCGAGGTCATTTCGCGCGCGCTGGTAGTCGTTCAGCGCCGGACCGAGAAGGCTCGACGAGAAGCCCCGCGCGTTGACCAGCGGCGTCAGCCCGGCGTAGAGCGCGTTGATCGCGCTCCGGAAGTCGGACCCGCTCTGAGTCGGCTCGATCAACGCCGTGTCGAGCTGCGTGAAGGCGGTGTCGATCCCGCCCTGGTAGGTCTGGATGTCGGCGTAGACCGCGCGCATGAGCGAGGTCGAGTTGGTCTTCGCCGCGGCGAAGCTCGTCTTCAGCTTGTTCAGCGCCGCCTCGGCCGTCGCGAGGTCCTGCGCGGCCTGCTGTCGGGCCTGAGCGAGCGAGCGCTGCGCGTCGCCGGACGTCGAGGCCGTGCGGTTGTAGTTGTTCTGCGCCGTCGTCAGGTTCGCCTGCGCCTGCGCGAGCGCCGACTCGAGGTCGGTGGTGTCGAGCTTCGCGAGCGGCTGCCCCGGCGTTACCTGCTGTCCCACCGACACGTAGACGGCCGCGATCTTCCCTTGGGTCTTGAAGCTCATCTTCACCTGGTTCAGCGCGGCGACCGAGCCCGAGACGGCGACGCTCTGGGTCACCGAGCCTTTCGTCACGGCCTGCGTGCGCGGCTCCTGCTTTGCGGGCTGCGCGCTCACCCGCGACGCGACGACCGCGCCGCCGGCGATGATCGCGACCAGGGCCAAAGCGAACAGCCGGCCGGGCCACGTCGTGAGGATGCCCCTGAGTACGGTCATGTGCCGCTACCCCCCGGCCCGGCGTGCGGCGAGGTCGTGACCTGCGAACGGTTCGAGTGCGCGAGACGAGCCGTTACGACGGCGCCAAGCGCGTACGCGATCGCGCCCACCACCGCGAGCGCGCCAATGTAGGGGATCTGCCACGCGACATAGATAAGGGTCGCTCCTAAGAGCGCTATGAGAGGTGCGGGCACGCTCGCCGCATAGCGGCGGACGCGAGGGAGCTGAAACAGCGCGTCGCCCAGACGCCACGAAGCCGCCGCGAATCCGACGAGCGTCGCGAGCCCGGCCACGGCGAGCGTCACGCTGAAGACGGCAAGGCCGACCTGGAGGGCCGCGGGCACTCCCAGGAAGCCGGCGCTCCGGAGGCTCGAGACCGATCCGAGGAACACGATCCACGAAAGCGCGGCCGCGGAGGCGCCGATGCCGATGACCGCGAGACCGCTGCCGAGTACGCGCAGCTGGGCGCGCCACCCCCCGAGCGAGGCGCGGTACGTGCTCACCACCTGCTCGCGGGCGAGCACGAGCGCGGCGGATGTTCCAAGAAGGATGAGCAGGTAGAACGCGGCGTCGCGTGCCGTATCAGCGAGGCGGCGCTGGACCCCAGCAATGGGCTGCAGCGCCGCGGGCAGCTCCCGCTGCGCTTCCACGATCGTGCGCGCCGCCGGCGGCGGGTTGCGCGCATCGAAGAAGATCCGGCGCGGACCGCCGGATGCGGTCGCCGCGCTCCCGAGCGACGAGACGAGCAGGATCGCGGATATGCCGACGGCGAGGATGACGGCACCGAGGACGAGCAGCGCGTCACGTTGCCTCATCGGGCGGCGGGGCCCCTCCGCCTTGCCGGCGCGGCGACGGAGGCATGCGTCGCGAGCAGGCTCGCGACGCCGAGGAGCGCGAGCGCGAGCACGGTGGTGCCGTCGATGAAGAAGAACGCCTCGGCGCTGTCGGCGGCCGCGGCGCTCACCACGTTGTTGAGCGCGACGCTGAACTCGTCGCCGTGCCACACCAGCTGGAACGCGAGGAAGGCGAGCGATGGCAGCGCGAGGACGCCGGCCACGATCCATTCCCAGGTCGGCGCCGCCCGCTCCATGACGCGCCGCATAACCGCGTCACGGAAGCCGAGCGGAAGCGGCTGCGGCGGGATCGTCGACAGCAGCCGATGGACGGGGCGCTCCGCGGGCTCGAGGTCGTCCGGGGAGTAGCCGCTCACGCGGATCGGCCCTTTGTTCGCGCCGCCAGGCGCGCTTTGAGCGCGGCGCGAGCCCGGTGAAGGTGGGTCTTCACCGTGCCGAGCGGTATCCCGAGCGCGTCCGCGACCTCCTGATAGGAGAGCTGTTGCATGTGGCGCAGCGTCAGCGCCGCGCGGTACGCCGCGGGCAGCTCGGCCATCGCCGCGACGACCTCGGCGAGCTCTTCACGCCGCACGGCGGTCGCCTCCGGCCCTTCCTCTGCCTCCTCGGGCGGATCGGGGAGCTCCTCGACCGTGGTCTCGTGCGCACGCCACCGCTGGACGTAGTTGAGGCTCGCGTTCGTGGCGATGCGATAGAGCCACGGTCCGAACGGGAGCGCGGGATCGTACTGGTGCAGTGCGCGATAGGCCCGGATGAATGCCTCCTGCGCGCAGTCGTTGGCCGCGTGAGCTTCGCCGGTGATGCGGAGCGCGATGTTGAACACGCGGCCGCCGTAGCGTTCGACCAGCGTCGCATACGCGTCGGCGTGACCGGCGAGGCACGCCTTCACGACGTCCTGGTCGGTGCCGGTCAGCCGAGCCTCCGTTGCGCCGGCCAGGAGCTGTCGGGGCCACTCGCACTACCCGGGGGGCCGGCGCGGTGTTTCGCGTATTCTCGGCCCCTCCATGGACCTGACATGGCTTGGCCACGCCTGTTTCCGCATGCGCGGGCGTGAGGGGGTGGTGCTCGCGGACCCGCCCGACCCCGCATCCGGCCACGCGATCTCCAAGACCGACGCGGCGATCGTGACCATCTCGCACGACCATCCCGGTCACTCCAGCCTCAAGTCGGTGGGGGGCGAGCCGGTAGTCCTGCGCGGCCCCGGCGAGTACGAGGTGCGCGAGGTCCTCCTGACCGGCGTGGGCACGTTCCACGACGACTCGAAGGGCTCCGCGCGCGGGCGCAACACCGTCTTCGCCATCCGGCTCGACGACCTCGTCATCTGCCACCTCGGCGACCTCGGCCACGAGCTTTCCGCCGCGGACCTCGAGCGCCTCGGCGACGTCGACGTCGTCCTCGTGCCGATCTCCGGCGGCGACGTGAATCTCACGGCCGCACGAGCCGCGGAAGTCGTTCACCAGCTCGAGCCGAAGGTCGTCGTCCCGATGTCCTACGACCCGGACGCGAGGCGGAAGGACACGCCCTTCGACCGGCTCTTACACGAGCTCGGCGTGAAGGAGTTGACGCCGGTCCCCAAACTGTCGGTGACGCGCGGCTCACTGCCTGAGAACGTGCAGGTGGTCGCCCTCGACTCGCGAGCGCGCTGAGGGAGGAGACCGTGGGAACCTTGCGCTACCGCCCGGAGATCGGGTGGCTCCTTCAGGCCGCGATGCTCATCTTCGTCGTCACGGTGCTCATCGGGGTCGCGAACGGGACGAAGATCTTCGGCACCCTCGAGCGCGGGGTCCTCCTGACGCACGTCCACGCCGGCACTTTCGGTTGGATCACCCTCGGCGTAGCCGCGGCGTGCCTCTGGATCTTCGGCGGCACGGCGCCCCGCGCCGCGAACGAGGGGCTCGTGCGCGGCCTCGCCGTCGCGCTCGTCGCCAGCGTCCCGCTCTACGTCGCCGGGTTCTGGAGCGGCAACTTCGTGGCGCGCGCCGTGCTCAGCGTCCCGGTCCTCGCCGCCATCGTCCTCCTGCTCGGCTGGCTCCTCGTGGGGATGCGGCGGATCGGGCCCGGACGCTTGAGCGTGCCGCAGCTCTCCGCGATCGCGGGCCTCACATCGTTGGTCATCGGGTCGATCCTCGGCGTCTACGCGCAGTTCGCGTTCGCCCGGGGCGAGCAGTTCAACCCGATGAACGTGATCGCCGGCCACATAACCGCGCAGGTCATCGGCTTCTTGCTGCTGCTCGGGATGGGGCTCATCGAGTACTGGCAGCGGCCCATGACGACGCCGGCCTCCTGGGCCGGTCGGATCCAGGTCGGGCTCCTCTTCTTCGGTGCGCTCGCGATCGCCGTTGGTTTCGTCATGGGTCAAGGCGAGGCGGCCGGTGGCGCGGTCCTTCTGGAGATCCCCGCGCTCGTCATCTTCATCGTGCGGGTCGGGTGGTCGGCCGTCCGCTCGAGCTGGAGGCGGGCCGGCGGCGCTCGTCACGCCGCCGTGGCGGTGCCCTTCCTGGTCTTCAACGTCGGCTCGATCATCTACCTGATCCTCGCGCTCTTCGTGCTCAACATCTACAAGGACTTCACCGAGGTGCCGATGTCGGTGGCCGTCACGCTCGACCACGCGCTTTTCGTCGGCGTGATGACCAACCTGAACTTCGCTTTCCTCATCGAGCTCACGGCCGAGCGTCGCGCGGTGCTCGCCTGGGCGGACGACGTCATCTTCTGGGGCATGAACGCCGGCGTCGCGGCCTTCATCCTCGTGCTGCTCGCGAACATCACCTTCTTCGAGCGCTTCACAGCGCCGGTGATGGGTCTCGCCATCCTCCTGGCGCTCGTTACGTTCACCCTGCGGTTGTGGGCGCGCCCATCGACGGCGCGCCTGCCGGCGGCCGCGTAGCCGGACCGCGGCCGGCCGTCGGCTATACTTTTCATTACGTCGCGCACGCCGCGCGGCGACTTTTTCTGTTCGGAGAGGTCGAAAGGTCCGTGTACGCGGTCGTCCGAAGCGGCGCCAAGAGCTACCGGGTCGAAGAGGGCGCGGTCATCACCGTGGATCGGCGTGTGGGCGACGCCGGCGAGACGGTGATTCTCGACCAGGTGCTGCTGTTCGCGGACGGCGTTCGCGTTCGCGCCGGGACGCCCTTCGTCACCGACGCGATCGTGACCGCCCAGATCGTCAGGCACGGAAGAGGCCCGAAGATCCGCGTGTTCAAGTACAAGAACAAGACGCGGTCGCGGAAGACGCGCGGTCACCGTCAGGGCGAGACGACGCTCCGCATCACGAAGATCGAGGCATAGAGATGGCACACAAGAAAGGCGCGGGTTCGACCCGCAACGGAAGAGACAGCGCCGGCCAGCGGCTCGGCGTGAAGGAATACGCGGGTGCGCGCGTCGATGCCGGCACGATCATCGTCCGGCAGCGCGGCACCAAGGTCCTTCCCGGCAACAACGTCGGCGTGGGCAAGGACCACACGCTCTTCGCGCTCATCGCCGGCACGGTCGAGTTCAAGCCGGCGCGCGACGACCGTCGGCGCGTCAGCGTCATAGCCAGTTAGAGGTCAGCCCATGAAAGAGAAGATCCACCCGAAGTACATGCAGGCGAAGATCGTGTGCGCCTGCGGCCGCACCTACACGACGGGGTCGACGAAGCCGGAGCTCCACGTGGAGGTCTGCGCCGGCTGCCATCCGTTCTACACGGGGACGCAGCATATCCTCGACGTGCAGGGTCGCGTCGAACGCTTCACCAAGCGGTACGCGAAGAAAGCGGCCGACGCGCCCGCGTCCGCGGAGGCCGCTCCGCACCGTTAGGTGCCGACGACCATCGCCGGCGGGCATGCCGGTCTCGAGATCATCGTCGGCTCGATGTTCAGCGGAAAGAGCGAGGAGCTCATCCGTCGCGTGAAGCGCGCGGTCATCGCCCGCCGCGCGGTCCAGGTGTTCAAGCCTGCCGTGGACGACCGGTTCGGCGCCGAGATCGTTCGCTCGCATGACGGAGACACGTTCCTGGCGCGGCCGGTCCGCGGGAGCGCGGAGATCACGGATCTCGTCGGACCGGAGACGAGTGTGGTCGGGATCGACGAGGTCCAATTCTTCGACGATGGCATCGTCGGTGTGGTCCGCTCGCTCGTCGCGAGCGGGCGCCGGGTGATCTGCGCCGGTCTCGACCTCGACTTCCGCGGCGAGCCGTTCGGCTCGGTGCCCGTGCTGCTGGCGCTCGCCGAGCGCGTGGAGAAGCTCGAGGCGATCTGCGTCGTCTGTGGCGAGCCCGCGACGCGCACCCAGCGGATCGTCAACGGCGTCCCCGCCTTCTACGACGAGCCGATCATCGTCATCGGCGCGAAGGAGGCCTACGAGGCGCGGTGCCGCTCCTGCCACGACGTCCCGCGGCGCTCGGCGGTCGAGGCATGAACGAGAAGCGCGACGGGAAGCCAACGCTCTATGGCGGCCAGGCGGTCATCGAGGGCGTGATGATCCGCGGCAGGCGCACCATCGCGCTCGCGTGCCGGAGACCGAACGGTGCCATCTATCGCTACCGCGAGCCGCTGCGCTCACCGCTGCTGCACTCCCGGTTCGCACGCCTGACCTTCATCCGCGGCGTGGTCGTGCTGTGGGAGTCGCTGAGCTACGGGGTCCGCATGCTCATGAAGTCCGCCGACGTGCAGCTCGAGGGCGAGCCGGAACAGCTCGGCAAGGCCGGGAACACGCTCGTCCTGGGCATCGCTCTGGTGGGCGCGCTCCTCCTGTTCATCGGCGTGCCCTACCTCCTCACCAGCGTGGCGCGCGCGACCATCCCGAGCTCCGTCGTCCTCAACATCGTCGAGGGTGTGATACGTCTCGCGCTGCTTATCGGGTACCTCGCCGCCATCTCGTTCATGCCCGACGTTCGGCGCGTGTTCGCGTATCACGGCGCCGAGCACATGACCATCCACGCCTTCGAGCACGGCGACCCGCTCGTGCCCGAGCGCATCGCGCCGTACCCGACGGCACATCCTCGATGCGGCACGGCATTCCTGCTCTTGGTCGTGGTGCTGACGATCGCGATCTTCGCGTTCCTGCCGCGGGTCAACCTGATCGTCGACCTCGTCGTCCGGCTCGCGCTGGTCATCCCGGTCGCATCGATCTCGTATGAGGTCCTACGGCTCGGCGCGGCGCGGGAGCGGCATCCGCTCGTGCGCATCCTTGTCGCTCCGGGGATCCTCCTTCAGCGCATCACCACTCGCCGGCCCGACGACCGGATGATCGAGGTCGCTGTGGCGTCGCTCGAAGAGGCCCTCGCCGGTGACCGCGAGGCCGAGGCAGCCGCATGACCGAGACGCTGACCTCGGGTCTGCGCAAGCGCCTGGTCAAAGTCGAGGAGCGCTATGACGAGCTTGGGCGCCTGCTGGCGGATCCGGTGACGACCTCCGATCCCTCGCGCATCCGGTCCGTGGGGCAGGAGATGGCGGCGCTCGCGCCTGTCGTCGACACGGTGCGATCGCTTCGGGCGGCCGAGAAGCGCCTGGCGGAGGCTAGAGCGCTGACCGAAGGCGACGACGCGGACCTTCGCGATCTGGCGCGCGAAGAGGTTGCCGAGGCGACCGACGACGTCGCCGAGCTGGGCGCGCGCCTGCGCTCTCAGCTTGTGCCGCGTGACCCGCTCGACGACAAGAACGTCATCGTCGAGATCCGCGCGGGCGAGGGCGGGGAGGAGGCGGCCCTGTTCGCGAGGGACCTCAACCGCATGTACACGCGTTACGCGGAGCGTCACCGGTGGAAGACCGAGGCCCTCTCGCACAGCTTCTCCGAGAAGGGCGGCTTCAAGGAGGTGATCTTCAAGGTCGCCGGCAAGGGCGCGTACTCCAAGCTGAAGTTCGAGTCCGGCGTCCATCGTGTCCAGCGCGTTCCGCAGACCGAAGCGCAGGGCCGCATACACACGTCGACCGCGACGGTGGCGGTCCTCCCCGAGGCCGAGGACGTGGACCTCCAGATCGACGAGCGGGACCTGAAGGTCGAGGTGTACCGCGCCGCCGGGAAGGGCGGCCAGGGCGTCAACACCACCGACTCGGCGGTCCGCATCACGCACCTGCCGACCGGAGAGGTCGTCACGTGCCAGGACGAGCGCAGCCAATTACAGAACAAGGCCAAGGCCATGGCCGTTCTCCGGGCACGCCTCCTCGCGCGGGCGCAGGAGGAGCGCGACGCCGAGGAGTCCTCGGCGCGCCGGGCGCAGATCGGCCGCGGCGAGCGCGCCGAGAAGATGCGGACGTACAACTACCCGCAGGACCGCATCACCGACCGGCGGCTCGGTTACAACGTCTCGAACATCGAGCGCCGGATGGACGGCGAGATCGACGAGCTCATCGACGCGCTCGCCGCTCAGGACGAGGCCGACCGCCTGTCACGGCTCGAAGAGGACGGCGACTGACGGATCTCGCTGTCCGCGGCGGGATCGTCGTCACTCCGGACGGCGAGCGCCGCGCGGATGTCGGGATCGAGGGCGAGCGCATCACGGTGATCGGCGACATCGGGCCGGCCGATCGCGAGATCGATGCCCGCGGCAAGCTCGTACTCCCGGGCTGCGTCGACCTGCATACCCATCTCGCGTCCACGCCGACGTGGCGGCCGCTCGACGACTTCGAGCACGGTACGCGTGCGGCGGTCGCCGGCGGGGTGACGACCGTGGCCTCGATGGTCTACCAGGAGCACGGCTCGCTGCGCCGTGGCATCGAGCGCGGGATGCGCGACGCGGAGCGCTCGCTCGCCGACTTCGCGTTCCACGCCGTCGTCACCGATCCGACCGAGGCCGCGCGCGCGGAGATCCCCGCCCTGGCGCGCGAAGGTCACGCCGGCATCAAGGTCTTCATGGTCGCGCCGCAGTTCGTGGAGCGGACGGAGGACTACCTCGCCCTGTACCGCGTGGCGGCGCGCTCCGGCGCGCTCGTCGCGGTCCATGCGGAGGACCACGCCATCATCAAAAGGCGCACCGAGGAGCTGCACGCGTCCGGGCGCAGCGGCGTCGAGTTCTTCCCGGAGAGCCGGCCGCCGGAGGCCGAGGAAGTCGCGGTGCGCATGGCGATCGGCCACGCGCGCGAAACCGGCGCGGCGATCTACCTCGTGCACCTCTCGTCGCGCCGCGTGCTCGATCTCCTACGCGGCGCTCCGGCGCACGTCTACCGGGAGACGCGTCCGCTCTACCTGTATCTCACGCGCGGCCAGTTCCGCCGACCGGACGCCGCGCTCTGGGTCGGCCAGCCGCCACTGCGCGAGCGAGAGGACGTCGATGCCCTGTGGGCGGCCCTCGCGGATGGCACGCTCGACACGGTCGGGACCGATCACATCCCGCACCGGCGCGCTGAGAAGCTCGCGCCGGGGCTGAGCTTCGACCGCGTCCCGCCCGGGGTGTCGAACCTCGAGACGCTGCTCCCGATGCTCTACTCGGAGGGCGTGCGCAAGGGCCGCCTCACCCTGGCACGGCTCGTCGAGGTCCTGGCCACGGCGCCCGCGCGCATCGGCGGGATGTACCCGCGCAAGGGAGCGATCGCCGTCGGCGCGGACGCGGACGTCGTCGTCTTGGATCCGGACGCGCGGCGCACGATCCGCGCGGGGGACTTGCACTCCGCCTGCGACTACGACCCGTACGAGGGCTGGGACGTCACGGGCTGGCCCGAGGTCGTGCTCTCGCGCGGCGACGTCGTGTTCGAGCGCGGCCAGGTGCTCGGCCGGCCCGGCCGTGGGCGCCTCGTGCCACGCGCCCCGTCGGGCGATACCGTTTAGGGGATGGAGCGCCTGCGGTACGACGAGGATCGGGCGTTCGAGCTCGCGGACGACGCCGCCACGATCGCCAGGATCGCGCGGACGGTGCCGGTCGAGCGCCTGCGCGCCACGAAGTTCGATCAGTGGACCGCGCTCGAGATCATCGGCCACCTCGCCGACGCGGGCGAGATCTTCGCGGACCGCGTCCAGCTGTGCGTCGACGTCGACCGGCCGACCGTCGCGTCCTACGACCAGGACGCTCTCGCCGCCGAGAGGCGGAACAACGAGCGCGATCCGATGGAGCTCTCGAAGCGCCTCTCCGCGGCGCACTCGCGGATCGTCCAGCTCCTCCAGCGGCCCGGCGTGGCGGCGCGGCCGGCGGTCCACAGCGCGTGGGGCGAGGTCGATGCGGGTCACTTCGCCGCGTACCAGGCCGACCACTCGCACGGGCACACAAGCGAGCTGGCGAAGGTTTTTCCGCCGACTGCCTGACCGCGCTCGGAAACCCAAGTCCTAGTCATGGCGTAATACATGGATGCCGTCTCTGCGGGAGCAGGCGCTCGCCCCGCTCTCGCGCGCCGACGCGGAGCGTCTCCTACCCGGCCTCTCGAGCGGACGGCAGAGCCTCGAGCGCCGTGTCCTCCGCGCGCGCTGCCTGAAGTACTTCGAGTCGTTCGATCTCGCGTGGGCCGAGCTGAACGAGGTGCTCCCGCTCGTGCGCGATCCTTTCCTCGAAGCGCGCGTGGCGATCGACCTCCTGCACCTCTCGTACTACCTCGTCCGCAGGGAAGAGACGCCGCGCCTCCAGAAGCTCGCCGAGCGGCACGCGGCGTCCGACCCGCTCATGCTCGCCGAGCTCTATCTCGGCACGTCCATCGTCCTCACCGCGCAGAACGAGATCACCCAGGCGCTGACGAGCGCGCGCCGTTCCGAGGACGCGCTGCAGACCGCGACGAAGGGCCGCTCGCGGGACCTGGTCGTCACGCGTGTCCAGCGTCAGCTCGCGCATCTGCTTTCGCACTCGGGCGACTACGTCGACGCCACGGTGGCCGCCGAGGCGACGGTGCGCAACGCCGCGCGCGTGGGCGATCCCTGGGAGATCGCCTGGGCGACGTACACGACCGGCTTCGTCGATTGGTACGCCGGTCGCATCGATCAGGCGGCCGAGGCGTTCACCAAGGCGGAGGCCGGGCTGCGCGCGTACGGCTCCTCGGTCTGGCGGTATACGTGCCTCTGCCTCGCGCGCGCGCGAATGGAGCGTGGCGAGATCGCGGATGGCGATCGCCTCGCGCGGCAGAGCGCGACCGGCGCGGCTGAGGACCATGCGCACCTCGCGCTGCTCCGCGGGGACACGGACGTCGCGGATCGCATCCTCACGCGGGCGCCGACTGGTTTCCCGGAGGACGAGCAATTCCGCAACAACGTGCGCGCGATCGTCCGCGCGCAGAAGGGCGATCCACGCGGCGGCGTGCGCATGCTCGACGAGGCCGCGAAGGAGTACGAAGCCCGTGGCATGGCGCACTGGGCGCTCGGCGCCGCGGTCCACGCCGCGTACTGGCGCGAGACCCTCGTTCGTGGGGGCGGCGCGTCGCGCGCCGTCGGTCTCGTGCGTGAGATCGGCACGCGGGGCGGCGAGGGGTTCGCGTACTACCTGCCGGAGGTCGCGTCCTGGCTCGGTCGTGCCGCCGAGCGCGATCCCGCCGCGCGCGAGCTCGCGCGAAAGATCCGCGCGCACGCCGAGGCGGCCTTGCGCCGCGCGAAGACGGACAGCGCGGCGTCCGTCGGATCGTCGGCGCTCGACGAGGCCACCTTCTACCTGCGCACGGTCGGGCTCACCTGGAGGGAGCTCGGGATCCTGCGCGAGATGGAGCTGCTCTCCCGCGAGGGCAAGCGCCTCGACCGCGCGTCGCTCGCCGATCGCCTTGGGGTGTCGCCCAACACGCTGCGCGTCCATCTCACCCGGATCCGCGCGAAGCTCGACGTCGGCGACAGACGAGGTGACGAGGTGCTGCTCTCGGCAGCGCTTACACAGCGGCCGGTCGCCTAGCGACTTCCATATCGCCGATGCGTGCGACCTCGTCCGCGAGGCCGTCGACTTCGGCCAAGGTGGCGCGGGGATTGATGTAGCAGGGCCGCAGCGCGTACCGTCCGCCGACGACGGTGGTCGACGGCACGTACGGCGTTTCCGCGCGGAGGCGCTTCGCGATCCGCGCGTTGAGGTCGTTCAACGCGGCCTCGTCCGCGGCGCGCTCGCGGTAACGGAAGCAGCAGATCGAGAGCGTCGCCGGCGCGACGAGCTCAAGCCGCGGGTCGTCGCGTACGCGACGTTCCAGGTGTCGAGCGAAATCGAGATGCCGGCGAACGCGATCGCGCAAACCGTCGCGTCCGATCTCGGTGAGGATCGCCCACACCGTCACACCGCGCGACTGCGCCGACTGCTCAACGTTGAAGTCGTGGTAGAGCTCACCGAACTCGTCGAACGGTGACTGCGGCGTGCCGGCGCTAGCGGAACCTTCGAGGTATTCGGCCGGCTCGAGGGTGAACGCGCGTCCGAGCGTTGCGCGGTCGCGCACGAACACTGCCCCACAGCCAAGCGGAGCGGCGAGCCACTTGTGCGGGTCGGCGGCGACCGAATCCGCGCGGGCCATGCCCTCGAAGAGCGACGCGACGCGGTCGTCGAGGACCGCAAACGCTCCGTATGCGCCGTCGACGTGCAGCCAGATACCGCGCTGCGCTGCGATATCCGCGAGCTCCGGTATCGGATCAACCGCGCCGGTGTTCACCGTCCCGGCGGTTGCGACGATCGCCACCGGACGGATGCCCCTGTTTCGGTCGGTGTCGAGAGCACGGATCAGATCCGGTATGCGCAACCGTTGACGGTCATCGACCGGGAGCGTGCGGATGCTCTTCCGACCCAACCCGAGCACGGCCGCGGCGCGAGTGACAACGTGATGAACCTCGCTCGACGCATAGATGCCCCAGCGCGCGTCGTTCGGCATGCCGTCTCGCGCGACGTCGATCCCTGCTCGCTCGAAAGCGTGCTGCCTGGCGGCGCCCAGGGCTACGAGGTTGGCGACCGATCCGCCGCTCGTGAAAGTGCCCTGCAGCTCCTCGGAGATCCCCAGCAGCTCCCGCAGCCACCGCAGCCCGACCGTTTCGAGGTAGTTGAACGGCTGAACCCACCAGCGCTGCGAACCCGCGACGGCGGCGGCGAGCGCTGCCGCGACACCCGCGCTCGTTGGCGACGTCGTGATCCACCCGGAGAAGCCAGGCGCGCCGTTGCGCAACCCGTTCGGTATGAGCACCTCGCTCAGCGAGCGGAGGACGACGTCGAGGCCCTGGCCCTGCTCCGGCAACGGCGTGTCGAGTTGGGCAATCCACTCGGCTCGTCGGCGCGCGGCCAAGTCAGGGCCCTCGAAGCGATAGAAGCGCTCAAGCGCTGGCGCGATCGCGCGGACCGCCTCGCCGAGCCGTTCGCTGTCCGCGCGATCAGGCATTTCGGCAGTCTACGGAGCGACCTCGTCCAACGTCACCCGCTCGCGCCAGGAGGGGATCTTCGCCCGGAACCCGAGACGTTCGATCTTCGGCCGGATGGCGAGCTCGGCGAGCGGGTCGCCGTGCACGATGAACACGGTCTTCGGGAAACCCGGGTCGCCCTCGCGCTTGCCGGTCCCGAACGCGCCGATCCAATCGAGGAGCTGCGGCTCGTCGGCGTGCGCCGAGAAGCCGTCGATCGAACGCACGCCGCAGCGCACCTCACGAAGGGTGCCGTCGATGACGACCTGCTTGACGCCACGCTGGAGATGAGCGCCCATCGTGCCCTCGCCCTGATAGCCGACGAACAGGATCGTCGCATTCGGATCGTCGATGAGAGTGCGCAGGTGGTTCAGCACGCGCCCGCCGGTCAGCATGCCGTTCGACGCCACGATCATGTACGGTCGCGGAGCCTCCTTGATCGCTCGCGACTTCGCGACGTCGTTCGTCACGATCGCCCCGGGATAGTCGAGCGGGTCGTCGCGGGATGCGAGCAGGGCACGCATCTCCTCGTCGAAGTACTCGGGGTGACGCCGATAGATATCCGTCGCCTTCGAGGCCATCGGCGAGTCCAGGTAGAGCGGCAGCTGCGGGATCCGGTCGGCCGCGAGCAGCCGGTCGAGCTCCCACACCATGTCCTGCGTGCGCCCGACGGCGAACGCCGGCACGAGCAGCACGCCCCCGGCGTCGTGGACCGCGTTCACGGTCTCGGCGAGGACGGCGACCGCCTGCGCCTCGGGCTCGTGCTCCCGTCCGCCGTACGTCGACTCCACGACGACGTAGTCGGCATCGGTCGGCTTCGTCGGATCGCGGACGATGGGTGAGCCTCGCCGTCCCAGGTCGCCGGAGAAGACGATCGTCCGGCCGGCGGCGCCGACGACGATGATCGCCGAGCCCAGGATGTGACCGGCGTCGATGAGCCGAGCGGTCACGCCCTTCGCGACCGGAACCTCCGCGCCGTAGCGGATCTGCTTGAACTGGCGAAGCGCGGCCAGCGCGTCGGCTTCGTCGTAAAGCGGCTCGTCGATCTCGGTCGTGACCACGGGACCGCTCGCGCGGAGCTCCGCCTCGGCATCTCGTGGGACCTGACCGCGGCCCTGCCGTCGCGCGCGCCGCGCCACGCGTTTCGCGAACTCGGCCTGAAGCTTCGCCGCGTCGAGCAGGATGAGACCGGCCAGCTCGGCCGTACCTGCGGTCGCGTAGATCGGGCCGCCGTAGCCGCTCGCGACGAGATGCGGAATGAGTCCGCAGTGGTCGAGGTGGGCGTGGGTGAGCAGGACCGCGTCGATCTCGCGCGGTTCGTAGGCGAACGGCAGGCGGTTGCGCACCGTGTCGTTGGGGTTGCCCTGGAACATCCCGCAGTCGACGAGCACCCGGGCCTCGCCCGTGTCGAGAAGGAACTGCGAGCCGGTGACCGTGGTCGCGCCACCGAGGAACGCGAGCTCCATCCGCCGCTATTCTGGCCGCTCCGATGTTCGGACCGGTCTTGAAGGGCGAGAAAATCACGCTGCGTCCCGGACGCGACGAGGACGCCGAGCATTTCGTCCGCTGGTTCGCCGACATGGACGTCACGCGTTTTCTCGGACGGCGCATGGCGATCGCGCTCTATCAGGAGCAGGACTTCCTCAAGAAGATCGGCGAATCGAAGGACGATGTGTGGTGGGTCATCGAGGCGGAGGGCAGGGCGATCGGCGGGACGGGCATCCATCGCATCAACTGGCTCGATGCGAACGCGACGACCGGGATCCTGATCGGCGAGAAGGAGTGCTGGGGCCGGGGCTTCGCGACCGAGGCGATGAAGCTGCGCACGCGCTACGCGTTCCGCGAGCTCAACCTCCACAAGCTGACGACCGAGGTCGACACCGAGAACGTCGCGAGCCGCAAGGCTCTCGAACGTAACGGCTACCGCGCCGTGGGCATCAGACGCCAGCAGACCTTCCGTGGAGGCGAGTGGCGCGACCGCTGGCTCGGCGAAGTGCTTCGTGAAGATTGGGAAAAGAGCGGCTGACACCCGGCTGCGACCCGTTCACGACGCACCGCTCTGCTAGCCTCGACGCGTTCCGGGAAGGGTCGCGTGAAGAAGCTCCTCGTCCTGCTGATAGTCGTCGGCGCCATCGCGGCGTTCCTCTACTACCCGCGCGGCTCCGGCGTGTCCGCGGCGGATGCCGCGACCCTGGCCATCCTGAACACGGCGATCGAGGGGTCCCGCGGCGGCGGCACTTTCGGGCCCGCGCTCGACGGCGAGATCTTCAAGACCGGCGACCTCGTGCGGGCGAACGTCGAGGGACGCGCCGTCCTCACGTTCTTCGACGCGTCGACGCTGAGCGTCGATCCCGGGTCACAGGTCAAGGTCCTCGCGCTGAACAAGGTCAGCGGCGACGGTATGCAGGTCACCCTCGAGCAGTCGCTCGGGCGGTCCTGGTCGTCGGTGCAGAAGCTCAAGACGCCCGACTCGCGCTACGAGATGAGGACGCCGAGCACGACCGCGGTCGTCCGCGGGACCGCGTTCATCACGCTCGTCCAGCCACTGCCGGCGGGCGGTACGCAGACGACCTATCAGGTCGACGAAGGCACGCTGCAGGTCACCGCGACCGCCGGTGGAACCGTGACCGTGCCGGCAGGCACCCAGGTGACCATCGCCGATGGCGCCACCGCGCCGGCCAGCCCGACCCCGATCGCGCCGTCGCCCCGCCTCGAGATCACCGGCACCCCGGGCCTCGGCTTCCTCGTCGTCGCGCCGACCGGCGCGGCCTGCGGGCCGACCGGCAGCAAGGCGGAGATCTTCGGCTGCGTCGCGACCGCGAACAAGGTCACCGTCCGCGATCCCGCCGCCGGGCGCTGGGGTCTGTTCCTCACTTCGGCAAGCCCGCTGACCGCCGCGACGGTCACGGTCGAGGGCTTCGTCGGGACGACCCGCGGCCCGGTGCGCGCGGTCTCGCGGACGTACGCCGCGGGCGACCTCGTCCGCAGCGGCATCAGCCTGACCGCGGGCCCGCAGCTCGTGCTCTCGCCCTTCGAGGAGCTCACGCTGGTCACGAGCGTCTGCGCCGCGACCGCGCCGGGCCGGGTCTTCGCGTCCGGTCCGCTCGAGTCCCGGCTCGAGTCGGTGAGGGCATTCTCGCGCGAGAGCAAGAACTCGCCGGTCTCCGTGGTCTACACGGCGGCGGAGCTCAACCAGGCCGCCAACGCGAGCGCGCCGACACCGCAGGGCGTGAAGCTCAGCGACACCAAGGTCACGATCGACGGCGCGGGGATCCACGGCACGGCGAAGGCCGAGACGCAGTTCATCACCGTCAACGCCAGCGCCGACGTTGTCGGCGGCCCCGTCGGCGACAAGTTCACCCTTCGCGTCTCGCGTCTCTCCGCCGACCCGCTGCCGCCAGGGCTGGTCGACGCGGTTCGCGGGCTCGTCGACACGAGCACCGCGGACCTCTCGAGCACCATCCCGTTCCTGGTCAAGCAGGTCGCCTTCCGTAACGGCTGCTTCTGGGTCAGCGGGGTGACGCAGCCCTAAGGGCGCGCGCACAATTCCCGCGTGCGGCCGGAGCTCGAGAAGCTGGTGCGGGAGGGGATGTCCCGCCACCACGTCCCAGGGGTCGCGATCGGGGTCCTTCACGAAGGCGACGAGGACATCGCCGCATACGGCGTCACCAACCTCGAGCATCCGCTTCCGGTCGATGCCGACACGCTGTTCCAGATCGCGTCCATCACCAAGACGATCACCGCGACGGTGGTCATGCGCCTCGTCGAGCGCGGCGCTCTCGATCTCGACGCGCCGGTCCGCCGCTACATCCCCGAATTCCGGCTGCGGGACGAGGACGCGGCGAATCGCGCGACGCTCCGGCATCTCGTCACGCACACGGGTGGGTGGCTCGGCGACTGCTTCGCCGACTTCGGCAAGGGCGACGACGCGCTCGCCCGGTACGTCGCGGCGATGGCCGAGCTCGAGCAGCTGACTCCGCTCGACGGGATCTGGCACTACTCCAACTCGAGCTTCGCGGTCCTGGGCCGGCTCATCGAAGTCGCGACGGAGAAGACGTACGAGGCGGCGGTGCGCGAGCTCCTCTTCATCCCTCTCGGGATGGCGAAGAGCTGCTTCAACGCCGATGAGGCCATCACCAACCGCGTCGCCGTGGGCCACGTCATCGTCGACGAGCAGCCGCGCGTCGCGCGCCCGTGGGCCTTCCCCCGCGCGGCGACCCCGGTCGGTGGCGTGATCTCGACCGTTCGGGACCTTCTCGCCTACGCGCGTTTCCACCTCGGCGACGGTCGCGCGCCCGACGGCGGCCGGCTCCTGTCGGTCGGATCGCTCGAGCTGATGCGCACGCGCCTCGCGCCGGCCGACAACGACCGCGCGGTCGGGGTCGCTTGGTTCCTGCGCGAGATCGGCGGCGTCACGATCCAGTTCCACGGCGGGGTGGCGATCGGGCAGCAGGGCATCCTCATGCTCGCGCCCGAGCGCGGCTTCGCGATCGCGGTCCAGACGAACTCCGGCCGCGGCGGTCTGCTCCATCAGGAGATCACGAAGTGGGCGCTCAAGACCTACCTCGGCGTCGACGAGGCCGAGCCCGCGCACGTGCGCATGACGAAGACCCGCCGCGACGAGCTCGTCGCGCGCTACACCGCCGCGCTTTCCGATGTCGAGCTCCGCGCCGCGGGGGACGGCGTGCTCCTGTATCGCTCGATCAGCCACAACGTGCTCGGCGTGAAGCCCGCGCCGAGCGACCCGCCGCCCTCGCGGGTCGCGTTCATCGACGACGACAGCTTCGTCTGCATCGAGGGTCCGCTCAAGGATCTGCGCGGGGAGGTGCTGCGTGACGGGACCGGCGCGATCCGCTGGATCCGGGCCGGCGGCCGCGTCTACCGCCGGCTCGAGGGCTAGACGTGCGTCAGTACCTCGCGATCCTGCGCAAGGCACTCGAGGAGGGCGACGACCGTGCGGACCGCACCGGCGTCGGGACGCGCGCCATCTTCGGCGAGACGATGCGCTTCGATCTCGCCGACGGCTTCCCCGCCGTCACGACGAAACGGCTCGCGTTCCGCTCGGTGGTCGCGGAGCTCCTCTGGTTCCTCGCCGGCAGCTCGGACGTCAACGACCTGCACGCGCTCGGCGTGCGCATCTGGGACGGCAACGCCTTCGCCGACTACTGGCGCGATCGCGCGCGTTTCGTCGGTGACGCGGGCCGGAACTACGGACAGCAGTGGCGGGAATGGGTCGCGCCGGATGGCCGCCGCGTGGATCAGCTGCGGGACGCCATACGCCTCATTCGGGAGCAGCCCGCCAGCCGGCGCATGGTGGTCATCGCGTGGAATCCGGGTGAGCTCGAGCAGACGTCGCTGCCCGCGTGCCACGCCCTGTTCCAGTTCTTCGTCGCGGGCCGGCAGCTCTCGCTGATGATGTACCAGCGCTCCTGCGACCTCGTGCTCGGCGTTCCGTTCAACGTGGCCGAGTACGCGCTGCTCCTCCACCTCGTGGCGCGCGAGGTCGAGCTCGAGCCGCACGAGCTCGTTCATGTCCTCGCCGACGCGCACGTCTACAGGGACCACGTCGATGCGGCGCGCGAGCAGCTCGAGCGCGAGCCGTTCCCCTCGCCGAAGCTCTGGCTCGATCCGGAGCTGCGAGGCGTCGACGACGCCGTCGCGCGCTACCGCGAGATCGTGGCGCGCGCCAAGCGCGGCGAGCCGCCGGGCCCGTTGCTCGACGGGTTCGCTCGGCTCCTCGACTACCAGCACCATCCGCCGATCAAGGCGAAGATGGCGGTGTGACCAGGATCGCGTTCGTCGTCGCGCGCGACCGGCGCGGAGTGATCGGCAAGGACGGACGGCTTCCGTGGCGGCTTCCCGACGACATGAGGCACGTCCGCGAGCTCACGATGGGCAAGCCGCTGATCATGGGCCGCCGGACCTTCGAGTCCATCGGCAGGCCGCTGGTCGGGCGGACGAACATCGTTCTCACGCGCGATCCCGCGTTCCGCTGCGAGGGATGCCTCGTCGCGCGTTCGCCGGATCAGGCTCTCGCCCTCGTGCGGGACGCCCCCGAGGTGATCGTGTTCGGCGGTGCGGGGGTGTTCAGGGACTTCCTTCCGCTCGCCGATCGCATCTACATGACCGAGGTCGATGCCGAGGTGTCTGGCGATACGTATTTTCCGCCGCTCGACATGGACCGATGGCGCGAGACGGCCCGTCAGTCGCATGCCGCGGATGCGCGGCATTCGCACCCGTTCGCGTTCGTCACGCTCGAGCGCGTGCGGTGAGCGGCGCGGCGGGGTTCGTCTGGGATCCGCGCCTCGCCTCCCATGTCTATCGCGAAGACCACCCGCTCAAGCCCTGGCGCCTCCGCGGCGTGCACGAGACGCTCGAGCGTCTTGGCGCGTTCGCCAGGCCGAACGCCCGGCTCCTTGCGCCCCGGGAGGCCACGCGCCAGGAGATCGAGCGGATCCACGACCCGGCGTATGTGGACGCGATCGCCCACGCTTCCGCCGATCCCAAGGGCGACTACTCACGGTGGGGCCTATCGGGATACGGCGACACGCCTCCCTTCAAGGGGATGCACGAGACATCGCTGCTGACGACCGGCGCATCGATCGTCGCCATGGAGGACGTCATCGCCGGCCGCTCGCGCGTCGCCTTCAATGGCGCCGGCGGCCTGCACCACGCGATGCGCAGCCGGGCCTCCGGCTTCTGCATCTATAACGACCCCGCGATCGTATGCGGTCTCCTTGCCGACCGGGACATGAAGGTCGCCTACGTGGACATCGACGCGCACCATGGTGACGGCGTGCAGGCGGCGTTCTACGAGACCGACCAGGTCCTCACCATCTCGCTGCACGAGTTCGGCATGATCCCGCGGCTCGGCCGCCCGTTCTTTCCCGGCACGGGCACCGCCGACGAGCGCGGCACCGGCATGGGGGCCGGGTACACCGTCAACGTCGCCCTGCCCCCGTACACCGACGACCTCGCGTATATGCGCGCCTTCGACGCGGTCGTGCCGCCGCTGCTCGACCGTTTCCGTCCCGACGTGCTCGTCACGCAGCAGGGGATCGATTCGCACTTCGCCGATCCGCTCACGGATCTCCAGCTGTCCACCTACACCCGTGAGCACGTCGTGAGCTGGTTCGCATCGACGCCGTATCGCTGGGTCGCGATGGGCGGAGGCGGCTACGACCTCGACGCGGTGCGGCGAACCTGGTCGATGGACTACCTCTTGATGCTCGGCGAGCCGGTGCCCGAGTCATTACACGACGAGGACCCGCCCGTGCTCGGCGGGCGCGCGCGAATGGCCGTGGACGCGGCCACCGACGAGGCCATCAGGGAAGCGCTCGCCGCCGCCTTCAGGTGAGCGGCGCGGACCTGGCCGCTCTTCGCTGGCCGAAACGGTTCGCGACCTGGGCGCTCCAAACCGGCACGCTCGGGACGGCGCTCGTCTGCGTCGCGCTGGCCATGGCGTTCTCGACGCTCGGCGCGTACCGGATGGCGAACGCGGTCAGCGTCGAGGACCTGGTGTTCGGTCCAACGCGCAGTCCGGCCGTCGATGCGCTGCTCGTCGCGATCGGCGTCGAGCGAACCGCCGTGCTCGTGTACATGCTGCAGCGATCGTTCGACGCGCTCGTCGTCGCCTCGGCCGTCACGCCGATCTTCCTGTGGCTGCTCGGATCGAGCGCCATGCACGCGGCCGCGCGGCTGCGCGGGGTGCGCGGCCGGCCGTACCTGCCGGTCCTCGTGCTGTTCGCTTACGCCGAGCTCGTCTATCAGGTCCCGACGTCGGTCGCCGGCGTCGTCCTGGCCGGCGGGCCCGCCGGGCCGCTCGCCGACGTGGTGAGCATCGCGATGCTGGTGTGGTTCGCCTTCGTCGTGCATCGCGGCATCGAGCTGCATTACGGCGTCAGCGGCGAGCGCGCGCTCGCGATCTTCGCGATCGGCGCGCTGGCCTTCTACCTGCTGCCGCTCATCCTGATCGTGGGCACGCTCGTCGCGATCGTCGTGGCCGCGGCGATTCTGGAGTACTTCTAAACGTGCGCCGCACCCGGGCGATCCTCACCGGCTGCTGCCCGCGGTGCCTCAAGGGGCGGGTTTGGCGCGGGATGTTCACGATGAACGATCCGTGTACGGTCTGCGGCCTGCGGTTCGAGCGCGAGACCGGCTACTGGACCGGCGCGATGGTCGCGAGCTACGCGCTCGGGGTGCCGGCGCTGGCGCTCCTCGTCGCCGCGGTATGGCTCGCCACGCGAGACCTGCTCGTCGCGCTGGTCGTCGCGGATCTGCTCTTCCTCGGGTTCGTGCCCTTCATCTGGCGCTACTCGCGCATCGTGTGGCTGCACCTCGACTGGCTCATCGATCCGGTGCGGTAGCGTGAGCGCGATGCCGCCCGCCTGGACGCCGACCGAGAAATACGTCGAGCGCAGCCGGCTCCGCGCGTTCGCCGAGCGCAACGGCTGCCGCGACTACGCATCGTTGCTGCGGTGGTCGACCGAGGACCTCGGGGGCTTCTGGAGCGCGACCGAGCGCGATCTCGGCATCGTCTGGCGCACGCCGTACACGCGCGTGCTCGACCAGAGCCGCGGCATCCCGTGGACGATGTGGTGGACCGGCGGTCGCATGAACTACGTGGCGACGGCGCTCCGCCACGATCCCGCGCAGCTCGCGATCATCGCGGAGGGTGAGGAGGGGACCATCCGCCGCCTCACCTACGGCGAGCTCACGGAGCAGGTCGCGCGCTTCGCGGCGGGGCTGCGCTCGCTAGGCGTCAAGCGCGGTGATCGCGTCGCCGTGTTCCTCCCGCTCACCGTCGAGTGCGCGGTCGCCGTGCTCGCAATCGGCGCGATCGGGGCGGTGTTCATACCGGTGTTCTCGGGCTACGGCGCCGAGGCCATCGCCGGCCGGCTGCGCGATGCCGAGGCCAAGGTCCTCGTGTGCGCCGACGGCTTCTACCGGCGCGGGCAGGTCGTGCCGATGAAGGAGACGGCGGACGCGGCCGCCGATCTTGCGCCGTCGGTCGACGCGGTCGTGATCGCGGATCGAGTCGGCCGGAAGTATCCGGTGCGCGGCCGCGACGTCGCGTGGTCCGACGTGTCGCACGAGGGCGCCCTGCTGGACATCGCGGACACCTCCGCCGAAGACCCGTACATGGTCATCTACACCTCGGGCACGACCGGCCAGCCCAAGGGCGCGCAGCACGTGCACGGCGGCTTCCCGGTGAAGGCCGCGCAGGACCTCGCGCACTGCTTCGATCTGCAGAAGGACGATCTGATCCTCTGGTCGACCGACATCGGCTGGATGATGGGTCCCTGGCTGATCGCTGGCGGGCTCATGCTCGGCGCGACCATCGTCCTCTACGACGGCACGCCGGATTACCCCGACCCGTCGCGGATGTGGTCGATCGTCGAGCGCCATCGCGTCACCCATCTCGGGATCTCGCCCACCGCGATCCGCGGTCTCATGCGCTCCGGAGAAGAGCCCGTCCGCGCGAAGGACCGCTCCTCGCTCTTCGTCCTCGGGTCCACCGGCGAGCCCTGGAATCCCGATCCCTGGTGGTGGTACTTCCGCAACGTCGGTGAATCGCGCTGCCCGATCATCAACTACTCGGGAGGCACCGAGGTCTCGGGCGGGATCGTCGGCTGCACGACCTGGACGCCGCTACAGCCGGGATCGTTCATCGGCCCCTGCCCGGGGATGGACGCCGACGTCGTCGACGAGCGCGGCCGGTCGGTGCGCGGCGCGGTCGGCGAGCTCGTCATCCGGAAGCCCTGGCCCGGTATGACGCGGGGGTTCTGGCGCGATCCGCCGACGACGGAAGGCCGCTACTACCAGACCTACTGGTCACGTTTCGAGAACGTGTGGGTCCACGGCGACTGGGCGCGCATCGACGACGAGGGCTACTGGTACATCGAGGGCCGCAGCGACGACACCCTGAAGGTCGCGGGGAAGCGCGTCGGGCCGGCGGAGGTCGAGTCAGCGGCGGTTGCGCATCCGGCGGTGTCGGAAGCGGCGGCCATCGGCGTCCCGCACGAGATCAAGGGAGAGGTCATCGTCGTCTTCGCGGTGCCGCGTCCGCTGCACGCGCCCACGCCCGAGCTCGCGCGATCGGTGCAGGACAAGATCGCGGAGATCCTGGGCAAGCCGCTTCGACCCGAGGCCGTCCGCTTCGTGACCCAGCTCCCGAAGACCCGCAACGCGAAGATCCTGCGGCGCGTGATCCGAGGTGCCTATCTCGGGAAGGACGACCTCGGCGATCTCAGCTCGCTAGAGAACCCCTCCGCCGTCGATGAGGTGCGCGCCCTCGCAGGGTCCTAGAGAGGCCCGTGATGGATCGTCGCCGTTTCCTTCGGGCGGCGGGCATCGTGAGCGCGAGCGCGCTGACCGCCTGCCTCGCCCCGCCGTCTTCGGCGAGCCCCACGCCAAGCGCAGCTCCGAGCGCGACCGCGGGACCCACCGCCACACCGAGCGCACGGATCCCGGACTGGGGCGCGCTCGCGCGCGCGCTCAAAGGCGAGCTCGTTCGTCCCTCGGACCCCGCATACGACGCCAGGCGCGTTCTCTACAACACGCGCTTCGACGCGATCCGCCCCGATGCGATCGCGCGCTGCGTCAGCGTCGACGACGTCCGCGAGTGCGTCGCGTTCGCCGCGAACACGGGTATCCCGCTCGCGCTCCGGAGCGGCGGCCACAACTACGGCGGATGGTCGACCGGCACGGGTCTCGTCATCGACACCGGTCCGCTGAATTCGATCGAGGTCCGCCCCGACCGCGTGATCGTCGGCGCCGGCGCTCGGCTCATCGACGTCTACGCGAAGACCGCGAGCGCGGGCGTCGGCATTCCGGGCGGGAGCTGCGCGACCGTGGGGATCGCCGGCCTGGCCCTCGGCGGGGGCATCGGCGTGATGTCGCGCGCGTGGGGGCTGACCTGCGACGACCTCGTCGCGGCCGAGATCGTGACCGCGGCCGCGAAGGTGCTGACGTGCGACCAGGCTCGAGAGCCCGACCTCTTCTGGGCGCTCCGCGGCGGGGGTGGCGGGAGCTTCGGCGTGGTGACGTCGCTCACCCTGCGCACGCACCCCGCGAGCGCGCTCGCGCTCGGCTTCCTCTCGTGGCCGTGGACCGCGGCGAACGCGGTGATCGCGGGGTGGCAGGAGTGGATGCGTCAAGCGCCAGACGCCCTCTGGTCGAATCTGCACGTCGACGCGGATCGGTCGGGCGCGCAGCTCACGCTCTACGCCGTGCACTCGGGGAGCACCGCTTCGCTGAGTACCCAGCTGGACCGCCTCGACGCCCTGACCGGAGCCCGCGCGATCCGATCGGTCGGCTCGCGCTCGTTCATGGACACGATGATGGTCGACGCGGGATGCCTCGGCCGGACCGTGTCCCAATGCCATCTCATCGGCGAGACCCCGGACGGGGCGCTCCGGCGCGAGACGTACGCGGCAAAGTCGATCGTCGCCACGGCGCCCCTGTCGGCGGAGGCGATCAGCGTTCTCACGACGGGACTCGACGGCCCGTTGGAGGGCGATTCGTACTCGGTCATCTACGACGCGCTCGGCGGTGCGGTCGCGCGCGTCCCCTCCGATACGACGGCCTTCCCGCACCGCGGCGCGCTCGGGGTGCTCCAGTTCGTGCACTCGTGGTCGCCGGATGCTCCCGCGGCGCAGACGCTCTTTCGTGCCTATCACGAGCGCGTGCGCACGCTCGTCGGGCCCGCGGCCTACGCGAACTACGCCGACCCAGACCTCGTCGACTGGCCCGAGGCCTACTACGGCGCGAACTACGCGCGGCTGCGGCGCGTGAAGCGCGCGTACGACCCGAAGGAGTTGTTCACGTTTGCACAGGCCATCCGTCCGGCTTAGCGGCCGGTCGACGCCATACGAGGAAGAGGATCGGCTCGACTTTCACACGGTCAGGCCGATCCCTGCGAAGGACGACGTGCAACGCGAATGTTCTCCCCCTGCCATTAATAGATTCGGATCGCTACGTGGCGGGCTGATCTGTACTCGCCTCCACCAGCAGCCCTTCGTACGAACGCACTAACGCGTCGGCAGCTTCGCGCATGCTGCCGGTGGCGATCGGGTCGAAACCTCGCTGCCGCCAGTATTCGATCCGCTCGTTCGCGATCTCGCGCATCGTCGAGCGATCCCCTGCTGGCGCGCCCAGACGCGTGGCGGCATCACCTATCCGCGCCACCCGAAGCACCTCCTCGTGCTCGCTGTCGGTGAGGTCGAGGACTCCCGACAGGACAAAATCGAGCAACCCCAGAAGCGTGAGCTCGGGCGCCGATGCTTCGAGACGCTCGAGCTCTGCGTGAAACGCGCGACCGGGAGCGTGAGTTGAGGCCGCACGTGCGAGTCGCTTCAACGACGAGATCGCCATCCGAGCCCGGAGCAGCTCGGACCGCCGAGCGAAGTTCTCGTCGATCATCTCGATCAGCCGGCGGATGCCGCTCACCGCGACGAGCGAGGTCGCCAGCTCCTGCGCTGTCTGTGCATGTCCTTCGCGGATTTGCGCGACGGACCAGCGCACGCCGAAGAGACCCAGCCGGCGAAGGAGCGCGGCTCTCGCCTCGGACGCGACGGGAGCATAGCGATTCGCGAACCGGTCCGCGGACAGCAACAGATCGTCCTGCTGCGCCGAGGGAAGGGCGACGATCGCTCGCAGCACCGCCACCTCGCTCTCGCGGAGGGTCGCGCCTGCCTCCGCGAGTAGACCGGCCACCGGGACGATTCCCGCGCAGAGCGCCCGCAGCCTCGGGTCACGGGCGTATCGCTCGGCGACCGTCGCGGCCGCCGAGAGCGCATCCGCGCGGGCAGAGCCGATCTCGTCGGCGCGCGACAAGGCCGCGACCGCATTCGCGGGTGATGGCTTCGCGACGGACGCGTCACGGAAGCTCTCGAGAAACGCCGCATCGGACGCGTGCGCGTGACGCATGAGGTAGATCACGGCGTCGACCTCGCCAACCTCGCCCTCCGCCAGCCCGAAGAGCGCTCTCGTGCGGCCCTCGGCCTCCGTGTCCATGCCGTCGAGCCCGGGCGTGTCGATGAGCGTCATCCCCGCGAGGCGCGCGGAGGGCCAGGTGACCTCGAGCCGCCGGACTTGCTCCGGGCGCAACGCGCCGAGCTCGATCTCGAGCCGCCCGTCGTCGCGACGAAAAAGCACAGGCTGCGATCCGCCTTCGCGGAGCATCGCGGTCACGTCGTAGGTGAGCCCGTCGCGGTACCACGTCACGATGCGCGTGCATTCACCGGCGTCGCTGGCCGCGAGGCGTTGACCGACGAGTGCGTTGAGCAGCGTCGACTTGCCCGCCTTCACGCGCCCGGCGATCGCCACGCGCAGCGGCTCGCGCAATCGCGACCTGATCCGCTCGAGCTCGCCGCGTGCGGCTTCGTCCTGCGGGGCGGCCGTGCGCGTGAGCGCCTCGATGCGGGCTGACAGCGACATCAGCCCTGGGCGAGCGGACGCCGCAGCGCCGCGTGTGTTTTGACCAGGCGCTCGTGTCGCGACCGAAGCGACGCCTGCCTCGCTTTGCGCGCCGATTGGTCGGCGCCGAGCGACGCCTGGAGCGCGCGGACCGTCTCCGTCTGGGCGGTCGACAGCTCCTGCATCCGAGTCTGAAAGTGATCGCGGAGTGTGCGCTGCAGGACATTGAGGTTCTGCTGCAGCCGCCGTCCGAGCTCGAACTGGAGCGTGTCGATGTACTGCTTCAGCGCGGTGCGAGCTTCCTGCCTTCGCCGCTCGGTCTGCCGCTTGCGTTCGTCGAGGACGAACTTCGCGGCGAAGAGCGCGCCTGCCCCGAGCGCCACCGGCGCCGCCACGGTGATGCCCACGATGCCGGTCGCCCACGCGATCGTGTAGCCGCCGCCCTGTGCCCCGCGCAGCATCCCAAGGCCCCACTCGAGCCGGCCGGGCGCGCTCCGCGCCGCCTCCGGGCGTCCCGGATCGCGAGGCGCGAGCGACGCGCTTACGTCCTCAGCGCGAACGTCCGCCAGTGGACTGGTCTCCTCGCCGATGGTTTGACCGATCCGCTTCGCGACGTCCTCCGCCGCGTCGTGCGCGGCCTCGAAGCACGCGTACGCGTCCTCGATCAGCTGCGTCCGGATACCCTCCATGTAGCGATCCCAGTCAACGACGGGATCCATCTTCTCGATCTCGCGCTCCGCTTCCTGGAGACGCCGGCGCGTCACCTCGCGAAGCCGCTGATCCAACTCCGTCCGAAGATCGGAGAACCCATCCGATAGCGTCACCGCCCAACGTGCCCCGGCGTCCCGCAGCTCGCGCGCTCGCTGTTCGGCCTCAGCGAGCTGACGGGACAACGCCTCGCCCTGGCTCGGGTCTTCGAGGGCCCGGAGCTCGGCGCCGATCGGCGACGCGAGCTGATTCAACGCGCGCGCTGCATCGCTCATGGTCCTGTCGAGAACGGCGCTCTGCGTCCGCCCGACGATCTGCCTGCGGATCGAAGCAAGGAGCGTTGGGTAACCGCTCTCGTCGTCGAGCTCTTGGTCTCGAGCGGCGAGGGCTCGCCGCCGGAGCGGAGCCGCCAGCGGGAAGGTCTCCACCGCCCCGTCGCTCAAATGCCCGCGATCGATCTCAAGGATTTCTCGCCATGAGGCATGAAGATCCGTCTTGGTGAGCGCGAGCAGCACCGTCGGGCATGCCTGACGCGCGCGAATGAAGAATCGGAGCTCTTGCGCGTTCAGTGGTGCGGACGCATCTGTGACGAAGACCAGCCCGTCCACCACGGGCAGGAAGCCGAAGATCGCGGCGGCGTACGCGCGCCCGAAGCCACCGATGCCGGGTGTGTCGACGATAGAAAGACCGTCGCGGAGGAGTTCGTTCGGCACTCCGATCTCAACGAGGTCGATCCGTTTCTCATTCGCCGGGTTGCTTCGCTCGGACACAAACTCCGCAGCGCGTTCGAGCCCGATCTCCTCGATCGTCCGGCCGTTCGCACCCATTCCGTGGACTTTCGCGATCGGCGCTTCGGCGTACGAGATGACAGTGAGCGCGGAAGTGGCGAAGTCATCTTCGACGGGGCATACGTCCGTGCCCAGGATGGCGTTGACGAGCGTGCTCTTCCCCTTCTTGTACTCGCCAACGAGGCAGACCACCGTGTCCGTCCGCGCGAGGCGGGCGGCCGCGATACGTACGGCACGTTCGAGATCCGGCCTCTTCTCGTCGCGACAGATCGCGGCGACGTCCGCCAAGACCCGCAGATCAGGTTGGCTGGTTGGTGTCGCAGGAACAGCAGTGGTCATCGCGCGCCGACGCTAGCACCCAAGGCGGTGCAGGGATTGACCCCGGGAACATAATCCGACCCACCAACGCGGACGCGTAGTGAGGATGGGCCGGGGGTTCGCTCGCAGCGTCTCCGAGCCCGTTGGGGGAGGGAGACGACGATGCCAGATCAACCCAAGAAGGCAGCGCAGCCGGCTGAGCGGAAGATGGCCGCCCCGGCGGATCGATCCAAGCCGCAGACCGCCGCCGGGGCTCATCCGGCGACGGCCTCCGCGCCAGCAATCGAGACAACGGCGCATCGCGATACGAGTACGGCGCATGCGGCCGAGCCGCAGCGCGCCGCGGAGCCGCAGCGCGCGGCGGACCCCCACCGGGGCGCGGCCACGACGGAGCATCGCGCAAGCGCGGACGCCGGCTCGACAGCATCGTCAGCGTCAACGAGTGCGACGAGTGCGACGACGGCGCAAGCGAGCAAGAGCGATGCGACGATTTCGGTCGAGGCCGCCCGCTCGGGCGCCGCGGTCGGCGCGAGCGCCGGGGGGACGACCGCTTCGGCGACGCCCACGAACGCGACCGTCCCATCCGAAAAGTCCGGCGACGTCAGCGTTTCAGTTCAGGCAGATCGTTCTGGTGCCACAGTCGACGTCGCAGCAGGCAATGCATCTGGCACGGCGACACCGACGAACGCGTCCGTTGCTTACGCCGACAAGGTCGGCGATGCCACCGTATCGGTTAAGGCTGACCGGTCTGGCGGCAAATTCGATGTCGCGGGCGGGGGTGCAGCCGGTTCGGCGACGCCAACGAACGCGAGCGTTTCGTACGCAGGAAGAGTTGGGGATGCCAACGTCGCGATCGAAGCCGATCGTTCTGGCGGCACGGTTGAGGTGACCGACGATGAGGGCCAGGGCGTGAGCGTGGGGCCGACCGGACTCACCGTGGAAACCGGCAATGACGTTGTCGATACGTTGGTCAATCTGCACACGGATCCAATCGGCACGATCGGCGACGCGATCTTTGGCGACGACGACGACGAACCGAGTGCGCCGCCGGATTATCCAATCCAGTTTGGCGGTGGCCTCTTTCCCACAACATACGTGACGAGCGACGGCAAGACGTTCACGGACAAGGCGGAGGCCGAAGCCCATCAGCAGCTCCTCGAAGCCGATCTAGGCAGCGACTTGGCCGAGCAAGTGAACAGCGCGTTTTCGGGAGTCGATCTCACCGACCCGATGGGGATGAACGAGGCGGCCGAAAATCTCAGCGAGACCCTGAACGACATCAGCAGCGGCGCCTACGAGGAGACCACCCCGCGACGGATCGACGACAAGACACTCACCTATGACCCGGTCGCGCTGTCCGCGACTGACGTGAACGTCAACTCGGATCCGACGCGCAGGAGGACGATCGGCGAGACCGCGATGCCCGGCGGCCGGGAGGAAGCGCGAAACGCGGCCACCGCCGCGGATCTCGGCGTCAACCAGATCTCAACGGACCGGCTCGGCGGGATCGCCGGTCGGATCCCCGATCTCGCGAGCGCGACCGGCCTGGGCCTTCCGACGTCGGATGTGTCCTTGACGAGCCCGACAGGGCGCGCGATTCCCACGGTCGGGGAGGTCGCCATGGGCGCCGGCCTACCTGACCCCACTTCCGCCCGCGGCAAGTCGGCGGAGGGAATGCGCACCGGGTTCGCGGTCGATCCGCGCGTCGCCGCAGGCTCGGTCGGGACGGGCCCCTCGACGGGGTTCGACTTCGCGAGAGAGCAGTTGGACGAGGAAGCCAAGAACCAGCAGCTCGGCATCTCCGACGAGATGGACGAAGGGGAGCTGCAAGATCTCGCGGACCAGGCGAATCAGGCTCCCGGCACGACCGCAGAGGAGCGTGCCCAGACGGCCCAAGAGATCGGCGCTGCGCCTGCGGCGGAGGATCAGGCGAAGGCCGACGACCTGGCCGACAAAGCGGAGACCCACGGTGAGTCGCCTGCGGGAGATTTCGGCGCGCCCATCGGCGGCGACACCGCGGTGGCGACGCCAAATCCCGAGGGCGCAGACGCTGTCACCCCGCGAACGGCGGAGTTCCGCCGGTGGCTCGGGGGGATTGGGAGAACCCGTCAGCCCGATCCGTCGAGCATGACGCCGTCGGATCCCGGGCGGGAAGGCTCGGGGACCGGGGCGGCCCGAATGAGCCCGCAGGAGAGTCGGATGTTCGGCGAGGAACTCGCGAGAAGCAGGACGGATCCGTATACCAATCCGCAGCCTGAAGGTGATGGGCCAGTCGCGGGAGCCGAGGAGCCCGAGTTCGTCAACACACTCGTCGATCCGCAGGACATGGCTGCCGGCGGTCTTCTTGGCGGCGCTGGTCTACAAGACCCGCATCGTCCTCCCGAGGCCGAGGGGCCTCCCGACGGCGACGAGGGCACGCCCGATAACTGACGCGCTCAGGACATAGCGGAACATGAAATACGCGCTCGGCGTCGACCTGGGCACGACGTACACCGCCGCTGCAGTCGGCGACGCATCGGGCGTTGCCCCGTTCGCGCTCGGGTCGAGCGCGACGGCGATCCCGTCGATTGTCTTTGTCCGAGAGGACGGCGAGGTCCTCGTGGGAGAGGCCGCGGAACGCCGCGCAACGGTCGAGCCTGCGCGAGCCGCCCGCGAGTTCAAGCGTCGGCTTGGCGACCAAACGCCGATCGTCGTTGGCGGAACGCCCTTCGGGGCTGAGGCGCTCATGGCGCGACTTCTCTCATTCGTCATCTCGAGGGTTTCGGAGGAGCGCGGGGAGCGACCGTCACTGGTCGTGTTCACGCATCCCGCCACGTACGGTCCGTACAAGCTCGACCTCGTCCGTGAGGTGGCGCGGCTGGCCGAGGTCGAATCTCTGACGCTTCTGAGCGAGCCGCAGGCTGCCGCGATCCACTACTCGACCACCACTCGGGTCGCGTCCGGCGAGCTGATCGCCGTGTTCGACTTCGGGGGCGGGACGCTGGACGCGGCCGTGGTGCGCAAGACCGATGACGGCTTCGAGCTCCTCGGCGAGCCACAGGGGATCGAACGGTTTGGCGGCATCGACATCGACGAGGCCGTGCTCTCGCACGTGATCGACTCTCTGGGCACGGCGTTCACGTCTACCTCCCCATCCGACCAGGCAGCGCGCCTCGCGCTCAGCCGCCTGCGAGAGGACTCCCGCCGTGCGAAGGAGTCTCTCTCAACGGACACCGAGACGGTCATCCCGGTCTTCTTGCCGGCGCTGCACACCGAGGTCCGCCTGACCCGCGCCGAATTCGAGGCGATGCTCCGTCCCCGCGTCAGTGAGATGACCCGAACTCTGAAACGCGCGACCGATGCGGCCGGGGTCGGTTTCGCCGAGGTCTCGCGTGTCCTGCTCGTCGGAGGCTCGTCTCGCATTCCCCTCGTCGCCGAAGCGATCCGAAGCGCTTCAGGCCGACCCATCGCGGTGGACGCGAACCCGAAGCAGGCGATCTCACTGGGCGCGGCGGCCCTTGGCGCGGCACTCCTCCCGCGGCAGGTCCAGACCGAAGTCGTCGCCGAGCCCCAGAGCACCGAACTTGTCTCAGTGGATCCGAAAGGGCCGACAAAGCCGCGGCCGGAAATGGTCACGGCTCTCGTTCCGTGGCTTCGAGGGGCGCTGGGGAGCGTCCGGGTCCCGACACGGAGACTGAGCCAGGCCATCGCCGCGCTGGTTCTGCTCTCGTTCGGAACGGTCTGGGTCTTTGCGGCGGTCGGACCCGCTCTCACGGGCGCACGATCCTCGCCGTCCCACGGAGGCTCGGGATCGCCTTCCCCGCCAGCTGGGACGCAGAGCCCGACGGCGTCTCCCGGACAGTTCGGCGATTTCAGGCTCGCGCTCAAACCCGGATCGTTCTGGGAGTTCGGCTGGGACCACGTCGCGAGCGCCAGCGGGGTACGGCCGACCGAAAGAAAAGGCGAATTCCGGGTCAGCCTTGGCGCGCCGACAACCATTGCGGGGAAGACGCTCTATGCCGTGAGCGTCCAGAAGCTCTCGGGGAGCGACCTGTCGATCGTTCCGACCCGCTGGGCCTACCTCGGTGTCGATGGAAACAGGCTCGTCGGTTCTCTCGACGGCGTGACGATCAGGGTCGCGCTAGACGCTGAGCGTGGGGCCCAGCCCGGCGGCGGGTTTTTTGGGGAACTCGTCGCGGCGGATCGCCTCCTGAGCCTCGGGTCGGAATCGATAAAGAACGCGTACGTGTCTGGACCGGCAGTCACGCTGCGGCAAGCTTCCCAAAGCGCCCAATGCCAGAACTTCAGCGGTCTCGGACTCGTCTGCCCTGGCAACCGCGAAAGCGCGACCCGCGTCGACTATTTCCGAGAGGGCATTGGGCCAATCGGCTACTACTTCTTCGGCTCGGTCAGTACCTCGGGTGGGGGCGCCTCCACCACGATCAACATCGGCCTTCTTCGCTATGACCTCGCCGGCGCCGTTCGCGCCGCCGCATCGTCACCCTCCCGCACGCCCGTCGCCTTTCTCCCGGCGCGTGGGACCGCCGCGCCGACCGCCCGAGCTCTGGGCACCCCTGCCGCAGGTCTCGTGCGCGTGACCGATGACACTCGGACGATCAGCATCGACGTACCGCGGGAATGGACCGTTCGAGATACCGCTCCGATCACAGAGGGCAAGTTCCCGCGGGTGCTGGCGACGACCGATTTCGATGACTATCAGACGCTCGCGGCACCGGGTGTAGCCGTGAGCGTGTGGTCGGATCCGCCGGCAGGCATACCGCTGACTGGAGTACTCGATGCCTTGACCGGCTCGGCACCGAACGGATGCGAAGTGTCCACTGCTCCACACCTCAACTCGGATGGAAGCGCGAGCGCGATGTTCGATTGTCCTGACGCGGACGCCGGTATCTACTACCTGACGTGGATCCCGACAGGCCGGTCGGATCGCCTTGTTATCTTCATCCTCCAGATCACCGCCGATACCGTCACCCGTTATTCATCCTTCTACGCAGTGGCCGATGCCTCGGTGACGTTGTACCGCTGAGCGGGGGGACACCTTCTGGTCATCGCGCCGTCCAGCCGCAGTCGATGACCTGCAGCGATCCGGTGATGCCGGCGCCCGCGTCGGAGCAGAGGAAGGTCACGTAGGCCGCGACCTCGCCCGGCTCGAGGAGCCGCTTCAGCGCGGCGGGGGCCAGCATGATGTCGCGGATGACCGCGTCCTCGGAGATGCCGTGCGCGCGCGCCTGGTCCGCGATCTGCGTCTCGACGAGTGGCGTGCGCACGTAGCTCGGGCAGATCGCGTTCACGGTCACGCCCTTCTCCGCGGCCTCGAGTGCGATCGCCTTGGTGAGCCCGTTGAGGCCGTGCTTCGCCGCCACGTACGCGGACTTGTAGGGCGATGCCACGAGCCCGTGCACCGACGACACGTTGACCACGCGTCCCCACCCCCTGGCGTACATGTGCGGGATCGCGTACTTGGTGAGCTGGAACGCGCCGACGAGCATCACCCGGACCATGTACTCCCACCTGTCTTCCGGAAACTCCTCGATCGGCGCGACGTGCTGCAGGCCCGCGTTGTTGACCAGGATGTCCACCCCGCCGAGGTCGCGCACCGCGCACTCGATGAGCGCCCGGCAGTCATCGCGCGAGGACACGTCCGTGCGCTGGAACAGGCCGCCGATACGCGACGCGAGCGCGGCTCCCTCGCCGGCGTCCAGATCGGCGACGACGACCCGCGCGCCCTTCGCGGCGAGATCGGTCGCGATCGCGCGCCCGATACCGCTCGCGGCACCGGTGACGACGGCGATCCTTCCCGCAAGGGCGCTCACGAGACGGCGACGATAGGGCAGACGTGCGCGGCCGCTCGCGTGAGCGGCCGCCATCACGTCAACGAGCTACGGGTTCGTGGGCTCTCGTGCCGTGGTGATCGCGCGTACCAGCGCGACGATCAGCGCCGCGATGAGGAAGAAGAAGAGGATCGCGAGTAGCGCGGCGAGATCGAGGACCGGGGGCCCGGCTGGCTCGGGGAAGATCCCCTGGAACGGACGTACCAGCGGCTCGGTCATGCCGTACAGACCTGCCACCAGCGGCTGACTCGCGTTCGCCCCCAAGAGCTTCAGGGTGAAGCGGAGCAGCAGCAGGACTTCGAGCACCGTGAAGAGGAGCACGACGATGCGCGTCAGCGTCCAGACCGTGGTGGGCGTGGCGACGGTCGTGGTCGTCGGACCGACGTTCACGTTCGAAGGGGTGCCGCTCGTAGCGCGCTCGATGCGCTCGCGCTCGTGGTGCTCGATGTCTCGGGTCGAGTCGTGGTCGTGTGGCGCGGATGTAGCCATAGCCGCAGGTGGCAGCAGATGGCATGCCAAGCGACTAACCTGCCGTCAGGTCGTGGATTTTCCCTTCGCGCACCGCCAGCGCGTCCGCTTCGGCGAGACCGACATGCAAGGGGTCGTGTATTACGCGAACTACCTCTTGTTCGCCGAGGTCGGCCGAGTCGCATATCTACGCGAGCTCGGCTTCGTCTACGAGCGGGATCTGGTGGGGCAGGGCGTCGATTTCACGATCGGCGAGGCGCGCGTCCGCTACCACGCACCGCTCCGCTTCGACGACGAGTACGACATCAGGGTCCGGGTTGGTGAGATCCGCCATTCGTCGTGGACGTTCGAGTATGCCGTCGACCACGCCGATGGGACGCGCTGCGCCGACGCGTCGACGATCCAGGTGATGCTCGATCGCGCGACCGGACGGGCGACGCGCATCCCCGACGGGCTGCGGCGGGTGCTCGAGCGCGCGAAGGACGGCACATGAACCCGGTCCTGCCGGAGGACCTCGTCATGCTGCAACGCTCCGTTCGCCAGTTCGTCGACGAGCGCCTCGAACCGCTCTCGCGCGAGATCGAGGAGAAGGACGAGATCCCGCGGACGGTGATCGGCGCGATGGCCGAGATGGGTCTCTTCGGTCTGGGCTTCAGTGAGGAGGTCGGCGGCCAGGGCTTCGGAAAGCTCGGTTACTGCGTCGCCGTGGAGCAGCTCGCGCGCACGAATGCATCGCTCTGGAACGTCATCGGCGGCTCGGCCGGCCTCTGCGGCACGGCTATCGACATCGGCGGGCCGGACGCGCTCCGCGCGCGCTACCTCCCAGACCTGCTCTCGGCGCGGAAGATCGGCGCCTACGGCTTGTCCGAGCCGGGCGCGGGGAGCGACGCGGGAGCCCTCAAGACGCTGGCGCGCCGCGACGGCGACGCATACGTCATCGAAGGGGCCAAGACCTTCATCACGAACGCGCCGATCGCCGATGTCTTCGTCGTGTTCGCGACGCTCGACCGCGAGAAGGGGTCGAAGGCCATCACCGCGTTCGTCGTTGAGCGTGGGACGGCGGGACTCGAGATCGGATCGAATGACGCGAAGATGGGCCTCCACGGGTCGACCACCGCGCAGATCTTCTTCCGCGACATGCGCATCCCGGCGTCGCAGCGGCTCGGCGAGGATGGCAAAGGATTCGCCATCGCGCTCCGGACGCTCGACTACGGACGCATGGGACTCGCGGCACACGCGGTGGGGGCGGCGCAGCGACTCATCGAGGCGTCCGTCGCGCACGCCAAGACACGGACCCAGTTCCAGAGGCCGATCGGCGCGAACCAGGCGATCCAGTGGCTCGTCGCCGACGCGGCGACCGACGTCCACGCGGCGCGACTCATGGTCTACGACGCGGCCTCCCGCGCGGACCGCGGCGAGCGGGTGACCGATCGAGCCGCGATGGCGAAGCTCTTCGCGACCGAGGCGCTCGGACGGATCGCGGACGCGGCGGTGCAGATCCACGGCGGCATGGGCTACATGCGCGAGCTCTGGATCGAGCGGGCGTACCGCGACGCGCGTATCTACCGCATTTACGAGGGCACGAGCGAGATCCAGCGCCTGGTCATTGCGGAGGGGCTGCTTGCGGACAGCTAGCAAGCAAGCGCGCCTGGCTGCTTGTGGATAACCCCCTGAATCCGGTGGATAAGCCGCCTTGGGCGAGCGGGCAAGCGCCCCTTCCTGTGGACAAACCCCATGTACCGGGACCGTCCATCTCCGACATCTGGCGCGTCCCGCGCTCGGTCTGGCGCGCGCGGCGGGCTCTCGACACGGGTGATCTCCGCGCGGCGCGCGGGCTCGTCGCGCCGCTCCTCGACCGCTTCGGCTCGGTGACTTTCATCCGGAAGATCGCCGCGGAGGTGCTGTACGCGTCGGGGGACCCGCTCTCCGCGGCCGCGCTCTTCGAGCAGGTCGCGAAGAAGCTGCCGGCCGATCGGGCGGTAGCGGTCGGACTCGTCGCGTCGTACGCCGCGCTCAACCGCGCCGGCGACGCGCGCCGGTGCGCCGGGCTCCTCCCGCGGCACGTCGACGTGCGCCTCGCGCTCGCCTGGAGCGAGCTCGTCGCCCTCGGCGGCGACCGCGAGCGTGGGGCGCGGCTCGTCGATGAGCTCGCGCGCGACGGCGAGCTCGCGCGATCACCCGAGCGCGTCGCGATGCATCTCGCGCTCGCCGCGATCGCGGCGGCGCGGGCCGGCGATCGTGAGGCAGTGCGTGCGAGGCTCAGCGAGGCCGAGCGACGAATGCCGAAGCTGCGGGCGGCGGACCGCGCGTTCCTGGGCTACCTCGGCGGCGTCGCGTTGCGCGAGGCCGGTCTCACCGACGATGCGCGCGCGACGTTCGCCCTCGCGATGGACGCGGATCCAGGCGCGATCGGATCGGCGCTCGCGCGACGCGAGCGCGCGAACCTGGATTCGCGCTAGCGGGCCGGACGCGCGGCGAGCAGCGCGAGGAAGTCCGCGACCGGGCCGATCGGCGTTCCCGAGTCGGAGCGGCGGATGGCGACGATCGGCCGGCGCACCGGCGGCGCGCCGGTCAGGCGCACTGGGCGGAGCAGCCGCGAGCGCAGCTCCGAGAGCAACGCCATGCGCGGAAGGAGCGCAACACCGAGACCTTCGATCACCATCTTCTTCGCGGCCTCGACGTTGTCGAGCTCGATGACGCTCTCGGGCACGACCCCGGCCTGGCGCAGGAGCGAGCTCGTCAGCTCGTAGTAGCTGGACGCGCGGTCGAAGAGGATGAGGCGGTCCTCGCCAAGCTCCTGCAGCCGGACCTTCCCGCGTCGCGCGAACGGGTGCTGCCGGCTGGCGACGAGGACGAGCTCGTCGTCGAAGAGCGCGATGAGCTCGGCCTCCGGATGCCGGATCGGACGGCCGACCCCCACGTCCACCTCGCGGCGCAGGACCATCTCGAGCACCTCTTCGGTGTGGCCGGTCCGCACGCCGATGCGAACGTGCGGATGCGACGTCTGGAACGTCTTGAGCACGCTTGGGAGGAAGTAGGTGCTCACCGCGGGCGCGGCGGCGATGAGGAGCTCGCCCGTCTTACCCGAGCGCAGATCCAGCACCGCCTTGCGGCCCTCGAGCACCTGCGCGAGCACGCGCTGCGCGTGGGGGAGTAACGCGTGACCGGCGTCGGTGAGGGTCATCCCTCGCGCGCCGCGGACGAAGAGGTCGACGCCGAGCTCGCTCTCTAGGCCGTGGAGTCGCGCGGTTAGCGCCGGCTGCGTCACGTGGAGCGCCTCCGCCGCACGACTGACGTTGCCGAGCCGCGCTGTCTCGGTGAAGGCCTCGAGGTGTGCGAGCAACATCGTGGCGCATCATAGGTGTTATTGATCGCTCGTATTGAAACAAACGATTTGATTAATAACCCTTGCGGCACGCAAAGTGCCCTGCCATGGACGCCATGAACACCTTCGACCGCACCCAGCCGACATCGGAGTACCGGCCAATCCTTCGCCGGCAGGCCGAGGACTGGCTCCCGTCGCAGCAGGCCGAATGCACGTGCCCTGAGCTCTGCCAGATCGACCACGACAACTAGCGCACGGAGGGGACCGATGGCCGCTCCCGTTCGCGCCGACGTCGGACTCGCTGAGACACCGCTGCTGCCGCCGGGGTTCACGGTGCCGGCCTCGCGATGGACCGATCCGGCGACGCGCTTGCGCCGCCTGCTCGATAACGAGCCGTACGTGTTCGCGCCCGGCGTCTACGACCCGCACGGCGCGGAGCTCGCGATGTACCACCGCTTCAAGGCCGTCTACTTCTCGGGCTACTCGTTCGCGATCGGGCACCTGGGGACGACCGACATGGACCTCTACTCGGGTCCCGAGATCGCGGACGGCGCGCGCCGCACCGTTTCGGCGCTCCGAAAGTTCCAGCTCACGATGGCGACAGGCGACCCCGAGAAGGGCGTCCCGCCGACGCACCTCGAGATCCCGCCGGTCGTCGTCGACATGGACGGCGGCTACGGGAACCTCTTCAACGTCCAGCGCACGGCCGAGCTCTATGTGAACGCGGGCGTCGCCGCCGCGCACATCGAGGACCAGGTCCTCCCAAAGCGCTGCGGCCACATCGCCGGCAAAGCGCTCATCTCCGCCGACGAGATGGCCGGCAAGCTCCGCATGGCGCGCGCGGTCGCCGAAGACCTCGGGCGGCCCGACTTCGTGGTCATCGCCCGCACCGACGCGGTCTCCGCGGTCGACGCCCCCGAGCGGACGCGGGGCATCGAACTCGCGATCGAGCGCGCGCTCCGGTACCTCGACAGCGGCGCGCCGGACCTGCTGTGGTGCGAGTTCCCGAACTCCGACCGCGGCCCGACGGAACTTTTCGCAGACCAGGTGCGGCGCCGCTTCCCGGATGCGCGGTTCGCCTTCAACTGGTCGAGCTCCTTCAAGTGGTTCAACGACCCCGACCCGATCCGCTTCCGCGAGCTCGGGGAGCTCGGCTACCGCTTCCTCTTCATCACCCTCGCGGCGCAGCATGCGATGGGCTACGCGTTCAGCAAGCTGCTCCAGGGCCTCGCCGAGGAGGACGAGCGCGCGTACGTCGAGCTCCAGCGAAGGGAGTGGGCGAAGGGCGACGACATCCCGACGAGGAGCCACCACCTCTTCACGGGCGTTCCGTACCACCAGGTGATGGGCGAGGCGATGGGCGCCTCACGCCTTGGCAAATTCGAGCAGGAGGTCGTGGAGAAGGCCGTATGAGCACAGAGGAGGAGCGCGCCACGCGCGACGACGAGCGCGAGCCGCAGGGCGGCACGGAGAGCTGGCTCACGGAGCAGATCGAGCTCATCGCCCTCGAGGAGGGCTTCGCCTAGGCCGCCTGCGACCCCCAGCAGGGCGCTTGAGAGCGATAGGATCGCCGCATCACGTGGCCTGTCGCGCTTAAGGAGCCATAAGGCCAAAAGCACGAGAAAGCGGGCATTCGTGCTCGCGGTCGCCGCCGTCAGATCTGGGTGTGGAGGCGCGCCCGCAGCGTCGACACCGACCGCGGCCACCGCGCTGCCCGGCGCGTCGGTCTCTCCGTCTGGGTCGCCTCGGGCGTCAGCGACCGGGGCGGAACAGCGCTCCCTCACGGTCGACGGCCGCGAGCGCTCCGACCTTCTCTACGTACCGCCTTCCCTCGACCGCTCGAAGCCGTCGCCGCTCGTGATCTACCTCCATGGGAGCGGCGTGACCGCGGCGGCCTCTGAGCGGGATACCCAGCTCAGCGCGCAAGCCGAGCGGCAGCGATTCGTCGTCATATACCCACAAGGCATTGGACAGAACTGGAATCACGGGTGCTGCAGCGACGCGTTTGCCGAGAAGGTCGATGACCTGGGATTCGTGCAACGAACCATCCAACGCACCACGGCGGACCTCGCGATCGATCCCGACCGGATCTACATCGCCGGTTCTTCAGCCGGTGCGGCAATGGCCTATCGAATCGCCTGCGAGGCGCCTGAGCTCGTTGCAGCGGTCGGCGCCGTCTCCGGAAACCTTGTTGACCTCGGGTTGCGCGCCCCGCGCGGACCTGTCGATCCTCGAGATCCACGGAACGCAGGACGTACAGGCCCCTTACGGCGGCTGCTCCCCGACGACCGTGTCGTGCCCCGGCGCCCGCGCCGGGGTGACGCTGCCGCCCATCGAACAGACGCGCTTCCGCGAAGTCCTCGGGTGCCCGACGCCGACGATCGAGCGGGACGGTGCGATCACGAAGACGACGGCGTCGCCCTGCCGCGGCGGGACGGAGGTGACGCTCATCACGGCCGAGGGTGGCGTCCACGTGACTCCTCTTGCGTCTGTGACCGGCGGGACGATGGCGAACGCTGATATCCCCGCGCTCTTGAGGTTCTTCTTCGCGCGCCGGCGGCCCCCCTCCCGTTAGGCCCGCCGACTCACTCCTACGTACCGACGACGACTCCGCCATCCACCGACAGGACGGCGCCGTTGATGAACGAGGCTTCGTCGGATGCGAGGAAGAGGTACGCGTGCGCGACGTCCTTCGGCTCGCCGAGCCGGCGCACAGGCGTGCGCTCGACCATCGTCGCAAGGATCTTCTCCGGCATCTGGCGGACCATCTCCGTCCCGATGAACCCCGGCGCAACCGCGTTGACGGTGATGCCCTTCGGGCCCAGCTCGCGCGCCCACACCTTCGTCATCCCGATGATCGCGGCCTTCGACGCGACGTAGTTCGTCTGCCCGAAGTTCCCGTAGAGCCCGACGACCGACGACGCGTTGAGGATGCGGCCCGAGCGCTGTCGGATCATCGTCGGCGCGACGGCCTGCGTGCAGACGAACACGCCGCGCAGGTTCACGGCGATGACCGCGTCGAAGTCCGCCTCGCTCATCGCGCCGACGACGCTCTCGTCCTTGACCTTCACCAGCTGGGCGTCGCGAAGGATGCCCGCGTTGTTCACCAGGACGTCGATGCGCCCGTGATCAGTAAACACGCCCGCGACCGCTTTCGCCACCGCGGCCGGGTCCGTCACGTCCACTCGCGCATCCGCGCCGCCGGCGACGTCCCACGTGACGACGCTCGCTCCCGCCTCACGGAAGACGTTCGCGGTCTCGGCGCCGATCCCGCGCGCGCCGCCGGTCACGATCGCGACCTTCCCGTCGAGCCGGAACATCACATGCCGGAGTCTTCCGGCGTTTCCTCCCACCCTTCGCCCGACTCGAGCTCGTCGGCGAAGAGCTCGGGCTCGAAGCCCAGCGACTCGATCACCGCGACGAGGCCGTTGCGCTGCTCGGGCGGTGTGGTGCGGATCCACCCGCGGACGACGTCGTCGACGCCCACGCTCGGCGCGCCGCGGTCGGAGGCGACGGCCTCGGCCTGGTCGCGCGCCGCGGCCTGGGCGAGCTCGCGGATCGTCTCAGGCACCATGCGACAGAGCGTTGCGAGCACGCCTTCGGCCGCATCCTCCCAGATCACTTCGTCAGGCGAGTGCGTCGATCCCGGTCGCGAAGCGGCCGATGATCAGCTTCTGGATCTGGGTCGTCCCCTCGTAAAGTCGGTTCACGCGCGCATCGCGCCAGTAGCGCTCCACCGGGAACTCGTCCGAGAACCCGTAGCCGCCGTGGATCTGAATCGCGTTGTCGGCGGCCCGCTGAGCGGCCTCCGCGGCGTAGAGCTTCGCGATGCTCGTCTCCCGCGTGTTCGGCCTCCCCTTGTCCTTGAGATCGCCGGCGCGCCAGACCAAGAGTCGCGCGGCCTCCGTCTCGACCACCATGTCTGCGATCAGCTCCTGCACGAGCTGGTGCCCGGCGATCGGCTTCCCGAACGTCTTGCGGGTGGTCGCATAGGCGACCGAGGCGTCGATGCACGCCTGCGCGACGCCGACGGCGCCCGCCGCGACGGAGTAGCGGCCCGAGTCGAGGGCGGTCATCGCGACCTTGAAGCCCTCGCCGATCTCGCCGAGCCGATTCGCGTCCGGCACGCGGACGTCCTCGAGGATGAGCTCGCTCGAGTCGGATGAGCGCAGGCCGAGCTTCCCGTGCAATAGCGCGCTTCCGTACGACTGCTTGTCGCGCTCGAGCACGAACGCGGTGATGCCCTTGTGATCCTTGGAGGGATCGGCCTGCGCGAACACGAGCGCAAGCCTCGAGACCGATCCGTTCGAGATCCACGTCTTCCGGCCCCGAAGCACCCACGAATCGCCATCGCGCCGGGCACTGGTGCGGATCTTGGTCGCGTCGCTCCCCACCTCCGGCTCGGTGAGGCCGAAGCAGCCGATGATCTCGCCCTTGCAGAGCGCGGGGAGCCAGCGCTGCTTCTGCTCCTCCGTCCCGAACTTCAGGATCGTCATCTCGACGAGCGAGATCTGGACCGAGAGCGTGGTCCGCACCGACGAATCGGCGCGCCCGACCTCTTCGGTCACCAGGGCGTGCGAGACGTAGTCGATGCCGATGCCACCGTACTTCTCGGGCACCGGTCCGCCCAGAAGCCCGAGGGGGGCCATCTTCCGGAGCACGTCTTTGGGGAATGTCTCGTTGCGGTCGCGTTCCCGCGCTCCCGGCGCGATCTCCTTGTCCGCGAATTCCTTCGCGAGCTTGCGGATGGATTGCTGTTCGGGGGTGAGGTCGAAGTCCAACGGACCTAGATCGCGGCGCGCCGCCGCGGGAGCGCCTCGTCGTCGAGGCCCGCGATACCGCGCCCCCGGCCGGCGCCGATGTCCTCGAACCACTTCGCCGTGAGCTCGGTGTCGCGCACGGGATGAGTCTATGGTCGTGCGAAGGTCGTCAGCCTAGACTCGCGCCCGCTCGTGTTAGGGGTGCTCGCATCGGCCGTCATCTTCCTCGTCGCCGTCGCGCTGGTGGTACCCGCGCTCATCCTCGAGCGCCTTGCGCCGCGATCGGGCGACTATCTCCGGTGGGAGCGGCGAGCAGTGCTCGCCCAGCGGCTGACGCTCGCGGGCTTCCTCTGCCTGCCGCTTCTGGTGCTGCTCTCCAACCCGCTCCTCGGCGGGATCGTCATCGTGGCGGTCGCGGCGTGGATCCTCTGGTGGCTCCCGGAGTCGCATCGCCGCCTCTATGTCGAGGCGAAGGCAGTCTTCGACGCGCCCCCTGACGCCGTCGCGTCGGTCATGTTCGATGTCTCGCAGCAGACGCGCTGGATGCAGCTCCTCGACGTCGCGCTCGAGACTCCGGGACTCGTGCGCGTCGGAAGCGTGATCCGCCAGACCATCAGCCTCCACGGTCACCCGCTCGTCGCGCGCTCGGTCGTCACCGAGCTGCGGCCGTACCAGCGCATGGTTCTGACCGTCCAGGTGCGCCACGCGAAGCCGATCGACGTCCTGGAGGTCGCGCCGCACGAGCGAGGCGCGCTGGTGACGTATGGCGGGGGCCATCAGCTATCCAGGGTGGGCGCGATCCTGGGCGGCTGGGGAATGCGGTCGTGGCGCCGCCAGTTCACGCAGCGGCGCGTCGAAAATCTCGAACGCCTGCGCGCGCTCGTCGTGAGGGCGCCTCTGGCACCACGCGCGTAGACGGAACAAAGAACCAGCCCGCGGTTTCCCGCGGGCTGGTCGATCTGCGCTTGTGTCTCAGCTAGTTGCCCTTGCCACTCCGCCCGGACTTACCCCTGCTGTCTTTGCCCTTGCTCTTCTCGTTCGCGCGGACCTCTTTCGCCTTTCCGCGCTCGTCCTTGTTCTTGACGCGCTCTTCCTTGGCCTTGCCGAGCTCTGCCTTGGCCTTCGTCACGTCGGCCTCCAGCTTGGTCTCGGCCGCCTTCGTGAGCTCCTCGACAGCCAGGGTCGCCTTGTCCACGACGGCCTGCATGTCGTCGATAGCCTTCTGCACGATCTCGCGGTACTTCTCCGCGAGAACGCTCGTGTCGAACTCGGCGCCCGTGCTCGAGTCCGTCGGAGCCACGGCGCTCGTCGTCGTAGTAGTCGTCGTGGTCGAGGGCGAGTCCGTGGTCGTGTCCTCGTCCTTGCAGGCGCTGCCGAGCTCGGTGACGTCCTGAATCATCTCGTGCGCTTCGTTCTTGATGTCGTCGAGCTCTTCCTTGGCGCTCGCGACCTCGTCGCGTGCGTCGCTGGTCAGTTCAAGGTCGAACTTGCGCGCTTCGTGCCGGAGCTGACGTGCATCCCGCGCGAGCTCCTTCAGGTCCTGACGGAAGCTCTTCCACGCGTCGTGGAGCAGGTGGACCGCCTCGTTGCGGTCGTGGGCGAGCGCGCTGCAGTCGTGACTGTCATCAGCGGCCGCCGACGCGGCGATCATGCCGCTGAAGAGCGATACGGTAAGAGAAACGACGAGCGCGCCTACCGCCATCCCACGTGCGGTGCGCCGTCCAAAGACTGTGCGGAACATATGCACCTCCTGTGCACCCGTGCCTAACGAGGCCGAAGTCGGCGCAGTTAGCCGCCGTTCGTCGGGGGTACACGGGTACTACCCCGTATGGGGGACTTGCGGCGGCATACCTAGACTTCGCCGCTGTGCGCTTCGGCGTGACGCTGCCGAATCCCTTCTGGCCGAGCCGCGAGTCGGTTCTCACCGTGGCGCGCACCGCCGAGCGCCTTGGCTTCGATTCGATCTGGACGAACTCGCACACGGTCGTGCCGGCGTCGTTCGCGCCGCGCTACCCGTACAACGAGACCGGCGTCCCGGCCTGGAACGCGACGAGCACGTGGGCCGACGCGATGACACTCCTCGCGTTCGCGGCCGCGGCGACGGAGCGCGTGCGGCTCGGCGTGGCTGTGGTCCCGCTCATCACGACGGACCCGATCACGCTCGCGAAGCAGGCCGCCACGATCGATCTGCTCTCGAACGGCCGGTTCGAGCTCGGTGTGGGCGCGGGCTGGCTGCTCGAGGAGGGCGAGGCGCTCGGCCGTCCGATCGACCACCGCACCGCGCGCCTCGAAGAGACGATCGACGTGCTCCGCCTCGCATGGGGCCGGCCGACCTTCTCGTACGAGGGGCGACACGTTCGCGTGCCAGAGGTCGGCGTGAATCCGCATCCGCCGCAGGGCCATCGCCTTCCGCTCTGGATCGGCGGCCAGGGCGACGCGGCGGTCCGCATCGCCGCCGAGCGCGAGGCTGGCCTCTTCATCTGGATGCAGCCTCCGGAGCGTGTCGCGGAGTACGGACGCAAGCTCCGCGCGTTGCGGGCCGATGCGCCGCTCGCGGCGTCGGTCTGGACGACGCAGAACGAGCGGCGCTGGGAGGAACAGGTCGATGACATGAAGCGGGCCGGTGTGGACCTGATGCTGATCGGCCGGCGCTACGACGAGCAAACGGTCAGCGAGCTCGAGCGGTTCGCTCGGGCCTTTCTCTAACAGGCGTGGATGGCCTCTAGACTCCGCGCCAGATGGAGAAGCGGCCGGTCGATCTGAGCTCGCGCGACGGCACCATCGTGTTCGGCATCCTGCTTGTCGGCATCTTCGCGATCGGTTTCGTCGTCCTCGCGCTCGTCCTCGTCGTGACCACGGCGACGTCAGCACCGCACGTCGCGCCCTAGAGCGGGAGCTCGAGCCTCCAGGGACCGATCAGCTTCAGCAATGGGCCTCGAAGCGTGAGCGTGCGAGCGGCTCCGGAGGGATCGGGCGTCTCAACCACCGGCCGCTTTCCCACGCTCCTGCTCATCCACATGCCCACATCCGGCGCGCCATCGACGTATGGCCGCGAGAAGTAGAGGAGCTGCTTCGGCGCGTCCGGATCTTTGGGCTCGATCTCGACATGTACCCGCGGGCCGCGATAGTCTGCGCAACCTTCGCGCATAGGCGGGTCCTCGTCGCCGCTCGTGCGCGAAGTGGAGACCGTGGCCTCGCACCCCAGGAATTCGATCTCCGTCTCGCCCGGGATCGGGACGATCGGCGTCTCGTCGGTGCGCTGCTGCACGACCACCGACGGGATCTCGAGCGTCCCGGAGCGCACGTCGCGGGGAAGCCCCGGAAAGAGCACGACCTGACGGTTCCGCGGTCCTGGCGTGTTCATGCCTGGACGCTCGAGGTGCTGGTGACCCTGGTCATCCCGCAGCATGAAGAGCTCGTCCACGAGCCGGCCCGGGTTTTGCGAGCCGATGCCCTGGACGTACCGCACCCGGGAGTTCGTATCGACGCCAGGCTCGTCCACGATCTCAGCCTCGATCTCGATCGCGGTGACCTCGCTCGAGCGGGCGACCGCCGTGGCGATCACCGCGACGCCGAGATGTTCGTCGGTCACCGAGACTTGGGTCGCCGGTAGCCCGGCGGGCTCGACGATCGCGACCGGCACGCTCACGGTCCATTCACCCGCGGGCCCACCGAATGAGAGCTCGACGCTCCGAACCTCGGACGGGAGGCGCAGGAGCTTGAGCTGCCAGTCGAGGATGGGCGTTCCGTCGCCGCGGCGGCGAACCATGCCGCCGGTGTGCCATCTCGGATGAGGCGAGAGCTCACGACCGCGATCGTCCCGCACCGTCGCGGACCCCTTGACGTGGTGGTAGGCGTACGGGTCGTCCTTGAAGTCATCGGGGGCGTCAAAGCCCAGCACCGTGAAGTGGAGCGTGGTGCAGTCACGGTCGGAGACGAGGTTCGCTGTCAGGGTGCGGCGATCGCGTTCGATCACGAGATTCGTTGGCGACTCGAGGACCTGTGCCGAGCGGAAGCCGAATTGCCGCGTGAAGACGAGCTTCTCGCCGTGTTCGGTGTTGGTCAACGTCACTGTTACACCCGCTCAATGACCGCCGCGATGCCCTGGCCACCGCCGATGCAGAGCGAGGCGAGGCCGTAGCGCTTCTCGCGCTTGCGCAGCTCGTACGCGAGCGTGAGCGCGAGCCGCGCGCCCGACGCGCCGAGCGGATGCCCGAGCGCGATCGCGCCGCCGTTCACGTTCGTTTTCTCACGGTCGAGGCCGAGGTCCTTCTCCACGGCGAGGTACTGCGTCGCGAAGGCCTCGTTGATCTCGACGAGGTCCATCTCCTCGACCTTCAGACCGGCGCGCTGCAAGGCCTGGCGCGATGACGGCGCGGGACCGATGCCCATGATGTCCGGGTCGACGCCGCACACGCCGCCCGAGACGATGCGCGCGATCGCCTTGAGCCCCGCCTTCTTCGCCGCGTCCGCGGACGCTACGACCACCGCGGCGGCGCCGTCGTTGATGCCCGACGCGTTGCCCGCCGTGACCGTGCCGTTCTTCTCGAATCTCGCCTGGAGCTTGCCGAGCGTCTCGAGCGTGGTGTCGGGGCGTATGTGCTCGTCCTTGTCGACCGCGACATCGCCCTTCTTGGTCTTCACGGTGACCGGGACGATCTCGTCGCTGAACCGGCACGCCTCCCGCGCCTTCGCGGCGAGCATGTGGCTGCGGTACGCGTATTCGTCCGCCGCCTCGCGCGTGATGCCGTACTTGCGGCCGAGGTTCTCCGCCGTGTTCGCCATCCCCAGGCCGTTGTACGAGTCGACGAGCGCGACCCAGAGATAGTCCTCGAGCTTCTGCTCGCCCAGCGGGAGGCCCCAGCGCGCGCCGCGGATCTGGTGCGGCGCCATCGACATGTTCTCGGCGCCGCCCGCGAGGACGAACTCCGCGTGGCCGAGCTGAATCTCCTGCGCGCCGAGCAGGATGGCCTGCAGCCCGGAGCCGCAGAGGCGGTTGACGGTGAGCGCCGGCACCTCCTTGGGCAGGCCCGCCTTCAGGCCGATGTGCCGCGCGAAATAGACGGCGTCGCCCGACGTCTGCAGCACGTTGCCGAAGATAACGTGGTCGATCTGCTTCGGGTCCACTTTCGACTTCTCGAGCGCGGCCTTCGCCGCGATCACACCGAGGTCGGTGGCCGAGGTGTCGCGAAGCGCTCCGCCGTAGGTGCCAAAAGCGGTGCGCGCTCCGTCGACGATGACGATCTCTTTCATGCGGATGCTCCCTGGCGGATCGCGGACCGCCGCATCAATTGTCCCACCAGGCGGGCAGGGGGCGGACGACGCATCGTCCGCCCCCCGTTGCTATCGGCTACAGCGCGGCGAGCACCGGGCAGAGGTTCTGCGCCGAGTTGGGCAGCGAGAAACTCTACTCGTAGTGGAAATTCGTCTTGAGCAGCCCCGTCTTGCTGAACACGTAGCGAACCGGCGACCGTGTCGCACCTTCCTCGATCATCTTGCGGTCGTCGCCCGGAGAAGTCGCCGCGTGCCGTGATGTCGACGGTGATCCGCTTGAACGTGTTATCCCAGTCGGAGGCGTCTTTCACCCCCGTGATCGGACCCGGATCCACGTCGGCGTGCGCCTTCACCTCGAGGCCGTCGAGCTTTACGCCGGTCCTTGCGCAGTTCAGCACGATCGCCTCGGTGACGCACGAGGACAGGCCGAGAAGCGCGGCTTCGATGGGCTCGATCCGGTCGTCGGCTCCCTCTACGCCGATAGCGTCTCCGACTCCTTCCAGGAGCCGAGCTGGACCGAGAAGTCCCGAGTTGGTTTCTCGATCGGCTGACCCCCGAGGGTCCATCGCCCTACCTTCCCCAGATTGCCGAGGCCCTTCTGCTCCCAGATTGTCCGGCTCTCGATTCCGAGCTCGAAGCTCGCCGGTGAGGACGAGTACTGCGCGTTGAACTTCTCCAGCTGATCCGTGTCGATGCCCTGACCGACATCGTTGCCATCTTCGCCATGTCGATCACTTCCTTCCCCTGATCGCCCGCGGAACGAGATTCGCGGGACCCGCGCCTGACCACCTCCCCTGGCCCGCAGCGCCCGACGCGATGGGACAACTCCCTCACGGAGGGAAAAGCAAGCAACTCCGCCCGCGGCGCGGCTAGATCGCCGTGGCGATGACCTCGGCCACTTCTTGCGTCGGCCGGCTGCCTGCCTCAACGCCCTTGATGCGCCCGCTACGCAGCCCGCCACGGATGGCGCCGTCGATCGCCTTCGCGGCATCGCCCTCGCCGAGATGCTCGAGCAGCATCGCGAGCGCGCCGATCGCCGCGATCGGGCTCGCGACACCCTTGCCCGCGTACTTGGGCGCGCTCCCATGGATCGGCTCGAACACGGACACCTTGCCGGGATTGATGTTTCCCGAGGCGGCGGTCCCGAGGCCGCCGCCGAGCGCGGCGCCCAGGTCAGAGAGGATGTCGCCGAAGAGGTTCGTCGTGACCATCACGTCGAACTGCTCCGGCTTCAGCACCATCCACATCGCCGCCGCGTCGACGTACATCGCGTCGCGCTCCACGTCGGAAAACACCTTGCCGAGCTCGTCGAATACGTCGCGCCAGAGCGCCTGCACGGGGATCGCGTTCGCCTTGTCGACGAGGGTCAGGTGTTTGCGTTCGCCTTTTCGCGCGTGCTCGAACGCGTAGCGCAGGATCCGCTCGACGCCGGGGCGCGTGAAGCGCATCGGTACCACCGCCGCCTCGCGCGGCGTCCCGACGTCGGTCCGCGCGCCCTCCGCCGCGTAGACGTCCTCGGTGTTCTCGCGGATGACGGTCATGTGGATATCACGCGCGCCCTTGGCGCGCAGCGGTGAGAGTCGTTCGTCGTAGAGGACCACCGGGCGCAGATTCACGTAGAGGTCGAGCCCGCGCCGCAGGCCGATGACGACGTCGCGCTCGATCAGCCCGCGCGGCGCGTCGGGATGGCCGATCGCCCCCATCAGCACCGCGTCCTGCGCGCGGATCGGCGCCAGCTTGTCCGGCGTGAGCCGCTCGCCCGTCTTGAGGTAATGCGCCCCCGACCAGGGAAACCCCGTGCGCTCGGTGCGGAACCCGAAGCGCCGCTCGCAGGCGTCGAGCACATGGAGCGCCGCGTCGGTCACCTCTGGGCCGATCCCATCGCCGCCGATCACGCCGATGCGGTACGTCTTCGTCACGGTCCGCGCGATGGTGGCACGGCCGCGCTCCTCCGGCTCAGCGCGCGCCACACGGTGTACGCCCAGATCAGGAGGACGACCGCGCCGGCGAGGACGAACAGCGGCACGAGGAACCAGTCGACCTGGAAGCCGCTCCCGATCACCTTCGTGCGATGGCCGACGTCGCGAGCGGCGACTCCCGCGCCCGTCCGGATCCCGCTCGGTGTCGCGTCCAGCCATACATCGGAGCGTCTCACGCGACCGTCGTGCGCGAGCGCCCGCCAGGCGGGCCCGAGGTCCTGGCCCGCCATAGAAGAGGGCAGCCGATGGCCAGGATCGGCGCGAAGGCGCACCAGAGAAGCCTCCGTGAGACAACGGTTGATGCGGTCCGTTACGGAGCCTTCCATCTATCGGATGGAGTATCCGGTGCACCTTGACCTGCCCATACGTGACATGTAGCCTCGCATCTCACATGACGCGCTTCGTCTGCCCGCTCATGCACGTGGTCCTCCCCATTCTTGGGGCGGCCGACGCATGTTCGGGAGGCAGCGCCTAGCGCGTTTCCAGAAAGCGGACTTCCAGGAAGGCCTCCCGAAAACGGGAGGCCTTCTTCGTTGTCTGGGGAGGTACGAGGACGGCTAGCGAACCGGCGGAATACCTCGCGATCGCGTTCGCCTCACGCGACGCCGCCACGGCCGCGCGCCTGCGCGTGGCGGTCGCGGAGCAGGCACCGGACGCGCGCATCGTGCGGTCCCGCAACGGGGTCGTCGCGGCGCTTCGTGAGCTTGGCGCTCCGATCGATGCGCGCGCTACCGCCGACGCGCTGCGGTCGCGGCTCGCCCAAGCCACCGGAGATAGCGCTCTCTCCGCCGGCGTCGGAGGGCCGAAGCGCGGGACGACCGGCGCGCATCTCGCGCTGCTCCAGGCGGAGCAGGCGGTGGTGCTGGGGCGGGCGCTCCGCGGGGAGGGCCGCGCGACGCTGTTCGACGATCTCGGTCCCTACTGCTTCGTGCTCGGCCGCCCGGAGAGCGACATCCGCGAGTTCTCCGATCGCATCCTGGGCCCGCTCGCCGACGGCGATCGTCACGCCGAACTGGTGCGCACGCTCGAGGCGTATCTGCGACTCCATGGCAGCCTGAACGCTGTGGCGCGCGCCCTCTACCTCCATCGCAACACCGTGCGCCAGCGCCTGCGCCGTATCGCGAAGCTGACCGGGGCGGACCTCAAGGACGCGGACTCGCGGCTCGCGCTGCAGCTCGCGCTTTTGGGGCGCAGCGCGCTCGAGCGGCTCGCGTCGTGAAGCAGGTCCCGTACGCGACCATCAGGCTCGCGGGCGGGACGATCGCGACGGCGTGGTGCGCGTTCGTGTTCCTCCGCGAGCAGTGGCTCGCCGGCGCCGTGCTCGGCATCGTCGCGTTCGCCGGTGGCTGGGTCGTCGCGCGCCGTTTCGCGCGGCCCGTCGGCAAGACCGACGCTCCTCCGTGGCTCGACACAGTGCTCCCGATCGCGATCGCCGGCGTTGCGATGCTCGAGGCCGCGCTCTTCCCGTTCGTCGGCAAGGTGTCGATCGCGGGCGTCGTCGCGATCGTCGTGCTGTTCCTCGCCGGCATGTCGATCTCGCTCGGCCTGGGTCCGTACGCGAACGAGAAGGTGTCGCTCGTAGCCAAAGAGGTCTAGGCCTGGCTGGCAACGGAGATCGATAGCACGGGCCTTCCTGCCTCCACGAATCGCCGCGCTTGAACTCTCTATACAAACCGAGATCGCAGGCGCCATAAGCGAGGCCGAGCTAGCCGTTCACGCGCTTAATGAGGCCTCCCCGAGGCTCGGATCCCTAGAGGTGTTGGCTCGCCAGCTTCTCCGGGCGGAAGCTATTGCTTCGTCTCGCATCGAAGGTCTTGACCTGTCACATCGGCGGCTCGCCCGCGCTGCGCTGGCCCCGGACGAAGCGGATGCACCGGCGCGAGTGGTCCTCGGGAACGTCAGAGCAATGGAGCGCGCAATCGATCTCGGCACACGAGCTCGCGAACTTCGCGTCTCTCACATGCTCGAACTGCATCGCGAGCTTTTCCGTGAGACCCCCGATGCTCGACGGGCCGGGAAGATCCGCGAGTCTCAAAACTGGATTGGGGGTCACGAGGACTCACCCATGGGCGCTAGCTTCGTTCCTCCGCCAGAGGATCTGGTTCCCGAACTACTGGAGGATCTTTGCACCTTCCTGAACCGTCAGGACATGCCGGCCGTTGTCCAGGCGGCGCTCGCCCATGCGCAGTTCGAGACGATCCATCCATTCTTCGATGGGACGGAAGAGTCGGCCGCTGCCTGATACACGTCGTGTTCCGGCGACGTCGGCTAGCTCCTCACTACGTTCCACCGGTCAGCTTCATCCTCGCGACCAACCAGAAGGCTTACATGGAGGGGCTGACCGCGTATAGGCAATACAACAGTCAGGGAATGAACGTTTGGCTTGGAACCTTCGCCCAGGCTACGCGTACGGCAGGGGAACAAGCCGCTGGTTTCGCTGGCGAGATCGAGCAGCTGCAGGGCGATGGCGAGAGCGAGCACGTATCCAACGCCGACGATCCGCAGTCGACAAAGCTCATCGGAGCGCTCCCGGCGGAACCGACTATCGATGTCGCCAAAGCGAACGAGATCACGGGTGGCGCCTACGAGGCGTCCAGGCTGGCCGTCGGGCATCCGGTGAATGCTCGCGTCTTGTTCCCAGTGAGTACCCGACGGCGAAACCGTCTGTATGAGGCCCGTGACTTGTTCGACCTGGTCGATGACTTCGAGCGCCGGCTCGCGACTTTGGAAGTTCGAACGGCAGCTCGGCCAGCCCCGCGCAGTCGTAGACCCGTAGGTGCGCAGAGGGTCGCCCGAGGAAGGGCGCCCGATCATTTTCACCTCTTGGAGTCGCGCCGTCGGCGAAGGTAGGCGCGCCGGGGTTCGTAGAGCCGGACTAGAGCTTCGCCTCGAACGCGAGCGCGATCATCCGATAGCCGGTCGCGTTCGCGTGGATGTCCGGACCGAGCGGCGCGGGCGCGCACATCCACGTCCACGCACAGATGCGGAGCACGTTCAGCGGAACACCGCCGACCGGCGTGGTGACGGTCGTCGAGAAGGCGGCCTCGACGTCGGCGACCGGGATGCCGGCGCCCGCATAGATGCCCTCGATGAAGTTATTCAGCCCGACGGCCTGCGCGATCTCCGTGGCCAAGCCGGACGGGTTTGTGAACCAAACCGGCGCGAGGAACGGGTCGTAAAAGTTCATCCCGATGATCGGCACACTCGGGCCGGCCGCTTCGCGCAGCGATGCGAGGATGACCGGCAGGTTGGCCGCGATCGCCGGCACGCCGCCACCGCGGAAGATGTCGTTCGGGCCGATGTCGATCGTCACCAGCGCGACGAACTTCCGGTGCGCGTGCAGGAAGCTCACCGCCTCCGCGAGCTGCGAGCCGTGCTGGTAGTTGCATGCGTTTCGAGCACCGCGGCCCTCGAAAGGCAGATCCGGCGTGACCATGCTGACGGTTGTCTCCCCGGGGCACCCGAGCTTCACGTGACGGAGCGTCGGCATGCGCGCCTTGAGGTCCGCGGCGAGCTGGTCGGTGTAGCTCTCGTCCGAGAAGAACTGCCCGGGCTGGGTGCCCGCGGCGAGCGAGTCGCCGAGCGAGACGTAGTACATCGGCGCGTTGCTTTCGGCCGCGGCGATGGACGGTGCAGCGAGCAGGAACGCGAGCGCGACGTTCGTTACGAGGGACCGGAGCCTCATGTCCCTTCCTCCCCTGGCAAACGGCGGCGGGAGTGTAGTCCTCAGGCTCTGCTGGACCGTCGCCTTGATCGTCCGATTGATGCGCGGATCGAGAGCGGCGTACCCGATGTCCACGGTGTCGCCGATGGACGCCCTGGCGAATCACCCTCGCTGACACTCACCGAGCCCAAGTACTCGTGGCCCGCCAGGTCTGCGGTTTTCTGGGTGCCGGTCACGATCCGCGTGGCGAAGCGCGACGCATGTAGCGGAACCGTGCAGTCTGCACACCACACCAGTCTGACGTTGACGCGACCAGCGCCGGTCGTGTTCACTGACGGCTCACATGCAGCGCAACCTCCTTATCGGCGTCCTCGTCGTCGTCCTCATTGAGAGGGCGCGCATGCGGCCGGGAGGGTAGCGGCTCACACCCAAGAAACCACGAAGTTCTGAAGGCCTCCCGGAAACGGGAGGCCTTCTTCATTTCGGAAGGGGGCGGACCATGGCGCAAGCACTAGAGCGAGCGATGCGGCAGCAGCCCAGCGTCTCGACTGAGACGAAGAGCGGCAACGCCGTTCTGGTCGAGACCCTGCGCCGGTGGGGCGTCCGCTTCTTCGCCGGCGTGAACGGCGGCGGCGTCGTCCACGTGGCCAAGCACCTCGAGCCCTATTACGACCTTTCGCACTCGGCCGATCCCGCCTCGCGGATGCTCACGATGGGCGAGTACGTCGCCGGCTTCGTCCCGCTCGGCCACTGGCTGGCGACGGGCCGCATCGCCGGATGCGTCACCACCACCGGCGCCGCGACGAAGCTCGGCGGCAGCGGCATGACCGACGCGAAGCTCCACAACATCCCGGCGGTCTACCTCATCGCGCTGAACTCGACGATGTCCATCGGTAACGCGCCGCTGCAGGACGTGAGCGAGTACGGAATGAACGTCGTGCCGCAGCTGCAGGCCGAGCTCGGCGAGGGCCTCGTCGTGATCGACGACATGAGCCAGATCGACGAACGGCTGCGGCGCGCGCAGCGCGTGCTCAAGCACAACAAGCCGGTCGCGATCGCCTTCCACCCCGACGTCCTCTCACACCAGACCGACGTCGACGTGACCTGGACGTCGCACCCGCGCACCTTCGCGGCGCGGGACGTGGCGGCGTTCCTCGAGGAGTTCCCGCGCGTCGCGAAGGGCCGGCGCGTCGTCGTGTACGTCTCCGGCGAGGCCGCGTTCGCGCCGAAGATCCGAACGCTCACGACGGTCCTCTCGAAGGTGCTGAAGGCGCCGATGGTCTGGAGCGTCAACGGTGCGAACGCCGTCGCGCGCGACAACCCCTACGGGTTCGGGCACATCAGCTTCGGCGGGAACGAGCGCGCGATGGAGCTCTGGCGCGGGCTCACCAAGGACGACGTGGTCATCGCGCTCGGATTCGACGCGGGCGAGTACTCGCTGAACCTCGCGAAGATCCCGGCCGGGCACGTCTACCACTTCACCGACCTGCGCGACGCGTACGGGCACAAGGGCGGCGAGTTCCGCCACCGCGTGGCGCACGAGTACCGGATGGTGCGCGGCGACATCGGCCTCGTGCTCGAGGAAGTGCTGCCGCGCCTCGCGACGACCTGCGCCGAGCGTCCCGACACGCCGGAAGCTCCCGAGTCCCTGAACACGCGCGAGCCGGCGGGCAACGCGCGGCCCGGAACGGTCGACTTCCAGGAGTTCTACGAGCGCGTCGACCGCATCTGGCGGCCGGGCTCGATCGGCTTCGACGACGTCTGCATCGCGTACAAGGACCGCCAGTGGGTGACGCAGCGGCCGAACCCCAACATCCCGTTCTGGACGACGCACGACGGATCGGCGATGGGCGGAGGCTTCGGTCTCGGCGTCGGCGCCAAGGTCGCGAACCCGGACCTGCACACCTTCGTCTTCACCGGCGACGGCTGCTTCCGGCTGTTCGGCGGCGCGCTCGCGGACGCCGCGAACCTCGACCTGCGCGTGTTCATCGTGAACAACGAGGTGTACGGGATCGTCGACAAAGGCCTCGAGGTGATCATCCCCGACTACGACAAGGCGAACTACCACTCGAAGCTGCCGCACATCGACTTCGTGAAGGCGGCCGAGGCGCACGGCTGGGACGGCGTGCGCATCGCGCCGGATCTCTCGAACCTCAAGGACGTCATGGACGCGGCGTACGAGAAGCGCGGACGCTCGATGCTCGTCGACCTGCCGGTCGACGCGGATCAGATCCTCGGCCTCAACCCGCGCCTGGGCAACCTCACGACGAAGACCTATCTCTAGGAGGGCGGAACGATGGCAACGATCTACTACGACAAGGACGCCGACCCCAAGGCCCTCCGGGGCAAGACCATCGCGGTCATCGGCTACGGCAGCCAGGGCCACGCCCACGCGCAGAACCTGCGCGATTCCGGCTACGACGTGGTCGTCGGGCTCGCCGCGGGCTCGAACTCGTGGGCCAAGGCCGAGAAGGACGGCTTCACGGTGCGCGAGACGGCCGACGCGGCGCGCAACGCCGACGTCGTCGCGCTCCTCGTGCCGGACCAGTTCCACAAGGAGGCCTTCGAGAAGGTCGCGCCGTTCCTCACGAAGGGCCGCACGCTTCTCGTCGCGCACGCGTTCTCCGTCCACTTCGGCGAGGTGAAGCCGAACCCCGAGACGGACGTGGTGATGATCGCGCCGAAGGCGCCGGGTCACCGCATGCGCGAGGTCTTCAAGGAAGGCAAGGGCGTGCCCGCGCTGCTCGCGGTCTATCAGGACGCGTCGGGGCAGGCCGAACGGACCGCGCTCGCGTACGCTCAGGGCGTCGGCGCGACGCGCGCCGGCGTAATCAAGACGACCTTCGCCGAGGAGGTCGAGACCGACTGGTTCGGCGAGCAGGTGATCCTCTGCGGCGGCATCAGCGAGCTCATGAAGGCATCGTTCGAGACGCTCGTCGAGGCCGGGTACCAGCCCGAGGTCGCGTACTTCGAGTGCGTGAACGAGATGAAGCTCATCGTCGACCTCATCTACGAGGGCGGGCTTTCGTACATGCGCTATTCGGTCTCCGACACCGCCGAATATGGCGACTACACCGTCGGCCCGCGGATCATCGACGCGCGTGTGCGCGAGGAGATGCGCAAGGTCCTGCGGGACATCAAGGACGGCACGCACGCGAAGAAGTGGATCGCCGAGTACCGGAACGGCGCGCCGAACCTCTACTCGCGGCGCGCGATGGAGCAGAAGCACCCGATCGAGCAGGTCGGCCGCAAGCTCCGCGAGATGATGCCGTGGCTGCCGCGGCGCGAGGTCCCGCAGACGACGGTGCCCGCGAAGCCGCGCGAGCCAGTGGGAGCGGGAAGATGAGAAAAGTCACCGTCTTCGACACGACCCTGCGTGACGGCGAGCAGGCGCCGGGGGCGTCGCTCTCTCCGCAGGCGAAGTTCCTGGTCGCGAAGGCCCTCGCTGATCTCGGCGTGGACGTCATCGAGGCCGGCTTCCCGGCCGCGTCGGCCGGCGAGGCCGAGGCCGTCGCGCGGATCGCGCGCGAGGTCCGTGGCCCCACGATCGCCGCGCTCGCACGCGCGAGCGCCGACGACGTGCAGGCGGCGGCGCGCTCGCTCGAGTCGGCGCTGCGCTCGCGCATCCACGTTTTCATCGCGACGAGCGACGTGCATCTCGAGAAGAAGCTCCGCATCACGCGCTCGGAATGCCTCGCCCGCACGACCGCTGCGGTCGCGCGCGCGACCGAGCTCGCCGACGAGGTCGAGTTCTCGGCTGAGGACGCGACACGCTCGGACGTCGACTTCCTCAATGCCGTCTATCAGGCTGCTGCGGCGGCCGGCGCACGCACGATGAACATCCCCGACACGGTCGGCTACTCGCAGCCGCAGGAGTTCGCCTCGCTCGTGCTCGCCGTGCGCTCCGCGCTCGCGTCGCACTCGCGGCTCGCGTTCTCGGTGCACTGCCACAACGATCTCGGGCTCGCGGTGGCGAACACGCTCGCGGCGATCGACGTCGGCGTCGAGCAGGCGCACGTGACCATGAACGGGCTGGGGGAGAGGGGTGGAAACGCGTCTCTCGAAGAGACGGTGATGGCGCTCCGGACGCGGTGCGATCACTACCGCGCCGACACGCAAGTGAAGGCCGAGCGACTCGTGTCGACGTCGCGGCTCGTGTCCGAGCTCACCGGGATCCCGGTGCAGCCGAACAAGGCAGTCGTTGGCGCCAACGCATTCGCGCACGCGTCGGGGATCCACCAGGATGGCGTGCTCAAGGACCCGCGAACCTACGAGATCATGACCCCGCAGTCCGTCGGCTGGGAGGCGCGCCGGATCGTCGTGTCGAAGCTGTCAGGGCGGCGCGGGCTGGCTGCTCGTCTCGCCGAGCTCGGGGTGCCGCTCGAAGGCGATGCGCTCGAGCGCGCGTACGAGCTGGCGATGCGCCGCGGGGACGAGGTGCACGAGCTCGACGAGCACGACCTCATCGCCATCGCGGCGCAGGCGAGAAGGTCGTCCCAGGAACAGCCCGCATTCACCTTCGCCTCCGCAACCACGCCAGCGGACTAGCGACTCGACGCTCCTCGAAGAATGTTCGACAGGCCCGCGTCGCAGGACGCGGGCCCCTTCCCTTTCAAGGAAGAGGTCAGGGGTTCGAATCCCCTCCGGGCTACACGACGCGAGTCGCGGCCACGCCGCCCCGAGGCGCTCCGCGGATTTCCCCTGACCGCCCGACGGGGCCTCTACCTCTGGGTCACGGAGCATCATCGGGATCTGCACCAAGCCGGGTTCGCGGAGGCCACGGCCTCGATGGAGGTGTGACCGGATACGTAGACGGGCACAGCGAGCGGCCGCTGAAGCGGCTGACGAGGTCGTGGGAGCGGAAGCTGGGAAGAGACGAGCGACACGCCGCCCTTGCGCCCCGGCGTAACCTGTCGCTCGGGGAAGGAACGCCGCAGCACCGACCGAATCTGGCGGCTGCGCGTCGAAGATTGAGTGTGACTCGGAGTGTCGTAGCGCTGACGCTCGTCGCGCAGCTCCTCGCGGCGTGCACCGGGGGCGCGCCTTCGTCGGCGAGCCCGACGGCACTCGCGGCGACCAGCCCGACGACTTCACCGGCCCCGCGTTTGACCGCGCCCGCAGCGCGGGGATATCACGCGTTGATCGGACTCGGAGACCGCGGTGTGCTTCTCGTGGGAGGCGAGACCGCCGGACCAGCACTCGGCGGGAAGTCGCTGTCCGATCCGTGGATATATGGAGGAGGCAAGTGGGTCGCCGCCGCCGGCGGGCTCCCGCGGGTCGGCCCCGATGCGAGCGGGTATGACGCGAAATCTGAACGGGCGATCGTGCTGTCTTTCGCGTTCTCCGCATTCGAGGTCGTCCACGTGAGCGGCACGTGGATCTACGACCCGGCCGGAAACCGGTGGGAAGAGCGACCGGAAGCGGGCCGGCCCGCGCTCATTCACGGATCACGCGGAGCGTACGACCGCAAGGCGGATCGGCTCATCGTGGTCGACGAGGCCGGCAAGACGTGGTCATACGATGTGGACGCGAATCACTGGACGGATCGGCTCCCACAGAACGGTCCTCTCGGCAGGCGCTACTACACGCTGGCGTACGACGAGGCGTCCGACCGGACCATCCTCTTCGGCGGTGAGCAACGGGCGGACACCTGGGCATACGACTTCGGCGCGAACACCTGGACGGAGATGCGTCCGGCGAAGAGCCCGCCGGGAAGGCTCTATCACGCGATGGCCTACGACCCCAAGAGCGATCGGATGATCCTGTTCGGCGGGGCCGGCTCAGGCGAGAAGCCACTTGGGGACACCTGGACCTACGACTACGACACGAACACGTGGACCGAGCTCACGGTGCAGCCCGCGCCGAGCGCGCGCGGCTGGCACGCGATGGCCTACGACGCGCCCACGAGCACAGTTGTCCTGTTCGGCGGCGGCGTCGACCGCGGTCACTTCCTGGCCGACACGTGGGTCTTCGATCCGACACGCCGTGTCTGGTCCAGCGCTCCCTGATCGTTGGCGCGAGTCGGTCACTCCGACGCGCGGGCAGAGATCGCTCAGGATGCACACCGGATCCCAGACCGTCACCCGTCGCCGTTCCGACGACGGCGACGATCGACCATCTCTAAGCCTGGTGGGCCGAGGTGTACCAGCAGCTCGCTAGGCGGAGCCATCCGCGCTCGTCCTGAATGATGCGAGCTGTTATCACTTCCGCATCCTGGACTCCGCCGTTTTCCTGAGTCGTGCCTTGACCTCCGCCTTGGCAGGAATCGGCGATTGTTTTGTCGGATTGAGCTTGGTCAGCGAGATGAAGCCGAGAAGTCCGGCGATGTTGTGGATCGTCCCGCTGGGCGTCACCGGAACCAACCCTCGGTCAGTCGGGAAGATTGACGAAACGACGAGCGTCAAGGTCGCGATCACGAGTGGCGCGACTGGACGTCGCCGCGCTAGAGTGCGCGCGAAAGCGACCGCGAGAACAGTGAGAGCGAGCGCCAGCGCTAGGTAGACGCTCGTCATCAGGTATCCGTACGGTCCGAGGACGTACTCACTGCTGGCCCGTCCGATTGCATCTGTTGATGGGTCGAGGACATGGAGCGCGACGAGCGCGGCGGCGCAGTACACGACGGAGATCGCGCCGATTGTCGCTAGCCTCGCTGTGCTGAACACCGCAAGCCCTCCTGTTGGCTAAGGGCGGCGCGTGCCATGCATTTAGATGGACGCACACTCTAGTGAAATGAAGAAGTCAGTCAAAGCCGAAAGGGGCAGTGCTTCGCGCGCGCAGCGTTTGCCGTCGCGAGCCTTCGAGGGGTTCGGCGACGCGCCTCCCGCGCCGGTATCTCTCGATCGCCGCGATGGCGATCTCGGCGCTACTCAAGCGAGTGGACCGACGAGGTAGCACCCGTCGCATTGAAGGACTCGTTCGGGGCAAGTGCGAGCCAGCTCGTTGAGCCGTCACAGGACTGCCTGCTACCCGCCTTACCATCATCTTGGCCGCTTTTCTGACGCTCATTTTGGCTCGAAGCCGGTGTCAATTCGTGCTTGAAGAATTCGCAAGGCCGCTTCTCTCGACCCCATCGCTTTCAAGGAAGTGGCCGCTGAGGCTCTCGAGACATGACGCCGCGGCGCTTAAGACCAAAGGGCCGATAGGCCAGCCTTCCCGGTACGCTCTCGGCGTGGCAGACGCTAGGAGCAGCTCGCGGGTTCTCGTAGACGGTCCCGACCGGGCGCCTGCGCGCGCGATGATGCGAGCGGTCGGCTACAAGAGCGAGGACTTCCAGCGGCCGCTGGTCGGGGTCGCGCACTCGTGGATCGAGATCATGCCCTGCAACTTCAACCACCGGCAGCTCGCGGAGTGGGTGAAGGAAGGCGTCCGCGAGGCCGGCGGCACGCCTGTTGAGTTCAACACCATCTCCGTGAGCGACGGCATCGCTATGGGCACCGAGGGCATGAAGTCGTCGCTCATCTCGCGCGAGGTCGTCGCGGACTCGATCGAGCTCGTCACGCGCGGACATCTCCTCGACGCTCTCGTCTGCATCAGCGGCTGCGACAAGACGATCCCCGGCACGGTAATGGCGCTCGCGCGCATGGACATCCCCGGGCTCATGGTCTACGGCGGCTCGATCATGCCGGGGAAGTTCAAGGGGAAGGACGTCACCATCGGTGACGTCTTCGAGGCGGTCGGGAAGCACGCCGTCGGGAAGATGAACGACAAGGAGCTCGCCGAGCTCGAAGCGGTGGCGTGCCCGGGCGCGGGCGCGTGTGGCGGACAGTTCACGGCGAACACCATGGCTACAGCCTTCGAGGCCCTCGGAATCTCGCCCGCGGGATCGTCGCGCGTACCGGCGACCGATCAGCGCCGCAGAGAAGTCATGCGCCAGGCGGGACGTCGCGCGGTCGAGCTGCTCAACGAAGACGTCCGGCCGCGGCAGATCATCACCCGGCCCGCGCTCGAGAACGCGATCCGGGCGGTGATGGCGACCGGCGGATCGACGAACGCGGTCCTGCACTTGCTCGCGGTAGCGCGCGAAGCCGGGGTGCAGCTCTCGCTCGACGACTTCGACAAGATCAGCGCGCGGACTCCGCTGCTCGCCGACATGAAGCCTTGGGGCAAATACACCGCCGTCGACATGGACAAGGCCGGCGGCATCCTGCTCGTTCTGAAGCGGCTACTCGAGGCGGAGATCCTGGACGGCAACGCGATGACCGTCAGCGGAAAAACGATCGGCGAGGAGGCCGCCGCCACGAAGGAGACGCCCGGCCAGTCGGTCGTGAAGCCGCTGCGCGATCCGATCGCACCGACCGGCGGCATGGTCATCCTCAAAGGCTCGCTCGCGCCCGAGGGCTGCGTGATGAAGGTCGCCGGCCATCAGAGCGGCCTGGAGCGCTACACCGCCCGGGTCTTCGACCGCGAGGAGGACGCGATGGCCGCGGTCCTCGCGAAGCGGATCAAGGAGGGCGACGCGGTGATCATCCGCTACGAGGGCCCGAAGGGCGGTCCCGGGATGCGCGAGATGCTGAGCGTGACCGGCGCGATCGTCGGATCGGGACTCGGCGACAAGGTCGCGCTCATCACCGACGGCCGCTTCTCAGGTGCGACGCACGGCCACATGATCGGCCATGTCGCGCCGGAGGCCGCGGTAGGCGGACCGATCGCGGGGGTGCAGGACGGCGACCGCATCGTCATCGATCCGGCCGAGCGGAAGCTCGAGCTCGTCGTGGCGCCTGAGGAGCTGCGCCGCCGCCTCGCTCTCGCGAAGGCGCCGAAGGCGCGCTACACGAAGGGCGCGCTCGCGAAGTACGCCAGGCTCGTGTCGAGTGCCTCGGAGGGCGCGGTCACCGGGTAAAAGAAGAAGCACCCGTTGGTACGGGTGCTCCTACGGGCTACGCGACCAGGGTGCTAGGGGCCTTTCGACGCTACGCCGAGCTGCTGCATCAGACCCGCGAGGTCGAAGTAGGCCCGCTCGCGCTGGATCTTGCCGTTCTTGAACCAGTCAACTACCGCGATGTGCATGTCGATCTTCTTGCCTGTTGCGGGGACGGTCATGCCGTTGGGTCCCGCGAGAGGACCGGTGTGCGTGCCGCGATAGGTGATCTCGGTGAAGACCTGGTCGCCCTCGGCAATCTGATTCGTCACGTCCCCCTTGGCGTCGGGGAACGCCGTGTGCCAGACCTTCTGGGAGGCGAGGAGCTGGTCCCTGCCGACGTACTTGCCGGTCGGGTCGGTGGCCTCGACGTTCTCCGCGTACGGGGCGATGGAGCCGTTGAGGTCGCCCTTGTTGAAGGCCGCGATCGAGTCCTTGATCGCGACAGCGTTGGTCACGAGCGTGGTCTTCTCTTGTAGGGTTACTGCCATTCTTTGTATCTCCTTCGTGGCCAACGCTACGCTCGTTAGTTGCAAAAAGCAAGTAGTATCCATTATTGTAAGAAACAACGATGGAAAAGCATGAAAACTCGGTCGAACTCGCGCTCGAGGTGGTCGGCTACAAGTGGGCCCTGCTGATCGTTCGCGAGCTCCTCGCCGGCCAGCGGCGTTTCACCGAGATCGCGCGATCGCTGCCGCGCGCGAACCAGAAGATGATCACGGCACGCCTTCGAGAGCTCGAGGCGGCGGGCGTCCTGACTCGGACGACCTATGCGGAGGTGCCTCCGCGTGTCGAGTACTCGCTCACCGCGCGCGGTCGCGCGCTTCGACCGGTCATCACTGCGCTGCGCTCGTGGGGCAACGGGCTGCCCGCTCCTGCCGAGCGGCGGAAGCGACGATCAGCTAGCGCGGCTTGACGATCGGTTTGATGATCGGCTTGATGGCGGGGACGGTCTTCTTCTCCACGAAGGTGGCGCTCGCGATCTGCTCGCTCCAACCGGGGATGTTGTCGACCTTCGTCACGCGGTAGCTGTGGCGATTGACATCGAGGAGGCTGCCGACCACCGCGCCGTACGCGACCGCTGATTTGCCGTTGAGAGGACCGCCCACCAGTTTGACCGTGACGCTCGCGGTCGAGCGCGTCATCGTGAGCGGTCCGTCATGCGGCCTCCCCTGCGTGCCTTCTGCGCCTTCAGCGCAGCGATGCGGTTCTTCTCCTGCTTGTCGCGCTTGGGTCCCTTCTGCTTCGGCACTAGTAGCGCCGCGCCGGGCGGCGCTGCTCGAAGCAGTCGCTGCAGTACACGGGCTTGTCGCCGCGCGGCTGGAACGGCACGCGCGCCTCGCGGCCGCAGTTGCTGCACGTCGCGGTGAACATCTCGCGCTGGCCGCCGTAGCCGCCACCGCCACCACCGTACCCGCCTCCACCGCCGCCGTATCCGCCGCCACCGGCGCCGCGGCCACCGCCCTGCGCGCGCCGCGCGGCGCGGTCAGCCGGGCACCGGGTAGGAGCGTTCTGGAGACCGCGGCTCGCGTAGAACTCCTGCTCGCCGGCAGTCCAAATGAACTCCTGCCCGCAGTCCTTGCAGGTCAGGGTCTTGTCTTGAAAGCTCACGTCGAGGTCCTCCAAAGCTCGCGGCCCACTTCTCAGATATTGCGCGAGCCAGGGAGCATGCCAAGTGTATGCCCTAGGCGCGAGCCCTGGCGGGCACCAGCGCCTGACCGGCGCGCTCGAGCGAGAAGTAGCCGACGGCGAGCATCGCCGCCCACGAAAGGGCCGAAATGACCGGCGAAGTGAGGTCGGTGCCCGAGAGCACGGCGTGCAAGAACGTCGTTACGAAGCCGACGTAACTCAGACGGTGGAACCACTGCCAGGCGCCGTTGCGCATCCGTTTGCGTAGCCAGGTCGTGACGAGCACGATCACCAGCAAATCGAGCGAGAGCGTCCCCAGGCCGATCGCGAGCGTGCCGTAGCCCATCCGGAACGGCACGAAGACGTCGAACATGCTGACGCGGGCTGTCGCGTCGAGCAGGAGCGCGACGATGTGCGTGAGCGCCGCGGGGATGACGATCCACGGCGTGAAGTCGTGAAGCGCACGGACCGCGCGGTTCGTCGCGAGGAAACCGAGCAGCTGCGTGCGCGGCGCGAGTCCGGTGAGCACCGCGATGCAGAGCGCGGCATAGGCGGCGAGACCGCTCGCCCGCGCGAGCTGCCAGAGGAAGAGATCCATCTACGAGCTTCTGGTGTTCGTGACCGCCGCGCGCGTCGTCGTGCGGACGGCGGAGCCGAGGGTCACGGTCGCGGTCGTCGAAGCGCTCGTGGCGGCCGCGACGACCGCGGGCTGGAGCGGCGCGTTGGTGGCGTAGAGGTGCGCCCCCGCGTAGCCGAACGAGCCCGCGAAGATGGAGAGCGTCGCGAGCGCCGTCCCGAGCTTCAGCGCCCAGGCGGGGACGGGACCGGACCGCTTACGGCCCGGCCCCGTCTGCGCGGGATTAGGAGGGAGGGTGTGGGAGCTAGCGGCCAAAGCCACGCGGTCCGTTGGGCCGTGTGGAGTCGACGAGGCGCGCGATCTTGTTCGCGAGGTCGTCGTTGAGCTGCGTCGCCTGGTCGGCGGTGATCGTGCCGGCGGCCTGCGCCGCGGCGATCTTCGCCTTCGCGTCGGCGGTGAGCGCGGCGACGAGGCCGTCGCGGGATCTGCCACTTGTGGCGGCCGCGATCTGCGCGAGGGTCTGGCCGGCCTGCAGCTTCGCGCGCAGGTCGTCCGTCGTCGTGCCGAGGTACGTCGCGGCGGCGGTGAGCTGATCGCCGATCACGCTCGGGCCGCGGGCGCCGTGCGGACGCGCGCCGATGCCCTTCTGATCGACGAGGGTCGTGATGCTCGTCTGCGACGCGGTGACGAGCGCCTGGATGAGGCCGTCGCGGGTCTTGCCGTGCGCGATGGCGACGTCGGCGAGGCTCTTGTCGGTGCCGAGCTCGGTGCGGAGCTGGTCCGCGGGGATGCCGATGTACGTCGCCGCGGCGCTCATGAGGTCGGCGCCGTGCATGCCGTTCGCGTTCTGCGACATGCTCGCGGTCGCGCCGGCGAGCGCGCTGCCGACGGAGCTCGTGAGCTCCGGCCCGTAGGCGCCCATGGCGACGCCGCCCGAGAGGCCGAGGGCGAGCACGCCTGCCGTGATGAGGGTCTTCGCGGGATCGAGCTTCATGTGGTCCTCCTGGCCTGTGTTTGTCAGGAGTACCCGACGGCGCGCGTCCGCAGATGAGAGTCAGTTGAGAGTTCGGCCCGCGGCAGCGGTTTCTTACCGGGCTCTAACTCGCTACGGCGCCACGACGAAGCGCGAGCTGTCGCTCCTTCCGAAGACCTCGGGAAAGTACGTCTCCTCGGCGTGCGCGGGCCCCACGAAGAAGTTCCCGGGCGTCGTCGCGCGCGCGAAGTAGATGTACTCGTAGATGCCCTTCGGCAGCCGATCCGCGAAGAGCACCGCGCGGTCGTCGCGCAGGTCCACCTGCCGCCACGGGCTGTAGTACCAGCGGAACCACGGTGCGACGTAGCCGCCCGCCTGTCGCTGCGTGGCCTGGGCGCGCTCGGCGTCGAGCTTCGTGACCAGCGCGGGGTCGACGATCTTGAGGCGCGCGTCGACCGGCTCCAGGCCCGCGGGGAGCAAGTCCTCGATGACGACGTAGCTGCGATCCGCAGGCGCGACGATCGTGAGCTTCACCCGCACCGTGTCGGCGACCTTCGCGCTCGTGACCGGCTTGTTCGGATCGTCGAGCAGCGTGTACTGGTGTGAGATCGCGAAGCCGCGGTTGAGCGCCTCGATCTCCTTCGCCGGCGTGACGTACTTGAGGTCGAGGGTGTAGTAGAGGCGGCCCGGACGGCTGTAGTCTCGGGAGATCGCGAGCATGTTCATCTTGCCCGGGGCGAGGGTCGTGAGCGGGACCGACTTCGTCGCGGTGGATGGGGTCGTGCCCGGCTTCATGAGACCGTCGAGGATGTCGCGGTCGCCGATCTGCACCTTGTAGCTGTAGTCGCCGGCGAGCTCGCCCGTGGTGACCGCGTAGGTCGTGAGCGCGAGGATGCCGAGCGCGCGGTCGATCGAGGTGCGCCACCCGTCCGCGCCGCGCGCGACCACCAGCCAGCGCACTGTCTGCGGGAGCAGCGCGTGGTCGGGCTGCACGCGCGCGAGCGCGAGCGTCGCCAGCGCGGTCGTCGCGGTTGCGCTCATGAAGGACCCGCGCGCCTTCGGCTCGTCCTCCCAGTGATTGCCGCTCGCGCTCGGGATCGTCGAGGTCGCGAGGTCATCGAGGAGCGCCCGCACCTGCGGGTCAGTCCTGGTGATGGCCGAGTCGAAGAACCCGAGAAGCAGATAGCCCTTGCCCCAGTTGGCGAGGCGCGAGCGCGACTGCTCGAAGAGGGCCCGCGCCGGAGTTGACGCGGCGTCCTGACGCCCGGCGGCGGCGAGCGCGGCGATGAGGAAGGCTTTCTGGCTCTGATCGGCAGGCGCGGCGACGTCGGTGACGCGGTTCACGTATCCGATCACGTACCGCGTCGCGCGCTCGATCACGCCCGCGTCGACCTCGAGTCCGTCGTCGCGGGCCTCGCCGAGCGCGAGCAGCGCCCATCCGGTGACGTTCGGATCCGTCTGGCAGGACGGGTGGTCGCACCACGCCCAGCCGCCGTCGCCTCGCTGGTGGCCGACGATGCCGGCGATGTCGCTCGCGATGCGCGGGTCGCTCACGGTCGAGGTGCCCGCGGTCTTCTCCGCGCGGCGCACGCCGAGCGACGCGATGAGCCGGCTCGCGACGCGCTCCGCGCCTTCGTGCGGGAGGGGATCGAGGAAGCGGAGCTCGCTCGACATCGAGCCCGCGAGCGCGGACTGCACCGACACCGAGAGCGACCCGTGCTTCTGGTCGGCGAACGGCGGCAGGTAGATGGCCTCGAGCGCGCCCTCGCTCCTCACGATGCCGCCGGTCGCGGTCGTCTCCGGCGTGACGTCGAGGACGACGGGCAGGAGCAGCTCGACGCTGTCCGCGAGGCCGCCCGGCCCGGTCGCGTTGAAGCCGATCTTGGCGGTGCCCTCGGCGTCGACCTTCGCGGGCCAGCTCACGATCGCGGACTCCTGCGGCCGGACCCTCACCGACCGGATGAGCGCGCCGCGGACGCTCACGCCCTCCGCCTTGATCGCGACGGACGCATCGACGTCGGCCTTCGTCGCGTTGCGCAACAGCACGCGGAGCTCGGCGTCGTCGCCGACGCGCAGGAAACGCGGCAGCGCCGGACGCAGCAGGAGCGGCTTCGTCGAGACGAGCTCGTTCGTGCCTTCACCGACCATCGTCTCGCCGCTGATCGCGCGCGCCGCCATACGCCACGTCGTGAGGTTGTCGGGCATCTTCACGTCGACCGTCGCCGTGCCGTCGTCTTTGGTGACGAGCTGCGCGGTCCAGTACGCGGTGTTGCGGAAGTCCTGGCGCGTGCGGTCGGTCGCGACGAAGCCGGCCCCGCCTTTGCCCTGTCTCGGGGCCTCCGCGATGACGTCGTTCCAGCGGTCGACGGACACGGCCATCGACGACGCGGTGTTCACGCCCAGGCCGCGCTCGAACCAGAACGCGCGCAGCCCGTCGGGACCGCGCTCCTCCTGGAGCGAGAGCACGGCCTTGTCCACCACGGCGACGGAGACCTCGGAGCGAACACCCTTGCCCGCCTTGTCGGTGACCCGGATCGCGTAGCGCACGGTGTCGCCGGGCTTCGCCTGATCGCGGTCGGGCATGATCGCGACGTTCAGTACGCGTGTTTGGGTCGACACCGGGAGCTGCACGTAGCCGACCTTGTAGCGCGGGATGGGGTCGGCGGCCGTCGGCGGCCGGTACAGAACGACCGACACGAAGACATTCGGCACCGAGCGGTCGTTGATGGGAATGCGGAGCCGCTCGCTGTTCGTCGGGAACTTCTGCACCGAGCGCGTGATGAGCTTGCCGCGCTCGACCGTGATAAGGCCCGTCGCGAACTGGAACGGCGCGGGCACGAGAATCTCCGCGGTGTCGCCGACCCCGTAGCTGTCCTTGTCAGCGACGAGCTTGATCGTGTCGTCGTTCGTCACCTGCCAGCTCGCGAATCCGCCGCCCCAGACCCAGAGGTACGCGGCCGACAGCGCGACCCGGCCCCTCGCGTCGGTCGCCTCCGCGACCAGGCGGAGCGTCCCGGGCTTGGCCGGCTTGTAGAACACGCTCGCTTCGCCCTTGCTGTTGGTTGTCGCGCGCAGCGTCGTGATGAGCGTGTCGCGCGGCTCGCTGCGGTAGATGCGTCCGCCTCCGGGGGTCTGCTCCTTCGTCGTGATCCACTGCCGCTCGTAGACCTTCACCGCGACCGCGCGATTGCCGACGACGTTGCCCTCGGTGTCCACCGAGACGAGGTCGATGCGCGCGTCGGTCCCCTCGCTCGCGACGTACTGCGCCGGCCGGATGCCGGCGTAGAAGTCGGCCGGGTGCACCGTCACCTGCGCGCTGCCGGCCACGGCCTGGCCGTTCTGATCGGTCACCGTCGCCGAGAGCGTGAAGCGCTGCGCTCCCTCGGACGCGGTGAGCGTCGCGGGGACCGCGAACGAGGCCACGCCTGAGTCGCCGGTGGTGGCCTTGCCCTTCGCGCGGACGGCCTGGCGCGAGACCGCCTGCCGCGCGTAGTCGAAGTCGGTGAACGAGTAGAGCTCATAGCCCTTGGCGCGTAGGACGAAGGGATCGGCGAGCGCGCTCCACTCGACGGACGCGCCGGCGAGCGCGCCGCCGAAGAAGAACGACGCCGTGGTGCGCGCGTCGATCGTCTCGCCGTCCACGTACGAGGGCTTGGCCGCGCTCACCTCCACCTGGAACTCTGGCGCGCGGAACTCGGCCACCAGGAAGCTGTTGCCCGCGATGCCGATCTGCGCCTGACCCCGGGTCGTGAAGAGGAAGAGCTGGTAGTCGCCGGTGGGCGCGTCGGCGGGCAGGGTGAAGCTGCTGGCGAAGGAGCCGAAGTCGTTCGGCTTCACGGTCCCGCTCTGGAGCTGCTGGCCGCGCGCGTTGCTGATCACGAACTGGAACGCGACATCCGCGGGGGGAAGGCTGTAGCGCGCGTCGTCGTCGGCGCGGACGATGCCCTTGTACTCGACGGTCTCGCCCGGGCGATAGATCGGCCGGTCCGTGTAGACCTGGCCGACGAACTCGCGCGTCAAGTACTCGGCTTGCAGGCCGAACTGGAACGCCGAGACGCCCTGCTGCCACCGCGTGCTCAGCACACCGTTGTGCCCCGCCCCGTCGAGCCAGACCAGGTAGGAGCGGTCGATCTGCTTCCCGGCAACGAGCGCCGGCACCCTGAACGAGGCGAGGCCGTTCGCGTCGGTGCGCGCGTCTTCGGGCGTGATCTCGGGTCCGGTGACGCGGACCGTCGCCCCGGTGATCGGGTTGCCCGTGTCATGGTCGACGGCCCACGCCATGAGCTCGTCGTTCGAGAGCTTCGTGACGATCACCGTGTCGACGACCGCGAACGCGACCTGCGAGGCGAACTGGCCGCTCGTGCGGAGGAAGTAGTACCCCTTGCGCAGCGGGCCGCCGCCCGACAGCGATGTGGAGCCGAGGAGGACCTCGTCCTTGGGACCCTTGACGGTCTCGGTCCACTTGCGGAGTGGCGCGAGCGACGGGTTGAAGCTGCGGGCGTATCCGGTGTTGTCGTGCATGAGCCGGCGGCCCTCGTCGCCGGTGACCGGCCAGAGCGTGAAGTCGACCGTGGGCATGTTGGCGGCCTGGAAGTAGAGGGTCGGCTCCGCCGTGGATGAGAACGTCACGGTCTGGCTGAACCCCGGCAGCGCGAGCGCGACGAACGGCTCGAGCGCGCCGGTCGTGAAGCTGAAGCGATGGCCCCCCAGGACCTGTCCGTAGCGATCCGTCGCGCCCGGCGCGAGCGTGACGGTGTAGGACGTCGATGGCTTGAGGCCCACGTTGAGCCCCACGGCGTTCTCGTAGGCGAACGTCCGCCCCTCGAGGTCCTTCTCGGTGAAGCCGCTGATGCTCAGCTTGCCCTCGAGCGACGCGGGGTCCATCGGCGTGCCGAACTGGATGCTCACCCCGAAGCGGCCCGCGCCCGTCTCGTTCTCCCTCGGCTGCGTCGACTGGACGAACGGCGCCGCCACCGTGGTGAAATGGCTCGTGCGCGCCGCTGCGGTCTCGCTGCCGCGCGCGCCCTTGAGGCCCTTGGCGACGCTCACCGTGTAGATCGTCTTGACGCCGAGGCGCGCGGACGGCGTGAAGGTCGCGACCGAGTCGCCCTCGGTCCAGCCGATCGTGCCGGGCACGGCGCCGCTCGGGCCGCGCACGCTGATGCCGCTCGCCGCGCTCCGCTCCATCGGCTGGTTGAACCGGATGACGACCTCCTGGCGCGGGCTCGCGAACTCCGAGTTGTCGTCGGGCGTGATCGCGTCGACGCCGGGCACGATCGTGGTGAACTTCGAGCTGAAGTCGTCCTGGAGCACGCCATCGGCGGCGGAGGTGAGTCCCTTCGCGATTGTCATTCGGTAGGCCGTTGAGGGCAGGAGATCCTCCGGCACGAACCGGTAGATCGATGTGTTGAGCCACTCGCCCTTCCCCCCGAGCGCGGGCTCGAACGTGAGGATCGGCTCGGAGCGCTGCGCACCGAGCGTGGTGAGCGGCGCGACCGAGCGCGAGAACTGCACGAACACCTGCGCGCCGAGCGGGACCTCGGTGTCGCCGTCGCTGGGGATCACCTGCTGCACCAGCAGCTGCCCGGTGACGGTGAACTTCCGCGTCGCAATCTCGGGAAGACCGGCCTCGGGTCGCGCCGGCACGCTGATCGTGTACGTCGAGCCGCGCGAGAGGCCCGGGAAGTCCGGCTGGAACAGCGCCGTGCGCGTGCTGAGCCAGGTGTATGTGCCGGACGGCTGCGGTGAGAGCTGGAAGAGGTTCGCGGCCTCGCGCTCGGCGGGCGCCTTCGCGAACGTGACCGTGATCGGCGAGAGCCGCGGGACGTCGATGCCGTCGGGGAGGATCGCGAATCCGGCTGGCTCGGCGACCGTGCCCAGCGGCGCGCGTCCGCCGACCTGCGCGAGGCCGATGACCGAGGCGAGCAGGACGACCGTCGTGATCGCGGGACGCAGCTGCCAGAGCCAGGCGCGCACGGTCGCGGCGTTCACGCTCACGGTCTCACCTCGAATACCGACGTGACCGTTGACAGCGCGCCGGTCGGAAGGCGCGCGCTGACGCGGAGCGTGTGCGTGCCGGGCTCGAGGCTCCAGACCAGCCACGGCTCGAACGCGGACCGCTCGCCGACGACCCGCCCGTCGATCTCGAACGTGAGCTTCTCGATGCCGGGCGCAGCCGCCGCGCGCAGCACGAGCTCCTGCGCGCGCAGCTCGGGCGCCAGATAGAAGACGCTCCCCGGCACGGGCGCGACGACGCGGAGCGCGTCGCGTGCGGTGGCCGCGCCCCGCGTTCGGAGAAGGAGACCGGCCTGGCGCGCCCATTCGCGCGCCTCGACCGGCGGATCGATCGCGATGCGGCCGTCGGCTTCGCGCGAGTAGTAGCGCTCCTCGGTCGTCGGCTCGGTCCCGCTCACGAAGAGCTCATGGACCGCCGATGGGCAGTCGGGTCCGGGAAGGAGGCCGGTCGGGGTGCAGATGGTCGCCTCGACGATCCCCGCGGGTCGCCCGAACGGCCTCATCGGTGCGTCCAACGCCGCGGCCATCATCGCGTCGCGCCAGATCGGGCCGGCCCCGTCGACGCCGGCGACGTAGGTCATCGGCGAGCTGTCGGCGTTTCCGACCCAGACCCCGACCGCGAGCTGCGGCGTGTAGCCGACCGTCCAGTCGTCGCGGAAGCCGCTGCTCGTACCGCTCTTCACCGCGGCCGGGAACGGCAGCTCGAACGGGGTGACGCCGCCGAATCCGGGAATGCGGGCATCCGGGTCGCTGAGGATGTCGGCGAGCAGGTACGCGTGCTGCGACGAGAGGACCCGCCGCGTTTCGCTCGGCGCGCGCTGGTAGAGGACACGTCCCGCGCCGTCGCGCACGCGCCGGACCGCGAAGGGCTCGGCGAGGGCGCCCTCCGCCGCGAGGGCGGCGTACGCCGACGTGAGGTCGAGCAGGCGGACCTCGCCGCCGCCGAGCGCGAGCGAGAGGCCGTAGCTCTCGACGCGGGAGAGCGTCGTCAGCCCGAAGCGATGTGCGATCTCGAGCGTCGCGTCGAGGCCGAGCGCGTCCTGGGTGCGCACCGCCGGCACGTTGAGTGACGACGCGAGCGCCACGCGCAGCGGGACGACGCCGTGGAACGAGCGGTCGAAGTTGAGCGGCGTGTACGGCCCGGCGGTCGTGGTGAAGCTCGTCGGCACGTCGAGGAGTGGCGTCGCCGGTGTCAGCCCGCGCTCGAACGCCGCCGCGTAGACGAACGGCTTGAGCGCCGAGCCCGGCTGGCGCGGCGTGACCGCCATGTTGAAATCGCCGCCGTGCAGCGGGTCGCCGTCGGTCGCGCTCCCAACCATGGACACGATGCGGCCGGTGCCGGGCTCGATCGCCACGACGGCCGCGTCCGTCACGTTCCGATCTGCGAGCTGCGCCAGGCGGATCCGCACGAGCCGCTCGGTCTCGAGCTGGAGGCCGGCGTCGAGCGTCGTCTCGATGACGAGGCCCCCGCGCCGAGCGAGGTCCGGCCGAATGCGCGCGAGCTCCGCGAGCGCGAACGTCACGAACTGGTGCGCGATCGGCGGCACGACGGCGGGAAGGATGGCGATCGGCTCGGCCCCTGCGGCGTCGGCCTCGGTGCGCGTGATCCATCCGTCTTCGGCCATCCGGCCGAGCACGTACGCCTGCCGGGCGCGCGCCGTGGTTGGGTCCTCATCGGATGGCCGCTGCGTCCGACCGGCGAGGTAGGCGGCGTGCGCGAGGTCGAGGTTCGCCGCGCCGATTCCGAAGTAGACGCGCGCCGCGGCCTCGATGCCGTACGCGCCGCGTCCGTAGTAGACGTCGTTGAGGTAGAGCTCGAGGATCTCGCGCTTCGACCGGTTCGCCTCGAGCTGCAGCGCGATGAGCGCCTCGTGGGCCTTGCGCACGGCGAGTGGGGACCGGTCATCGGCGAGATAGACCCGCCGTGCGAGCTGCTGCGTGATCGTCGACGCTCCCGAGGGCTGCGAGCCGTACGCGAGCGCCGCACGCCCGATGGCGACGGGGTCGATGCCGAAATGCTGCTGGAAGCGGCGGTCCTCCGCCGAGATGGTCGCCTTCAGCGCCAGCGGCGCGATGCTCTCTATCGCGATGGAAATGCGCAGCCCCGCGTGGCTGTCGCGCTCGAGGACGTTCCCCCGCGCGTCGAGCACCACGGTGCCGGGCACGGCTCCGCGCGTCTCGGGCGCCTCGAGCGGCGCGAAGCGCGCGTAGGCCGGAATCACGAGCGCGAGCGCGCCTGCGCCGATCACGATGGCGCGGCCAAATCGAGCGGCCATGCCGCGGAACGATCGCGCAGGCCGGCCGGCGCGTCGTCCGACGTCCCTCGGGCGAAGTACTACGACGGCTTTAGGACTTGAGAGAACGCGGTGTGATCCACACCGAGCGGCATAGTGAGCCCTTTCCTCCCTGAGGCACGATTATCGCGAGCTCAACAATCAGTCACACGCCCACAGCCCAGGGTAACCTCCAGCCCGTTGACCCGATCTCGCGTGCCGCCTACGATCGCGCCCGCTTCGGCCCAGGGGAGTCCGTTTGGGGAGGGATTGCCATGCGTAGAGCTGGAGTTCGCATGCGCACGAGTGCTGTCATCGTCGTGGTCGCTGTTACCTTCGCGTTGCTCGCGCTAACCGCTGTTGCCACGGAGCCGACCCCGGCCGCCGGCACGTTCGTCGCCACGCAGACGGTCACCAGCGTGAGGACGGCGGACGGAAACACGTTCATCACCACACGCCTTACCGAGGTGATCACCGGCACCTACAACGGGACGACCGTCGGAGAGTCGCACCTCACCCTCCACGCGGACGGCAGTGGGAATCTCCACGGCGAGTTCGTCTGCACCTGCACAATCGCCGGCCAAGGCTCGGGCACCCTCGAGTTCAAGTTCGCAGGCACCGGCAGCGGCGGGACCTTCGAGGGTCAGTACCGCGTCGTGGGCTCAAGCGGCGGGCTTGAGGGCACGCACGGCCTCGGACGATTCAGGGTGACGGGCGCCTTAGGCACCTATTCGGGGTCCCAGCACTACCACCCCTAGGCGACGGGGACAAATTCAGAGCGCGAGGCGCTTCGCCGACAGGAAGCCAATCGCGTGCCGCGTGCCGCCGTCGAGCGCGAGGTCGGCGAGGATCTCGCCGATCACGCTCGCGAACTTGAAGCCGTGCCCGGAGCATGCCGAGGCGACGATGACGTTCGAGTCGCCGTCGAGGAGATCGATGATGAAGTGCGCGTCGTTCGTGTTCGTGTACATGCAGACCTTCGCGTCGCGGCGCTCGCCCTCGGCGAGCGGGACGCGCCGGCGGAGCCAATCACGGACGCGTTCCTCGTCGCGGGAGGACGGCGTGCGGTCGAGCGCATCGGGATCCGCGCGATCGCCGAAGTGCAGCCCGGCGACCTTCAACCCCTGACCTTCGACGTACGGGAAGCCGTAGAAGAAGCGGTCCGTCTCCTGGACGATGTAGACCGGAAGACGCGCGAACGCGTCGCGCTCCGCACGCGGCTCGAACCAGAAGAGCACGTTGCGCTCGACGGTGAGCTCCGCTGCGAGCGCGGGCGCGAGCTTCGGCAGCCACGCTCCGACCGCCAGCACGAGATGCCCCGCTTCGAATGAGCCCGAGCGCGTCGTGACGCGCACGCCCGCGGACGTCGACTCCCATCGCTCGACCGGCTCCTCGAAGCGCAGCGTCGCGCCGGCGCCCTCCGCGAGCCGAAGGTGGGTCTCGATCGAGCGCTCCGGAGCGAGCCACCCGGCCTGCGGCTCGAACACGCCGGCCCAGCCATCGAGCCACTCGAACAGCGGGTAGCGCGCGCGAAGCGCGGGCGTGTCGAGCACCTCGTGCGCAAGTCCGTGGCGGCGCGCGCTCGCGAGCGCTCCCAGGACGAGCTCGCCGTCCGGGTCTCCCGCGTAGAGACCGCCGGTCTCGGTCAGCAGGCGTTCGCCGCTCTCACGCTCGAGGTCTCGCCAGAGATCCCACGCGCGGCGGAGGAGCGGTACGTAATCCGGATGCTCGTAATAGGAGAGCCGGATGATCCGCGAGAGCCCGCCCGACGAGCCGAGGGTGTGCCCGCGCGCGAAGCGATCGAACCCGAGCACCGACGCGCCACGCGACGCGAGGTGGTGCGCGGCGGCGCCGCCGTGCGCGCCAAGGCCGGCCACGATGACCTCCGCGTCCACGCGCGCATGGTGCCTTGTTTCAGGCGACCGCCGCGATTACCTCCCGTCCGAAGGAGCGGAGCCTCGTAGGGTCGGCGTCGATGTTCACGATGACGTGGTCCACGCCGCGGCCACTGCCGGAGGCGCTCGACCTCCCACCGCGGCGTCCAGCGATAGCCGGCGTCGTCGTCGCGGCGCACGTCCTCGGGATCGAGCGCCGTGACCTCGATCTCGCCGAACGCGCGCCCGATCCGCTCGCACTCGGCGCGGAGACGGTCGCGGTGCACGTCGAGGCGGGACGGGCTCGTGATCACGTTCCACGCGTCCGCATAGCGAGCGACGAGCGGCAGCGTACGCTTGGGTCCGTCGCCGCCGACGAGGATCTTCGGACGCGGGGACGAGAGCGGCCGCGGGTTGCTCAGCGGATAGCTCGCCCGCACCCGATTTCCAGAGAACGGTCGCGTGTCGCCCGACCAGGTCTGGCGCGCCAGCCGCAGCGTGTCCTCGAGGAGCGCGTACCGCTCGCGCAGCGCCGGGAAGGCGATCCCGAGCGCGTCTGCCTCTTCCTTGAACCATGCCGCGCCGATGCCAAAGTACGTGCGCCCACGCGAGAGGACGTCGACGGTGGTCGCCGCCTTGATCAACACGGCCGGCGGCCGGTAGACCACACCCGAGACCAGCACGCCGAGCCGGATCCGCTCGGTCGCCGCGGCGAGATAGCCGAGGGTCGCGTACGCCTCGAGCATCGGATGTTCTTCAGGCTTGCCCCAGGGCGGTATCTGGAAGTAGTGGTCCATTACCCAGAGCGAATGGAAGCCGGCTTCCTCGGCGGCATGCCCGATGTCGGCGAGCCGGCGTGCGATCTCCGGCGCCCCTCCGGGCCAGGTGAACGACGCGAGCTGCAGGCCGACCCTCACTCGGCTGCACTCTAGAACTTCAAGTGCGCTTGAAGTCAAGCGGCTATCCTCGCCGCGTGTCCGCGCTTCCTTCGGAGATCACGATCGGCGAGCTCGCGGCGCGGAGCGGCGTCGCCGCGTCCGCGCTTCGCTTCTACGAGTGGCGCGGGCTCATTACGTGCGAGCGTACGCGCGGCGGTCAGCGCCGCTTCCCGCGCGCGATGCTGCGCCGGGTCGCGTTCATCCAGGCAGCGCAGCGGGTGGGCCTCACGCTCGACGAGATCGCGACCGCGCTGCGCCGGCTGCCCGAGCGACGGACGCCGACGAAGGAAGACTGGGCGGTGCTGTCGCGATCCTGGCGCGGGCTGCTGCAGTCGCGCATCGACGAGCTCGAGACGCTGCAGACGCGACTGGTGAGCTGCATCGGCTGCGGGTGCCTCTCGCTCAAGACCTGCGCGCTCCTCAACCCGAACGACCGTGCCGCATCGCGCGGCAGCGGTGCGCGCTATCTGCTCGGAGATGCTCCCTGACGAGTCAGCGCGCGGCGGCGAGCTCCTCGCGCGGCGCGAGCTCCGACCGCAGCTGCCCTTCAGTCGGAGTTTGGATGGGAAGGAACGCCGCTTCGCGAAGACGTCGCGCCGTCGGGCTGCCGCGGACGAACGAGCGGCTTCCGATCACCTTCGCTTCGAGCGCTGTCGCCGCGACCGCGAGGCGCGCGGCCCCCAGACGCACCCGCACCAGCTCGCGAAGGGTCGTCGATCGCGTGCTCGTCGCCCCCTGGATCAGCTCGGCGAGCCGCCCGGCCTCCCCCACGAGCGCGGCAAGGTCTTCGCGGAACACGAGCGCGGTGCCGCCCATCGCCGACCCGGCCTCGTCGAGCGCCCGCCGCGCGAGGCCCCAGCAGAAGCTGGACTGGAGGACCAGGAACGTCGGCCGGACCCGGGCGACGAACGGCGCGAAGCCCTCGGCCAGGACCTGGTCGGAGGGTACCGGCACCCGCTCGAGCCGAAGCGAGGACGAGCCGGTGGCCTGGAGAGCGACGAGCTCCGGGTAGGGGTCCACCGCGAGTCCCGGCGCCGCGCCGTCCGTGACGAACGGGACGAGCGCGCCGTCCACGACCGCGGCGCTCACGAGAACGAAGTCCGGCGCGAAGAGGTTCGAGGCCCAGCGGATACGCCCGTCCACGACGAGGCCTCCGTCCTCGGAAGCTCCGGCGAGCGCGAGGCGCGTTTGGCCTAGGTGATGCGCCATCGGCCCGGCGAGCGCGGTCGATCCGAGCGCGCGCACCGCGAGCAGCCGATCCACGCGATCGCGGTGCGCGCCACCCGCCAGGTACTCGAGGACCATGCGGTGCGACCACAGCGAGAACGCCGACGCGAGATCGGACCACGCTACCGTCGCGACCGTCCGCGCGACGCGCTCGAGCTCGGCGTTCGGCTCGGTCGCGTCGCAGGGGATGAGGCCGTCGTGGAGGAACGCGATGCCCTCGCGCACGGTCGCCTCGCACCGATCGACGGCATCCGCGCGCGGCTCGAAGAACGCGCGGACGGCTTCGGCGGCCGCGCCGTCGAGGCAGAGGCTCGCGCTCATCGCTCGAGCCCCGAGAGCCGGTCGATCGGGGTCTCCACCGCGTCGCGCGCGCGGCGCACGCAGTCCTCGTCGGGAGCGTCGTACAGGCACAGGCACTTGTCCATGTCCTCGCGGACGTAGGTGCGGCGGAAGCTCACCTCGGGCACCTTCGCGTAGAGCGGCGCCTTCTCCTTCTTCCGCGTGAGGTAGCGGTCCATCGTGAGGCCCTCGGGGAGATCCCACTCGACGAGGAAGTTCGCGTCTCCGTTCGCGCGCCTCGCCTGCTCGAGCGTGGCGCCGACGAGTCGGACCTCGGATACCTCGTGGGCCGGAAGGTCGCGCAGCCTCCCGCGCAGCCCCTCTGGGTCGGCCGCGGAGACGACGAGATACGCGCGTCGCAAGCCGGTCGCGTGCTGTCGCTCGATGACCTCCGCGCGTGCGGCGACCGCACGTTCGGCCGCGCGCGCGAAGAGGTCGGCGACCTCGTCCGGAGCGTCCGGGAACTCGATGAGATAGAGAGCCATGTCAGTTTCCTCCGTTCTGGTCCCAGGCCAGCCGCCTGCGCAGCAGGCGCAGGAAAAGATCGAGCGAGAACCCGACGATCCCGATCGCGAGGATGAGCGCGCCGAGCTCGTCGTACGCGAAGCGATCGCGCGTGTCGAGCACGAAGTAGCCGAGTCCGCTGCGCACCCCGAGCATCTCCGCCGGCACGAGCACGATCCAGGCGACGCCCAGTGCGAGCCGGAGGCCGTTCAGCACGTCGGGAAGCGCGGCCGGAACGAAAACGCGCAGGACGAGCGTGCGCCCGCCTGCACCGAGCGTGCGCGCGGCGGCGATCCAGCGAGGGTCGATGGTCGAAACGCCATGCGCCGTGCTGAGGACCACCGGCCACACCGCGGCCGCGAAGATCAGGAAGACGACCGGCCGGTCGCCGATGCCCAGCGCGAGGATCGCGACCGGCATCCACGTCAGCGGCGAGACCATCCGCAGGAACTGAAAGACCGCCGACGTGGTCCGCTCCGCACCGCGCGAGCGCGCCAGAAGGACGCCGAGCGGGATGCCCACGGCGGTGGCGAGCGCGAGTCCCGCCAAGATCCGCTCGAGGCTGGAGGCCGCGTGGGGGAGGATCCGGCCGCTCGTCACAAGGTTGGCGAGCGCGGCGAGCGCACGGTCGGGGGTGAACGAGCGGGCCATCGGGGCCGTCTGCGTGCCCGTCACGGCCCACCATGCCGCGATCGCGATGGCCAGGCCGACGACGGGGAGGACGAGCGGCGCGATCGGCACGTGCCGGCGCGCGGGACGCCGGCCCGCGGCGATCGCGGGGATCGCGAGGTCAGACATCGATGATCTCCTCGCGCGTGAACGCCTTGGCGGGGTCGATCCCGAAGGCCGCCGGCCCGCCCGCGGACTCATACGCGGCGCGCACGGCCTTCTCGTTCACGAGGTCCTGCGCGACGAACTCGGGGTCGAGCTTGTCGAGGAACGCGCGCTCCCCGTCGACGGTCGTCGTCTTCAAGCGACGCACGAGCTCCGCGGTGTACGACGGATACGGATAGGGCTGGAAAGCGAGCCGCTTCTGATTCCAGTCGGGGTGCTTGATCGCTCCGGTCGGCCCGTACTCCTCGATCGGGTAGTGGGTCATCGCGCGGGTCACCACTGGCGCGGCGGACCCGAGGTAGCCGTTGCCGTCCTTCGAGATGAGCCTCGCGGCCTCGGCGGTGTTCTCGCGCGTCCACTTCTGCGCCTTCACGACGGCGTTCAGCACCTTCCGCGTCCACGCCGGCCGGGCCTGGACGTCCTCCTCGTGCATCACGACGACGCAGCACGCATGGTCCTTCCACACGTCGGCCGTGAACCGGAGGATGCGGCCGCCCGCGAGGGTCTCGCCGGCCGCGTTGAAGGGCTCGGCCACGATGTAGCCGTCGATCGCGCCCGTCGAAAGAGCGGTCGGCATGTCCGGCGGCGCCATGACCACGAGCCGCACCGCCTCGGGGGAGGGGTTCGCCCCGGGAAGAGCGACGTCCAGTCCGAACTTGCGGACGGCGATCTGCAGGACGACGTTGTGGATTGAGTAATAGAAAGGAATGGCGACGGTCTTGCCGCGCAGGTCGTTGAACGTCCGGATCTTCTGCGAGACGGTGAGCGCCGAGCCGGCCATGTGGGCCCAGGCGACGACCTTCAGCGGGAACCCAAGTCCGTATCGCATCCAAACCGTCATCGGCATGAGCAGGTGCACGACGTTCACCTGCCTTGCCTGGAACGCTTCAGCGATCTGCGACCAGCCGCGGAAGAGGGTGGGCTCGGCCGAGAGACCCTCATCGGCGTAGTAGCCATTCGCGTGCGCGACGAGTAATGCCGAGGCATCGGTGATCGGGAGGTAGCCGAGCTTCACCGGCTGGATCTGCTCGGCCTCGCTCAGCTGGCTCGCTGACGGAGCCGGCGTCTCGGACGGAGCGCATGCCGCCGCGGCGAGCGCGCCGGCGGCCGTGAGGAAGCGGCGTCTGGTAAGGGTGATGCTCATGCGGCACGACCTCTCGTGAACGCCTCGCTCGTGGCCGCGACGACTCGCGCGCGGACCCGCTCGAATTCGAGTGACGCGCGGTCGCGCGGACGCGGAAGGGTGACCGCGACCTCACGGACGACGCGCGCCGGGCGAGGACCGAGCACGACGACGCGGTCCGCGAGCACGACCGCCTCGTCGAAGTCGTGCGTCACGACGAGCGCCGTCACACCGCTCGCTCGCAGGATCCGCGCAACGGCGTCCTGCAGCTCGAGCCGCGTCTGCACGTCGAGGGCGCCGAGCGGCTCGTCGAGAAGCAGGACCTCGGGATCGTTGGCGAGAGCGCGCGCAAGCGCGACGCGCTGCGCCATTCCGCCGGAGAGCGATCGCGGAGTCGCTCGCTCGAATCCGGAAAGGCCGACGAGTTCGAGCAGATCGGCGACGCGACGCTCGAGATCCTCGACCCGACCGCGCGCGCGAGGACCGAACGCGACGTTGTCGGCGACCGACAGCCAGGGGAAGAGCGCGAAATCCTGGAACACGAGCGAACGGCGCGGATCCGGCCCCTCGATCGGCCCGCCGTCGAACGACGCGATGCCCTCGTCGAGACGTTCGAGTCCGGCGAGGATGCGCAGCAGGGTCGATTTGCCGCAGCCGGAGGGCCCCATGAGGCACAGGACCTCGCCGGGGGCGATGTCGAGGTCGAGGCGGCGAAAGACGGCGATCTGACCGGCCGCGGTGGGATAGCTCTTCGTGGCTTGTGCGAGCGAAAGGCTGCCGGAGTGCGACACAAAGTCCTCCTCTCTGATGGGAGCGATGAGAGGGATGGCGGACCGTGCGCGGGCCTAGGGCTCTTCGGACCTCACGGCGGCACGGACCGCCGCACGACAGGAGCAAAGGCCGCCGGCGCAGCGGGAAGCCCGGGCGGAGACGAAGCGCAGGCGCGAGGTGACGCGGCCCTGGGGCCAGTCACGGAGCGCTCGATGCCACATCTGCTGGCGGCTCCCCGCGGTTGAATTTCCGACCGAGTGGGTCGGATTCTCAGACCGCCTCGGGCGCAAGTCAACGCCGCCGGGCTGGACCGTGCACGGTGCACCGCCGCTCCGCCGGGCCGCCCACCGATACTGAGACTGTGGGGAGCACGCTGTCGGAAAAGGTCTGGGAGCGGCACGTCGTAAGGCGCGCCCCCAGCGAGCCGGACCTCCTCTACGTCGACCTGCATCTCGTCCACGAGGTGACGAGCCCGCAGGCCTTTGACGGCCTGCGCCTCGCGAGGCGTGGCGTTCGCAGGCCCGACCTGACGCTCGCGACCATGGATCACAACGTGCCGACGAACGATGTGCCGCCGGAGGAGATCTCCGCGCGGCAGATCGAGGCGATGGCCCGCAACGCGCGCGAGTTCGGGATCCGCTGTCATCCCACCGGCGATCCGGAGCAGGGGATCGTCCACGTCATCTCTCCGCAGCTCGGGCTCACCCAGCCCGGCATGACCATCGTCTGCGGCGACAGCCACACCTCGACGCATGGCGCGCTCGGCGCGCTCGCGTGGGGGATCGGCACGAGCGAGATCGAGCACGTGCTCGCCACGCAGACGATCGCGCAGACGAAGCCCGGAACGATGGCCGTGACCGTCGAGGGCACGTTGCCCGCCGACTGTGCGGCGAAGGACGTGATCCTCGGGATCATCGCGCGCATCGGCACCAGCGGCGGCCTGGGGACGATCGTCGAGTACCGCGGGTCGACCATCCGCGCGCTCTCGATGGAGGGCCGGATGACCGTGTGCAACATGTCGATCGAGGCGGGCGCGCGCGCGGGGATGATCGCCCCCGACGATGTGACCTTCGCCTACGTCGAGCGCCGCCCGCACGCGCCGAGGGGCGTGCTCTGGGAACGCGCGCTGGACGAGTGGCGGGCGCTGCCGACGGACGACGGCGCCGTCTTCGACCGGCAGGTCCGCATCGACGCGTCCGAGCTGCGTCCGTACGTGTCGTGGGGGACCAATCCCGCGCAGACGGTGACGATCGACGACCGCGTGCCGGACCCCGACGCGCTCGCCCCCGCGCAGCGCGAGGCCGCGTCGCGCGCGCTCCGCTACATGGACCTGCGTCCGGGCACGCCGATGCGCGACATCTCG
>DASYTL010000025.1:0-43033 GCA_036002305.1 Candidatus Limnocylindria bacterium
CGACCGCTTCGCCGGGTGCGCCCGGCGCCACGGGTCCGGCCGCGACGACGGCCATCCAGCAACAGCCCTCGGTCACGTTCAAGTGGCAGAGCACCTTCGGAACGAAGGACTTCTTCCACCAGGAGCTCATCGATCTCGCTCAGAAGGTGAACGAGATCTCATTCGGTCGGATCAAGGTCGACGTCCTCGTCTCCGGCGCGGTGGTCGGCGCGTTCGAGGCGCAGGACGCCGTTCACAAGGGGACGCTCGATGGAGCGCTCGGCGTTCCCGTTTACTGGTTCGGCAAGGACCGCGCGATGAGCCTGTTCGGCACCGGTCCCGGGATGGGCCTTGACGCGAACGACTTCCTCGCGTGGATGTGGTTCGAGGGCGGCGAGAAGGAGTACGACAAGCTCATCCAGGAGAAGCTGAAGCTGAACGTCAAGTCGTACTGGTTCGGGCCGATGCCCACGCAGCCCTTTGGGTGGTTCAAGCCGACGATCTCTGGCCCGGACGACCTCAAGGGCAAGAAGTTCCGGACGGTCGGCCTCTCGATCGACACGTACCAGTTGCTCGGCATGACCGTCCTCGCCCTCCCCGGCGCGGACATCGTCCCGGGCATAGAGAAGGGCGTCATCGACGCCGCCGAGTTCAACAACACGACCTCGGACCTCGCCCTCGGGTTCACCGACGTGGCCAAGAACTACTACGTGCAGTCGTACCACCAGGACCACGAGTTCCTGGAGCTCCTCGTCAACAAGGGGAGGCTCGAGGCGCTCCCCGCGGACCTGCAGCGGGCGATCCGCTACGCCGTCATGGCGGAGTCCGCCGACATGCGTTGGAAGCTCATCACCCGCAACAGCAAGGACTACGAGGAGATCGAGAAGCGCGGGGTGAAGATCCAGAAGACGCCGCAGTCGATCCTCGACCTGCAGCTCAAGAACTGGAACACCATCGTTGAGAAGGAGTCCAAGGACAACGCCGACTTCAAGCGTATCTACGAGAACCAGAAGGCTTATGCCAAGCGCGTCGGCAAGTGGAAGCACACCATCAACGCGGACTACAAGCTCGCCTACGAGACGACGTTCGGGAAGCTCTAGACCGGTCATCACGCGCGAATGGGGTCCCTGGCTTAGGCTGGGGACCCCGTTTCATGGCTGTGAAGGAGGGTGAGGTGGACCGGTACCTGTTCTGGGTCGACCGGGTGAGCACGTGGACGGGCAAGGCGTTCGGATGGCTCGTCGTCGTCCTCGCGTTCTTCGTAAGCTGGGACGTGCTGGCGCGGAAGTTCTTCGACGCGCCGCTCGCGTGGGCGTACGACGGCAGCTACATCCTGTACGGAACGATCTTCATGATGGCCGGCGCGTATACGCTCGCGCGAAACGCGCACGTGCGCGGCGACATCTTCTACACGAACTGGCCCGTGCGTACGCAGGCGGCTGTCGACCTGCTCCTCTACCTTCTGTTCTTCTTCCCAGGGATCATCTTCCTCGTCTGGGGCGGCATAGACTTCGCCGAGCTCTCCTGGCGCGTCCAGGAGCGGTCCACCACCACCTCTGGCGGGCCGCCCGTCTACCAGTTCAAGACCGTGCTTCCCATCGCCGCCGTCTTCCTGCTCGCTCAGGGTGTCGTGGAGACGATCCGCGCGGCGCTTGCGCTGCGCAGCGGCGTGTGGCCGCGCCGGCTCGGGGACGTCGAGGAGACCGAAACGAAGCTCGCGCAGCAAGAGCAGTTATGACGGGCCGGATCCGGCTCCGCGCAGAGAGGCAGCCTCCATGAGCCCAGAAGCCCTTGGGATGCTCATGCTCTTTCTCCTCGTCTTCACGATCCTCATCGGTTTCCCGACCGCGTTCACGCTCATGGCGCTGGGGGTGATCTTCGGCGTCATCGGCTTCGGGAGCGTCGACATTGCCCGCGACCTTCTCGTCCAGCGCACCTACACCCTGATGCGCAACGACGTACTCGTGGCGATACCGCTGTTCCTTTTCATGGGCTACATGATCGAGCGGTCGGGCGTACTGGACCGGCTCTTCTACAGCCTCCAGGTCGTGGTCGGGCCGATGAACGGTGCCCTCGCGCTCGCCACGCTCTTCACCGGCACGATCTTCGCGACCGCGACGGGTATCGTCGGCGCGTCCGTCGCGCTCCTCGGAGTCCTCGCCCTCCCGGCGATGCTCCGCGCGCGCTACCAGCCGGCCTTCGCGAGCGGCGTGGTCACCGCATCAGGAACGCTCGGGATCCTCATCCCGCCGAGCGTCCTGCTCATCCTCTACGGCTTCGTGGCCGGCGTCTCGGTGCCGCGGCTGTACGCAGGCGCGTTCCTGCCGGGCCTCATGCTCTCCGGCCTCTACCTCGTCTACATCATCGGCCGCGCCTACCTCCAGCCCAACGTCGCGCCCGCGCTGGCGAAGGAGCTGCGGCAGCACGTCACGGTGCCCCATGCCCTGTGGCTGCTCCTGACCGGCTTCTTGCCCATCGCGGTGCTCATCGGCGCGGTCCTTGCGTCGATCCTGGTGGGCCTCGCGACGCCCTCCGAGGCCGCAGCGCTCGGTGGCGTGGCCGCGATCGGGCTGGCCGCGGCGTATCGCCGCCTCACCTGGCAGAACTTGAAGGAGTCCGTCTTCCTCACCGCGCGGACATCGGCCATGGTCGGCTGGCTTCTGGTCGGCTCAGGCATGTTCGCCTCGGTCTTCGCGCGGCTCGGCGGCGCCCAGCTGATCGGCGACTTCGTCGTCAGGCTCGGCCTGAACGAGGTGGGGTTCTTCTGGCTCGCGCAGGCGATCATCTTCTTCCTCGGCTGGCCGCTCGAGTGGACGGAGATCACGATCATCTTCCTGCCGTTGTTCCTGCCCCTGCTGGAGCCATTCAACATCGACCCGCTCTTCTTCGGGATCATGACCGCGCTCAACCAGCAGACGTCGTTCCTCTCGCCCCCTGTCGCGATGTCCGCGTACTACCTCAAGGGCGTGGCACCTACGCTCCTGCTCAACCAGATCTTCCGCGGCATGTACCCCTTCCTCGCGATCCAGGTGCTCGCGATGGGGGTCCTGTGGCTCTTCCCCGCGCTCGCGACGTGGCTGCCGGACGTGGTCTACGGAGTGATCGGAGAGCGCTGACCCTTTCTGTCCCGCCTCGCGCTCCCGCGGATCGTCCACGACCCGCCCCCGCTCCCCGCGGCGAGCAGCGACGCGGGTACACTCGGTAGTGAGGTCACTCGTCCGCGTACTCTCGGGGCGTGGCGCAGTCTTGCTAGCGGGCCTGGTTCGGGACCATGCGTCCCTTACGCACCTGATTCGACCCCCCGCCGGCCTCTCGCGGACCGGTAGACTCGTGACGGTCACGGGGTGTAGCGCAGCTTGGTAGCGCGTTTGGTTCGGGACCAAAAGGTCGCCGGTTCAAGTCCGGCCACCCCGACAGAAGATCGAGGGTAAACCAACACCGGGGACAGGACTGACTCGTGTAGGCCGCACTGACGACCTGCAGCTCAACACCGTTGAGCTCGGCCTTATAGCGCATACGTCTGCGAAGGAATCCCCAAAGCCAGCGAGCGAGACCGCGATTCGCGGTCTTTCGCAACCGAAACGAAGAGAACCGCAGGCTCTCGTGAACGATCCTGGCGAGTTGGTAAGTTGCGAACAGCTGGTTGAGCGTGATTCGCCTCCTCGCGAAGCTGCCGTCTCTCTTTCATCGAGCGTCTTCCAACCCGGACCCGCCCTAGGTTCCGGCGTCGGATCCGGCGCGCCTTTGTCGGCGCGCTCGCCCTGCGCGACCGCTCAAGGGCGCGGATTCGCTAACGCTGCCACTGCCGCTCGGGCGTGTGGTCCGCATGGTGTGTTCGGTTCAAGGGATTGGCGCCGAACTCTCGGCGTGTTCCAGCGAGCCAGAGCTCGCGACGATCAGGGATCGGAACCCAAGGTCGGCGCCGATGGCCTCCGTCCCTCTCGATCGTGGCTCCAGCCGCTTGGCGGTCTCGAACTCGATGACGTCCCCTATGTACACGCGGAGACTCGGTCGACTCTCGGTCCGTCCCGTGCGGCTGGCGAAGGGGGACAGGTCGGCCCCGAGCAATGGCACCGCGATCCGGCGGCCCCTGGTCAGCGATGTAAGTGCGATCCACGCCGTCCGCTAGTGGCGGTCCTCGGGACGGCTGAACGTCCGATACAGGTTCGTGTCGATGTCGAACCAGAGCGTCGCCGGCCTCCGAGGAAAGCTCCACGCATTTTGATCAGGAGGCGGGCAGTCTTTTCGTTGGAGTCGATGGCGGGCTTGAATCTGAAAGGCGGGAGGTTGAGTCAGCCGGGAGCCCACTCAGACATCGCTGCAAGTGGGCAGTGTCGTCAACCAGGCTGGGCTGATATTCACGCTCGTCGCGGGTCAACCGTGTGTTTCTCAGGATCGCTACTCGAGAACGACCTCGTGCGGCCTGCCAGGAGCCCCGCACCATTCCCAGGGCACTTTCGAGCGCGACCTTGTTCTGGTGAGGAGACAGCTGAGGCGATGCCCCAACCCGCACGGCGGCGGTCTTCGACAAGGCGATGAGGTCTCGTCAGCGCGGCCTGCGCGTATCGAATGTCCCAATACTCACGAAGGTATCGGGCGCGAGCGGTCGACATGGCCGACGCCAACTCAACGAGCGGTCGTCGCTTTTGCGCGGTGAGGTCCACTGCTGCCCGGCGCCTGACCATCGCCAGGACATGCGGCCCAGCACCAAATCGTCTTCCCACGAGATGCGATTCCTGACTTGGGTATCGGCGGCCCCTTGCTGCGCCAAACGGAGACGCAGACAATTGCATCGAGGCGCGGGGCTGTAGCTCAGCGGAAAGAGCGCCACCGTCCTAAGGTGGGCGTCGCGGGTTCGATTCCCGCCAGCCCCCCATGCTTCGCCGCCGTCGTTACGGTGGGAGGATCGCGGCGATCGTGATGGAGTTCACCATGCAGGCTGGCGACAACGCGATGACCTACGTGGGATTCGCGGCGCCGTAGGAGACCAGGTGCGCATGGGACACTTACGCATGTGATCCCTCCTGCCGCGTCACGCCAGCGCCGGCTCGAGCACTCGCTCGTGCTCCTGGTGCCCGCCGTCCTCTTCGGCCTACTGGTCACGCTCCAGTGGCGCACGCAGACCGAGCGCAGCGAGCTCTCCGTCCGGTACAACGCTCCGCTCATCGATGCGGCGACCGCGCTCCAGAACGAGCAGACCGAGCTCAAGCGGCAGCTCGCCGGCCTGCGTGCCCAGCTCGACGAGATCCAGCGAAACGCCTCGACGCAGAGCGGTGCGGCCAAAGACCTTCAGGGCCGCGTCGACCAGCTACGCGCGAGCGCCGGCCTCACCCCGCAGAGCGGCGACGGCGTCCTGATCCAGCTGGACGACGCCCGCAACGTGAGCGTGTCGGCGCGCGACGTCGACAAGTCCATCTGCCACGCGACCGATCTCACCGACATCATCAACACCGCCTGGAAAGGCGGTGCGCAGGCCGTCGCCGTCAACGAGGAACGAGTCGTGAGCTCCTCGAGCGTGTACTGCGTCGGCTCGACCATCATGGTGAACGGAACGCTGATGTCGCCGCCATTCAGCATCGCCGTGATCGGGCCGCAGAACGCTCTTCTCGGCGCCTTCGACGATCCGCAACAACTTCAGGACATCAAGCAGCGCCGCGACGTCCAGGGCCTGGGCTTCCGCGTCTCGCGCGCGAACGCGATCCAGGTCCCGGCGTACAGCGGAGCGCTGAATGTCCGCTTCGCGCGACCACGGTAGAGACATGCGGCGAACCAACAGCGGCGCGATCTGGGCGGCGGTCATCGCGCTCTTCCTCGGCTTCGCGGCGGCGACGCAGTTCCGCTCGCAGGACGTGTACTCGCGCAGCCTGAACCTCGAGACACCGTCGTCGCTGACCACCCTCATCGCGAACTTGTCCGAGACGAATAACGAGCTGCGGAGCGAGATCTTCGATCTGCGGCGCGACGTCGCCGACGCGCAGGACGCCGTCTCCAGCGGCAAGGGGACGCTCGGCGAGGCCGAGCGGCAGATCGCGCAGCTGCGGGTCTTCAGCGCGCAGAGCGCGGTCGGAGGTCCAGGAATCGCGATCAAGATCGACGGTGCCTTCGACGAGAGAGCGCTCTCCGATCTCGTGAACGAGCTGCGCAACGCCGGGGCCGAGGCGATCTCGGTCAACGAGATGCGGGTCGGGCCGCGCAGCTACTTCACCGGCACGGCCGACAGGTCGATCGCCGTCGACGGGCGGCCGCTCGGCGGGCCGTGGACGGTGCGGGCGGTCGGGTCGCCGGACGTGGTGTACGTCGCCATGACGCGCACCGGCGGGATCATCGGGCAGTTCGAGCTCATCTATCGGGGCACGCATTTCGCGGTCACCAAAGAGACCAGTTTGGACCTTCCCGCGCTCGTGCCCGCGTCCAGATGAGGTCTCGGCGCCTTTAGACTCGCGCGAATGCAAACGCGCGCGAAGGGGCCTCTGCCGTTCTACCTCGACGATGTCGTCGTCCTGCGGAAGCCGCACCCATGCGGTGGCGACACCTGGCGGGTCGTGCGCCTCGGAGCGGACATCGGGCTGCGCTGCGCGAACTGCGGCCGGCGCGTGCTCGTCGCGCGGCGAGATCTTGAGAAGGACATGAAGCGATTCGCCGAGCGCGGACCGCTCGCCCCGGCTGACTAGGAGCGCGTTGCCCGAGATCGGGATCGCCGCGGCCGATCGCGGCGTGCTGCGCAATCGGGCGTTCCTGGCGATCTGGGGCGCGCAGATCCTCTCTCAGGTCGCTGCCAACGCGGTCACGAGCGCGCTCATCATCCTCGTCGCCGAGCTCACGCACTCGAACACGTCGTCCTCGGTCCTGATCCTTCTCGCGGTCGTGCCCGCGGTGCTCTTCGGGATCGCCGGCGGGATGATCGTCGACCGGACCGACCGACGCCTCGTGCTCATCGTGACGAACGCGCTGCGCGCGGCGGCGATCATTCCCCTGCTCCTCTTCGGGACGAGCCTCACCGTCGTCTATCTGGTGAACTTCCTCGTCGCGACCGTGACGATCTTCTTCGTTCCGGCGGAGGCTGCGATGATCCCGTCGATCGTGCGGAAGCGCGATCTCATGGTCGCGAACTCGCTTTTCACGTTCACCTTCAACGGCGCGTTCCTGGTGGGGTTCATCATCCTGGCGCCGGTCGTCGTCAGCATCTTCGGCTACGAGCTCCTCTGGCTCGTGATAGCGCTCATGTTCGCGCTCGCGTCGATCCTGTGCGCGACGCTGCCGAAGGCGCCGCCGGTGAGCGAGCACCTCTCGCGCCGCGTCGCCGAGATGGCCGTTGAGCAGACGCGCACGGGCATCGCTGAGGCGCTGCACTACCTCCGCTCCGCGCCGATGGTCACCTGGTCGCTCATCTACATCGCGCTGACGTACACGCTGGTCGCGGTGGCCGGGGCGCTCGCGCCGGGATTCGTCCGCGAGGTCCTCCGGGTCGGTGAGCGCAACGTGGTGATCATCGTGGCGCCCGCGGGCCTCGGGGTGATCGCCGGGCTGGGGTTCCTGAACGTCGTGGGCTCGCGCTGGCCGCGTCCGAACGCGATCGGCACGGGCCTCATCGTCGCGTCCTCCGCGCTGCTCTTCCTGGCAGCGGCCCGCCCGCTGACCGAGCTCTTCGCGCGTGTCGGCTCGCCCGGTCTCGGCGCCGCCTTCCCGGTGTTCGTGGCGATCGTCGCCGCGACCGCGTTCGTCTTCGGCGTCTCTTACGCGTTCATCACCGTGCCCGCGATGACGCTCCTCCAGGAGGAGCTGCGCGACGACATCCGCGGACGGGTCTTCGGTCTGCTCAATATGCTCGTGTCCATCTTCAGCCTCGTTCCGCTCGTCGTGGTCGGGCCGATCGCCGACCTCTGGGGCGTCGCTCCGGTGTTCGTCGGGTTCGCCGCTATCGTCGGACTGGTATGGGTTGGTGGCAAAACGACACGCGAACTGCGACGTGCGGGACTGGGGGCGAAGCCCCCCGACGGTAGACTCGCTAGCGAGTGACCTCGGCTCGCGCGACCTTCTTCCATTACCTCGGTCAGCGAAAGCTGCAGCTCGCCATCGGCGTGGCGTCCGCCGCGGCGACGGCTCTCGCCGCGGTGATGCCGCCGCGCTTCATCGGCGCGATCATCGACGAGCTGCAGCGGGGGACGACGTTCGAAACGGTCGTGGTCCTCGCGCTGTTCTCGGTCGGGTTCTCGGCGGCCGACGCCATCTTCCGCGGGGTCGCGCGGTACCTGCTGCTCGACGCCTCGCGGCAGGCCGAGTACGCGATGCGGAACGATCTGTTCGCGCACCTTCAGCGCATGCACCTCGGATACTTCCAGCACCAGCGGATCGGTGATCTCATGGCGCGGCTCACCAACGACCTCACGGCCGTGCGGCAGATGCTCGGCCCCGCGTTGATGCAGGGCTCGTTCACGGTCATGACCTTCATCTTCGCCCTTCTCTCGATGCTCAGCGTCTCGGTGAAGCTCACGGGGATCGCGATGATCCTCATGCCATTCGCCTCTCTCGCGTTCTGGTGGGTCGGGCGGAAGGTACACGTGCGGTTCGAACGCCTTCAGGCGAAGTTCGGCGATCTCTCCACGAAGGCGCAGGAGAACTTCTCTGGCATTCGCGTGGTCAAAGCGTTCAGCCAGGAGGATCCCGAGGTCCGCGACTTCGCGCGCGTGAATCGCGAGTACGTCGGTCGCGCCATGGGGCTGACGGCGATGCAGGGCCTCATCTGGCCCACGATGTCCTTCATCCTGGGCCTCGCCGTGCTGTCCGTGCTCTACGTCGGCGGCCAGGACGCGATCCGCGGCGAGCTCAGCATCGGCCAGCTCATCCAGTTCGTCGCGTACCTCTACCTGCTCTCCTGGCCGATGATCGCGATCGGGTGGATCTCCAACATGTTCCAGGCGGGCTGGGCGTCGCTCATCCGCCTCCAGGAGATCTTCGACGCGCGCCCGGCGATCACCGATCCGATCGACCCGGTGACGACGCCGATCCGCGGCGAGGTCGAGGTCCGCGGGGTGAGCTTCGCGTACGGACAGACCATCGTGCTGCACGACATCTCGTTCAAGGTGCCGGCGGGCGGTTCGCTCGCGGTCGTCGGCCCGACGGGTTCGGGGAAGTCGACGCTCGTCAACCTACTGCCGCGGCTCTTCGACGTGCAGCAGGGCGAGGTGCTCATCGATGGGATCAACATCCGCCGCTACCCGCTGCCGCAGCTCCGCCGCGCGGTCGGCTACGTACCGCAGGAGACGTTCCTCTTCTCCGTGCCGCTCCGCGACAACGTCGCGTTCGGCGTCGATCGTGCGCTGACCGACGCCCAGATCGAGTGGGCGGGCGACGTCTCGCAGCTGAACAAGGACGTCGAGGATTTCCCGGCGCGGTACGACACGATGATCGGCGAGCGCGGCGTCACGCTCTCGGGCGGGCAGAAGCAACGCACCGCGATCGCGCGTGCCGTGGCCAAGGACCCGCAGGTGCTCATCCTGGACGACGCGCTCTCCGCCGTGGACACGTACACCGAAGCCGAGATACTTCGCCGGCTCCGCGGCGTGATGCGCGAGCGGACGAGCATCGTCGTCGCGCACCGCATCTCGACGGTGAAGGACGCGGACCTGATCCTCTTTCTCGACGGCGGGCGGATCACCGAGCGCGGCACGCATCGGGACCTCCTCGAGCTGGGCGGCCTCTACGCGCAGATGTACCGCCGCCAGCTCCTCGAGGAGGAGCTCGAGGTCGACGAGGAGCGGGAGGAGCACGCGAAGCGCGTGAAGCAGGCGGAGCCCGACGAAGACACGACCTTCCGCATCCGGCCGCGCCTCGGCGGCATGGGCCCGGAGGGAGCGTCATGACCCACGTCGGCGGCGGCGGCGGCGGGGGGAGCGTCGGCTTCTTCCAGGAAGACGAGATCCTGGGCAAGGCCTACGACGCGCGCCTCATGCGACGGCTGCTCGGCTACCTCCGTTCCTACCGCGGCCTCGTGATCGTCGCCCTCGCCATCCTCCTGGGGCTCTCGCTCGCGGACGTCGCGCCGCCGATCATCGCGAAGTTCATCGTGGACACGGCGATCGCGCCGGCGGTCAGCGGGGAGATTCCGGCGAGCGAAGGCTTCGCGCGCCTCGGCCCGCTCGGGCTCATCTATGTCGCCGTGCTGCTCGCCTCGTCGGCGTTCCGGTACGCGCAGAGCATGCTGGCCTCTTACGTCGGGCAGAACGCGATGTACGACCTGCGCGTCGGCCTGTTCCGGCATCTCGAGGGCCTTTCGCTCAGCTTCTTCGACCGCAACCCCGTTGGCCGGCTCATGACGCGGATCACGAACGACATCGACGCGCTGACCGACATGGTCACGCAAGGGGTCGTCGCCATCTTCGGCGACGTGTTCGTCATCGTCGTGATCGCGATCGTCCTCGTGATCCTCGATTGGCGGCTCGCCCTGGTGACCTTAGCGGCCGTGCCGATCCTGATCGCGATGACGATGTACTTCCGGCGGATGATGCGCGAGTCGTTCCGCGCGATCCGCATCCGCCTCGCGCGGGTCAACGCCTACCTCAACGAGAACATCAGCGGCATGGCCATCCTGCAGCTGTTCACGCGCGAGCCGCGCTCCTTCAAGGACTTCGACGCGCTGAACACCGACCTGCTCCAGGCGAACCAGGGCGGGATCCGAGCGATGGCGCTCTTCATCCCGTCGGTGAACTTCACGCGCGCCGGCACGAGCGCCGCGCTCTTCATCGCCGCGAGCTACTGGATCCTTGGAGGGCAGCTGACCCTCGGGACGCTGTTCGCGTTCTGGCAGCTCGTCGAGCGATTCTTTGCGCCCATCCAGGACCTCTCGGAGAAGTACAACATCATGCAGGCCGCGATGGCCTCGAGCGAGCGCGTCTTCCGGCTCATGGACACCGAGCCGACGATCGTCGATCCGCCGCACCCGCGCCAGCTCGCCCACGTCCGCGGCGAGATCCGCTTCGAGAACGTGAGCTTCGCGTACAACGAAGGCGACTGGGTGCTCCGCGACGTGAGCTTCACGATCGCGGCGGGCGAGAGCGTCGCCATCGTCGGCGCGACCGGAGCGGGGAAGACCTCGATCATCAGCCTCATCTCACGCTTCTACGACGTGCAGAAGGGGCGGATCCTGCTCGACGGGGAGGACCTCCGCGAGCTGCGGCAGATGGACGTCCGGCGCCACGTGGGCGTCGTCCTCCAGGACCCCTTCATCTTCGCCGGGACCATCGCGTCCAACATCCGGCTCAGCAACGCCGCCATCACCGACGCCCAGGTCCGCTCCGCCGCACGGTTCGTGAACGCCGACCCGTTTATCGCGAGGCTGCCGCAGGGGTACGACACGGCGGTGACCGAGCGCGGATCCACCCTCTCGGTCGGGCAGAAGCAGCTCCTCGCGTTCGCGCGCGCGATCGCGTTCAATCCCGAGATCCTGCTGGTGCTCGACGAGGCGACGAGCTCGGTCGATACCGAGACCGAGCATCTCATCCAGGACGCGCTGGCGAAGCTGATGGCCGGACGGACCTCGATCATCATCGCCCACCGGCTTTCGACGATCCAGAACGTCGATCGGATCATCGTGCTGCACAAAGGCCGCGTCGTGGAGATGGGCACCCACCGCGACCTCCTCGCGCTGCGCGGTGTCTACCACCGCCTCTACGAGCTGCAATATCGCGCGCACAAGGCAGAGTCCCCAATGAAATCGGCCTAGCTCCGAGGCACCCTGGCACTAAAGGTCGTGGGACCGGAACTAAGTGGGCCTCACTGTACGGTTAGGAAGCTCGCCGTTTCGGCATGCCGGCGAGTGAGGTCGGCATGCGACGGGGCTCGCCAATCGGACGGCTCTTGGTGTAGCGGCGCACCATATCGAGCTTCTTCCCGCCACCTTGCTCTTGGATGTCAAAGATGCTGAGACCGACGCGGTGCGCGTTCGTCGCCCAGGTGTGTCCCAACCGGTGGCACGCAAAACCGTCGACGCCGGCCTTGGCCATCGCTACGCGCAGAGGTCGGATGTTCAGCCCGAGTGCCCATGCGGCGCGTCGTCTGACCGGCTGACCATCGAGCGCTCGACCGAGTGTGGCCTTGGTCTGACGACTAAGCGGCAAGGCGAGCGCGCCCTTGGCCTGGCACCGGCCCTGCAGCGAGGCGCTGGCGTATCCCGAGCCTGAAGGAGGGGCCCTCATGTTCCGCAGTCAGTCGTCGCCCCGTGCGGCGGCGCCTCTTCGCACGGCGAGCGCGCTCCTAGTTGTCTTGTCGCTCATCGCGTCCTTCGGCGTCGGTAGGGTCGAAGCGGCAAGCCCGTCGTCCGGCACGATCTCTCCGAGCGGTCCCACCTTGATGTGGGATGGCACCGCATCGGGCGGCTCAGCGCTCGGCGAAGCCGACTGCGTCGAGGGGAGCACGTGCGACACATACACCCTCACCGTCTCGGGCACGTCAACCGACTGGAAGGGCAAGTTCATCGCGGTGGACCTCACGTGGTTAAGCCCTTCAAACGACTACGACCTCTATATCCACAAGGACTCCAACTCGGGCCCGATCGTCGACTCCTCGGGCCAAGGAGCCACCACGAACGAGCACGCGATCATCGACCCAAGTTCGAGCGGCACCGGCATCTTCACGGTCCACGTGGTCTACTTCCTGGTAACGCCGGGGGTCGATCAGTACCACGGTACGGCCGCGGCCCAGGACAAGCCACCTGTGCCTCCGCCGCCGACTCCCGGACAGGGCCCGGCTCCGCGGTATCAGAACTATGCCGCGCCTGGTCCGCTCGGGAATGACGCCGGGGAGCCCTCCATCGGCGTGAACTGGAAGACCGGCAACGTGATGTTCGAGTCCTTCACCCACACGCTCCGCGTGAGCTTCGACGACTGCTCATCGCCGGCGAAGGCGACCTGGGTCGACAAGAGCGCCTTCACCTCAGTGACCTCGCTCGACCCGATCCTCTTCCTCGACCACAACACCGGAAGCCACCCGAACCGCTGCTTCGTGTCGCAGCTCGCCGGCAAGACGAGCCTCATGTCCTACAGCGACAACGACGGGGAAACATGGACGCCGAGCCAGGGCGGCGGCATCGGCTCCGGGGTCGACCATCAGACGGTCGGCGGCGGCCCCTTCCACACGCCCCTCACACGCGATCCGAACGGCAGCTTGTATCCGAACGTGGTCGTGTACTGCTCGCAGGACGTCGCCGACGCGCTCTGCGCTACCAGTCTCGACGGCGGTCAGACGTTCGGCGCGGCCGTCCCCATCTACACGGCGGCTCAGTGCGGCGGCCTGCATGGACATGTGAAGGTCGCTCTAGACGGCACGATCTACGTGCCGAACAAGCGCTGCGGCGGGCAGCAGGCCGTCGTGGTCTCCGAGAACAACGGGCTCACCTGGAGCGTGCGCAAGATCCCGAACAGCCTCGCTGGCGACACCGACCCATCGGTCGGCATTGCCACGGATGGCACTGTCTACTTCGGCTACGACAACGGCGACGGTCGCCCGCGCATCGCTGTTTCGGCGGACCGCGGACTGACGTGGAAGTTCGACACCGACGTGGGCTTTGGCAGCATCGTCAGCACTGTTTTCCCAGCCGTCGTCGCCGGCGACGCGGACCGCGCAGCGTTCGCGTTCCACGGCACGATGACCGTCACCAACCAGGTGTGGTTCCTCTTCATCGCCACCACTTACGACGGCGGCAAGAGCTGGATCACCATTAACGCGACGCCGGACGACCCGGTCCAGCGTGGCACGATCTGCACGGCCGGGATCTCCTGCGGCAGCGACCGTAACCTCCTCGATTTCTTCGATGCATCGATCGATGCGCAGGGCCGCGTGCTCGTCGCGTACGCGGACGGATGCATCGGAGCCTGCGTCACCGGGACGCAGAACTCCTTCAGCGCAAAGGCGACGATCGCTCGGCAGTCCGGCGGTCGTCGGATGTTCGCGGCGTTCGATGCGCTCGAGCCGACAACGCCGGCCGCGCCCCAGCTCCTCTCGGCGATCAGGGATCGGATCACCGGCGACGTGACGCTCTCCTGGGCCGAACCCGACAACGGCGGCTCGGCCATTACCGCGTACAAGGTCTACCGCAGCACGACCTCGGGCGCGGGCTTCACGTTGCTCGCGACGGTCGATGCCACGAAGACGGAGCTTGTCGACGCCGCGGCCGACCCGAGCGTTACCTACTTCTACCGCGTCACCGCGGTCAACGCGGTCGGCGAGGGGCCGTTCTGCGGCGAGATCACTCCGGTGGTCATCACCGCGGCGAGTCCTTGCACCTTGCCGGGCATCCTTGTGTCGGAGGACGTCTCCGACACCGGGCAGAACCGGCCGCCCGACCCGAGGGTCGACATCAAGGCGGTCTACGTGGCCGAGCCGTGGTTCGGAGCGGGCGTGAACCGCCTCGTTCTCACGCTCAAAGTCGGCAAGTCCACGCTCGGTGGAGCCCCGCCGAGCAGCCAGTGGTACATCCTCTGGGGCCGCCCGAATCCGGATGCGCAGTTCGACCGCAACTACGTTGCGATGAAGACCGACGCGCTCAGCAACATCACTTTCGAGTACGGGAAGATCTCCCCGCCGAGCGTGAACCTGCCGACAAAGTTCGGCGCCGCGGACGGCGGGAGCTACGACGCCGACACCGGGACGATCACGATTACGATCTCGGACGATAAGGTCGACAACGTGGCCGCAGGGTCCACGCTATCGAGCATTCACGCGCGTACGTTCTTCAGCCGCGCCGATGGCTTGCCCGTCACGCAGCTGGCCTCGAGCGACTTCTCGCCGGACGGCACGTACACGCTCGTCGGCAACCTGGCCTGCAAGCCGAACAATCCACCCACCGCCATCCTCACCGCGACCCCACAGTCGGGGCTCGCTCCGCTCACTGTGAGCTTCAGCGGCGCGCAGTCGAGCGATCCCGACGGCGACGCCATCACCTCGTACACCTTCAACTTCGGCGACGGGTCTCCTTCAGTGACGGAGAGCGGCCCGACCGTCTCGCACACCTACAACGCGTCGGGCGAGTACCGAGCGACGCTGACGGTGAAGGACGCGCGTGGCCTGCAGAGCGCGAACGTCGCCGCCCTGATCATCGACGTCGAAGCAGTGACTGCCGATCTCTCCGCCACCAAGACCGACGCCCCCGATCCGGTGCTGGCGGGGCAGGAACTGACCTACACGATCACCGTCAGCAACGCCGGGCCGCAGGCCGCGACCGGCACGGTCCTCACCGACACCCTCCCTGCCGGCTCGGCCTTCGTGTCCGCGACCACGAGCCAGGGCACCTGCAGCGGGACGTCCACCGTCAGCTGCAATCTGGGAACGATCAACAGTGGATCGAACGCCACGGTCACCCTCAAGACCAAGCCGATGACCGCAGGCACGATCACGAACACGGCCTCGGCGACGGCTAACGAGGCGGACCCCGACACCGCGAACAACACCGCCAGCGCGACGACGACGGTGAACCCGGCGGCGGACCTATCCATCACGAAGACCGACTCGCCCGACCCGGTCCACCAGGGCCAGCCGCTCACATACACGATCAAAGTCACGAACAACGGTCCGTCGACCGCGACCGGCGTAACGCTCACTGATCAGTTCGGCAAGAACGCCGGCTTCGGCTCGGTGACGACGACGCAAGGAACCTGCAGCCTCAAGCCGCAGAAGGCGCTCGTCACCTGCAACCTGGGCGATCTGGCGAGTGGATCCTCGGCCACCGTGACGCTGGTCGTGAAGCCGGTGATGAAGGGCACGATCACGAATACGGCAGCCGTTTCGGCGACTTCGCCGACCGACCCCAACACCGCCAACAACAGCGCGAGCACAACCACGACGGTGACGCCATAGGCCGCACCGCGCCGAAAGGGGAGGAGCGAAGGCTCCTCCCCCAGGCGCTCCTCCGCCGCACCGCGCGAGACACCGCAAGGCGAGGCGACTAACGCCAGCCAAGGCCTTCCTCGCGAGCGATTTTCGGGAGGTCATCACAATGCTGCGCAGGCTCCTTCTCACGACGGCGCTCGTCGCGCTGCCTTTGCTCAACGCTTGGTACGGCGGCGGGCGGCGAGACCGCCCTCCACGACTTCGATGCAGCGACGCTCGCTTCCTACGTCAGCGTTCGCTTCTCACTCAGCCGTGCCGCCGAACGTCATCCGGCAGGTACTCGCGGGCGAGGGCGTCTCACAGCCCGACCTCGATCTCGTCACATCGTCGGCGGCGACCGTCGCGGGCCCCTCGATCGCGGTCGCGCAACCGAGCATCTCGAACGTCCAGCAAGTCAGCCAAGATCGGCTCGCCTGCCCGACCTCTGACCCCACGCCGTGCGAGCTCGACACCGAGGCCGAGCCGCATATCGCGGTGAACCCGGACGCGCCGGGCAACCTGGTCGCGGTCTTCCAGCAGGGGCGCTACAAGAACGGGGGTGCCGTCGACACCGGGTGGGCGACTTCCTTCGACGGCGGAAAGACCTGGCCCTACGAGGGCAGCCTTCCGGGCCTGACCGTCGGCGTCTCGCCGCGGCAGACGGCGGGGCCCGGCGTGCCGTTCGCCCGCGCGTCGGACCCGGTTGTCGCCTTCGACCGAAGGCACAAGAACGTGCTCGCAAACGACGTCGCGGTTTCGGATGCGGGGTGCGTCGTCTTCTGCGAGAGCGCGGTAACGGTGAACATCTCGAACAACCAGGGCCAGACCTTCGGCCCCCCGATCGTGCTGCAGGACGACATCAGCGACCCGAACAAGACGCTCGTCTTCAACGACAAGAACTGGATCGCCATGGACAACACCCGCACAAGCCCGTGCTACGGCCGGACCTACGTCGTCTGGGATCAGGTTCGCTGCGCGGACGTCAACTGCGCGGTGACCTCGCAGCCGGTGGTCCTGCGCTACTCCGACGACGGCGGCAAGACCTGTAGCGGCATGATCCAGGCGACCGCCGAGGAACCGGGCCCCGCGCATTCCGAGATCGGCGTCCAGCCAATCACGCTCCCGAATGGCCACGTCGTCATCGTGTACGGCGACGTGCAAGCCGGGGCGTTCACGTTCCTCGGGAGCTACCAGGCGATCCGCTCGACCGATGGCGGCCGGACCTGGTCGAAGCCGGGACTCGTCACCGCAGCGAACCCGTTCCTCGAGGAGAGCGCGGGGCTGCGCGGCCCCAATCTTCCAATGGCCACACTCGACGGCAACACGATCTACGTCGCCTTCCAAGACCAACGCTTCGGCTCAGGCCGGAACGACATCGTGCTCACGAGCTCGACGGACGAGGGCAAGACCTGGTCACTCGTCGTCAATGCGACGCCCGCGGAGCCGGGACTCGACCACTTCACGCCCGCGATCGCCGCGGTCGGTGGGAAGGTGCACCTGACCTACCGGACGAGGCGCCCCGGTAATGTGAATGCCCTCCCCTTGGTGGACGCGGTCTACCGCCGACTTCAGGGCGGCGTGACCACTTCGGGGCCCGCCGTGCTTGCCACTTCCGATGCGAACGTGGCCGCCTTCACGAGCGTGGCCGGTGTCGTGCTGAAGTTCTTCAGCGACTACGCCGGGGTCGCCGCGTCGTCGACCTCAGCGAACCCGATCTGGGATCAGGCGCAGGCCTTCGCCGGCGCCCAGGCGAACCCCACCAACACTCACCAGCGCTCGTTCAGCGCGCGCATCCAGTAGCCGCGATGAGAGGAGGGTGGCTGCCCTTGGCCGTCACCCTCTCTCCTGGCTGGCCGACTACTCGGACGAGATCGGGACGTGCTACCCACGCAATTGCGGACCAAGCGGCGGTGTCGCCGGCGCCCGGGCAGGTCGGGAAGCCGACTTCATTCAGAAGATGCGGCTCGCGGCACGTCCTGCCAGGGAGACCAAGGCGCGAAACAAACGCCGAGTCGCGAGAGCCTAGGGTTCTCATCGACAGACCTGCGACGGTCTGGGGGGTCGTTCCTGCGACCCTGACTTTGTAGATCGTCTGACTCCGTTGACTTCTTGGAGAACGAGATTCCGAGTTTGTTCGGAAAGTCGCAAATCTGCGCGGCGCGGCGGGTCGTCCATCTGTACATCAGCCGCCGTTGGCTCGAAGGAAGTCGTCTGCGCCAGGTGCAGGAGGACATCCTTCTTCGCGGAGCGCTGGGAGGTCCAGGTCATGGCCGTCTTGGAAGCCGGACCGGCCGCTGGACGCGGACGATGCGGGATAGGCTCTTGCCTGTTCGCCCGTCCCTTTCGATATCGTCACTAAGTGGTGCCGCGTGAATGAGAGCCCTAGCGGTGAGCCAAGTCTGATTCATTCGGGAATCGCGTTCTTGTTGTTTCGGAGTGCGGTACCAAACGAGCTGCAGTACCGCGCACACGAAGCGGGCGCCTCCGCCTAGCCGCGAGGGTCGGTGGATCGCCGCGCGTTCCTTCTCGCATCGGCGCGCATCACCGCGCTCGCGGCCCTGGGACCGCTGGGCGCTTGCGTCGAGCCAGGGCCGGTGCGCTTCGACCGCGACCCCTTCATGCTCGGCGTGGCCTCGGGCGACCCGCTTCCGGACGGCGTCGTGCTCTGGACGCGGCTCGCGCCGGACCCGCTCGACGGCGGCGGCGTGCGAAGCACGCCCGTGGCGGTGGACTGGCTCGTCGCCCGCGACGACGCGATGAAGGACGTGGTGCGCTCGGGACAGGTCCGGGCGCTACCCGACCTCGCCCACTCGGTGCACGTGGAGGTCGATGGGCTCGAATCCGATCGGGTGTACTGGTACCGCTTCCGAGCGGGCGGTGTCGAGAGCCCGGTCGGCCGCACCCGCACCGCGCCTGCCGCCGCGTCGCCCGCCCAGCGGCTGCGCTTCGCGTTCGGTTCGTGCCAGAACTACCCGCAGGGCTACTACACCGCGCACGCGCACCTCGCGCGCGAGGATCTCGACGTCGTCCTGTTCCTCGGCGACTACATCTACGAGGGCGCGGAGCGCGGAGTCGCCCGCGAGTACGCGAAGCGAGGATCGTGGGGCTTCCGCCTCAGCGACTACCGCGAGCGGTACGCGCAGTACAAGAGCGACCCGGATCTCCAGGCGTCGCACGCGGCGTTCCCCTGGATCGTCACCTGGGACGACCACGAGGTGGAGAACAACTACGCCGGTGCCATCGACAAAGGCGATCCGGGCAACAAGGCCGCGCTCGCGAGACGCGCCGCCGGCTACCAGGCGTTCTATGAGCACATGCCGGTGCGCGTCCCACGTCCGCAGGGTCCCGATCTCAAGCTTCACCGCGCTCTTTCCTTCGGGGACCTCGCGACCTTCCATGTGCTCGACACCCGCCAGTACCGCTCGCCGGAGGTCGCGCTTTGCAGCGAGGCCGACGCCGCCCCGTCGGGCTACTGCCCGGCAAGCATCGACCCGTCGCGGACGATGCTCGGCCCGGAGCAGCGGAGCTGGCTCCTCGGCGGGCTCGCGGGATCCGCGTCGGCATGGAATTTCGTCGCCCAGTCCGTCCGCTTCGCCGAGATGGACTCGAGCCCCCTCCCTTCGACCAAGCGCTTCGACGGCGTGGACAACTGGATGGGGTACGTCGCGGACCGGCAGGCGATCCTCGAGCGGTTCGTGCGGACGCGGAATCCCGTCGTCCTCTCCGGGGACAGCCACGTGAATTTCCTGTACGACCTCAAGCTGGACTTCTCGGATCCCGGGTCGCCGACGGTGGGCACCGAGATCCTCGGCACGTCGATCAGCTCGGAGGGCGACCCTTTCATCGAGCAGACCCTGTTCGATCCATCGAGCAAGAACCCGCAGCTGCGGTTCTTCGACAACCACCGCGGCTACGTGCGCTGCACACTCGAGCGCGGCCGGCTGGTCACCGACTTCCGGGCCGTGTCGACCGTCCGCGAGCCGACCGCCATCGTCCGGACGATCGCGAGCTTCGTCGTCGAGGACGGGCACCCGGGAGCGCACCGGGCATGAGCGGCCTCGAGCCGGCGAGCGCTCTCGCCCTCGCGACGGGGGCCGCGCGTGAGGCGGGCGCGCTCCTCCTCGAGCTGCGGCGAAGGCCGCCCGCGGGAGTGCGCTCGAAATCCAGCGCGACCGATCTCGTCTCCGACGCCGACGAGCGCGCGGAGCGGGCGATCGTGACACGCATCCGCGCCGAGCGCGCCGACGACGCGATCGTCGCGGAGGAAGGCTCGGAGGTCAGCGGCGGCAGCGGGATCAGCTGGTACGTCGATCCGCTGGACGGCACGATCAACTACCTCTACGGCATCCCGCACTGGTCGGTCGCGATCTGCTGCGCTGACGAGCGGGGACCGCTGGCCGGCGTCGTGTACGACCCGCTTCGCGACGAGCTGTTCTCCGCGGCGGCCGGACAGGGTGCCCGTCTCGGTGACCGGCGGCTCGCCGTGAGCGACCAGCGGAACCTCGCGGCCGCGCTCGTCGCTACCGGATTTGGCTACAGCGCCGCGCAGCGCAGAACGCAGGGCCGGATCATCGCCGGCGTTCTCGGCGAGGTTCGGGATATCCGGCGGTTCGGCTCGGCGGCCCTCGACCTCGCCTGGGTCGCCGCGGGTCGTTTCGATGGGTTTTTTGAGTCTGTGGATAAGCCGTGGGACTGGCTCGCCGGAGCACTCCTCGTGCGCGAGGCGGGCGGCCGCGTGACCGAGCTCGCTCCGATGGACCCGGCGCTGCCGCGCGTGATCGCGAGCGGCGCCGGCATCCACGACGCCCTCGTCGCGCTCCTGGCGCGGGCGACCGCGAGCCTGTGAACCTGCCGCTGTAACGGGCTCGTTCGCCTCCGTAGAATTCGCGCGGGAAGGGGAGCACGTGTGTTCGAGATCGACCTGGCCGACGCCATCTTCATCTTCTGCCTCGCCGTGGGGGGCGGTCTGCTCCTGCTGACCGTCGTGCTCGACGACATCATCGGCGGGCTCTTCGATGCGCTGCACCTCGGGATCCACGTCGGCGGCATCTCGCTGATGCCACCGCTCCTCGGGTTCGTCGCGATGTTTGGCATCGGCGGGCTCATCGGCACGCAGATCCTGAAGCTCGAGAACGGCCCGGCCTCGATCGTCGGCGGTGTGCTGGGCATCATCGGCTTCGGTCTCGTTTTCGGCATGTTCGGCGTCCTGCGCCGCTCCGAGGGCGCCGAGGCCTTCAGCCTGAACGACCTCGTCGGGCAGACCGGCCGGGTGAGCGTCGCGATCCCGGCCAAGCGCTACGGAAGCGTCTTCATCAGCTACGCGGGCGCATCGCACAACCTGACCGCGACGGCGGACGTCGACGTGTCGCCGGGGTCATCGGTCCGCGTCACCGGGATCGCCGGGACGAACGTCATCGTCGAGCCGCTCGGGCGCTCTGCGACATAGGGGAGGAAGGCCATGTTCGGCATTACGGGTGTCGGTCCGCTGCTCGTGTTTGGGACGGTCATCATCGTCGCGCTGCTCATCTTCTACGTCGCGAGCCGCTACCGTGTCGCGAACGCGAACGAGGCGCTCATCGTCGCGGGCTCGCGCGGGGCGAAGGTCCGCGATGAGAAGGGCCAGCTCATGGTCGCCGCGGGGGACAAGGGCGTGAAGGTGGTGGTCGGCGGCGGGACGTTCGTCATGCCGCTCATCCACCGGGTCGGGCGCCTCAAGCTCACCGTGCGGCAGATCGACGTCGTTCTCGGCGACGCGGTCACGAGCCAGGGCATCAAGGTGAAGGTGCAGGGTGTCGCGACCTTCAAGATCGGTCGCGACGTCGAGTCGCTCCGCAACGCGGCGGAGCGGTTCCTCGAGGCGAGGGACGAGCACGTCGACTCGATCGTGAAGAACGTGCTCGAAGGAAGCCTTCGCTCGATCGTGGGCCGGCTGACGATCGAGGAGCTGATCATGGACCGGCAGAAGCTCCAGCAGGAGGTGCAGGACGCGGCGAAGGGCGACCTCTCGTCGAGCGGGCTGCTCATCGACGCGTTCACGATCCAGTCGATCAGCGACGAGTCCGGGTACGTCGATCTCCTCGGCGCGCAGAAGCTCGCGGTCGTCGAGAAGGACGCGCGCATGGCCAAGGCCGCGGCCGACCAGCTCGCGTCCGTGCGCGAGGCCGAGGCGGAGCAGATCAAGATCCAGGCGCAGCGGGATGTCTCCCTGAAACGGGCGGAGGCGCAGGTGCAGACCGCGGCCGCCGAGGCGCGTGCGGCGCAGGCGGGGCCGCTGGCCCAGGCCCAGGCGCAGCAGGAGGTCACCCGCAAGCAGACCGAGCTCGCCGAGCTCGAGGCGCTGCGCAAGGAGAAGGAGCTGCTCTCCACGACGGTGAAGCCGGCGGCCGCGAACGCGCAGGCCGCCATCGAGCGCGCGGAGGGCGAGAAGCGCGCGCGCATCGCGGCTGCCGAGGCCGGCGCCGAGGCCGAGCGGCTGCAAGGCTCCGCGGAGGCGGCGGTCGTGCTCACCAAGGGCGAGGCCGAGGCGAAGGCGCTCGCGATGCGCGCGGACGCGTACAAGCAGTTCAACGACGCGGCGATCATCCAGACCGTGCTCGCGGCGCTGCCCGACATCGTCAAGGCCGCCGCGGAGCCCATGCAGCACATCGACTCGCTCACGGTCATGAGTGCGGACGGAGCGTCGGAGATCGTGAAGAACACTTCCCGTGTCGTGGCCGAGTCGGCGACGGCCATCAAGGGACTGACCGGCCTCGATGTCCCCAGCCTCATCGGCGGGGCAATCCGCTCCGGTTCGCTGGCCGGGGTGAGGACCACGAGCGGCGATGGAACCGGAGGCCCGCAGCCGACGGTGGCGGCGCCCGCAGCGACGGCGCCGCAGGCGCCTCCGGCCGCTGCGGCCACGCCCGCTTCGACCACGGCAACGAATGGCGAGTCGGCTCCGGCCTTCGACAGTGTGCGCGCAGCGACGCAGGGGGCAGCGTCCAGCGTCGCGAAGGCGCAGGCGACGGTGCGGACCGGGCTCGAGCACGCGGAGGACGAGGCGGCCCGCCTTCTCGCGGCCAAGCTCCGTGAGATACCGAACGTTGGCGACTACGCGCACCTGCGTCTCTCGGAGGTATCGAACAGCGGTCCTCGTCCGATGCGCATCCTCTGGAGGATCGCTGAGGCTCAGGTAGGCAAGCGCTACGCCGGGATGACGGTCGGCGAGCTCATGAAACGATTCGGAGGGCAGAGCGCCCAGCATTAGCGCGAAAACTCAATAGACTGGAACCGATGGCGGTCGACGAGAAGGTCCCGGCGCGGCCGATCGACTTCGAAGAGGACGTCATCCAGCGGCGTCCGGTGACCACGCAGACAGGCCTTCGCGCGCCCGAGCAGACGGCACCGACACCGGGTGTGCTCGCGAACGACGACAACATCGTCTACACCACCGTGAACAACCTCGTGAACTGGGCGCGCTCGCGTTCACCGTGGCCGCTCGGCTACGGCCTCGCCTGCTGTGCCATCGAGATGATGGCCGCGTCGATGTCGCACCATGACACCGCGCGCTTCGGCGCCGAGGTCTTCCGATCGAGCCCGCGCCAGGCGGACGTGATGATCGTCGCCGGCACCGTCACCCACAAGATGGCCCCGCGGCTCCGCCGGCTCTACGAGCAGATGCCGGAGCCGAAATGGGTGATCGCGATGGGCAACTGCGCTTCGTCGGGCGGTGAGTTCTGGGACAGCTACTCGACGCTCCAGGGCGTCGACACGGTCGTCCCCGTCGACGTCTACGTGCCGGGCTGCCCCCCGCGGCCCGAGGCGCTCATCGAGGGCATCCTGAGGCTCCGGGAAAAGATCGTGAGGGGTGGTTAGGCCATAGCCACCACCGATATCGAACGGAAGCAGATCCGGGAATCCACCGGATACGAGCTCCCGGTCGTCGAGACCGAAGAGGGCGAGGTCGAGGAGCTCATCCTCAACATGGGGCCGCAGCATCCGTCGACGCACGGCGTGCTCCGCCTCGTGCTGAAGCTCGCGGGCGAGAGGATCGTCGAGTGCGTTCCGGTGATGGGTTATCTCCACCGAGGGCTCGAGAAGATCTTCGAGTGGCGGACGTACCACCAGGGCATCCGCTACGCGGACCAGGCCGACTACGTCTCGAACATGCTCAACGAGCACGCGTACGCCGGCGCGATGGAAGCCATCGGCGGCATCGACGTGCCGCGGCGCGCCGAGTTCATCCGCGTGATCGTGGACGAGATGAGCCGATGCGCGTCGCACCTGGTGTGGCTCGGCACGTACGGGCTCGACGTCGGCGCGACGACCCCGGTGCTGTGGTGCTTCCGCGACCGCGAGGAGATCCTCGACATGCTCGAGGAGCTCTGCGGCTCGCGCATGAACTTCAACTACTACCGGCCGGGCGGCGTGCTCTACGACTTCCCGCCGGGCTGGCTGGCGAAGCTCTCGCGTTTCCTCGACCGCTACGCCGAGCACATCGAGAAGGACTACGTCACCATCCTCGACCAGAACGAGATCTTCCTCGAGCGCACCGTCGGGGTCGGCACCATCCCGGGCGACCTCGCGAAGGCGTACGGGCTGACCGGTCCGATGCTGCGCGGGTCGGGGGTGGACTGGGACCTGCGGCGGGACCGGCCGTACTCGATCTACCCCGAGCTCGCCTCGCTGCGGCCGGTCGTCCTCGCGGAGGGCGACGCGTACGCACGCTACCGGGTGCGTCTCGGCGAGATGCGTCTCGCGATCGAGCTCATCCGCGAGTGCATCGACAAGCTGCCGGGCGGTCCGGTACGCGCGCGGCTGGGTCACGTGTGGAAGTGCCCGAGCGGCGAGGCGTACTACACCGTCGAGGGAGCGAAAGGCGAGGTCGGCATCTACATGATCAGCGACGGCCGAAGCCCGAACCCCTTCCGGGCGAAGATGCGCGGCCCCTCCTTCGTGAACTTGCAGATCCTGCCTTGGCTGCTGAAGGACCGCCTCGTTGCCGACGCTGTGGCGATTCTCGGCTCCATCGACATCGTCCTTGGAGATGTCGACCGCTGATGCGTGTCGCCGTCGCTGACGTCATTGAGGTCGGCGGATGAGAGGAATCATCAGTGGCATGCTGCGGACGCTTCAGCACTTCGTCCGTCCGCAGCCCGTCACTCGGAAGTATCCGTATGAGAAGCGCGATCTTCCGGAGCGTTCTCGTGGGCTCATCGCCCTCCTGCTCGAGCCGGAGACGAGCATCTTCAAGTGCGAGTCGTGCCTCATGTGCGAGAAGGCCTGCCCGCCACGCGCCATCTCGATCTCGTACACGTTCCGCAACGGCTTCCGCAAGCGGCCGCCGCTCGCGCCGCGCGCGTCGTACTACCGGATCCGCATGGTGCAGACCGCGCCATACGGGGATCGCCGGCCGATGTCGACCGCCGTCGTCACCGTGCCGGCCGAGGACGAGGCCAAGCTCGACCTCGAGCCGGTCCGCGGGATCCTGCGCGAGACGCCCGAGAGCGCCGACCGCCTCACGCGGGTGCTCTACGCGACCAACGCCGCGTACGGCTACTTCCCGTGGCGCGCCGCCGAGCTCATCGCGGCGGAGTTCGGGAAGACGATGACCGACGTCTACACGACCGCGTCGTTGCTCTCGAACTTCCGCGGCGCGCCTCCCGGCAAGGGGACGGCGATCCCGCGCGGCGGACGGAGATACACGGGCAACCTCGGCGTTGCCGGCTTGTGGCCTCAGGTCTCGCCGCCCCCCGCGCACGAAGACCTTCACGAGGGCGAGGTGCGTCACGTCCTCGAGCCGGCCATTGCCCGCTAGCACCGCGCCGCGGCTCCTCGACGGCGAGGTCCGCGACGCGCTGGAGCGAGCCCGCGGCCTCCCGATCGACGAGCTCATCGAGCTCATCGAGCGAAGCGGCCTGCGTGGACGCGGTGGAGCCGGTTACCCCTTCGCCGACAAGGTTCGCGCGGTGCGCGCCAACCTGGACGGTGGCCCGGTATGCCTCGTGGCGAACGGCTACGACGCCGACCCGGGCAGCCCGCTCGCGCGCACGCTGCTCACCAAGAACGCCTCGAGCGTCATCAACGGGATCGCGATCGCGGCGCATCTCGTGAACGCGACGCGGGCGTACCTGTACCTGCATCCCGAAGCCGTCGACGCGCGCGCAGCGGCTGAGCATGGCATCACGGAGCGTGCGGACACAAACGGCGTCCCGATCGAGATCGCGCTGGGTCCGGGTGGCTTCATGGGGGGCGAGGAATCGGCGCTGCTCAACGTCCTCGAGGCGCGGCGAGCGATGGCCCGGCAGCGCCCCCCGTACCCCGCCGCGCAGGGGCTTCAGATGCGGCCGACCCTCGTCGCGAGCGTCGAGACCCTGTCGTGGCTCCCGCTCATTGTCGCGGAGCAGGTGCGCGCCAGCACGAAGCTGGTGTCGGTCACCGGCGCCGTTCAGCGCCCGGGCGTGTACGAGGTGACCCTCGGCACATCGCTCGGTGAGATCCTCGGCGAGGCCGGAGGGGCGAAGGGGAAGCTGAAGGGCCTGCACGTCGGCGGGCCGACCGGGGGAATCCTCGCCGCGTCCCGCACCGACACGCGCTTCGACTTCGACGATCTCCGAGTCGCCGGAACGCACATGGGCTCCGCGCACGTTCGCGCGATACCGGCCGGCACCTGCATCGTGAACGAGGCCGCCGCGCTGTTCGCGTACCTCGCGAGGGAGAGCTGCGCGATCTGTGTGCCCTGCCGCGTGGGCACGAAGCGGGTGCAGGGCATCCTCGAGAGCGCCTACTCAGGACTCGGGCGTGACAGCGATCTCGCGTGGCTCGACGAGCTGGGCACGCACATGGAGCGGTTCTCGCTCTGCGGCTTCGGCATCACCGCCCCGTCGATCCTGCGCACGACCATGCGCGAGTTCGCCGACGACTACCGCGTCCACATACAGGAGCGTCGCTGCCCGGAGGATGTCTGCAAGCCGGTGCGGTCGCGGCGGTACGAGACGATGGTGCAGCCGTGAGCGCTCGTGCTGTGGCCGGCGAGCGCAGTCTGGCTCGAGATGGACATGCCGGGTGTCAAAATCTTCGGCGGCGTCGACTACACGAAGGGCGAGGCCTTCCCGATGGCCCTCTTCGACGGAAGCGGTGCGGTCGTATGGTCGCGTCCCGGGACACGCCCGGTCCGCTCCCCACGGCCATCGCCGCACGCGCCGATAGAGTGAACGTGAGATGAGCCTTCTCGAGCGATACACGCAACCGGCGGAGTCGCAGCTGCCGACGGTCTCGCACATGGGAGAGATCCCGAGCGGTCAGCCGACCTGCACGATCTGGATCGACGGCAAGGAGGTGACCGCGATACCGGGAGAAGCGATTCTGCGGGCAGCACAGCGCGCGGGTTTCGAGGTGCCGACGCTGTGCGACGACGAGAAGCTCGCGCCGGCGGCCGCCTGCCGCATGTGCCTGGTCGAGATCGAGGGCTACCACCGTCCGATGCCGTCGTGCCACCTGCCGGTCGAGCCGGGGATGAAGATCACCCAGGCGTCAGACTCGCTCTTCAAGCTGCGGCGGCAGAACCTCGAGTACATCCTCAGCGACCACAACGCGTACTGCATGCCCCCATGCCAGATCAGCTGCCCGACGCACATCGACATCCCCGGGTACCTCGACCTGATGGCAAAGGGCCAGCACGTCGAGGCCGCTCGGCTGGTCAAGGAAGTCCTGCCGTTCCCGTACATGCTCGGCCTCGTGTGCCCCAAGCCGTGCCAGGAGGTCTGCCGGCGCGGGCTCGTCGAGGAGGAGATCGCCATCTGCCAATGCCACGGCTACACCGGCGAGATGGTCATGGAGATGGACAAGGCGCCGACGCCGTTCCCGCAGCTCGCCGCGACCGGCAAGCGCGTGGCGGTCGTGGGCGCGGGCCCCGCCGGGATGACCGCGGCGTACTACATCGCGCTCAAGGGCCATGGCGTCACGGTGTTCGACATGATGGAGAAGCAGGGCGGGATCGCCCGTTACGGCATCCCCGAGTACCGGCTGCCGAAGGTGAAGATGGACAAGGAGCTGGACTCGGTGTGGGAGCTCCGCGACACCGAGTTCAAGGGCGGCATGATGCTCGGCCGCGACTTCTCGATCGACGATCTCTTCACTCAAGGCTACGACGGGGTCTTCCTCGGGCTGGGCGCATGGCGATCCAACGAGCTGCGCATCCCCGGCGAGGATCTTCCGGGCGTCATCGAGGCGATCAACTACCTCCGCATGAACTCCGAGGGCAACCCCGTGCCGGTGGGCAAGGGCCAGAAGGTCGTGGTCATCGGCGGCGGATTCACGACGTTCGACTGCGCGCGGACATCGCGCCGCCTCGGCGCGGACGTGACCGTCGTCTACCGGCGCTCGCGCAAGGAGATGGGTGCGCACTACAGCGAGGTCGACGATGCCGAGCACGAGGGCATCAAGCTCGAGTTCTTCGCGGCGCCGGTGAAGATCATCGAGAAGGGTGGCCGGGTGGGCGGCGTCGAGTTCCAGCGGATGGCCCTCGGCGAGCCGGACGCGTCCGGCCGGCGTCGGCCCGTGCCGATCGAGGGATCGAATTTCGTCATCGAATGCGACACGGTGATCCCGGCGATCGGCCAGGTCCCGAACCTCGACTTCTACGACAAGGAGACGGCGCTCCGGAGGTCACGCCGCGAGACGATCGTGACGAACGGCGCGCTCATGACCGACCGGCCCGGCGTGTTCGCGGGCGGCGACTGTCAGATGGGCGCGGTCACGGTGATCCAGTGCGTCGCGCAGGGGAAGCTCGCCGCGAAGGCCATCGACCGCTACCTCGCCGGCGACGACATGGCGCGCGTCGCGGAGGAGATCGCCGAGGAGGAGAAGGTCCCCGAGCTCATCGACATCGTCCCGTACAAGCCCGAGGAGCCGCAGGTGCGCATGCCGATGCTCCCCTTCAAGGAGCGCGAGCTCAGCTTCCAGCTCATCGAGAACGGCTATGACAAGGCCGCGGCTGAGAAGGAGGCGGCGCGCTGCCTCCAGTGCGTGTGCCCTGACGTCGGGCGGTGCCATCTCCAGCGGCTGTCGCTCGAGCACGGGCTCACGGACAACAAGTTCCACCGCGCGGAGCCTGTCGACTACCACGACTACGAATACGACTTCAGCCATGATTTCATCCTTCGCGACCTCAACAAGTGCATCAACTGCACGCAGTGCGTGCGGATCTGCCGCGACGTGATCGGCGCGAACTGCTACGGGCTCATGGGCGGCGGCTACGACTCGATCGTCACGACCCCGTGGAACGTCTCGCTGTCGTACACCGATTGCGTCTCGTGCGGGGCGTGTGCCGAGACCTGCCCGACCGGTGCGCTCATGATGCGCGAGCGCGACCTGGAGACGTACGAGCTCGACGTCGTGCGCTGCATCTACTGCGGCGACTGCGTCGAGGTCTGCCCGCACGGCGCGCTCGGCGAGACCCCGAACTTCGAGCTCTCGACGTACGGCCGGTTCGGCCGGACGGTGCTCGCGAAGGAGGAGCTCGCCGTCGCACGGACCTGGAAGCCCTCGGAGGAGATCCCGCTCGATGGCCACAACTCACCGCGGCCGCCGGAGATCCGTCCACCCGGCCCGCCGCGCTGGGGCGCGTAGCTCGCACCGCCCGGAGCGCGCGGCCGGCCTTCCGGCGCGCGGGTAGTCTCGGCACCGTGGCTCTCGCTGAACGCCTCGTCTCGCGAATCCGAGCGCACGGCCCGATGAGCTTCGCCGACTACATGGAGGCGGCGCTCTTCGATCCCGAAGGCGGCTACTACACGACGCATGCGGCCCTCGGCTTCGAGGGCGATTACGTCACCTCCGTCGACCTCGGTCCCGCGTTCGGCCGATCGCTCGCGCGGGCGGTCGCTGACCTGTGGCTCCTCATGGCCAAGCCGCCGACGTGGGACCTGGTCGAAGCGGGCGCGGGGCGGGGGATCCTCATGCGCGATCTCCTGGCGTCGCTCGAGCGCGAGCGGCCCGACGCGGCCCGCGGCGCGCGACCGGCGATCGTGGAGGTTTCCCCGCGGATGCGCGCGCAGCAATCGCTGGCGCTCGAGGGCCGCGACCTGCGCTGGGCATCCGTCGCGCACAACCTCGCGCCGATCCAGGGGATCGTCTTCGCCAACGAGGTGCTCGACTCGTTCCCGGTGCATGTCCTCGAGCGCACCAGCGAAGGCGTCCGTGAGGTGTTCATCGCCGAGGAGGGCGGCGCGCTCACCGAGGTCCTGCGCCCACCGGGCAGCGCCGACTTACGGTGGCGCATCCCCGAGGCCGTCCCGGTCGGCGGCCGATGGGAGACGAGCCCGGCCGCCGAGGGATGGGTCGCGAGCCTCGCCGCCGCGCTCGTGTCCGGGTACATCGTGCTCATCGACTACGGCGGAGATGAATCAGACCTGCTCACGCGTCTGGGCGCCGGCACGCTCCGGGGCTTCGCGCAGCATCGGCTCGTGGCGGATCCGCTGGCCGATCCGGGCCGGCACGATCTCACCGCGAGCGTCGACTTCACGGCGATCCGCCGCGCGGCCGAGGGAGCGGGTCTGCGCTTCGCCGGCTCGGCGACGCAGCGCGAGGTCCTGATCGCGCTGGGGATCCGAGAGGCGAGCGCGCGGCCGACGACACCGATCGAGCAGCTTCGCGCCGCGAGCCGGCGCTCGGCGATCGACGCGCTGCTCGACCCCAACGGGCTCGGCGCGTTCAAGGTGGTGTGCTTCGCGAAGGAGGCTCCGGTCGAAGGTCTCCGGATGTTCGGCGGTGTGCAGATCGAGGCCGCCGCACGGTATTCTTGACCCGAGACGGGCTCTTAGCTCAGCTGGTTAGAGCGCAGCGTTGACATCGCTGAGGTCGGGTGTTCGAGCCACCCAGAGCCCACCGAAGCTTCGGATCAGCCTCCGGCGGCGGCGGCCGAGGGAGCCCCTTCGTTCGACTTGATGGCCAGCGGCCTCAGCTCAGGCGCAGGCGCCGCTCGGAGGTCCGGGCGTGATCCTGACCGCCGAAAGACGTACCCCACGGCGGGGACCGATGTGATGCGTCCCGGCGCGTCGCCTCCGATCTGCTCGAGCTTGCGCCGCAGATGGCTGATGTGCGACCGCAGCGCGTTCGCGTCGCCGCCGTCGCTCCCCCACACGTAGGTGTAGAGGCGGCTCGCCGGAACGACATGCCCGGGGTTGGTTGCGAGGAGGTACAGGATCCGGAACTCCGTCGGGGTCAGGCGCACCCATTGGTCGCGCCAGGTCACCTCGTAGGCCTCCGGATCGAGCGAGAGCCCGTCGATCTGGACGCGGGGCTCGGACTCCGCCTCCACCTTGCCCCGTACGCGCCGGAGGATCGCCCGCATGCGCGCCGTGAGCTCACGGAACTCGAACGGTTTCGGCAGGAAGTCATCCGTGCCGAGGTTGAAGCAGCGCAGGATGTCCTGCGCGTCTCTGCGCGCGGTCAGCACCAGGACCGGCGTCGTCTCATCGTCCTCGCGGATCTTGCGCAGGACTTCGAAGCCATCGACGCCGGGGAGCCCGAGGTCCAGCACGACGAGATCGGGCCGGTCCGCCTTCCAGCGCCTGAGCGCCATCGCGCCGTCGCTCGCTTCCACGACGACGAAGCGCTCGCGCCGCAGGACGTAGGCGGTGAGGTCGAGCATTTCGGAATCGTCTTCGACGAGAAGTACCTTGATCACTCCGGCTCCCCCTTTGACTTGGCTACACGCGGCGCCGGGTGCGTCTTCCCCCGGCGTTGCGACCCACCTGTGACCTTGAGGAGTTGTATAGAGGCCCTTGCTGTGGATGTCCGTTAAAGGTCAAAGAACAAACGCGTTACCAGGGTGCCTCTCGGCGTGACAGTCCCGTTACTCCGAGGGCTCGGTCTCCTGACCGTTCTTGACGAGCTTGAGCCTCAAGCCGACGCCCGGGACCGTCTGGATGAATCGGTGATCCGGACCTTTGTCTCCCAGCTTGCGGCGCAGCCGGTGCACCGTCACCCGGACCACCTCGCGCGCCGGAGCGTCGTCGTAGCCCCAGACATGCTTCGCGAGCGCCGCTGTCGGCACCACAGAGTCGCCGTTTCGCATGAGGTAGTGCAGGAGCCGAGACTCCGTCCCGGTGAGGCGGAACGCTGCGCCGTCGAGGACCAGCGTCCGCTCCGTCGGGTCGAGCCGTAACGGCCCGAGCTCGAGCGCGGCGGGAGCGCGCACGATGTCCCGATCGATAGCCGCCCGGCGGGCGTGAGCTCGGATGCGGGCGACGAGCTCGCGGTGCCCGAACGGCTTCACCACGTAGTCGTCTGCTCCCATCTCGAGCGCACGGACCTTGTCGTCCTCGTGGTTCTTCGCGGTGAGCACGATGATCGGCAGGGTCGGGCTGCGCCGGCGCAGGTCGGCCAGCAGCTCGAACCCGTCCCACGGCTCGAGATTGAGGTCGACGACGGCGACGGTCGGCGCTTCCTTCTCGAAGAGCTCGAGCGCGCTCACGGGTTCGCACGCGGTGAGCGGCGCGAGGCCCGCCTGCTCGACCAAGAAGGCGAGCAGGTCGACGAGGTCACGGTCATCGTCGACTAGGAGGACCTTGGAACGCCCGTGCCCACCGTTATCCATCTACCCCTGCGTTCGCGTGCGCTGCAAAGGATACGAGGCGGAGCGGCGCATCGCAGGGGATTCTGCCGCTATCGGGCTATCGTGTGTGGCCCTCCGGGTGGTGCCAGGCGAGTGAGCGACTGGCGTCTCGCCGGCGCCGCTACTCGTCCGGTATGACGATGTCCCACCGGCTGTACAGCGCGAGGCGGGTGCCCAGGATGTGGAAGATCGGCCGGTCCAGCGTGGGAGCGAGGTCGTTCAAGTAGGCGTAGACGCCGGGGTCGCCCGAGTACCCGTCCCAGACGATGGTCCCGAGCTCCGAGAGGAGGCCGAAGGCGGCCTCGGTGTCAGACCTGAACTGCGTATAGCGACGGCTCCCTTCGATGTAGACGAGGTCGGCCGTGCCGCTATAGGGGAGGAAATCGAACGTCGCGGAGTCTCCGAGGAGGCGCGTGATGCGGCTTGCCTCGGGCGTCGTGTCGGATCGGAGGCTCCCTCGCGACAGCTCGTACACGCGGTTTCTCGGACCCGGCCCTTCGCGGTCCTTGGACGCTCGCTCCTCATCGAGCTGGAAGATCGTCGCCCTCGGCAGGTTGTGCGCGACGAGCCACGCCGTGCCCCCGGTGTCGGGGCCGAGCTCGAAGACGGTCTCGCACTCGAGAAGGGTCGAGATCGCGGCCACGATGAGCGGTGAATGCCGCCAGACAGGGCCATCGACATGCGCGCGGTCGATGCCCCTGATCCGCGAGAGCTCGATATTGCGGATGCGGGGCGAACCGTAGCGCTTCAGCTCGATCCACAAGGTCCGGAGCAGGTGCGCGCGGGGGGGACCGGGATCGGTGAGCGAATTGCGCACGACCCCAGCGAGCACGCCGAGGAAGATGTTCCGGTTGCGGACGAGTCGCTTCCTGCTCTCGCCACCCTCTCGATGCGAGAGGCTCATCGCTCGGAGCACCACCCTACGGTGGCAGCATCATGCGGCCGCGAGGGGCGTCTCAGGGGTCCGCCCGAGCTGGGCCCTCAGCCAGCCGATCTCCTCTGTGATCCCATCCACCAGAACGCGACGCGCGGTGAAGCCGAGGTGCACGCCCGCGGCCTCCGTATCGCACACAATCCTCATGCGATCGTGGTCAGGCCGGCTCCAGGTCCTGCATACCGGGCTCGCCCTCGTGTTTGCCAGTCGACTGACGAGCCGGGCGAGGTCGACCGTCGTTGTGCCGATGCCGGTGCCGATGTTGTAGATGCCGTCGGCGCGGTGTCGCAGCGCCGCCAAGGTGCCTTCGGCCACGTCGGTGACATGGATGTAATCGTGCTCGTCGAGGCCGTCGCCATCGATCACCGGAGGCTGGTCCGCGAGCGCGGCGCCGATGAAGTCCGGGATCGTACGCCGTCCGGTCTCCCCTGCGCCGTAGACGGTCGAGTAGCGCAGGATGCTCGCGCTCATCCCCGCGGCCGAACACGTGGCCCGCACCGCATGCTCAGCCGCGAGCTTCGCGACGGCGAACGGAGTCTGGGGGCGCGCCGCGTCGCTCTCGCGGACGGGCACGCGAACCGGCGGGCCATAGACCGCGACCGAGCTCCCCAGAACGACGTGACGGGCCGCGCCCTCTGCCGCATGGATGATCCGAAGGATCGGTGCGACGTTGCGCCCCAGCTCGTCGAGAAAGGATTCCGCCAGCGACGCGCGCGACGGCGCGACATAGCCAAGGAGGACGACGGCTTCCACGTTCTCGAGCGTGGACCGTAGCGCCATGTCGTCGGAGAACTCGCCGTCGCATCGGACGAAGCGCACGTCACCGGCGGTGACCATCGAGGCCGTGTAGCGCGAAGGGCCGGTGTCCGGTCCGACAAGGGTCACCTCCATCCCGGCTCCGACCATCCGCGCCAACACGTGTGAGCCAACGAAGTCTCCGCCGCCCGTCATCGCGACGCGCATCGTCGGTTCGTGAACGCGACGGGCGACCGGTGGCGGAGCGCCGGACATCAATACGCGCCCTTGCTGGAGAAGACCGCGGGGATCGTGCGAAGCAGGATCTCGGCGTCCATCGCGAGAGACCAGTTGCGGATGTAGTGGAGGTCGAGCCGCACCATTTCGTGGAATGGGATCTCCGTCCGCCCGCTGACCTGCCAGAGCCCGGTGATGCCTGGGACGGCGCGAAGCCTTCCGAGCTCCCAGTCCTGGTACTTCTCGACCTCGGTGGCGGTGGGCGGCCGTGGCCCGACCAGGCTCATGTCGCCGAGGACGACGTTGATGAGCTGGGGAAGCTCATCGAGGCTGTAACGGCGGATGAACCTGCCGACGCGCGTGATCCGCGGGTCGCAACGGATCTTGAACATCGGCCCGCTGACCTCGTTCAGCTCGAGCAGATCGGCCATCAGCCGTTCGGCGTCCCGCCGCATCGAGCGGAACTTCAGCATCCGGAAATGGCGGCCGTCCTTCCCGACGCGCACCTGCCCGTAGAGCGTCGGGCCCGGAGAATCGAGCTTGATCGCGACGGCGATCGCGACGAAGAGCGGCACGAGGAAGACGAGGCCGGCGACCGCCAGGGTCACGTCCACAGCGCGCTTCAGCCGGCTCACGCGCGCGACGGGGGCGAAGTCGAGGTAATGCCTCGTCCCGATCCAGTGAATGTTCACGCGACGGGGGAGCAGATCTCCGAAGTCCGGCGCGTACTTGACGTGGATCTGCCGCGCGAAGCCTCGCGTCAGCACCCGGCTCAGCTCTGCCCAGCGGTCCGCGGGTAGCGCGATCACGAGCTCGTCGACGCCGAAGCTCTGAACGAGGTCCTCGAGACGGGAGACCGGTCCGAGAAGCGGGTGATCGATCTGCTCGGACAGAGCGCTGCCGTCATCGGCGTAGCCGACGACGTCGTACCCCTGCTGCTCGAGCTCGCGGGCCGACTTCTGCCCAGCCGGATTGGCGCCCACGACGATTGCACGGCGCGGTGGAACGAGCGCTCTGCAGACGGCGGCGTGACCTCGGCCGATCCCGGCGTGCCAGATGGCGACCGCCGCGACCGCGAACGCCGACCCGGCGGCCGACCACGGTCGGGCGAATGGTTCTCCGAGGAAGAGCGAGAGCACGACCGCGCCGACGAGCGCGATCGAAATCGACGAGACGATCGCGTAGAGCCGCGACAGCCAGGGGAGGGGATGCTCGAGGTCGTAGAGGCCGCGCGAGGCGAGCAGCACGACCGAGAGGACAGCGACGATCAGGACCATCCACACCGGTGACTCGGGTATGAAGGCCGGCGTGAAGCTCGCGGGAAAGATCGAGCGGAAGGTGTACGAAAGCGTGAACGCGTCCAGCACGAGCAGCGCGTCCACAGCCACGGCGACGCCCACGATGGCGGCCGGGAGCGCGCCGAGGAGGTCGGGGGCGCCGCTGGACCGGGCGAGCAACCACGGACGTTCGCGAGCCGCGACCTTCAGCGCCACCCAATCCCCCAGGCTGGCCGGCCCATCAGACGCGATGTCCCCAGCCGGGCCATCCCGTCGCCAACGGCGCGGTCGGCTTCGTTGATCGTTTCTCGGAACCCGACGTCCGTTCGCGCGAACCGTGGGAAGTCCCGCCCGGCGTCCACCGTCTGACTGGGCCGGCCGCGGCGCAGGGAGCCTCCGAAGCGGCCTGTGCCGTTGCTTGCCCTCCGACGAGCCAGACGCTCCGCGGTCACAAGACGAAGGGAAGCGCACCTGGATTGAGGAGACCTGCCGGGACCGAATGACGTTGTTGGACCGCTTGGGTGAGTCCCCCGCAGCCTCACCCTCTCGCTCCACCCGGCGACAACGCGAACTCAATGACCGGACGGTCGAATCCATCGCCAAGGGCCGGAGGCGCGTCGCGCAGGCCGCAGCGGGGGTTTGACTAGCGCGATGACGTTCGAGACGTATCCATCGGCATCACGCGAGCTTGCCCTCTCCGAGGGGAAGCCGGCGGGTGACGGGCCGCCACACGGCCGGTCAAGCCGGCACGTGACGGAGAGCCTGGCGCGGGCGAAGATCCTGGGCAAGTCGCCGCTTGGCGCCTTCCTGCGCCTGAACGCCTGGATCTGGCCGCATCTCCCTCGATCCGTAAGGAGCTCTCGGCTGGCCATCGGGTACTGCCACCGCGTGCACCGCCTCGCTCGTCTACGCGGTGATCGGCGGATGTCTCGCGGGACGTTCTTCCTCCGGAACCGGCCCCAGCTCGAGCTGCTGTGCCGTCTGGCGGACGCCAGGGCGAAGGATCGCGTCGCGAAAATCGCCGTTCTGGGCTGCAGTCTTGGCGCTGACGTCTACTCGATCCGCTGGGCGATCGGCTCGACGTATCCGGACCTCGAAGTGGAGCTCCAGGCTGTGGACATTTCTGCCGAGATCCTGGAGGTCGCTCGCGGAGGCGCTTATGCGCACGGCGTCTCGGAAGCGGCGAAGACACCGATCCTGGAACGTGTGACCGACGGCGAGATGCGCGAAATGTTCGACAGCGCCGCGGGCCGGCTGATGGTCAAGGCGTGGCTGAAAGAAGGAATTCGTTGGCGTGTTGCCGATGCCGGCGATCCAGGGATAGTCGAGGCCTTGGGGCACCAGGACCTGGTTGTGGCGAACGACTTCCTCTGCCACATGGAACCGGCGGAGGCGGAGGCATGTCTACGTAACCTCGCACGTCTGGTCGATGCCGGCGGCTATCTCGTCGTTTCCGGCGTCGACCTCGACGTGCGTACAACGGTCGCGACCGACCTTGGCTGGAAGCCGGTTCGAGCCTCGCTGGAAGAGATCCACGACGGCGATCCGGTCCTGCGATGGGGTTGGCCCTGGGGCTACTGGGGCTTGGAACCTCTCGACAAGAGCAGACCGGATTGGACCGTCAGATACGCGTCGGTGTTCCAGCTGGGCTCGAAGCGTTGACCGCCGTTGCTAGCCCGCCTGTGACCGCCCCCGACGGCTCTCGAGATGCTCCGCTGGTCCCGAGCAGGGGCTGCCGCTCCTGCGGCACCGCACTCCGCCACACCTTCGTGGACCTGGGCATGTCGCCGCTCTGCGAGAGCTACGTGTCCGCGGACAAGCTCAACCACATGGAGCCGTTCTACCCGCTTCATGTGTATGTCTGCGATCGGTGCTTCCTCGTCCAGGTCGACGACTACGTAAGCCCCGAGGAGATCTTCACCGAATACGCCTACTTCTCGTCCTACGCGGACAGCTGGGTCGAGCACATGCGCCGCTACGCGGACATGATCACGGACCGCCTCGGCCTCGGAGCGGGCAGTCTCGTCGTCGAGGTCGGGAGCAACGACGGCTACCTCCTTCAGCATTTCGCCAATAAGGGGATCCCGGTTCTGGGCATCGAGCCCGCGGCCAATGTCGCCCGCGTGGCAGTCGAAAAGGGGATACCCACCCTTGTGAAGTTCTTCGGGGTGCGGACCGCGCGAGACCTCGTCGCTGACGGCAAGCAGGCCGACCTCATCTGCGGCGCGAACGTCCTCGCGCAGGTGCCGGATCCGAACGACTTCGTGAGCGGGCTCCGGATCCTGCTCAGGCCTGGGGGAGTGGTGACGATCGAGTTCCCGCACCTGATGCGCCTCATCGAGGAGAACCAGTTCGACACCATCTATCACGAGCACTTCACGTACTTCTCTTTTGTGAGCGCCGAGAGCATCTTCGCCGCGCAGGGCCTCACGTTGTTCGATGTCGAAGAGCTGCCCACGCATGGCGGCTCGCTCCGGATCTACGCGCGCCAGACCACCGACACGACGAAACCGGTCACCGCACGCGCCGAGGCTCTCCGCCAGCGGGAGATCGACGCGGGGTTCCTGCGCCTCGAGACGTACGCCACCTTCGGCGAGCGAGTCAGAGAGACGAAGCGGAAGCTCCTCGATTTCCTCATCGACGTGAAGCGCGCAGGCAAGACCGTGGTCGGCTACGGCGCCCCGGGGAAGGGCAACACGCTTCTCAACTATTGCGGCATTCGCACGGACTTCATCGACTTCACCGTCGACCGCAGCCCCTACAAGCAGGGCAAGTTCCTCCCGGGGACCCACATCCCGATCCATGATCCCGACCGGATCCGTGAAACGAAGCCGGACTACGTTCTCATCCTCCCCTGGAACTTCAAGGAAGAGATCGTCGCGCAGATGGCCTACATACGGGAGTGGGGTGGGAAGTTCGTCATTCCGATCCCGGAGGTCAGGGTCCTCGACTGATGGCGTAGGCCGCGGACGGACCTCCGACAATCTGATCGAGAGCGCGAGCTACCGACTCCTCAAGATTCCAGCGGGGCCGCCAGCCGGTCGAGTGAAGCCGGGAGACGTCCGCCACGAGCTGTTGGTGCGATTCGTAGGCTCGCCGGGGGATCGCGCCGAAGCGCAGCTTGTCCCGACAGGAGAGCCTCTCCGCCGCGTGCTCCGCGATCCAGCGCACCGAGCGACCTTCGCCCCGCGCGATGTTCACCGCCGCTCCGAGGAGCGACGAGTCCTCCGAGACGTGGGCCATGGCGGACACGGCGTCTTCGACGTGGAGCAAGTCTCGGATTTGACTGCCATCGCTGAGGGCGACCTCGGCGGAGTCGCGACATCCTCGCACGAGCGAGGGGAGCAGGCGGTGCTCCGGCTCGCCTCCTCCGACGACGCCGAACAGTCGAGCTCGGATGACGCTGGGGCGTCGATCGGTGGCCGAGCGCTCCATCGTTTGAAGCAGCGAATCCGCGGCGTTCTTGCTCCAGCTGTACAGCGTCGTGAAGTCGCGGCTTGCCTCATCTTCGTGGAGCGGCTCCGCTGAGCCCTTGTACTGGGCCATCGAGCCGACCTGCACGAGAACGCAGCCGGGTGGGGCCTGCTCGAAGAGCGCGGCCGGAAGCCGAACGTTCACATCGATGTAGGCCATGGCATCCCATTTCCGGTGAGGGTGGGTGCCAACGGCCGCCAGGTTGAAGATGCGGGTCGGTGCCGCGTCCGCGAGCAGCTCGCGTATGGCGGCGGTGTCCTGGAGATCCATCGAACGAAATGACCCACCCGGCCAGGGCTCAACACCCGGAGCCGGCTCGGGCGTTCGCGGTGAAAGGATCCCGAGGAACCGCTCGTCTCGCGAAGCGAGCAGTCGACAGAGGTGGGCTCCGACGAAGCCACCCGCTCCGGTCACGATGCTAAGCGAGTCCTCGGCCATCACGCAGCCTGCCCGCGCTAGAAGCGCGCCTTTCTCGCGTAGAAGCCCTCGGCGAACCCCTCGGGCGCGTTGCACTCCATGCCCCGGATCCGCGCGACGGCCCGGAAGAGATCCGCAGTGAACCAGTGCCGGCCTTGCTGGGACCGGAAATATTTCAGCAGAAGGTCGACCTTGCGATCGATCGTCGACGACGGCAGCGCGGCAAAGAAGTTCGGCGAGCCGAAATCACCGTCGTATTTCGGAACCTCGTACTCCAGGATGAGGTGGTCGCGCCAGGTATTCCAGGTGAGGTCCGAGATGAGGCGGTGGTCCTGGTGCCGATCCTCGCGATAGTGAGTGAAGATGACGTCCGGTGAGAACTCGTGCTTCAGCGCCTCGAACTCCTCCTTCACCTCCGCGCCCGAGTAGGGAAGGAAACGGTCCGGATAATCCCGGACGAGCACCTTGGCGGTCGGCACGCCTTCGAGGAACGCTTTCGCGGACGCGTGCGCCTCAGCGGCGCGGTCGCCCGTGGCGACGAAGACGACCCAGAGCATCTCGAGCCCGCACTGCTCAGCCGCGAGCCGCAGGATCGTCCCCCCGCAGCCGATCTCGATGTCGTCGGAATGGGCGCCGAGCGCGAGGATCCTCTTCGGTCCCTCGCGATCCGCGAACAGCCGGACCCTCTCCATGACGGCGCGTTACTCCACCGGGCCGCGCAGGCTGCCGGCCTAGCCGGTCGCTTTCAGATGATCGGGCCGGGGCTTCCAGACCTCCCAGGGGCCCTGCCCGCGCAGGTACATGTCCTCGAGCAGCTGCTTTTCCCGGAACGTGTCCATGCAGGCCCAGAAGCCGTCATGTCTGTAGGCGATGAGCTTCCCCTCGGCGGCGAGCCGCTGGAACGGCTCCTCGACGAGCTCGTCGCCGTCGTTCATGTAGTCGAAGATCCGGTTACGGAAGGCGAAGAAGCCGCCGTTTATCCGCACCCCGCTATCGCGGATGTGCTCGATCTTGCGAACGTGTCCGCAGTCATCGACCTGGACAACACTGAAGCTGCTCGTCGGTGGAACCCCCGCGAAGCACGCAACCGCGTCCGGCTGACTCTCGAACGAGGCGATCATCTCCGGTAGCGGCAGATCGGAAAGGCCGTCGCTGTAGTTCGCGAGGAACATCTCCTCGTCCTCGACGTACCGCTGAACGAGCTTGAGGCGCTGACCGATGTTGGAGTTCATTCCCGTGTCGACGAAGGTAATCTGCCAGTCCTGGATGTCGCTCGCCAGCAGATCCACCTGCTTGCCGCCCTGTCTCATCACGAAGTCGTTCGAGACGGTCTCGTCGTACTCCATGAAGTACTTCTTGATGTAGTCGGCCTTGTAGCCGAGGCAAAGGATGAACTCCTTGTGCCCGAAGTGGGCGTAGTAGCGCATCAGGTGCCAAAGGATCGGTCGGTAGCCCACCGGCACCATGGGCTTGGGGATCGACTCCGAGTACTCCCGGAGCCGCATGCCCAGACCGCCACAAAAGATGACTACTTTCACGAGCTCTGCTCCGCGGCCCGCGCCCGCAGGCGCCAACAGCCTCGGCGGCGATTGGACGGTCGCGGCATTGAGTTCCCGTTGACGCCTGGTGGAGCCAGGGTTGGGCCTCGGCCCCTCGTCTCACCGGGCAGAAAGGAACGTCATGCCGTACCGGCAGGTTCCCTCAATCCCGCTGCGCTTCGATTCTGCCCGTGCTTTCGAATCCTCCGGCTCGGAGGTCGAGGTCCCGCGTGCCGATCGACCGTCGGGCTCCGCGCCACAGGTCCGCTGTTACCGGTCTGCTCCTTGCCGGCCTGCTCGTGGTTACGCTCGGCCCCGTCACGGCCAGCGCCGCCGGACCCATCGCGTCGTCGAGCTTCGTCGGCGCGGAGAACCCTCTCTCTGAGAACGGAGCCTGGGTTGCGCTGACGTCCCTCGCGCCAAACGGCGGTCGATTCCAAAAGAACAACGGCGCGCTGCCCAACTCGCCCAGCCCCGACATCGCGGGCGCGCGCACCACGGCGGTGGTGCCGGCCGATCAGTATTCCGAGATCGTCGTCGGCCATACCCAAAACGCGAGCCAGGTGGGGCCGATCGTTCGCGTCCAAACATCCGGGGCCTCTGTCGAGAGCCACTACCTCTGGTGGGCCAGCGACACGACCGGCCAGAACAGCCTGTACCGGATCGACGCAAATGGATCGAGCTTCACCGTGAGGCAGCTCATTCCGACTTCACCCGTCGCAGACGGCGACAGGCTCCGCCTCATCGCGCGCGGTCAGGTCATCTACGGGATCAAGAACGGCGTGCGGGACTTCATCTACAACACTGGTCGCGACGCGACGAAATACGCGGGCGGTACGACGGGGATGCTCGCGTTTGCTCAGCCTGTGGTCACCAACGCGAAGATCGCGTCATGGTCCACGGACGCCGCGCCGGTCTCGGCCGGGACCTGGGCCTCCACGAACTTCGCAGGTGTCGAGAATCCCCTAGACGAAGGAGACCGCTGGTATCCGCTGCCGGGCTATTCCGGGTTCAAGAAGGCGGGCGGGCTCGCGAGCGGACGCGACTTCGGTCACAACGCCACGGGGGTGTGGGGCATCAACGCACCCGCGAGGCAGTATTCCCAGGTCACGCTGGGTACGGTGACCGGCGGTAGCGGCGGCGGGCCGATCGTTCGGATCGACCGCAACAACCCCGGGCACTCTGGATGGTTGCTCTACCTTTCGCTCGAGGTCGACGTGCAGTCGGGAATCTACAAGATGAACCCCGACCAGACCCACACTCTCGTCCGACCGTTCAGCCCCGTCGTCGTGTCCGGAGATAAGTGGCGACTGGCCGCCGACGGGGCCACCCTCGAAGTCTTCCGTAATGGAGTGTCCCAGTTCACGTTCACGACCGACGGCACCTATCCGAACGGCGACCCGGGGATGGAGGCGTTCACGGCCGGATTCACCTACGTGGGCTGGGAGGGCGGCGATCTCGCGGGCGGCGGAGACACGAGCCCGCCGACCGCGCCCTCGAACCTGAGCGCCGCCGCCATGAGCTCGACTCAAGTCGACCTCTCCTGGACCGCCTCCACCGACAACGTCGGGGTGAAGGACTACCAGGTCGAGCGCTGCGCTGGTGCGGGCTGCACCAACTTCGTTTCCGCCGGCACGGCCACCGGCACGACCTTCAGCGACGGCGGGCGTGCCCCGAACACAACGTACCGCTACCAGGTCCGGGCGACCGATGCCGCCGGCAACTTGAGCGCTTACTCCAACGTGGCCAGCGCGACGACGCCGAATGCGCCGGACACCAGCCCGCCCACGGCGCCGTCGAATCTGACCGCGACCGCCATGAGCGCGACCGAGGTCGACCTCTCCTGGACCGCCTCCACCGACAACGTCGGGGTGAAGGACTACCAGGTGGAGCGCTGCACCGGCGCCGGGTGCACCAACTTCGCGTTCGCCGGCACGACCACCGGCACGACATACAGCGACGGCGGGCGCGCCGCGAGCACGAGCTACAG
>DASYTL010000026.1:0-278123 GCA_036002305.1 Candidatus Limnocylindria bacterium
CACTCCCGGCGAGCGCTACGACGGCACACCGTTCACCGACCGCGGCTTCGAGAACATCCCCGCCCTGGCCCACCTCGAAGACTGGCTGGAGGATCTCCGTGCAGCGGCGTGACCCAGTCTCAGAAACCACCGGGAACCTCAACTCGCCGATGCGGTCGGCACCTGCGATATCTCGCAAGCTGCTCGTGCGGGCCCGCGAAGCCCGTAGATCACAACCGATAATATGCCTTGACAGGCATATTCCTCTAGGGCTATATACAACCTGTGCAAGCGACGACAACGCTCAGCGCCCTCGCAGAGCCCAACCGCCTGCGGATCGTCGAGCTCCTTCGCCGGAAGCCGCGCTCGGTCGGGGAGATCGTCGAGCGCCTCGGGCTCCGTCAGCCGCAGGTCTCGAAGCACTTGCGCGTCCTGAGTGACGCCGGGCTTGTCGAAGTCCATCCGGTCGCCCAGCAGCGGATCTACAGCCTTCGGGTGGAACCGTTCGACGAGCTCGATGCCTGGCTGGCGCGTTATCGCCGCACCGTGGACGAACGATTCGATCGCCTCGACGACATCCTTCGCGAACAAAGAGAAAAAGGGGAGAAGGACAATGGCAACAGCTAGCTCGACGACGAAGGTCACGCTGTCATCGGATCGAGAGATCCTCATCACGAGGGAGTTCGACGCGCCGCGAGAGGTCGTCTTCAAGGCGATGACCGATCCCGACCTCATCCCGCGGTGGTGGGGCCCGCGGAAGTACAAGATCGTCGTGGACAAGATGGACGTGCGGCCGGGTGGCGCCTGGCGGTTCGTCCTTACCGGCCCCGATGGGACCGAACAGGGCTTCCGGGGCGAGTACCGCGAGATCGTGCCGAACGAGCGCATCGTGCAGACGTTCGAGTGGGAGCCGATGGCTGGGCACATCTCGGTCGAGACGGCGACGTTCACCGAGCATGAAGGACGCACCCTGCTCACCAATCGGACCTCGTTCTCGTCCAAAGAGGACCGCGACGGCATGATCCAGAGCGGGATGGAAAGCGGCCTGCGCGAGACCCACGAGCGATTCGACGAGCTGCTCGCGGCGCTGCGCGCCGCCGACCGGAGCCGAGCCGGCTAGCGAGTCTCGGTTGAGCGAGTCACGGGATGAGGCCCCCGACAGGCGTTCGACGCCGATGTCGGGGGCCTCTGTTTTCCAGAAGCGATCGACCGTCGTTTGATCCGCGGATTGCGGCAAGGCGCGTCACCGGGGTGGCAGGCCGGCCCGCTCGGTCACCGAGCTCGTCGAGGCCGTGGACATCGGCCAGCCTGGCGTCTCGCGCCAGCTCTCGATCCTGCAGGACGCGCGGTTCGTTCGTGTCCGCGCTGACGGCCGGCGAAGGCTCTACGCGCTGCGCCCGCAGCCGTTCCGCGAGCTGGATGGCTGGATGCGGCGCTACCGCGACCTGTGGGAGGCCCGGCTCGACAGGCTCCGCGCGGAGATCGACCGTCGTAGGAAGGAGCGGGCCAGGGACAAAGGGGCGACGCGCATGAGGACGACGCGTCAGCGAAGTTGGCAATACGCATGGAGGAGAAACACGTGAACACAGTCACACCGAGCCTTGCGTTCAAGGAGCGCGCCGAAGACGCGATCAAGCTCTACGTCTCCGTGATCAAGAACTCGAAGATCGTGCACATCATGCGCAGCGACGGAGGTCCTCTCCCGAAGGGCTCGGTGCTGCACGGGTCCTTCGAGCTGGACGGGCGAGAATTCACGGCGATGCACGGCGGCCCGACCTTCACCTTCTCGGAGGGGATCTCGCTCGTCGCGACCTGCGACACACAGGAGGAGCTCGACGACATCTGGAAGCGGCTCTCCGAGGGTGGAGAGGAAGGACCGTGCGGCTGGCTGAAGGATCGCTTCGGCGTATCGTGGCAGGTCGTTCCGCGCGCGCTCGGGGACATGATGGGACACCCCGAATCCGGAAACTCGGGCAAGGTCATTGAGGCGCTCCTGAAGATGGGCAGGATCGACATCGCGACCCTCAAGCAGGCCTACAAGCAGCGATGAACACCGCGACGACATCGGGGGCGCGACGAAAGGTCACCCTCGAGCGCACGTTCGAGGCGTCCATCGAGGAGGTCTGGGATCTCTGGACAACGAAGGAAGGCATCGAGTCGTGGTGGGGTCCAGACGGCTTCGCGGTCGAGGTGCGCAGCATCGACCTTCGCCCGGGCGGAGAGCTCGCGTATGCCATGACCGCGACCGCCCCCGACCAGATCGAGTTCCTGAAGAAGGCGGGAATGCCCCTGACTATGGAGCATCGTGTCAGCTATGCCGAAGTCGTCCCGCCGGTGCGGCTCGCCTATTCAACCCCAGCCGACTTCATTCCAGGCGTCCAGCCGTACGACGTGATGACGATGGTCGAGCTCCGCTCGACCGCGGACGGCGTGCTGGTCGTCTTGACTTTCGACGCGATGCACGACGAGCACTGGACGGAGCTGGCGGTCATGGGCTGGAAGAGCGAGCTGGACAAACTCGCTCGGGTCCTCAAGGCGTGAGCTAACGCTCGTCGGGTCTGGTCGGCACCCACAACACGTATGCCTGCCACGCCCCGAAAACCGCGAAGAGTGCCACCCAGACCCACATCAGCCCGCTACCCGTCCCGATCGAGATCGCGATCAGCGAGATCACGGCGCCGAAGACCGCCACGATGAAGTCCGCCGTGACGACGGCTCGCTGAAACGCGGGTTCGCCCGTTCGCGCGCGCCAGTTGAGGAGCGCGTAGCCGAGCCAGGTCCCGCCGAGAGTGCGCGCGAACAGGTCGGCGTTCACGTCGAGCTTCACGCCGAATGCGCTCAGGAGAACGCCCGGTATCAGCGCCTGCCCGATGCCGAAGAGGAGCGCGAGGAACGCTGTCGCGGTCAAGAGCGTTGTCATGGCGGCCGAAAGTGTAGGTCTGTCAAGCGCTGGTACTCGATGAGGCGAAGGTCTGTCCTTCGGAGCTCGTCGGCGATCTGCGCGTAGAAGCGGTCGTAGAAGACGCGGAAGTACCGCTCGTCCGCTTGCCCGTCGATGGACCGCAGATCGTCGTCGACGCTCCGTTGCCGCGCCAGCGTCAGGGCGTAGCGGTCGCGGAACTGTGCGAGGTTCGCGCCGAGGTCGGTCAGGGTCGATGCCGTCTCCCGGGTAAGCTTCTTGAACTTCTCCTCCTTGTCCCAGAGCTTCGGCACCGAGAAGAGGAACGGGTCGCGTCCCGGCGCGAACAGCTGGTTCCGCGCCGCGTCGTGCATCGGGTATGTGGCGATGAGCGCTCCGGGACCGGTGCTCATCCAGCCATCGCCGAGCGTGCGCACGACGTCGTGGTTGCCGAAGGCCGCGAGGGCGTCGTCGATCGGGCGCTCGTTGCCAGCTTCGTAGACGCGCACGAAATTGTTCGCGGGGAACGAGAAGTCTGACATTCGCCGGAGCGCCATGGCTTTCAGGACGCTGAGGACGTTTCTCGCGACGTTGACCGCTCCCGGTCCGCGAGTCTCCTTCGCGTCCCAGACGCCCGCCGCGGCAAGCGCGTTGTGGATGACGTGGCTGCAGTTGTTCGTGTAGGCGTCCCAGGAGTAGCCGCTCCTCCGGGCGCCTTCGTTGACGCCGTTCAGATAGCCGATCACCTCGCCCATCGCTTCGCGGCTCATCGGCAGGCGCGCGGAGTAGGCGGTCCGCGCGAAATTCAGCGCGAAGTCCGTGCCGATCGAGTTGCGGACGATGAACTCCTGGACGGGCATCGTGGCGGGCTTACGCCTCATGACCTCGTCGCTGACCGCGATCCCGGCGAACCAGCCGGCGGCGGCCGCCTTCTGGACCGTGGCCTCGTAGAACGGCTCATCGAGGACTCGATCCGGGTCGAGCCCGCCACCAAAGAACGCGCGGCGGCCCGGGATCGCGACCCAGCTCACGTTCTTGAATATGCGGTTCACGCTGATGCCGGTGCCCGAGTCCGCGACTCGAAGGTCCGCCTCGACCGCGACGAGACGAAGACGCGGATAGCCTGCGCCGTCGTCGATCGTGGCGCCGTTCATGAACATCGTCGCGTGTCCGCCCCATCCGCCCGGTTTGGCGCCCTTTCGGTTGTACTGGGTGACCGTGCAGGCCTCGACGCAGTACGGAAAGAGCGCGTTGTAAACGTGCTGCGGCGGGCCGGGGGCTGGCATGGTCCGATACGCTAGCGACCGAAGGTGGCCGCAGGGTGATCGCGACATGAAGCACCACCTTTTCCGCGGGGTCCTCCCGGGCTTGCTGTTCACCGCATGCGCGGTTTCGAGCGGCGCGCCATCCCCGCTCACTCCCGCACCGGACGCGTCGGCCACGATCGCTGCGGTGACGACGCCCTCCGCGAGCCCTCAGCCGACTCCCTCACCGCGCGAGGACCCGCCGGTCGTGGCCTCGGAGCCAAGCGCGCTCGCGCGGCAGATAGACACCGCGGAGCGCGCGGTGCGTGACCGGGGCGTGTCCGGGGCTGAGCTGGCGTGGATGGGGCATCTGCAACAGCGCGCGTACCGCAGGATCGCCGCCCAGCCCGAGCTGCGGGAGCCCGTCTTCGCCGCACTCCCGGTCGATATCCGCCCGATCGCCACTGCCAACCTGGACGCGACGGCCGATCTGCGCGCGACGGTCGTCCCCGGGCCGAACCTCCCCACGACGTGGCGAATCGTCGAACCGGCGCCGCTAGACGATCTGGCGCGCTATTACCGCGAGGCGGAGACGGAGTTCGGTGTCCCCTGGTCGTACCTGGCCGCGATCCATCTCGTGGAGACGCGTATGGGTCGAATCCGCGGCACTTCGGTCGCCGGCGCGCAGGGTCCGATGCAGTTCATGCCCGCGACCTGGGCGGCGTATGGCGAGGGCGACGTGAACTCGGATCGCGACGCCATTCGGGCGGCCGCTCGCTATCTGCGCGCCAACGGCGCACCCGGCCGAATGTCGAACGCCCTCTTCCGTTACAATCAATCGGAGCGATACGTGCGCGCCGTGACCGCTTACGCGGAAGTGATGCGCGCCGAGCCCGATGCCTACCGGGGCTATTACCAGTGGCAGGTGTACTACCTCACGACGCGGGGTGACATCTTCCTGCCGGTCGGTTACGGGAGCTGAGTCGCCGGCCTTGTCGATTTCGGCTGCCCCTCGTTCGACGTGTAGGTAGAGCCGGAAGCCGGCTCGAGAATCAAGAACCATGAGGAGAACGACCATGCGATTCCTGCTGTACGAGATCGACGACAAGAGCGTGGCGGCGAACACCCCGCCCAGCCCCCAGCTCATGGCCGAGATGGGCAAGCTGGTCGAGGAGACGACGAAGGCCGGGATCCTCCTCGCTACAGGCGGGCTCGGAGCGAAGAGCACTCACATCCGCTCCTCGGGAAAGCAGCTGACCGTGACCGACGGACCCTTCACCGAGACGAAGGAGCTGACCGGCGGGTTCGCGCTCATCGAGGTGAAGTCCCGCGATGAGGCGATCGAGTGGGGGAAGCGCTTCCGGAAGATCGTCGGCGACGGCGAATCGGTGATCCAAGAGGTGTTCGGGGGTGACGGCGGTCCCGGGTGACGCCCGAAGACACGCACCGCGCGATCGACGCGGTGTGGAGGATCGAGTCTCCGAGGCTCATCGCGGGTCTCACGCGGATAGTGCGCGACGTCGGTCTCGCCGAGGACCTCGCGCAGGACGCCCTCGTCGCCGCGCTCGAGCAGTGGCCTGAGTCAGGCGTCCCGGACAATCCGGGCGCCTGGCTCATGGCGACCGCGAAGCATCGAGCGATCGATCGCCTCCGTCGCAATGAGCGGCTCGAACGCAAGCACGCGGAGCTCGGCCGCGAGCTTGAGGTTCAGCAGGAGATGGCAGTGGCGGATTTTGAGACCCCGACCAGCGATGACGTGGGTGACGATCTCCTGCGCCTCATGTTCATCGCGTGTCATCCGGTCCTCTCGAAAGAGGCGCGTGTCGCGGTCACGCTCCGTCTGCTCGGAGGGCTCACGACCGACGAGATCGCGCGCGCCTTCCTCGTCCCCGAGCCGACCATCGCCCAGCGGATCGTCCGTGCCAAGCGGACCCTCACCGCCGCGCGCGCCCCTTTCGAGGTTCCGCAGGCCAACGAGCTCGCTGCGCGGCTGTCCTCGGTGCTCGAGGTCATCTATCTCGTCTTCAACGAGGGGTACTCGGCGACGGCCGGTGACGACTGGATACGGCCGGGTCTCTGCGAGGACGCGCTCCGTCTCGGACGCGTCGTCGCCGAGCTGCTTCCGCGGGAGCCCGAGATCCACGGCCTCGTCGCGCTCATGGAGATCCAGGCATCGCGATCGCGAGCGCGCCTGGGCCCGTCGGGAGAGCCGATCCTGCTGCTGGATCAGGACCGCGGACGGTGGGACCAGCTCCTCATCCATCGCGGCCTCGCGGCGCTCGAGCGCGCCGAGAAGCTCGGCGGCGCGCTCGGCCCGTACGCGCTCCAGGCCGCGATCGCCGCCTGCCATGCGCGAGCGCACACCGCGGCGGAGACGGACTGGGTCCGCATCGTGGCGCTGTACGACGCGCTCGCCCAGCTCACGCCGTCGCCCGTCGTGGAGCTCAATCGCGCGGTCGCGTACGCGATGGCGTTCGGTCCGGCCGCCGGCCTGGAGCTCGTCGATGCTCTGGCCTCGGAGCCGTCACTCAAGGCGTACCACCTCTTGCCGAGCGTGCGGGGTGACCTGCTCGCGAAGCTCGGCCGCTCCGACGAAGCGCGTGCGGAGTTCGAGCGCGCGGCCTCGCTCACGCGGAACGCGCGCGAGCGCGCGCTGCTCCTCGAGCGGGCGGCCGCGTGCGCTTCCCACTAGCTCAACGTCACCGGACGTGCTCCATGCGAAAGTAGCCGCTGCCCATGGCCATCATCGCCGTCCGCGATCTGGTCAAGGAGTTCCGCACGCCCAAACGGGCGCCGGGACTCCTCGGCGCCGTCCGCACGCTCTTCACCACGGAGCAGCGGGTTACGCGCGCAGTCGACGGCGTGTCTTTGGATGTCGAGGAAGGGGAGCTCGTCGGCTATCTCGGCCGGAACGGGGCGGGGAAGTCGACGACGATCAAGTGCCTCACCGGGATCCTCGTGCCGACGAATGGCCAGGTCGTCGTGGACGGTGTCGTCCCGTGGCGTGACCGCCAGCGCAACGCGCTCAACATCGGAGTGGTCTTCGGGCAGCGCTCGCAGCTCTGGTGGGACATTCCGCTCGCCGACTCGCTCGAGCTGATCGGCCGAATGTATCGCCTGGACCGGCCGACCTACCGGCGAAATCTCGAAACGCTCTCGGGGCTGCTAGGGCTCGAGCCATTCCTCGACAAACCGGTGCGGCAGCTCAGCCTGGGACAGAAGATGCGCGGCGACCTGGCTGCCGCGATGCTCTACGAGCCGCGGATCCTGTACCTCGACGAGCCCACGGTCGGCCTCGACGTGCTCGCGAAGGAGCGGATCCGCTCGTTCATCGTCGAGATGAACCGCACGCGCGGCACCACGGTCCTCCTCACCACGCACGATCTCAAGGACGTCGAGCTCCTCTGCCGACGCATCGTGCTCATCGAGCTCGGCCGCGTCCTCTACGACGGCGCCGTCGCCGATCTGAAGCGCCGCTACGCGCCGTTCCGGCAGCTCGTGATCACGCTGGCGGTGGAGGGAGCCCTCGTGGACCTGCCCGGTGCCGAGCGGGTCCGCCAGGAGGGGCCGCAGGCATGGCTGCGCTTCGACCCCGAGCGCGTGCCGGTGGCCGATCTCATCGTGGCCGCGACGGAGCGCTATCCCGTCCGCGACATCGCGATCGAGGAGCCTGAGCTCGAGAGCGTCGTCCGCCAGATCTTCGCCGAGCGCGAGGAGCCGAGGTGAGCGCGATCATCGCCGCGCTTCCCGTGTACGCCCGGCTCGCCGCGATGGTGCCGAAGACCGTCCTCGCGTACCGCTTCAACATCGTGATGTCGCTGATCTCGGTGCTCCTCCAGATCTACCTGCTCAGAGTGGTGTGGTCCGCGATCTATGCCGAACGCACCGACGTCCAGGCGTTTCCGCTCGAGCAGCTCCTCACGTACCTCACGATCGCGAACCTGCAGATCTGGCTCGTCAACCCCCAGCCCGCCTGGAACGTCCAGCAGAGGGTCCGCGAAGGACAGATCGCGGTCGACATCGCCAGGCCGGTGCCCTTTCCGGGGCAGATGGTCGCGCAGCACGTGGGCGAGACCATCGGCGTGGCGCCACTCGTCGCCGCGGCCCTCCCGGTCGCTTTCATCGCGGGGTCGCTGCGTCCGCCCGCGTCCGTGGAAAGCGGCGTCCTCTACCTGGTGAGCCTGGCTGTGGCGTTCGCGGTCATGTCGCTCATGGGTCTCCTGCTCGGGTTCGTCGCGTTCTGGACGCTCGAGACCACGGGGATGATGGCGATCTTCCGATTCGCGAACCTCTTCTTCGCGGGCGGACTGGTGCCGCTCGCGTTCTTTCCATCGCCTCTCCGCACCGTCGCCGAGGCCCTGCCCTTCCAGACCCAGGCCTCCATCCCGGTCTCGCTCTACCTCGGGCGGCTCGAGGGCGCCGACGCCCTGCGCGCGCTTGCGCTCCAGCTCGTATGGCTCGCGCTGCTCGGCGTGCTCGCGGTGGCGGTGTGGCGTCGCGCGGTGAGCAAGATCGTCGTTCAGGGCGGATAGCGGTGTCCACGCTGTCGCTGTACTTCGCGCTCATGACCGCCGGACTGAAGGGCGAGCTCCAGTACCGCTTGAACTTCGTCATCTGGGTCGCAATGGGCGTCATCTACCAGATCACCGGGTTCGTCTTCATCTGGGTGCTGCTCAGCCGTTTCCAGCAGCTCGCCGGGTGGTCGCTCGGAGAGGTCGCGTTCCTGTACGGCCTGCGTCTCGTCGGGCATGGACTGCAGCTGCTCGTCTTCGGCTATATCCACATGCTCGAGATCTACGTGCGCGAGGGTCGCTTCGATCGATTCCTGGTGCGCCCCGTTCCGGTCCTGCTCCACGTCGTCGTGTCGCGCTTCCCTGTGGGCGCGATCGGCGATTTCGCCAGTGGCGTCGTGCTCTTCCTCGTCGCCAACGGCCTCGTCGCGGTCGACTGGTCGCCGCCCGCGCTCGTGTTCGCGGCGCTCACAGTCGTCGGCGCCGCCCTCCTCGAGGCCGGCCTGAAATTGATCGTGGCTTCGCTCTCGTTCCGCTTCCTCAGCACGCGTTCGCTGATATTTGTCGTGGACGACGTGTTCAACAACTTCGGGAATTACCCGCTCAAGATCTTTGGCGGCGTCGCCCAGTTCGTCCTGACGTTCGGCATCCCGGTCGCGTTCATCGCCTACTTTCCCGCCACCGTTCTGCTCGGGCGCACGGGAGAGCTCGCCGTCAGCCCTCTGCTCGCGTACCTCGCGCCGCTGGCCGGTGCGTTCGTGTTCGGTCTGGCGCTTCTCACATGGAGGCACGAGCTCCCGCGCTACCAGAGCGCCGGTCACTGACGACGCGGAAACGTAGGTGCGTCACTCCCGGGGATGCGATCACCCGGGTGGTCTGGAACTCGACCTGCTCGGGTCCGGTGCGCTCGAGAAGCCGGCGACCTTCACCGAGAAGCACGGGCACGAGGTGGATCTGTATCTCGTGAAGCAGCCCTGCCTTCAGATACTGCTGAGCGATATCCGCGCCGCCGCCGATCGAGACATCTCTGTCGCCTGCGGCCGCCCGTGCCTGCTCGAGGGCGCTCTCGATGCCGTCGGTCACGAAGACGAACGTGGTTCCACCCTCCTTCGGCAGCTTTGGTCGAGGCCGGTGTGTCAGAACGAAGACCGGTGTGTGGAAGGGCGGGTTATCGCCCCAGGGCTTCTCCCCGAGGTCGAACATCCGTCTCCCTATCAGGACCGCGCCGATATTCCGGAAGGCTTCGTCAATGACCTCAGCGTCCCTATTCTCCTCGCCTCCAGCGAGATCGTGCCGCTGCCGCCACGAAGCGAGGCCGTACATCCACTCGTGGAGCCGGTCCCCGCCTTCGCCCAGAGGCTGCTCGGGACTGTCGTTCGGCCCGGTGATGAAGCCATCGAGGGACATCGAGATATCGAGAGCGACCTCTCCCATAGCGAAGAACCTCCGTCCGGGCCGAATGCCCACATCCGGCGGGGAGCGTAGCGTCGCGGCGTGGCCAGGCAGGACCCAGTTGACGTCGTGGTCGTCGGAGCCGGGCTCGGCGGATCCGCCTTCTGCGCGCGACTGTCCGAGCGTGCGCCGGAGCTGCGCATCGTATGCCTCGAGCGAGGCGACTGGGTCGACCGCTCGGCGATGCCGGCGTACCGGGGCGACTGGCAGAGGGCCGGGCTCGGAGCCTGGTCGACATCGCCGAACGTTCGGCTGGCCGCCGAATCCACGGTGACCTCCGCCGACTACCCGATCGACGATTCCGCCTCACCGATCAAGCCGCTCATGTGGAACGGCGTCGGTGGCTCGACGATCAACTGGGCCGCCCATGCGCCGCGACTCCACCCCTCCGATTTCCGCACGCGGACCCTCGACGGAGTCGCGGACGACTGGCCATTCACGTACTTCGACCTCGAGCGCCACTACGACCTCAACGACGCCGCGATGGGAATCGCCGGCGTGCCGGGCGACCCGGCCTATCCGCCGAAACGGTCGCCGCGCCTGCCGCCGTTGCCGATCGGGCGGATGGGGGAGATGGCGGCGCGTGGCTTCAACGCGATGGGCTGGCACTGGTGGCCATCCGACGCCGCGATCAGCACGGTCGATCGCGAGGGCCGGCGCGCGTGCAACAACGGCGGCCCGTGCCTCATCGGATGCCCGATCGGTGCGAAGGCCTCGGCCGACATCGTGTACTGGCCTGCGGCGCGCCGGAACGGTGTGGAGCTGCGGACGCGCTGTGTGGCGCAGCAGGTGATCGTGCAGGGCGGCCGTGCGATCGGCGTCGCATACCGCGACGGAAGCGGCGCCGCTCACGAACAGCCTGCCGCGCTCACGGTGATCGCGTGCAACGGGATCGGCACGGCGCGCCTGCTCTTGGCATCGAACGTGGGCGCGGTCGATGGTCCGCTGGGCCGCTATCTGATGTTCCATCCCATCGCGTACGCGCGCGGGATGTTCCGGGAAGAGCTGGACGGACCGCGAGGTCCGATCGGCAGCTGCATCTACAGCCACGAGTTCTACGAGCATCGGCCGGGACGTGGCTTCGCGCGCGGCCTCCAATTTCAGATCACGCGCGAGAACTCGCTCCTGAACCAGGCCGCGCGGCTCGAGCCAGGGTGGGGTCGCGGCGCCCACGCCGACCTGCGCGAGGAATTCCGGCACTCGCTACCCGTCATGGTCATGGCGGAGGATCTGCCCGAGGCTAGCAATCGCGTCACGCTCACCGACGATCTCGCCCCCGACGGGCTGCCCGGCGTGCGAGTCGAGTACACGCTGTCCGAGAACTCGCGCAGGATCCTCGACTTCGGTCTCGACCGCGCGGAAGAGATGCTCCGGACGGTCGGGGCGCATCGCGTGGCACGCCTGCCGCTCGCAGCGCTGACCGGCTGGCATCTGCTCGGCACCGCGCGCATGGGCACGGACCCGGCGACCTCGGTGACGGACGCACGCGGGCGCTGCCACGGCGTGCCGAACCTCGTCGTCGCCGACGGCAGCCTCTTCCCGACGGCCGGTGCGGTGAATCCCGGGGTGACCATCGCCGCGCTCGCGCTCAAGATCGCCGACGATCTCGCCGGCGAGGTGACCGGGTGACGCCCGAGTTCCTGAGCGCCGTCGCCGACACGCTCTTCCCCGGCGACGATGCCGCGCCCCCGCTGCCCTCGGCGACGACCGCAGGCGTGGCGGCGAGGCTGAGGGACCATCTGGCGACCGGCCGCGACCGCGCCGCGTGTGGCGAAGTGCTCGAGGCGATCGCGCGGGCGGCGGGGGGCGACGACGCATTCGTGCGATCGGACGCCGATGTGCGCGTCGACACGCTGAAGCGCGTCGAGGCCGAGCTCGCCGGACCATTTCGGACGCTCGTGTCGCTCGCGCTGCGGGACTACTACGAGGCCGAGGCGGTGCTGCTCGCGATGGGCTGGCGCGCCGCGCCGCCCCAGCCGGAGGGGCACGACATGCCGCCGTTCGATGACACGCTGCTCGAGCAGGTCAAGCGGCGGGGCCGGATGTGGCGCTGATGCCCGACCCGTACCGCGGGCGCACCGCCGCAGTTGTGTGTGGCGTGCCGCGCTTGCTCCTCGCGGTCGCGCTCATCGCAGCCGCGCTGCCGCGCGCGGCCGACGCGGCGCCGAGCGCGTCGCCGGAGGCCGCGGTGTGCACCGCGCCGGGTGTCGGACCGGGCATACCACCGCCCGCTCGCGTGTCTGGCGGCATCCCTGGGTTCCACGCGGCGTGGTACGGACAGAGTGGCTATCCGACCCTGTGCCCGGGGCAGCGCTCGAGCGCGGTCGTCGCCTACCACAACTCGGGGTCGCTCGGATGGGTCCGCGGCAGGATGGGCGAGGTCGCGTACCTCGGCACCTGGGACGGCGATCCCGGTCAGGACGAGCCGACCGTCCTCGGCGGTGATGGGCAGATGGGATCGCCGGCGACGGGCTGGCCGCGCTGGAATCGCGTCGCGGTCCAACCGCATGACTACGTCGGGCCGGGGCAGGTCGCGTGGTTCCAGTTCACGATCCAGGCGCCCTCCGAGCCGGGCTTCTACCTGCTGTACATCCGGCCCCTGGTGGAGGGCGCGACCTGGCTCGAGGACGTCGGCGTGTATTGGCAGGTCACGGTCCTCAACTACGACGGCAGCCCGCCGGGCGGGCGGATCAGCTCGCGTTTTCCGGCGTCCGTCCGCTACGACTCGCTCGGGATGGCGCCCGCGGCCATGGACGGCACCGCGCTCGCCGGCGTCCGGGGCGCGTGCCCGCCCTACGAGCTGGGGAGCTGCATCGTCCTCGCCTCGGGAAACCGAGGCACGTGGACGTCGGCATGGCTCGAGGCCGGCTTCCCGTTCTCACAGCTCATCCCATCGTGGGATGCCGACACCCCTTCGGGTACCTGGATCGAGGTCGAGGTGCAGGCTCGAACGCCGTCGCTCCGCGAGACGCGCTGGTGGCGCATGGGCACCTGGGCGTACGGCGACGAGACCGTCCGGCGAACGTCGTTCAACGGACAGAGCGATGCCGACGGCGTCATCGAGACGGACACGTTCAAGACCCGCGCGGAGAAGATGAGCGCGTACCGCGTCCGCCTCACGCTCGCGCGATCGGCCGGGATCGCGGCGACACCGAACGTTCGCCGCATCGGCGCGGTCGTGTCCGATACGCGGAGCTACCTCCCGCGCTATCCGAGTCCGCGCTACCTCGACCGTCCGATCGAGCTCGAGGTGCCGCGCTACTCGCAGGAGATTCATGCCGGGCACTACCCCGAGTACGACGGCGGCGGCGAGGCCTGGTGCAGCCCGACGTCGACCGAAATGGTGCTCGAGTATCTGGGGAAGCGGCCCAGTCCCGCCGACCTCGCCTGGATCGGGCCGCATGCCGACGCCGCGGTCGACCACGCCGCGCGCTACACGTACGACGTCGCCTATGGGGGCACGGGGAACTGGCCCTTCAATGCCGCGTATGCGGCGCGCTTCGGGCTCGAGGCCTACGTGCATCAGCTGCGCTCGCTCAACGAGGCCGAGCGCTACATCGCGGCGCGCGTCCCGCTCGTCGCTTCGATCTCCCATGCGCCCGGAGCGCTGCCCGGCTTCCTCAACAACGCCGGGACGAACGGTCACCTGCTCGTCATCATCGGATTCACCGCGTCGGGCGACGTCATCGCGAACGACCCGGCGGCGGTGAGCGACGCGACCGTTCGCCGCGTCTACCCGCGTGCCGCGTTCGAACGCGCGTGGCTCGGAGGCTCTGGCGGTGTCGTGTACGTGATCGCGCCGCCGGACCGCGTTCCACCGAGGTGAGAGCCTCCCCGGGGGTATGAAGGAGGTCGCACGCCTCGCTGCCGACTGGTGCCGCCGTTACTGAACGCTCGTCGGCCGGAGCGGGCGTGACGGCACCGCCCGCCGGGACTGTCGGGATGGTGACCGGTGCGTGCAGCGCGATCGGGAACGCGGCGGCGCGCACACTCGCGTGTCAGGGCGCGACTGAGGCGCTCGTGGCGCGCGGCCGCGATCCGCTCGTCGCGCTCGCGAACGAGCTCACGGAGAGCGGCGGACGGGCCGTCGTGATCGAGGCCGATCTCGCCGACGAAGCGGATATGTCTTGGTCCTCGGTGAGGGTGAGAGCGAGGGGAATACCGGTTCGCGAGAGCGCGTTCATCTGCTCGTGCACACTCCGTCCCGCATGGAGCTCGGCATCTACAGCTTCGGCGAGCGGACTCCGGATCCCCGCACGGGACAGACGATCAACGCCGAGGAGCGGATCAGCCGCCTGCTCGAGGAGATCGAGCTCGCCGACCAGGTCGGCCTCGACGTCTTCGGCGTCGGCGAGCATCACCGTCCCGAGTTCGTTGTGTCGGCGCCGGCGGTCGTGCTCGCCGCGGCCGCGACGCGCACGAAACGCATACGGCTGACGAGCGCGGTCAGCGTGCTGAGCTCCGACGATCCGGTCCGCGTCTTCCAGGACTTCGCCACGCTCGACCTGATCTCCGGCGGGCGCGCCGAGATCATGGCCGGCCGCGGATCGTTCACCGAATCGTTCCCGCTGTTCGGCTACGACCTCGCGGACTACGACGAGCTGTTCGAGGAGAAGCTCGATCTTCTCCTGCGGATCCGCGCGGGGGAGCGCGTCACCTGGTCGGGCGCGCACCGTCCTCCCATCCACGACCTGCCCGTGTACCCACGGCCGCTGCAGGATCCGCTCCCGGTGTGGATCGCGGTCGGCGGTCATCCGGAGTCGGTCGTGCGCGCCGGCAAGCTCGGCTTGCCTCTGGCACTCGCCATCATCGGCGGCGAGCCGCGGCGGTTCGTGCCTCTCGTTCAGCTGTATCGGCAGGCCGCGCGCCGGGCGGGACACGACCCCGCGAAGCTTCGGGTGAGCATCAACTCGCACGGGCTCATCGAGGAGGACTCGCGGCAGGCCGCGGAGGACGCGTACGCGGCGTATGCCTACGTGATGGCGAAGATCGGCCGGGAGCGTGGCTGGGCGCCGCCGACGCGCGCGCAGTTCGAGGCCGAGCGCGGCCCGCTTGGCGCGAACCTCGTCGGCAATCCCGAGGAGGTCGCCGCGAAGATCGTGTACGAGCACGAGCTGTTCGGGCTCGACCGCTTCCTCATCCAGATGAGCGTCGGCACGCTGCCGCGCGAGAAAGTCCTCCGCTCGATCGAGCTGTTCGGAACGAAGGTCGCGCCGCTGGTGCGCGAGCAGATCGAGCATCGCGCGGCAATACCCCTCCGCGCCGGGGAGCACACCGGCTAAGGCCCGTCCCACGGGCGCTGTGCATTCTGTATCTTCCGGCGCGGTCGTCATTCCGCGATCGAACCGGTGCTAGGCTCAGCCACTAGGTACTCGCGGGGAGGTCTCATGTCGATGCCACTGCGCCGTTCATCCGTACTCTTCGCGCTCGCGCTGCTGGTTGCCGCCGCATGCGCTCCGGCCACGACTCCGGGCGGCACGACCACACCGTCCGCGACCGCGGGCGGGGCTGCGAGCACGCTGGTCATCTACGACGACACGAGCGATCTCATCTCGCTCGATCCCGCGGTGCTCTACGAGTTCAGCGGCGTCCTCCTGGCCCACAACGTGTACGAGACGCTCGTGAGATTCGAGGGCACCGACCTTGCGAACATCAAGCCGGGTCTTGCCACAAGCTGGGACATCAAGGAAGGGCCGAGCACCACAGACATCACATTCAAGCTCAAGTCCGGCGTTAAGTTCGCGAGCGGCAACGCGCTCACGGCGGACGACGTCGTCTATTCGGTTCAGCGCGCCATCAAGCTGAACAAATCGCCCGCGTTCCTCTTCACCGACGTCGCCGGGCTGAAGGAAGACAGCGTCAAGGCGTCGGATCCAACGACCGTGGTCTTCAGCCTGCCCAAGACCGCGAGCGCGCAGGCATTCCTCTCGATCCTGACCTTCACGCTCGGCAGCGTCGTCGACTCGAAGGAGGTGAAGGCCAAGGAGAGCGCCGGCGACTCGGGCTCGGGCTACCTGCTCGACCACTCGGCCGGGAGCGGTCCCTTCGTCGTCGATCACTGGGCCAAGAACACGGAGGTCCTGATCAAGGCGAATCCGAATTACGGCGGCACGAAGCCGGCGCTCGGTGGCGTGCTGACGAAGCACGTTCCCGAATCCACGAACCAGCAGTTCGCGCTCGAGAAGGGCGACGCCGACATCGCGCGGGATCTCACGCCACAGCAGATCTCGGCCCTTCAGGGCAAGGCGGGCGTGACCACGACCTCCGCGAACAGCCTGCTCCTCGTCTACGTGGGCATGAACGCGATGGTGAAGCCGCTCGACAACGTAAACGTTCGCGAAGCTCTTCGCACCGCGGTCGACTACGACGGCATCGTCAAGGACCTCCTCAAGGGCAACGCCAAGAAGGTCCAGGGGATCATCCCCCAGGGACTCGCGGGCCACAACGAGTCCGCGCCGTTCCAGCAGGACGTCGCCAAGGCGCAGGCGCTCATGAAGCAAGCGAACGTGGACAAGGTCACGCTCGACTTCCTCATCCCGACAGGCCAGGCGCCGGGCGGGACGGCGTGGGCGGATCTCGCGGCGAAGCTGCAGGCCGACTGGGGAAAGATCGGCGTGACCGTGAACATCAAGCAGACGACCACGGCGGATCTGCTCGGCACGTACCGCGCGCAGAAAGGCCAGCTCGTCATGATCAACTGGGGGCCGGACTATCCCGACCCGGACGCGAACGTGGCTCCCTTCACCGATTACAAGGCGAAGTCGATCGCCTTCCGCAACGGCTGGGACGACGCGACGATCGCCCAGAAGGGCCACGATGCGGCGCTCATCACGGACCCCGCGAAGCGAGCGACCGCGTACAAGGAGATCACCGAGTACGTGCTCCACAACGGTCCGTATGTCGTGCTCTATCAGCCGACGGCGCTCTTCGGCCTTCGCTCGAACGTCAAGGGCTTCGCCTGGAGCGCGATCGGCTGGGCCGACTACGCAGCTGTAAGCAAATAACAGGCGCCTAGGGCGCCATGCGGTTCGTCGGGTTCCTGACCCGGAGGATCGTCGGGATCGCGGCGGTGATGGTCGGCGTCTCGATCATCACCTTCGCGATCTCGCATGTCATTCCCGCGGACCCGGCGGTGGCGGCGCTCGGTGATCACGCGACACCCGATCAGATCGCGGCCTTCCGTGCGGAGTACCACCTCGACCGCCCGCTCGGCGAGCAGTACGTCACCTATGTGACCGGCATCCTGCGCGGCGACCTCGGCCGGAGTATCCGCACGCGACGCCCGGTAGCCGAGGACCTCGCCGATTTCTTCCCCGCGACGATCGAGCTGTCCTTCGCCGCGCTCCTGGTGTCGATCGTTGTGGGGCTCCCGGCGGGAGTCTGGTCGGCGGTGTTTCGCGGCCGCCTACCGGATCACCTCGTCCGCGTGCTCTCGCTCGTCGGCGGCTCCATCCCGGTCTTCTGGCTCGGCCTGATCGTCATCGGCCTCGGCTACTACCAGCTCGGCTGGTTCCCCGGCGGCGGCCGCATCGACACGTTCGTCGCGCCACCACCGACGCGCACCGGCCTCTACGTCGTCGACAGCCTGCTCGCGGGCGACCTCGACGCCCTCCGCAGCAGCCTCATCCATCTGGTGTTGCCGGCGCTCACACTGGGGTACTTCTCGACCGCGGTTGTGGCGCGAATGACACGGTCGAGCATGCTCGAGGTGCTCGGCCAGGATTACATCCGGACCGCGCGTGCGAAGGGCCTGCACGAGCGACTCGTCGTTTGGCGACATGGACTGCGAAACGCCCTCATCCCGACCGTGACCATCATCGGCCTGATCTTCGGCAGCCTCCTGTCCGGGGCGGTGCTCACCGAGACGATCTTCAGCTGGCCCGGACTCGGCCGCTACGCGACCGCTTCGGCGATCAGCCTCGACTTCCCCGCGGTCCTCGGCGTGACCCTCCTGGCCGCGGTCGTCTATCCCGTCGCGAATCTCGTCGTCGACATCGCCTACTTCTGGCTCGACCCGAGGACCCAGCGTGGCTGAGCGGGCCGTCGCCGCGTTCCCGATGCGGGCGTCGCGGGTCGTGGCGCGCGCGCCGATCCTGCGGAACCCGCTCAACGTCACGGCCATCGCGCTCATCGCGGCCTTCACGCTGTGCGCGCTGTTCGCGCCGCTGCTCGCTCCCCACGACCCCCTGGCGCAATCACTCGGCACGCGGCTCGAGCCGCCGTCCTCGGCGCATTGGCTCGGCACCGACCAGCTCGGCCGCGACCTCGCGAGCCGGCTGCTGTACGGCGCGCGCATCTCGCTCTTCATCGGGATCCTCGTGGTCGTGTCAGCCGGGGCGTTCGGCACCCTCGTGGGCCTCGTCGCGGGCTACGCCGGCGGCTTGGTGGACGAGCTGCTCATGCGCCTGACGGAGGTGTTCCTCGCGTTCCCGGCGCTGATCCTGGCGATGGCGATCGCGGGCGCACTCGGCCCGAGCCTCACCAACGCCATCATCGCGATCGCCGCGGTCACGTGGGCCGTCTACGCGCGGCTCGTGCGCGGCCAGATCCTCTCGCTGCGGCGGCGCGAGTTCGTGGAGGCGGCGCGAAGCATCGGCGCGTCGCACATGCGCATCCTCGCGCGTCACCTCCTGCCGAACGCCGTCGCGCCGCTGCTCATCCAAGCGAGCTTCGACATGGGCTCGGCGATCATCTCGGCGGCGGGCCTCTCCTTCATCGGCTTCGGCGCGCAGCCCCCGACCCCGGAGTGGGGGGTGATGATCAGCGAGGGCCGCAACTTCATCAGCACGCAGCCGTGGCTGTCGCTGTTCCCGGGCCTCGCGATCCTCCTGGCGGTCGGCGCGTTCAACCTGCTCGGCGACGGCCTTCGCGACGTCCTCGACCCGCGGCTGCGCGGCCCGCTCGCCTAGGAGTCCGTCACCTCTATCACCGAAGGGTCCCAGGCACCTCCCGCGCGATCGATGAGCCTCAGCGGATTCGTGTCGACGACGAGAGTCCCGGCGGCGTCCTCGGTGATGTGGAAGAGCTGAAGCGGCCTTGGCGCGGGCGTCCGCAGCACGACCGCCGTCCGCTTGTCGTAGAGCGATCCGTGGCACGGGCAGTGGAAGCGGTCCTCGGCCTCGCTCCAGGGCACCGCGCAGCCGAGGTGCGTGCACTTGCGGTACGCGGCGATGATCCCGCCCGGCGCGTGGAGCAGGAAGAAGCGCCCCTCGCGGAAGAGGATCGGCCGATCATTCGTGGCCGCGAATCGCTCGAGGATCTGTGCTTTCGCCCCGGCCACGACCGGCTTCCCCAGACCCTCGATGCGGTTCACGCGAATGAACGGGGCGACCATGGCGGCGACCTCGCCCGCCGCCAAGCCGAGCGTGGCGATGAACCCGAGCCGGAGCAGTGTCCGCCGCTGCCAGCGCGAGGCGACGTCCGCGCGTGTTCCGACACGAAGCATCTTGCGGACCTCCGCCAGAACTACTACGAAGGAGTAGCAGACATTTCTTGGGAGTCAAATCGACCGGGTGTGTCGGGTTCAGCGGGGCGTGATTTCTGCGCGGCCGTCGAGCTCGTCCGCTTGGACCGACACGTGCTCGCGATGTCTACACGTCTCCGTTCCGCGCGGACGTGCGGTGCCTCGTGTGCACGATATCCCCCGAGCGAGGGAGCAGCCCGCACGGCCGGCGGGTGTACAACCTTGAGAGATTCACGGAGGCGAACTGAGATGACCTTCATCCCCGAGCCCGACGCCACCCCCCTTCGCCTGCGGCTTGGGTACCGCGCGGAGAACCCGCCGGTCGAGGACGTCCTTCTGAGCATCGTCCCGGCGGTCGCACCTTCCGACCTCGACATCGCGCCGCACGAAGACGCCGAGACGGCGATCGTCGAGACGGTCAGGATCGAGGACGTCACGGGCGAGCCCGAGGCGCCGCGCGCGCCAGCGTGGACCGGGCAGCTCGAACGCGCAGCGGCGGAGACCGATCAGCGCGTGGACCGGTGGATCGCGGACCAGCAGCAGCGACTCGTCGCGGGGCTCGATCTGATGCTCGCGCAGCTCAAGGAGCGGCGGAAGGAAGAGGCCGCCCGCCTCGAGGCGTGGAAAGATTCAGAGCGCGTGCGCGCCCAGCAAGAGCTCGCTCACGACGAGGAGCGCTTCCGGGCCAGGCTCATGGACGAGCTCAGAGCCTTCGAGGAGCAGCTCGCGCTGCGTCTCTGCGAGCAAGAGGAGCGCTTGGCACGCTGGTGGGACGAAGCGGAGAGGGTCGCCGAGCGGCGCTTCGCGGAGCTCGGACACTCGGCGGACGCAAAAGCGAACACGTAACACGTTCGCGGGATCGCGCGAGCCGGCACTCATCACATGATTCGATCCGGTATCCCTTTTACGAGACAGAGAGACTGACGAGCGCGCGTTCGTCCGTGGCCGCGACCGCGCGCGCTCGGATCGCGCACGCGAGACAGGGCTCGGTCGCTCACCAAGCGAACAGGATTACGCAACGCCTATTGCTTACTCGCGTTGCGCGATGGGAGGATGCAGAGGTTGGTCTCCCGGCTGCTCTTTGCCACTGTCATGGTGGTCGCCGCCGCTTGCGTCGGCGGTGATGGTCCGACCGCCGACCGAAATGATCCGGTCTCGGACGCGAACCTGTCCGCTGCGCTTTCGGAGACGCGCGATGCGCCACCCACACCCCGCGCCGCATCGGCCGCCCGAGCGTTGACCATCCGGTTTCCCTATGCGGCGCAGTCGGAGTGGCTTGCCACCCAGACGAACTACTGGGAGGGCCGGGCCGGTGGCTCCGTTCAATACATCGTCATCCACTACACCGACATCAGCTACCCGCGAACGCTCCGCGCATTCAACATTCGCGCGTCGGGCGTCAGCGCGCATTACGTGATCCGCGGCGATGGCCACATCGCCCAGATCGTCGGCGAAGCGGACACCGCGTGGCACGCGGGAAACGCGTGGTTCAACCGGAACTCCATCGGGATCGAGCTCGAGCTCGACCGCGTGACCAATCCCGCATTCAGGGAGGAGCAGTACTACGCCGCCGCCGCACTGGCCTGCGCGATCTCTGAGCGGCATGGCGTGCCGCTCGATCGCGCTCACGTCGTGGGTCACAACGAGGTTCCGGGAAGCGACCACACCGATCCGGGGCCGACCTGGAGCTGGCCGCACTTCATGTGGCTGACCAGCCTTTGCGCTCCGCCGACGGCCGCCAACGTCCATGCGAGCTTCGTCTCGGGGACGCGCTACCCGGAAGTCGCCGCGGGCCAGAAGGCCACGGTCTCGATCGTCCTTCAGAACACCGGGAGCACCGCGTGGCGCAAGGGCACCGCGCAGGAGGCGCGCCTCGGGATCCCCAACAACGACCGCGCGCTCTCATTCCTGGCGGATGACTGGCCGGCACCCGAGCGCCCCGCCGTCCAGTCTGAAGAGATCGTCCCCCCGGGCGCGACCGCGACGTTCACCTTCGCGGTGAAGAGCGCGGTGCCGGGAATCTTCAGGCTGAGGCTGCAGGGCGTGGTCGACGGCGCGGCCTGGATGAACGACCTGGGGCTCTATACGCTCATCACGGTCGGCGAGAGGCGCGACACAGCGCCGAACTAGGAGCGGACCGACTACGCGTGCACGCGCCGCCGCTCCATCAGCCCGTGCAGGTGCGCCGCCGCCGCGATGTCGGCGTACTTGTATTGCCCGGCCCTGCTCTCCGCGCTCAACACGCCGCACCGATGCACCTTCTCGAAGTCCCCGTACAGGAACTTGTACCGGCCCTTGTTGTCCTCATCCTCCTGGTCGTCGATCCCGAGATACCACATCACGGTCGTGCCCTAGCCGCGGAACCTGACGGCCCCGGTCGCGAGAGGGCCCACGAGCCTGGCCTCTGCTCGTGCGGCCCTCTCTTCTTAAGCAACTGTTAGAGAGCGTTTGGCCCGGTCTCATCCTTCGCCCGTAGAGTCCCTGGGAGAGCGGAGGAGGAGCCAGTGATCACGCCCGCGCACGCACGCTTCATGGCGCTTGCCGTCGCGATCCTCGCGGTCGCGTGCGGCGGTCCCGCGGCGGTCGTCAGACCGACGCCCACCGAGGGCGCGACTCCGACCGCGACGCCTTCGGCGAGCGCGGCCACTTCCGCTGCGGCGTGGACCGTCACGGACAAGTCGAAGGCCACCGTTCGCGTGCGCGAGCAGCTCGTCGGCGTGAGCCTTCCGTCGGACGCGGTGCTGACCGCGACCGGCGCCGCCGGCTCATTTCAGCTGAACGCTGACGGCACCTTCGCTCCGGGATCGAAGATCACGGTCGATCTCAGGACGCTCGAGAGTGACAACAGCAACAGGGACGGCTTCATCAAGAACGACACGATCCGGGTCCGCCAGTTCCCGACCGCCGAGTTCGTTCCTACCAAGACCAGCGGCCTGACCGTGCCGCTCCAGTCCAGCGGGACGTTCACCTTCAAGCTCGCCGGCAACATGACCATGCGCGGCATGACGAAGGAGGTCACGTTCGACGTGCAGGCCAGGCGGGACGGGTCCGATCTCAACGCGACCGTGACCGCGAACCCGAGCTGGAAGTTCGGCGACTTCGGCATGACGGCGCCCGCAGTGCCGTTCCGCGTGGTCAGCATCGTCGACGAGATCAGAGTGGCCATCGACCTGGTGGCGACCGGGCCGAGGGACTAGGAGCGCGCGAGGGCTCACACTCCGCGCGATGGGTGCCGCCGATCCCTGGGAAGCCGTACGCGCGATCAACGCCTGCTGGACGACGGGCCGGTTCGGCGACCTCGAGAGCCTGCTCGACAAGGACGTCGTGATGACGGGGCAGGGGATGGATGGGCCGATCCAGGGCCGCATCGCGGCGATCGACAGCTACAGCGACTTCATGGCGAAGGCGCGGCTCGGCTCGTTCACCGAGCGCGATCAGCGCATCGATGTCTTCGGGGACACCGCGGTGGTGACGTACGCATTCGACATCACCTATCAGATGAACGAGCGCGAAACGAAGGAGAGCGGCCGCGAAGCGTTCGTCCTGGTGCGCCGCGAGGACCGCTGGGTCGCTGTCTGGCGGACGCTGGCTGTTACGTCGAGCTCGTCCGAGAACGAGGGCGCATCAGCGGAAGCGCCTGCGCCGTGAGCGCGAGCGCGACGATCCAGAAGGCGATGAACGCGGCGGGACCCGCCGTCAGCACCGTCGCGAGGTAGATCGCGCAGAGCGCGATCCCGCCCACGAGCGCGACCAGCGAGCGTCGCCACGCGAGCACCGCGACGAGCAGGAAGCCGACCGCGGCCGGTACGTCGTAGGGCTCGACAAAGCCTCGTTCGCGGTACGAGATGAACGCGTTCGCGGCGAACGCGACGGCCGGGACGAGGAGCGCGGCCTGCGCGAGGGCGAGCCGGATCGGCTCCATGCATCCCATCGTAGGCGCGCGGTATCAACTTAGCGTACCGCGTCCCATCCATTCGCACGATGCGAAGGGGACGTCGTACTGCCGCGAGATGCTCGTCGTTAGCAAATCGAGTGGGATCGCGCATCTTCGCGCCGCTCCTCGCGGCGGCGCTTCTCCTGAGCTGGCTGATCCTCGGTCCGGCCCCGCGCGCGGCGGGCGCGCCCGCGGCCGCGCCGTGCGCGGGTAGCGTCGGTCCGGGCATCCCACCGCCGGCGAATCTTCGCGGCGGGATCGCCGGGTTCCATGCGGAGTGGTACGGGCAGAGCGGGTACCCGACGCTGTGCCCGGGCGAGCGCTCGACCGCGACCGTCGCCTACTACAACAGCGGCTCTTTCGGCTGGGTCAGGGGTCGCATGGGCGAGGTCGCGTACTTCGGGACGTGGGGACCGGAGCCGGGACAGGACATGGCGACCCCGCTCGGCGGCGACGGCGGCGCCGGATCTCCCGCGACCGGATGGCCTCGGTACAACCGCATCGCCATCCAGCCGGCTGCCTACGTCGGCCCGGCGCAGGTCGCGTGGTTCCAGTTCACGATCCAGGCCCCGACCACGGCCGGAAACTACCGTCTCTACCTGCGCCCGCTCATCGAGGGCGCGGCGTGGCTCGAGGACTTCGGCGTGTTCTGGCTCGTCACCGTGCTCAACCCCGACGGGACGCGGCCCGCGCCGCCCGAGAGCGGCACCGGCTACAGCTTCGTGAGCGTGCCGACGGCTCGCGGGACTTTCGGTGTGCACCTGATCAAAGAGCGCCTCGCCGCGGTGACGGTTCGTACCCTCACCGCCAACGCGACGCAGTGCGCGAACGACTGCCCGGCGAAGCCCCTCGCCGACTACGTCAGCGAGAACGGCGCGTACGCGGGGATGAACGGGACGTACCTCTGCCCACCCGACTATCCGGCCTGCGCGGGCAAGGCGAACTCGTATGACTACGCCGTCTACAACAGCAACCTGCGGCGGTGGATCAACCAGAACGCGCTCGTCGGGCAGAACGCCCTCGTGCATTTCAACGGCGCCACCGCCTCGTACTGGCGGCGAAGCTACGTCTACGCGCAGAGCTCGGCCGCGCAGGCGCCGATCACCGCGGCGATCACGATGTTCCCGATGCTCGTCCAGAACGGCGCGGCGGTCGACTCGGAGTTCGAGCAGACCCCCGCACAGAAGCTCAAGGGGACGAAGGGCTCGATCGGCACCGACGGGACCTACGTCTACCTCGCGCTCGTGAACAACGCGAACATCACGGACTCGGCATACGCGTTGGCCGCGCTCGGCGTGCGCGATGCCATCAATCTGGACGGCGGCGGCACGTCGGCGATGTGGATCGGCGGCTCGTACAAGGTCGGGCCGGGCAGGCTGCTGCCGAATGCTGTGGTGTTGACGAAACCCTAGGCGAGCGGGAGCTCAGTTCGCCGCCCGCAGCTCGAACGTCAGCTTGCGTATGCGCTCGCCGTCGATCGCGAAATGCCAGGTCGTATAGCTGGCGAAGACGCCCGGCGCGCGGGTCAGCGTCGTGATCTTCACGTCGTTCCCGGTCACGACTTCGTCGCGCATGCTCTGGACGAGCTCCGGCGGTGCCATCCGGATCATCTGCCGTACGCCGTCCTTTCCCTGAAAGGGGACCGGGACGCCCGGGAGCACGACCTCGACGTCGTCCGCGCAGAGCTCCGCGGCGGCATCCGCGTCTCGGGACTGCACCGCTTGCACGAACGAGCGCGCCAGCTCGAGAGTAGAGTCCATGTGGCTACCGAGAGCGTAGAGACAAAAGGGGGAGCTCGCCGTGGCATTTCCAGTGACGCATTTCGAGATCAACGCGCAGGACGCGCCAAAGACGCAGAAGTTCTATCGCGATCTTTTCGGCTGGGGCATCGACACCAACAACCCGCAGAGCTACGGAATGATCGACACGAAGGCCAAGGGCAACGGGATCAACGGCGGGATCGGCGCGACCCAGACCGGGCGGAGCTGGGTGACCTTCTACGTCGAGACGGACGACCTCGCGAAAACGCTCGCCAAGGCGGAGCAGCTCGGCGGCAGGACGGTGATGCAGCCGATGGACGCGGGCATGGTCATGTACGCGCTCTTCGAAGACCCCGAGGGGAACGTCATCGGTCTCGCCAAGAACACCGACCAGCCGCAGGCGCAGCCGGCAGCCTCGAGCGAGCGGCGCACGACGCGTGCTCGCGCGAACGGCAACAACGGAGCGCGCGCGAAGAGCACCGCGAAGCGCACGACGGCGCGCGCCCGTACGACCACGAAGAAGAGCACCGGTCGGTCCCGGAGCAAGCGCTCTCGAAGTTGACCGGCCAGTAGGCCGGAACTAGCCTAACGCCGCCTTCGAGCGGGGAGCATTTGTGGGGGCGACGATGACCAAGCGTCTCGTGCGCGCGCACGCGCCGCCGTAACGCGCGTTCACCGGCACGCCGCGATGGGAGGTGTTCCCGTGGCCCATGTGATCACCGTAACGGTCAACGGAACGAAGCAGACCCGTGAGGTCGAGCCCGCGCAGCTTCTCGTCGAGTACCTCCGTGACACCCTTCGTCTCACCGGTACGCATGTCGGCTGCGACACCAGCCAGTGCGGCGCGTGCACCGTGCTGGTGGACGGTCGCGCGACGAAATCCTGCACGATGCTCGCGGTCCAGGCCGACGGCGCCGTGGTCGTCACCGTCGAGGGGCTCGCCACCGATGGCGAGCTGCACCCCATTCAGCGCGCCTTCTCCAAAGAGCATGCGCTCCAGTGCGGCTTCTGCACGCCCGGACTGATGATCACGGCCATCGACTTCCTCGAGCGCAACCAGTCGCCGACGGACGCCGACATCCGGCACGCCATCGAGGGCAACCTGTGCCGCTGCACGGGGTATCAGAACATCGTGAGCGCGATCCGCGCCGCGGCCACCGAGATGAAGACGGGGGCGGCCAGGCCTCGCGTCGCGGAGGTGACGCGATGACCACTGCTACGACGCCCACGTACATCGGCGCGCGCGTTGCCCGCAAGGAGGATCCGCGCCTCATCACCGGTGACGGGACCTTCACGGACGACGTGACGCTCCCCGGAATGGTCTACGTGAGCCTTGTCCGCAGCCCGCACGCCCACGCGAACATCCGTCGCATCGACACCGCGGCCGCGAAGAAGGAGCCCGGGGTCGTCGCGGTCCTCACGGGCAAGGACCTCGAGGCGACGGGCATGCTCCCCGTGTTCATCACAGTGCCGAACATGAGCGGCTCGAAGCACATGCCCATCGCCGCCGACAAGGCGCGTTACGCGGGCGACGCCGTGGCCGCCGTCGTGGCGGAGACGCGCGACGCGGCCAAACGCGCGGCCGATGCCATCACCGTCGACTACGAGCCGCTTCCGGTCGTGGTCGACGCGACCGCGGCGCTCGAGCCGGGCGCGCCGATCATTCACGAAGAGCTCAAGTCGAACCTCGTGTTCACCTATCCGGTCAAGGGAGGGGACATCGAGAAGGCCTTCAAGGACGCCGAAGTGAAGACGAGCCTGCGGATCGTGAATCAGCGGCTAATCCCGAACGCGATGGAGCCGCGCGCGGTCGCGGCGAGGTTCGAGGCCGGCGAGCTCACGCTCTGGTCCACGACGCAGATCCCGCACTTCGTGCAGCTCATCGCGTCGCTCAACCTAGGGCTCTCGCAGAACAAGGTGCGCGTCATCGCGCCGGAGGTCGGCGGGGGCTTCGGCAGCAAGTTACAGGTCTACGCCGAGGAGCTCCTCGTCGGGTATCTCGCGAAGACGCTCGGCAGGCCGGTGAAGTGGACGGAGGAGCGGCGCGAGGGCTACCTGGCGACGATCCACGGGCGCGATCACGTCTCGGACCTCGAGCTCGCCGCGAAGCGCGACGGCACGCTGCTCGGCCTACGCGTTCGCACCGTCGCGAACGTCGGCGCGTACCTGCAGGCGTTCGCGCCCGGCATACCGACGATCCTCCACATGTTCGTCGTGCCCGGGCCGTACCGCCTGCCGGCATACGACTACGAGATGCGCGGCGCGTACACGAACACCACGCCCGTCGACGCCTACCGCGGCGCCGGACGCCCCGAGGCCGCGTACCTCATCGAGCGCGCCATGGACCGGCTCGCCGACGAGATCGGGATGGACCCGGCGGAGCTTCGGCGGAAGAACTTCATCCCGAAGGACGCGTTCCCGTTCAACACCATCAGCGGCATCAGCTACGACAGCGGCGACTACGCGCCGGCGCTCGACCGCGCGCTCGCGATGGCCGACTACAAGGGGTTCGAGAAGCGCCGCGCCGAAGCCAAGGCTCGCGGCAACTACCGCGGCATCGGGATCTCGAGCTACATCGAGATCTGCGGGCTCGCGCCGTCGAAAGCCAACGCCGCGCTCGGCGTCGGGTGGGGCGGCTACGAAAGCGCGCGCATCCGCGTGCATCCGACCGGCGCGGTCCAGGTCTTCACCGGCACGTCCCCGCACGGTCAGGGGCACGAGACCTCGTGGGCGCAGATCGCGGCCGACGCCCTCGGCGTGACCCCGAACGACATCGAGGTCCGCCATGGCGACACCTTCGAATCGCCGGGCATGGGCGTCGGGACCTTCGGCAGCCGCAGCCTCGCGGTGGGAGGGATCGCCGTCCACAAGGCCGCCGAGAAGGTTCGCGAGAAGGTCGTCCAGATCGGCGCGCACCTGCTCGAGGCGTCGCCCGCCGACGTCGTCGTCGAGGGCGGCAAGGTGTTCGTGAAGGGCGTTCCCGAGAAGGCGAAGAACTTCGGCGACATCTCGATGGCCGCGTACCTGGCGAACAACCTGCCGGAAGGCATGGAGCCCGGACTCGAGGCGACCGTCTACTACGACCCGCCGAACTTCACGTTCCCGTTCGGCACGCACATCGCCGAGGTCGAGATCGACGGAGAGACCGGGGCGGTGCGGATCGTCCGCTACTCCGCCTGCGACGACTGCGGGCGGCAGATCAACCCGATGATCGTCGAGGGACAGCTCCACGGCGGCATCGCGCAGGGGATCGGACAGGCGCTCTACGAGACCGCCGTCTACGACGAGAACGGCCAGCTGCTCTCGGGCAGCATGATGGAGTACCACGTCCCCACGGCCGAGGACATCCCCGCGTTCCAGCTCGACCACACGGTGACGCTCAGCCCGAGCAACCCGCTCGGCGTGAAGGGGATCGGCGAAGCGGGCACCATCGGATCGACGCCGGCGGTCGCCAACGCGGTCATCGACGCGCTCTCGCCGCTCGGCATCAGGCACCTGGACATGCCGCTCACGTCGGAGAAGATTTGGAAGGCGATGAAAGCGGCGGGGGAGGGACGGCGATGATCACGCACCCGTTCACCTACCAGACACCGGCCACGATCGACGAGGCGGTGCAGGCGCTGGGCCGCTCGCGCGAGGCGAAGGTGATCGCCGGCGGCCACAGCCTCCTTCCCCTGATGAAGCTCGGGCTCGCGCAGCCCGAGACGCTCATCGACCTGCGCCGCATCGCCGCGCTGCGCGACATCCGGCGCGAGCCGGACGGCACCATCTCGATCGGCGCGCTCGCAACCCATCGCGCGATCGCGGACGATCCGGCGGTCCGTGCGGGGCTCGCCGCGCTGGCGGAGGCCGCGGCCGCGGTCGGCGACCCGCAGGTCCGCACGCGCGGCACCATCGGCGGCAGCCTCGCTCACGCGGACCCCGCGGCCGACGAGCCCGCGCCCACGCTCGCGTTCGACGCGACCATCCGCGCGGTTGGCCCGAAGGGACGGCGCGACATCCCCGCGCCGGAGTTCTCCAAGGGCACGTTCGAGACGGCGCTCGGGCCCGGCGAGATCCTCGCCGAGATCCGCTTCCCGGCGCAGCCCGCCCGCACCGGCAGCGCCTACGTGAAGTTCCCGCATCCGGCATCCCGCTTCGCGGTCGTTGGCGTCGCGGCGGTGGTCACCGCAAAACCCGACGGGACAATCGAACGCGCGGCGATCGGCGTAGCGGGAGCCGCCGCGAAGCCCCAACGCGCCACAGAGGCGGAGAAGGCCATCACCGGAACGAAGGGCGACGCAAAGGCTGTCGTCGCCGCCGCCGCGAAGGCGGCGAACGGCATGACCACACTCGCGGACCTCGTCGCCTCATCCGAGTACCGCGCGCATCTCGTGACCGTGTACGCGCGTCGAGCGCTCGAGCGCGCCATCGAACGCGCGCGGGCCTAGCGACAACCGCAGCGGAACACGCGTGCGCCGGCGTACGGGGGGAGACGCCGGCGCACGCCGTCGCGGGGGCTCGGCCCCTCGTACCCCCATAGACTTTGCGGACATGGGAAGCGGACCCGCCTGGTCTTCCGTCGATGACGTGGCGGCGGCACTCGAACGCGAGCGCTACGTCGCCGATCGCGGGCTCGCGGTCACGCTCTTCCTCGCGCTGCGCCTCGGCAAGCCGCTGTTCGTCGAGGGCGAGGCGGGCGTCGGGAAGACCGAGATCGCGAAGGCGCTCGCGTCCTCCCTCGGTCGCCGGCTCATCCGGCTCCAGTGCTACGAGGGTCTCGACGTCGCGACCGCGGTCTACGACTGGGACTATCCCCGGCAGATCCTCGAGATCCGCCTTGCCGAAGGAGAAGGACGCGCGAGCGAAGCGCGCGAGCGCATCTACAGCGAGCGTTTCCTGATCAAGCGCCCGCTGCTCGAGGCGATCTCACCGGAGAGCGCGCCGGTGCTCCTCATCGACGAGATCGACCGCGCGGACGAGGAGTTCGAGGCCTATCTGCTCGAGCTGCTCTCGGACTTCCAGATCACCGTGCCCGAGCTCGGGACGTTCCGCGCGGCGACGCCGCCGCCGGTGATCATCACCTCGAACCGGACGCGCGAGATCCACGACGCCCTCAAGCGCCGTTGCCTCTACCACTGGATCGACTACCCCACCGTCGAGCGCGAGCTCGCGATCGTCGCGCGGCGCCTGCCTGACGTGCCCGACCGGCTCGCCCGCAGCGTCGTCGCTGTGGTGCAGGCGCTGCGGCGTGACGACCTCTTCAAGCGTCCGGGAGTCGCCGAGACGCTGGACTGGGCGATGGCCCTCACCGCGCTCGGCAGCGACGTGCTCGACGAAGCGGTCATCGACGGGACGCTTGGGGTGCTGCTGAAGTACGAGGAAGACGTCTCCCGCGTGCGCTCGGAGATGCTTCCGCGCCTCGCGGCGGAGGCGGCGGCCGCGAGGTAGCTCCGGACTGTTCATCAGGAAGAACTGAACGTGTGGGGGAGGAGTTACTGATGAGCGCTCTTAAAGCGCAGTTTTTGCGCGCCCAGTTTCTCCTTCTAGAGGCGTTCCGACCACTCGGATCCTCATATACCCGCTCGCTACCGGATCCGGTCGCAGCACGGTCGCAGCGGTCTTGGCATGGGCCGTGCCTGAGCACGGGGAGATGGAACGAAACGCATCCGAAACAGCACGTAGCCCGTTCGTCACTGTGCAGACCGCGGCACCAGGGTGGAGCGTTATATAGGCATGGACACCAACGCGGCACTCGACACGATCCTCGCGTTTCGCGCCATCTGGGACGCGAAGCGAGGGCGAGTGACGCTCGCCGACCTCGAGATCCACGTGCGCCGCTGCGTTCGCAGTCGCGGTCACGCGGCGCTTCCGCCCGAGCGCTGGCGCGTTCGTCCGTGGGGCCCGGTCACTCGTCACGAGTGGGTGTTCGAGCCTTAGACCCTCGCTGACCGCTAGGGACCGATCTGGTCCTGCTATCGCGTGGCGGCCCTTCGCACCCCTATCCTCGGCGGACTTGCGCCCGCTCGCCCACCTCCTGACCGTCCTGATCCTGGTCGCCGGGTGCGGTGGCGCGTCCACGCCGGAACGCGACCCGCTCGCCGGCGTCTACCGCATCGGCGGGGGCGACTCCGCCCTCACTCACGTGCAGGCGCTGGCCGACGCGTTCGCGGCGAAGCATCCGGGAGTGAAGTTCCAGTACGACACGACGCTCGGATCGGACGGCGGCATCAACCTCAGCGCGAACGGGACGCTCGACCTCGGCATGGCCAGCCGCGAGCTCAGCCCCGCGGAGAGCGCGCTCGTCGACCGGGTATTGATCGGCGTGGCGGGCACAGGGCTGGTCGTGCACCAGAGCAATCCGCTGAAGGATCTGACAACCAGCCAGGTGCAGGCGATCTACGGCGGCAAGATGACCGATTGGTCGGCGCTCGGCAATTCCAAGCTGCCGATCGTCCCGCTCGTCAGGGAGAAGGGCTCGAGCGCCCGTGCCGCGTTCGAGACCTACTTCTTCGGCGGCAAGCCCACCTACGGCGCCGGCGTGCTCGAGATCCAGGGCGGCGACCAGATCCGGCAGGCCGTCGCCGGGCGGCCTGGAGCCCTCGGGACCATCGGGGTCCAGAGCGACGACCCGCAGGGCGCGGGAATCCACCTCGTCACCATCGACGGCGTCACGCCCACCAAACAGGCGCTGCGCGACGGTACGTACAAGGTTCGCCGGCCCCTCTATCTGGTGTATTCGAGGACGGTCCAGCCCAAGCCGGCGATCGGCCAGTTCCTCGAATTCATCCGGAGCGCCGCGGGTCAGAGGATCATCGACAAGCTCTGATCCGGCGAGCGTTCTCCGAACGACCGGCGCACCGTCAAGCATCTGATAGTCGGGTGAGCGGACGCCGCATAGACCAGCCACATGGCGATCCGGCTCGGCCCTCGGCTTTCTTCGTGGCGATACGAGGCCACGCCCGACGGGCCGGGCTCCCGGGACCTGCGCATCGATCTGCTGCGGGGCTTCTGCCTCTTCGCGATGATCGTCGACCACGTCGGCGGACAGTCCTCTTGGCTCTATGCCCTCACCGGCGGCGATCGCTTCGTCGTCTCGGCCGCGGAAGTCTTCGTCCTGCTCTCGGGGATCGCGCTTGGCATGGTCCATCGGACGACCATCCAGCGCCAGGGCGTCCGCGCGATGTTCGCGAAGCTCCTGCGGCGGGCCGTCCTTCTTTACCTTGTCGGGGCGGCGCTCACCCTCGCGTTCGCGTCGGCCTCGGTGGTGCTCGCCGCGCCCTGGGCCGCCCGGGCGACGCCCGCGCAGGACGAGGTCGACTTCGCGTTGTCGGTGCTCACGCTCCACCGCACGTATTCGCTCACCGACATCCTCGTGCTGTACACGCTGCTCGTGCTGGCGGCCGCGCCGGTCCTCGCGCTCATCGCGCGCGGGCACGGGCTCCTCGTGCTCGCCGGATCGGTCGCGGTCTGGGCCGTCGCGCAGCTCTGGCCCGCCTACCTCCCGGGCGTGTGGGTCATCACCGACGGCGGGTTCCCATTCGCCGCCTGGCAGCTCATTTTCTGCGTCGGCCTCGTCGTCGGGTACCACCGTGAGCGACTCGCCGCGCAGCTCCGCCCCTCGCGACTGCTGCTCCTCGGCGCCACGCTGACGATCGCGGTCTTCCTCATCCAGAGGCTCGTGACGGACGTCGGGGTCGACCCGCGTGAGCTGCTGTTCGACAAGAACGACGCGCGCCCGGGCCGCGTGCTCGCGCTCCTCGCGGCGGCGTCCTTCGGCTACGCCGCGCTCACGCTCGGCTGGGTCCCCGTTCGCCGCTTGCTGGGCTGGCTCCTTCTCGCTCTGGGACGCCGCTCGCTCTTCGCGTACTCGGTCCAGCTCTTCGTCGTCGCGTTCTTCTCGTCGGCCCTGATGGCGCCCGTCCGGCTCGATCGCGAGAACGCGCTCTTCCAGGCGAGCGCGGTTCTCATCGTCTGGCTCGCCTGCGTCGCGACGCCGGAGCTCCGGCTCAGGACGCGTACGCTCGCGCGCCGAGTACCGTCGCGGGCGATGGCGAGCGCATAGCGAGCGACCGCTCGGCGGCGAGCTTTTCACACTCGGCTCTTATCGACCGTCCCTACGATTCGCGGGTGCGGAACCGTCTGAGCTACGGGGCCTCCGCCGACGCCTCCTCGCGCCGCGATATGCGTCTCGACCTGCTGCGCGGCTTCTGCGTCGTCGTGATGGTCGCCGACCACATCGGCGGCGAGCGCTCCTGGCTCTACGTCATGACCGGAGGCAACCGCTTCTTCACCTCGGCCGCGGAGGGATTCGTGCTCATCTCCGGGATCGTGATGGGGACGGTCTATCGCAATGTGATCGTGCGCGAGGGTATGAACGCGATGCTCAGGAAGGTCCTGAAGCGCGCCGGCTTCCTCTATGTGCTCACCGTGGGCCTCACCCTCGCGTTCGCTCTCCTCTCCTACCTCATGGACAACGCCTGGTCTCGCGGCATGACCCCGGCGAGGCCGCTGGAGTTCCTGCTGGGCGTCGGGACGCTCCACCGCTCCTATCCGGTCACCGACGTACTCATGCTGTACACGCTCCTCGTGTTCGCCGCGCCGCCGCTCCTCTACCTGCTCGGGACGGGCCGCACGCGTCTCGCGCTCGCCGGAGCGTGGGGGCTCTGGCTCCTCTGGCAGATCTCGCCCCAGGAAGTGCAGTTCCCGTGGAATGTGGTCGACGGCGGGTTCCCCTTCGCCGCCTGGCAGCTGCCCTTCGCGATGGGCGTGATCATCGGCTACCACCGCGAGCGGATCGCGCGTGACGTTTCAAGCTCGATGCGCGTGGGCATCGTCGTCGCCGGCTCGGTGATCGCGGTGCTGCTGATCGTCGCCTTCCAGCTCACCATCGCCGACCGCGCGAGCTCGCAGCCGTCGGCGCTCGCGTGGCTCCTTTCGTCGGACCTGGTGTTCGGCAAGAACGATCTGCGGCCGGGGCGCCTTCTCGCGCTCGTCGGGGTCGCGACGTTCGCGTTCGCGCTGGTCACGGCGCTGTGGGTGCCGATACGCCGCGGCCTCGGCTGGATCCTGATGCCGCTCGGCCAGCGCTCCCTCGGCGCCTACGGCATCCATCTCTTCATCCTCAACTTCTCCAATTCGTGGGTAGGCGACCTGCTGCGGATCGGGACCGACAACACGCTGCTCCAGATCGTCGGCGTCCTGCTCATCTGGATCGTGCTCCCGGTGATCCCGTGGCTCGGCGAGATCGAGCATCTCGCCAGCCGGGTCGTGCCGCTCACGCATCCGTTCGTGCAGCGCTTCGGCGCCCGCGTGGCCACGGCAGAGACCGGCTGATCACCGCCCGCCCGCGATTGACCCGCACCCTCGTCCTGCTGCTGGCGCTGGCGGTGGCCGGCGGCTGCCGCCAGGATCTCTTCGGCGGCGCGAGCGCATCACCCACCGGACTGCCGGTGCCCGTCGCCACGGCCGCCGCGACCTTCCGGTTCAACGCGGACTCGGCGAGCTCGCTCGTTACCGTCCGCGTCCGCGAGCAGCTCGCCGGCTTCCCGGCGATGAGCGACGCGGTGCTCACGACGAGCGCGATCTTTGGCGTCGTCGGGCTCACGCGGGACGGGCGGATCACGAGCGACACGGCGCTCCGCGTCGACCTGACTACCCTCGCGAGCGACGAGTCCCGGCGCGACAACTTCATCAAGAAAGAGACGCTCGACGTCGAGCGCTACCCGAATGCGGAGCTCACCGTCATCGGGACTCATGGGCTGCCGCAGCCGCTGCCCGGGAGCGGCGAGTGGAGGTTCGGTCTCGTGACGTCGCTGAAAGTGCATGGCACGGCGCACGAGGTGACGTGGGACGTCACCGGGCAGCGCGTCGGCCGAGAGCTTCGCGCGACCGCGCGCACCACGGTCCATTTCGGCGACTTCGGTCTCCAGCGCCCCTCGGTGGCAGCTGTCCTCTCGGTCACCGACGACATCCGCCTGGAGGTCCTGCTGCGCGCGGTGCAGGGCTGAAGCGGCCGAAGGGGTTTCCACCCCCCTCGGACCCCCCGCGGGTCCTCGTCCTGGTCCTCTGCCTCGCCGTCGCCTGCCAGGGGCCGGCCGCGCCCGCGGGTCCGAGCGTCACTCGCCCGCCGGCCTCCGCTTCGCCCGCGTCGCCGTCACCGCTCGGCGCGGGGCGCCTGGTGAACGGCACCTTCCGCAGCGCGGTCCTGAACCGGACGATGAAGTACTCGGTCTATCTGCCACCGGGCTACGACGCGGACCCGAATGCGCGCTTCCCGACCCTCTATCTGCTTCACGGCGGGGGCGGCTCGAACCAGGAGTGGCTCGACTACGGCCTCCTGAAGGAGGCCGAGCGGCTGATGGGCTCTCGCGCGATACCCCAATTCATCATCGCGCTGCCCCAGGGGGACCAGGAGTACTGGGTCGACCACATCACGAGCCCCATCGACAACGGCGAACGGTGGGGGACTTACACCGCGCGTGAGGTGGTGCCCGAGATCGACCGCGCCTTCCGCACCTACGGCGCCGCCGACGCGCGCGCTCTCGGCGGTCTCTCGATGGGAGGGCATGCGGCGATGCAGCTGCCGATGAACCTTCCCGGGATCTGGAGCGTGATCGGTGCGCACAGCCCCTCGCTGCGTCCCGAGGGCGACGCCCCGACCTACCTTGGGCGCGGCGCGGAGTTCGCGGCGCGCGATCCGCTCAAGCTCATCGCGGCACGGCCGGATCTCGCGCGCACCTACACCTGGTGGATCGATTCAGGCGACGCCGACCCCTGGCGGCGGGAGGCCGCGGCGATCCACGATCAGCTCACGGCGCTTGGGATCGCGCACGACTGGCATGCGAATTCGGGCGATCACTCGGCGGCGTACTGGAGCGCGCACATCGCCGAGTATCTCGAGTTCTACGGGCGCGCCCTGCGTTAGGAGAGCGACGACCTCGGGATGTCGCGCTTCAGCGAGGCGTCGTAGAAGCGCAGGTAATCCTCGAGATGCGCGCTCCAGTACGCCGGTGAGTGATCGCCCGCCCAGAGGTGCCACTGGTGGCGGATGCCGAGCTCGGTGAGCTCGCCGTCGAACTGCCGCGCGACCGGTGCCCAGGGATCGGCCTCACCGATGTCGATCCAGATCGCGAACGAGCAGCCCTCCCGGCCGCGTGCCTGCACGAGCTGCGTCGGATCACGCTTCGCGAAATCCGTCGCGGTGCCGAAGAACGCGGGCGCGTTACCGAAGCGGCGAAGCACGAGGCTGTGCGCGCCGACCGCCGCGAATTCGCCCGGGTAGTTGAGCGCGAGCTGCAGTGCGCCGTGCGCACCCATCGAGAGGCCGCCGATCGCGCGCGACTGCCGCCGGGGGATGGAGCGGAAGTTCGCCTCGACCTCGCTCACCACGTCGACCGCGGTGTAGCGTCCCCACTTCTGGCCGCCGCTCGCGTGGTCGACCCAGTACGCCCTCTCGCCTTCGGGCATGACGATGATCAGCGGCGCGATCTTGCCCGCCGCGATGAGCCGATCGGCTGCCGCCGCGACACCCATGTCCTGCCACTGCCGGTCCGACCCGCCCATGCCGTGCAGCAGGTAGAGCGTCGGGTACGCGCGTGAGCTCCGCTCGTATCCGGGCGGAAGGAAGATCCGGTACGGCATGGCGCGTTCGAGTGACGCGCTCCAGAACGTGCGCGACTCGACCCGACCGCTCGGTGTCTGGGGTGCGGCATCCCACGTGACGGGCAGCGCCGCCGCGACGCTGGTGAGGACGAACTTCGCCGACGCGGACGGAGGGTTCGCCGGGGCGCTCGTCTGCCAGATCGCGATCGCAAGCACGAGCCCTACGGCGACCGGGGGAACGAGTGCCAGTCTCCCACCCACAGCGGGCTCAACTCTAAAGGGAGCGTCCAACGAAACGGTGGCTGCCGCGTAGCCCTTCCCCGACGTTCGGGAAGCAACGCCCGGCGGACGGTGTTGTTCCGGACAACGGCGGGAGGGCATACCGATGAATGCGGATCTGGCGCTTCTGGTGCTGCGGGTCGTCGTCGGGGGCGTGGTCGCCATGCACGGTTTCCTCAAGCTCGGCTGGGTGGGTCAGGGGGGCTCGATCGCCGGGGTCGCGGGCTGGTTCAACAGCATGGGTCTGCGGCCGGGGATGTTCTGGGCGGTGATGGCTGTCCTCGCCGAGGCCGGCGGCGGGGTCCTCACGGTATTGGGACTTGGTGGCCCGATCGGCCCCGGTCTCATTGCGGCGGATCTCCTCGTCGTGACCTTCGTCGCGCACTGGTCGCAGGGCTTCTGGGCCGGCGGGGGAAAGGTCGGCTGGGAGTTCCCGCTGCCGCTCTCCGCGGCGGGATTCGCGATCGCCGTCCTCGGCAACGGGGCGTGGTCGCTCGACCGGTTGCTCGGCGTCACCTATCCCGACTGGCTCCTCTCGGCGTGGCTCGCGCTGATGGCGGTCGGTGTTGTGCTCGCGCTCGGCGCGAGAGCCATGTTCGCGCCCAAACCGGCGGCCTCTTAGGCAGGGGGCGACCATTTCTTAGGTCGCGCTCACGCGCCTCTTAGGCGCCGCTCAGCGCCGCGAGCGACGCTTAGCGCATGTACGAGCCCGACCCAAGCAGCACCGCACCGGTCACCCCCGCGACGACCGGACCGGCTCCGCGAAAGAGCGGCGGCCTCTCCGCGGGAAGGCTGCTCGCGCTGGGGCTCATCGCGTTCGTGATCGCGGCCTTCGCCGGCCGCTTCGATCTCGGAAGGGTCGTGACGGGCGCGCGCGACGCGATCGAGCGGGCACCGGCGGCGCAGACCGCATCGACGACGAGCGACACGGCCGCCGTGGCCGCGATCAAGGACGTGGTCCAGCGCGCGAACCTCGCGCAGGCTCAGGCCTTCGCGCGCAACGACCCGACGCTCATGCGGGCCACCGCGACCGACTCCTACTACCAGGAGCTGGTGCAGACGAATCGCGGGCTCGCGTCGAGTGGGGCCCGGTCGATCGAGCTCGCGAATCTCGACTGGATCGACGTGACCGTCGACGGCACCACCGCGCACGCGGTGACGAGCGAGACGTGGCGCACCAGCTACACCGACGGATCCACCGACGAGAGCACCGACCGCAACGAGTACACGCTCGTTCTGCGGTCGGGGACCTGGCGGATCTCGGCCGACGTTCAGCCGACCACCCGGGTGATCGATCCGCGGACCGGGACCGCGCCCAGCGTGGCCCAGCCCGGCACGCCGGCGACGACCACCAGCAGCTCGAGCAACTGGTCCGGCTACGTCGCGAGCGGCGGCGTCTTCACTTCCGTGACCGGGACCTGGACGGTCCCGACCGTCTCGGGGTCCAGCACCGGCGCCGACGCGACCTGGGTCGGGATCGGCGGGCTCACCACGCGGGATCTCATCCAGGCCGGGACGCAGGCGATGGTTGACGGCGGCGGCACCGTCGAATACTCGGCGTGGATAGAGATGCTGCCCGCGTCCTCCCGCACCGTCCCGCTCTCGGTGACGGCGGGTGACTCGGTGACGGTGACCATCACGGAGCAGTCGACCGGCGACTGGCTCATCGCCATGAAGAACAACAGCACCGGCAGGACCTACAACGTCACCGTGCAGTACAGCTCCAGCAACTCCTCCGCGGAGTGGGTGCAGGAAGCGCCGAGCATCGGACGGGGCCTGGTGGCCCTCGACCAGTTCGGCACCCTCCAGTTCACCGGCGGCAGCGCGGTCCGTGATGGCAAGACGATGACGCTGGCCGCCCTCGGCGCGAGGGCGATCACCATGATCAACGCCCAGGGGCAGGCCATCGCGCAGCCTTCGACGATCGCGAGCGACGGGTCGAGCTTCACGGTCACGCGAACCGACGCGCCGAGCACCTCGACCGGTGGCCGGCGGCGCCGGCCGTGATCAGAGGAGCGGTCTAGCTCGAGGGGCGGGGCTGGCGCCGCAGGAGCATCGCGATGGTCTCGGGGTCTCCGTTCTCGACGGCGTGCACGAGGTCATCCGCGTACTGGCCCAGCCGCTCGTGGTCGGCGGACGATGCCTCATTGAGATCCGCCGGGTCGAGCGCGAGGCGCACCGTCTCGCGGATGGCCGCGGCCATCGTGCGCGCGGCGAACCAGGTCTCACGATCCACGCCGGCTCGATCCCAGGGTCCGTCCGCCACCTGCTCCACGAAGTGCACTTTGCGGCGTGACGGGGCGCCTGGGAACACCGTACGGGGTGAGAGATTTCGGCTACCCCGAATAGGGGAGGGCGGCGAAAACCCGCTACCTTTGCTCGATGAGGAGTCAGGAAAAGATGCTCGATCCGGTCTGCGACATGATCGTCGAACTGGCCGAGCAGCGAGAGCAGGGCCTCACGATCGAGCGGCCCGAGCGCGAATACGCGTTCTGCAGTCCCGGATGTCTCTCCAAGTTCGCAAGAGACCCGAAACGCTACATCCCCAAGGTGGAGCGCTGGCTCGCGACCGGCGAGTCGGCGCCGCCCCGCATGTGATCCCGAAATGAAATGGATCACGCGCGAGCACCCCAGGGTCGATCGCGTGGCCTGCCCATGGCTGATCCAGCGATTCGTCGATGGCGCCGCGGAGTTCCTCTATGTCCCAGCCGACCGCGTCATCGGCGAGGCGGAGCGCACCGGCGCGACGCCATACGACGTGAGCGGCGTCGAGCTTGGACACCACGGCGCCGAATGCAGCTTCGACGCGTTCGTGCACAGGTACTCCCTCGACCGCTCGGACCCGGCCATGGCCTATCTCGCGCGCGTGGTCCGCGGAGCCGACACGGCCGACAAGTCGATCACCCCGGAGTCGATCGGGCTCGAGGCCGTCCTCGACGGCCTGCGCGCGCTCCACTATCCGGACGATCAGGCGCAGCGCGAGGCGTCGGTTCCGGTCATGGACGCTCTGTACGCGTACTGCCGGGAGCGGACCCGCTCGCAGGCCTAACGCATGTCGCCCGAGCCGCCCGGGCTCGTCTTCGAGAGCGTCACCGTGAAGATGCCCTGCTCGCCCTGCGCGCTGACGGTATAGCCGCCGCGCGTGCGCGTTGCAGGGATCGAGTCGAAGGTCGCGCCGAACGGTGAGATGTCGAGCGGCACGCTCTCGCTCCCACGCGGGCCGCTGATCGTGAGCGTGACGGTCGACGACGGCGCGAATCCATAGAGCAGGTAGCTCGGGCTCGCGCCCTCCCTGGCGACCGCGACGATGCCGCGGGCCTCCGGCGCGGAGCTCCGCATCCGGCCGGCGAGTCCCGACACGAAATCGTCGAAGGACCGGCCGGTCAGCGCGGCATAGGCCTGCGCGATGTTCTGCCCGCGGCGCAGCCTCTCGTAGACCCTGGCCATCGGCGCGGGGCCACCGACGTCCTCACGCAGAAGCTCGACCGCGCGCGCCGCCTCCTGGTACTTGAAGTAGCCGGCCCAGTCCGTGAGCGAGTTCCACGCGAACTGCGACACGAGGGTGTTCAGCGGGATGAGCGTCCCGGTCTCGGCCATCGAAGCGGACTCGTAGCGGACGCGCAGCAGGCGCCACTCGCCTCCTGGGGCGAGCGCCTCGGCGAGCCGGCCCTGTCCCTCGTTCAGCCAGGCCGGCACGAGGTCGCAGCGCGGCGTGCACGCGTCGAGCGTCAGCAGGTGCGTGAGCTCGTGGCGGATGGCGGTTATCGGGCGCCGCCCGCGGATCGCGTCCCAGTTCACGGCGATGAGCCCGAGCGACGGCTCGAAGAACGAGATCGAGTTCTCGGCGACGAAGGCCGCAACCGTCGGCGTGTAGCCGAAGATCCGCACGAAACCTTGCACGTATCCCTCGGTCGTGGCGAAGACGTAGATCACCGGACGTGCCGCGAACGCGCGCTCGAACTCGCGCTCGACCGCCGGGATATCCGCCTCGATCACGGCGCCGACGAGTGCCTCATCGGCACGCGAGAGGCTCGGTTCGACACGCAGGTCCGCCGGCCCGTCGACGATGACGAACTCGATGCCCGCGATCTCGCGCGTGACACGCGGCGGCAGCGAGGACTGCGGGGATGGCGAGGGCGAGGCGGTCGGGCGGGCGGTCTGCTCGGCGCGTTCCGCCCCGGCCGTCTCGGTCGGGGGGGCTGACGGCACGTCACGTGCGACCGGCGCGGGGCCGCAGCCGGTTATCACCAGAAGCGCGATCGCCAGTGCGCGCGCCGTCATGAGGACGAGCCTACCGAGGAGCCGGGCGCATGGTCCGGTTTTTGCCGGTTGTTCCTCCGAAGAGATACGCATTTCAACGGAGGTGGTCGATGCCCCCGCGTGGCGTCAAGAGCGAGAAGCGAAAGCGTCAGTACGAGCACATCAAGCGAAGCGAGGTCGCCCGTGGCCGGTCGACGAAGGTCGCGAAGCGGATCGCAGCGGCCACGACGAACAAGACGCGCCGCCGGAAGGGAGAGACGAAGGGCTCGCGCCGCCGGCGCGGCTAGGGGTCGGGTGCGTCGGCGGCATGGTCGGGTGCTCCGCTCGCTCGGGTCGTTCGCAATGTGCGCTCCAGGCGACCCGCTCGCTCGCGAAGCACCCTCCCTCCGCCGACGCGCCTGCGTTCGGTGAGTCGCGGGACAAGTCGCGTGCTACGTCGGTTCGGCGGCCCCATCCTCGGCGGCCGCGGGGGTCGCGGGAAGCGCTCGACTGTCGACTCGGGCGGCCCGACCCGTCGCAGCGCGTCGGCGACGGCGTCGCGGAGCCGGTCCGCCGGCGAACGAGCGCCTGACCCCTCCACGGCCGATTCCACTGCACCACCCGTGCTCGGTCAGGGCTCCCGGCTGGTGAAGTAGAGCTCGCCGGAGAGCTCCAGCACCTCGCCGGGAAGGACGGGAAGGTACGCGATCTTCACGCCCCGCCCGCATTCGAGATACCTGACGGCGTGGTCGCTCAGCGGGCGAAGGCCGCGCGTGAACACGACCACGGACGTCACGTTGCCCATCCGCTTGCGCTGCCGCGCTTTCGCCTTCGCGTGCGGCTCCGGGTCGTACAGCCATGCGCGGTACTCGGAGAGGTAGTAGCGCACCAGCAGGAAATCCTCCCGGGCCAGGACGGCCGTCGCGTCCGGTGCGAAGTTCTGGCGCACGTAGACGACTCGCGAGGCGAGCTCGCGGTCGTGCGTCTCGATCGCCGCGGCGGAGAAGGGCGCGGGCGTGAAGACGAAGACGGCCGCCGGCAGGAGCGCGGCGACGGTGCCCGACGCGCGCCACGCCGATCGTGGAACGCACCGGATCCGTCCGACCAGATCGAGCCCGATCGCGGACGCGACGTAAAGCGCCGGTAGGATCGAGAGCGTGTAGCCCCACTCGCCGATATGCACGATGACGTAGAAGGCGATCGCGGGCGCGCTCCAGAGCAGGAGGAAGGCCCGCATGCGCCGCGCCCCGAGCGCGAGCGGGGCCAGGGTGCCCACGAGCATCAGGCCCCAGCCCATCGCGTACGCGGTGGTGCCGAGGTTCGCGAAGAGCGCCTTGAGTCCATGTTGGGGCACTGAGTACGTCGTGCGAACGAATTCGATCTGGGTCGAGAGCGCGAGCGCGTACGCCTCGGGACCCTCGGAGAGGATGACGGTCGGCACCAGCCATACGAACGACGCGAGCGCGAGGAGCGCCACCGCGGCCGCACGGACGCGCCAGCGATGGGCCGCGAGCGCCCACAGCCAGGCCGGGCCGAGCAGTAGGAGCAGATCCTGCCGGAAGCCGGTCGCGAGGCCGAACACCGCGCTCGTCGCCAGCACCGTTCTCGCCGTCCCACCGCGCGCGGCGTGGCACAGCGCGGCGACGAGGACCGAGCCGAGGGCGAGGACGGTGTACGGGTACGAGACCTCGCTGTATGCCCAGACGAGTGGGTTGACCGCGAATGCCGCCGCCGCGGCCAGGGCCGCGGGCTCGCTCGCGAGCCGGCGCGCGAAGAGGAAGATCGCGACGGTCGCGAGCGCGCCGGCAAGCACCGACACGAGCACGAGCGCCGCGTTGCTGTTGGCGACGAACAGCCGGAAGAGCGCCGCGGCCGCAACGTAGAAGAGGTATCCCGGGGGATGCGGCCGCTGGCCCGAGAGGTCGTAGTCGACGTGAAAGCCCTGCTCGATCGCGCGCGCGTAGAGCACCGAGTCCCAGGCCCAGAGCTGGTGCGCGAAGAAAGGAAGCCGAATCAGGATCGCGACGACACCGAGAAGCGCCCCGATGGCCGCGGTGCGCGTCACCCGCTAGCAGCCGCTCGCTCGGCCGGTCCCACCGCCGGACAGTATGAGGTGCGGGAGCGCTCAGGCCGCGGCAGGCTCCCCGGAGCTTCGAACGCGGCGGTAGCCGACCCAGAAGTAATACGCGACGGCGAGGACGGCGAGCCCGAGAAGCAAAGCTGAGATCGGGCGGAGCGCGAATTGGACCAGGTTGGGATCGGTCTGAAGAGCTCTCCGCAGGTTGATCTCGGCAAGGGGACCAAGAAGAAACCCGAGCACGAATGACGCGAGCGGGAATCCGTTCTTCACCATGAAGTACCCGATGATCCCGAAGCCGAGCAGCACGAAGACATCGAAGACGCGGTTGTTCAGCACGATGGCGCCGAGCGCGGAGAGCACGAGGATGCCCGGGACGAGCACGTGGTATGGGACGAACACGAGCCGCGCGAAGAGCCTCATCCCCCAGATCTGGATGAAAAGCGTGAGGATCGTCGCGACGAGGTATCCCGCGATGACACCCCACGCCAGCGTGGCCGTGCGCGGGTCGGTCATGAGCTGCGGGCCCGGCTGCACACCGTGGATCAGGAGCGCTCCGAGCATCACCGCGGTCACCGCGTCGCCGGGGATGCCGAGCGCGAGCATCGGGACCAGGTCCCCCGCGGAGACGGAGTTATTTCCGGCCTCCGACGCGATGATGCCCTCGTAATGGCCCGTGCCGAACTTTTCGCGGTGCCGCGAAACCTTCTTCGCCTGATCGTAGGCGAGTACGTTCGCGATGCTGCCGCCCGCGGCAGGGACGACGCCGATCCACGCGCCGACGATGGACGACCAGAGCAGCACCACCTTCGACCGCCAGATGTCGCGAAGGACCTGCAGATGTGGGATTCGGATGTCCTTGAGGCGGATCGCCACGCGCTCGCCCGCATTCTCGCGGCGCTCGAGGTCGGACATGAGCTGCGAGAAGCCGAATAGACCGATGAGCACGGGAAGGAAGTCGAATCCGCTCTCGATGTCCGCGTTGCCGAAGCTGAACCGCGCGATGTTGAGGACCGGGTCGAGCCCGATCGTCGCGAGGAGCATCCCGAGCAGACCGGCGATGAGGCCCTTTGTGAGCGAGTCGCCCGAGAGGCTCGCGATCATGGTGATCGAGAACGCGACCAGCGAAAACATCTCCCAGGGACCGAATTTGAGCCCGAAGTCGGCAAGGGGGGCGGTGGCAGCCGCGAGAACAACCCAGCCGATGATCCCGCCGAAGAGCGATGCCCACGTCCCGAGCCCGAGCGCGCGGCCAGGCTCGCCCTTGCGCGCCATGGGGAAGCCGTCGAACGTCGTGGCGACCGCCGAGGGCGTCCCAGGGATGCCGATGAGACACGCTGAGATGAGTCCGCCGGACGCCCCACCGACCGCGACGCCCATCATCGTCGCGATCCCCTGAAGCGGCGTCATCCCGAAGGTGAACGGAAGCACCAGGATCACGCCCATGGTGATCGTGAAGCCGGGCACGAGCCCGACGAAGATCCCCGCGACGACGCCGACGAGCGTCGAGAGAAGGACCGGAGGGTCGCTGAACGCCGCGAGGCCGGACAGCAGCTGTTCCATCGTCAGAACAGCGAAGCCCGCGGCAGCACGATGTGGAGGAATCGCTCGAACGCAAGCCCGAGGGCCCACGTGAACGCCGCCGAGCCGGCGAGCACGGCAGCGAGGCGGCGCCCGCGGCCCGGCTGAAGCACCAGCTGCATGGCGATGAGGTAGATCGCGGTGTCGACGAACCATCCGACGGCGGGCATCACCGCGGCGTACAGCGCGAACAGGGCCAGGCTGATGAGCGGGAAGCGGTAGCTGCCGAGCCAACCGATGAGGTCGGCGCGGGTGGGACGTCGCGGGATGAGCACGCCTGACCCGCGGACGAGCAGCACGAGGCTGAACAGCGCGAGCGCCGCGATGACGATGCGCGGGAACGTCGACGCATCGAATGCCTCGAATGCGGCGAACGGCGGCTTCCTGATCTGGTACGTGTGCCAGAACAGGAAGCCACAAACCGCGAGCAGGCCGAGCGCGGTCGTCCGGTCGGACACGCGGCTACGGGTTCGCTTTCATCCCCGTCTCTTGGATCACCTTCTTCAGCTCGACGTCCTGCGTCTTGAGCTTCTCGATGTACTTGTCGCGTGGCAGGAACTCGACGATGCTGCCCTGCTCGTCCTCGATCTTCTTCTTCAGCTCAGGGTTCGCCATCACCTTCTGCAACGCGGTCTCGAGCTTCTTCAGGATCTCGACGGGCGTGCCCTTTGGCGCCGCCCACCCGCGGCTGGTCGCGAAGATCGCGTCGACACCCTGCTCCTTCATCGTCTTCACGTCCGGGAGCCGCGGATCGCGGGCCGTCCAGGCATAGCCGAGGAGCTTCAGCTTGCCCGCCTTGACCTGAGCCTGCGCCGTCGAGAGCGGCGTCTCGCCGAGATGGATCTGCTTGCCGAGGAGCGCGGTGACGCGCTGCGCCGTCCCGTCGTAGCCCACCGGACGGAACTGCGTGCCCGTCCTGCTCATGAAGAGGAATGCCCACATCTGAGCGGTCGAGCCGAACGTCACGCCCCAGGTGATCTCGTTCGGTCGCTTCTTCGCGTCGTCGATGAGCGACTTGAGGTCGTTCCACGGATTGCTCGCCTCGGTCGCGAGGAAGCCCGCCGACGTCACGAGCAACGCGATCGGCTCCAGGTCGAGCGGCCCGTAGTCAACGATGCCGGTGTGCTGGTTGATGATCGTGTGTTCGTGGATCGAGACGAGCGTGTATCCGTCGGGCTTCGCGTTCTTGGCCTGCCGCGTTCCGGTCGTGCCGCTCCCGCCCGCCACGTTCTGCACGACGACGGGCTGACCGAGCTCCTTGCCGAGGAACTCCGCCACGACCCGCATCGGCACGTCGGTGTCGCCGCCCGCGGCGAATGGGACGATGAGCGTGATCGGCTGTGTGGGCCAGTTGAGTGTTGGCGCCGGCGTCGTCGTGGCAGCCGTACCGCCGCCGCCTCCTCCGCCGCACGCCGCGGCGACCACGCTCAGAGCGATCGGCAATGAGAGCGCGCGACTCAGCAATGTCCTTCGACGCATGGGCCCGCCTCCCCGCTGCGATTTCGGCCACAGGCTAGACCGGGATCGGCCGGACGGCTAGGTGGTCGCGCGCGGGCGCCCCAGGCGGAGCGACCGGCGCCGCTCCGCAGCCGCCATTCGCCTGCGCTCGTCGTCGGTCTCCGCGAGAAGCGGCGGAAGGGGGACCGGCTTGCCACGTTCGTCGGTCGCGACGAACACGAGGTAGGCCGAGGCCACATGGACGACGCTCCCGGTGAGCATGTCCTCGGCCTCGACGCGCACCCCGACCTCCATGCTCGTCCGACCGACGTGGTTCACCGACGCTTTCGCGGTCACCAGGTGCCCGACGTAGACGGGCGCGAGGAATGAGAGCTCGTCGATGCGGGCGGTCACCACGCGCGCCCGGGCATGCCGTGTCGCCGCCGCGCCTGCCGCCCCGTCGATGAGCTTCATCACCTCGCCGCCGTGGACGTTGCCGTAGGGGTTCGCGTCGGAGGGAAGCATCGTCCGCGACATGACGGTCTTTGACGCGGAGACGGGCTTCGCCGGCGCGGTCACGACGCGATTCTGGCAGCCGCGTCCTAGCATCGCGGGCGTGGCCGTTCTCTCTCGCGAGGAGCTTCGCGCGATGCTGGCCGGCACGCCGCCGCTCATCGAGGACGTCGACACTCAGCTCCAGCTGCAGCCCAACGGCGTAGACCTTCGCGTCGAGCGCGTGCAGCGCCTCACCTCGCCCGGGCTGCTCGGCGCGGCCGACAGCGTGCGCGAGCCCGCCGCGCGCGAGGACGTTCCGACCGACAAGGACGGCTGGTGGGACCTCCATCGCGGCGCGTACGTGATCACGTATCGCGAAAGGGTGAATCTGCCCACCGACCTCGTGGGGCTCTCGAGACCGCGTTCGAGCCTGCTGCGTTCCGGTGTCGCGATCCACGGCGCGGTGTGGGACGCCGGGTACTCGGGTCGCGGCGAGGGCCTGCTGTCGGTGCTCAACTCGCGCGGCTATCGGCTTCAGCGCGGCGCGCGTGTCGCGCAGCTCATCTTCTTCAGGCTCTCGTCGGCGACCGGCGAGGGCTACCGCGGCAGGTACCACGGCGAGAATGCCTGAGCGGGCGACGATACGGACGGAAGCGAACGGACCCTACGTCGTCACGGGCCCGATCACGATCCTCGACGCGGACGGCCGCGAGCACGCGGTCCCGGAGGGCCACACGGTCAAGCTGTGCCGCTGCGGCCACTCGGCGAAGAAGCCGTTCTGCGACTCGACGCATCGGCGGGTCGACTTCGTGTCACGCCCGGAGTTCCTGCCAGAGCCGCGATGACGAGGACGCCGACCAGACCGACGAACGCGGCGTCGGCGAGCGGCGCGCGTCCGCTCGGAAGCTCCAGGGCGACAAAGGACAGGAGCGCCGCGTAGCGCCACGCCGTCGGCAGCGCGGCCGCCGCGGTCCAGAGCGCCGGCGCCGCCAAGACGAGGTACGGGTACCACACGAGCGGCGACACGAGTGGGGCGGCGGCGAGAGCGAGATGGTGCGCGCCCGCGCCTCGGCGCTCTTGCGTGCCGGCCCAGACCGCGATCGCGACGGCCGCGAGCGGCAACGCGAAACGGAGCGGCGTGTCCGCGATCGCCGCGGGGATGACGTTGATCGCGAACTCCGACGACTCGCGCGTGACCGACGCGAAGAGACGCAGGTACTCGGCCCAGCGGGTCGCCAGGAACGGCATCGAGACCGCGATCGCCGCCGCACCGGTCGCGAGCGACCACCCGACAAGGCGCCAGCGCCGCGCTCCCACGTAGAACAGAAGCAGAACGACCGGCAGGAGCTTGATCCCGATCGCCGCCGCGAGGACGGCGCCGGCCACGCGCGGGCGTTCGCGCAGCCTCCAGGCGGCCAGCGCGAGGACGACGGTGAGGAGGTTGAGGTTGCCGAGCGTCAGCTCGGCGAGCAGCGGGAAGAAGAGCGCGTACGCGGCGCCGGCCCACGGACGGAGCTCCGCTCGGAACGGACGCACGAGCGCGATGCCGAGTCCCGTCGCGAGAGCGACGAGCAGCCCGGTCCAGATCCATGCGGCGACCGTGAACGGCAGCAGCGCCAAGGGCACGAACGCGACCGCGACGAGCGGCTCGTAGAGGAACTCTCCGAAGCCGAGGAACACGCCGCCCGCGGCTCCCGCGGCCGGATAGAGCGGCGCGCCGTCGATGAGGTGGCGCGCCGCGAGCCAGTACGCGGCGAAGTCGTACCCGAGCGGCCGGCTGGCGAGGATCCCCGCTGACGCGAAGAGCGAAAGGCCCAAAAGGATGAAGCCGGCGCGCCGGATCGCCGCTATGCGGCTCATCCGATCCAGTACCAGAGCGCGAACATCGCGGTGAAGAGCACGGCGGTCGTGCTCGCCGCGACGACATAGGCCCGGCGCGCCCACGGTGAGCGCAGGGCCGCGAGCGCAACGAAAGCGGTGAAGACGGCGAGCGCATACCGCAGGAACGAGGTCAGCGTCCCCGTCGAGACCGAGGCCAGGAGGAACACGGTCCCGAAGGCGGCGAGGCTCGGACGAAGCAATCGCCACGAGAGCACGACGAGGATCGCGACGAGACCGCCGAACGCGACGATGAACCAGGGGTTGCCGTACGCCGACGGGTCGAAGAGATCGCCCACCGCCCCGGTGGGCAACCCCGCCCGCCGGCCATACGCGGCCTGCGCCGTGAAGAACGCGAAGCGGTCCCCGGTCATGAGCGCGAGCGCGGCCATCCAGCTCACGAATGCGACGACCGGAAGCGCGACGGCGGCGACTCCCGCCACGTGCCGACGGCGCTGGGCGACGTACTCGACCGCGAGGGCCAAGGCGATGAGGAAGCCGAAGGGTCGCGCGAGCGCGCCGAGCATGCCCGCCAGCCCCGCCCAGCCCCATCGGCCGGTCCGCGCGAAGTAGAGCGCGGCGACCGCGCACGCGAGGAACAGCGATTCCGCGTAGACCGACGACAGGATCACAGTCGTAGGGAAGACGAGCAGGAGCGCGACCGCCGACGCCGCGACGGCCGGGCCGTGGTCGAGCGCGACGAGCCGCGCGAGCAGCACGACCGCGACGAGCAGCGCGACGTTGGAGAGGACAACCCCTGCGGCGAGATACGCGTCGTCGCTGCCGCCCGCGAGCGCGCCGAGCGCGCGCATGAGCGCGGGGTACAGCGGGAAGAACGCGAGGTCGGTTTGTGCGCCCTCGGCGTGGCCGTACCCGTCACGCGCGATCCCGAGATACCAGCCGCCGTCCCAGCGCGCCGCGATGTCCAGGATCGGGACGGAGGAGAGGTGGCAGCTCTGGCCACACGGGGTCGCGATGGGAAAGAGCGAGATCGCAAGCAGCGCGACGACGATCACGAGCGCGCGGCTGAGCGCGAAGGAAAGGAGCGCGCTCGCGCTCGGCGACACCGGCCCGGATGCTAGACGCTCGGCAGGTCGATCCCCCGGTCGCGGCCGAACTCGATCGCGTCCTGATAGCCCGCGTCCGCGTGGCGCATGACCCCGGTGCCCGGGTCGGTCGTCAGCACGCGCGCGAGCTTGGTGCGGCCGAGCGGCGTGCCGTCGGCCACGGCGACCATGCCGGCGTGCAGCGAATTCCCTATCCCCACACCGCCGCCGTGATGCACGGAGACCCAGGTCGCGCCGGCCGAGGCGTTGACCAGCGCGTTCAGGATCGGCCAGTCGGCGATCGCATCGCTTCCGTCGCGCATGCCCTCGGTCTCGCGGAACGGTGAGGCGACCGACCCCGAGTCGAGGTGATCGCGACCGATCACGATCGGGGCGCGGAGCGTGCCCCGCGCGACGAGGTCGTCGATGCGCTCGCCGAACTCGGCGCGCTCGCCGTAGCCGAGCCAGCACACGCGGGCCGGGAGTCCCTGGAACGGCACGCGCTCGCCGGCGAGACGGATCCAGCGCGAGAGCGAGCGGTCTTCCGGGAAGAGCTCGAGGACGAGCCGGTCTGTCGCGCGGATGTCCTCGGGATCGCCGGAGAGCGCGACCCAGCGGAACGGCCCGCGTCCCTCGGCGAACAGCGGACGGATGTACTGGGGGACGAAGCCGGGATAGCTGAAGGCGTTCTCGTAGCCGGCCGCCTTCGCCTCGCCGCGGAGGTTGTTCCCGTAGTCGAAGGCGATCGCGCCGCGCCGTGCGAGCGTGACGATGGCCTCGCAGTGATAGACGATCGACCGGCGCGACCTCCGGACGTATTCGTCCGGGTCCTCGCGCCTCAGCCGCGCCGGATCGGGGATGCCGGCCGGCACGTAGCCGTCGAGCGGATCGTGCGCGCTCGTCTGATCGGTGACGACGTCCACCTCGACACCGCGGCGGACGAGCTCCGGCAGCGCCTCAGCCGCGTTCCCTATCACTCCGACCGAGCGCGCGGCGCCGTCGCGCCGGTAACGCTCCACGCGTCCGAGCGCGTCGTCGAGCGAGGGCGCGATCTCGTCGAGGAAGCCCTGCGCCTTGCGGCGTTCGGCGCGAGCCGGATCGACCTCGATGATCAGCGCGGTGCCTTCGTTCATGGTGACGGCCATCGGCTGCGCGCCGCCCATGCCGCCGAGGCCCGCGGAGACGACGAGCCGGCCCGCGAGCGAACCGCCGAAATGGCGCTTCGCGACCGCGGCGAAGGTCTCGTAGGTGCCCTGCAGGATCCCCTGGGTCCCGATGTAGATCCAGGACCCCGCGGTCATCTGGCCGTACATCGTGAGGCCGATCGCTTCGAGCCGGCGAAATTCATCCCACGTCGCCCAACGCGGGACGATGAGCGAGTTCGCGATCAGCACCCGCGGCGCCCATTCGTGCGTCCGGAACACGCCGACCGGCTTTCCCGATTGCACGAGCAGCGTCTCGTCGGCTTTGAGGCGGCGCAGGGTCGCGAGGATGCGATCGAACGCTTCCCACGATCGCGCGGCGCGACCGGTGCCGCCGTAGACGATGAGATCCTCGGGTCGCTCCGCGACGTCGGGGTCGAGGTTGTTCTGGATCATGCGGAACGCCGCTTCCTGCGGCCACGCGAGGCAGTGCAGCTCGGAGCCCCGCGGTGCTCGCACGACACGCGATGCGACCGTCATGCGGTCAATTGTGCGGTCACTCACAACCGGGGTGTAGCCTCGCCGGGCGCATGGATCCGCTCACGCTGGCGATCGCGGCGGCGCCGTCATTCATCGCGAGCGCCGTCGAGTTCGTCGAGGCGACGACCATCGTCCTCGCCGTCGGGGTGACGCGCGGGTGGCGCGCGCCGCTCGTCGGGACGTTGGCGGCCACGGCGACGCTCGCGGTGATCGTCGCGACGCTCGGCGTCGCGCTCGTGACGATCGTCCCCGAGCACCTCTTGAAGGGCGTGGTCGGCGCGCTCCTGTTGCTGTTTGGCCTGAGATGGCTGCGCAAGGCGGTGCTCCGCTTCGGGGGGATCGTGGCACTCCACGACGAGGAGCTCGTCTACCAGCGCGAGCTCGCGGAGCTTCGCGCCCAGAGCCTCACGAAATCCGAGTTCGACTGGGTCGGGATGCTCGTCGCGTACAAGGCGGTGCTCCTCGAGGGCACCGAGGTCGCCTTCATTGTCATCGCCTTCGGCGCGGCGGGTGGCGCTGCGCTCACCTCCGCTGTCATTGGAGCGCTCGCGGCCGGCGTCATCGTGATCGCTCTCGGCGCGCTGCTTCGAGCGCCGCTGACGATGGTCCCGGAGAACTGGATGAAGTTCGTGGTCGGCGCGATGCTCTCGAGCTTCGGGGTGTTCTGGTTCGCGGAGGCGCTCGGCAGCGAGTGGCCTGGGGACGCGCTCTCGATCCCGCTGATCCTAGCCGCGTTCCTCGCGGCGAGCTGGCTCGCGGTCCGCATGCTCCGCGCGATCCTGCCGGAAGGCGCCCAGGTGCAGGCGCGCAATGTTTAGGACGGTCGGCGCGGTCCTCTACGGGCTGCTCGTCGACGACGGCCAGCTCGCGATCGGCGCGCTCGCCGCGCTGGCGATCACCGGGGTGATCGCGTACGCCGGCGGCGGGGCCGCTCACGCCGTGCTGGGTTGGGCGCTCCTCGCGATGGTGCTCGCGCTGGTGGTCGCGAACCTTTACCGCGCGGGCGTGGGGACGCGACGGCGGGTAAGCTCCGCCCGGCGGTAACACCCGCGCTCGTGGTCGTTCCGCATGCCGACGGCCTGCATGAACGACTCGACGATCGTCGGCCCGACGAACCGGAACCCCCGCCTCTTGAGATCCTTCGAGAGCTCGTCCTTGTCGTCGAAGCGCCAGACGTAGCGATCGAACGTCCGGAACTCGTCACGGACGGCGAGGAACGCGCGTGCATTCGAGATCGCGGCCTCGATCTTCGCGCGATTGCGCACGATGCCCGCGTTACGCATGAGCCGCGCGACGTCGCGCGGCGTGAAGCGCGCGACCTTGACCGGATCGAATCGGGCGAACGCGCGCCGAAACGCCTCGCGCTTACGCAGGATGGTCTCCCACGAGAGCCCGGCTTGCATGCCCTCCAAGACGAGGAACTCAAATAGGAGTCGGTCGTCGTGCCGTGGCACGCCCCACTCGAGGTCGTGATAGCTAAGGAGGGGCTCCCGGGACGCCCACGAGCATCGCCGGCGACGCAGCGCCGAGGGCCCCCGCGGGACGGGGAGCCGGCCGCCAGGCCGGGGGGACCCCGTCACGTAGAGAGGGTTTCGGCGCTGCGTCGCCTTAAGTGCTCCGCGACTATGCGCCGCCCCACTTCTGCAGGAGCTCAGGTAGCTCCGCGAGCTTGGTGATCTCGGCCGTCGGCACGGCGATCGACGAGGGGAAGCCTGATTCGTTGCGCCGCCAGATCGCGCGCATGCCGACCTCGAGGGCACCCGAGACGTCGTCGACCATGCGATCGCCGATCATCACGCACTCGTCCGGCATCACGTCGAGCCTGCGTGCGACCTCCTCGAACACGGTGCGGTGCGGCTTCGAGTGCGGGAGGTCGGACGTGTACACGATCGTGTCGATGAGCTTGGCCAGCCCGTGCATGACCAGATCGGCGTTGTGCCAGTCGGCCGCCCACCATGTGTTCGAGAGCAGCCCGAGCCGGTAGCGGCGGTCGCGCAGCAGTGTGAGCGTCGGGATGGCGTCGGGATCGATCGTCGACCACCCCGCAATGGCCTTCGCGTAGCCGTCCATCGCCCCGAGGAGCTCGGCGCCGCTCACCGGGACACCGAGGCGATCGAAGCCCTCGCGCACGAGGCCCGTCGGTGGACCGCTCCAGTGCTCGGTGTCCACGCGCCGCCAGTGCTCGCGCTCGGCGTCGCGCATCGCGATGACGTACGCGTCGCGTGAAGGCCAGCGGCGGTCGGCGAACTGCGTCACGAGATGGTCGTAGGAGGCGGCCCACTTCTGGTCGGCGCTGGTCTCCCAGTCGGACCAGTGCACGAGCGTGCCGCCGAGATCGAAGATGACCGCGCGCGGGGTCGCCACCTGCTGGGAACGATACGGAACGGCAGCCTGGGCGGGGGAGCGAGCGATGCCGGCAAGCCGAAAGAGGCGCATCCTTCCGGCGTGTTCGATCTCTCCTGGCTTTTCTGGCTGTTCATCCTCGCGCAGTTCTTCGTCCCGCTGTACCAGAAGCGGCTGCTCGAGGTCCGGCGCAACAGAGCGTTTCACACGTTCGAGCAGCGCCGAAAGACGCGGCTGATCACGATGATCCATAGACAGGAGACGATGAGCTTCCTCGGATTCCCGATCGCGCGCTACATCGACATCGAGGACTCCGAACAGGCTCTGCGCGCGATCCGGCTCACCCCACCGGACATGCCCATCGACTTCCTGGTGCACACCCCGGGGGGCTTGGTGCTCGCCGCCGAGCAGATCGCGTTCGCGCTCAAGCGTCACAAGGGAAAGGTGTGCGTGTTCGTGCCGCACTACGCCATGTCCGGCGGCGCGCTCATCGCGCTCGCCGCGGACGAGATCGTCATGGACCCCAACGCCGTGCTCGGTCCCGTCGATCCGCAGCTCGGGACGCAGCAAGCAGCGTTTCCCGCGGCGTCGGTCCTGCGCGCGCTCTCTCAGCCGAACCCGAACCGCGACGACCAGACGCTCATCCTCGGCGATCTGGCCGAGAAGGCGCTTCGCCAGGTCAAGGCGACCGTGAAGAAGCTGCTTCTCGAGCACCACTCCGAGGCGGACGCCGAGCGGATCGCGACGAAGCTCGCCTCTGGCGAGTGGACGCACGACTACGCGCTTGACGTCGACGAGCTGAACGAGCTCGGCGTTGCCGTCAGCCAGGACATGCCGCGCGAGGTCTACGACCTCATGGATCTCTTTCCGCAGGCGACGCAGCGGCGACCGGGCGTCGAGTTCATCCCGATCCCGTATCCGCCAGCGACGCCGGCGGTCCCCCGAAAGACCGAGAACCCCTAGACCGGGCTCGCCGCCGTTTTTCGCACCCGCTCTCGCGTGAGCGGAAGCTCGCGGATCCGGGCGCCGGTCGCCGCGAACACCGCGTTCGCGATGGCGGCCGCGGTCGGCACGGCGCCCGGCTCGCCCACGCCTGTCGGCGGCTGGCCATCGTCGCCCTCGACCAGCACCTCGATGGACTCCGGAGCGTCGCGGAACGTCGCGATCGGATAGGTGTCCCAGCCCGTCGTCATGACGCGGCCGTCGCGGTGGGCGAGCTCCTCGGTGAGCGTCCACGAGGCGGACTGCTGGATGCCGCCCTCTATCTGGTTGCGGACGCCGTCGGGGTTGAGCGTCTGGCCCGGGTCCACGACGCACCAGACGTTCGCGAGCCGGACCGCGCCGGAGGGCGCGACCTCGACCTCCGCGACCTGCGCGACGTACGTGCCGTGATAACGGTGCACGCGAGGCCACGCCCGCGGCGGTCGCGCGGACGCTCCTCCCAGCCGACGCGTTCGGCGACGCGCTCGACGACCCGCCGCAGCCGCTCGTCGGCGATGTGCCGCAAGCGGAACGCGAGCGGCTCCTGACCGGAAGCGGCCGCGAGCTCGTCCATGAACGACTCGATCGCGAAGACGTTCTCCGCCGCCGCGAGCGAACGGAAGTTCGCCGTGCGCAGGCGTGTGGGCTCGATGTGCAGCGTCACCCGCGCCGCGCCGACCGCGTAGGGCGGGATCGCGTTGCGCCCCGAGGTCATGCCGAGCACCTGCGGATCGAGCCCGGCCGCCGTGTGCACGTTGGTGTGCTCGTCGTAGCGCCACGCGACGATCCGGCCCTCCGCCGACAGGCCGGCGCTGATCTCGAGCACGGCCTCGGGACGCGAGGGCGACCATGCGAACTCCTCTTCGCGGGTCCACTGCACCAGGACCGGACGGCCCGCGCCCTTCGACAAGATGGCGGCCTCGATCGCGGCGTCCGCGTGGCTGTTCCGGCCGTAGGTCCCGCTGGTGGGCCGCGGAAGCACCCGGACGGCGCGCTCGGGCAGACCGACCGTCTTCGCGACCTGCTCGCGCACGCCGAATGGCCGATGCGTGCCCACGTACATCGTCGCGCCATCGGGTCGCACGTCGGCGACCGCCGCGCTCGGCCCGATCGGGGCGTTGGCGATCGCCGGCAGCACGTACGTCCGCGCGAGGCGCAGCGCGGCGCGCGCGAGCTCCTCGTCGACCGCGGGATCGGTCCGCATCGGGACCTCGGCGGTCGGGCCGTCGACCGGGATCGCGTGCCACTCCGCCTCGACCGCGGCCGTGGCGGCGCGCGCCTGGTCCTCGCGCTCCGCGACGACCCCAAGGACGTCGCCCTGCCGCACGACGGCGACGACGCCCGGCATCGACCGCGCCGCCGCGTCGTTCACCGAGCGCAGCTTCGCCCCGCGCGCGGGCGGGCGGACCATCGCCCCGCGGAGCAGGCCCGGTACGCGCACGTCCGCCACGTACGTCGCGCGTCCGGTCACGATGTCGCGCGCCTCGAGACGCGGCAGCGGACGCCCGGCGTACCGCCGTCTCGCCGCGGGCATGAGCGGCACGTCGTCGGGAACGACGCCAGTCAGCGGATTCCCGTCGAGGAGCTCGACGTAGGTCACGCGTCGCCCGGCGCCGTCGGTGACCGCGCCCATCTCGGTGTCGAGACGCTCCGGCGACACGCCGAGCCTCTCTCTCGCGCGCGCCACGAGCTGCAACCGCGCGAAGGCGGCAGCCCTGCGCAGCAGCGGTGTCTCCTGCGCCACCGAATGGCTTCCGAACGTGCCGAAGTCGAACGGCACGCGGTCGGTATCGCCGAGGACGACGTCGACGCGCTCGATGGGGACGTCGAGCTCATCCGCGACGATCTGCGCGAAGGCTGTCCGGATGCCCTGACCGAACTCGATCTTTCCCGAGAACGCGGTGACCGTGCCGTCGCGCTCCAGGCGGATGCGCTGCTCGAGCCGCTCGGGCTCGCTCCGATCCCGCATCAGGACCGCGACGCTCTTTCCACCGCCCGGATCGCGCGGCCATACACGCCGCACCGGCAGAGGTTCCCCGCGAGGGCGTCGCGGATCGCGATCTCCTCGGGCTCGGGGTCCCGCGCGAGCAGCGCGGCGGCGGAGATGAGCATCCCGCTCGTGCAGTAGCCGCACTGCATCGCGTCCTCGGCGATGAACGCCCGCTGCACGCGATGGAGGTCGTCGCCGTTCGCGAGCCCCTCGACCGTGGTGATCGGCAGGCGTGCGGCCTGATCGGCGGTGAGCAGGCAGGAGGCGACCGCTCGGTCACCGGCGATCACGTAGCACGCGCCGCATTGCCCGCGCCCGCATCCGTATCGCGTGCCGGTGAGGCCGAGATCGTCGCGAAGGACCGAAAGGAGCGTCGCGCTGGGCGGTACGTCGACCTCGCGGCGCTCGCCGTTGACCGTGAGAGCGAGCTTCACGCGAGCTCCGGCAGCCGAAGGCGCACCGCCGCAATCAGGACCTCGCGGGCGATGACGTCGGCCAGCGCAGTGATGTCGCCGGAGAGTGGGCGGTCATCGTCGAGGCGGGCCGATCGCTCGCGCACCACGCGGCGCGCCTCCTCGACACCGGGCGCGGTCGTCGCGCCCAGCAGGTCGAGCCCCTGCGCGGCGCAGAGCGCCTCGATCGCCAGCACGTCACGCGTGTTGCGGACGACCTCCGCGAGCTTATGGGCGGCATGCACGCCCATGCTCACGTGGTCCTCCATGCCGGCCGAGGTGGGGAGGGACTCGACCGACGCGGGGAACGCGCGCAGACGGTTCTCGGTGACGAGCGCCGCAGCCGTGTACTGCGCCACCATGAACCCGGAGTTCGTTCCCGGCCGGCGTGTGAGGAACGGCGGCAGGCCGCTGGTGTGCCCGTTGGTCATGCGGTCGACGCGCGCCTCGCTGATGTCCGCGAGCTCGGCGACCGCGATCGTCGCGAGGTCGAGCGCGATGGCGACCGGCTGGCCGTGGAAGTTGCCTCCGCTGACGACGCGGTGATCCTCGGCGAAGACGATCGGGTTGTCGGTCACGGCGTTGATCTCGATCTCGAGCACACGGCGGGTGTACGCGATCGCGTCGCGCGACGCGCCGTGCACCTGCGGCATGCACCGGATCGAATACGGATCCTGCACGCGCGGGTCGCCGACCCGGTGGGAGGCCACGTTCGGGCTGCCGGCCATGAGCAGGCGGAGGTTCGCGGCGACGGTCTGCTGACCTGGGTGCGGCCGTGTCGCATGAAGCTCGGCGTCCCACGCGCGGTCTGTCGCGCGCAGGGCCTCGGCGGACATCGCGCCGACGACGTCCGCGGTCGTCGCGAGCACCTCGGCGTCGTGCAGCGCGAGGCACCCGATGGCGGTCATCACCTGCGTGCCGTTGATCAGCGAGACGCCCTCCTTGGGCGCGAGCTCGATCGGCTTGAGTCCGGCGGCCTTGAGCCCGTCGGCGCCGGAACGGCGTCTTCCCTGGTCGACCGTCTCGCCTTCGCCGATGAGGACGAGCGCGGCATGAGCCAGCGGGGCGAGATCGCCGGACGCGCCCACGCTGCCGTGCCGCGGGATCGCCGGATGGACGCGGCGATTCAGCATGTCGCAGAGCAGGTCGACGACCTCCGTGCGCACGCCCGATCGGCCCGCCGCGAGCGTGTTCGCTCGGAGCAGGAGCACGGCGCGTACGACGTCCTCGGGCAACTCCGGCCCCACGCCCACGGCGTGGCTGCGCACGAGGTTGAGCTGCAGCGCGCGCAGCTCGTCCGGCGGCACGCGCACTGTGGAGAGATCTCCGAACCCCGTGTTCACGCCGTAGACGGGGTCGTCTGCCCGGGCGATCTCCGCCACGACCTTCGCCGCCTGGTCGACCTCCCGCTCCGCGGAACGATCGAGGCCGACCGCGACGTCGCGCCGCGCGACGGCGAGGACGTCGGCGATCGAAAGGTCGCGGCCGGTGAGCCGGAGGGTCGCTATTTCACGTTTTCCCGATACCACCGTGCGAGGTCGGTGTAGTGCTCGGCCGCGTGGACTGTCCAGCGGTCGTCCTCCGGCCCGACGTCGCGGACCACGCGCGCAGGGACGCCAAGCGCGACTTTCCGCTCCGCGACCGCCATCCGCTCCGGAAGAACCGCGCCGGCGGCGATGACGCTGCGGTCGCCGACACGATTGCCGCCGACGAGCACCGCGCCCGACCCGATGAGGACGTTGTCGCCGATGGTGCTGTCGTGGACGATCGCCCCGTGCCCGATGGTGCAGTCGGCCCCGATGACCGTCGGCCCGTCGGCCTCGGTGTGGACCACGACGTTGTCCTGCACGCTCGTCCTCGGGCCGATCCGGATCGAGGCCATGTCGCCGCGCAGCGTCGCGTTGAACCAGACCGACGAGCCTGAATCGACCGTGACATCCCCGATGAGACATGCCGTCGGTGCTATCCACGCGTCGGGAGCTACCACCGGGCGCTTGCCGCGATAGGGGTACTGGGGCACGCGCCGATGGTATTCGCTCCGGTGACGCGTCATACCATCCGTTCGCAGATATGGGGAGCGTGGAGAGGCCGATCCGCGTGCTGCTCGCGAAAGTGGGGCTCGACGGTCACGATCGAGGTGTGAAAGTCGTCGCGCGCGCGCTGCGCGACGGTGGCATGGAGGTCATCTACACCGGACTCCACCGGCGGCCGGAAGAGGTTGTCGCGGCGGCGATCCACGAAGACGTCGATGTCATCGGCCTGTCCATCCTCTCGGGCGCGCACATGACCATCTTCCCTCGGCTCGTCGAGCTCATGAAGAGGGACGGTGTCTTCGGAGAGATCTCCCTCATTGCCGGCGGCGTCATACCGGACGAAGACGCGGCGGGGCTGCGCGATCTCGGGTTCGACGCCATCGTCGATCAGGAGGCGACCGCCGCCGAGGTCGTTGGCGCCGTGCGCCGCCTCGTCGAGGCGAAGCGCGCGGCGAGCGCCGCCCGATAGCTAGCGCCGGTGGAGTTCTGGAGCTGGCCTCCGCGTTTTGCTGAGGACTACCGGCCGCCGGCGGGACAGGCGCACTGGTTCCCGAAGCGGGAGACCATGCCCTCCGCCGAGCGCGACGCGGCCATCCTCGAACGCATCCGCCAGGTCATGCGCTACTGCTGGGACAAGGCCCCCTTCTACCGGCGAAAGTGGTCGGACGCGGGGATCGACCCGGCCGCGATCCGAACGCTCGAGGACTTCGAGAACGTCCCGGTCGTTCGCAAGGAGGAGCTACGGCTCGCGCAAGCCGAGCATCCGCCCTTCGGCGACTACGCGTGTGTCGACGACTCGCAGGTGCACCACATACACGGGACCTCCGGGACGACCGGTCGTCCGACGGCGTTCGGCGTGTCACTCCCGGACTGGCGCGTGATCGCGAATGAGCACGCGCGGATCATGTGGGGGATGGGGATCCGACCTTCGGACACCGTCTTCATCGGGTCGTTCTTCAGTCTCTACATGGGGTCCTGGGGCGTCCTCATCGGTGCCGAACGCCTCGGGGCTCGTGCGTTCCCCTTCGGGGCCGGCGCGGCAGGTCAGACGCGCCGGGCGATCGTCTGGCTTCGCGAGATGCGGCCCACGGTCTTTTATGGCACGCCCTCGTACGCGCTCCATGTCGCCGAGACCGCGGTCGGGATGGGCGTCGATCCACGTGAGCTCGGGCTGCGCATCCTTTTCTTCTCCGGCGAACCCGGCGCCTCGATCCCGTCGATCCGCGAGAAGATCGAGCGCACCTACGGCGCTCTGGTCTACGACTCGGGGAGCATGGCGGAGGTGTCGCCGTGGATGAACCTCGGCGAGAGCACCGCGCGCGTTGGGATGCTCTGCTGGCAGGATGTCGTGTACACCGAGGTCTGCGACCCGCAGACGTTCCGGCGCGTCACATACGGCGCGGAGGGCACGCCGGTCTACACGACCCTCGAGCGGCTTTCCCAGCCGATGGTCCGGTTGCTGTCGGGAGACCTCACGCGCTGGGAGGCTGGACCAAGCCCATGCGGCCGCACATACCCGTGCCTGCCGAAGGGCGTTTACGGCAGGATCGACGAGATGTTCACGATCCGCGGTGAGAACGTGTATCCGAGCGCGATCGACGAGGTCGTCACGGCCCTCGCCGGCTATGGCGGCGAGCACCGCATCGTCATCACCAGGCAGGAGGCGATGGACGAGCTCGCCGTCCGGCTGGAGTTCGACGACGCGACGAAGGCGGCCGGCGAGCACGCCATCGAGGCGTTGCGCCGGCGCGCCGAGGAGCAGCTGCGCACAGTCCTTGGTGTGGGCGCGCGAGTCACCCCGGTGCCGCCGGGCACCCTCGAGCGCACGGAATTCAAGGCGCGTCGCGTGATCGACGATCGGGACCTCTGGCGGAAGGACCGCGCGATGGGAGGGCGGCGATGAAGCTCGCAGGGATCGGGCAGCGTACTCCGGTCATCAACGCTGACGCGGGGATGCGCGCAAGGAGCGATCTCGCGGAGTGGGAGCGCGACGAGCTCGCGGCGACCCTCGCGCGGCAGCCGGAGCGCGCACCGCAGTTCGTGACCGCGTCAGGGATCCCGCTTCGGCGCGCATACACGCCGGCGGACGTCGCCGACGCGGCCTGGGAGGACGTGGGCCTTCCCGGCCGCTATCCGTTCACCCGCGGCCCGTACCCGACGATGTACCGGGGACGCCTCTGGACGATGCGGCAGATAGCCGGCTACGGCACGCCGCGGGACACCAACGATCGCTTCAAGTACCTGATCGATCAGGGACAGACCGGCCTCTCCGTGGACTTCGACATGCCGACGCTGATGGGCTACGACTCGGACGACGAGATGAGCGCGGGAGAAGTCGGCCGCGAGGGCGTGTCCATAGATGTGCTCGACGACATGGAGGCGTTGTTCGCGGATATCGACCTCGAGTCGATCAGCGTATCGATGACGATCAACCCGACCGCCTGGATCTTGCTCGCCATGTACGTGGCGGTGGCGGACTAGCGCGGCAACGACCTCGGCAAGCTCTCGGGCACGATCCAGAACGACATTCTCAAGGAATACGTCGCGCAGAAGGAGTGGATCTACCCCATCCGCCCGAGCATGCGCATCGTGCGCGACACGATCACCTATGGCGCTCGGCGGCTCCCGCGGTACAACCCGATCAACATCAGCGGCTATCACATCTCGGAGGCCGGCGCGAACGCCATCCAGGAGGTCGCGTTCACGCTCGCGAACGGGATCGCGTATGTCGACGAGGTGACCCGTGCCGGGATGCCCGTGGACGAGTTCGCGCCGCGGCTCGCTTTCTACTTCATCGCGCAGCGGGACCTCTTCGAGGAGGTCGCGAAGTTCCGGGCCGCGCGGCGAGTCTGGGCGAAGATCATGCGGGAGCGCTTCGGTGCGAAGCGCGCGGAGTCGATGCGAATTCGATTCCACTGCCAGACCGCCGCGGCGACGCTCACGAAGGCGCAGCCGTACAACAACGTCGTGCGCACCGCCTTTCAGGCGCTTACCGCCGTGCTTGGTGGCGCGCAGTCGCTGCACACCAACGGGCTCGACGAGGCCTACGCGATCCCCTCGGAGTTCGCGATGAAGCTCGGGCTCCGGACGCAGCAGATCCTCGCCGAAGAGACGAACGTCGCCAGCGTCGTCGATCCGCTCGCGGGGTCGTGGTACGTCGAAGCGTTGACCGACGACGTCGAGAGGGCGGTCTGGTCGTACCTCGAGAGGATCGACGAGATGGGCGGAACCCTCGCTGCGATCGAGCGGAATTTCCCCCAGCGCGAGATCGCGGATACGGCGTACCGAATCTGGCGCCAGAAGCAAACCGGAGAGCACGTCGTCGTCGGCGTGAACAAGTACGTGGACGAAGGCGAGGGGGAGCCGCCCGTCGCGGTGCACAAGGTCCATCCCGACACCGAGCGGCGGAAGATCGCCGAGCTCAGCCGGATCAAGGCGGCCCGCGACGCCGGGGCCGTCGACCGCGTGCTGCGGGAGCTCACGGACGTCGCGAGCGACCAGAGCGCGAATCTGATGCCGCCGACGATCGCCGCGGTGAAGGCGCGGGCGACGATGGGGGAGATCGTGATCGCACTGAAGCGATCCTTCGGGACGTATCGGGAGACGCCGGTATTCTGAGTCCGTGAAGACGCGCGACCTCCGCGTCACCGGGTACCGCCCGCTCGTGCCGCCGGCCATCATCCTGGAGGAGCTCTCGCTCTCGGAGAGCGGGTCGCGGTCGGTCGCGGGCTGGCGCGAGGAGCTCGCGCGCATCCTCGACCTGGCCGACGACCGGATGATCGTCATCTCCGGCCCGTGCTCGATCCACGACCCGGTGGCCGCACTCGACTACGCCAGGCGTCTCCGTGCCATCGGTGACGAGCTCAGCGAAGAGCTCGTCGTGGTGATGCGCGCCTACTTCATGAAGCCGCGCACGAGCGTCGGGTGGAAGGGCCTCGTTTCCGATCCGCACCGCGACGGCTCGTTCCGGATCAACGACGGGCTGCGCATGACGCGCCGGCTCCTGCTGGACCTGGTGGAGATGGGCGTGCCCGCCGCGTGCGAGTTCGTCGACCCGATCTCGCCCCAGTACACGAGCGATCTCGTCGCGTGGGCCGCGATCGGCGCGCGCACCACCGAGAGCCAGGTGCATCGCGAGCTCGCCTCGGGCCTTTCGATGCCGGTCGGCTTCAAGAACGGCACCGACGGCAACGTGCAGATCGCGATCGACGCGGTGCGCGCGGCGCGTGAGCCGCACAGCTTCATGGGCGTCACCGAGCAGGGCCTCGCCGCGATCGTGGAGACCCGCGGCAACCCGAGCGCGCACGTCGTGCTGCGCGGCGGCACGCCGGGGCCGAACTACGAGCGCGAGAGCGTGCGCCGGACGCTCGATGCCCTGGGCGCGGCGTCGCTGCCGGGACATCTCGTCATCGACCTCTCGCACGGGAACAGCGGCCGCGACCACGCGAGGCAGCCGATCGTCGCGCGCGCGGTCGCGGCGCAGGTCGCCGCGGGCGAGCGCGGCATCGTCGGCGTGATGGCCGAGAGCTTCATCGTCGAGGGCCGTCAGGACGCTGACGCGGAGCGGCTGGTGTACGGCAAGAGCATCACGGACGCGTGCATCGGGTGGGACGCGACCGTCGAGGTGCTGCGTAGCATCGCTGAGGCGGTGCGCTCGCGGCGCGAGGTCAGGACCGCTGGATCAGCCGATACCCAAAGCCGCGCGCCGTCTCGATCGACACCTCGCTAACCTCGCCCTGCTCGAGCTTCTTGCGGAGCCGCCCGACGTGCACGTCGACGAGGCGCGTGTCGCTTCCCGGCTCGTAGCTCCAGACCCCGACGAGCAGATCGTCCCGCGTGAACACGCGGCCCGGCTCGCTCGCGAGCGAGCGCAGGAGCTTGAACTCGGTCGGGGTGAGTGGCAGCTGCTTGTCGCCGGCGATCGCCTGCAGGCTCGCGAGATCGATGATGAAGGTGCCGAAGCGGAGCTGGCGGTCCTTCGAGTGATCGGTCCGCACGCGCTCGCGGCGAAGCAGCGCCTCGACGCGTGCCGCGAGCTCGTCGTTGTCGAATGGTTTCCCGAGGTAGTCGTCCGCGCCGATCCGCAGGCCCACGACGCGATCCGGCGGATCGTCCTTGGCCGAGAGAAAGAGGATCGGCACGTCGGTGTTGCGCCGGAGTTGCAAGCAGAGGCTGATCCCGTCGACGCTCGGCATCAGCACATCCAGGGTGATCAGGTCAGGGTGGAACTCGTTGAAGGCATCCATCGCCTGGCGCGCGTCGGTGATCGTGCGGACCTCGTGGCCCGCCTCGCCGAGCACCGTCCCGACGAGCTGGGCGACATCGCGGTCGTCGTCGACCACCAGGACCCGGCCGCCGGTCGGAGGAGGTCGGGGGGCGACCTGCGCCTCGCGGAGCGCCTCCTGGTCGAGCATGTAACGGAGGCCCGGCAATCGCCGTGCCATTGTGAAGACGAGCCCTTGCTCGGCGGATAGAGGGGCTCGTCGATGACCGACCTAATTGATGACCTACCTAGGCGAGCGCGGCGTTCACCCCGGCCAGCTTGACGGCAATCCACCGCCCCTCGGCACCAACGTCCTCGGGCCAGGGGGTGAAGAAGAGCCGGTCGGTCTCGTCCTCGATGGCCTGCCGCGTCCGCGCTCCGCGCTCCGTCGTGCGCAGGGCCGCGCGCTCCACGCGATCCTCGCTGCGCAGACGGTCGACCGAGGCTCGCACGTCCTCCGGGCGCTGATGCGGGAGGAGCTCGACCAGCGCCGATTCGTCGGCCGCCTCCCTGCGCCAAATCCGCGTCAGCACCTCGACGTCCGGACCGGAGAGGCCCGACGCGCGCCACGCGGCGATGTGGCAGTCGTCGCGCACCTGCCACAGACCGAACACGGCCGCGTCGAGCTGCGCGAAGGAACCCTCGGGCGGATCGTCCGCGCGATACGCGAAGGCCCACGGCGTGCGCAGGCGCTCGCGCGGCTCAGCGGCTCGCGCGGCGGCCTGGAACGCGCGGTCGAGCAGGCGCGTGAGCTTCGCGAGCTCGTCCTTCGGCAACGGTGCGATGGTGGCGTAGTGCTGACGCGCGGCCTCGTGCTGGCGACGCGCGAGCTCGCCGCCCTTCGCGGTGAGATGCCACCGCCCGTTGCGTTCCTCCGCGAGACCCGCGCCGCGCGCGGCGGCGGCCATCGGCATCCACCGGCCGCGGACCGTGCCGTACGCGCTCTCGAGGTCGGCCGGCGCAGCGCTCGCGCCCTTCTCGCCGCGATACGAGAGGTTGATGACCCAGAAGTAGGCGGGCCGGTCGAGCCCGAGCTCTTCCATCGCGCGGAGAGGAAACGTCATCTTCGTGCGGCGACGTGTGAGGAACTCCGGGATGTGCGGGACGATCTCGATGGGGAAGGGCGGCTTCACCGGGTCATTGTGCCCGTGCCTGCTCGCGCTCCGCATCCTCAACGCAGTACGGCGTCTCGGGGACGAGCTCCAACCGTTCTTCCGGGATCTGCTTGCCGCAGACGATGCAGCGCCCGTACTCGCCGCGCTCGAGCCTGCCCAGGGCTTCGTCGATCAGCGCGATGCGCGACTCGAACATCGCCTGGCGCGCGAGATCGAGCTCACGCGCCTCGGTCTCGCTGGCCACGTCCGCAGGGTGCTGGTCCGCGAGGGCGATGTCGCCTCCGCTGTCGCGCTGGGGGACCGCGAGCCGCTCCTTGATCCGCTGCACCGTCGCCTCCAGGTCGGCGCGCTCGCGGAGGAGTCGCTCCCGAATCGCCTTTGCGTCCACTCTCGGCCTCCGTGCGCCAGAATTGGCTCGTGCTGCCACAAGAGGTCAGCAAGCGGCGTTCCGAACTGCTCCTTCTCGACGTGCGCGAACAAGACGAATGGGATGCCGGGCACATCGACGGCGCGCAGCACATCCCCCTCGGCCAGCTCGCGGGAAAACTCGGTGAAGTACCCACCGGCCGGCCCCTCGTCACCGTCTGCCGGAGCGGGTCGCGCAGTGACCGCGCCGCGAAGGCGCTGAAGCAGAGCGGTTACGACGCCCAGAACCTCGAGGGGGGCGTCACCGCCTGGTCGCGCGCCGGCCTGCCCCTGGTCGCAAAGGGCGGCGGACCAGGGCGCGTGATCTAAAGGAGCGCGCCCGCGCCGCTCTCCTGGCTCTCGACCGACGGGAGGAAGCTCCTCGTCACGCGGATCCTCCGGACCTTCGCCTACGGCTATCTGGCCGTCGTGCTCGCCGTCTACATGGCCCGCCTGGGGCTCGACACCGTTCAGGTGGGGCTCGTGCTTTCGGCGGCGATCGCGGGCTCCGCCGTGATGACGGTCCTCTGGGCGATCGTCGCCGACCGCTACGGACGCCGGAGGACCGTGGCGACGATGGCCGCGCTCATGGTCATCGGCGGCCTGCTGTTCGCGTTCGGCTCGTCTCTCCCGATCCTCCTGCTCGGCGCGTTCACCGGGACCATCTCGGCGACGAGCTCGGAGGTCGGAGCGTTCCTCACCGTCGAGCAGGCGATCCTGCCCCAGACCGCGCCGCCTGAACGACGCACGTGGCTCTTCTCGATCTACGCCTTCGTGGCCAACATCGCGCAGGCCGCGGGCTCTCTTTTCGCCGGCGTCGTGGCGGCGTTCGCGTCGCTTGGCCTCACCGGTGCGGACGCGTACCGCCCGCTCTTCCTCATCTACGCCGCGATCGGCGCCGCGAACCTCGTGATCTTCCTCAGCCTCTCGGATCGCGTCGAGGTCGCGCACGTCGAGGGCCAGCGGCGCTTCTTGGGAATTCATCGCTCGGCGAGCACCGTCGCCAGGCTCAGCTTCCTGTTCGGGATCGACTCCTTCGCCGGCGGGCTCATCGTCCACTCGCTGGTCGCGTACTGGTTCGACCTCCGCTGGGGTCTCACGCCACAGGAGCTTGGCGTGCTCTTCTTCGGCGTCAACGTCCTGTCGGGCCTCTCGCTGCTCGCGGCGGGCTGGCTCGCCAGCCGGATTGGACTGATCAACACCATGGTGTTCACACACTTGCCGTCCAACGTGCTGCTCATCTTCGTGCCACTCATGCCAACGGCCGGGCTCGCCGCAGCCCTCTTCCTGTTGCGGATGAGCATCTCGCAGATGGACGTGCCCACGCGGCAGTCCTACACGATGGCGGTCGTCGATCCGGACGAGCGGACCGCGGCCGCCGGCCTCACCAATGTCGCACGCAGCGCCGCGTCCGCGCTCTCGCCGGTGCTCACCGGATGGGCGTTCAGCGTGGCCGCGCTCGGCCTCCCGTTCTTCATCGCCGGCGGGGTGAAGATCGTCTACGACCTCCTTGTATTCGCGTCATTCCGCAACGTCCGGCCACCCGAAGAGGTCGGCGCGGGCGAGCCGGCCGCCGCCGGCTAGCGGCACGGCCCTTGCCGTCGCAGTGGTCATGGAAAAAGAGAAGCCGCGCCCCGACGACACACCCGCGGAGGCCCAGGCGAAGAGCAAGAGCGTCGACGAGCGCATTCCGGAGGTGATCCCGCCCCACGACGGCGACATCGGTCCGGGCGAGGAGGTCCTCTCGCAGGAGGCGAAAGCCGCCCGCCAGCCGCCCGGCGGCTAGCGATCGCCCCCGACCGACTGGCTACGCTAGGACCGAATGGCTGAGCGACACGCGTTCGACGAGCGTCATCTCGACCGCGAGTGGCTCGGCCAGCACCTCGCCGAGGAGCGCCGCGAGGCCGACCTGCTCGGCGAGATACGCGAGGCGCTCTTCGGTATGCAGGACGGCCTCGTGAGCACGCTCGCCGTGGTGAGCACGGTGGGAGGTGCAACCGGAGACCGTTACCCCATCGTCGTGGCCGGCATCGCCTCCGCGCTCGCAGGGGTCTTTTCGATGGCCGCGGGCGAGTACCTGTCGTCGAAGAGCCAGCGTGAGATCTACGTCGCGCAGATCGAGAAGGAGCGCGCGGAGGTCGACGAACGGCCGGCCGAAGCGCAGGCCGAGGTCGCCTATCTGCTCGAGACCGAGGGACTCTCCCCCGAGGCGGCCCGCCGTGTCGCCGCCGAGCTGGCGCGAGAGCCGGGCGTCCTGCTCAAGACGATGGTGGAGAAGGAGCTCGGGCTGGTCGTCGAAGAGGGCCGTGGAGCGCTTCAGGGCGCGCTCATCATGGGCGGGTCGTTCGGCATCGCCTCGCTCGTGCCGATCGTCCCGTACCTCCTGCTGCCGACGAACGTCGCGATCTGGGCGGCCGTCCTGCTCGGTCTCGTCGTCGTGTTCGCGATCGGCGCGTACAAGACGCGTTGGACAAGGCGCAACCCGATCGGCTCGGGCCTCGAGGTGGTCGCGCTTGCCGCGTTCGCTGGAGTCGCGGGATATCTCTTCGGCTCGGTCCTGCCCCTGCTTCTCGGGGTCGCGGGCATCTCCACCATGTGATCGGCCCGGCGTATCTTTCCGCCGTGCTGCTGCAGCAGTTCTTCGATCCCGGACTCGGCCACGCGAGCTACCTCGTCGCGGATCCGGATGCCGGCGTCGCGTTCCTCGTCGATCCCGACCGCCACATCGAGCCGTACCTGGCCGCGGCCTCCCAGCTCGGCGTCCTGATCACGGATTCGTTCGAGACACACGTGCACAACGACTACATATCGGGCTCGCGGGCGCTCTCGGAGCTGCGGCCGATCACGGTCCACACCGGCAAGGGGGCGGCGGTGACCTATCCACACGCCTCGCACGCGGACGGCGACACGGTGCGGGTCGGCGAGCTCAGCATCGGGTTCGTCGCGACGCCGGGGCACACGCCCGAGCACGTCGCCTACCTCGTCGCCGATCTGCGGCGCGCCGACGATCCGCAGTACCTCTTCTCGGGCGGAGCGCTGCTCGTCGGACACATCGCGCGCGTCGACCTCCTCGGCCCCAAGCTCGCCGAGACGCTCGCGCGATCGGCGTACGACACGCTGCGCGAGCGGGTGCTCACCCTGTCCGACTACGTCGCGGTCTTCCCGACGCACGGCGGCGGCAGCGCCTGCACGGCCGAGGTGGCGGGGTCGCGGTGGACGACCATCGGCTTCGAGCGGAAGCACAACCACATCGCGCGCGCCGCGTCGGGCGACTACCCGTCGTTCCGCGCGGCGATCGCGGAGGGGCTGCCGGTCGCGCCGGTGTACTACCCGCACGTCCGCGCGCTGAACGCCGAAGGCGCGCCGCTCTCGGACCGGCGGCCGCTCGCGTTCCTCCGCGATGCGCCGAGCGGTGCCGCGCTGATCGACCCGCGGCCGCCGCACCTCTTCGGCGCCGGTCACCGCAGCGGGGCGCTGAACGTGGTCGGGAACGATTCGTTCGCGGTGAGGGTCGGGGCGACCATCCCGTTCGGGACCCCGATCGTGATCCTTTCGCTCGACTCGGATCAAGCGGAACGTCTTCGGGCGCAGCTCGCGGTCATCGGCTTCGATGACGTCCGCGGCTACGCATCGCCCGAGCCGCCCGGCGGCGATGAGGTCATGCGGATCGAGCAGCTCGACGCTCGCGCGGCCGCCGAGCGCGCCGGCGGTGGGGCGGTACTCCTCGACGTGCGCGAGGTGTCGGAATGGCGCGCGGGTCACGCGCCGGGCGCGGTGCACGTCCCCTACGAGCAGCTCCGCGACCGAGCCGGCGACCTGCCCGCCGGTCGCCCGATCGTGACGTACTGCGCGGGCGGCATCCGCTCGAGCCTGGCGGCGAGCATCCTCGAGTCGGCGGGTCGCGACGTCGCGAATCTGCGCGGCGGTTTCACCGCGTGGCGCAACGCGGGCCTCCCGATCTCACGAGAGAAATAACCGAAAGGCACGCTTTCTGCTCGACCCATAGGGATGGCGATCCAGCATGGTGTTCCACCCCTGGGCATCGCCTTGCCAAACGAGAAGGCGCTCACACCGCAGAATGGTCTGGTGCGCATCGCTTTCGTCGCCTCCGCCATTCCCCGACGCTGCGGCATCGCCACGTTCACGGCTGACCTCATGGCCGCTGTGAAGGCGGCCGACCCAGCGGTCCGTTGCATCTCCGCCGCGATCGACGAGCCGAACGCCGCCCGAGCGTACGGGCCGGACGTTCGCTGGCGGATCAGGCAGGGCGACATGCAGAGCTACCGGGGCGCGGCGCGCGCGATCAACGAATCGTCGGCCGACGTGGTGAACCTCCAGCATGAGTTCGGTCTTTTCGGGACCTGGCGCGATGGCGTCTATGAGGATCACGCCGTTCCTTTCCTCAACGAGCTGAACAAGCCCGCGATCACCACGCTGCACACCGTCCTGCCGAAGCCCGAGCCGCAGATCCGCGACACCGTGCGCCGGATCGCGGCGAGCAGCTCGCGGATCGTGGTCATGGCGGAGACCGCCGCGCGCCTGCTGGCGGACGTCTACGGCGTCGAGGGGCGCCCCATCGTGATCCCGCACGGCATGCCGGCGATCGTCCCGCGCGGCCGGCGCCGGCTGAAGCGGCAGCTCGGGATGGAGCGCCGAACGATCCTGTCGACGTTCGGTCTCGTCGATCCGCGCAAGGGCCTCGAGCACATGATCGCGGCCATGCCCGCGGTCGTCGCACGCCACCCCGACGCGCTCTACCTCATCGTGGGGCAGACTCACCCCGAGCTCCTCCGCAAGGAAGGCGAGCGCTACCGCAACGAGCTCGTCGCCGTGATCGAGCGCCTGGGGATGGCCGACCACGTCCAGTTCGTGAACCAGTACCTGACCCAGCGCGAGATCGTCGACTATCTCCTAGCGACCGACGTGTACGTCACCCCGTATCTGGACCTGAACCAGATCACCAGCGGGACCCTCGCCTACGCGCTCGGCGCGGGCAAGGCGATCGTGTCGACGCGCTACCTGCACGCGGCCGAAGCGCTCGCCGACGGGCGCGGTCTCCTCGTCGGTGTCCGCGACTCCGACGGCCTCGCGCGCGCGGTGCTCGCCATCCTCGACGATCCATCGCTCAAGCACGAGCTCGAGACCCGCGCCTACGAGTACGGAAAAGAGATGGCCTGGCCGAACGTCGGCCGTCGCGTCCTCGCGCTCACCCGCGAGGTGCTCGAGTCAGCTCCCGCGGCGCTCGAGCGCGCCCACGAGGGCGCGAGCGAGGAGTCGGTCGAACCTCGTCCCGCATGAGCTTGGGCCTGCGTCTCGACGAGAACCCGCTGATCACTCCGCGCGACGTGAAGCCGTCGCAGCCGGAGCTCGAGGTCGTCTCGGTCTTCAACGCGGCGACCGCTCGAGTCGACGGCGAGGTCGTGCTCCTGCTGCGGGTGGCCGAACGTCCGCGCAGCGACATCGACCCGCCCACCGGCGCGCTCACGCTCGACCTCGACGGGCCCCACCCGGTCCTGCGCCCGCTCGGCCGCGGGTACACCAAGGACGACGTGATCGGGATGTGCTTCCTCGATACCGCGAAGCATCCGCCTGAGGTGGTCATCGCGTACATCCCGAGGAATCTCCCGGGCCTCGACCTTCGCGACCCCCGCGCGATCCGTTACCGGAACAACACCGGTGTGATGCGGAACATCAACGACGGCTACTGCGATTACCTCGCGCAGATGTCGCACCTGCGGGTCGCGCGCAGCGGTGACGGCGTCGCCTTCGAGGTCGACGAGCGGCCCGCGCTCATGCCACACGAGGACATCGAGGAGTACGGCGTCGAGGATCCGCGCGCGACCTTCATCGACGGGCGCTGGCACGTCACCTACGTCTCCGTGTCGCGGTGGGGGATCACCACCAGCCTCGCGACGACGACGGACTTCAGGGCTTTCGAGCGGCGTGGTCTGATCTTCCTGCCCGACCACAAGGACGTGGTGATCTTCCCCGAGAAGATGGATGGCAAGTACGTGGCTCTCACTCGCCCGATGCCCCAATCGTTCGGCCGGATCTTCGGCATCTGGGTTGCGTTCTCGGATGACCTCGTCGAATGGGGCGGCCACGAGACCGTGTGCCTTCCGCGATGGGACCGGTGGGACGAGCTCCGCACGGGCGCGTCTGCGGTCCCGATCCGCACGAAGGACGGCTGGCTCGAGCTGTATCACGGGGTCGATCGCCACAACCGCTACGCCATGGGCGGCCTGCTCCTGGACGGCGCCGACCCGCGCAAGGTCCTCGCGCGCTCGCCGGAGCCGATCCTCGCGCCCGAGTGCGGATACGAACGGCTCGGCCTCTTCAACAACACGATCTTCTCGTGCGGGGCGGTCGAGATCGGTCCGGACCGGATCCGCATGTACTACGGCGCCGCCGACTCGGTCGTCGCGGCCGCGGACTTCTCCGTTCCGGAGATCATCGCGAGCCTCGAGGAGTGGCGCCACGCTTAGGCAGCTCGCTCGCCTGACGCGCCGCGTGCCGGCCGCGGGCCCGCACGCCTGGGCGCTCACCGTTTACGCCAACGACGAGGACTTCGCGCTCGCCGCTCGCGACAAGGGCTTCGAGGGCGTCGCGTGCGTCGACGACGCGGCCCGCGCCGTCGTGCTCCTGCTCGACCTCTTCAAGGACACCGGCGACCGCCGGCTCGGAGAATGGGCGAGCGGTCTGCTCGACTTCGTGCTCTACATGCAGCGCGAGGACGGCCGGTTCCACAACTTCATCCACGACTGGGACGGCACCATCAACACCGACGGTCCGACCTCGTTCGCCGGCGGCACGTTCTGGCAGGCGCGCGCGGTCCGCGCCCTCGCCAAGGCGCATCTCGCGCTGCGCGATCCGCGCGTCGCGCTCCCGCTGGCGCGAGGGTTCGCGTACGCGACCGAGAACGAGGCGCCGCCCGACGTGCGCGCGATCCACGTCCTCGCGGCGCTCGACCTCATGCGCATCGGCCTCACGCCGGTGCTGCGGGACACGCTCGAGCGCTGGTGCGACGAGATCGCCGCGTGCCGGGAGGGCGACGTCCTCCTGAACGTCCGGGGCGAACCCACGCCTCATCTCTGGGGACACGTGCAGGAGGGGGCGCTCGCCGAGGCGGCGCTCGTGCTCGACCGGCCGGACCTGCTCCAGATCGCGCGCCGAAGCGCGCACGCCCTGCTGACGCCCCAGATAGAGCGTTCGTTCCCGGAGAGCATGGTCCAGCCATACGGCGTCGCGGCGGCGGTGTACGTGATGGACCGCCTGTATCAGGCGACGAACGAGAGCGCATACGCGCGCTGGCGCGATCACGCGCGCGCCTGGTTCTCAGGGCGCAACGCCGCGGGAAGGCCGGTCTACGACCGCGAGCAGGGACGCGTGCACGACGGGCTCGACGACGGGCGTCTGAATCCCCACTCGGGCGCGGAGTCCAATATCGTCGCGGCCCAGGCTCTCTTCCCGGAGGTCGCGGGCCGCGTCGGCGCGATGCTCGATGAAGCCGGGGATCAGCTCGAGTCATCCGTCGAGGCCGGCGCCTAGGACTTCACCCGGATCCGCACCGGCCGCGCGGCGTTGTTCATGTAGCCCAGGGCGTTCCAGCGCTGCCCCAGTGGCTGCGTGTTGCCCGCGGCGTCGGTCGCGCGGGCCACGAGCTCGAAGCTCATCGCCGATCCCCGGGCCGCGAGCTCGACGAGGAGCCGCATGCGAAATGCCCGCCACGCGTACGGTGACGGCGACGCGTCGAGGTCGGCGACGCGCACATCGTCGGACACGCTCACGTCGACCCGCTCGATCGGCGCGATCCCCGACCATGCGTAGCCGCGCACCTCGAGCAGCGGAGCCGGGACTTCGTCACCGTCTCGCGGATGGGTGATCACGGCCCGAGGCGCGATCTCCCGGAGCGGGCGCCCGTCGATCACGTAGCGGTCACGTTGGAAGAAGCCGGCGAACGGCTGGTCGAGCGGCGTGATGCGCGAGAGCCACTTGACCGAGGCCATCCCGTACCAGCCGGGGACCACGAGGCGAAGTGGTCCTCCGTGCTCCGGCGGTATGGGCTCTCCGTTCATCGCATACGTGACGAGCACGTCATCTCCGAGCGCGACGTCCACCGGCAGCGAGCGTTCGTACGCGACTTGCTTGCCGAGGTCCTTCGGGACGCCGGAGTCCGCACCGCGGAAGAGCACCTCGACCGCGCGGCGTGGGAACGCGGCGAGCTCGAGGACCGAGCGAAGGGATGCTCCCGTCCACTCCGCGGTGCCGACGGCCCCCAGGCCCCACTGCTCGCCGGGGACCGCAGGCTCGAGGAAGCGCCGTCCGTTGCCGGCGCACTCGAGCGTGACCGCGAGGGTGCGCGCGGGCAGGGCGCGAACGTCCAGCAACGACACGGACCGCGGGCTTTCCGCATCGACGATCAGCGCCTGCGCCGCCTCGGGGATCGGAAAGTGCGTCCGAACGTAGTGGCGGCCGGCGGGCACGATCGGGGGCGTCCGCTCCTCGAGCTTTGTCTCGGCGTTCAGGGGCTGCTCGGTCAGCACGAGAAGATCGCGTTCCGGCACCGCGCCAGTCTGCCAGCGAGCGCGCCGTAGCATCGCGACGATGCCTCGGCGGCTCGTGAACCTCACGCTCCTCGCCGCCGTCGCGATGCTCCTCGCGACCGGGGTGATCGCCTGGCTGCTCCCGGAGCCGGCCGCGGCACCGCTCTACGCCGGTCACCGGGTGGCGGGCGTCGCGCTGGTCCTCGGGCTCGCGTGGAAGTACGCGATCGCGCGCCGCTCCCTCCGCCGCCGCGGCGCGGCGACGCCGAGCGTGTGGATCGGCCTGGCCTCCGCGGTCGCGACAGTGGCCGCCGCCGGCATCGGCATCGCCTGGACAACGGGGGTCGTCTCGTTCGATCGCCCGCTCGGCTATTCGGCGCTGAATCTCCACGTGATCGCCGGCCTCGCGCTCGGGGCGATCCTCGTCGCGCACGCGCTCCTGCGCGGCGAGTCACGACCGGCGCTCGTCTCACTGGCCGGCCGGCGCGCCGTGCTCCGGGGACTCGGCCTCTTTGCCGCATCACTCGCGGTGACGGCCGTGATCGACCGTTTCGCGCTCGCGCGGCGCTTGACCGGCTCTCGGCACGCCGGCTCGTTCACCGGCAACGCGTTTCCGGTGACGATGTGGAGCTTCGACAGGGTGCCGGCCATCGATGTCGCCGCGTGGCGCCTGCGCGTGAGCGGCGCCGTGGCCCGCGGTGCCGAGCTCTCGTACGCCGACGTCGTCGCGTTACCGCGTCGGGAGGCGAGCGCGATCCTCGACTGCACCGGGGGCTGGTGGAGCGAGCAAGTCTGGTCCGGCATATCCCTCGGAGATCTGCTCGCCGCCCGCGGGATCGCCGACAACGCGACACATGTCGCGGTCATCTCCGTTACCGGGCATCGGTGGACGTTCGATCGTCGGGAGGCCGAGCGGGCGATCCTGGCTACGCACGTGGGCGGCGAGACGCTTGCGCCCGGGCACGGGTATCCGTTACGTCTCGTCGTCCCAAGTCTTCGGGGATTCTTATGGATCAAGTGGGTCCGCGAAGTCGCGGTGGCCTAAGAATGCGTCTCGTGAGGCGGAGCTTCTGAGGCGCACGACCGCGGGGCTGTCCATCGTTGCGGTCGGCGCCGCGGTGATGCTCGTCATCGCCGCCACAGCACCGAACGGCATCGAGGTCGGCGGCTTGGGCTTGAGCGTCGGCTTTCCCGCGACGGATCCGCGCTTCGTCCCTGCCGGCGCTCCGCTCGGCATGATCGGATCCGATCCGGATGATCCGGACGACCCGTGGTCGGCGGCGGCTCCGCCGGGCGGAGCCGTGGTCGAGACGCCCGGACCGACCGCGAGCCCGAACGCGACCGGGATCATCCGCATTCCTGTGCCGAAAGCCATCCCCACCGGACTCCGCCGCGTCGGCATCCAGGCCGGCCACTGGAAGACCGATGAGGTGCCGGACGAGCTTCGCCGGCTTGTTCCGCAGACCGGGGCGCTCTGGGAGGGCGTCACGGAGGCGGAGATCAATCTCGACATCGCGCAGCGCGTTGCCGTGATCCTCAACTCGAACGGGATCGCCGTGGACGTCCTTCCGACCACGGTCCCGGCAGGGTACGTCGCGGACGCGTTCGTGGCGCTTCATGGGGACAGCGACGGGGTAGGAGAGTGGAGCGGCTTCAAGATGGCGCATGGTTCGCGTCGGGGACCGTACGAAGACCTGCTTCTGACGGCGGTCCGTGATTCGTACTGGGCCGCAACGGGCCTCGAGTACGACGGAACGCACATCACCGCGAACATGCGTGGCTATTTCGCGTTCAGCTGGAGCCGCTACCGGCACGCGGTCGCGGCGCACACCCCCGCGGTCATCCTCGAGATGGGCTACGTCTCGCACGACCATGACCGCGCTCTCATGCTCGACGAGCCCGACCGGCTCGCAAGCGGCATCGCGACGGGGATCATGAGATTCCTCGACGCGACGCCCCGGTCGAAGATCTTCGGTCAGGACCTCGTCGTGCCGGCCTTCCCCTCGCGCCGCCCGACGCCGACACCCTGACCGCGTCGACACCTCGCCGCTAGCGGCGCGTCGTCCCCGCGCTTTCTGACGACACTTTTGTCATCCTGAGCGTGTGTTCGATCTCCAGACGCCCTGGTGGGAGATCGTCTTTCGGACCGCGGCCGTCTACATCGTCGTGCTTGTTCTGCTGCGTATCGCCGGGAAGCGCGAGCTCGGCCAGTACAGCCCGATGGACCTCGTCGTCATCCTGATCATCTCGAACGCCGTGCAGAACGCCATGACCGGCGGCGACAACTCGCTCATCGGTGGGGTCATCGCGGCGTCCACGCTCGTCGGAATGAATCTCGTGCTCGGCCGGATCGGTCATCGGATCCCGGTGATCGAGCACCTCTTCGAGAGCGAGCCCACTCCGCTGATCGAGAACGGGAGGATCCTCGAGGAGAACATGCGCCGGGAACACGTCGAGCTGGCTGAGCTCGAAATGGCCGCTCGCGAGCACGGGATCGACGATCTTCGCGAAGTGAAGGCCGCATATCTCGAGCGCGACGGGTCGATCAGCATCATCGCCCGCGATCGCGAGGTCGCCCAACGCGCGAGGAAGCGGATCCGCCAGCTCCGGGAGAAGCACTAGCCGGTGCGCTCCCTCCCAGGCCTCGCGCCGCTCGCGCACCGCAACTACGCGCTCTACTGGGTCGGCCAGCTCGTCTCGATGTCGGGGACGTGGATCGAGCTCACCGCGACGACCTGGCTCCTCTACCAGCTCACCGATTCGCCGCTCCTCCTCGGTCTGGGCGGCGTGTTCCGCGCGGCGCCGCTCTTCGCCTTCGCGCTCATCGGCGGGACGGTCGCCGACCGCGTGGAGCGGAGGCGGCTCCTCCTCATCACGCAGAGCGCATCGGTCGCGACCTCGCTCGTGCTCGGGGCGCTGGTGGTGAGCGGGCAGATCGCGTTCTGGCACATCTACGCGATCAACCTGCTGAACGCGATCATCGCAGCGTTCGACGCGCCGGGCCGGCAGTCGCTCTTCCCGACACTCGTCCCGCGCGGGCAGCTGCAGAACGCGATCACGCTGAACGCGATGCTCTTCCGCACCTCGAACCTCGTGGGGCCCGCCGTCGCGGGCCTTCTCATCGCGCGCGTCGGAGTGGCCGCGCCATTCTTCGTGAACGCGGTGAGCTACTTCGCGATCATCGCCGGGCTCCTCGCGATGCGGATCCCCGCCGCCGCGGACCGTCCGCGCGGCTCGATCCGCGACGAGCTCGTCGGAGGACTTCGCTACGTCCGAGCCAGCACGATCCTTCCGCTCGTCCTCGCGATCGAGGCGTCGCTCTCGATCTTCGGGCACAACCAGGCGCTCGTCACCATCTTCGCGCGTGACGTCCTTGGCACCGACGCCGAAGGGCTCGGGCTGCTGCTCTCGAGCATCGGCGCGGGCGCCATCGCCGGGATGGTGCTGCTTGTCGCGGTCGGGGACGTGCGACGGAAGGGCGCGTTCATGCTCGGCGCGGGCGCGCTGTACGCGGCCATGCTGCTGGTCTTCGCCTGGTCGCGGTCGTTCGGGCTCTCGATGGCGGTGCTCGCGCTGCTCGGCTTCGCGGACGCGACGTGGGGCACCATGCGCAACGCGATCGCGCAGCTTGCCGCGGACGACGTCTACCGAGGCCGCGTCATGTCGCTCTTCGTCATCGTCTCCCGCGGGCTGACGAACGCCTCGCAGCTGCAGACCGGCGCGGTCACGGCCCTCGTCGGAGCGCCCGGCGCCGCGACCATCGGCGCCCTGATCATCGCCGGCGTCGTTGGCACGGTCGCCGCCCGTGTCGAGCGCCTGCGACACTTCACCGCGCCGGCCACGCTTCGGCCGGCACCGGAAGCCGCGCAAGCAGGAGGGGAGTAGCGCATGAGTCCCGCCAGGAAGACCACCACCAAAAAGGCCACGACCCGAAAGACGACGACCCGGCGCAAGCGCGGGCCGGCGGAGCCGCGCGGCCCCGAGGCGCGGGACGCCGCGCTCGATCGCGGCGATGCGCATGTCGCGGCGCTGGCCGAGAGGATCGAGAGCGCGAAGGGATCGGTGCTCGCCGCGTATCGCGATCCGTACGCCGGCGCCCCGCTGGTCCTCGCGTCCCTGCCGCTCGCGAGCGTCGACGCGACGCCGTTCCAGCGCGATCTCTCGAGAACGCACGCCGACCGTCTCGCGACCGCGATCGGCGCGTCGGGCTTGTTCCTCGATCCGGTCATCGCGATCCCGAGCGCGGACGGATTCTGGTCGCCGAACGGGCGGCACCGCCTCGCCGCGGCGAAGCAGCTCGGGCTGCGCGCTATCACGGCCCTCCTGACCGACGATCCCGCGCTCGCGTACCGCATCCTCGCGCTCAACACCGAGAAGGCGCACAACCTGCGCGATCGCGCCCTCGAGGTCATCCGCATGGCACGCTCGCTCGCCAAGGAGACGCCGCGCTCGAAGGAAGCGGAGCACGCGACGAGCTTCGAGTCGCCTGCGTTCCTGACGCTCGGCGCGGCGTACGAGAAGCGGGACCGCTTCGCCGGATCGTCGTACAACTCGATGCTGCGTCGCGTCGACCGTTTCATGGAGACGGCGCTGCCGGCTGCGCTGCGGCAGCGCGAGCAGTGGGCGGTGCGGCTCATGGACATCGACGACCGCGTCGCGGTGCACGTCAACACCCTGCAGGAGCGCGGGATGAAGAGCCCGTACCTCCGTCAGGTCGTCGTCGCGCGCTGCAATCCCGTGCGCTGGATCCCGTCGAAGAAGGGCGAGAAGCCCCCGATGACCATGGCCGAGCTGCTCACGCGCATGACCGCGAACGTGCGGAAGTTCGACCCGGCGAAAGTGAGGCCACAGGACCTCGCGATCGTCGCCGCCGTCGCACCCGAGGAGGGCTAGGGCTACCGAGCGGATACGGCGAGCGCTCTCGCTTCGGCGATCGCCACGGTGCTCACTCCCTCGCGCGAGTTAGGAGCAAAGTACTAGTACCCCGGCCCACCGATTGGGTGCCGTTCGCGACACGTGAACGGGTCAGTCTTGCGAACATGCCGACTGACCTGGACGTGATGGAAGTGGTGGGACGTCGAGAGGCCCCGATATTCACCTGGAATCCGGTCGAACAGATGTGGGTCCAGGAGAACCAGGTCGCCTCGAAGCCACCGCCCGCGCCGCACGACATCCACGCGATCCAGACCTGGTTCCTCGACCCGGACGAGAACGAGTGGATCCAGACCGTTCTCGGCCCGACGGGCCGACAGCTCGCGGCGCGCTGGCACGGTGCCTATCGCGTTCCTGAATCCGCGGTGCTGCCGAAGATCAAGCCGGGCAAGAGAACCAGCCCGTTGATGTTCGCGATCGCCGGTGTGGTGCTTATCGCGCTGATCGGTGGTGTGGCCCTCGCCGCTCCGAGCCTGATGGGCGCGCCGACTGCGAGCCCTGCGCCGTCGTCAGGAGTTGTGCCGACCGCGGCGCCGCAGCCCACGGCTGCCGCGACGCCCGAGCCCACTCCCGAACCCCCTCCCGAACCGACGCCCGGGCCGACCGTCGCTCCAACCCCGCGGCCCGTGCCACGGCCGGCAGGGCCCACGGTCACGCTGAAGGACGGCACGCGCGTCACCTATACGGGCCCGCTCACGGCCCAGCGCGGCGGCACCCTCGGGGCTTCGTTCACGGTCATTCGCGGGAACGGTCGGCCCGGGGCAGGCGCGTTCGGTGTGTTCCTGAACGACCCGGTCACGGTTTCGAACCGTCGGGCCGCGACGGGAACGCTGAACGGCTCGGGTCAGATCTTCCTCAGCGTGCCGACCAACGTCCCGGTCGGCAGCTACCAGCTCCTGTTCTCGTACGCTGGCGAGACCGCGCAGATCGCCACCGTCACGGTCCGCTAGCGCGCTGGGACGTGGCTTGCCCGTGCGGGTCCTGTCCAAGGGCAGGGCCCCTGACGGCGAAGCCGCTCGGGATAGGTCTCTCGCTCGCGCACCCTCCCCTCCGGTCGCGTCACTCGCTTCGCTCGTTCCGCGAGGGCGGGTCCCCGGGGCACCCGCGCGTCGCGAGAGACCCACGCCTCACGGTGCCACCCGCAGCGCACGAGCTCTGGGCTCTGGCGCGCTACGGCGGGCGGACGGTGACGACCCAGAAGACCCCGTAGTCCTCCATCCACTCCGCCCCCTCGATGAGCGGACGGATCGCGAGGCGATAGGTCCCCGGCACCTGCGGGGCCACGATCGTGAACTGGAACCACGCGACCTGATTCGGCCCGACCCACTCCGCCGGCTGAACGGCGACGCGGTTGTAGCGCGGCCAGCCGGTGGACGGTGATCCCGCGCCCCCGTCACCGCCGAGCGAGCTCGCCCGATCCTGTCCCGGCTCGGGGTTCCATGTCCCGAGATAGGCGACTTCGCCCATCTTCGTGGCGAGCCAGCCCTGCGATCCACTGTTGTAGTAGGCGACCACCGCGGTCGCGCTCTGGCCCGGGCACAGCGTCGAGTAACCGCTCTGTCCGTACCACGAGGCGTGGAAGCCGGCCATTCCGGACGCGACGCCCGACGGCGGCGCGATGCCCGGACCAACGACAGGCTCGCAGGCGGGCGAAGGGATCGGCGGCGGCATGGGCGTCGGCGTGGCCGCGCCGAGGGTCGTCACCTGCCCAGCGACCACGGTCACCTGGCCGAGCACGCGCTCGCTCACCCGCGGCGAGTCGGTCGTCACGCGATAGCTCGCCGTCGGAACGTCGACGAAGCCGAACCATCCGGACCCGTCGCTCGTCGTGCTCCGCAGGAGGAAGCCGTCGCTCGCCTCGACCAGGTGGATGACCGTCCCCGCGAGGGGCGTCCCATCCGACGTCAGCGCGGACCCGCGCACGTGCCCGAAGATCGGCTGCGTCTTCCACGTCATCGCGGGAACGGCCGGCGTATCGGCGAAGACGGCCGGAGACGTCGTGTCGTAATCCGAGGGCTGCGTGAGCCCGCGGATGAGCTCGGCGCGGCTCGCCGCCCCGCTGCGCGTCCCCGCGTCGGCCGCGAGATCCGGCGTCCGGTACGAATAGCCGACCCAGCCGGCGGCCTTGTTCCCGGCGCCGCTCGGCGCGACGGCCCGGCGGACCTGGCTCACGCTCGAGGCGATCGTGTTGAGGTAGAGGCCGGAACCGACCACGGCGGAGCGGCGGTACTGGTTGTCCTTCGCGAATTCGCTCCACTCGTCGTACATCCGGCGCTGGTTGCCGGGCTCGGTGGCGAGCGTGTCGCGCTTGTAGTTCATGAGGATCGCCGTATCGAGAATCCCTTCGCTCAGCCACCCGCGCCAGTCCTGCAGCTGCTCGGCGTACGCCCGCGTTCCCTCCCAGCTCCCGATCGTTTGCGGTCCATTCCCGTACGTGATGGTGTCCGCCGAGACGCGGATGTTCGGCTTGAGCGCGGTCGCGTCGAGGTAGATCCGGCGCATGAGCCCGGTAACCTGATCGCGCCGCCACTCGGTCCACTGCGCATCGGTGTTGGATGGCGTGCCGGCGCGGCCGGTCTCGGCGCGGAAGCGCTCGAGCGCGGTGGGGTTGTAGCCCCACGACGGAACGCCGCCGGCGACGTTCCCGTCGGGGTAGCGGATGCGGTCGAGGTTGATCCCGTCCACGTCGTAGTTCTTGACGATCGCCGTCGCCATGCTCACGACCCACGCGGCCGCGTCGGGATGGCCCGGATCGAGGTTCCAGTCGTCCCCGACCTTGGCGAGTCCGTCGGAGCGGGTCATGACCCAGTTGTCGCGGCCGGACGCGGCGGGCCCGTGGAGATTGAAGATGTGATTCGGATCGCGAGGCGGCGTCGTGCTGTTCCACATCGCGGTCACGATCACCCACGCGTGCACTTCGATCCCCTGCGCGTGCGCCGTCTCGATCAGCGCCTGAAGCGGATCGAATCCGGTCGCGAGCGTCTCGCGCACCGGTATTCCCGCGCGCAAGCAGAAGCAGTCGCCGCGGCGGACGACCTGCGCCACGATCGCGTTCGCGTGCGCCGACTTGGTGGCGGCGACCAGCGAATCGATCTCGGCCTGGTCGTTGATGCCTTCCCCGAACGCATCCGCCCAGAACGCGCGGAACTGCCCGCCCGCGGCCGCGGTCCCGTCGAGCCCGGATTCCGGCGGGATCACCGCGAGTGAGCTGGCGACGTACCAGAGGACGGCCGCGATCGTAACGAGCTTCAGTTTTTTTCCTTCCCCAAAGCCGGATTCGTGAAGCTGGCGCGACTCGCTTGCCTAACGTGAAGTCTTCGGGTGCGTTCCGTCAGCGTCAAGCAGCGAGGCGGGCGAGCGTGCGGTCGCTCAGAGCCCCGCGATGTCCCTCGCGATCTCGTCCGGCGCGTAAAGCGGGATGTCGTGCGGCGAGTCGTACCACTTGATCAGTACCTTTGGCGCGACTCGACCGAGGCGATCGGCTGCACGCCGCGACGCTGCGAGCATGACCTCGCTCTTGCGCGATGCGAACGCGGCAAGAGCGGGCACGGTGACCTGCGGCCACGCGAGATCCTGCCTGAGCGAGAAGAGATCGCGCAGGATCCGCGCCCTCGCGTCGTGCGTGAGCGGCAGCACGACCGCATCGCCGTCGCGCACGTGACCGGCCCGCACGAATTCGACCAGATCATCGTCCCACGCCTGGGCATGCGCGCCGCGCATGGCGGCGATCGCCGCGTCGAGGTCGGCATACCGCGGGAGCGGAGGCTGCGCGCGGCTCGCGAACGCGTCCCAACCCATGACCTCCGCGAGCGGCCAGGCGGGCCCGTCGATGAACGCGAGCGCCGAGAGCAGATCGGGGTGGCGCGCCGCGAGCTCGAGCGCGATCGTCGCGCCCCAGGAATGACCGGCGACGACCGGCCGGCGCAGACCGAGCGCGCCGATCGCGAAGGCCGCGTCCCCTACGAAGGTCTCCGCAGTGTCGTTTTCGCGCGATGCCCCGGAGCCGCCGTGGCTGCGCTGGTCGAGCGCCACGACGCGCCTTCCGTCGAGGCGCGCCGCGACCCGCGACCAGAAGCGCGCGTTCGACGAGAGACCATGCAGCGCGAAGACGGGCCGCTCGCCGTCGCCGGGCCAGTCGACGAAGTGGAGGCGAAGGTCCTCGCGCTCCAGCCAGCCTTCGCGCGGCGTCTCCCGCGAGCGTGTCCCCACCGCGCCGAGCGTATCGTTCCGTGGCCGTGGATGCCGACTCCGTCATGCGCGTGCTCGGGGCGGTCCCGATCTTCGGAGCGCTCACGGACGTCGAGCGCAAGGAGCTCGCCGCGCACATGCGCCCACGCCGCTTCGCGCGCGACGAGGTCGTGTTCCATCGCGAGGATCCTGCCGCGCACCTGTACGTCATCGCATCCGGCGCGGTGAAGGTCTCGATCCCGGACGAGCAGGGCCACGAGGTCGTCGTCGCCGTCGAGCGCGAGGGCGCGGTGTTCGGCGAGCTCGCGCTCTTCGACGACGCGCCCCGGTCCGCCACGGTGACGGCGCTCGAGGAGACCCAGGTCGTTCAGCTCGCTCGCGAGGATTTCCTGGGCGTCGTCGAGCGGAGCCCGCGGGCGACCCGCGAGATCTTCCGACTCCTCGCGCGCACCGTCCGGCGCGCGTCGGGACGCATCGAGGACCTCGTCTTCCTCGACGTCCCGGGACGCGTGGCGAAGTGCCTGCTGGATCTGGCGACGGCACACGCACGCACGGACGTCGAGCTGACCCAGGACGACCTCGCCGCGTTCGTCGGCGCGACCAGGGTCTCGGTGAACCGGGCCCTGGCCGATCTCGAGGGGCTCGGGGCGATCGCCGTCGGCCGTCGGCACATCGAGGTGAAGGACCGCGACGCCCTCCGCAAGCAGGTGCGTTACTAGGCGCTCTTTAGACTCTCTGCTCCGTGAAGCCCGAAGAGCTCCGGAAGCTGGCCGGCACCCTCGCGGACGTGCTTCCGATCGAGATCCTGCCGGAGACCGATCGGCAGGAGCTCGCCAGCCACATGACCCTTCGTAAGTTCAAGCAGGACGAGGTCATCTACCACCAGGGAGATCCCGCCGCGCACTGGTACGTCGTCTTCGAGGGCCTCGTGAAGGTCCTGCTGCTCGACGAGAACGGCCGCGAGCTCCTGATCTCACTGCACTCGCGCGGCGAATTCTTCGGCGAGCTCGTGATCTTCGAGGAGAAGGTCCCGCGGGACGGGACCGCCGTGAGCGTGATCCCGACGAGCGTCTTCCAGATCGGCCGCGATGGATCGCTCGCGGTGCTGAAGCGCAATGAGGAAGCGCGGCGTCACATGTTCGAGCGACTCTCGCGCAACATCCGCAAGCTGGAGGGGCAGGTCGAGGACTTCGCGTTCCTCGATGTCACGAGCCGCCTGGCCAAGTACCTCGTCGAGGTCGCGCGACTCGGTCGCCCGTTGCCGCTCACGCAGGACGACCTCGCCGCGGCCGTCGGCTCGACGCGGATGACCGTGAACAAGCTCCTTGCCGACTTCGAGCGACGCGGACTGATCAACGTCGAGCGGCGCAACGTGAGGGTGCTCGACGAGAAATCGCTGATGCGGGAGATCCGAGCCTAGAAGAGATCGGTGAGCCAGCGCATCCGCTTGCGCTCGGGCTCCGGCGCGCGCTCGGCGGGCTCGAGCGCGGCGAGGTCGTCATGAAGCGCGCGGGCGATGCCGAGCGTCGCTTGCTTCGTCGGCGCGGCGCGGGCGACGTCGCGGGGACGGCCCACGATCGTGACCAGCTCGCGGCGCAGATAGAGCTCGGCGGTGCCGCTGAGCCACACCGGAAGGATCGGGGCGCCCGAGCGCAGCGCGAGATAGCCGACACCCCGTTCGAACGGGCCGAGCGACGACTCGGCCCGCGACACCCGGCCCTCGGCGAAGACCACGACGATGTCGCCGCGCCCGAGCGCGGCCAGCGTCGCCGCGATCGCGGCGCGATCCGCTCCGGCCGAGGTGCGGTCGATCGGGATCACCAGACCGACGGAACGCAGGATCGCGCGGTGCCACCACACGGCCATCGTGCCGTCGCGGTCACCCAGGAGACGGACCGGCGCCCGGAGCGGAAAGGCGGCCGCGAGGAGGAAACCATCGACCCAGCCCTGGTGATTGGCGACCACGAGCAGCGGGCCGGTGGCGGGAAGCGACCCGTGCCTGCGGATCCGGAAGAGGGCCGCGAGGAGGCCGCGCACGATGAGACGGGCGAGCCGCGACCACACCCCGGAAGCGTGACCGAGGGCCGCGGTCGGGCGAGTGGGCCTACTGACGTGGCGAGTGTGCCATCTGGCACATTCACCTTCCGAGCGATGTCACGACGAGCCCGGCGAGCGCGAGGAACATGGCGACGGTGACGATCCAGCCGAGGGCGGTCAACACCGGCCCGATCGTCTGTTCGCCCATCACCTTCTTGTTCCGGGCCGCGAGCATGATCAGGACGAGGAGCGGCGGTGCCGTGATCCCGTTCAGAATCGCCGTGAAGAAGAGCGCGTCGATCGGCTTGACGCCGGTGAAGGGGATGACGAGCCCAACGAGCGTCGCGAGGGCGACGACCCCGTAGAACGGCTTCGCGCGCTGCCAGCGCTCGTCCAGCCCCTCGGGCCAGCCGAAGGTCTCGGAGACGGCGTATGCCGACGCGCCCGAGAGGACCGGGACCGCGAGCAGGCCGGTGCCGATCATTCCGGCGGCGAAGACGGCCCCCGCGAGATCGCCGGCGAGCGGGCGGAGCGCCTGCGCCGCGTCCGCGCCGGTGTCGATGTTCGTCTGCCCGTACGCGTGGAGCGTCAGGGCGGTCGCCAGGATGATGAAATACATCACGAGGTTCGATACGAACATCCCGACGGTCACGTCGATCGTCGCGACGCGCAGCTCGGCTGGTGACGCCCCGAGGCGCTCCTCACGGGTCCGCCGGCCGGCGACCTTCTCCTCCTCGACCTCCTGGCTCGTCTGCCAGAAGAAGAGGTAGGGCGAGATCGTCGTGCCGAAGATCGCGACGAGCGTCGCGATGTAGTCGCGCTCGAACGAGATCGTGGGCACGAACGTCGCGCGGAGCGTCTCACCGAGGTCCGGGTGGACGAGGAACGCGTCGACCACGTACGCGAGCAGCGCGAGGGTCAGGAGCTTGAAGGTCCGCTCGATGATCCGGTAGCTCGCGAAGATCTCGAGGGCGAGCAGCCCGAGCGCGATCGGCACGACGAACCAGGGCACGGGCGCTCCAATGAGGATGCCGGCGGCGTCGGCGATCGCGCCGAGATCGGCCCCGACGTTGACGGTGTTGGCGATGACGACGGCCGCGACCGCCGGGTAGAGCACCCATCGCGGGTAGTGCTCCTTGAGGATGCCCGCGAGCCCGGTGCCGCTCACCAGACCGAGGCGCGCGCAGATGCTCTGAACGGCGGTCATGCACGGAAAAGTCACGACTGAGGTCCAGAGCGTTTGGAGCCCAAGCGACGCGCCGGCGACCGCGTACGTCCCGACTCCGGACGGGTCATCGTCCGCCGCGCCGGTGATGAACCCCGGCCCGAGGAGCTTCGCGACCTTCCTTATCGGGTGCCGCTCGCGCTCGAGCTCCTCGGTCCGCGTCGTCATGCGAGCTTCTTCGGCAGCGACTGGCGCCGCCGCCAGAAATCGGCCCATGGGTCGGGGCGGGCGATCCGCCGCTCGAAGGTGCGGATGTTGAAATGCGCCGGGTCGAGCTTCGGCGACACCTCGTCCCACGCAAGGGGCGTGGACACCGGCGCGCGGGGCCGGCGCCGCACGCTGTACGGCGCGACGATCGTCTGCCCGTACGCGTTGCGCATCGCGTCCGCGAAGACTCGCGCGCCGCGTTTCGCCTTCGAGAATTCGACGGTGACGAGCTCGGGCTCGCGCCGTGCGAGCTCCCCGCCCAGCGACACCGCGGTCGCGACCGCTCGCTCCGGTGCCACCCCGGCACGCAGCGGGCAGAACACGTGCAGGCCGCGGCTCCCGGAGGTCTTCGGGTAGGAGACGAGGCCCAGCTCGTCGAGCACCTTCCGCAGGGCGAGGCCCGCGCGTGCGGCGTCGGCGAACTCGCCGGTCTGCGGGTCCATGTCGAACGCGAGCCAGTCGACCTGCCGCATCCGCGAAGCGCGCGTGGTCATCGCGTGGATGGCGATGCACCCGAGATTGACCATGCCGATCAGCGTGGAGCGCGCCCCGCCGACGACGTAACGGACGTCCTTGCCGGTGCTCGCCGCGCGCACCACGAGGCGCGGACCGGGCGGCGGCCGGTCTTCGGGAAAATCCTTCTGGTAGAAACAGGTGCCGAGCATGCCGTCCGGGCAGCGCTCGGCGGTCATGGGTCGATCGCGCAGCCACGGCGCGAGGTGCGCCCAGATGCCGTCGTAGAGCCGCGCGACGTCGGCCTTGGTGATGCCCTCATCCGGCCACCACACCTTGTCGGGGTTGCTGATCGTGACGCCCGCGATCTTCACCTATCGCTCGCGGTCTCTCCGCGCGACCTCGGACGGATCCTTGTCGGTCCGGAGCCCGAGGAACGCCGGCTGCCTCAGCTTGCCATCGGCCGTCCATTCCGCGAACGCGATCTGCGCCACGAGCTTCGGGCGGACCCAGGTCGTCTCGGGGATGGGCGGCGCGGGATCGAACGGCGAGCGCTCGGTCCGCAGCGGACGGAGCTGCGCCGCCAGCGTCGCGAGCGTCTCCTCGGTGAAGCCGGTGCCGACCTTGCCCACGTACCGCAGCTTCGGGCCGTCGAAGAGGCCGACGAGCAGCGCTCCGAGATGCCGGCGTCCGCCCTTCGGCGGCGTGAAGCCACCGATGACGAACTCAGACTCCTTGCGCACCTTCACCTTGCGCCAGAAGGGCGATCGGATGCCCGGCACGTAGATCGAGCGCTCGTCTTTCGCGATGATCCCCTCCCATCCACGGCGCTTCGCCTCGCGGTAGGCGAGCTTCCCGTCGCGGACGAGCCGTCGCGAGATGAGGATCGGATCGGCGGCGCGGCTCACCAACCGCTCGAGCGCCGTCCGGCGTTCGGCGAGCTGCCGCTTCATGACGTACGCGCCGTCGAGCATCAGCAGATCGAAGACCGCGTAGCGCGTCGGCGAGGCCCCTGCCGCGCCGCGGCGCTGCAACAGCTGGAACCGCGAGATCCCATGGGCATCGAGGGCGACGAGCTCGCCGTCGATGACGAGGTCGCCGTCAGGAAGCCCCGCGACGGCATCGACGACGTGCGGAAACCCCGGGGTGAGGTCCCGCAGCGTCCGCGACCACATCCGGACGCGCCCGCGTTCCCGGCCGGCGAGCGCGCGGATGCCGTCGTACTTCTCCTCGAAGACCCACTCCGGGCCCTCGACGATGCTCGGCGACAGCGTCGCCAGCATCGGGCGGATGAGCTTCAAGCCGGATCGCCCGTCGCGGCCTTCGCGACGTCACCGCCTTCGTCGCGCGCGATCCCGGTAAGGAGCCGGCGCGTCAGCACCGATCGCGGCTTTTCCTTCGTGATGTCGATGGTCGAGGCGTACCGGTCGCGCCGCTTCATGAGCAGCCATTGGCGGCCGCGGGTGCGGACGAGGACCCATCCACCCTTCAGCTTCTTGCCCTTGAGCGTGAAGACAATCCGCCCTTTGCGCAGGGCCTCGTCGACGGTCTCGCCGTCCTCGAGCCGGTACGTCCCGATGTCCCAGACCATCACCGTGCCGCCGCCGTACTCGCCCTCGGGGATCACACCCTCGAAGCGCGCGTAGTCCAGCGGATGATCCTCGACCTGCATCGCCAGACGCTTCACCTTCGGATCGAGTGACGGGCCTTTCGGCACCGCCCACGAGACGAGGACTCCGCCCGCCTCCAGGCGAAAGTCGTAATGCAGCGCGGTCGCCCGGTGCTTCTGGACGACGAAGAGCCGCTCGACGCCCTTGCGCTTTCCGCCCCGCGGCTCGGGCGTCGTCGCGAAGTCGCGCTTGCGCCGATACTCGCGGAGCGAGCGCGTGCGCTCCTTAGTCGCCGCGGTCTTTCATCCCCTTCGGCGCCCTGGTCTTCGCCCGTGTTCGCCGGTCCTGCGCCACGCTCCCGCCCACGCTCGTCTGATCCGAGCTGAAACGGCCGCCGGCCGTTCGGCGGACGTAACGCGATCCACCCCGCTTGCCCGGTGTCGGATCGATCCGCTCGCGCTTGCCACCTGCCATGGGCATCGTGCTCCTTTCGCTCTCGCTCGACCCCTTGGTTGCACGAACGAGACCGACTCGCTCCGCGACCTCGCGCGCCGAGAGGAAGTTGAGCACGCGCTCGCGGGGGATGCCGGCGAGTATCGCCGCGGTGATCCCGAGGTCGAGGTAGGCCAGCTCGTCCGGGGTATGGGCGTCCGTGCCGATCGAGACCCATCCCCCCTCGGCCGCGACCGCTCGCAGGCGTTCGATGTCGAGGTCCTGTCGGTCGGGGTAGGCGTCGATCTCGAGCGCGGTGCCGGTATGGGCGGCCCTGCGCGCGCCCCGGCGCGCCAGACGGGGTGGGCGTCGACCACGGACCTGGCCTCTGCGTAGGTCCTGAAGCCGTCACGGATCGCCGGCGGTCGCGGGACGTCGGGTGGCTCGCGCAACCACCGTTCGATGAACGTCGCGGTGTACGGGCCGACGGCGCGCAGCTCGGTCAGCTTGCGTTCCGCGTCCCGCAGGGCGGCGGCTTCTTCGGGCCACATGAGGGCGGATCGCGACGCGCGCCGGAGCGCGCGCTGCTTCCGTCCCTCGCTCTTCTCGGATTCGAGCGCGAGGAGCTCGGCGAGGTCGCGGTTCGAGAGCGTCTCTACGAGAAGAGGCTAGTCCGCGGAAAGCAGCGTCACGCGGACCGCAGCCGCGTCGGGCCAGTCCGGATCGTCGGAGAGCTTCACGCGGACGCGCCGGTCGCGGCGCTCGGTGCGCGGCTCACCGTCGATCTCGAGCACGAGCGCGCCGGCCGCCGACGGGCGCGCGTGCACCAGCGCGCCGTCGTCCGCGCGATAGGTCCCCGGTCCGTCGATGACCGGCGCGGTGTCGTACAGGAACTCGAGCGGTACGCCGCCCGTCGCCACCCACCGGTGCGCGCCGTCGACATGGATGCCATCGCAGTAGCCGACCGATCCGTGATGGATCACGAGCCCGCCGTTGCCGCGGCGCGAGCCGCCACGAAGGTGGTCGGGGTTCCGACATTCGTAGTGGACGATCGTGGACATAGCGTGCCTCCCCTTGGCACCGTGAGTCTTGTCACGGACCGGTAACGAAGTCAACTGGGAGTGGCAGTCCGAACGCTCGTGTCTCTGCTCGCCGGTCACGAGACCGAGCGGAGCGCAGGAGTTTCTGGTCCGCGTGTGGTTCGCCGAGCCCGGTGACCGCCGACCAGCTTCCCCGACGCTCGCCCGTCCGGAGCGGACGCGTGAGCGGCCGGGCTGTCCGTGCACGAGCGCGGTGGCCGCGTTGCTGACTCGCGAGGCGAGGCGTGAAGCCCGACGGGCCGCCTGAGCTACGCCGCGAGCGCGGGGAAGAGCTCCGTCGGCGGCAGCGCGGTGCGTGCCAGGAGATCGTGGCAGTCGAGGACGTCGTCGACGGTGATCGGATCCGGCTCGACCGCGGTCGTCCCGAAATCGAGGATGGCGATCCCGTCCTGCCCGCACGACCGGCATCGCAGCCGGACGATGAGCCGCGAGGGCTCGGTGACCACGGTCGCGATGTCTCCGCCGTGGTAGTACTCACCGCAGCCGCTGCAGGTCACCTGTTCGAGGTGACGGATGAGCTGATCGATCCAGCTCATGCCGCGCGACGCCTTTCGATGGTCATGATCCGACCTCACGCACTTCTCGTGCCTCGCCGCTGGCGCCGTTAATGCTCGTTAATGCGGTGTTTCGGGTGCCGTAACGGAGGTGTGACGATCACCGCGCTCGCTGGAGGACGACCTCCGCAGGGTCGTCGCCGAAGCCCGCCGCGGGGCCGAGCTCGCCGAGATCGCCGAGACGGAGGAGCTGCCGGTCAGTAGATAGCGAGCTGGAGCTGCTCGGTCCGCGGCTCGGGCTCGCGCGCCGGGCGCGGCGGCCGCTCGCGGAACTCGTAACGCGCCCGCACGCGGCGGACTCGGTCCTCGAGCGCGCGCTCGTACTCCTTGCTCGGATGCACCCCGCTCCGGTACAGCACTTCGTAGCGCGGCACGAGCATCGGGAATTCCGCGGCGACGAAGTCGCGGTAGTAATCCTGGATCTCGACGTCGATCTTGAGGGGGCGGTGCCGGAAAGCCGTGGCGCCGGCCTCGCTCGCCGCGCGTGCCGCGGCGTCGAGGGACGCCTCGCTATCGCTGATCCCCGGCAGCACCGGCATGCAGAGCACCGCCGCGTCGAGGCCCGCCTCCCGCAGCATGCGAAGCGCGCGCAGGCGCTGCCGCGGTGGCGCCGTGCCGGGATCGGTCTTCTTGACGACGTCCTCGTCGACACACGGAACGCTGAAATAGACGGTGAGATCGGTCTTCTCGTCGAGCCGTTTCAGCACGTCGATATCGCGCACCACGAGCGGACCCTTCGTCACGATGCCCGTAGGCATCGGGTATTCGGCGAGCGCCTCGAGGCAACCGCGCGTGAGCCGATATTTCCCCTCGATCGGCTGGTATGGATCGGTCGCGGTGCCGATGGCGAGCGAGCCCAGAGGCCGCCGACGAAGTTCGGACCGCAGGCGCTCCACAAAGTTCGTACGGACCTCGATGTTTCGGTCAAATCCCTCTCCGACGTCTCGCTCGCGGTACCGCGCGTTGTAGGCGCGAGAGAAGCAATACCGACACGCGTGCACGCAGCCAACGTAAGGGTTCAAGCTCCAGTCGAAGGGCATGCCCTTGACGCGGTTGAGCGCGCTCTTCGCCTCGATCTCGCGGTAGTTGACTTCTCTCACAGAGTCGCGCCGTTCCCTCGGGCGAATCGGAACATCCTCTGCTCGCCGTTCGTGTAATCGACTCGAACGAGCGCCATTTTGGGCTTCGTCGTACCGACGGTGTGGACCCCGATCCGTCGAGCGCATCTTTCGACAGTCGCGCGACGGCCGTCCGGATCAGTCACCACTTCGGCTTCTGGTGCCATGCGGACGCAGTCGCTCCAGACGAGATCCTCGAGCGAGTTGGTCATGAACTACGTCGAAGCCGAGTTGCTCCGCGACACGGCTACACGCCTCGACCTGCGTTTCAGTCGTCCTTGTGTTTGTGCTTGATCGCATAGATCGCTGTCCGTTTTTTCGTCGGAGGCGGCACTCGCGCATGTTAGAACATTAGTTCTAACAACGCAAGAGGGCATCCTTCTTACTCAACCCATACCCCGCGTGGAAGTCGCCTCCCTACACTCGACCGAGGCTCGTGCCCACAAAAGCGGATCGGCCGTACGGCTCGTTCCCGCGGGGCCGTCCTGATGCGATCCAAGAGACCGGCGCTCGGCCGAGTCCGCCGCGGGACCGCTTCGGAACGGTGGTGCGGCGCGCGCTCCCCTGGGGCGCGGTGTTCGCGGCGCCGGCGCTCCTTATCGCCATCTCACTCGCGCCGCCCCCGAATCCCGAGGAGGCGCGGCCCTCGCCAACGCCGACACCCCTGATCAGCGAGGTCTACGCGAAGGTGGCTCCGTCGGTCGTGCAGATCAAGACGACGAAGGCGGACGGCACGACGTCGCTATCGGGCTCCGGGGTGATCATCGACGACGCCGGCGACATCCTCACCGCGCTCCACGTGCTGCGGGACGCGAAAGCCGTCGCCGTGGTGTTCGCCGACGGTACCGAGTCGAGGGCCGTGATCATCGCCGAGGCACCCGAGAACGACATCGTCGCGCTGCGACCGACCAGCCCGCCGGCTCAGATCGTCCCCGCGACGCTCGGCAGCCCGGCGTCGCTGCACATCGGCGACGACGCGATCGTTATCGGCAACCCATTCGCTCTCAACCGCTCGCTCTCGACAGGCGTGATCAGCGGACTCAACCGGACGGTCCAGGTCCCGAACCAGGGGAGGTCGCTTTCGGGGCTGATCCAGTTCGACGCGGCGGTCAACCCCGGGTCCTCCGGAGGGCCGCTCGTCAATCGCGATGGCGACGTGGTGGGGATCGTCACCGGGCTCGTCAACCCCACGGGGCAGCCCGCGTTCAGCGGGGTCGGCTTCGCCGTGACCATCGACAATGCGGCAGGCGCGCTGGGCGTCCCGCCGGACTAGGGAGAAGCTTCATGACCGAGCAGCAAGCGGCGGTCCCGCCGGACACGGGCCGGCTCCTCTTCGAGATCAAGAAGGTGATCGTCGGGCAGGACCACCTGCTCGAGCGCCTCATGGTGGGGCTCCTCGCGCGCGGCCACCTCCTTGTCGAGGGCGTGCCGGGGCTTGCCAAGACCCTGTCGGTGAAGACGGTGGCGCAGGCGATCAGCGGCGACTTCAAGCGCATCCAGTTCACTCCGGACCTCGTGCCAGCGGACCTTGTCGGGACCCGCATCTACAACCAGCGCGTCGGAGATTTCCAGACGTCGCTCGGGCCGGTGTTCACGAACCTTCTGCTCGCCGACGAGATCAACCGGGCGCCTGCGAAGGTGCAGAGCGCTCTGCTCGAGGTGATGCAGGAGCGTCAGGTCACGATCGGGCGCGACACGCACAAGGTTCCGGACCCGTTCCTGGTCATGGCCACGCAGAACCCGATCGAGACGGAGGGGACGTACCCGCTCCCGGAGGCGCAGGTCGACCGCTTCATGATGAAGGTGCTCGTGGGCTACCCCAGCGAGATGGACGAGTTCGTCGTCGTGGAGCGCATGACCGGCCGGCTCTCGCCTGTGGTCCCGATCATGACCACGGAGCGGCTGATCCAGCTGCAGCGCGAGGTCGACGAGGTCTTCGTCGATCCCACGCTGATGGAGTACGTGGTGCGCCTGGCGTCCGCGACACGGCAGCCCGCCGAGTACGGGATCGGCGATGTCGCCAAGTACGTGAGCTTCGGCGCGAGCCCGCGCGCGTCCATCAACCTGGTGCTCGCCGGGAGAGCGCTCGCGTTCCTCCGCGGCCGCCGCTACGTGACCGGCCAGGATCTCCAGGACCTCGCGCTCGACGTGCTCCGTCACCGCATGGTCCTGTCGTTCGAGGCGCTCTCGGACGACATCTCGGCCGACGCCGTCGTGAAGCGGGTGCTCGCGCGTATCCCCGTTCCAACCGAGCCGTTACAGGGACATGTCGCGATCCATTCCTGAACGCCGGCTCCAGCGACTCGATTGGACCGTCCTGCGCCGGCTCGACGGTCTCCTTCAGGGCGACTACCGCACCGTCTTCAAGGGCCAGGGTCTCGACCTCGCCGACATCCGCGAGTACGCCTTCGGCGACGACGTCCGGCACATCGACTGGAACGTCACCGCGCGGCTCGACGCTCCCTACGTGCGCGAGTACCTGGAGGATCGGGAGATCTGCGCGCACTTCCTTCTCGATATGTCGCCGTCGGTCGACTTCGGCACCGTCGATCGTCGCAAGCGTGACCTGCTCATCGACTTCACCGGCGTGCTGGCGCGACTCTTGACGAGACATGGCAACCGCGTGGGCGCGACCCTGTACGCGTCGCGCGTCGAACGTGCGATCCCCGCGCGCGGTGGGCGGGTGCAGGTCCTTCGCATCCTGAACGAGCTCGAGAAGCGGCCGCGCCTCGAGCGGGCTCCGCTCACCTCTCTCACCGAGCTGCTCGATGCCGGCATGCGCATGCTGCGGCGTCGCTCGCTCGTGTTCGTGGTCTCCGATTTCTTCAGCGCGGCCGGCTGGGAGGAGCGCCTGGTGCGCCTCGCGCGACGTCACGAGACGCTTGCCGTGAGGCTCGTCGATCCGCGTGAGGCCGACCTCCCGAACATCGGCCCGGTCGTGCTGACCGACAGCGAGACCGGCGAGCAGCTGCGGGTCGACACCGGCGACCGCCGCTTCCGCGCGCGCTTCGTCGAGGCCGCGCGCCGTCGCGAGGAGAGGCTCACCGCGGCGTTCGCCCGCGCCGGCGTCGACGTCCTCGTCCTGCGCACGGATGAGGATCTCGTCCGCGCTATCGTGCGATTCGCGTACATGCGGAAGCGCCGCGCCGGGCGGCGCGCAGCGGTTGGGGGGTCGCGGGGGGCGCAGCCCCCTGCGGTCGCATGACCTTCATCTGGCCCAGCGCGCTGGTCCTTCTCGCGGTGGTCGCGGGCCTCGCCATCCTCTACGTCATCGCGCAGCGCCGGCGGAATCGCTACGCGCTCCGCTACGCGAACCTTTCCCTCGTTCGCGAGGCCATCGGCAAGGGCCCGGGCTGGCGCAGGCACGTCCCGCCCGCGCTCTTCCTGCTCGCGGTCGCGTGCATGGCCGTAGCCGTCGCGCGCCCGCAGGCCGTGGTCGCGGTGCCGAGCCAGGAAGGCACCGTGATCCTGGCGATCGACGTCTCCGGATCGATGCTTGCCGAGGACATGAATCCGAACCGGATGGAGGCGGCGAAGGCCGCGGCGCGCGCGTTCGTCGAAAAGCAGAGCGCGAGCGTGAAGATCGGCGTCGTCTCCTTCTCGGGCGACGCCTCGATCGTGCAGTCACCGACGACCGACAAGACCCTCGTCATCTCAGCGATCAACCGACTGCGCCCGCAGCGCGCGACCGCGATCGGGCGCGCGATCCTCATCTCGCTCGACGCGATCAACGAATCCATGGGCAGCGAGGAGGAGCTTCCGAGCTCGATCCTCCAGCAGCAGCAGCCCGGCGCGTCGCCGCGGCCGACCGCGACCCCGCTGCCGAGCTACCTCCAGGGTCGGCGCGCGGCGGCCTCGATCGTCCTGCTCTCCGACGGGCAGAACAACCAGTTCCCGCCGCCGCTCGACGTGGTCGATCAGGCGACGACCCGCGGCGTGCGCATCTACACCATCGGTGTCGGGAGCGCCGCCGGCACGATCGTCAGGCTCCAGGGCCGCGCGGTCAGGACCGCGCTCGACGAGGCCACCCTGAAGCGCGTCGCCGAGCTCACTGATGGCGAGTACTTCAACGCGAACACCGAGAAGGACCTGCGCGCGGTATACGAGAACCTGACGACGCAGCTCGTGATCCGCAACGAGAAGACCGAGCTCACGGCGTACGTGACCCTCGCCGCTGCCGTGCTGGCGGTCGCGGCCGGCGCTTTCTCGCTCCTCTGGTTCAACCGCCTGCCCTAGCACGGCGGCCCTGTCCTTGCAGCCCGGGCCGGCGTGCCCGAGGTCTCGAGCTGGGTCGTTCTCGGTCTGATCTCGGCCATCTGCGCCGCGCTCGTCTCTATCTTCGGCAAGATCGGCCTCGACGTTGTCTCGCCCGTCCCCGCGACGGTGGCGCGCGCGCTCATCATGGCCGCGGCACCTCGATCGCGGCGCTGAAGCTCGGGCAGGCGACGCGGTGGGTGGGCTCGATAGGCTGTCGGTCGTCTTCATCGTGTTCCTCGCCGCGCTTTTTCTCGGCACGCTGACCGTCCCGAAGCTCGCGGGCGCCGCGCTCATGGTGGCAGGCGCGGTCCTGATCGCGCGGTAGCGCTCAGTCCTTGCGGAGCTTGTCGGGCGGCGGCCCGGGCGCGTCTTTGCGGGGACCGAAGCGGTCCTTCTGACGCGTGGGGGCGGGCGTCGGAGCGGCTCTCGGCGTCGGCGTAGGAGTCACCTGCCGCACCGGCGCGACGAAACGCGAAACGTCGACGAGCGTGGCCGTGGCCCCCGACACCACGGTCGTGGTGCTCTTCGGCGTCGCGGCGACCGGAAGCGGTGGGAGCGTCGCGGTCGGCGGCTCGAACACGATCGGCGCCGTCGGCGCCGCTGTCGGCGTCGGGGTAGGCGTCGAGATGGCCGGCTGCGTCGGCGGCGCGGTCTGCGCGACCTGTGGGCTCGGCGCGACCCACGGCGCGGCGGGGACCGGCGCGAGCTCCGGTGGCGCGGGAGTCGAGCCGGGGCCGGCCACGGTCGTCGAGGCCCCGGCCGGGACGGCCACGACCGTCCCGCCGGCGCTCGTTTCGACGGTGCCCTCCGTCGCGACTACCGTCGTCGCGCCGGTGTCGGTGACCGCGACGTAGGAGCCGGATCCGGCGCGGATGACCGAGGCCATGCCCGGGCTGCGGACCTCGTAGCGGCCGCCCGAGCCGAGCGTTCGCGCGACGGCGTACCAGACACGGCCGAGCGTCTGCTGCATGCGCACCACCGTGTCACCCGCGGTCGTGCGCACGAACTCGACGGTCAGCTCGCTGTTCTCCGCGAGCACCGCCGTCGATCCGTCGGGATAGGTGATGACCGCGTTTCCGGTCTCGTCGGTCGCGACGGTGTCGCCGCTGTGGATCACGCGCTCGACCGTCACCAGGTCGACGACGCCTCCACGGGCGAGCGTGACCCGCGAGGAGAGGGCGTCGAGGAGCGCGGATTGAGCCGAAGCCCCCGAACCCGCGGCGAATAGCGACAGCACGATCGCCGCGCACAGGGCCACAGAGACCCCCACCCTCGCCACCACGCCCATGGCGAGTGCACGGTGCCTCCGCTCGACCGGAGTTCAGTGTCTTGTGCGTTTCGGCGGAGGACCTTCGGGACGAATGGGTTGGGTACTAGTACCCTTCGACTAGTAACACAACGGCGTCATGCGCCGAGATCGTCAGCATGGCCTCATCGTGTTTAGCGGGGATGTCGGCCCGCTCCCACACATTGCGCAGCGACGCAACTTTGCCGACACCCATCTCCTCCAGGTTGAGGCGGACCTCGCGCGCCTTCGCGCCGCGGTTCAGGATCGCCACCGCGCTGCGGTTTCGCGAGAGATCGCGGGTCCAGACGTCGATCGCGCCGTCCGCGCGGATGCGCCGCGCCTGTTTCGCGAGTGGGTCCTGGTCGATCGCGACGAGCTCCGGTGCCGTGATGATCGCGCGAACGTCGTCGGTCATCGTGCGCAGATCGTTGCCGGCCATGAGCGGCGCCGCGAGCATGCACCAGAGCGCGAAGTGCGCGCGGCTCTCGCTCAGGGTGAGATCGCCGTTGCCGACCTCGAGCATGTCGGGATCGTTCCAGTGGTCCGCGCCCGAGAAAGGATGGAGCTCGGACTGAAGGTCGAGGATCGTCGTGATGCTCGACCACTCCGGCTGGATGTCCCATGACGTCCGCCAGAGATGTCCTACCGTGCCGGCCCACTCCCACGGCCGCGACCGTCCCCACTCGCAGATCGAGAGGACGATGGGCCGTTTCGCCGCGCGGAGCGCCATCGCCCACTTCGTGTACAGGGCTCGCGGTCCCATGCCCTCGGCGTGGCACCAATCGACCTTCAGATAGTCGACGCCCCACTCCGCGAAGCGCCGGGCGTCCCGGAACTCGTAGCCGAGGCTCGCCGGAAGCCCCTGGCACGTATTCGTCCCCGCGTCGGTGTAGATGCCGAAGCGCAGGCCGAGCCGGTGCACGCGCTCGGCAAGCGCGGCGATTCCGTGCGGGAACTTCTGGGGGTCGGCGACGAGGTCGCCGTTACGGTCGCGTTCGGGCGCCATCCAGCCATCGTCGATGACCACGTACCGGTATCCGGCGTCACGCATTCCCGTTGCGACCATCGCCTCGGCGGTCTCGAGCACCAGACGCTCGTCGATCTTCGCGCCGAACCGATTCCAGCTGGTCCAGCCGAGCGGCGGCGTCGGCGCGAGCCCGTCGGTGAGGCGGCCGAGTCCCACCGCTGTCAGCGCGACCAGGGCACGACCGCGACGAGACGGCCGCCCGGATACCGGTCCAGCACGCGCGTGGCGAGCTCGCTCGCCACGCCTCGCATCGTGAGCGCGAGGATGCTGCCGCCGAAGCCGCCGCCGACGAGACGGGCGCCCAGCGCCCCGCCTGCGTCGCATGCGAGATCGACGAGGCGATCGAGCTCCGCTGTCGAGACCTCGTAGTCGTCGCGCAGCGAGCGGTGCGATGCGCACAGGAGCCGCCCGAGCTCGCTGGCGTCGGATGAGCGCAACACGCCGACCGTCTCGCGTACGCGTTCGTTCTCGGTCAGGACATGCCGCACCCTTCGGTCGAGCGGAGGCGGAAGGCGCTCGAGCACCTGCTCTCGGGGACGATCCTCGAGGTCGCGTAGCGAGCGGACGCCGAGGTGGAGGCAGGCCTCCTCGCATTCTTCGCGACGGCGGTTGTAGCCCCCGGTGGCGTGCTCGTGGCGCGCGCCGGAGTCGATGACCGCGAGCTCGAGGTTCGGCGGGAACGCGATCGGCTCGGTCCGCAGGTCGCGCAGGTCGATGAGCAGGGCCTCGCTCCGCCGCCCGTAGATCGAAGCGAGCTGGTCGAGAAGGCCGGACCGGGCGCCGGCGAACTCGTTCTCGGCGGCGTGAGCGATCCGCACGATCTCGGCGTCGTCGAGCGCGAGCTGGAAGAGGTCCCGCAGCGCGCGGATGAGCGCGACGGCGAACGCCGCGCTCGACCCGAGCCCTGCACCCAGCGGGAGCGTGCTCGTGACCTCGGCGTCGAAGCCGCGGATCTCGGCGCCTTCACGAGCGAGCGTCGCGGTCACGCCCCGCGCGCGGTCCACCCAGGTGCCGTCCCGGCGCTCCTGCCCGATCGTATACGTCGCCTCGCGCGGCGCGACGTCGGCGTCGGTCGCCAGATGTGCCGTCCGATCCTCGCGCGAGCGCGCGTTCACCACGACCCCAAGTGAGAGCGCGATCGGCAGCACCAGGCCCTCGTTGTAGTCGGTGTGCTCGCCGATGAGGTTGATCCGTCCGGGGGCTCGGCCCGTCGCCTGCCGCATCGCCCGCCGACGATAGCGGCCGCGGAGTTCAGGCGGTCGCGCTTTTCGCTCGGGCCACGCGTAGCCAAGCCGCACACTGGTTGCGTGCGGTTCGACAAGACGCTCGAGGTCGAGCGCGCCATGGCCGTCTACGCGCACCCCGACGACGCCGAGTTCGGTCTGGCCGGAACCGCCGCGAAGTGGGTGAAGGCGGGCGTCGAGTTCACGTACTGCATGGTCACGAACGGCGCGTCCGGCTCACAGGACCCGAACATGACACGCGAGCGACTGCGCGAGATCCGGCTCGCCGAGCAACGTGAGGCCGCGCGCATCCTCGGCGTGAAAGAGGTGGTCTTCCTCGACTTCGAGGACGGATACCTCGAGCCCACCATCGACGTGCGGCGTGCCGTGACCAGGCAGGTCCGCATCCATCGGCCCGACGTCCTCTTCACCATGGATCCGACGATGCGCTACGGCGGCGGCTATGTGAACCACCCGGATCACATCGCCGCGGGCGAGGTCGCGCTGCGCGCGATCAACCCGGATGCTTCGACCCGGCAGATGCTGCCGGAGCTCTGGCAAGACGAGCACCTCGAGCCACACAAGCCGAAGGCCCTGTTCCTCGTGTCCTTCGACGAGGCGGACACGATCATCGATGTCAGCGACGTCGTCGAGGTGAAGATGAAGGCCCTCCTCGCGCATCGCTCGCAGATAGACGCGGACAGCGTGGACTTCATCAAGGGGTGGATGCGGGAGACGGGCAAGAGGAAGGGCTACGCCTACGCGGAGGCCTTCAAGGTGCTCCGGCTGGACGCGGATGCCGCCCGTGAAGAGGCTACGCGCGCAGCGCGGAAAGCACCTCGAGCGCGTGCCCGTCCGGCTTCACGAAGTACCACGACCGCTCGACGCGCCCGTCGGAGCCGATGAGGAACGTCGAGCGGATCACGCCCTCCCCGCGTCCGGGCCGTTCGCCCCACGCGCCGTAGGCGTGATGCGCCGAGCGATCGGCATCGCTCAAGAGGCGCACCCGCAGGCCGTACTTCTTACGGAACGCTTGATGTGACGATGCGTCGTCCTGGGAGACGCCGAGCACTGGGACGCCGAGCATCTCGAACTGGGGGAAGCTGTCCGTGAACTGGCACGCCTCGGTCGTGCAGCCGGGCGTGTCGTCCTTCGGGTAGAAGTACACGACGTAGCGCGAGCCACGCAGGTCCTTCGTAGAGACGACCTTCCCATCGTCGTCAGGCAGCGCGAACGCCGGCGCCTCTTCCCCGGGCTTGAGCTCCATCACGCGAAGGGTACGACGGTGCGGGCCGTGCGCCCCGAAAAAGCTCCCTCGCGCCGCTAGCGAAGGTATGCCGCGCGAAAGGCCTCGAATCGCGGGTAGAACGCATCGGTCGTCTCGCCGAACGCCGCGGCGAAGGCCGCCCTCCACTCCTGCCCCGAGCCAACACGCGCGCACCAGTCGCGGATCGCCACCAGGCCCTTCGCCGCGAGCAGGCGATCGACGGCGAGATAGGCGACGGCGAACGGATTCGCGTTCGGCGGCCACGCCGTCTCCAGCGAAGCGAGGGTCGCCTTGTTCGGCGCGGTGGTGAGCTGACGTCTCGTGAACGTGTCGAGATTGGCCGGCGGGATGATCCTGTCCGCGACGAGCGAGCGATAGGCGAACGACTCGGCCATCCCCTCCGCGATCCAGCGCGGGCCGACCATGCACGCGTTGCCCCCGACCGCGTATTGCCACAGGTGAACGTATTCGTGCGCGGCGAGCTCGGTGCGCTCCGTGTCCGCTGTCCAGGTGTCGGGCGCGGCGGCCGCCGGCGCCGACCACGCGCGGTGCGACGTGACGATCTCGAAGCTGTCGCCGAAGGTCAGGCAGCAGAAGCTTTGCGTGCCGTCGCCGACGTACACGTGCACCGTCGAGGGCGTTCGGCGCGCGCCGCCGACGAAGCGGTCGAGAAACCCGCTCGCGCGCTGAACTCCCTGGTGGACGAGGGCGATGTCTTTCGCGTTCACGCCGGGATCGATGCGGAAGCTGACACCGACAGGATCGGGCGGCGTGGCCGGCGGGACCGACCCGTCAGGGTTCAGCACGACGATCTGCCAGAACACGCCGATGTCTTCGAGCCATGTCGCGCCCTCGATGAGCGGACGCACGTAGAGCCGGTACGTTCCCGGAGTCGTTGGGGCCCGCACGGTGAACTGGAACCACGCGACCTGCCCCGGGCCAACGTATGACGCCGGCTGCACCGCGATGCGATTGAACCGAGGCCATCCCGTCGCCGGCGAGCCGAGCTGACCGTCGCCGCCCAGGATGCTCGGCTGGTCCTGGCCGGGCTCGCTCGACCATGTGCCCAGATAGGCGACCTGACCCGCGCGTCCGGCCACCCAGCCGAGCGAACCGGAGTTGTAGTAAGCGAGCGTCGCCGTCGCGGTGTCGCCTTGACAGAGGCGCATGTAGCCGCTCTGACCGTGCCAGGCCGCGTGGAACCCAGGGAGCTTCGCCGGTAGCGACGCCGGCGGCGGGATCCCCGGACCGATCTCTGCGGTGCAGGCGGCTGCGTTCGCGGCGCGCACAGGTGTCAGCGTTGCCATCACGAGAACGGCGGCAACGAGAACGCGCATGCCTCAGTGGAACAGTCCGGTGCGGCGCGGCGTTACGCAAACGCGAGGGGGTTAGTGATGAAGGTCAAAGAGCTGGGTCATTTAGTCCTATACGTCCGTGACCTCGGCAAGTCGCGGCACTTCTACGGGAAGGTCCTCGGCTGGAACGAGATCACGCCCGAGAGCGGGCTTGGGTTCCCCGCCGCCGCGTTCTCATCCGGGCGCACGCATCACGAGCTCCTCCTCATCGAGGTCGGCCCGAGCGCCGCGCCACTGCCACGCGGACGGCGGCTTGGCCTCTATCACTTCGGACTGAAAATCGGGGAAACCGATGACGAGCTTCGCGCGGCGCGTGACGAGCTCCAGGCGGCGGGCGTCCGGATCGTCGGCGCGACCGACCATGGCGTCACGCACAGCCTCTACATCGACGACCCCGATGGAAACGAGCTCGAGCTTTACATCGACGTGCAGCCCGCGCGCTGGAAGGAAGATCCCAGCCTGATGTTCACCGAGGCGGTCAGTCGTCCGCTCCGCCTCTAGCTCCCGGCCTCTTCCTCCTCGGGCCAGTCGAACTTCGCGAGCGCCGCGCGGGTGATCCCGCCGGTCTTGAACCACTTGTGCCCGTCCGGCTCACCCCCGGGGCAGTAGGCCCATCCGCCCGCTTCGGCGACGTTGAACGGGCTCGACGGATCCACCGGCGGCTTCTTGCGGTGCGTCTTACGAACGCAGATGAATTGGATGAGGGCGCGATCCATCGGGACTGAGTCTGCCAGTGAGCGCAAGCGCCCAGGCCTACGGCACGCGGCGGGTGATGACCACGTCTGCCTGGTCGCCGATCTTGATCAGAGTCTCGCTGCCTTCAGGGCCGACCACGACGACCCAACGACCCGCTGTCGAGAGGGGCCGCGGTGTCGAGCCGGCTCCCGGCGGGCCGCCCTGTTTCGTGGAGGGCGGTCCGTCGAAGTAGCAGATCGCGAGGACGTCGGCGGGCGGTCGCGACCTCCAGCGGGACGAGACCGCGTGCGGCGCACCGGCAGCGACAGGCGATTCGTCCCACGCGACGAGCTCGGCGGCCGTCGCTTCGAACGATGCGGCGAGCACGAAGGTGGGCGGGCCGTAGTCCTGCTCTGAAGGCACATCGTCTCGCCTGGCGACGTCGATGGTTTCGTCGGCAGGTCTGAAGCGCCGCTTCCGCATGAGAGGACGAATAGTGCGAGGAGCCCCTGCCCGGAACGTCAAGGGAGTGAGGCGGCGTTCACGCGACCCAACGAGCCGTCGCATCTGAGCGGGAGACGAGAATCGAACTCGCGTCGCTTGCTTGGGAAGCAAGCACTCTACCATTGAGCTACTCCCGCGCGATCCTCATTTTAGGCCGCGTCCTCGCTTAGTTTCGTCCAGTCGAATTGCCGAGCGGTCCGACGCTGATGGCAGTTGGCGCACCGGACGTCGCATTTCGCGATCTCCTCGAGGAGAGTGTCGCGGTGTCCGCGCGCCCGAAGCCACGCGATCGTTTCAATCTTTTCGACGCCGTCTCGGTGATCGAAGTCAAGCACCGTTGGGTCGACTTCACCGCAATCGACACAAGGATGGTTTCGCAAGTATTCGTCAAGCTCGCGATTGAGATCCTTGCGGCTGCAGCGCCTTCGTGGCCACTCGCCGCTCGCGTACTTTTCCTTGTTCCGCTGATAGTGCTCATGGGCGTACTGGCGCAGGCAGAATCGGCACCGCGCTCGACGTAGCCCACCGTTCCTGGTCGCGGTAGGGGAATTCGACCAAAGGCTTCAAGACGCCGCATCCCGTGCAGACCCGCATCTCGGCCGGTTCGGGCTCAGGACCGACCGACAGGGAAGAGCTGCTGGCGGACTCAACAGGTGATTTCGTCGAGGACAACCGACCAAGGCTTCCGCACGACCAGTCGGGCTACCTCCGTTCGCTTCGCCGACCGATCGCGGTGGTCGAATTGGAGCGTCACGATATCGCTCTCACCGCAGTCGACGAAAGGGTGAGCGCGGAGGTATTCACGCAGAAGCCGACGGTTTCCCCCCCGATACCTCTTGATCCGCGCGACTTCCGCCGGATGTAGGTGTCGCGATTCCGGAGGTAGTGAGCGCGCCGGGTACGCTGCATGGCACTTTCGGCAACGGCCCTGCCGCGTGCCCTTGGCCTTGTTGGCGAACGCGAACTCGCTGATCGGCTTCACCCCGCCGCAGTCGTGGCAGCGGCGGAATTCACGGATGTCGTCAGGCTGCGCTGGCACGAAGGAACCTCCGAGGTCGGTGCGATCCCTTCGCGGCACTGAGCCTCTAGAACGTTAGTTCTATCACATCGCAACCAAAAAAGCAAGCACCGCACCGCCGCAGGCCGATCCGAGGGACCGGCGCTAACGTCGGAGGGCAAGTGGCCACCTGGAAGAAATCCCCGCCCGAGATCGTCGCGTCCTTCGAGAAAGCGAAGCCGGCGGATCCGTCCGTGCAGTCGCGTCCGATGTTCGGCTACCCCGCGCTCTTCCTAAAAGGGAACACGTTCGCCGGCACGTTCCAGGACAGGATCGTCGTCCGCTTCGGCGAGGACCGATCGATCGCCGGCGCGAAGACGGCGAAGACCTTCGAGCCCATGGCCGGCCGTCCGATGAAGGAGTACGTCGTCGTCCCCGCGGAGGTCGTCAAGAGTCCCGCGAAGCTCAAGAGCTGGATCGGCCACGCGTACGCGTATGCGAAGACGCTGCCCGCCAAGAAGGGCCGCTAGCGCCTAGCGGACCGGCATCCTCCGCGCCGAGAGTGAAATCGACTCCGGTGCCTCAGGCTCGGGTTTCTCGCTCGCGCCGATGAGGATGCCCGCCGCGAGCGCGAGGATCGCCCCGGTGAGCGCCGATAGCAGCAGCACGCCGTTCGTCGGGCGGTCGGGCGCGTTGTCGAGCATCGAAAGCGTCACCGCGAGCATGTAGAGGATGAGCGCGCCCATCCCGACGCCCGCCCCGGCCGCGAACACGTAGAGCGCGAACCACCGCGTCGGCCGCTTGAGCAGCGTATCGAAGAGCGTGCGCAGGATGCGCGTGACGGTCCATACCGTGAGCGCCGCCATCGTCCATGCGAGGACGGTCGCGATCCATGTCTCGAGCGTAGCGCCGGCGAGGCGCGAGACGACCGAGGTCATCTGGGACCAGAGCACCGTCGCATCGAGCTGGGTGGCGAGGGCGCTGAAGCGATCGCCGGGGTTTTGCAGCATGGTCAGCAGCGCAGCCTTGGTCTCCGCGGCTCGAACCGGGTTGAACAACGACTCCTGCCGAAGCGAGAGACCGGTCTGCGCGAACGGCCCGAGCGACTGAACGCCCATCGCGACGGCCATGATCATGGTGAGGACCGCGCTCGCGGCCACGGTCACGACTCCGGTCAGGCCGAAGATCGCGGCGGCGGTGAGGATCATCGCCGGCGCGAGACCGAGCGGCGTCAGGACGGGAACGGCCATCGCGAGCGCGACCTGCTCGGAGGGCGCGCTTCGGAGCCAGAGGAACAAGCCGAGGACCGCAAAGGCCACGGCCAGGCCCGGAACGAAGATGAAAACGAAGGCCGTCACCATTACCCAGCCGATGGCGAGTGACATCCCGAGCTGCCCCGCCATGCCGACGACCGCCACGAGGCCCGCGGCGAGGAGCGCCCCCACGATCTCGAACCCGGCCAGCGTCGCCATCGCGAAGACCGGCAGCGCGGTGAAGACCGCGAAGAAGAGGCGCCGGACCGGCTGCCCGTATGTCGTGAGGAGCGCGACGACGGGGCTCTGCTCGATCTTCGGGACGAACTCCTGCAACGGGTCGGCCATGACCATGCGCGTCGTCGCGAGCTCCTTGTCGACGTTCTCGATGCGCTGGAGCGCCGTCGCCAGATCGCTCGCCTTCTGGTAGCGAAGGTTCGGCTGCTTCGCGAGAGCCTTCAGCACCACGGTGTCGATCTCTTTCGGCAGCGAGGGTCGGAGGTGGCTCGGCGGCACCGGCTGGCGCACCACGTGATCGCGCAGGAGCACCGCGGCGTTCGAGCTCGTGAATGGAGGCTTGCCGACCAGCGTTTCGTACAGCACGAGGCCGAGCCCGTAGACGTCGGACTGCACCGACGCGCTCTTGCCCTCGACCCGCTCCGGTGCGACGTACATCGCGGTCGCGTACAGCTGGGGCGTGTCGGCGTCCTCCTGCGGAGTGCGCGCGATGCCGAAGTCGCAGATCTTCGCGGTGTCGTTGGCGTCGAACAGGATGTTCGACGGCTTGAGGTCGGCGTGAACGATGCCCTTGGAGTGCGCGAACGCGAGGCCATTCGCGACCTCGGCGGCGATGCGGACGCCGTCGCCCGCCTTGAGAGGTCCGGTGTGCTCGATACGCTGCTTCAGCGATCCGCCGGGGAGGTACTCCATGACGATGAACGGCGAGTCATCGACCTCGCCGACGTCGTACACCGCGACGATGTTCGGGTGCGACAGCTGGGCCAGCGCGCGCGCTTCCTTGACGAACATCCGGCGGAGGTTGCCGTCCGAGGCCGCGGCCGGGTCGAGCACCTTCAGCGCCACGTCGCGGTTCAGAGCCTGGTCACGGGCCAGGTAGACCTGAGAAGAGCCGCCCACACCGAGCGGCTCTTCGATCTTGTAGCGACCCTGTAGGACCCGCTCCATTCCCAACTCCGTGCCTCTCGCTGCCGCGCCGACTATAGCGCCGGCCCTCTGCGAAGCGACATGTGTGAGCGGGTTCGACATGATTCCGCCCTTCCGCCCATCCCCGGGCCGTTACGAGAAACGACAACCGAGGAGACACGTTCCTACTCGCCACCGAACGGATACCCGAGCAAGAAGAACGCCGGGCGGATCGCCCGGCGTCCACGCGCGGAGGGAGGACTACTAAGGAGTCTTGGTCGTCCTGTTTGACGTGGTGTTCTTCGTCGCGTGCTTGCGATCGACGAACGAAGTGATCTCGGCGCCGACCTTTTCCTTGAATGACTTGGCCTGATCGGGGGTGATCTTCTGCTCGGCGAGGGCCTTGTCGATGTGTGTGTTCGCGACCGTGGTCAGGGCGGCGATGAGGCCCGCGCGGTTCTTGCCGGGCGTCGCGTTCGCGATGTCGCCGAGACTCTTGCCCGAGCGCATCTGCGTTGTCAGGTCCTGCAGCGTGAGGCCGAGGTAGTCCCGTCCGCTCTGGAGCATGTCACCGAGGAAGCTCTTCAGGCTCGGCCCGCGTACCGCGGCCGTCGGCTTCGCCGGCCACGTTCGATCGACGAACTTCGTGACGCTCGCCGGCAGCTCCGAGCGGAGCTTCGCCGCCTGTTCGTCGGTTATGCGCTTGCTGGCGAGCGCTTTGTCGATGTCGGCGTTGCCTTCTTTGTTCAGCGCGGCGACGAGGCCGTCCCTGCTCTTGCCGGGGGTCGTGTTCGCGATCGCGCCCAAGCTCGTCCCTGGGAGCTTCGCGCGAAGATCCTTCGCCCCGACGCCGAGGTACTGGGCGGACGTCTCGAAGAAGTCGCGCACCACGTGAGCCGTCTTGACGCGGCTCGTCCCGGCCGCGTCCTTGACGGCCGCCAGGATCGCGTCCGCCTGCGCCCGCGTGATGGTGCCCTTGGAAACGAGGCCGTCCAGGATCTGCTTGAGCTTGTCCGGCCTGTCCTCGCCGAAGAGGGCCGAGGTTGCCGGCGCGAGCCGCAACTCGACCGCGGTCGACGCTTCCTGACCGAATGCGCCCAAGGCGGCGGCGCCGAAGAGCCCGATGCTCCCGACCCCGACCGCGAGCGCCAGCGCTAGCTTCCGCCTGATCATCTTCATCTTTGACCGCCTCCTTGGCTGACGCCCACCCGCGTCCGTCATCTATCTAAACGCATCCCCCCGGTAACCGTGCGTCACGGGGGGCGCAGCGAAAAAGTCCTTACACGCCGCTAACATCCTTACCACTCCGTGCGCATCTCGTTCGCGGCCGCCGAGGTCGCCCCCTACGCCAAGGTCGGCGGCCTCGCCGACGTCGCCGGTTCGCTGCCCCAAGCTCTCGCCGCGCTCGGACACGACGTCAGCGTGTACATCCCGTATCACCGCTCGATCGACGCAGAGAAGTTCGGGATCCCGACATCGGGCGCTCGCACCAATTCGATCCCGTACGGCGCGGCGCATGCACGCATCGAGTACCCGGAGATATCGCGCGATGGCGTTCGCACCGTGTTCGTTCGCAACGTCCGCATCGGCCGCGACAAGGTCTACGGCTACCCCGATGACGCGAAGCGTTACGCGCTGTTCTGCCGCGCGGTCCTCGCGGACCTCATCGACTCGCTACCCGAGGTCGTGCACGCGCATGACTGGCACGCGGCGTTGCTCGTGCCTCTCGCGGCCCGCGCGCGCCAGCTCCGCGGAGCGGCGACGGTCTTCACGATTCACAACCTCGCGTATCAAGGCCGGACGAGCGCCGACGTTCTCAAGCTCGTCGGTCTCCCGCGTTCGCGTCTCGCGATCGAGGATCGCGGCGAGGCGAATCCCATGGCCCGCGCCATCGCGACGGCGGACATCGTCTCGACGGTGAGCGAGCGCTATGCGGAGGAGATCCTGACGAAGGAATTCGGCGAGAGGCTCGACGGCTTGCTGCGCGAGCGCCGCGCGGATCTCTGGGGCATCACCAACGGCATCGACACGGCGTTCTTCGATCCGATGCGCGACCCGCACATCGCCGCGCACTACAGCGCGGACGATCAGGCCGGCAAAGCCATCAACAAGGCGGCCCTGCAGAGGGAGACCGGGCTCACGGCAGACCCCGCGGCCCCGCTCTTCGGCGTCGTCGGCCGGCTCGTGGAGCAGAAAGGCGTGGATCTCCTCACCGCGGTCGGCCCGTGGCTCCTCGAGAAGAAGGCCGCGCAGCTCGTCGTGCTCGGCAGCGGCGATCCCGCCTACGAGCAGAAGTGGCGCGACCTCGCCGCGAGAGCGAAGGGACGCCTCGCGCTGACGCTCGGCTTCGACGCCGCCCTCGCGCAGCGCATCTACGCCGGAGCCGACCTCTTCCTCATGCCGTCCCGGTTTGAGCCCTGCGGTCTCGGCCAGCTCATCTCGCTCCGCTACGGGACCATCCCCGTGGTCCGCGCCGTCGGTGGCCTGGCGACCACGGTCCGCGACGTCGACGCCGATCCGCGCGGCAACGGATTCTCATTCGCCAAGTACGAGGCGGCCGCGTTCGCGGACGCGATCGAGCGCGCGCTGCACCGCTATCGCGCCGGCCGCCAGCCCTGGCTCGTTCTCAGGACGCGCGCGATGCGCGAGGACCATTCCTGGACCGCCTCGGCGAAGCGCTACGTCGAGATGTACACCGCTGCCGCGAAGGCGAGGCGCGCGGCTTGAGGATCGGCACGCGCGCCACCATCGCCGACCTCGAGGAGCTCATCGCGGGGCTACCCCCGGAAGCTCGCGCGGCCGCCGAGCGGATCTTCAGCGTGTCCACCACCGCCAGCCATCTCGTCCCGCCCCCGGAAATGCACGCCTGGATCACCAAGCAGTTCGGATCCGTCGATGCCGTCACCACGCAGCAGATCGTCCGCGTTACGAACCGCGTCCTGCTGGAGGGCGCCCTCTTCAACGACCTCCGCGCCCGCCGGCCGACCGAGGTCAAGGGCGCGGACGAGGTGCGCGAGACGATCGAGCGCTCGCGGGGCGACCCGTTCTGCCATCCCGAGACGGGAACGCCGGCGGACACGTTCGGCCGCATCAAGGGCGAGCGCGGCATCACCGCGTCGAATATCGCGAAGTACGACGCCTACCACGGGGTCCTCGTCTTCGACGAACACGATCCGCTCGCGCCCATGGACGCGGGCGTCATCCGGGACCGGCTGCTGACCGCGCGCCGGTGGGCGCTGGCGGCGAACGAAGAGGATCCCAGCGCGAAGTACTACTTCCTCATCTGGAACTGCCTCTGGCGGGCGGGCGGGTCGATCGTCCACGGGCACATGCAGATGACGGTCACGCGCGGCATGCACTACCCGCGCGTGGAGATGCTGCGTCGCCGTTCGCTCGCTTACGACGAGCAGCAGGGGCGCGACTATTTCGACGATCTCTGGCTCGTTCACGAAGCGCTCGGCCTGGGAGTCGAGCACGAGGGGGCGCGCGTCCTCGCGTCGCTCACACCGATCAAGGAGAGCGAGGTCATCATCCTCGGCCGTCCCGGCGAGGACGAGACCGCTCTGTCGAGCGCGGTCGCGCGCGTGATAGCGGCCTACCGCGAGCAGGGCGTCTTCTCGTACAACCTCGCGCTCCTGCTGCCGCCGCTCTCCGCCGACGGCAACGACTGGCGGCGCTTCCCGCCGCATGCGCGACTGGTGGACCGAGGCGACCCGGCGAACAAGACGAGCGACATCGGCGGGATGGAGCTCTACGCGGCGAGCGTCGTGGCGGCTGATCCGTTTCGACTTGCTGCCGTGTTACGTGGCGAGCGCGGCTGAACCCGCCGCGCTATTGACGCTCGCTTCCCCCCTTGCATAGTGTGCGGCAAAGTGGCCGAGCACACCTTCGTTTCACGGCGAGACAACACCTTCCGCGAGTATCCCCCCGCGTCGGCGCAGCTCGCGATGATCATCCCCTTCTACGGGGACCTCACGGTCTGGATCCGAAAGCCGGACGCGGCCGGCTGGCACTTCCCGACGAGCGGCCGCAAGGCCGGAGAGACGATCCTCGAGGTCGCCAAGCGCGAGCTCTGGGACTCGGCGCGCATCGTCCCGCCGCGCCTCGACCTGCTCGGTGCGATCCGCTACCGGAACCCGAAGAGCACCACCGCCTACGTCTACATGTGCGAGGTGAGCCACCTCTCGTGGTGGTACGACTCGCCCGAGAAGGACAAGGTCGCCGAGATCGGGATCTTCCGCGCCGCGCCGGCCCCGCTCGCCTCCGGGTCCGTCGAGGTCGTTCTCGAGGCAGCGCTCCGCGCCCGCCGCACCGGCTTGCGCTAATAACGGTCTCGTAACGGACTGGCGCCCAGGCGGCCGCCTGGTATGGCGTGTGCGGCGTGGCTACATCCGTGATCGACGACGAATCAGCGCGCGCCATCGCCACCTGGCTCCGGCTTGGGGACCGCTTTGCCGGGCGCAAGTCGATCGAGGGAAAGTGCGACCGCTGCGGCGCGACGGCGAATCTCAACCAGGCCGGCAGGCTGCGCTTGTGCGCGAAGTGCTACATCGAGAGTGAGGCGGCTTGATCTAACGGAAGAGGCGTGACACGGCGCGCACGAGCGCGTCGCCGCTCTGCCCCGCGCCGTAGTAGTCCTCGCCGACGCGTACCTCGAAGTGCAGGTGCGGTCCACCCTGCGGATGGCCTGAGCTCCCGACCGCACCGATCAGCGTCCCTTCCTCCACTCGCTGTCCCAGAAGCAGTGGCTCCGTCGCGGAGAGGTGAGCGTATCGGCTGACGACCCCGCGGCCGTGATCGATCCACACCTGCCGGCCGCGGATCCGGTCGAGCGTCGGTGGCGGCGTGTAGCCGAGAGCGAGAGCCTCGTTCAACGCGGACTCCTGCTCCTCGGTCGTCCAATCGACGAAGCTCGTGTCGACCCGGATCACGGTGCCCGCCGCCGCGGCCCGCACCGACGTTCCCTCGGGCGCCGGGAAGTCGATCCCTTCGTGGACGCCTTCGCGGTAGTCGCGCGGTGCGCCAGGGAGCAGCTCGAGCTCCTCGGGGATCTCGGCGCCTTCGATCGGGACGATGAAGCGGCTGGCGACCAGCGCGCCCGCGCGCAGCGGTCTTTCCACCGGATCCGCCGGCAAAGGGCTGTCCGACCCAGTGGTGATCAGTGTTTGCTGCGGCGGGGCGGTCGGGCTCGCCTGCGGTGCCTCCGCGCGCGACGCTGTCGCGGCGACCGCGACCGCGCCGAAGAGGGATACGGCGACGATGGCGAGGAGGATGCGCACCCTGCCACCCTACCGCCGGTACCGTGCGAGAGGTCCCGCAATGCGGTGTCATGGACTTCCATCGCCGCGCGGCATGGCGAGCGGAGTACGTGGCGCGAGATCGGCGAGCTTCGCAGCGACCTATACTCGGTGGAGCGCCACCACCTTTAAGGACCGGTCCTGTGAGGCCGGGAAGGAGCGCCGAACGACGACGCTGCTCTCACGCGACGACGTTCGCCGCGCCATCGCGCGGATCGCGCACGAGATCGTCGAGCGCGACCGCGACCTCTCCCACCTCGCCATCGTCGGCATACGCGCGCGCGGCGACGCGCTCGCCGCGCGCATCCGCGACGCCATCCGCACGAACGAGGGTCAGGACCTGCCGCTCGGCGCGATCGACATCACCCTCTACCGCGACGACCTGACGCGCGTGGGCTACGCGCCGGTCGTGCGCGAGTCGGCGATCCCGTTCTCGGTGGACGACCGCGTGGTCGTGCTGGTCGACGACGTCCTGTTCACCGGTCGCACCGTGCGCGCCGCGATGGACGCGCTCGTCGACTACGGCCGGCCGCGAGCGATCCGGCTCGCCGTCCTCGTCGACCGCGGGCACCGCGAGCTCCCGATCCGCGCCGATTTCGTGGGCAAGAACGTCCCGACCGCGCCGAGCGACGACGTGCGCGTGCATCTCGCCGAGGTCGACGGGCGCGACGAGGTCGAGCTCGTCACGAGGGTGCCGGCATGAAGTGGGTACGCCGGCATGTCCTCGACACCGACGACTGGTCGCGAGACGAGATCGAGACCGTCGTCGATCAGACGCGCGCCATGGTCGAGGTCCTTGGCCGGCCGATCCGGCGTGCCCCGCCGCTGCGCGGCCGCACCGTCATCCTCTTCTTCGCCGAGGCGTCGACGCGCACCCGCGTCTCCTTCGAGCTCGCCGCGAAGGCGCTGTCGGCCGACGTCGTGAACATCACCGCCACCGGCTCCTCGGTCGAGAAGGGAGAGTCGCTCCTCGACACCGTGCGGACGCTGCAGGCCCTCGGCGGAGACGTCGTGGTGATGCGGCACGCGTCGTCGGGCGCCCCGTACTTCGTCGCGGAGCGGACGGAGTCGGCCGTGATCAACGCGGGCGACGGCTGGCACGCGCATCCGACCCAGGGACTGCTCGACGCCTACACCCTGCGCGAGGCTCTCGGCGAGCTCGACGGCAAGCGCATCGTGATCGTCGGCGACATCCTGCACAGCCGCGTCGCCCGCTCCGACATCAACACCCTCGTCCCGCTTGGCGCGCGCGTCACGCTGTCGGGTCCACCCACGCTGGTCCCGGCGGCATGGCGCTGCGGACAGCTTCCGCCGGGTGTCGGCTACGAGCCCGACCTCGATCGGGCTATGGACGGCGCGGACGGCGTGATCGCGCTCCGTCTGCAGCGTGAGCGTCAGGAGGCCGGGCTGCTACCTTCGCTGCGCGAGTACACGCGCGTCTGGGGCGTCACCGAGACGCGCGTCGCGCGGATGCGTCCGGGCGCCCCCGTCATGCATCCGGGCCCGATGAACGAGGGCATCGAGATCGACGCCGCCGTCGCGCACGGAGCCCGCTCGCTCATCGAGAAGCAGGTCGCGAACGGCGTCGCCGTCCGAATGGCGCTGCTCTATCTGCTCGCCGCGACCGCGTCTCTGGAGGAGCGCGCGTGAGCTTCGACCGCCGAGCGCTCGAGGCCAAGGGATATCTGATCGTGCCCGGCTTCATCGACCTCCACGCGCACCTGCGCGAGCCCGGCTTCGAGGAGGCGGAGACGATCGCGACCGGCGCGCACGCCGCGCAGCGTGGCGGCTTCACGACCGTGTGCGCGATGCCGAACACCGAACCGGCGGTCGACTCACCCGGCCTCGTCGCGGAGCTGATCGCGCGCGCGGCCGCGTCGGATGGTGCGCGCGTCCTGCCCATCGCCGCGATCACGCGCGGGCGCAGGGGCCGCGAGCTCGCGGATCTCGTCGAGCTGGCCGCGGCCGGCGCGGTTGCCTTCTCCGACGACGGCTCACCCGTCGAGGATCCACGTCTCTTCCGCAGCGCGCTCGAGTACTCGCGCGCGTCCGGGCGCGTCGTCATCGAGCACTCGCAGGACATGGCGCTTTCGGCCAAGGGCGTGATGCACGAGGGCGCCGTTTCGGCGCGCCTTGGCCTCCCGGGCATCCCCGCCGCGGCTGAGGAGGCCGCGGTCGCGCGCGACATCTCGCTGGCGAAGCTCACCGGAGCGCGGCTGCATCTCACGCACCTCTCGACCTCCGGCTCGGTCGAGCTCGTGCGGCGCGCGAAGGTTGAAGGCGTGCCGGTGACCTGCGACGTCACGCCGCACCACCTCTCCATGACCGACGAGTGGGTCGCTGGGTCGCGCGCCTTCGCCTGGGAGGTCGAGGACGAGGCGCTCCGAGGCGTGCCCTACGACGCCTCGACGAAGGTGAATCCGCCGCTGCGCGGCCGCGCCGATGTCCGTGCGCTCTGGGAAGGCATCGCGGACGGGACGGTCGACGCGATCGCGACCGACCACGCCCCGCACGCGTCCATTCGAAAGGACGTCGAGTTCGATCAGGCCGCGTTCGGCATGTCCGGCTTCGAGACCGCGCTCCCCCTCGTGCTCGGCGGCGTGCGGGTCCACTGGGCGCCGCTCGGCGCCGTGATCAGCGCCCTCACCACCGGGCCCGCGCGCGTGCTCGGAATGGATCTCCCCGAGGAGGACTGGGTGGCGATCGATCACGACGCCGAATGGCTCGTCGAGCCCTCGTCGCTCGGGTCGAAGGGGAAGAACACGCCGCTGCTCGGACGAACGGTGATGGGCCGGGTCGTCCAGGTGGTCATCGCCGGAAGGACGAAGCTCGCGCTCGAAGGAGGGGTGGTTGCCGAAGCGGTCGGCCGTCGCTGAGCTCGAGGGCCAATTGCATCTTTATGCACCGGAAACGTATAGTTATGCACCGATGACCAGGGCGGCGGTCCTCGGGCTGGAAGACGGCTCGACGTGGTGGGGAGAGGCCTTCGGGGACGGATCCCCGGGGTCGGGCGAGGTCGTGTTCAACACGGCGATGACCGGCTACCAGGAGATCGCGTCGGACGCGTCTTACAACGGGCAGATCGTGGTCCTCACGTATCCCCTCATCGGCAGCTACGGGGTGTTCGATCGCGCCAGCGAAAGCCGCCGCCCGTGGGTCGAAGCGCTCATCGTGCGCGAGCTCGTGGCGACCTGCCGCGGAGGGACGACGGATCTGGACGCGTACCTGCGTTCTTTCGGCGTCCCCGGCCTCGTTGGTGCCGACACGCGCGCGCTCGTCCGCCGGCTACGCGCGAAGGGCACGCTCCGTGGCGCGATCCTGCAGGTTCCCCCGCACCGCTCGCAGGACCCCGACATCGCGCGCGAGGCCGTCGCGAAGGCGAAGTCGATCCCGCAGCTCGCCACGAAGCCGCTGGTGGTCGAATCGAGCGGCCTCGAGCGTCAGGTCGGCAGCGGGCCCAAGGTCGCGCTGCTGGACACGGGCGTGAAGGAGAACCAGATCCGCTGCCTCGTTCAGAAGGGCGCGACGGTGAGGGTCTTCCCCGCGACGGCGATGGCCCGGGAGATCCTCTCCTGGTCTCCGGACGGCGTGGTCATCTCGAACGGTCCGGGCGATCCGGCCGCGATCCCTCAGATCGCCGCGGTCACGAGGACACTCCTCGACGCGGCGGTTTCGCGCGGCATGACCCGACCCCTTCCCATTCTGGGCATCTGCCTGGGTCACCAGCTCGTCGGGCGGGCGATCGGTGCGACGACGTCGCGCCTGCCCTTCGGTCATCACGGCGCGAACCATCCCGTGCAGGAGTTGCGCACAGGCCGCGTCGTGATGACGAGCCAGAACCACGAGTTCCAGGTCGATGAGGCATCGATCCCACCTGACTCCGGCTTCGCCGTGAGCGCGCGGAACCTCAACGACGGATCCGTGGAGGGCCTCGCCCATGAGCGGCTTCCGATCCGCACGTATCAGTACCACCCCGAGGGCGCGCCCGGGCCACGCGATAACGAGCAGGTGTTCGACGCGTTCCTGAACGAGGTTCGCGAGGGGGTGGCTCGCAAGTGAGCGCGCCCGTGGTGCGCATTCGGTGAGCCCTTCCGTCGCGCTAGCGCTGATCGGGGTCTCCGCGATGCTGGCCTACACGTACATCGCCAGCCGCGAGTACTCGAACGCGCGCCGCGCCGCCGGCCGCGCCGATCTCTATGGCTCGGCGGCCGCATGGCGCGAGGCGCTCCGCCGTCAGTCCGATCTCGAGCTTGAGCGCAGGCGGGCGGGATATCTCGTGGGCCTCCTGGCGTGCGTCATTGCCGCGGCGTTCGTGGTGGCCGGCTGGATCGCTGGATGAAGGTCCTCATCATCGGGTCGGGGCCGATCCTCATCGGACAGGCCGCCGAGTTCGATTACGCCGGGACCCAGGCATGCCGGGCCTTGCGCGAGGAAGGCATCGAGACCGTCCTCGTGAACTCGAACCCCGCGACGATCATGACCGACCCCGGCGTTGCGGACGTCACCTACCTCGAGCCGCTCACCGCGGACGTGCTCGAGCGGATCATCGCCAGGGAGCGGCCGAGCGGACTGCTCGCGACGCTCGGCGGGCAGACGGGCCTCAACCTGGCGGTCGAGCTCGCCGAATCCGGGGTGCTCGAGCGCTATGGGCTGCGGCTCCTCGGCACGCCGCTCCAGGCGATCCAGCAGGCCGAGGACCGCGAGGCGTTCAAGCAGCTGCTCCTCTCGATCGGCGAGCCGGTGCCGGAATCGATCACCGCGCACGCCGTCGATGAGGCGCTGTCCTTTGCGGCGAAGATCGGCTACCCGCTCGTCGTGCGGCCGGCGTTCACGCTCGGCGGGACCGGCGGCGGCGTCGCCGCCGACGCGGGCGAGCTCGTCGCGCGTGTGTCGCGCGGCGTCGCCGCGTCCCCTATCGGGCAGGTCCTCGTCGAGCGCTCGCTCTTCGGCTGGAAGGAGATCGAGTACGAGGTCATGCGCGACGGCGCGGACACGTGCATCACCGTCTGCAACATGGAGAACCTGGATCCCATGGGTGTGCACACCGGCGACTCCATCGTCGTCGCGCCCTCGCAGACGCTCACCGACAAGGAATATCAGATGCTCCGGAGCGCGGCCCTCCGGATCATCCGCGCGCTCGGGATCGAGGGCGGGTGCAACGTGCAGTTCGCGCTCCATCCCGATCGCGCACCGTCGGCCGACCCGGATGCGCAGGTGCCGTACTTCGTGATCGAGGTCAACCCCCGCGTGTCGCGGAGCTCGGCGCTCGCCTCGAAGGCGACGGGCTATCCGATCGCGCGGGTCGCCGCGAAGATCGCCGTCGGGAAGCGCCTTCATGAGATCGCGAACGCGGTGACCAAGAAGACGACGGCCGCGTTCGAGCCGGCACTCGACTACGTCGTGGTGAAGATCCCGCGCTGGCCGTTCGACAAGTTCGCGGCCGCCGATCGCACGCTTGGCACCCAGATGAAGGCGACGGGCGAGGTCATGGCCATCGACCGGTCGTTCGAAGCCGCGCTCCAGAAGGCCTTGCGTTCGCTCGAGGTGAAGGGGCAGGGCCTCCTCTGGGAGGCACCGTCCTGGGTGGAGGTCACCGACCCGGCCGAGTTCGTCTCCCGTTTCCTGGTCGGCCCGCCCACCGACGACCGGCTTTGGCGGCTGTTCGCGGCGCTGCGCCGCGGCGCCCGGGTCGCGCTCCTTCAGGAGCGAACGCGCATCGACGCGTGGTTCCTGCGCAAGATCGCCGGGATCGTCCGCTTCGCCGAGGACGAGTTACAGGGGAAGACCCCGACACCCGCGCTGCTGCGCGCCGCGAAGCGCCTTGGCTTCGCGGATGCGGACGTCGCGACGCTGACCGGAATGCTTCCCGCCGACGTGCGCCGGCTGCGCACGCAATGGGGAATCCGTCCGGTCTACAAGATGGTCGACACCTGCGCGGCCGAGTTCGAGGCGGTCACGCCCTACTTCTACTCGACGTACGAGCAGGAAAACGAGGCGACACCGCTCGACGGGCCGAAGGCCGTCATCCTGGGCTCCGGGCCGATCCGGATCGGGCAGGGGATCGAGTTCGACTGCTGCTGCGTGCAGTCCGCCGGCGCGCTGCGCGAGCGCGGGGTCGCGCCGATCATGGTGAACAGCAATCCCGAGACGGTCTCGACCGACTTCGACGCCTCCGCGCGCCTCTACTTCGATCCGCTCGACGAGGAGTCGATCGCGGCCGTGCTCGAGAACGAGGGCGCCCATCTCAGAGTCCTGGCGCAGTTCGGCGGTCAGACGGCGCTGAACATCGCCGACCGTATCGCGGCGATCGGCGGCGAGATCGCCGGGACATCGGCGGAAGCGATCGCCCTCGCCGAGGACCGCCGTCGCTTCCACGACTTCGCGAACGCGCTCGGCATCCCGCAGCCGCCGGGCGGCACCGCGGAGTCGCCGGCCGAAGCGCTCGCGGTCGCGGCGGAGATCGGCTATCCGGTGCTCGTGCGGCCGAGCTACGTGCTCGGCGGTCGCGGGATGGAGATCGCGTACGGCCCCGATGACCTCGAGCGGTACTTCCGCTCGGCGCTCGAGGCCGGCACCGGTCGCGTGCTCGTCGACAAGTACCTGCGCGGCAAGGAGGTCGAGGTCGACGCGGTCAGCGACGGGCGCGACACCCTCGTGGCCGGGATCATGGAGCACATCGAGCGCGCCGGCGTCCACTCCGGGGACAGCTACGCGGTGTACCCAGCTCAGAACCTCCTGCGCGAAGAGCGCGCCGAGGTCGTCGCGCTGACGCGGCGCATCGCCGAAGCGCTGCCCGTGAAGGGCCTCCTGAACATCCAGTTCATCGTGGAGAACGGGAGGGTCTGGGTCCTCGAGGTGAACCCGCGCGCCAGCCGCACCGTTCCGTTCCTCACGAAGGTGACCGGAGTGCCGCTGGTCTCGCTCGCGGTCGCCGTCGCGCTCGGCTCGTCGCTCGCGGCCGAGGGCTATGCGCGCGCGGACGGCATCTGGCCGGAGGCCCCGCTGGTCGCGCTCAAGGCCCCGGTCTTCTCCATGGCCAAGCTCCTCGACGTCGACACCTACCTCGGCCCGGAGATGAAGAGCACCGGCGAGGTCATGGGCGTCGACCGCTCGTTCGCGCCCGCGCTCTGGAAGTCGCTCGTCGCCGCGGGCCTGGCGCCGGCTCGGAGCGGAAAGGTCCTGGTCACCGTCGCGGACAAGGACAAGCCCGAGGTCGTGCCGATCATCGAGGGCTTCCACTGGCTCGGGTACGAGATCGTCGCGACCGCCGGCACGGCTGCGCTCGTGCGGTCGCTCGGCGTCGACGTTACCGAGATCCGCAAGCTCGCCGAGGGCAGTCCGGACATCCTCAAGCTCATCCGATCCGGCGAATGCGTGGCCGTGATCAACACCCCGACGCTCGGCAAGACGGTCGACCGCGACGGCTTCCTCATCCGCCGCGCCGCCGTCGAGGCCCGCGTTCCCTGCCTGACGTCGCTCGACACCGCGCTCGCGGTCGTCACCGCCCTCCGCGCCAGCGCGGTCACGCACAGCGTCGCCCCGCTCGCCGAGTACCGCGCTCCCGAGCCCGTGATCGCGGCCGCCGACTAGCGGTCCAGAACTTGTACTGGCGCGCGCGCGGCGCCTCGCGACAGTAGGCTGGCTCCGATCCGAGAGGGGAAGATGACCACCATGTTCCACGAGGGCAATCGCGCGATGCAGGACCGATTCGACACCCGGCGCATGGCCGACCGGATCGAAAAGGTCCTGGTGGGCGACGCGATCGACGAGCGCGACCGCGCGTTCATCGAGTCGCGGGACATGTTCTTCCTGGCGACCGCGGACGACCTCGGGCAGCCGAACTGCTCGTACAAGGGCGGCGACCCGGGTTTCGTCCGCGTCGTCGACGAGCACACGATCGCGTTCCCCAACTACGACGGCAACGGGATGTACCTTTCGATGGGGGACCTTCTCGCGAATCCGAGCGTCGGGCTGCTGTTCATCGACTTCGAGCATGGCCGCCGGATGCGCCTCAACGGCATCGCCAGCGTCGACGACGCCGATCCGCTGCGAACCGAGTACGAAGTGGGCGGCGGACGCGCTTCCCGCGAAGGACCCGGCGCGCGACGAGAGGCGTGAGGTCATCTGATCGCCGTCAGCGGGTGAAGAAGCGAAGAGGCGAGCCGTTCATGAGCGCGGCCGATTACGGCCGCACGCTCACGGGTCTGACCGTGAACCTGATCGTTCGCGACATCGCGCGCAGCCTCCCGTTCTACACGCGGGTATTGGGCCTTCGCCCGCTGTACTCGGATCCCGACTTCGCCGCGCTCGAAGGTGAGGGTGTGCGCTTGCAGCTGCATGCCGACCACACGTACGAGCGGATGCCCTGGGCATCGAGCGGCCGGCTTGCCGCCGAAGGGAAGCGCGGACTCGGCGCCGAGATCCGGATCCTCGGCATCGAACCCGATGCCGCGGAGCGCCGGGCGCGCGAGGGCGGCTTCACCGTCGTCGTTCCGACGCGCGACTGGCCGCACGGCTGGCGCGACTGCGTGCTCGAGGATCCCGACGGATATACCTTCGCCGTGGGAAATCCGCTGTGATCCTCGAGGAGGGCCGCGTCGTGGCGACGGCCCAGATCGGACAGCTCGGCATCGCGCTCCAGATCGCGGCCCCGAACACCGGAGCTCAGGCACGAGCCGGCCAGTTCGTGCACGTCCGGGCGGGTTCCTCGTTCGAGGTCCTTCTCCGGCGGCCCTACCTGTTCAATCGCATCGAGCGGAAGGCCGGCCTGATCGAGCTCTTGGTGAAGCCGCTCGGCCCGGGCAGCGAATGGATCGCGTCGCGCCGACCGGGAGACGCACTCGACCTGCTCGGTCCCCTCGGCTCATCGTTTGTCATCGCGCGCACGACGCGCAACCTCTTGCTCGTGGCCGGCAGCACCGGGATCGCGCCGATGCGCGTGCTCGCCGAGCAGGAGTCCGCGCGGCGCAACGTGACGCTGCTCATGGGCGGGCATTCCGTGGCCCACCTCTGGCCGAGCGACCGGCTGCCTCCGACCGTCGAATACGTGACGACGACCGAAGATGGCTCCTTCGGGATCCGCGGCCGCGTGACCGACGCCATCCGGCCGCTCCTCGAATGGGCCGATCAGATCTGCGCGTGCGGTCCCTGGCCGATGCTCGCCGCCATCGGACACTTGCGCGAGGAAGCGGAGCGTGCGTCGGCGACGTACCCCGGGCGCGCCGCGCTCCTCGACGCGCAGATCGCGATCGAGCAGCACCTGGGATGCGCGATGGGTGTCTGCCGCGCGTGCGTCATCGTGACCGCACAAGGGAACGCGCGCGTGTGCCGCGAGGGGCCGGTCTTCGCCCTCGGTGACGTCGCCTTCGCCGAAGGCGAGCCCGCGACCGTCGGAGTGCCTGCCTGATGCCGTGGCGCCGTGCGCGCAAGAAGGTGGAGCGGCCGATCGACGTGAGCCGTTCGATCGAGGAGTCGCTCGAGGATGCCGCGGACGCCGAGAACGAGGAGGATCTCATCGAGCTCGCCGACCTGGACGACGCCACCATCGCTGAGGCCGCCACGGGCGAGCCGGACCCTGAACGCGCGCCAGGCGAGCTCGCCACGAAGCTCCACGAGAAGCTCGCGTATGCCGACGTCAAAGTCGTCCGCCGGCGACCTCCGAGCGGGCCATACCCCGAGGACGACGTGGATCTCGAGGTCGAGGCCGCGCGCGGTCTCCGCCTCCGGAATCCGGTCCTTACCGCCGCGGGCACGTTCGGGCAGGGCGTGGAATACGCGGAGCTCTTCGACGTCGCGCGGCTCGGCGCGATGGTCAACAAGGGGACCACGCCCACCACGCGCCCGGGCAATCCGCGCCACCGGATCGCCGAGACGCCGTCGGGCGTCCTGAACTCGATCGGCCTCGAGAACCCCGGCGCGACGGAGGTCGCGCGTAAGTACGGGAAGGCCTGGGCCGATCTCGGGGTCCCGGTCATCGTCAACGTCGCGGGGTACAGCGTCGACGACTACGTGTACGTGGTGCACGAGATGACCGGCACGCCCGGCGTCGTGGCTTACGAGCTGAACGTGTCCTGTCCGAACGTGAAGGACGGGATGCTGTTCGGCTCCGACCCAGACCTCGCCGCGGAGGTGACGCGCGCCGTCAAGGCCGAGACCGACCTGCCGGTCATCGTCAAGCTGACGCCGAACGCGCCCGACGTGCTCGCGGTCGCGCGCGCGTGCGAGCAGGCCGGCGCGGACGCGCTGACGTCGATCAACACCGTCCTCGGGATGCGCATCGACACCAGGCGCCGGCGGCCGATCCTCGGGACGGGCAGCGGAGGCCTCTCGGGGCCCGCCATCCGTCCGATCGCGGTCCATATCACGTACGAGGTGGCGCAGGCCGTGAGCATCCCGATCATCGGCGCGGGCGGCGTGACCAGCGCGCAAGACGCGCTCGAGTTCCTCATGGCCGGCGCGTCGTCGGTGCAGGTCGGGACGGCGACGTTCGCCGATCCTCTGGCGCCGCTCAAGGTGATCGAGGACCTCGCCGCGTACGTGAAAGAGAACGGGCTCGCGTCGATCCGCGAGGTGATTGGCGCGGCGCTCCCGCGCCCCGAAAGGCCCTAGCCCAGCGGCAGTGCCTGATCCACCTGAGCGGCGATCGCCTGCGCGCGGCCTCTGATCGCTTGGAGCGCGCTCAACACAGCGGGATCGATCGTGCCGCCGTCCACGAGCGCAACGCGAAGCCGGTCGCTCGCGGCGTCGACCGGGCGCTGCACGTGAGCGCGAGAACCGTCGCCGACGGTTGCGCCGCGGCGAGGATAGGGCGCGGTCTACGTCAAGGGAGCACGCTCCGCATGTCGTGTTTGACCGGTTCTTCGATGTACCGCCTGGGATCCGGATCCATCCGCTTGCGCTCGTCCGAGTCGTAGTAGCGGCGGTCTGCGGCCGCGAATCCTTCGGCCCCGTCGTAGCCGACGACCCAGACGAACTCATCGGTGCCGTCGACGCGCCACGCGCCCAGGATCGTGAACCCGAACTTTCGCCGGAGCGGGTAGACGCCGCGGAGCCACGCGTCGATGAAGTTGTCCATCTGTCCCGCGCGGATGCGGTAGTGCCGGAGCTGGTATTCCACGGGCCCCTCCGAGGCGAGAGGCTACCTAATTGAAGCGCAGCAGGCCGACGAAGCGCTGGTGGCGCAGCGGCCAATCCGGATCATCCGAAACGCGCACCGCGTCGCGGACCACGGTGACGTCGGCCCAGATCAGCGAGCCGTCATCGTGTTCGACTTCGACCAGGGTCTGCCCTTCGGAATCGTCGCGGCAGTGGATGAGATCACCGTTCTTCACCCGATATGTGCCCGGCGCGAGCTCCCCGTTCATGCCCCTGCCCCTTCCCCTGCGGGCTAGGTCCGGCGGATTCCGTTCGGCCTCCTCGCGATCGTTGGGGCGCCTCCCTCGGGTGTCAGCTCGGCACCGCCGCCGTTGGGGGCGGTCCAGCGGACCAGCGACTCAAGCGGTACCCCGCCTGTGAGGGCCCAGTGGTGCGCGCCGTCGGAGCCAGCTCCATCGCAGTACGCCCACGCGCCCTCGTGGATGGTGAGTCCACCGTTGCCGTGCCGCGAATGCAGAGACCGATGCTGAGGTGACTGGCATTCCCAGTGGACGATGTTCCGAGCCGACAAGCGTTCCGCCTCCCCCTGTGCGGTTGGTCAGGATGATCGGACCTGCCTCACCGCTCCGCATTACGTTTCATCATTGCCGGACGCTTTCGCGTCGGCGCAATCACCGAGAGACCGCCCCGTTGCTCGAGCGGACTCAGTCGGGCTGGCTCTTGAAGCGATAGCCCCTCCCCGCGACCGTCTCGATGAACTGCGGCGTGCGCCAGTCGTCGCCGAGTTTCACACGAAGCTCGCGGATGTGGCGGTCGACGACGTTGCTTTCGATCTCGAACTCGCCTCCCCAGATGCTGTTGATGAGCTCCTCACGGCTGAGCACTCTCCCGGCGTTCGCCGCCAGCAGGTAGAGCAAGGTCTGCTGGATCGGCGTGAGCTGGAGGTCCTTCCCCCCGACGCGGACGCGCTGCTCGATGAGATCGACGGCCAGTCCATCGAGACGGATCTTCGGGATCAGCGGGACGTCGATGCCATGGACGCGCCGCATCAGCGCGTACGGACGCGCGACGATCTCGTCGAGCGTGAACGGGACCTCGACGATATCCTCGACGCCACGCTCGAAGGCGCTGAGCTTCAGGGCGGTGTCGCGCTTGCGCGTGAAAGCCAGGATCGGGAGGTGCCCTTCCGTCGTGACTTGACCGATAAAGTCCACGAAGTTTCCGTAGCGGTCGAGATCGACGAAGGCCAGATCTGGCTCCCACTCGCGAATGATGCGTCGGCACTCGGCGGACTCGATTGCCCTCTGGGACTCGTATTGGCCATGCTGAAGCGTCAGCGAAACGAGGTTGGCGAGCGCCTCCTCCATGACGATGAGGACGCGAGGGCTCTTGTTTGCCGCGGTTCGGGCGCCCCCCCGGCCCCGAGCGCCAATAGATGCCACCGCTTGGGTGTACGCGTCGGATCACGGCCCGTCATGAAGAAGGCTCATGAGCGAGAAGGTCTGTCTCGCAGTGCGCGCAGTGCCTAGGCCGCCCCAACGAAGCGGTACCCCTTTCCGGGGACCGTTCCGATGTATCGAGGGTGGCGCCAGTGGTCGTTCAGCTTCAGACGAAGATTGCGGACGTGCCGGTCGACGACATTGCTCTCGACGACGTGGTCAGTGCCCCAGAGGGCGTCCAGGATCTCTTCGCGGCCCAGGATCTGTCCCGGGTTCGACGCCAGAAAATAGAGGAGCGTCTGCTCCATCGCGGTGAGGTGCGGCCGCAAGCCTCCGGCCCTCACCTGCTGATTGAGAAGATCGATCTCGAGGCCGGCCACCTTGATGACAGGAATGAACGGGATCGCATCGCCGTACGTTCGCCGCATGACCGCGAGAACGCGAGCGACGAGCTCCTCTGGCACGAACGGCACGACCACGATGTCGTCCGCACCGCGCTCGAACGCTTCGAGCTTTGTCTTGATGTCCCCTCGCGCGCTGAGGGCGATCGTGGGTAGACGCCGCCTTCCCCCGCGCTGCCCGATCAGGTCGAGGGCCGAGCGCCGCTCAAGCTCGATGTCGACGACGAGAAGATGCGGCCGCCACGAGCGGAGCTCCACGCGCGCCTCGCGAAGCGTCCTGACCCGCTTGGTCTCGTAGACCCCGTGATTCAGAGTGAGCGCAACGAGGTTCGCGAGTGGTTGTTCGGTCAGGACCAAGACCCGCGCCGGACCTTCGAGAGAGGTCTTCCTTATCTTTGAATTCTACGCCCGGGATGAAGGCCCGTAATGCCCTCGCCACGGGCTAACGGCGAAGCACCAGGCCGATCTTCCCAAACGTCGCGCGGGGCTCCGCGAATATCTTCACGCCGCTTGCGCCGTCGCGCACATGGTCCGGTGTGTGGTTCTCTGCCACGAACTCGATCTCGGCTAGCTGCGGGTGGGCGGCCAGCAACCGTGTCCCTATCTCGTGCACGAGATGCTGGATCGAGTGGCTATTGAATTCGTGAAAGATGCGTTCGATCTCGTCGCGCACGGCTCGCGGACCGAGAAGGCCGAGTCCCTCCGCGACGCCGTCCCGGAGGTCGGCGTAACGCCAATACACGTTGATGTGGATCGTGAGCGGCCGATCGACGAGCTCCGGAAGCGTGGTGTAGTCGTCGCGGGCGAAAGACGCGAACGAGCTGCCGGTCGTCTTCACCAGCACCATCCCCTCCCAACCGCTTCGGGCGCTGGTGACCTGCGGCTCGGCGCTGCCCCCCTTGAGGCTGACCTCCCCGACCGCCACGTCGCCTCGGGTCGACCGAAAAAGCACGTCGCTCGGGCCGCGCTCGCCGGCGGTCGCATCGAGCGGTACCTCCCGCGCCGTGACGCGCAGCGACTCCATCACGGGGTACGTCTCGAGGAATCTGCGACCCAGGAAGGCGCACAGGCCAAGGAGCGTGCGGCCCGTGTACTCGGCCGCCATCGCGTAGACGAAATTCTTCATCGTGTCGGTGGCGACGACGTCGCGGTTGTCCCCATGGGTGTACGCGTGCATGAACCGTTCCCCGAAGACGTCGATGTCCACCGACGCCGCGAGAGGTGCGATATCCCGGCCGCCGAGACGGTAGAAGACAACACGTGCCTTGCCGTAGCTGATCTCGGTCGTCATGTGCGGGCCCTGGCGAGCCGATCTTTCGCGATCGCCAGAAACTCCTCGATGCCGGTCGCGAGCTCCTCGTCGCGCGTGCGCCCGAGCCGTCGACGAATGACGGGCACGATCTCGGACTTCGGTCGGCCCTGGACAAGAACGACGAAGCGGAAGCCGAAGCGGCGCTCGTACGCGTCGTTCAACCTCGCCAGCTCCCGGATCGTCGCGGCTTCGCTGTCTTCGCCCTGCTCGCGCCGCGACAGCGCGGAAAGCGACGCCGGGTCAGCCCCGATCCGCGGGTGCGCGTTCAGCACAGCGATTCGCTCCTCCGCGGTCATGCGCGCCAGCGCCGAGCGCGCGGACGCCACGATCGCCTCCGCGTCCTGACCCTGAACGCGCGCCGCAAGGCCGGGCGCTTGCTCGAAAACGAGCTCGAGGTCGTCGCGCGCGATTCCCATCACGAGCCGCGATACGTGGTGACGCCGTACGGAGAGACCAGGACCGGCACGTGGTATTTCGCGTCGCCGCCGATCTCGATGTCCAGGGCCACGCGGCGGAAGAAGCGATCGCCAAGGTCGAACACCAGGCGGTAGCGGCCGGCCGCGAGCGACGACGCGAGCTCCTTCACGCGGCCGTCCGCGTCCGTCGTTCCGCGGGCGACCACGGCGCCGTCCTTCTCGAGGGCGACGGCGATGCCCGGCGCGGGGCGGCCGCTCGCCATGTTGAGGACGTGAGTGGAAATGGTCGCCATGAGCGCGCGCGTATCGTACGCCCGCGATGCGCATGCTCCGGATCACCGCCGGACCGTTCACATTCAGAGCGCGGCTCGAGGAGCAGGGCGCGCCACACACCTGCGCGGCGATCCGGAAGCTCCTGCCTTTCCGAAGCAAGCTCGTGCACTGCCGCTGGAGCGGCGAGTCGACGTGGGTGCCGATGGGCGAGCGGCGCCTCGGCGTCGAGTACGAGAACCACACCAGCCATCCGGCCCCCGGCGAGATCCTGGTCTACCCCGGCGGGATCTCGGAGATGGAGATCCTTTTCCCGTACGGCGACACGCTCTTCGCGAGCAGGGTAGGTCAGCTGGCCGGGAATCACTTCGCGACCGTCGTGGAGGGCAGCGAGCACCTCGCCGAGGTCGGTCGGCTCACGCTCTGGGAGGGCGCGCAGGACTTCAGCATCACCGAGGAGTGAGCCCCCGCGCCGAGCTCGCGATCCGCGGCGCGACGGTCATCGCCGATGGCGCGTGGGCGCGCGACATCCTGATCCGCGACGGTCAGGTGAGCGCTCTCGTCGAGCCCGGCGCGTCCGACGCGGACGAGGAGGTCGACGCTCGTGGCCTGCTCGCGCTGCCCGGTGTCGTCGACGCGCACGTCCACTTCAACGAGCCCGGCCGGACCGAGTGGGAGGGTTGGGCGAGCGGAAGCCGGGCCGCCGCGGCGGGCGGCGTCACAACCGTCATCGACATGCCGCTCAACTCGTTGCCACCGATCCTTGACGGCGCGTCGTTTGACGCGAAGCGCGAGTTCGCCGAGCGCGCGTCGGTCGTCGACTTCGGCCTCTGGGGCGGTCTCGTCGACGCGGATCCGAAGAAGCTCCGCGAGTTGCGCGAGCGTGGCGCGGTCGGCGTCAAAGCGTTCCTCTGCGACAGCGGAGTCCCCGAGTTCGCCGCGCTCCGCGACGATGAGCTCGCGCCCGCGCTCCGGGCTGCGACTCATGCCGGCCTGCTCGTCGCGCTGCACGCGGAAGACGACACGCTCGTCCGCGAAGCGACCGCGCGCGTGCTCGGCCTGGGGCGTCGTGACCCCGGGGCGTGGGTCGAGTCGCGGCCGCCGCTCGTGGAGGTACGCGCCGTCGCGAGCGCGTGCGCTGCGGCTCGCGAGGCAGGCGCGCGGCTTCACGTCGTGCACCTCTCCGCGATCGAGGCGCTCGGTGCCATCGGCGCGGCTCGCGACATGGGGACCGACGTCACCGTCGAGACCTGCCCACACTATCTGCTGTTCGACGAGACGGACATGGCGCGCCTCGGCCCCGCGCTCAAGTGCGCACCACCGATCCGCGACGCGCACAACCGAGAGGGCCTTTGGCGGGCGCTGCTCGACGGGAAGATCGATCTCGTCGCGTCGGATCATTCGCCTTGTCCCGCGCCGCTCAAGGAGCGCGGCGCCATGGACGTCTTCGCCGCATGGGGTGGCGTGGCGGGCGTTCAGTCGATGCTTCCTTCGGTCTTCACCGAGAGCTTGCGACGGGCGGACGACGCGCTCGACGTTCGCAAGGTCGCCGGCTTCGTCGCCTGGCGTCTCTCGGCCAGACCGGCGAAACGGTTCGGCCTCTGGCCCCGCAAGGGGACGATCGCGCCGGGATCCGACGCGGATGTGGTCCTGTTCGATCCACAGGGAGAATGGACGCTGGAGCCGGCGGACTCGATCACGCGCGGGATCGACCCATACGTGGGCCGGGCGTTCCGCGGGCGAGTGGTGCGTACGCTTGTGCGCGGCCGCACCGTTTATGGTGAGGACGCCGGCGGCGCGCCGCATGGGCGATTCATCGGGAGAGAGGAAGGGAGCGGCACATGAGCGCGATGCGCACCGCGGAGCTCGTCGAGATCGATGAACGCAGGCTGCTTCGCCGGCTCGATGATCTCGCGCAGCGCGGCGCCGTTCCACAGGGCGGCATCTATCGCGCGCTGTACACGCCGGCCTGGAGCTCGGCGATGGATCTCGTCACGAGCTGGATCAAGGACGCCGGACTGCTTCCGCGGCGCGACGCCGTCGGGAACGTTTGGGGACGGATCGAGGGCTCGCGCGGCGGGCGCGCCATCGTGACCGGCTCGCACATCGACACGGTGCGCGGCGGCGGCGCTCTCGACGGCGCGCTCGGGGTCGTAGCCGGGATCGAGGCCGTGACCAGCCTGTGGGAGCGCTTCGGACGGCCCACTCGTATCACCGAGTGCGTCGCGATCTGCGAAGAGGAGGGCAGCCGTTTCGCGACGAACTTCTGGGGCGCCCGCGCGATCGCCGACCGCATCGAGCCTGGCGAGGCGGACAAGGTCCGCGATCCCGAGGGTACGTCTCTTGCCGACGCGATGCGATCGGTCGGGCTCGATCCGGCGAACGTGGCGTCCGCCGTGCGACGTGACATCGATGTCTTCGTCGAGCTGCACATCGAGCAGGGCCCCGTCCTCGAGGAGCACGGTCCCCGTCTGGGCGTGGTCACGACGATCGCGGGTACGACTCACCTTGAGATCACCGTACGCGGACAGCCCGACCACGCCGGCGCGATGGCGATGACTCGTCGGCGGGACGCCTTTCTCGGCGCGTCCGCGATGGTTCTGGCGATCGCCGATGCCGCGGTGCGGATGGGACACCCCGCCGTCGCGACGGTCGGCACGATCGCGGTCGAGCCCTCGCAGGTGAACGTGGTGCCCGGGGTCGCTCGATTCACCGTCGATGCCCGGCATGCTGAGCCCGGCCGGCGGACCGAGCTCCTCACCCAGATCGGGGAGGCGTGCAAGACGCTGGCGCGCGAACGTGGATTGGACGTGGAGATCAAGACGCTCCGTGACCGGCCGCCGGTGACGCTCTCGCCGCGCGTGGCGGACGTGCTGCGCCGAGCGTCGGCCGCCGCGGGGTCGGAGGCGCGCGATATGGCGAGCGGCGCCGGCCACGACGCGCAGGTGCTCACCGCGGCCGCGAACACCGGGATGCTGTTCGTTCCGAGCATCGGCGGACGCTCCCATTGCCCCGAGGAGGCGACCGCCGCCGAGGACGTCGTCCTCGGCACGCGCGCGCTCGCGACCGCGATTCGCGAGCTCGCGTATCAGCCGTGAGCGTGCTGCTCCGCGGCGGCACGCTCCTGCCGCTCCGGGACCAGGCGCGGCCGATGTCGGGTGACCTCCTGGTGAGCGGGACGCGCATCGGCGGGCTCGGCCAGGTCACGCCACCGCCGGACACCGAGGTCGTCGACATCACTGGGTGCGTCGTCATGCCGGGGCTCGTGCAGGCGCACGTGCATCTGGTGCAGACGCTCTTTCGTGGCCTCGCCGAGGACATGCCGCTCCTCCAGTGGCTGCGCGCGCGAGTCTGGCCCCTCGAGGCCGCGCTCGACGACGCATCGGTGCGCGCGAGCGTCCGTCTCGGCCTCCTCGACCTCCTGACCACCGGAACGACGACGATCCTCGACATGGGCACGACGCGCTTCGGCGACATCGTCGCCGAGGAGCTCGTTCGGAGCGGCATCCGGGCGCGGTTCGGCCAGGCGATGATGGATCTCGGCACGGACATGCCGCCGGGTCTGATGGAGACCACACGTGACTCCCTCGACGCGGGCGGCGCGCTCGTGAAGCGCTGGCACAAGGCATCGAGCGGCCGCATCGGTTACGTGTACATGCCGCGATTCGCGCTCTCGTGCTCGCGTCAGCTTCTCGAGGCGGTGACCCAGCTCGCCAAGCTCAGCGACCTGCTCGTGCACACGCACTCCAATGAGAGCGTCGACGAACGCAACGCGGTCGTGATGGCCACGGGCCGCACGCCGATGCAGTACCTGCTCGACACCGGGATCGCCTGCGAGCGCGCGATCATCGCGCATGGCGTGCACCTCGACGACCAGGAGATCGACATCCTGCGCACGACAAAGACCTCGGTCGCGCATTGCCCCTCGTCGAACCTGAAGCTCGGATCGGGGATCGCCCAGGTCGCGAAGCTGCGGAACGCCAAGATCACCGTCGGCATCGGCGCGGACGGCGCGGCGTGCAACAACCGCCTCGACGGATTCGAGGAGATGCGGCTCGCGACGCTGCTCGCGCGCGTCGTAAGCGGGCTCGGCACCCTGAGCGCGGCGGACGCGATGGCGCTCGCCACGCGCGAGGGCGCGAAGATGCTGCGCATCGACCAGGAGGTGGGGACGCTCGAGCAAGGGAAGCGCGCGGATCTGGTGGTCCTCGACGTGAGCCGGCTCGACGGCCCCGGCGGCGACCCGGCCGCGCGGATCCTCTTCGGCGGCGGCTCACGCGCGGTGCGGCACGTGCTCGTCGACGGGGAGTTCCTCGTGCGGGACGGCCGTCCGACGAAGATGGACCCGAACGAGGTGCGCGCCAGAGCGGCCGAGCAGCTCGGGCCGCTGATGAAGAGGGCAGGTCTGGCCTAGCGCTACCTCTCCCTTTCGAGACGCGGGCGAAGGCCGCCGGGCTCGGCGCTCACGCCGGCACCGCCTTGAGCGAGCGCACGTTGAGCACCGGCACGGCGCGAGTGAATCCCTTGAGGGTCAGATCGCCGATCGCCTCGACCTCCACCTCGCTCTCGATCGCGTTGTGCAGGCGCTGGCTCACGAGAATCTGCCCGGGACGCGCTTCTGAGGAAAGCCGCGAGGCGAGGATCGCGACGTTGCCGATCGCCCCGTAGTCATAGCGTCCCTCGAAGCCGATCCGGCCGAGCGTCGCGTATCCCACGGCGATGCCCACGCCGAGCCCGAGCTCGTACCCCTTTTTCCGCCAGGCCTCGGCCATCGCGGCGAAGCGCTCGCGCATCGCGCAGGCCATCCGCACGGCCTGCAACTCGTGGCGCTCGACCGGCAGGGGATCGTTGAAGAAGACCATCATGCCGTCGCCGGCGAAGTGCTCGAGCGTCCCGCGGTGTTCGACGATCAGCTCACCCATCGCGCGGTGGTACTCGCGCAGGAGTCCGAGCACCTCTTCCGGCTCGGCTGTCTCCGCGAACGTCGTGAAGCCTCGGAGGTCACAAAACACCACGGTGATCTGGCGACGATGGCCATCAAGCATCTTCGCTCCCTGTTCGGTCGTGATGAGAGCGGCGACCTGTGGCGAGAGGAAGCGCGAGAGCTCCTGGCGCTGGCGCTCGACCGTCTCGAAGAGTTCCACATTCGCGATCGCGATCGCCGCCTGATCCGCGAAGGTGCCCACGAGCGCGACCTCCTCCTCCGTGAATGGATTGGACGCCTCTCGGATGAGAGAGATCACGCCCAAAACGCGGTCGTCGCGGACGAGCGGAACGGCGAGGAGCGTGCGAATGTCTCCCACTCGCGAGAGCTCCGCGGCCGCCCCTGTCGCGCCTCGGTAGTACTCCCTCGTATCGGCGACGAGGATCGCCCGCTTCTCGAGGTGGGCGCGTCCAACGATCGTGTCGGTGCCGATCGGGAGGAGGTCCTGACCTGAGACGATGCGGCTGAACTCTGGAACGGCCTCCTCGACGACCCACAGGCGGTACGCATTCGCCAACGTGCGCCAGATCACGACGTTTCGTGCGTGGCAGAGCCGCGCCGCGTGCTGCGCGACGGCATGGAGGACGGGCTCGATCTGGAAGGCCGACGATCCGATCGTCCGCAGCACCTCGCCGATCGCGGTCTGCCTCTCGAGCGAGCGATTGAGATCGTCGTGGTACCGCTTGATGCGCAACAGCGAGCGGACCCGGACGGAGAGCTCGTGCTGCAGGATCGGCTTCTGTACGAAGTCGTCGGCGCCGGACTCCAGCGCTCGCGCCTTGTCCTGCTCGAGGCTCGCGGTCATGAGCACGACCGGCAGAAAGCGGGTCTCCTCGTCCGCGCGCATCCGACGGCACAGCTCGTACCCGTCCATGCCCGGCATGAGGATGTCGACAAGCAGGAGATCGGGCCGCTGCTCGGCGACGATGCGGAGCGCGTCCTCGCCTGATGCCGCGGTCACGACCGCGTACCCGTCGTTGGCGAGGAGCGCCTCGAGCAGCCGGAGGTTCTGGGGCGTGTCGTCGACCGCGAGGATCTTCGCGGTCACGCGGCTCGTCCTCGCTCGCAGAGCTCGCGGACGTCCGCCGCGAAGCGCTTCACGTCGATCGGCTTCTGCAGGAAGCCGTCAAAGCCCGCCGCATCGAACCGCTCCCGGTCGGCCTTCATCACCGACGCGGTGAGCGCGACAACCGGTATCGCGGACGTTCGCCGGTCGTCTCGCAGCCGACGCAGCGCGGCGATCCCGTCGATGCCGGGCAGCTGGATGTCCATGAGGACGATGTCCGGTCGCTCGCGCTGCGCGAGAGAGATGCCGTCCTCCGCGGTCGTCGCCTCGAGCGTCCGGAACCCGCCGAAGCGCAACACGTCGCGCGCGAGCTTCAGGTTCTTGTCGTTGTCCTCCACGATCAGGACGAGCTTCCCCGCGTCGCTCACGTGGGCACGGCCAGAGGAGCCGCCGCGCGGATAGGGAGGGTGAACGTGAAAGCGCTTCCCTTGCCGGGCGCGCTCTCGACCGAGATCCGCCCGCCGTGCAGCTCGATGAAACGTTTCGCGAGCGCCAGGCCGAGTCCGGTGCCCTCCCGCGAGCGCTCCGATTGCCGTCGCGCCTGCTGGAACTCCTCGAAGATGCGGCCCTGGTCCGCGGGGTCGATACCGATCCCGGTGTCCGTCACGGTCACGACGAAATCGCCGTTGGCGCGGCGTGCCGTCACGCCGACGCTCCCGCCGTCGGGGGTGAACTTCACGGCGTTCGAAAGGAGGTTGAAGACCACCTGCTTGACCTTTCGGGGGTCCGCCTCGATCACGTCGACGTCCGTGGCGACGTCGAGCGCGAGCGCGATCCCGTGCCGGCTCGCGCGCTCGCGCACCATCGTCACGCCGTTCTGCAGGGTCTCGGCGAGCGAGAAGCGGTCCAGATCCAGCTCCATCCGGCCGGCCTCGATCTTCGAGAGATCCAGGATGTCGTTGATCAGGCTGAGGAGATGCCGCCCGGAGCTCAGGACGTCGTTCAAGTACTCGGTCTGCTTCTCGTTGAGCTCGCCGAACATCCGCTGGACCAGCACTTCCGAGAAGCCGATGATCGCATTGAGCGGGGTGCGCAGCTCGTGCGACATCGTGGCCAGGAACTCGCTCTTGTGGCGGCTCGCCACCTCGAGCTGCCGGCTCTTCTCCTGGATCTCGTTGAAAAGCTTGACGTTCTGGACGGCGATCGCCGCCTGGTCGGCGAACGTCTCGACCAGTTGTACCTCGCGATGACTGAACGGTCGGACGGTGATGCGAGTCAGCACGATGACCCCAAGAGCCCTTTCTCCCTGCGTCATGGGCACGGCAAGAACGGTCCGGGAATCCGTGATCCTCACGGCTCTCGACGCTTCCAACAGATCCGGCTCGGTCGCGATGTCCGCGATGTGGATCGTTCTTCTCTCGCGGAACGCAAGCCCGAGCACGCTTGGCCCGACGTTCTCACCGGGCGGCGACGTGGTCGGCAGGGAGTCGAAGCGCCGCCGAAGCTCCTCGGTCCGGGCCCAACGGGCCGGGACACGACGGAGGCCTCGTTCGATCCCCGCTCCGATGTCCTCCGTTTCGCGGACGTCTATCCAGCCGGTCCAGCCGAGGTCGGCGTCGCACAATCTCGCCGCGCTCTCGGTCACGGTCTCGAGGATCGGCTTCAGGTCGAACGCCGACCCACTGATGACCTTGAGGACCTCGCTGATCGCGGTCTGTTGCTCCAGCGCTTCTCTCGTCTCGTTGAAGAGCCTCGTATTCTCGATCGCGATGACAGCCTGATCCGCGAACGTCTCGACGAGCCGTATCTCCTTCTCGGAAAACGCCCGCGCTTCCGTTCGCCACATGGCGATCACTCCGACCGCGACTCCCTGACGCACGAGCGGCACCGACAAGAGCGCGCGGAAGCCGCCAAGACGCTGGGCGTCCCAGTACGTGTAGTCCGGATCGGCCAGGACGTCCACGATGTGGACGGTACGTGCATCGGAGAACGCGCGGCCGGTCGATGTGCCCCGATCGTCAGCGCGGATGGGATTCGTCCGCTGCCACTCGCGCATGAGCTCCGCTTTTTCACCGACCGCCGCGGTCATCCGCAGAACCTCGCCGTCGAGTTGGTAGACGAACCCGTTCTCCGCGCCGGCCAGGCGGGTCGCGTTCGCGATCACGGCGTCCAGAACCGGCTGGAGCTCGGAAGTGCTCTGCGCCGTGACCCGAAGGACCCCGGCGGTCGCGGTCTCGCGGTCGAGCGCCTCCTTCGTCTCGTTGAAGAGGCGCGCGTTGGCGATCGCGATCACGGCCTGGTCAGCGAAGGTCGTCATCAGCTCGATCTGCTTCTCGGTGAACGCGCGCGGCTCGGTCCGCCAGAGGCCGATGAGCCCAATGAGCTCACCCTCGCGCATGAGAGGAACGTTGAGCATCGCGCGGTAACCAACCAGTCGCTGGCTCTCCCAGGCCTCGTATTCGGGATCCGCGAGCACATCGGGGATCTGAACCGCACGACGCTCGGTGACCAGCCGGCCCGACAGCGTACCCCGATGCGGCTTCGCGACGACCGGGTGTTCCGTGATGTGTCTTGCGTACTCCGACGGCACCCGATATCCGGCCCGGAGGCGGAAGACCCCGCCTTCGACGATCGTGATAAACCCCATCTCCGCGTCGCAGAGCCGCGCGCCGCTCTCGACGATCGCGTCGAGCACCGGCTGCAGGTCACCAGGCGAACGGCTGATCACCCGCAGGACCGCGTTGGTGGCCGTCTCGCGCTGGAGGGCGTCCTTCGTCTCGTTGAACAAGCGCATGTTCTCGATCGCGATGGCTGCCTGGTGCGCGAAGGTCTCGAGGAGCCGGATCTCTCGCGGAGTGAACGGATCGACGGCGCGGCGCCGCGCCACGATGACTCCTTCGACCTCCCCCTCGCGCAGGAGCGGCACGCCCAGCATGGTCCGCTCGGCCTTTGTCCCGTGCTCCCGCCACCAAGGGTCGTACTCCTCGTCGGCGAGGACGTCCGGGATGTGGACGGTGCGACGCTCCTCCGCCACGCGCCCGGTGAGAGTCTCCCGCGTTCCCGGACGGATGTGTGCGTAGCCCCTCGTCGCCCACTCTTCGGCGAGCTCCGATTCGAGCGCAGACTCGCCGAGAGTCGCGGCGCTTCGATAGGTATCGCCGTCGCGCAGGAGGATGACCGCCGTGTCCGCGCGGCCGAGCTCGATCGTCTTCTGGAGGACCGTCGCGAAGACCGGCCCAAGGTCCGTGGTCGTTCGGCTGATGACCTCGAGAACGTCCGCCGTGGCTGTCTGCTGCTCGAGAGCCTCCCTCGTCTCGTCAAAGAGGCGCACGTTCTCGATCGCGATCGCCGCCTGGGCCGCGAAGGTCTCGAGCAGCTTGACCTGGCGCTCGGCGAAGGGCCTCACCTCCGGACGCCGCAGCGTGATGGCCCCGAGGGTCGAGCCCTCGCGAAGCAGCGGTGCCGCCAGCACGGTCCGGAAGCCGTACCGCTGCGACCAGTCGAAGGAGCGCGGGAACTCGGCCGCGACCGCGGAAGCGTCCGGAACGTGGATCGTGCGGCCCTCGATCACCGCCCTGCCGGTTATCCAGTCAGGCGTCATCGGGTGACCCGCCGTTTCGTCGTCGCCGCCCTTGTTGCCGACGTGCGCGACCACCGGAAGCTCATTGCCGCGTACGAGATTGATCACCGCATCCTCGGCCTCGCAGAGGCGCACCGCGCGCTCGGCGACCGCCCGCAGGATCGGCTCGATGTTGGTGGGGGACTTGCTTGTCACGGTGAGGATCTCGGCGACCGCGGTCTGCTGCGCGAGCGCCTCCTTCGTCTCGTTGAAGAGCCGGGCGTTCTCCACGGCGACCACCGCCTGGTCGGCGAAGGCGCGGACGAGCTCGATCTCGCTCTCCGCGAACGGCCGAACGACATTTCGCGTCAGCACGAATACACCGACGACGGTGTCGCCGCGGAAGAGAGGGACGCCAAGCATCGTGCGATACCCCCCGAGCCGCTGGAGAACATTTGCCGCGTACTCGGGATCGGCCAGGACGTCGGGAATGTGGATCACCGTTCGGTTCAGGGCGGTGCGGCCGATAAGCGTCTCGCGGCCAGGTTTGCGCGTCGTGTCATAGGCGACCCGCTTGTACTCCGGATTCGTTGGTCCCCAGAAGGCCGCTGTGCGGTAGACGTCGCCATCCAGCAGGTGGATCGAAGCGCGCTCCGCGCCGCAGAGGCGGGCCGCGCGATCGAGGACCGCGTCCAGGACGGTCGCAAGATCGCCCGGAGCGCGTCGCATGACGCCAAGGACCTCGGCGAGCGCGGCTTCGCGCGCCCGCGACTCGGCGAGCTCCCGCTCGACGTCCACCGGTCCGCCCAACTCCTCGCCTCCCGAGTGCGGCCATCCTAGTCACCGGCCCGCGAACACGGAAGTGATAATCCGCGCGTGAGCGTCCACATCGCCCGAGACGTCCGCGATGTACTGGACAACCTTTCCAGTGTTCAGGGCGCGACACTTCTCGCCGGCGGCACCGACCTCTTGGTCGAGATCAACTTCGGGCGATCGCGACCGCAACACGTGGTCGCGATCGACCGTCTCGCGGAGCTCAAGCGGATCGAGCGGAACGGCAACGTCCGGATGGGCGCGCTCGTTACCTACACGCGGATGCTCGAGGGCGACGCAGGCTCGGTCGCGCTCGAGGAGGCGGCGCGCACCGTGGGCTCGCCGCAGATCCGAAACGCCGGCACCCTCGGCGGCAACCTCGGCACGTGCTCGCCGGCCGGCGACACGCTGCCGGTCCTCGCGGCGCTCGACGCGACGGTCGTCCTGCGGTCGTCGTCCGCGGAGCGCCGGGTGAGGTTCAGCGACTTCATGACCGGCCCCAAGAAGAGCGTGCGTCGGCCCGACGAGCTGGTGATCGCAGCTGAGTGGAGCGACGCCGGCCCCGCCCAGACTTTCATGAAGGTCGGGACGCGCAACGCCATGGTCATCGCTGTCGCGGGCCTCGCGGTCGTGGCCGACCGCGCGGGCCGGCGCGTCGGTGTCGGTCTCGGCTCGTGCGGGCCGACGATCATCCGGGCGAGCGAGGCCGAGCGCTTCGCCGCCGGGCTGTTCGAGGGGGCGGGGTGGGACCGCCCGCATCGGCCGACCGAGGCTGCCGCGAAGGAGTTCGGCCGCCTCGTCGCGATCGCGGCGAAGCCGATCGACGACGTGCGCGGCACGGCGGCATACCGGAGGCATGTCCTGGCGGTCATGGGGTCTCGCGCTCTCACGCGCGTGGCGGGGATCGCGTGAGGATCAAGCTCACGGTGAACGGTGACGAGCGCGAGGCCGAGGCGGCCGACCACGAGAGCCTGCTCACCGTCTTGCGTGAAAAGCTCGGTCTGCCCGGGAGCAAGAACGCCTGCGAGCAGGGCGAGTGCGGATCGTGCTCGGTCCTCCTCGATGGCGCGCTGGTCTGCTCGTGCCTGATCCTCGGAGCCGCGGCCGCCGGACGCGAGGTCCGCACCGTCGAGTCGTTCTCCGACGGAGACCGCCTCCATCCGGTGCAGCGCGCCTTCGTCGAGGCCGGCGCGGTCCAGTGCGGCTTCTGCACACCGGGCCTCGTCGTCGCGACATACGCGCTGCTGCGCGAGAACCCCGAGCCGTCCGATCTCGAGATCCGTGAGGCGCTCTCCGGCAACATCTGCCGCTGCACCGGCTACGGAAAGATCCTCGAAGCGGTCCAGCGTGCCTCGAGCGCCATGTACGGCCGATGACGATCGCGCCCACGCGCCGCCGCGTCCGCCACGGGGTCGGCGAGTCGATCGAACGTCCCGACGGCGCGCCAAAGGTGAGAGGCGAGTTCCTGTACGGCAGCGACCTGCGCCGCGAAGGCATGCTCTTCGGGGCGACGCTCCGGAGCCCGCACCCGCACGCCCGCATCCTGGGGATCGACGTATCGCCGGCGAAGCGCTCGAGCGGCGTGAAGGCCGTGATCACGTCGGCCGAGCTGCCGACGCGCGAGCTCTTCGGCCTCATGAAGCTCGATCAGCCTGTGCTCGCCTCCGGCCGCGTGCGCTACATCGGCGAGCCGGTCGCGATCGTCGCGGCCGAGACCGCCGAGGAGGCGCGCGTCGCCGCGCGCGCGATCGAGGTGCGCTATGAGTCGCTCGCTCCGATCACGGATCCGGTCGCCGCCCTGCAGCCGAGCGCCGAGATGCTGCACGCGAGGGGGAACGTGATCGAGGACGTGCTGGTGGAGCACGGGAATCCGAAGGCGCGCGCGGACGTCGTCGTCGAGGGCGAGTACGAGCTCGGGATGCAGGATCAGGCCGCGCTCGGTCCCGAGGCCGGGCTCGCGATCCCGCGCCAGGACGGTGGCGTCGACCTCCACGTCGCGACCCAGTGGCTGCACGAGGACCTGCGCCAGATCGCGCCGTGCCTGGGCCTGCCCGAATCGAAGGTCAGGCTCGTCCTCGCTGGCGTGGGCGGCGCGTTCGGCGCGCGCGAGGACGTGACGCTGCAAATCCACACCTGCCTGCTCGCCCTCGCCACGAAGCGACCGGTGCGCATGACCTACGGACGCGAGGAGTCGTTCTACGGCCATGTCCATCGCCATCCGGCGGTGCTCTGGTACACGCACGGCGCGAACCGGGATGGCGACCTGGTGTTCGTGCGCGCCACGATCGTTCTCGACGGCGGCGCCTACGCATCATCGACCCCCGCGGTCGTCGCCAACGCGGCGTGTTTCGGCGCCGGGCCCTACCGCGTGCCCAACGCGCGAGTCCGTGCGGTCGGCGCGTACACGAACAATCCGCCCACCGGCGCGATGCGGGGCTTCGGGGCCGTGCAGTCGTGCTTCGCGTACGAGGCGCAGATGGACAAGCTCGCCGCCAAGCTGGGGATGGATCCGGTGGGGCTGCGGGTGCGGAACGGCCTACGGAACGGGGACCGCATCATCACGAACCAGCCGGTCGAGGGAAGCGCGCCGATCGCCGAGATCGTCCGCCGCTGCGCGGACCTGGCGAGGCCGGATCCGGCGATCCCTCGCGAGCCGATCGCGTTGCCAGGTGGGCTCGGGAACCTGACGCACGGCGAGGGGGTCCGGCGTGGCGTCGGCTATGCCGCCGGGCTCAAGAACGTCTGCTACTCGCACGGCTTCGATGACTTCTCGACCGCACGCGTTCGTCTGGCGCGCGACGAAGACGGGCCGTACGCGCGCGTCCACACCGCTGCGGCGGAGGTCGGGCAGGGGATCGTCACATTGTGCGTCCAGATCGTGCGGACGGAGCTGGGAGTCGAGCGCGTGCTGGTGGACCCTCCGGACACCACGATCGGTTCCGCGGGATCGTCCTCGGCGTCGCGCCAGACCTGGATGACCGGCGGCGCAGTGCTCGCCGCATGCCGCGAGGTGAAGACCGAGCTCGTCGCGCGGGCACACCGGGCGAGTCGCTCGCCGGATGACCTCGCCGCACTTCTCGAGGAGCCGATCGATCGCACCGTCACGCACCGGCATCGCGACACCGAGCCGCGCAACGCGACGACGCAGAACCAGGGGCATGTCGCGTTCCTGTTCGCGGCGCACCGTGCGGTCGTCGACGTGGATGTCGAGACTGGCCTCGTCAAGGTCGTGCAGATCGCGACCGCGCAGGACGTCGGCAAAGCCCTCAACCCGGTCGCGGTCGTCGGCCAGATAGAAGGAGGGATCGCTCAGGGACTCGGGCTCGCCGTCATGGAAGAGGTGCAGCTCCGGAATGGCCAGGTGCGGAACGCGTCGTTCACCGACTACCTCCTGCCGACGACGCTCGACATGCCGCCGGTGCTCACCGCGCTCATCGAGCATCCGCACCCGGACGCGCCGTATGGCGCGAAGGGCGTCGGGGAACCGCCGACGATCTCGAGCACCCCCGCCATCGTGGCCGCTATCCGGGCCGCGACGGGTCGTGAGCTCAATCGAGTGCCGGTGCGCCCGGACGACATCGTGTTCGGCGTGCCCTATCGCTCGGGCTGGCGGGTCGCGCCCGGTGAGGATCCGCGGCGCGCCGCTCGCGCGTAGCGGAGGCGTGACCTTCGCGCGGAAACGGCGAGGCGTATCTTCGGGACGGCATGATCTCGTCGCCCTCGCGTGATGCGCCGCGGATCTTCACCGGGATCGCCAGCACCTACGAGCGCGCGGGCGCGCTCCTTTCCATCGGGCAGGACGCGCGGTGGCGTCGAGCGCTCGTGGCCGCCGTTCGGGCGTCGCCTGACGAGCTCGTGCTCGACGTCGCGACGGGGACCGGTCTCGTCGCCCGCGACCTTCGAAGCCGCTACGGCTGCCCGGTCGTCGGCCTCGACCGGAGCGCCGACATGCTCGTGGCCGCCGTCGCGAGGAACGGCCACCTCCCGCTCGTGCAGGGTCGCGCCGAAGAGCTGCCCTTCCCGGATGACTCCTTCGACCACCTCACCTTCACCTACCTGTTGCGGTACGTGGACGATCCCGCCGCGGTCATGCGCGAGCTCGCGCGGGTCGTCCGTCCCGGCGGGCGGATCGCCGCGCTTGACTTCGGCGTACCCGGCAATCGCGTCATCCGCGGGCTCTGGCGCGTCTACACGGCCGTCGGGCTGCCGCTGATCGGTCGCCTGATCTCACAGCGCTGGGCCGCGGTCGGCGCATTTCTGCGCGGGAGCATCGAGCGCTTCGATTCATCCCATCCGCAAAGCGAGGTCGAGCGGTACTGGCAGGAAGCAGGGCTCGTCGACGTGCGTGTCGAGCGAATGAGCTTCGGCAGCGGTGTAGTGATGACAGGCACGAAGGGCGGCGCGGTCCGGGTGCCCGCCGAGCGTGGAGGACGCCCGCGGGGCGTCGGCACACCGGACCGGTCTCTCGGACCCGCTTTCTATGCGCTCTCGCCGGGGGGAATCCGCGATTACTGGACGTTGCTGCACCCGCCATACACGGTCTGGCACCTCTCCTATGTGCTGCTCGGCGCGGCGCTCGCGCCGATGCCGGACCCGCGCATCGTCGGCGGAGCGCTCCTCGCGTTCTTCCTCGGCGTCGGCATCGCCGCGCACTCATTCGACGAGCTGCAGGGGAGGCCGCTCAACACGGGCCTCCCGTCGGGAGTCCTGGTCGCCGTCGGCAGCTTCGCGCTCGCCGGCGCCGTGGCGCTCGGGGTCGTCGCCGCGTCGATGATCGGGCCATGGTTCCTCGCGCTCGTCGCGGTCGGTGCCGCGCTCGTGATCCTGTACGCGTTCGAGGTCCCGCTCGTGCACTCCGATCTCGGTTTCGCTCTTTCGTGGGGCGCGTTCCCCGTCATCGCGACGGCCGTCGCGACCGGCGCACCCCCGCTCGCGAGCGTCGCCGCGGCCGCCGGCGCGTCGCTCCTCTCGCTGGCCCAGCGCCGGCTTTCCACACCAGTGCGCCGGGTGCGTCGCAAGTCGATCGAGGTGAGGGGCACGGTGCGCTATCGCGACGGCGGGGCCGAGGAGATCGACGCAGCGCGGCTGATCGGGGCGCCCGAGGCCGCGCTACGGGTCCTCTGGCTCGCGATCTTCGCGATCTCGGGAGGCGCGCTGCTCGCCCGCTGGTCCGGCGGGTAGCGTGCGCGCCTAGCATCTGCCCGACAGAGGGAGGGGGCGATGGACGCCGTCGCTATCTTCGGTCTGCAGGCCGTGGCGACTACCGTCACGTACGCGCTTGTCGCTCGCTGGTATGTCTGGCCACGCCTTTCGATCCTGCCCCGGGCGGAGGCGCTGGTGCCGCTGCTGCTCATCCATACGCTGCGGACGATCGGTCTGGTCGCGATCGTGCCCGCGGTGACCGATCCCGACCTGCCGCGTTCGTTCAGCGTCCCGCTCGCGTACGGCGACCTGATCGCGGCGGCGCTCGCGTTCGTCGCGATCGCGGCGCTGCGCTTGCGCTGGCCGTTCGCGATCGCGTTGGTGTGGCTCTTCACCGTGGAGGGCACGATCGATCTCCTGAACGCGTTCGTGCAGGGGCTCGCCGCCGATGCGACGCGCTATCAGCTCGGAGCGGCGTGGTTCATACCGACGTACTTCGTACCGCTGCTCTGGGTCAGCCAGGTCCTCATCCTCGTGCTGCTCCTGCGGCGCGAGCCCGCGGTCGTCGCGCGCGCGACGCGGGCAGCGTGACGTGATCCCCCTCGAGACGCTCCGGGCCGCTCCGAAGGTCCTGCTCCACGATCATCTCGACGGCGGGCTTCGCCCCGCCACCATCGTCGACCTCGCGCGGGACGTGCGCTATGGCGGGCTGCCGACGACCGACCCGAGCGAGCTCGGTCGCTGGTTGCATGCGAGCGCAGCGTCAGGCTCGCTCTCGCTCTACCTGCGCGGCTTCGCGCACACGATCGCGGTCATGCAGACGGAGGAGGCGATCGAGCGCGTCGCGTACGAGTGCGGCGAGGATCTCGCGCGCGACGGTGTCGTCTACGCGGAGGTCCGCTACGCGCCGGTCTTCCACACCGAACGCGGCCTCAACCTCGAGCAGGTCGTTCAGGCCGTCGAGCGCGGCTTCGAGCGCGCCGAGGGCGACCACCGCATCACGCTGCGGCAGATCATCTGCGCGATGCGCGATCGTACGGACTCGCTGGAGATGGCCGAGCTCGCGGTCGCGCACCGCGAGCGGGGCGTCGTCGGCTTCGACATCGCCGGCGAGGAGGCCGGCCACCCGCCAAAGGCTCACCTCGAGGCTTTCCAGCTCTGCCGGCGCGAGAACTTCTCCATCACCATCCATGCCGGCGAGGCCTTCGGCCCGCCATCGATCTGGCAGGCGCTTCAGTACTGCGGCGCGCACCGCATCGGCCACGGCGTCCGGCTCGTCGAGGACATGGCCATCAGCGACGGAAAGGTCGTGAAGCTTGGCCCGCTCGCCGCGTACGTGCGCGACAAACGCATTCCCCTCGAGCTCTGCCCTTCGTCGAACGTCGACACCGGGGCCGTGCCGACGCTGGCGGAGCATCCCATCAGGCACTTCATCGGGCAGAGCTTCCGCGTGACCGTCAACACGGACAACCGGCTGATGTCGCACGTCACGCTCTCCGAGGAGCTCCAGCGCCTGTCGCGCGTCATCGGTCTGACGCTCGCCGACATCGAGCGTCTCTCCATCAACGCGATGAAGAGCGCCTTCGTCGGCTACGACGAGCGCGTCGCGGTCATCTACGCGCGCATCAAGCCGGGTTACGCGCGGCTTCGCGGTGAACCGGCCCTCGCCGGCTATCCACTCCCACCAACCGCCTAGACATTCGGTGACTCATTTACCGCTCGTTGACCGACCGTGCATTGACGTGTGCTGCGACGGGCGCGACACGCGTCCGCGGCCTCATCCATTCATCCTCCCTGAGTACTCACTTCGTAGTACGCGACCGAGCGGCGAAATATCGGGGGTGTGGGTGATGGGGCGGCTTCCTTCCGTGCGTTCTTCCTCGCGCAAGCTCTCCTCGATCGTTTTCTCGGCGTGCCTCGTGGCGTCGGCCTTCGCACTCGGCGGCGACGCGTCCGCCGGCCTGCAGTGGTGTGAGGACGATCCGGTCTTCGTGGTGAACGGGGCGATCATCGACGTGACGACCGCGTTCCCCTCGGAGCACATGTCGTCGATAAAGGGGCCGATCGAATTCGAGCTCCTGGTCCCGGCGAACGCCACGGCGGCCGTCGTCGCGCTGCCGGGGGCGGTGCCGGCCACCGGGAAGGTCACGCACTCGCTCCCGGCCTACCGCGGATTGCTAGCCGTGCCCGTGGTGGTCAGGGTCACGGTCCCGGCCAGCGCCTCGTTCGAGATCCGTACCCGCGTGACCGGCACCTACGCGTGGGTCAGCTCCACTGTGTATGGGAAGTCCAACGTCACGACGACGGTGAAGTACTACCTGTTCGGGCTCTAGCCCGGTGCGGCGTCTTCGCTGGCCACTCCGCCTCTACATCCTGGCGGTCCTCGGAACGGCGCTCGCGGCCCTCCCGGCGAGCGCCGTCTTCCGATCCGACCTCCGGACGAGCGACACGCTGGTCCTCGCGCTCATCACGGCGATGGCCGCCATCGCCCAGCTCTGGCCGGTCCACTTGTCGGTCAAGGTGAAGATCACCGTCGACGACACGGTGACGTTCGCGGCGGGCCTCCTGCTCGGTCCCTTCTACTCGATGATCGCGGCCGGGACGAGCACCCTCATCGCCCTCCATTTCCGGGGCGCCCGGAGCCGCTGGTACAACCGCGGGTTCAACGCGGCGGCCTCCGTGCTCTCGACCGGCGCCGCGGCCGCGGTGTTCGTACTCGTCGCCGGGCCGGTCGCGTCGATCGTTCGCGAGCCGTGGGCGGTGGCGCTCGCCGCGATCGCGAAGTACGTCGTGCACAGCGTGCTCGTCGATGTCGTCGTCGCGCTGCAGCTGCGACGCAATCCGGTTACCGGATGGTGGCGGCTGCATCGCCGGCTCCTGCCGTACGAGGCAGCGCTGCTGGGTCTCGGCGCGCTCGGCGCGATCGCCGCGCAGTCCCAGCCGTGGACGCTCGCCCTCTTCGGCGTGCCCATGGCGGTGGTGCTGCTCACCCTGCGCGACAGCGCGCGGCTGCGCGAGCAGACGAAGTCGGCCGTGCTCGAGCTCGCGGACCTCATTGACCTGCGGGACCCCTACACGCATGGTCACTCGCAGCGCGTCGCCGCGCTCGCCGAGCGACTCGCGAGGCGCCTCCACCTCGAGCACTCGCAGGTCGGGCTCATACGCGACGCCGCGCGGGTGCACGACATCGGGAAGATCGGAACGAACGACATGGTCCTGCTCAAGCCGGGCCCGCTCACCGAGGAGGAGCAGGTCGAGATGCGCCGTCACGCCGAGATCGGGCACCGTCTGCTGCGGAAGCTCCCGGAGTTCTGGGAGGGTGCCGAGCTCGTGCTCTCGCACCACGAGCGCCACGATGGTATGGGCTATCCGCGTGGCCTCCGGGGCGAGGAGCTGCCGATCGAGGTCTCCGTCATCTCCGTCGCCGATGCGTACGACGCCATGACGACTGACCGACCGTATCGAAAGGGTCTCGCCTGGGATTTGGTCCGCGCCGAGCTCGTCCGCCAGCGCGGAAAGCAATGGCGCGAGCGTGTCGTCGATTCCTTCGTCGAGATGATCGACGAGGAGCGCCGCGAGTCGGTTGCGGATCGGCCTCTGAAGTCTCCGGGTGCCGTCCGCTCCACACGTCAGGCGCTAAGTTAGCGCCGTGCCGGAGCGCCTCGAGCACACCTTCAACTGGGCCCGCCTCGGCGGCGCGGGGCTCGTGTTTTTCCTCGGGCCGCTGTTCCCGAACATCGGGCTCGGCTACGTCTACGGTCTGGGCGCGTTCGTCCTGATCTATGCCGCGATCGTCTTCTGGATGCTCAACAGCAAGCGGGCGCTCGCGACATTCGACCGGATAACGCGGGCGATGTTCGTCGTCGACATCGGCATCGTCTCGTTCGGCATGCTCGCCTTCGCCGCTGACCCAAGCTGGACCACCTTCGTGATCGGCACGCTGATGGTGATCGCCGGCGGGTTCCGCTTCGGCACGGCCGGCGCGTTCATCGCGGCTGGCGCGCTTGCGCTCGCCTACGTGGCCATTGCGGCGTACCGCGCCGACACCTACGGCCTCGTCGTCGAGCCGCCGCGCCTGGCCTTCCACGTGAGCGTCTTCATCCTCGCCGCCTACCTGATGTCGGGCCTCCTCCGCGAGCTCGAGCACCTTCGCGCGCAGCGCGAGAAGTACGTGCGGCAGTCGGTCGAGGCCGCCGCGCTGCGCCAGGCCGACCGGATCAAGAGCGAATTCCTCGCCGCGATGTCTCATGATTTCCGCAGCCCGCTCACCGTCGTGCGCGGCGCCGTCGAGCTGCTCCTCGGTGAGCGGCCGGGCTCGCTCACGCCGGCGCAGCGCGAGCTCGCCGAGAGCGCCGAGCGCAACGTCCGGCGCCTCGAGGACTTCACCGCTCAGCTCCTCGAGATGGCGCGTCTCGAGGAAGGACAGATCGCGCTGGAGAAGGAGGAGATCGACGCGATCGCGCTCGTCCGCGACATCGTCGCCGACCACGCGATCCTGGCGAAGCAGAAGCGGCAGTGGATCTCGCTCGACGTCGATCCCGATCCGCCGCACGTCGTCGCTGACCGCAGCCGGATGTCACAGGCCCTCGCCAACCTCATCGTGAACGCGATCCGCTACGCCCCGCAGGGCACGCCGATCCTGGTCGCCGCGCACCGGAAGGGTGATGCGCTGCGCATCGAGATCCGCGATCACGGCCCGGGCATCGCGACCGAGGACCGCCAGCGCATCTTCGACAAGTTCTTCCGCGGGCAGAACGCCGACGGAACCCCGGGCTCGGGTCTTGGTCTCGCGATCGCGCGGTCCCTCGTCATGCTGCACGGCGGCACACTGGAGTACGAGGAGAACCCAGGCGGCGGCGCGGCTTTCGTAACGTCGCTGCCGATCGCGTCTTGAAGATCCTCATCGTCGACGACGAGCCCGATGTCCGCGCGCTCGTCCGCAGCTCGCTCTCATACGCGCGCCAGGACCTGACGCCCCTCGAGGCGGGGGACGGCGACGAGGCGCTGTCGATGATCTACTCGGAGCGACCGGACCTCGTCGTGCTCGACCTCGCGCTGCCGCGACGCGACGGCTTCTCGCTCCTCGAGCAGGTCAGGCAGAAGACGGACCTGCCGATCATCGTGCTCACGGCTCGCGGACTGGAAGAGGACAAGGTCAAGGGGCTGCGGCTCGGCGCGGACGACTACCTCACGAAGCCCTTCTCGCCGCAGGAGCTCGTCGCCCGCATCGAGAGCGTGCTGCGCCGGGCCTTGCCGCGCGCACCGCGCACCGGGACGATCGAAAGCCATGAGATCGTGATCGACCTCAACGCGCGACGGGTCCGACGCTCGGGAAAGGACATCCACTTCACGCCGACGGAGTTCAACCTGCTCACCGAGCTCGCCACGCATCCAGGCGAGGCCCTCTCGCACGACACGCTCCTCACACGCGTGTGGGGACCCGAGTACCGTTACGAGACGCAGTACCTCAAGGTGTACGTCGGTCGGCTGCGGGAGAAGATCGAGCCGGATCCGAACGAGCCGAAGCTCATCCAGACCGTCCGTGGAGTCGGGTACCGCTTCGCGAGCCCGGACGAAACGATCTGACGCACGGGCGGGCGTGTGCTCGCGGTCCTTGCTGACGGTCTCGCCGCCCTTTTTCTGCGATGCGCCGGTGCTCTTCGGGGTCCACGGCGGCGAAGCCGCGCTCCTTCTCTCCGCGATCCTCTGACATGACAGAATCCTTCCGCTGCGCGACGGCTTTCGCGGCGCGGTCGCGAAGCAGGAGCGCAGCGGGTGTGCCTACCCATGGCCGCTGTTTCGCTATCGACGCGTCGTCACTTCACCCACAGGAGATCGCCGAAGAAGAAGTCCTTGCCCTGAGCGAGGGAGCGGACGTCCCCGGTCGCCACCGTGAGGACGAAGAAGGCGCCCGTCCCCACGTATGCGATGCGCGTTCCGTCCGGCGACCACGCCGGCACCACATCGTCGCCTGTCTGACCAACCGTTTTGACGCTCGTGCCGTCGCATGGCGCGACGAAGAGGAAGGAGGGGACGCTGAGATGCGCGAGGCCGGTCTTCGCGTGGCTCAGGGGGGCGGACGGGATCGCCGCGACGGTGTGGCCCGCCGCGGAGAACACGAGCTCGCAGCGGTTCGGCGCGAACCGTGGCGACTGCAGGTACCACCAGGCATCCGTCGTCCTGAAAAAGGGCCGCGGGCTCGAGCCGTCGACGTTCGCGGCCCAGAGGCCGTCGGGCCAGCCCTGCGTGAGATGGACGTACACGATCTGGTCGCCCGCGGGCGACACCGCTGGGTCGGCGCCATCCTTGATCAGGCGCTTGCGCTCATTCGTGCGCAGGTCGAGCCGCTCGATGGAGTCCTCGTTCCCGATGAACGATCCTCCCTGCACGATCGCCGCGCGGCGGTGGAAGTAGAGGACGTTGCCGGTGCTTTCGAAGCGCGGAGACGCGTAGAAAACGTTGTCGGCCTCGTGCTTCACCAGCGCATGCAGGTTCGTGCCGTCGAGGTTCACGGAGTAGAGGTCGGATCCGAACCCGGTCTTCGGATCCGCCTGCGGGGTGAGCGCGAAGACGATCGACTTTCGCGACGGATGGAGCACTGGGGTGGCCGGCGCGCTCAGGGCGGGAAGGTCGACGATGCGGCCGAGGGTGTGCCCGGCGTCATCGAGCGCGAGCAAGCCGGCGGGGTTCGCGAGGACGAACGCGGCCTGAAAGCCGACGCCCTGCGTCTGCGGCGGCGCAGCCGCCGTGCACGCGACGAACGCGAGCGCTGCGACCAGGAGGGCCGCGGCGCGGGTCGGCGGCCGTCTCATACGATGACCTCGCCGGCCGTCTTCACCTGATCGCGCAAGCGTTCCTTGATCATCCGCGAACGCCGCGTGTAACGCTGTACCGCGCTGACGAATGCCGCGTGCGACCACGTGAGCGGAGAGACCGACAGCGGCTCGCCGGTGTAGGGATGAACCTGCTCGGAGAGGATCCCCGAGGGCAGCGCGCGGCGCGCGCACCAGTCGAGGTAGGCGCGCGGCCGCTCGAGATCCTCGGGCTTCTCGGCGATGGCCATGAGGTGCTCGGCGAGCCACAGCGTGGCCACGAACCAGGGATTGCCCGGGACGTTCGCGATGTCCGACGAGACCTGGAAGTAGGAGTCGTTCTCGTACCGCGCGAGACCGCCGACGGGTGTGCGGACCGTGAGCCGCTCCTCGATCGCGCGCATCGTCGATCTCATCCGCTCGTCTCCGGCCGGAAGCAGCCCGAAGAGGAAAATCCCGGCGAGGGAGATGTCGATCGTGGCGTCCTTGACGATCGTGCCGTCCGGAAGAACGTTGACCGTGCGCACGAAGCGGCCGCGGTCCTGATCCCAGAGATGCACGAGCGCGGCATCGCGTATCTCCTGCGCCGCGACCGCGTAACGCTTCGCAAGCTCGTGCTGCCCAAACGCGACCGCGAAGTTTCGCGCCGCGGTGAGGCCCGCCCAGACGGCCGCGGTGGTGAAGGCATGGATGCCGCGGCGCTCCTCCCACAGGTCGAACGACGGGGCCGGCAGCTTGGTTCGGGGCTCACGGTACGTGGCCATGAAGTCGGCGCCGGTGCGGACGAGCTTCCGGTAGAGCGGCCGGATGAACTCGATGTCGCGATCCCGGTCGTAGTGCTGCCACAGCGCCCAGATCGGAAGCCCTGTCTCGTCCTCCTGGATCGGCAGCTCGAGGCGGCCGTCCGGGGTCGACCAGGCGTGCCACGAGGACCCGAGCGATCCGTCGGGGTTGTACTTGTGGAGCAGGTAGCCCTCGCGCGTGATCAGCTCGCCACACAGGTAGAAGAAGCGGCGCGTGACCTCGCCGTATCCGGCGAGGTCGAGCGCGTCCGCCACGAGCGCGCCGTCCCGTGGCCATAGATAGGAGTACGTGTCGCGGTTGAAGCGGAGGACGTCCGAGTCGTTCCCGGCGATGATCGCGCCACGGTTGTCGACCTGCGTACGGATGACGAGGGTCGACCGCTTGTAGAGGCCGCAGATGTCGGTCGGGAGATGGTCGGCCATCGATTCGTCCTTGTTCGCCCAGAGGCGCCAGTAATCCTTCGTGCGGGCGAGGAAGGCCGCCGGAGTGCGCTCGCGCACGAGCTTGTCGAGCTCGCGCACGTCCTCGTAGGCCTGGCCCGCCGCTATCCAGAAGACCGCCGTCGCGCTGCCTCGGGCCGGGACGGTGACGCCGACCATACCCACGCTATCGATCGAGCCTTGCGCGACCGGATTACGAGAGAGCTCGCCGTCCTCCGCGTCGCGCCAGGTGCCCTCCTTCCCCGGCGCGTCCTTCTGCCCGATCGCGAACGACGAGAGGCCGTAGGCGCTGCCGCCGCTCGAGCCGGAGATCAGGAAGTAGCGGCGCCCCTTGTAGTGGACGACCGCCTGACAGCGCGGGTCGTAGTACGCGGAGTCTCCCGTGTCGTTCCCGTAGAGATGGGCGTCGAAATGCTGGAACAGGCGCACCTGCCGCTCGCGGCCGGCGGTGTCCTCGACCGTGACCTCCTTGAAGTAGAGGTTTCGATCGAAATCCACCGCGTCGCGCAGGTGCAGGACGACGCCCAGCTTCGGGTGGGCGATCTTCGTGTCGCCGACGAGCGTCTCGTGCTCGTAGTCGATGCGCCGCTCCCATCCGTCATCGCCGCTCCAGGCGAACTGGCCGTCGATCCAGATCCCGAACCGGGACGGCTCGCCGACGGTGTGGTTCTCCAGTCCGACGTTCGGGTAGAAGATGTCGCGCAGCTGATAGCGCTGATCGAAGGTGACGAGGAAGTCCCCGTTGCCGAGCGGCAGATCGCGCGGCACGGGCTAGTTGGTGGCGGGACGCCGGGTCGCGGCGAGATAGCGCTCGGCGTTCGCGATGACGCTCGCGAGGTCGCCGCGCTCGAGTAGATCGCCGCGGATGAGCGGGGCACCGACGCCGAACCCGACGACGCCCGCGCGGAAGTACTCGGGTATCTCCTCGAGCTCGATGTTGCCGGTGGCGACGAGTGGAAGATGAATGAGCGCGCGCCGGACGTTCGCGATGAAGTCCGGGCCGCCGATCGCCGAGACCGGAAAGACCTTGATGAAGTCCGCTCGGAGCTCCGCCGCCTTGACCATCTCGGTCGGAGTCATCGTGCCCGGCATGCTCATCGCGTCGCGCGCCTGAGCCGCCTTGATCATCTCGGGGACGAGGACGGCGCTCACGAGGAAGCGGGCGCCCGCGTGGAGCGCCTGCTCCGCCTGCGCTCCCGAAAGCACCGTGCCGGCCCCGACGATCGAGCCGCGCGCCGCGAACGCCTCGTCGGTCGCGAGCTCCTCGATGACCGCGAACGCGTCGGGGACGGTGAGCGTGATCTCGACCAGCCGCACTCCGGCCTCGCTCATCGCCTGCGCCGCCTGCCGCGCCAGCTCTGGGGTGTTCGTGCGGATCACGGCGACCAGGCGATCTTCACCGAAGATCCTGATCAGGTCGCGCCGGAGCACGAGCGGCCTCTGCGTGATCGCCATATTTCCCCTTGATGGTACGGGCTGACTCTCGGGTGTCCGCTGTCATTGCCGACGCGACCGAGGGCCCCCGCGCGATGGGGCGCCCGCCGGAGGCCTGGGGGCCCGTCGCGTAGAGAGGGTTTCGGTCACGTCGGCCGCTGACCGTCAGCGCTCGATGAGAAAGACCCGCGCCGGAGCTCCGTCTCCGTCTTGGAATTTGATCGGCGCGCAGACCAGCTCGTAGACGCCCGGGCGCACCGCGCGCAGGTCGAGGCCTTCAATGATCACGACGTTCGCGCGCAGCAGGGTGGTGTGTACCGGATAGCCCTTCTTTTGGGGTCCCTGCGGCTCGATCGAGAGATAGTCGACGCCCACGAGCTTCACCCCGTGATCGACGCACCAGCGCGCGGCGCTCGCGTCGATCGCGCTGAAATCCCGAGTGAATGGAGCGGTCGGATCGGCCCACCGGTCGCTGTTCCGCGTCTTGATGAGGATGCGCTCGGTACCCGGCGGGAGCTCCGCGCGGTCGAGCCACGCGCCGCTCACGTGGCCGGGCTCGGGAAAGGCCAGGACGCGGCAGGGACCCACGAGCGCGTCGATCGGGAGCTTATCCACGGTGTTCGCGCCGTCGATGAAGTGGACCGGCGGATCGACATGCGTCCCGGTGTGGTTCGCGAGGGTGACGAGCGAGACGTTGGCGGTATCGCCCTGCGTGATGCGCCGGAGCGGCATGATCTTCGGGCCAGGCTCGCCGGGCCACGTGACCATGTCGGGCCGCAGGACCAGCGAAACGTCGTGCACCTTCATGCGCGCATCTCCACCACCTGCTTGATCTGTGCCGGATCGTGCGGGAGCGCGTCCGCCGCGTCTTCGAGCGGCACGCGTCTCGTGATGAGCGAGAGAAGGAAGCCCGGCCAGCGCTCCTCGGCGGCCTCGAGGTCCGCGATGCCCTGGCGGAAATCGACCGCGTTCGCGTTGACGATGCCGAGGACGAGAGCGTTGCCGAGGACCAGGCGCTTGTTGATGTCGTCGGCAGGCACCTCCAGCGATCTGCGGCCTCCGGTCACGCTCGTGAGGACGAGCACCCCATTCGGACGGACCAGGTTCATCGCGGCGAACGCGGCCTGCGCGCTGCCGGTCGCCTCGAGGATGACGTCCACCTTGCCCGCCAGCTCTTCGAGCGGCGTGACCGAGGTCGCGCCGTACCGGGCGCCGATCCGCTCAAGAAGCGTCCGCCGTGCCGGCTTCGGGGTCCGTTCCGCGGCCGTGACCTCGAGGCCGCGAAGCCGGAGCATCACGGCGCCGAGGATCCCGACGGGCCCTGCGCCGAGCACAAGCGCGCGTTTCGGCTCCCACACGGTCATGCGGCGCTGAGCGGCGAGGGCGTGACGCCAGCCCTTCTCACTGATGGTGAGCGGCTCGAGCAGAACGGCGACGTCGGCGATCTTCTCCGGGACCGTGAAGAGGTGCTCGGGACGCTCCGCGTAGCGGTCGGCGCAGTAGCCGTGGAGGCGCTGGATGCCACGTTCGGTGTAGTCGCCCCAGAGGCACATGTCGGCTTCCCCGCGGGCGCAGTTCGGGCAGCCGTCAGGTCGGCGGACACTCGCGACCACCGGTGCGCCTTCCGGCAGCCCCTTCCCACCGCGGGCCACGCGACCGAACGATTCGTGACCGAGAACGAGCACGTCGGATCCGGGTGGCGCTTCTCCGAACTCGCCACGCGCGATCTCCGCGTCGGTACCGCATAGACCGACGCGCACCACATCGACGAGCACCTCGCCCTCGGCGGGCGAGGGATCGGGGACGTCGCGCACCGCACCACTCCCGGGACTGCGCGGTATCACGGTGAGCGCGCGCATATCCGGGCAGAATACGTCGCGATGATGGTCGGTCCGGCCGACGTGGAGCGCATGTTCCGCGACGCGGGCGCGTTGCGTGAGGGGCACTTCGTGCTGGCGTCCGGCCGACACTCGCCGGGCTACCTCGACAAGTTCCAAGTCCTGCAACATCCGGGGGACACCGAGCGCCTGTGCGCGGCGATCGCGTCCTGGGCGCGGCCGCTTCGCGTCGACATCGTCGCGGGGCCCACCACCGGCGGGGTCATCCTCGCGCACGAGGTCGCGCGGCAGCTCGGTGCGCGCGCGATCTACGCCGAGCGCAGCGAAGCCGCGTCCGGTCGAGAGTTCCGGCGCGGATTCGCGATCGAGTCCGGGGAGCGCGTGCTCGTGGTCGACGACATCATCACCACCGGCGGATCGCTCCGGGAAACGATCGCGGCGGTCACGTCGGCGGGCGGGACGGTCGTCGCCGCGGCGGTGCTCGTCGATCGATCCGGCGATTCCGCGCGCCTCGATGTCCCGCTTCACGCGCTGTGGCACCTGCAGATACCGGCATACGCCCCCGCAGAGTGTCCGCTCTGCGCGAAGGGAGTGCCGGCGACACATCCCGGCACCAGTCCTGCTCGGGCGGGGGCGGCGCGATGAAGGATCTCTACCGCCTTGCTCGAACCCTTGTATGGCTGACCTTCTTCGCCGCGCTCTATCAGGAGCTGCGCAAACCCGATGCGGAGCGGACATGGCACGGCAAGGTGGCCGGCGCCGTCCCCTACGACTTCCGCCTGCCGACGCTCGAGCGGCTGCGCGAGGCCTACTGGAATCCCGCCAGCGACGAGATCTTCAGCGACCGCGTTTTCGGGGTGGGTTGGGCCCTGAATATCCCGGTGGCCGCGCGAAAGCTGGCGGCGCTGGTGGGGCAATACGCGGACGCGAGCCGTTCGCTTCGCAGTGGGCGTGCTTCCTCGCGCGAACCTGAATGAAAGCGGGGAGCATGCGCTCGAGGGCATCGTCGGTTCCGGGCGGCCCTCCCGCGTAGCTCGGCGACCACTCCCACAGGCCGTCCACGACCAGGCCGGCGCCGGCGCACGCATTGACCAGGTCCGCGGTGCGGTGGGCGTACTCGTAGGTCGGTGCGTCCACCTTGACGCTCCCGAAGTCCCAGGTCGGCTCCAAGAGCGGAACGGGGCGATCCGAGAAGTAGGTCTTCTTCGGGCGCCAACCGGTGCCGGTCCATGATTCATAGAAGAGGAACGTGACCGGATGCATCGTCGAGAAGACGTAGACGCCGCCTGACGCGAGTACGCGTCCGACCTCCGCGATGACGCGCGGCGCGTCCGGCACGAAGACGAGCGAGTGCTGGTGGAAGACGACGTCGAACTCGCCGTTCCCGAGCGCGCGGAGGTCACGCATGTCGCCGCGAACGTACTCGAGCTCGGTGCCGCGCTGCCTGGCCAGGCGCCGCACCGTGGCAAGCTGGCGGGAGCTGATGTCGAAGAGCGTCGTGGCGGCCCCGAGCTCGGCGAAGAGGATCGCGTCCCAGCCGCCGCCGCCCGCCAGCGAGAGGACCCGCTTTCCTTCGAGCGCGATGCCCTCGAGGGTCCCGTTGGTGATCGCATCGAGGAAGCGTCGCTTGCCCGCGCGCGTGCGCGGCGGCGTTCCCTGCGGGCGGGTGTAAGGGATGCCCGCTCTCGCGAGTCGCTCCCACATGCGTTCGTTGTGCGCGGCGACCTCGTCCACCGCGACGCGCTTCGGCACGACGAAATTGTGGCGGCATAGACTCTCGGGCGCTCGTGAAGATCGTGGTCACGCGACCCGTCGCCGATGAAGCGCTCGCCCTGCTCCGCCCGCGAGGCGACCTCGTCGTGGGACCCGACGACCCGCCGATCCCGACCGCCGACGAGGTGTCGCGCATGATCGGCGATGCCGACGTCCTGTACACACTGCCGGCCAACCCGGTGAACCGCGAAGCCATCCGTGGCGCGGCGAAGCTGCGAATGATCGCGACCATGGGGACCGGGTACGACAACATCGACGTCGCCGCCGCGAAAGAGCGCGGTATCCCGGTGACGTTCGCGCCGGGCATCCTCGACGAGACGACCGCCGACGGCGCGTTCGCCCTGCTCCTCGCGACCGCGCGCCGTCTGGGCGAGGCCGAGCGGTTCCTGCGGGCGGGCCGGTACCGTGGCTGGACACCCTTCATGTTCACCGGCCAGGACATCCATCACGCGACGCTCGGGATCGTCGGCATGGGCCGGATCGGTCAGGCCGTCGCGCGCCGCGCGAAGGGCTTCGCGATGGACATCCTTTACCACGACGCGCGGCGGAACATGCGCGCTGAGCAGGAGCTCGGCGCGACGTTTGTCGAGAGCCTCGACGATCTGCTCGCGCGCAGCGACTTCATCTCGCTGCACGTGCCGCTACTGCCGGAGACCCGCCACCTGATGAACGCGGAGCGCCTCCGCAAGATGAAGCGCTCCGCGATCCTGATCAACACCTCGCGCGGTCCGGTCGTCGACGAGAAGGCGCTCGCCGAGGCTCTGAAGCAGGGCGTCATTGCCGGCGCCGGCCTCGATGTGTACGAGCGCGAGCCCGCCGTCGAGCCGGCACTGCTGGCGCTCGACAACGCCGTGCTCCTCCCGCACATCGCCTCCGCATCCGAGCGGACGCGAACCCGCATGGCGGTGCGCGCTGCCGAGAACATCCTCGCGTTCCTCGACGGCAAGCCGCTGCTCGATCCCGTCCCGTGATGCGTGAGTCACGCGCCGGCGGAGGGGACGACGCGCGGGCGGCAAAGTCGGCGCGCGCTGGCGGGGGGAAGGGGCGTCTCGCGAGCGAGCGGGTCGCCTCGTTGTCTATCGCGAACGACCCGAGCGAGCGAGATGCCCCGACCATGCCGCCGGCGCGCCTCACCCTCGCGAGCGACGGGGAGACGCTCGTTGCAAATCTGTACGGCACGCTGCCCGCGGAACGCGCCGTGATCCTCGTTCACGGATCGAGCTGGGATGCGAGCGGGTGGCGCGACGTCGCGCCGCGATTCGTCGAGCGCGGCGTGCCGGCGCTCGCGATCAACCTCCGTGGATTCGGCGGCTCAAGCGGCAAGACGAATCGCTACCAGCCCGGCAAGCCGTGGAGCCCCGTCACCGACTTGCGCGCCGCCAAAGCATGGTTGCGGGATCGCGGTGCTCGGGAAATCGCTCTCGTCGGTTCGTCCATGGGCGGGAGCGCCGTTCTCGCGTCGAGCTTCGAGAAGGACGTCGAGTGCGTCGTCGCGATCTCGGCGCCGGTCGCCATCGTCCCGACGGAGCTCGCGAAGATGATCACCGGGCGAAAGCTCTTCATCTGCGCCGACCGCGACTCGCTGCGCGCCGCTCCGAACGTTCGCCAATGCTTCGACGACGCCAACACGCCGAAGACGCTCCTGCTCTTCGGCGGCCGTGAGCACTCCAAGGCGATCTTCACCGCGCCGTATGCCGAGGAAGCGCTCGATGCGCTCGTGGGGTTCGCATGCCGGCGCGGGTGAACCCAGACGTACCCGGCGAGCCGCGGCTGCTCCGGAAGGTGGGGAAGCGCATCCGGACCCTGCGCGAGAAGAAAGGGATGACGATGGCCGAGCTCGGCTCGAGCGCGAACGGCGTCGTGTACTTTCAGCGGCAGTACGTCTGGAAGATGGAGACCGGACGGGTGGCGCCGTCACTGGCCGCGCTGGCCCATTTCGCGAAGCGACTGGACGTACGTTTGTCGGAGCTGTTGCGCGGCATCTAGCCGCTCGCTTCCTCGCTTGTTGCTAGCGCTCTCGCGCTCCGAGTGACACCATTTCACGGATGCAGCCGCGACTCAAGCGGCGGGTCCTCGTCATTGAGGACGACCCCGATGTCCGCAAACTCATTACCGACTCCTTACGCGAGGGCGGGATCGACGTCGTCGCGGCGGTCGACGGGGCGCACGCCCTCCGCTCGGCGCTGGTGTCTCGTCCATCGGCGGTGATCCTCGACCTCGGGCTGCCCGAATTGGATGGCGTGGACTTCATCACGCGATGGCGGGAGCGCGCGCCTCAGGCGAGCGAGATCCCGATCCTTGTCGTCAGCGGGCGCCAGGACGCGCATGAGCTCGCGGAGATCATCGGTGCCGCGAAGGTCTTCGGGAAGCCGTTCGCGGTCGACGAGCTCGTCGTCGAGGTCGATCGCACGCTGGCCGCCACCTAGGCCGAGCCCGGGTAGAGGACGACCACCGCACCGCGGATGCTTCCATCCGTCCGACGCAACGGCGTCGCGCGCGTGCAGCGCGAGGAGTTGACCCTCCCGCTCGTACGCGAGATCTAGGTCGACGGTCTCCCCGCAAAGCGCGCGCGTGCTCGGGAACTGGCGCACCTTGAGTGGGCCGCCCGCCGCGTCGCGTAGCGCCCCGTTCTTCTCGCGCTCGAGCGGCGTCGTGCCGAGCAGCGTGGTCCCGACGAGGCGGCGGCCGGCCTCATTGATCTTGATGACGCGTCCCTCGGCGTTGAAGACGAGCACACTGCTTGGGACCTGGTCGAGCACGGCGAGGTGCTCGGCCGCGAGCTCGGCGAGTCGCTCACGCGCGCGGACCTGCTCGGTCACGTCAAGGCAGAACACCATGACCCCGTTGACTCTGTCGTCCTCGCCGCGGAGCGGCTGGAAAACGAAGCTGCCGAAACCGGGCTGGGGATGCCCGTCGCGAAGGAAGCGCGCCGGCATCTCGTGTCGCACGGCGGGGACACCGCTCGCGTAGACCTCCTCGTACGTCGCGAGCATCTCACCCGAGATCTCGGGAAAGACGTCGCGCATGCTGCGGCCCATGAAGTCCCGCCCGGCGCAGGCCCTGCGGAACGCCTCGTTGGCGATCTCGATCGCATGTTCCGGCCCGCGAAGCATCGCGATCATGACCGGCGCCTCGCTAAAGAGGTACTGGAGCCAGGCAGGCTCGATCGTCGGGGTACCCGTGATGATGAACGCGGTGCCGGCCTCGGAGAGCGCCGCTCGGTTCGGCACGTTGAAGCGCTGCAGGAGCACCGACACTTGCTCTTTCACCGCCTGTTCGCTGACGCCGAGCTGCTTCGCTTATCTGCTTGTTCTCGAGGCCGCGAATCACGCGCTCGAGGACCTGGGATTGGCGCGGTGTCAGCGGTGTCTCGGGTTTGATCGGAGGCCGGCGCGCGCGCGCGATGCACTCATGCCCGTGTTTTCAGGCTTTCGAGCGAGGATTCAAGCGAGCGAGCAGGCACGACCTATACATAAGTATATCTATCCGTGGTCTCCTTAACCCCGTAGAAGCGACCTCTGGGCCACGACAGGAACTCGGTGGGTGCTCCTGCCCGGCGCCCCTCGAAGGGCATCCTCCCGGTGGAGGACAACCCTGACGATGAGGCGTTGACCCTCCGCGCGTTCCAGAAGAACAACCTCGGCAACCCGATCGTCGTGAAGCGCGACGGCGCCGAGGCGCTCGCGTGGCTCTTCTCCGCGGAGCGCGAGATCGAGCCGCAGCTCGTCCTCCTCGATCTCAAGCTCCCGAAGGTCGATGGCCTCGAGGTCCTGCGCCAGCTCCGCGCCGACCCGCGGACCAGCCTCCTGCCCGTGGTGATCCTCACCTCCTCGAAGGAGCAGTCCGACCTCGTGAAGGGCTACGAGCTCCGCGCGAACAGCTACATCCGGAAGCCTGTGGACTTCGCGCACTTCGTCGAGGCGGCGCGCGAGATCGGCCTCTACTGGATGGTCCTCAACGAGTCGCCCCCGACGCACGTCGAGAACGGGCGATGAGCGAGCGCATCCCCCTGCGCGCGCTCCTGGTCGAGGACTCCGCGGACGACGCCGAGCTCCTGGCGCGAGAGCTTCGCCATGCCGGCTACGACCTCACCTACGAGCGGGTGCAGGACCGCGCCGCGCTCGAGGTCGCGCTCGCCCGCGGTTCCTGGGACGTCGTGTTCTCGGATCACACGCTGCCCGGCTTCGGATCACAGATCGCGCTCCGCATGGTCCGCGGCCGCGACCCGGATGTGCCGTTCATCATCGTCTCCGGCACGATGGGCGAAGAAGTCGCCGTCGCGGCCATGCACGCGGGAGCGAGCGACTACTTCGTCAAGGGAAAGACGCGGCGCCTCCCGGCCGTACTCGAGCGCGAGCTGAGGCAGGCCGCGGGGCGAGCGGCGCGCCGCGAGCTCGAGCGCGCGTTCGCCGCGCTGCGCGATGTCGCGAGCGCCGTCGGCCGCCTTCCGGAGCCCGTTGCCGTTGCGGCGATCGCCGCGAAGCACGCGCGGTCGCTGCTCAACGCGGACGCGGCGCTGCTGCACGCGTGGGACGGCGACGCCGGGGTCCTGCGCCTGCTGTCGGGAGACGGCGCGGCCGAGGCGCTGCGGCCGGGCACGCTGCGGTCGGGCGAAGGCGCGAGCGGCATGGCTTTCGAACGACGCGAGCCTGTCCTCGTCGAGGACTACGGCTCCTGGCCGCTCGCGATGCGGTCGCAGGCCGATCTGGTCAAGAGCGCGCTGGCCGTCCCGCTCGTGGTCGGGGACCGTGCGATCGGCGCCCTGGTCGTCGTCAGCCTCAAAGCCCGGTCCTTCACCCCGGACCAGGTGGAGCTCCTGCAGCTGCTCGCGTCCGAGGTCGCGCCGACGCTCGAGGCGGGCCGTCTCTTCGACGAGGCCGAACGCCAGCGCCTGGAGGCCGAGGCGCTCGCCGAGGCGGCGAAGCTCGTCGCTGCCGGAACGGTGGCTCGCGACGCCCTGCGCAGCATCCTGACCGCGCTCCAGCGGGTGGTCGCCACGGACGCAGCCGCGCTCATCGTGCCCGAGGGGGGCGACGCGTTCCGCATCGTGGACGGGGTCGGGTTCCCCGACCACGTGATCGGCCGGAGCTTCAACCTGGCGACCGGCCCCGTGAAGCGCGCGCAGAGGACGGGGGCGGTGCAGCTCGCCGGTGACGCCGAGCCCGCCGGGCCTCTGCAGGTGCGGAGCGGGATCCGCCTCGTCGTCGCTGTCCCGATCGAGCGCAACGAAAAGATCATCGCCACCCTGGCCATCGGCGGCGCGCGCGATCGCCATTTCAGCGTGCGCGAGATCCGGCTGCTTCAGAGGTTCGCCGATCAGATCGCCATGGCGCTCGAGAACGACCGCCTGATGGCCGAGGCCGCGGCGCGAGAGGCGGACCTCGAGCGACTCGCGCACTTCGACGTGCATACCCAGCTGCCGAATAGGACGCTCTTCCGCGACCAGCTGCGCGCGGCGATCCGCACGGCCGAGGCGGCCGAGCAGCCGCTCTCGGTCATGCTCATCGACCTCGACCACTTCAAGGACACCAACGACGCGTTTGGGCACGAGGTCGGCGACGCCGTCCTACGCGAGATCGGCCCGCGGCTGAAGCGCGCCGTGGACGGCATCGACGGGCTCGCCCGCTTCGGCGGCGATGAGTTCGCGATCCTGTTGCCCGCTGCCGGATCCGCCGAGATTCTCGCCATGGCGCGCCGCATCCTCGAGGTGTTCGAGCGGCCGTTCTCCGCGTTCGGGCAGCTCCTTCTCGTCCGGGCGAGCGTCGGTACCGCGACGTTCCCGCGCGATGGAGCCGACGCCGACGCGCTCATCCGGTGCATGGAGGTCGCGCTCGAGACCGCGAAGCGCAAGGGCGTCGGGACCGCGAGCTACGCCCCCGAAAACGACGTCTACGCGCCGTCGCGGCTCGCGCTCATGGCGCAGCTCCGCGAGGCGATCGAGCAGAAGCAGCTGGTTCTCCACTACCAGCCGATCGTCGATCTCGATCGGCGCCCGCGCGTCTTCGAGGCGCTCGTGCGGTGGCGGCATCCGCAGCGCGGGATGGTGCAGCCGTCGGAGTTCATCCCGCTCGCCGAGCGCGCCGGGCTCATGAAGCCGCTGACCCGCTGGGTCATGGGCGAGGCTCTCCGGCAGTGCCGCGAGTGGCGCGATCACGGCCGGCCGATCAGCGTCGCGGTGAATCTCTCGATGCGGACGCTGCACGATGCCGAGCTTCCGCAGATCGTGCGCGACCTGCTTCGCGTGACCGGATGCGAGCCATCCGCGCTCGACCTCGAGATCACCGAGAGCGACGTCATGGCGGACCCCAAGGGCGCGATCGAGATCCTCGCGCGCCTTCGGGCGCTCGGAGTGCGCGTCTCGATCGACGACTTCGGCACGGGCTACTCGTCGCTCGCGTACCTCAACCGCCTGGAGGTCGACGAAGTCAAGATCGACCGCTCCTTTGTCGGGACGATGGTCGTCGACGGCTCGAGCGCCGCGATCGTCCGCGCCACGATCGAGCTCGGGCACGGTCTCGGCCTCGAGGTCGTTGCCGAGGGCGTCGAGGACCAGGAGACCTGCGACGCGCTTCGGGATCTCGGGTGCGACCGCGCGCAGGGGTATTTCTTCGGTCGGCCGATGCCCGCGGCCGAAGTGGATGCGTTGCTCGGGGCGGTCGGCTCGTGACCGCGCTCGAGCTCATTCAGCTCCTGAGCAACATGATGTTCCTGCTCGTGTTCCTCGCGGTCTTCGTTCGCGCCGCCCGGTCGCCGCGGCGCGCGAATGTCGACGCCGCGATCTTCTTCGGTGCGCTCGCCGCCATCGTCGGCGTGAGCCTGGTGACCCGGGGCCTCGGGATCACGTAGCCGCAGCCCGCCGGCATCGCGCTCATCGCTGTGCTCCTCGCGCTGCCGTTCCTCACGCTGCGTCTCGTGAACGACGTCGTGCCGGTGCGGCAGGCGGTGCTTCGGAGCTGCTTTCGTCGGGTGGGTCATCGTCACGGTCGTCTTCGCGATCCTCCCGCGGGAGGCCCTTGCGGTCGCCGCGGTGCCGCTCGTCCTCTACTTCTTCGTGTATGAGGCCTACGCCGCGTACGTCGTCCTCCGAGCGGCGCGGCGCGCGGGAGGCCCCGCCCGACCGCGCCTGATCGCGATCGCGGTCGGCTCCTTTCTCTTCGGCGGCACCCTTCTCGTGGCCGGTCTTGCGAGCCTCTTCCCGCCCGCGGCGGCGGCCACGAACGTGCTCGGGCTCGCCTGCGGGCTCGCCTACTACGTTGGCTTCTCGACACCGGGGTTCCTCCGCCGCGCGTGGCAGGAGCCCGAGCTCCGCGGGTTCGTGAACAACGCGATGCGCCCGACCTCGGGCGCCAGCATCGCGCAGCTCGTGAACAGGCTCGCGGACGCGGCCGCCAGCGTCGTCGGAGCCGACGAGGTCGCGATCGGCCTCTGGGACGACGCGAAGGGCGTGCTCCGTCACCACGCCACCGACGGTCAGGTCGTCGAAGCCCGCCCTGACGAGACCGTCAGCGGCGTCGCCCTCGAGCTCCAGCGCCCGGTTGTGCGGGTCGAAGGCGAGGCTGGCCAGGCCTTCCCGGAGAGGCTCCGCGAGAGGGGCATCCGGTCGGTGCTCGCCGCGCCGATCACCTGGGGCACGACCCGCTACGGCGTACTCGCGGCGTACGCGGCCAGGCCCCCGCTCTTCGCCGAGGACGGCCTCGACCTCGTGGAGATCCTCGCCGGCCAGATCGCGCTCGTGCTGCGCAACCACGATCTCTTCGCCGAGGTGCGCTTGCTGAATACCGAGCTCGAGCGCCGTGTGGTGGAGCTCGACGCGGCGAACGACGAGCTCTCGTCGTTCGCGTACGCGGTCTCACACGACCTCCGCGCGCCACTCCGCGCGATCGACGGGTTCGCCGACGTACTGGTCGAGGAGAAGAGCGCGGTCCTCGGCGAGGACGGCCGCCAGCACCTTGGCCGCGTCCGCGCCGCGGCCCAGCGGATGGGACAGCTCATCGACGATCTCCTCCAGCTCTCACGGACGACGCGCGCCGAGCTCAATCGCCAGCGGGTCGATCTGACCGCGCTGGCCCGATCGGTCGCGGCCGACCACGCCGCGCGTTCGCCAGAACGCGCCGTGACTTTTCAGGCGGAAGACGGACTGTCCGTGGAGGCCGACGATCGGCTGCTGCGCGTGGTGCTCGACAACCTGATCGGCAACGCGTGGAAGTTCACCCGACCGGTCGACACCCCGCTCATAAAGGTCGGCGCCAAACACGAGAACGGGTCGCGCGTCTACTACGTGCGCGACAACGGCGTCGGATTCGAGATGGAGTACCGGCAGAAGCTCTTCGCGCCGTTCCAGCGGCTGCATTCGCCGCGCGATTTCGAAGGGAGCGGCATCGGCCTCGCGACCGTGCGCCGCGTGATCCGCAGGCACGGTGGCGATGTTTGGGCGGAATCGGAGCCGGGCCGTGGCGCGACGTTCTACTTCACGCTGCCCGCGAGCTGAGCATGTAGCCTCGATCCGGCGTGGTGCGCTCTCGTCTCACGCTCGCCGCGGTCATCATCGCGATCCCACTGGCATCGTGCGGGGCTCGTCCGGGTGTCACCGTTTCGATCGCGGGCGAGAAGGTTCCGATCGTGCTCAGCAGCACCACCGAGGGGACGCGATGCTCGACCAGCCATGGCGACGCGTTCCCCGAGAACGTGCCGCTCACGACCGTCCGCATGCCGGCCCCCGTGACGCTTCGTTTCGACGCGGGCCAGGGTGCCAGCGAGATCCGCGGATGGATCTACGACCTCGACGCACCGTCGCCAGCGGGTGGCCCGATCGAGGAGTTCACGCTCCCGGGCCGCGGCGGTGCGCACCAAGCGCGATCGATCGTCCCTGAACGCACGTATCGCGTTCTGGTGAACGTTCGCTGGTCGTTCCTCGTCACCGAAGGCGAAGAGACGCACGTCTTCCGACTCCGGGTCGAGACACCCTAGACATTCCGGTGAGCCGCCCGGGATTCGAACCCGGAACCAAGGGATTAAAAGTCCCCTGCTCTGCCGTTGAGCTAGCGGCCCGGAGGGCTGGGAGTGCATCAAGTTTAGGCGCGCATACTCGCGCCGGTGCCGCTCGTCTTCGCGTGCATCGCGCCGCACGGCTCGATCGCGATCCCCGAAGCGACACCGAAGGACGATCCGACGCTCGCTGCCGCGACCACGGCGGCGATGGGAGAGCTCAGGCGCCGCTTCATCGCGTCGGGCCCGGACGTCTCCGTCGCGCTCACGCCGCACAACGTGCACGTCGAAGGGGCGATGGCGGTCATCGACGCGGCGGCGGTGTGAGGCGTGAGGGCGTCCCGCGTTTCTCACGGCTCGGGTCCATCGAAGCCGACCTACTTCGGCATGCCCTGCGCTTCGCACAGCAAGCGGCCATCCGAGCAAGCGACCTAGGGCTTATCGCCACTCCCCAGAAGTAGGGAGGCTACCTAGAATTCGCGCGCCGTGACGGCTCTCGAGCTCGTCTCGCTGCTGACTCAGGCGATCTACGTCGCGATCTTCCTGGTGGTCTCGGCGAGCCTTCTGCGCGAACCGACCAGGTCGCGACTGAACATGACCCTCTTCTTCGGGGCGATCACCTTCGCCATCGCCCAGTCGAGGCTTCTCGCGGCGCTGGGAGTCGGCCCGGTCGAGCTCGTCAGCGACATCGCCGGCGTGCTCGTCCTCGCGATGCCGTATTTCCTTCTCCGGCTCGTCTCGGACTTCGCCCACGTCCCCACGGTCGCCAAGCGCGCCGCGGAAGCGGGACTCGTCGTCGCGGCGGCCACGCTCATCGCGACCCAGGGCACCCTGGCGCCCGCGGCGGTGGTCGCTCTGGTCGCGTACTTCGCGCTCGTCGCCGCCTACTGCGCGATCGCGTTCGTTCGCGCCGCCCGCCGTTCGACCGGCGTGACCCGCCGGCGTATGGAAGCGGTCGCGGCGGGGACCCTGCTGCTCGGCGCAGCGATCGTGGTCGCGGGGCTCCGGCCACTTCTCCCCTCCGGCCTCGCGGGCGTCCCGAGCGGGCTCACGCAGGTCCTCGCGCTCGCCTCGGCGGTCGCCTACGTCGCCGGCTTCGCGCCGCCGCCGATCATCCGCCGCGCGTGGCAGGAGCCGGAGCTGCGCGCATTTCTGCGCCGGGCGGCCAGCCTCCCGCGACTCCCCGACACGCCGGCGATCGTCCGAGCGCTCGAAGAGGGCGCGGGCTCCACACTCGGCGCGCGAGCGGCGATCGGCCTGTACGAGCCATCGCGGAACGCGCTCCTCTTCCAGGATCCGCACGGCGTGCTCCCGAACGAAGTGGGCCCGAGCCGGTTCCTCGCCTGGCGCGTGTTCGAGACCCAGCGGGCCGAGTACTACGCGGACGCGACGCGCGCCCATCCCGATCTCGCGGGCGCGTACCGTGGCCACAGCGTCGCTTCCCTCCTGATCGCGCCGATCTCCGCCGGCGCCCAGCGGCTCGGCGCGCTCGAGGCCTACACCGACCACCAGCCCGTGTTCAGCGAGGACGACCTGGAGCTGGTGCGGCTGCTCGCCGATCAGGCCGCGGTCATCCTCGAGAGCCGGGCGCTGATCGACGGCGCCGCTCGGGTCCGCGCGCACGAGGAGGCCGCCCGGCTGAAGGAGGACTTCATCTCCGCGGCTGCGCACGACCTCAAGACGCCGCTCACGACACTCGTGGCGCAGGCGCAGTTCCTGGAGCGGCGCGCGCAGAGCGACCCGTCCGCCCCCGCGGACATCTCCGGGCTACGCCGGATCGTGCAGGAGGCGAGGCGGCTCTCATCCCTCGTGGTCGAGCTCCTGGACGCCTCGCGTATCGAGCAGGGCCGGCTCGTCGGAGAACGGGAGCCAGTCGACCTCGTCGAGCTCGCGCGCGAGGTCGCGCGGCGGGACGGTTACCGCACGCACCGGGTCAAGGTCTTCGCGGATGCCCCGGTCGTCGGGAGCTATGACCCCCGGAGGATCGAGCAGGTGCTCGAGAACCTCGTCGAGAACGCGGTGAAATACAGCCCCGAGTCGAGCGAGGTCCGCATCGGAGTGGCGCAGCGGAACGGCCAAGCCTTCGTCGACGTGAGCGACGAGGGCATCGGCATCCCGCCAGAGGACCTCGCAAGGGTCTTCGACCGCTTCCACCGGGGCTCGAATGTCGACGACCGCCGCTTCGCGGGCATGGGCCTCGGCCTCTTCATCTGCCGGGGCATCGTGGAGCAACATGGAGGACGCATGTGGGTGGAAAGCCGGGTCGGCACGGGTAGCACGTTCCACGTCGAGCTGCCGGCGGAGCCCCGGTCCTGAGCCGGATCCTCGTCGTGGACGACGATCAGTCGATCGTCGAGGTCGTCTCCCAGATCCTCGTGGCCGAGGGGCACGAGGTGGTCACCGCCGGCAACGGCGCCGAGGCGCTGACGCTCGTGGATGGTGAGCAGCTCGTGCTCCTCGACATGCGCATGCCCGTGCTCGACGGCTGGGGATTCGCCCGCCAGTTCCGTGCGGCAGGCAAGCGCGCGCCGATCATCGTCATGACCGCGGCAGAGAACGCGCGCCGCTGGGCGGAGGAGATCGGGGCCGACGGCTACCTGGCCAAGCCGTTCGAGATCGACGCGCTCATCGCCGCCGTGGAGCGGCACGCCAGAGGACCGCGCTGACGAGCGCGCCGAGGCCGAGTCCGCCCATGGCGAACGCACGCACGAGCTCGAGCTGACCCGCGAACGCGAACCACGGCGGGGTGAGGATCAGCACCTGCGCGGTCCAGTACGCGACGGCGACCGCGTTCCCAGCGATCCACTCACGCCGCGACCGCCTGCGCAGATGCGGGTAGAGGACGCTGATCCCGGCCGCCGCGCCGAGCAAATGTCCAACCCCGGAGGCGAACTGCGTCTCGGTCGCGTCCGGGATGGCGTGGTGAAAGCGAAGGAGGATCTCCGTCGCCAGCGCCATGCTTCCGAGCCCGAAGTACACGAGCACGAGCGCCAGCGAGGGCGCGGCGAACCGCAGCGCGGACGCGCCGCGCGGGACCAGCGACACGACGACCGCGCCAAGCACGAGACCGGTCGTCATCACGGTGCTCGAGCTGACGAACAGGTACGGGTTTCCGAGCACATATCCGAAGAGACCGGCGAGATCGCTCGTGCTCGGCAGGAGTGAGGCGTGCACTTTCGAGAATCAACGCGGGTCGCGGCGCGATGTGCTCGCTTGCTTGCACGCTCAGGGACGCTCCGGGGCGAACAGATCGGTTTCATCTCGCGACGCGCCGCGCACGAGGTCGGCCACGAGCTCGCCGGTCGCCGTCGCGAACGCCATTCCGTGGCCGGTAAAACCGGCGTTGACGAACACGCCGCTCGCGAGCCGTCCGACGTAGGGCAGCGCGTCGTGCGAGAACCCCATGATCCCCGCCCAGCGATGCGTGATCGTCGCCTCGGGCGCGCGCTCGTGGAGGAAACGCTCGAGCTCGGTCTGCACGCGCGCGGTCGTCCGCTCCTCTTCGCCCACCTCCTCGTCGACCGCGGTGTCACGCCAGCCGCCGACGAGCAGCCTGCCATCAGCGCGCTGGCGCCAGTACCGGTACCCGCGGTTCGCGCAGGCGGGGCGCTCGAAGATATGGCGCGTGACCGGAGCGGTCGCGAGCATCTGTCCCCGTACCGGCCGCACGCGAAGCGGGAGGAGGTGCCGCGAGTACGCGTTCACGCAGACGACGACGGCGCCGGCACGCACGCGCGCCCGGTCCGTGCGGACGTCATCCGCGGTCACCGCGGACACCGGCGTCCGCCCGCACAGGCGGGCACCGCCGGCCGCCGCCGCGCGGGCGAGCCCGCGGACGTAGCGCACCGGATGAAAGTCGCCGTCCTCCACGTAGATCGCCGCCCGCGCGTCCGGTAGCAACCGCACGCGGATGCCCTCTCCCGCGAGGCGGGCCGCGCTTTCCCGGACCTCGGACCATTCCGCGTCGTCGCCCGCGATCTGAAGCGACCCGTTCCACCCGAGCTCGCAGTCGATGTCCTCCCGCGCGACCAGCTCACGCACGAGCCGCTGGTTGTGCTTGGTGAACCGCCAGACCCGGCGCGCGCGGTCCTCTCCGTAGCGGTGCGCGGCCGCGACGAAGTTCTCGGCCACGCCCGCGAGGAGGAAACCCGCGTTGCGCCCGCTCGCGGCCTCGGCCACGAAGCGCGCGTCGAGCACGATCACCCGCGCGCCCCCGCGCGAGAGCTGATATGCGGTCGCGATCCCGGCGATGCCGGCGCCGACGACCGCCACGTCCGCGGAGGTGTCCTCCTCGAGCGTGGGGTAGATCTCGGGCCGGCTTTCGTCGAGCCAGATGCTGGTCATTTCCGGTACTGTGCGGCAGCACGCGCCTGGTCTCAGCCGAATCGGGAGTGAGGGTGGGGATGTCCCGTAGCCGACCCGTTGCGTTCGTCGTTCTTGTGTCGACGGTCCTCGCGTTCGTGCCGCTCGCGCCGGCGGCGGCGACGACCGCGCCGGAGGCGCTGCCCTTCGCCCAGAGCTGGACGGACACGGGCCAGATCACGGCGAACGACGACTGGTCCGGCGTCCCGGGCGTGATCGGCTATCGCGGGGACGACCTGACCGCGGCCACCGGGACAGACCCGCAGACGATCGCCGCCGACGGCTCGGGCACGCCGGTGGATGTCAACGCGAACCTGGCCAATCCGAACACGTTCGCGACCGGAGGGGTGAGCGAGTTCGAGCTGAGCGATCCGGTCGTCGCGCTGCAGGGCTCAGGCACCGCGGACGCGCCGCATCTTGTCATCACCTTCAACACCGCGGGTCTCGGGAACATCACCGTCGCGTACACCCTCCGCGATATCGACGGCTCAGCCGACAATGCCGTCCAGCCGGTCGCGCTGCAGTACCGCATCGGCTCCTCTGGGAGCTACACCAACGTCGCCGCGGCCTTTGTGGCCGACGCGACGACCGGACCCAGCCAGGCGACGCTCGTTACCCCGGTGAGCGCCCAGATACCCGCGAACGCGAACAACAAGCCGGTTGTCCAGGTCCGGATCATCACGACGAACGCGGTAGGGAACGACGAGTGGGTCGGCGTCGACGATCTCGCCATCACGGGGTCGAGCCTGCCGCACGAGACGGCGCCCTCGGTCGAAAGCACGAGCCCCGCGAGTGGCGCTATCGGCGTCGCCGTGAACGCGAACATCACGATCACCTTCAGCGAGCCGGTCACCGCCAGCGGCGCGTGGTTCACCATCGTGTGCGCGGCGACCGGGTCGCACCCCGCGGTGGCGAGCGGAGGATCGACGACGTTCACGCTCGATCCGGACTCGGACTTTGCGGACAGCGAATCGTGCACGGTCACCGTCTTGGCCGCGAGCGTCAGCGATCAGGACACGGACGATCCGCCGGACAACCCGGTGGCCGATCACGCGTTCAGCTTCACCACGGTCGCGCCCACGCGCCGGATCCATGCGATCCAAGGGACTTCGCACATATCGCCGTTCGCCGGGACGCCAGTGCGCGTGCGCGGGATCGTGACGCAGAGGGTCACCAACGGGTTCTTCATCCAGGACGAGGAGCCGGACGCCGACCCGAAGACCTCCGAGGGACTGTTCGTGTTCACCTCGGCCCCGCCGGGCGTCAGCGTCGGAGACAGGATCACGGTTGACGGATCCGTCGCCGAGTTTCGGGCGGGCGGCGGCGCGAGCGCGAACCTGACGATCACCGAAATCACGTCACCCTCGATCGCCGTGGCCTCGTCGGGGAACGCACTACCCGCAGCGACCCTTTGGACTCCGCCGGCCGAGACGATCGAAGACGACGCGACGGGCGACGTCGAGACGAGCGGGGTGTTCGACCCGGCCACCGACGGGATCGACTATGCGGAGTCGCTTGAGGGGATGCGCGTCCAGATCAACGACGCGACCGCCACTGGTCCCAGCATCAGCTTCCCTTCGAGCCAGACGACGGAGGTCTCTCTGGTCGGTGCCGGTGCCGGAGTCCGCACGGCCCGCGGCGGCATAGTCATCAGGGCGACCGACTTCAATCCAGAACGCCTCATCCTCCAGGCCGTCCTCGGAACGATCCCGACGGTCAACGTGGGCGACACCATCCCAGGCGCGACCGTCGGTGTGCTCGACTACAACTTCGGCAATTACAAGCTGCGGCCGGCGGGGCCGCCCACCTTCGTGTCGGGCGGGCTGGCTCGAGAGACCACCACCCCCGCCGCGGCGACCGACCTCGCGGTCGCGACGTTCAACGTCGAAAACCTCGATGCCAACGATCCGCAAGCGAAGTTCGACGAGCTCGCCGGTCTCATCGTGCACAACCTGAGAGCGCCCGACCTCATCGCCCTCGAGGAGGTCCAGGACAACAATGGGCCGGTAAATGACGCCGTCGTGGACGCGTCGGGGACCCTTTCGAGGCTCATCGTGGCGATCGAGGCCGCCGGCGGGCCGGAGTACGTCTACCGCCAGATCGATCCGGTCGATGACCGGGACGGCGGAGAGCCGGGCGGCAACATACGTCAGGCGTTCTTCTTCCGGACCGATCGCGGTCTCGCGTTCGTCGATCGTCCTGGCGGCGGGTCGAACACGGACACAACGGTCGTCGACACGGCGACCGGGCCACAGCTGTCGGCGAGTCCCGGGCGGATCCGTCCGAACGAGGATGGGCCGAGTCAGGCGTTCAACGCCAGCCGAAAGCCACTGGCCGGCGAGTTCCTGTTCAACGCCAGACATCTCTTCGTGGTCGCCAACCACTTCAACTCAAAGGGGGGAGACCAGCCGCTGTTCGGCCGCTTCCAGCCCCCGACCCGCGTGTCCGAGGTGCAGCGAGTCAAGCAGGCGCAGATCGTGCGCGACTTTGTCGCCGGGATACTTGACCTCGACCCGCAGGCTGACGTCATCGTTCTCGGCGACATCAACGACTTCGAATTCTCGGACACCATGACCATCTTGAAGTCCGCCCCGCTCACCGCCCTGATCGAGACGCTGCCGCCGAACGAGCGGTACACATTCGTCTTCGACGGAAACGCGCAGGCGCTCGACCACATCCTTGTAAGCGCCTCCCTCAGGGGTTCCTCCGTCCTAGACGTCGTCCATGTCAACTCCGAGTACGCGGATCAGGCGAGCGACCATGAGCCGCAAGTCGCACGCGTCGAGTCGCGCGTGACCGAAGCGAGGCTCTGCGCGCTCGTCGAGCGACTGGTGACGAAGGAAGGGATTCGTCACTCGCTGTGCTCGAAGCTCGAGAATGCCGTCGCGGCCCGCGAGCGAGGCAACCTGAAGGCCGCCGACAGCGTCCTCAAAGCCTTCCGAAACGAGATCGAGGCTCAACGCGGAAAGTCGATCGCCGCCGAGGATGCCGACCGGCTGATCGAGCTGAGCGCGCGGCTCTAGTCCTGGCGCGGCGGCGCGAGCTGCCGCTGGACCGCGAGGATGTCGAACCACGCGCTTTCGCGCGCGATCAGGCCGTCGCGAAATTCGAACAGGCGGAGGACCCGGAAACGGACGGGCCGGCTGTAGCCCTCCATGTCGAAGGGACGGCCGCGCGCGTAGCCGTCGATGACGGACTCGTCGACGGCGAAGTCCTCACCGTAGAAACGGCGGACCGGCACGAGCTTCGTGTTCTCGAGGTCGGAAAGCGATTCGCGGTAGAACACGGCGACCGCGGCCTTGCCGCGGACGGGGTTCGGCTCGCGCCCGACTGCATCGTGCTCGACGTCGTCGGTGTACGTGGCGAGGATCGCGTCGATGTCCCGCTTCTCCTGCGCCGCTAGATGGCGCGCGAGCAGACGCTCCATCTCGTCCTTTGTCATTCCGGCGCAGAATCCTAGCCGGGGAGGCGGAAATGGCGCTCAACATCAAGAAGCTCGACTCGGTCAGCATCCGGGTGCGCGATCTCGACAAGAGCACGAAGTTCTACATGGACGTGCTCGGCCTGCCCGAGATCTGGCGGATGGACGACATGGACATGCGCGGCTACGGCATGGGCGACAACAGCGCGACGATCAACATCGAAAAGGGCGCGCCGAGCATGCAGCTCATCGTCCAGGTCGATCGCGTCGACGACGCGCGCAAGGCCCTCGAGGCGAAGGGCGTCCCCTTCAACGGCCCGACCCAGACGATCCCGAACATCGGGAAGGCCGCGGGCCTGAAGGATCCCGACGGCAACGAGATCCTGTTGATGGACTACACCATCGAGCACGGCGAGGCGTGACCCGGCGTCAGGCCCTCGGCGCGACGGGAGTCGCGGGAGCGCGGCCCTCGGGCGGCGCGAACGCGTAGCGGTACGAGAGCCCGGCGAGAGCGGCGCCGACGAGCGGGCCGACGAAGTACACGTACCAGTCCTGGTAGAAGCCGGCCGCGACCGCGGGACCGAGCCAGCGCGCCGGGTTCATCGCGGCGCCGGTGATCGGACCGCCGACGAGGATGTCGGCCGCCACGGCGAGACCGATCCCGAATCCGGCGATCCGGGGCGCCAGCGGAGAGACCGCGGTGCCGAAGACCGCCCAGAGCAGGAAAAGCGTGAGGATGGCCTCGACCACGATGCCGGCGGCCGCGGACACGCCGCCGCCGAGCGCGGGCGTCCCGACATGCGTCCGGCTCAGAGCGCTGGGGTCGAACTCGAAGGCGTAGCGGAGCGCGAAGCCGGCGACGAGCGCGCCGGCGGTCTGAGCGACCGAGTAGGTGGCGACCCGCGGCCACGGGTGCTTTCCGGCGACGGCGAGCCCGAACGTCACCGCGGGGTTGAAGTGCCCGCCGGAGAGCGCGCCGAACGAGGACACCGCGACGGCGAGCGAGAGCCCGTGCGCGAGAGCGATGGCAACCAGGTCCGCCCCACCTGTCGCCACGATCGCCCCCGCGCCGATGAAGAAGAACATGAAAGTGCCCGCGGCTTCCGCGAGCAGGGCCCGCGTGTGACCCGTCATACGGCGACCTCAAACACGGAAGTCTGGCTATTCTGCACAGATGGCCGACTTCCGCCCCGTCGAGGCGAACAAGGCGCGCATCCTCATGGTCCGCCCCGCGCCCGCGGGCACGTCGCACGGCGACGCCAACGCCGAGTGGGTCGAGGTCATCGCCGAGCTCGGGAGCGACCTCGCCAACTGGCGCCTCCAGCATCTGCGGAGCCTCTGGCGGCCCGAGGTGGCCAAGCCGGTCGAGTGGGAGTGGATCTACACGTGGGGGTCGCCGGCGTTTGTGCGCGCCGGCGAGATCTACCGCATCCACTCGGGCTCCCGTGCGCGCGCGGCGTCGCACCCGCTCACCGACGACCTGGCGCCTGGACGCATCCACGTGTACGCCGCCGGGCCCGAAGGCGCCGCGAGGCTCATCTGGCGCAAGGGCGACTACGCCCGGCTGGTCGACGCGTTCGGCACGGTGATCGACGAGGTCGTCGTGTGGCCTGAGGAAAAGACGGCCGAGGCGAAGGCGCCGGAGACCAAGGCCGCGCGCTAGCCGGGCCGGAGCTCCTTCGTCTCGAGCGCGAGCTTGCGGATGACGTCCTCGAGCACGGTCACCCCGAGGCCGGGCCCGGTCGGGACGAGCATCGTGCCGTCCTTCTCGACGGTGAAAGGCTCGCCGATGATCTCCGTCTCGAAGTAGCGCGCCGAGGCGGACACGTCGCCCGGGAGGCGGAAATTCTCGAGCGACGCGAGGTGGACGTTGTGGGCGCGGCCGATGCCCATCTCCAGCATCCCGCCGCACCAGACCGGAACGCCGCGCGCCGCGCAGACGTCGTGGACCCGTTTCGCCGAGGCAAGGCCGCCGACGCGCCCGGCCTTGATGTTGATGATGCGCGTGGCGCCGATCTCGATCGCCTTGCGCGCGTCCTCGGGGGTGTGGATCGATTCGTCGAGGCAGACGGGTGTCTTGATCGCGCGCTGCAGCGTCGCGTGGTCGACGAGGTCGTCGTGCGCGAGAGGCTGCTCGATCATCATCGGCCTCGTCAGGTCGATCCGCTTGAAGAGCTCGACGTCACCGAGCGTGTACGCCGAGTTCGCGTCGAGCATGAAGGCGAGATCCGGAAAGGCCTTCCGGGTCGCCTCGGCGATCTCGACCTCGAGGCCGGGCTTGATCTTGAGCTTCACCCGCAGGTAGCCGCCCTCGAGCTCCCGCTGGATCGTATCCATGAGCGCGTCGGTCGAGGGCTGGATTCCGATCGCGACGCCACACAGGATGCGGTCGCGCGTGCCGCCGAGCAGGGCGGAGAGCGGCTTGCCTTCGGATTTGGCGAACAGGTCCCACACCGCCATCTCGATCGTCGCCTTGGCCATGCGGTGCTCGCGGATCCACGCGAGGCGCCGGTCAGCGTCGTGCGGCGAGGTGAGCTGGCCCTTGAAGAGCTCGGGGACGATGAACTCCTCCAGCGCGTAGAGGACCGTCCGCGGGGTCTCGCCCGAGTACCAGGGAATCTCTCCGGCGACGCTCTCGCCCCAGCCCACGGCGCCGTCCGCTTCGACGCGGCACAGCACGCGGGTCATGTGCGTCTCCGTCGCGCCGCTCGTCTGATAGGCGCGCTTCAGCGGAAGCCGGAGGACGAAGAGCTCGACCCGTTCCAGCTTCATGTGGGCTTCGCCCCCATGAAGTCCACACCTGTTCCTCGCAGCGTCACTTCGTGCCCAGGGGCCCCTGCCCCTGCGCCCCCGCACCCCCTGGACGAGGTTGCGGGACCAAGAGATACGCGCCGCGCCCGTCGCCCGATCGGAGGAACTCGACGGCGCCGTAGCCCTCGCCCAGCGCGAGCTCGAAAGCCTCGCGCGCCGTAAGGCGCCACGCGAGGGCCTGCTTCGCCTCGCGAGCCTTGAGCTCCTGGAACGACGCCGGGATCTCGATGAGCAGATGCGACCGCCCGCCCGGCGCGCCGACCTTTCCGGGCCGGCCGCCCTCGGCGCGCAGCAGATAGCCGACGCCCTCGCGTTCGGCGTCCTCGAGCGACGGCGCGCGGTCCTCGCCCCGCAGGCGCTTGTAGGTGCGGTCGTGCCCGATGGGCCACTCGACGTAGATGCGGTCCGAGGGGAGGCCCTGGTTCAGCCGGTCGGGCATCGCGCCGTAGAAGTCGCGGTGATACGTGCGCGCGTACGCGCCGAGCTTGCCGAAGTTGAAGCGCGCGTTGCGCGCCTCGAGCGGATCCATGGTCCAGCCGACGATCTCGATGCCCTGGTCGAGACAGTGATCGCGCTGCGCCTCCTTCAGCTGCTGGGCGAGCCCGCTGCCGCGATACGGCTCGCGGACCGCGAGCATGTGCGAGTGGTGGCGGAAGTGATAGTCATGGATCCCGAGGAAACCGAAGACGAAACCCGCCGGCTGGGGATCCTCGGCCGCGTGGCCGAGCGCGACGAAGCCGCCGTTGTGGACGACCGCGAGCATGAGCTGCGGCGGCACGACGACGTCGCCGCTCCAGGTCTCTTCCTGCAATGGCACGGTGGCCGAACACGCCGCGATGTCGCGGGCCACGGCGATGCGGAAATCAGGCATGAATAGTGAGTATCGGCTAGCATCCCGCCCGTGCCGACGACGAGCATCGACTTCCTCAAGCGGGTCTCCATGTTCGAGGACCTCGATCAGAAGTCGCTCGAGGCGATCGCGAATGCGGCGGTGGAGCAGCGTTACGAAACGGGGCAGGAGATCGTGCGGCAGGGCGATACCGGCGTCGGCGCGTTCATCATCCGCTCCGGCAAGGTCGACATCCTTCAGGACCGCGGTGGCACAGAGACGAAGCTCGCCACGCTCGGGCCGGGCGACGTCTTCGGCGAGATGGCGCTCCTCGATGAGTTCCCGCGCTCGGCGACGGCGCGCGCCGTGGAGCCGACCACAGCGCTCGGGATCCAGCGCTGGCACTTCCGCGGGATCCTCGAGAGTCACCCGCAGATCGCGCTCGCGCTGTTGCCGATGCTGACGCGTCGCATCCGAAACGCTGAGGGCAGACTGCCGGAGGCCGCCCGGCATTAAAGCGGCGGCCGCGCGCTAATAGGGGAGCGAGTCATGGGCGACGAGCAGAAGAACGTCGAGATCGTTCGCAAGGTAGAGCAGCTCTGGATCGACGGGAAGCTCGATCAGCTCGATCAGTACTTCGCGACGGGCGATCAGTCACACGACCGTCCACCGTTCCTGCCGCAGGGTCTGGCCGGCGCCAAGATGGCACACGCGGGCGCGCTGAAGTCGTTCCCCGACCGCAAGCTCGAGATCAAGGACATCTTCGCGGGCGGCGACAAGGTCTTCGTGCGCGCGACGTTCGGCGGGACATACATGGGCGGCGTCCCGGGGATTGCCGCGCCTGCCGGTGGCACGCCGGTGCGAGACATCGAGTCGTGGTCGGTCTACCGCCTCAAGGACGGCAAGATCGTCGAGCACTGGGGCTTGAACGACGGCTTCATGATCGCGATGCAGGCGGGCGCCCTGAAGATGCCGGAGATGGCCGGAGCGCCCGGCCGCGGCTAGCGTCTAGCGCGTCGTCAGAACGATCGAGTACGTGCCGGTCGCGTCCGAGCGGCCGGCACGCACGCGGATGAAGTACGACCCCGCGTCACGCGCTTGGTAACTGACGCGCGCGGTCTTTCCGGCGCCCTCGGTGGCGTCGTCGAGCACCTGCGCGCTCGGTGAGAGGATCGTGATCGACCCGCTGCCGAGCGTGCCCATGTGCAGCTCGGCGACGATGTTCGTGCCCGCGTTCACGTTCACGCGGAACCAGTCGACGTCGCCCGCCAGTGAGATCGTCCCGCTGGTCGTCCCCGCGCTGATCACCGACGCGGCGACCGCGCTGTTGCCGTGGTCGTCGCTCGTGACGGTCGGGGGGCCGCCGGCCTGGCGCCCTTCTCGTCCGTTCAGGACCGCCAGCACGAGGAGCACGGCGACCACGCCGGCGGGAACGAGCACGCGCTTGCGCCGCCACAAGGGCCGTCGTTTCGCGGGCGCGGCGACGACGGGCACGGGCCTCGGCCGGTCGGTGCTCACCGAGAGCGCGGGTTGCGCGGGCGGGAGCGTCGCGCGTGGAGCGGGCGGGATCGAGACGGGTTGCGGCGGCGCGTCGAGCTTCGGCGCCGAGCCCATCTGCGGGACCGGCGACGCGAGAGCCCGCACGAAATCGCTCACGCGGGGGAAACGCTCGCCCGGCTTCTTCGCCAGCGCGCGCAGCACGGCCGCCTCGACGTGGGGCGGGAGCTCGACGCCGATCGCGCTCGGCGCGGGCACGGGCTTGTGCACGTGCGCCATGAGCGCGGAGAGCGGGTTCTCCGACGGGAATGGGTGACGGCCCACGAGCATCTGGTACGCGACGATGCCGATCGCGTACTGATCCGCCGCGGGACCGGCGCTCTCGGCGCCGCTCGCGCACTCGGGCGCGATGTATTCCGCGGTCCCCATGAGCGCGCCGGCCTGCGTGACGCCCGAGCCGGGTCCGATGATCTTCGCGAGCCCGAAGTCGGTGAGCACCGGCGTGCCGTCGTGGCTCAGGAGGATGTTCTGCGGCTTGATGTCGCGGTGGACGACGCCGCGCGCGTGCGCGTAGTCGAGCGCCGAGCCGATCGGCGTGAGGATCGTGAGCGCGTACTCGAGCGGCAGCGGGGTTCCGAGCTGTTCGGCGAGCGTCCCGCCGTCGATGAAGTCGGACACCAGGTAGGCGAGGTCGCCCTGCTGCGCGAAGTCGTACGCGGTGACGATGTTCGGATGTCGCAGCTTTCCGATCGCTCGCGCTTCGAGCGCGAAGCGTTCGGCGAAGCTCGGGTCGCCGGCGGTCTGCGGCGGGAGCACCTTGATCGCGACGTAGCGGCCAAGCGCCGGCTGGTAGGCCTTGTAGACGGAGCCCATCCCGCCGGCGCCGATCTTCTCGACGATCTGATAGTTGCCGAGCGTCGCGCCGGGGCTCAGGGTCACGCGAGCCCTTCCACCCTGAAAGCCTCGACCGGCGCGCGGCGTCCCTTGAGCTCGAGCGCTCCGAGCGCGGTCGCGCGCACTCCACTCCCCGCCGCCTCGAGGACGGCGGCGGAGCAGATCACCTCGCCGGCCTGGGCGTGCCCCTGCAGCCGCGCGGCGACGTTGATGGTGTCGCCGATCGCGGTGAAGTTCTGATAGCCGCCGCTCCCGAGGTTGCCGACCATCGCCTCCCCGGTGTGGACCCCGACGCCGTACCCGAGCTCGGTGCCGGCCTCGCGCGCCGCGGCCTGCAGCGCGAGCGCGCCCTGGAGCGCGAGCCGGACGTGTCCGGTCTGCGGCTCGGGCGCGTTCCAGAGCGCGAGGATGGCGTCGCCGGCGAAACGGTCGATGCAGCCACCGGCCTCGCGCAGCGCCTTCGACGCGGCGCCGTGGTACCGGAGCAGCAGGGAGACGACCTTCTCGGGCGCGAGCTCCTCGGCGATCGTCGTGTACCCGCGCACGTCGGCGTGCAGCACACTCACGGGCTGCGTCTGGCCACCGACATCGACGAAGGATGGTCGCGCATCAACCATCTCCGCGACGGTGTCACCGAGGTAGCGTTTGAGCGCGCCGCGCAGCCGCGCCTCGCGCTCCGCCAGCTCCTCGAGCTTCGGCGACGAGGTGTCCTCGTCCGCGACGAACACGATCCCGCTCACGTTGCCGGCCGCGTCGCGCAGCGGCCCCGCGCTCGCGCGAAGCTTGGCGCGGCGGCCATCGGGAAGCGTCGCCTCGATCGCACGCACGTCGCCGCTCTTCGCGGACTTCAGCACGAGCGAGAACACGCGCTGCGAGAGCGAGGGCCCGAAGACCTCCGTGTATGGCCGGCCGACGGCCTGTGCCTCCGTGGTCGCAAGCAGGCGCTGCGCGTTTGCGTTCAGGGAGCGGATGTGGCCGTCAACGTCCATCACGACCACCGACGAGGGATTGAACTGGAGGAGCGCGAACGAGAGGCCTTCCATCAACGCACGCTCACCAGGCAGGACGCGTTCTGCCCGATGCGCGCTGTCGCCTGCACGGGATAGACCACGAGCTCCGCCTGCCTTTCCGTCGACTCGGCCGGCACGACGACGGCGACCGCGAAGACGCCGGTCTGGCCCGGTGCGATCGAGTCCTGCCGCTGCTCGGCGACCGCACCCTCACCGAGATCGGTTGCCCACGTCTGGAGCTCCGCCGGGACGGCATCGGTGTCCAGGACGAGCTTCACCTCGGAGCTCGTCCCCTTCACCCAGGCGTTGGCGCCGCCGTTGTAGTACGCGGCGAGGCACTCTCCCTGGGCGCCGCGATCGAGCGCGAGTGGAGGCGAGACCGAGGTCAGCGTCGCGAGCTCGCCGGCTGGCGCCGTGGGCGCCTCTTGAGGACCGAGCATGAGGACGACGGCGGTGATCGCGAGCAGCGCGAGCGCGGCGAGCGGCCATCTGCGGCGGCGCGGTGGCGTGACCGCAGGTATGGGAACCGGCGCGAGCGCTGTTTGCGAGGGCACCGGCGCGGGCACCGCCGCGACGGGTGGTGGCGGCGCTTGCAGCGCGCGCATGAACTCGCTGACGCTCGGATAGCGGTCCTCCGGCTCCTTGCGGAGGGCGACGAGCAGGGCCTCTTCGATGCCGGGTGCGAGCCTGACGCCGCGCTCGCTCAGCGACGGAGGCGGCTTGCTGATCTGCGCGAGGAGCACGGCGATGGGCGTGTCTGCCTTGAACGGGGTCTTCCCACTGAGCATCTCGTACGCGATGACCGCGAGCCCGTACTGGTCAGCCGCCGGGCCGATCTCCTTGCCCGACGCGGCCTCGGGCGACATGTACTCGAGCGTGCCGAGCGGCGCATTGGTCAGCGTGACGCCCGCGGAGGGCCCGATGATGCGGGCGAGCCCGAAGTCCGTGAGCACCGGGGTGCCGTCACGCTGGATCAGCACGTTCGAGGGCTTCACGTCCCGATGCAGGACGCCGCGCGCGTGCGCGTAGTCCAGCGCCGAGGCCAGCGGGCCGAGCATGCGGATGACGTAGTCGATCGGGAGCGGCCGGCCGATCTGATCGGCGAGCGTTCCGCCATCGATGAACTCGGAGACGAGATACACGACGCCGCCGTCGCGCGCGAAGTCGAAGGCTGTCACGATGTTCGGGTGCCGGAGCCGGGCGATGGCCTGGCCCTCGGTGGCGAAGCGCTCCTGGAACCCCGGCTCGTCGGCGCTGCGTGCGGCGATGATCTTGATCGCGACGTACCGTCCCAGCGTCCGCTGGTAGGCCCTGTAGACCGAGCCCATGCCCCCTTCGCCGATCAGCCGCTCGATCTCGTAGCCGCCAACGGCGCGCCCCGGCTCGATGCTCACGCGATCCCTTCCACGCGGCCGAATCGTAGTGAAGGTTGCTCTGTGCTACTTTGTGCTACATGTCTGGAAGGAAGCAAGTGGCGGTGCGGGAGCTGCGCCAGAACCTGAGCGTGCACCTTCGTCGCGTGAAGAAGGGCGAAGTGCTGGAGGTGACCGAGCGAGGTCATCCTGTTGCTGTTCTGGCCCCGCTTCCGGAGGCCATGACGCCACTCGGCCGGCTAGTGCTCGAAGGCCGAGTTCTGCGCCCCGCGACTCGCAGCCTCGCCGACCTGCCGCCGCCTATGCGGTTCGATCTGAAGCCCACGCTGAGCGAGATCCTCCAGCAGCAGCGAGCGGATCGCCGTCTCATCTGATCGCATGTGCTCTATCTCGATTCGTCCGCCATCCTGAAGCTCGTGCTGGAAGAGTCCGAGACCTCGGCGCTCCGTGCGTGGCTCGGCGAGCGGCCGTTGAGCGTGACCAGCGGAGTCGCTCCGGTGGAGGTTCGTCGCACGGTCCGCCTGTTCGCGGAGACGGCGCTGACCGGAGCGCCACGCGGGCAGAACACGGCGAGCGATCTGAACGCGCGGACCGAGGCGGTCATGTCCGGGATCGTTGTGCTCACGATCGACGACGCGATCCTGTCGCGCGCGGCCGCGCTCGATCCGCCCCTTCTGCGTACGCTCGACGCGGTGCATCTGGCGAGCGCGCTCTCGCTCGAGGAGCTCGAGGCGTTCGTCACGTACGATCACGACCTCGGAGAAGCCGCCCATCAGGCGGGGTTGGTCGTGACCTCTCCCGGGACCTGAGACGTGGCGCGCCTCGTCGAGTGCGTGCCCAATGTCAGCGAGGGCCGCCGCGGTGACGTGATCGATCGCCTCGCGGACGCGATCCGCGCCACGGATGGCGTCCGACTCCTCGATCGGACCAGCGACATCGATCACAACCGCTCGGTGTTCACGTACGCCGGCGAGCCTGAGGCGGTCGCGCGCGCGACGCACGCGCTCGTCGACCTCACGTACCGCGAGGTCGACATGCGCGCGCACAAAGGCGAGCATCCCCGGCTCGGCGCGGTCGACGTCATCCCGTTCATCCCGCTCGCCGGCGTGACGATGGACGAGTGCGTCGAGCTCGCGCATCGCGTCGGTCGCGAGATCGCGGACCGCCACCAGGTGCCGGTGTACTTCTACGCGAAGGCGGCACTGCGCCCCGAGCGCGTGCGGCTCCCGGACATCCGCAAGCCGGAGTACGAAGGCCTCGCCGAGCTGCTCGAGACGAGCCACGTGCCCGACGCCGGCCCGCGGCGGATGCATTCGACGGCGGGCGCCATCGTGGTCGGCGCCCGCCCATTCCTCATCGCCTTCAACATCGAGCTCGAATCCACCGACCTCAAGCTCGCGCAGCGCATCGCCAAGGAGATCCGTGAGTCCTCGGGCGGCCTTCCGGCGGTGCAGGCGAAGGGCTTCATGCTGACCGATCCGCCGCGCGCCCAGGTGTCGATGAATCTGCTGGATCACACGGTCACGTCGCTCGCGACCGTGTGGCGCGAGGTCGAGGCACGTGCGAGCGCAGCGGGCGTGCGCGTCCTCCGCGGCGAGCTCATCGGCCTGCTGCCGCTCGACGCGGCGCTCCAAGTCACGGCGGACGCGCTCAAGCTCGACGGCTTCACGCGCGACCGCGTCATCGAGAGCCACTTCCTGGAATGACCGAGGCGGACATCGTCCTGCGTGGCGCGCGGCTCCTCACGCTCGCGCCGCTCAAGGACGAGCGTCCTCGCGTGGGTCCCTCCGCCGGCGATGTCGGCGCGGTGGCCGATGGATGGGTCGCGGCGCGCGACGGCGCGATCGTCGCGACAGGGCACGGCGATACGCACGAGCGCGTCGAGCGCGTCGACAGCGCGATCGATCGCGACGTCGAAGGCCGTGTGGTCATGCCGGGCTTCGTCGATCCGCACACCCACCTGCTCTATGCGGGCGAGCGCTGGGAGGAGTTCGCGACGCGGCGGAGCGGCGCCGACTACCTCGCGGTGCTCGCCGCCGGTGGCGGGATCCACGCGACCGTGCGCGCCACCCGCGAAGCGAGCGACGATCAGCTCCTCGGCCTGGTGCGCCGCCGCATCGGCGACGCGGCCGAGCTCGGGACGACGACGATCGAGGTGAAGAGCGGGTACGGTCTCGATCCGGACGAGGAGCTGCGACAGCTTCGGCTGCTGGCGCACGCGAAGGCCGATGCGCCGATCGACGTCGCGGTGACGTACCTCGCGGCGCACGCGCTCCCCGCGACGCACGCCGACGACCGGCGCCGCTTTATCCGCGAGGCCACCCGGGCTCTCGAGACGGTCACGAGCGAGAAGCTTGCCGAGGCGGTCGACGCGTTCGTCGAGAAGGGCGTCTTCGACGTCGACGATGTGCGTCCGCTCTTCACCGCCGCGCGCAAGGCGGGGATCGCGGTGACCATGCATGCGGACCAGCTGAACGACGTGGGCGCGTCGGCGTACGCCGCGCGCCTCGGCGCGCGCTCGGCCGACCACGTCGCGCACGCGTCGGCCGACGGCGTGCGCGCGCTCGCGCGCGCCGCGGTGACCGCGGTGCTGCTTCCTGGCAGCGCCTTCTTCGTGGGATACGCGCCGCCCGAGGCGCGGCGCTTCATCGCCGCGCGTGTCCCGGTGGCGCTCGCCACCGACCACAACCCCGGGACCTCACCGCTCGAGGGCATGCCGACCGCGATCGCGCTCGGCGTGACGCTCTGCGGCCTGACACCGCACGAGGCGATCGTCGCGGCGACGGTCAACGCGGCGCACGCCCTCGGCCGCGGCGACCGCACTGGCGCGCTGGTGAGCGGCCGGCGCGCGGACATCGTCGTGCTCGAAACCGACGACGAGCGCGAGCTCGCGTACCGCATGGGGGCGCCGCTCGTCGCCGAGGTCTACGCGGCCGGGAAGCGAGTCGCCTAGCCGGGCTAGACTGCCGATCCGTGGCGGATCCGCGCATCGAGCGCCTGCGGTCGGTGCCTCTCTTCGGCGGCTGCAGCGATAAGGAGCTTGCGTTCATCGCGTCGCGGACGGACGAGGTCGACATCGCCGCGGGGCGTCTCCTCTGCGAGAAGGGCAAGAGCGGCGGGGACTTCTTCGTCATTCTCGAAGGCCGCGCTGAGGTCGACGCGCCCCAGGGAAAACGGACGCTCGGCCCGGGGGACTTCTTCGGCGAGATCGCGCTCATCGACAACGGACCCCGCACGGCGACGGTGAAGGCGGCGAGCGCGATGCGCTGCCTGGTGCTCGGCCACGCGCAGTTCCGCGACGTGTTGCACCAGAACGGGGACATCGCGCTCAAGATGCTGCGCGCGGTCACCGAGCGTCTCCGTGCCACGGCTCCGCTTTCAACGGGCTAGCGACCGCACACCAGGAACCGCATCGGGTAGTCGTGTAGCCGCTCGACGCCATTCTTGGTGATCCGCACCGTCTCTCCGACCTGCAAACCGATGCGGCCGGTCTCGTCGGTCACGACGTTCGGCTGCACCACGACGACCATGTCCTCGCGGAACACGAAATCCTCGCGCCAGTCGCCGCGCTTGGTGCGCCTCGTCTGGATGATCGGCGGCAACTGGTTCGTCCCGTGGAGCAGGTCGTCGTAGATCGTGTAGCCGCGCTCGTGGATCACCTCAGCAGCGTCGAGGACTTCGGCGACGGTCGCGCCGTCGCGAAGGACGGCGACGATCCGCTCATATGCCTCCACCGCGACGTCGTGCAGCCGCAGATAGTCGTCGGTCGGGTCCGCGGCGATCGCGTACGCGCGGTGGATCTGGCCCGCGTATCCCCACCAGTCGGCGCCGATCTCGGTGATCAGGACGTCGCCTTTCTCGATCACCCGTGAGGACGGGATCTGCGACGGCACGCCGATCTCGGGCGCGCCCATCGGTGTCGTCGCCATGAAGTGGATAGCGTTCACCCCGCCCTGCCACAGATAGGCGCCTTCGACGATCGCGGCGAGCTCGTGCTCGCGCATGCCCGGCCGGACCTCCCGTTCGAGCGCGCGCATGGCGTCGTCGGTGAGACGTGCGGCGATCTCGAGTCGCGCGAGCTCCTCGGTGCTCTTGATCATCCGCACGTCGCGAAGGAGCGGCGTGGCGTCAGAGAAGCCGATCTGCGGGACCGCGATCCGGAGGCGCTCGGCATCGAGCCAGGGCCACGGACCGACGAGCCCGATCAACCCCTCGTGGATCCGCACCTCGTGGAGGACGTCGAGCACCGTCTCGATCGAACGCGGTCCCGCCCAACGCACCCGATCCACGGAAGACACGCGCCGGGCGTTGGGAAAGTGGTTGTAGAGCTGCACCGACAGCGTCGGCTCGATGTCGCGAGGGACCAGGAGGAACGACTCACGAGTACCGGGCCAGTTCGTCAGGTACTGGATGTCGGCGGAGCGGCCCGCGCCGTAGAGAAGGAGCGCGTCGATGTCGTGCTCCGCCATCCGCTTCCGGACCGCGGCGAGCCTGCGCTCGATCTCGCCGTCCGAGAACGTCGGATAGAGATCCGGCTCTGCCACCCACCCTAGAGTACGGACCGGCCTGTACGATTCGCGTGCGGCGTGCACGCCAAGGAGGTATCGCGACCGCATGAGTGATCGCGTAGCGATCTACCCGGGATCGTTCGACCCGCCCACGAACGGGCATCTCGACATCGTCGAGCGTTCCGCGCGCCTCTTCGATCGCGTCGTCGTGGGGGTGGGCCGCAACCTCGCGAAGAAGACCGTCTTCAGCGCGGACGAGCGCATCAGCCTGATGCGCGAGGCCTGCGATAAGTACCGGAACGTCGAGGTGCGGAGCTTCGATGGTCTCCAGGTCGACTTCGCGCGGGCGTGCGGCGCGACCTTCATCGTCCGCGGTATCCGCGCGCTTTCCGACTTCGAGTTCGAGTTCGAGATGGCCAACATGAATCGGAGCCTCGCGTCGGGGATCGAGATGGTCTACCTCATGACGGCGCCCGAGTACCTCTTCATCTCGGCGTCGCGCGTGAAGGAGCTCGCCGCGTTCGGCGCGCCGATCGACAAGTACGTTCCGCCGAACGTCGCGAAGCGGCTCAAGGCGCAGATGGGGAAGCAGGGGCTGCGCACCGGGGCAACGGAAGCGAACGACTAGTGACCATGCTGCTCGCGGCGGACGTGGGCAATACGAACGTCGTGCTCGGCGCGTACGACGGCGACAAGCTCCTCGCCACCTGGCGGACCGCGACGAGACACGATCAGACCGAGGACGAGCTCGCCGTGATGATCGATGCGCTCCTCGGTCGTGAGGATCTCTCGCTCGACGAGGTCGACGCGCTGGTGCTCGGTTCGGTGGTGCCGCCGCTCACGTCGTCGTTCACGCGACTCGCCGAGCGGTACCTCGATCGACCCGCCCTCGTGATCGGTCCGGGGATCAAGACCGGCGTGCGGCTGCGTGTCGACAATCCTTCCGAGGTCGGCGCGGACCGCATCGCGAACACGCTGGCCGCGCATCGCCGCTACGGCGGGCCCGCGATCGTCGTCGACTTCGGCACGACGACGAACTTCGACATCGTGAGCGGCGAGGGCGACTTCCTCGGCGGGGCGTTCGCGCCCGGGCTCGAGGTCGCGGCGGAGTCGCTCTTCGGTCGCGCGGCGCGGCTCTTTCGGGTTCCGCTGACCCCGCCGCCGAACGTGATCGGCAAGAACACCGCCGATTGCCTGCGGTCGGGGCTCGTGTTCGGCTATGTCGGCCTCGTCGAGGGATTGCTCGCGCGAGTCATCGCTGAGCTGCGACCCGTGACCCCGCGCGTCCTGGCGACCGGCGGCCTCGCCGCGATGATCGCGCCGATCGCCAAGGGCATCGAGCGCGTGGACGAGGACCTGACGCTCGAGGGCCTCCGCCTCCTGTGGGAGCTCAACGCGTGAGCGAGCGCGTGCGGGGACGCTTCATCGTGCTCGCGGTCTCGGGGTCGATCGCGGTCTACAAGACCGTCGAGCTCGCGCGGCGGCTGGTGCAGGCGGGCGCCACCGTGCAGGTGGTGATGACGAGAAGCGCGGCCGAGTTCGTCACGCCCCTCACCTTCCAGGCGCTGACGTACCGGCCGGTCGAGATCGAGATGTTCGCGATGCAGGACGAGCGCGCCGCGGGCCATGTCGCCATGGGCCGCCAGGCCGACGTGGTGGTGGTCGCCCCTGCGACGGCGCATGTCGTCGCCCGGCTCGCGCACGGGTTCTCGGACGACCTCATCGCGACGACGGTGCTCGCGACCTCCGCACCGGTCATCGTCGCGCCGGCGATGGAGACGCACATGTGGCAGAACAACGCCACGCAGGCGAACGTCGCGGCGCTCCGAGCGCGCGGCGTCCGCGTGATCGACCCGGAGACGGGGCCGCTCGCGTCGGGAGACATCGGCCCGGGCCGGCTCGCATCGCTCGAACGGATCGAGGCGGCCATCGACGAGGCGCTCGGCGGATCGCGGGGGCTGGCCGGGCGGTCGATCGTGGTCACGGCCGGTCCGACGGTCGAGGCGATCGACCCGGTGCGCTTCGTGTCGAACCGCTCGAGCGGGAAGATGGGCTACGCGATCGCCGCGGCGGCGCGCGACACCGGCGCCGACGTGATCCTCGTCACCGGCCCGACCGCGCTCGTGCCCCCGGCCGGCGTCCGGACGTTCCGGGTCGAGAGCGCCGACGACATGAAGGACGCCGTCCTGGCGCAGCTCCCGCGCGCCGACGCCGTGATCATGGCCGCGGCGGTGGCCGATTACCGGCCCATCGAACGCGCGACCAAAAAGATGAAGAAGAAAGACCTCGGCAGCGAGATGAAGCTGCGCCTCGTCGAAAACCCCGACGTGCTGAAGGCGATCGTCGCCGCTCGCAAGCCGGGGACGATCGTCGTCGGATTCAAGGCGGAGACGGGTGACGCGACCGCCGAGGCAGGCCGGATGCTTCGCGAGAAGAAGCTCGATCTGGTCGTCGCGAATGACGTCGCGGATCCGCGTTCCGGTTTCGGGTCGGATGAAGACCGTGTCGCGTTCGTGAGCGCCGACGGCGTCGAGCAGCTGCCGCTCCTCTCGAAGACCGAAGTCGCGCGGCGGCTCGTGGAGAAGCTCGCGGAACGCCTCGCGCGATGAGCGACGAGTCGGGTATCGGGGCGCTCGACGATCGCCTGGACGCGCTGGACAAGCCGATCCGCAACTGGCTGAACGCGCGTGAACGGGCGTTCGCCGCGTCCTTTGGGCCGCGGGAGGGCAAGCTCTCCAACCTCATGTCGCGGTTGCCGAAGGCCGCGGCGACCTCGGCCGGCGTGGGCACAGGTCCGCGCGAGGAGGTCTTCGCGCTGCTTGACGAGGTCTCCGATGTCTACGCGCGCTCCGACGCTCAGCGCTGCGCGGTCATCCGCGGCGTCATTCATAGGCACGAGGCGCGTGAGCTGCTCGAGGCCTATATCGGGCACGCGGCGGAGATGCTCGAGAAGAGCGGCAGGCCCGAGTGGCTCGAGCGGGCCGTCGCGGTCGCGTCGATCGAAGATCAGCGCCGCGACTATCGCGACTGGCTCGTCGCCATCGGGAACGTCTATGTCGCGGCCTTCAAGGGCGGCCTGGATGCGACGCCCGTGCTGAAGCGCATGGCAGAGCGCTCCAACGCCGAGGGCCACCCGGCGACGAAGACGCCGACGCGTGAGGCGCTCGAGCGCTTCGACCGGAGCGCGTACTTCGGGACGTCGGTCCTCCCGCGCCTGCGATAGGGATGCCTCGCGAGACGATCGCCCTCGTCCTCCTCATGGGGCTCGGCCCTGCCGCTCTGGCTCACGGCCGAGATCGGGTCACGGCTCCCGTTGCATCCGTACGTCGTCGCGGCTCTGGCTTGCGCGGCGGTCGGTCTGATCCCCGCCGCGGTCTTCCTGGCGTTCGCTCGCGCGCGGGGAGCCTAGCGCGATGACCGTCGACTGGGTCACGTTCGACTGCTACGGGACGCTCATCGACTGGGAGCGCGGCATCACCGACGCGTTGCTGCCGCTGCTGCCGCCGGGGATCGACCGGAAGGCGCTCGCCGAGTGGTACATCGGCATGGAGGCCGAGTTCGAAGCCGAGGGTTACCACCTCTACCGGCACGTGCTCGATCGCGTCGGCCGGCGCGTCCTGAAATCGCTCGATGTACCTATAAGCGAGGAGGACCCGTCGCCGCTGCCGTCGTCGCTCGCCGAGTGGCGCCCGTTCGGCGAGGTCCCGGCGGCCCTGGGCGCTCTCCGCGATCGCGGCCGCAAGCTCGCGATCCTGTCCAACGTCGACCGCGACCTTCTCGAGAGCTCGATCGTCCGGCTCGGGATCCGCCCCGACCTTGCGGTCACGGCCGAGGACTCCGGCAGCTACAAGCCCGTGTCGGGGCACTGGCGGCACTTCCTCCAGCGCTCCGGCGCGACCGCCGCTCGCACCGTGCACGTCGGCGCGAGCCAGTACCACGACATACGCCCGGCGTCGGCCCTCGGTTTTCGCACCGTGTTCGTGGACCGGCACGGGGAGGCGCTCGAGACGGCTCCCACCCGCGTGATCCGTGATCTTTCCACGCTGCCCGAGGTGATCGACGAGCTGGAATGAATCGTGCGAGATACCCCGGCGCGGTACGATTGCGTCGACGCCGGGACCGGCACGTGGCCGGCCTGGACGGAGGTAAGACATGAGCGATCAGTACGGCGGCGCGGCCGCGCAGCCGGTCAAGAAGGTCACCGTCCCCGAGATCGTCGCGATGAAACGCGACCGCAAGCGCATCACGATGATGACCGCGTACGACGCGGCGTTCGCGCGCCTCGTCGATCGGGCGGGCATCGACGTCATCCTCGTCGGCGATTCGCTCGGCATGGTCGTCCTCGGCCATCCGACCACGGTGCCGGTGACCATGGACGACATGGTCCGCCACGCCGCCGCGGTCTCCCGCGGGGCGACGCGGCCGCTGCTCGTCGGCGACATGCCTTTCGGCAGCTATCAGGCGGGTCCGCCCGACGCCCTCCGCAACGCGGCGCGCTTCCTGAAGGAGGCGGGCATGGACGCGATCAAGGTCGAGGGCGGCGCCGAGGTCGTCGAGACGGTGCGGACGCTGGTCGCGAACGGCATCGCGGTCATGGCCCACGTCGGCCTCACCCCGCAGCGTGTCGCGCAGCTCGGCGGATTCAAGGTGCAGGCGAAGACCGCGCGCGCCGCGCGGCGCCTCATCGACGATGCCCTCGCGCTCGAGGACGCCGGCGCGTTCTCGATCGTGCTGGAGTCGGTCCCCGCTCCGGTCGCGGCCTTCGCGACCGAGAAGCTCGAGATACCGACCATCGGCATCGGCGCGGGCATCGACTGCGACGGCCAGGTCCTCGTGCTCCACGACGTGCTCGGCCTCTACGGCGAGTTCAAGCCGAAGTTCGCGAAGCGCTACGCCGATATTGGCGGCGCCGTCACCGAGGCGCTTCGCGCGTTCGATCGCGAGGTCCGCGAGGGCTCGTTCCCGACCGAAGAGCACAGCTTCACGATGAAGGAGAGCGAGCTCCTCTCGCTGCAGCGGAGCCTGGCCCACCAGAAGGCCTCATAACGTGCGCGTCGCGATCCTGGGCATGGGCGCGATCGGCCAGGTCATCGCGCGCGCGCTCGACGGCCGGGCGGAGCTCGTGCCGGTCGATCGCACGAAGCTGCCGCTCAAGCCAGGCGAGGCGCCGGTCGAGGCCGCGATCATCGCGGCGAAGACGCCGGGAACTGTTTGGGCCGCCGAGAACGCGGCCAAGATCCTCGCGGCGGAGGGCGTCGCGCTCACGATCCAGAACGGGCTCGGCAACTACGAGGTGCTCGTCGACCGCCTCGGACCGGCGCGCGTCGCCGTCGGCGTGATCTACGTGGGGGCGGGTTTCCGTGAGGACGGGACGCACTACGCGACCGGACCGGGCCGGATCCAGCTCGCGCCGCCGCCGGGACGCGACGCGGCGAGGAGACTCGACGCCCTGGTCGAGGCGCTCCGCATGGGAGGCGTCGAGATCGAGATCGTCGACGATCCGTGGCCCGCGGTCTGGCGCAAGCTCGTCGCGAACGCAGTCGTGAACGCGCCCAGCGCGTTGCTCGACGCGTCGTACGGCGAGATCCTGGGGGATCCTTCGAAGGCGCTTCTCTGCGACGGGCTCGCGCGCGAATCCGCCCGCATCGTCACCGCGGCCGGGTATGCCTGCTCGGAGGAGCAGGCGATGGAGGCATGGCGCGCGATCGCGCGCGCCATGAACCATCACCGCTCCTCGATGCACGCGGACCTCGCGCGGAGACGTCAGACGGAGGTCGACGCGATCAACGGCGCGCTCGTCCGCGAGGCCGAGCGGCGCGGTATCGCGGCGCCGCTCAATCAGGCCATGACGCTTCTCGTCTCCTCGCTGTCGACCGTCTAGGTCACTCGAACCAGATCTCCCCAGGATCTGCCCCTCGTCGCGGCAGTTCTCGCGTACGCCGATGACCTTGGAATAGAACGCGACAGAGCGCTCCAGATCCTTCACCGCGAGGCTGAGGTGGAGAGGCCGCATGTCTGGATCATTACCGCATTCTCGTCCGGGGAACCGGAGCGGCGGTTCAGGCGTTAGACGGGCGTGAGGCTCCTTCTCGCCTGCGTGCTGCTCATCACCGCGTGCGGCGGGGCCGCCGGGCGCGGCGGAGCGGCACCGACGCTCCCGCCCGAGGGGCGCAACGCGTCCGAGCGCGTCGACGTCGCCGGGCGCTCGTACATCCTTCAGACCGATCTCTACCGCGACATGATGCCGGGGCCCGCTCCGACGCCGAAGCGGGGCGTCGGCGGCACGATCTTCCTACGGGCGGACATCGAGAGCGACGCCCCGCAGGGCATGAGCCCCGAGAAGGCCTGGCTGGTGAACGGGACCCAGGTGTGGGAGACGATCCCGCAGCCGCTCCAGACGTTCGCCGCCGATCGCCGCAATCACCTCTCGCTCGGCGTCCGCGACGGCCCGGTCTGGGACGTCGGCAGCAAGATCGACGTGGTGCTGCAGTTCAGCGCCGCGGGCCGGACGTACTTCATCCAGCAGCGCGGCGTGCAGCTCATCGGAGCCCTGTAACGCGAGCACTCGTTGCGCTCGGGCTCCTCTTGTCCGCGTGCGGCGCACACACGCTCGCTCACGATTCCACCGGCTCATCGGGATCGGCCACAGACCCGCCGCCGTGCGTCGTCCCGGGTGGTCACGCCCACGCGGTCGCGGGAGACGCGGCGGGGGTCGAGGCATGGCTGCAGGTCACCTTCCTGCAGCCGTGCGACCTCAGCGTTCGGGTCTCGGGGGTGAATCTCATGTTCAGCTACAGCGGGCCCACCGACGTCGCCGCGGTCCGGATCCTGTTCGCGAGCGGGCACCCTTCCGCTCCGGTCACTCTTTACGACAGCGGCGTCGACGGACCCCGCGCACGACCGCTTCAAAAGACTTTCCGCTCGTTCCAAGCGAGCGTATCCCTGGACCAGTTCCGCGCGGCAGTCTGCGGCGCGCAGGCGAGGTTCGAGGTGGTGTTCGCCGCCGAGCCGAGGATCGAGGTCCCGGTGATCCCCAGCAACACCGGGAAGTGCTAGCCGGCCGAGGCGAGACGTCGCGCGGCGATCAGAGTGAGGCCCGAGAGTCCCACGAACGCGATCCCGATCCAGGCAAACGCGGTCGAGAGCCCGACGGTCTCGGCGAGGACCCCGAAGAGAGGCGCTCCGAATCCGCCGATCTCGGCATTCACGAGGTAATAGGCGCCGAGCACCGTCGCGCGGCGCCCGGGGGGCGCGCTGTCCATCACCAGCGTCTCCGTCACCGTCCCGCGCATCGACCATAAGAGTCCGAACAGCGCGAGGGCGACAACGAGTGCCTCGTTCGGCGCGACCGTCACGGCGAAGACCGCGGGTCCCATGAGCGTCAGCGCTCCGAGGATCACCGTCCTCCGGCCGAGGCGGTCCGAGAGCCAGCCGCCAAGTGGCGCGCCGATCACTCCGACGAGCTGCGGTATTCCGAAGAGCAGAGCCGCGGTCGAGACCGAGAGACCTCGCGACTCGACGAAGTAGACCGCGAGGAATGCGAGGACGGCGGCGAGTCCGAACTGGAACACGATCGACAGCGACACGATCGGGCCCACGTCCCTGAAGACGTTCGCGATCTCGCGGAACGCGGCGAAGCGTTGGCCGCCAGGAGCGGTCCGCTCCTGGACGCGCGGAGCCACGAACCAGAGCAGCGCGCCGAACGCGATCGGCGCGACCGCGAAGAGGAGATAAGGCGTCCGCCATGTGCCGCTCGCCTGCGCCAGGAATCCGGCGACGGCGGGCGCGGCGAAGAACGAGAGATGCCCGCCGGTGATGTGCATGCCCATCGCCGCGCCGCGCACCCGTGGCGAGAACGTCCTCGCGATCAGCGCCGCCGTCGGGCCGTGGTATGAGCCGGAGACGATCCCCATGAGGACGAGGAACGCGAGCAGCTGCCAGTACCCGCCCGCGGTGGCGAGGGCGACGCTGACCGAGCCCATGAGGAAGAGGCCGCCGACGATGACCGTCCGCGAGCCCCAGCGGTCCGCGAGGACGCCCCACGGGGCGTTCGCGAGTCCGGCCGAGAGGCTGAAGGCGGACACCGCGAGGCCGCTCTCGCCGTAGGTCAGACCGAATGCGCTGCGGATGAGCGGAAGCAGCGGGCTCAGCAACGAGTTCGTCACATGGTGCGAGAAATGCGCGGCCGTGATCGTGCCGAGCAGCACCCGGCCGCGGGGCTCTCGCAGCGACAGCTCTTCCACGGCCGGCTCGGAGGGGACGGCGGTCGTCTCTTCGGCGAGCGTCGTCATGCGAGGTCGGCGAGGTCCATTCCGAGGAGCACATTGTCGATGAGCCGCGTCTTGCCGACCCGGGCCGCGACGGAAATCACCGCGCGCTCGGCGGGTCGCTCGAGCTCATCGAGCGTGATGGGGTCGGCGACCGATGCGTACTCCAGGGCCACGCCGGGTCCGGAGACCTCGCGCCGGACCCGCTCGCGGAGCCTTGAGGGATCGCGCTCCCCGCGCGACCACCCGTCGCGCGCCGCGAAGAGCCCGCGAGAGAGCGCGAGAGCGTCGCGGCGCTGCTCGGGAGTGAGGTACGTGTTGCGGGAGCTCAGCGCGACGCCATCCGGTTCGCGCACGATGGCACAGGCGACGATGCGCGCGCCGAGACGGAGGTCTCGCGCGATCGTTTGCACCACACGCAGCTGCTGGTAGTCCTTCTGCCCGAAGTACGCGCTGTCGGGGCGCACGATCGTGAGGAGCTTCGTGACGACGGTCGCGACGCCGACGAAGTGGCCGGGGCGCGCGGCTCCCTCGAGGCGCGCGGCGATCGCGCCGGGCTGCACGCGCGTCGTCTCGCCACGCGGGTACATCTCCTCGACGCTCGGCGCGAAGACCGCGGCGGCCCCGAGCCGCTCGCAGACGGCGAGATCTGCGGCCTCATCCCGGGGATAGGCGCCGAAGTCCTCATGCGGGCCGAACTGCGTCGGGTTCACGAAGATCGACACGGCCGCGAAGTCGCTTTCCCCAACCGCTCGTTCGATGAGCGCGGCGTGACCCTGATGGAGCGCACCCATGGTGGGCACGAGACCGATGGACGCGGTGGCCGACGCCGCGCGGAACGCGCGGGCCTCGGCGACGGAACGAAGGACCTTCAACCGGCCGGAGTATCGGCCGCCAGCCTGTGTTTCGCCTGGTACGCCGGAAGCGAGGCGATCGGCGGACGCTCGACGTCGACGATGTCGTGCATCTCGAGATGAAACTTGCCGCCGCCGGCGGCGATGAGCTTCATGGTGAAGTTCGCCTCCTCGAGAAGGTTCGTGCCGTGCGCCTCGCCGACCCGCTTCATCGCGACCTGCAGGACCTCGAAGCTCATCTTCGAGAGGTCGTAGAGCGACTGATTGCGGTGGATGCGCTGCTTCATGTCGACCTGCCCGATCGCTCCGAGCCCCGCCCGCTGCAGCGTGTCGACGAGCAGCCCGGTCTCCACGCCGTAGCCGCTGAAGAAGGGGAGCTGCTCGAGCAGCGCGCGCCGCCCGGCCTGCTCGCCGGAGAGGGGCTGCACGATTCCCGAGAGCTCCGGGAAGAAGAGGTTCAGGATCGGGCGCGCCGCGAGCTCGGTCACGCGCCCGCCGCCGGTGGCCTGAAACTCGTCGCCGATGCGCAGCGGGCGCTGATAGAACGCCTTCACGAACTGCAGGTCGGGGCGGAGGAGGAGCGGACCGACGATCCCGTACACGAACTTCGGGTGCGCGCTCGTCACGTCGGTGTCGATCCAGACGACGATGTCTCCGGTCAGCACATGCAGGCTCTTCCAGAGCGCCTCGCCCTTGCCGTGGTGGCTGCCGGCCTCGGGGAGGATCTCGTCATGGATGTAGACGGGCAGCCCCTCCTCCTCGGCGATCTCCCGGGTTCGGTCCTCGGAGCGTGAGTCGATGACCACGAGCTCGTCCACGAGCGGGAAACGCTCGACGAGCCGGGAGCGGATCGCGCGGATGACCTTGCGGATCGTGGCCTCCTCGTTCAGGGTCGGGAGACCCACCGAGATCCGCAGGCCCAGCCGCTCCTTTGCCTCGACAAGACGGCGCAAATCGGCGAACTCGCTCGAGCTGAAGGTGTTCTCCGCGAACCACTTGTCCACGATCTCGCCGAGGACCCGGCTGCGGTCGGCGCGTTCCTGAGGCAGGCGGGTCCGCTCGACGAACAGCGGCGACGCGAGCGGCGCGCTCGTCCGGACGACCACGGCGTCGCGAGCGGCGTCGATGATCGCGTGGCCGATAGGCCCAAGCGGATCGCGCGCGCCCTCGCGGCCGGTGGCGCCGAACACGATCGCGTCGTGCTCCGCGAGCTCTTCCTCGATGACCTTCACCGGATCGCCGGCCCGGGTCACGAGACGCTCGACCCGCTCGTCGTGTGTGCGCTCGCCCAGGAGCTGGAAGAGCGTCGTTCGTTTGCGGCCGCCATCGCGTTCGGCGACGTGGAGCAGCGTGACCGACCCGTCGGACCCGCGTGCGAGATCGGTGCCGAGCCGCGCGGCGAGCTGTGCGTAGCGGCCGCCGCGGACCGGAACGAGGATGCGCTTTGCGCGCGCGGGCCGGCCCTTCACGATCGCGACGTCGCACGGCGGATTCCGCAGGATCGCCTCGATCGTGGTGCCGAGCAGATCCCAGCCGGGCCGGCGCCAGCCGAGGATCATCAGGTCCGGCCGCTCGGACACGCACGCTTCACGGATCGCCTCCCAACCCACCCGCGCGACGGTGACGAGCGTTCGGACATGCCGCCCCGGGCCGACCTCGCTCGCGAGCGCGTCGAGCGCGCGCCGCCGCGCCCGCGCCTCAGGTTGGGCCGACGCGAGCGTCGCCTCGCCGGTGACCTCGATCGCCGAGGCGAGCACGAGCTCGCCTTTGCACGCCAGCGCCGCCGCGGTCTCGAGCAGCGCGCTGTCGCGGACCGGGTCGGCGAACGCCACGAGCACTTTCATGCGATGCCTTCGAGCACGAGCGGGACCACCTGCTCCGACAGCACGCGCGACCACGCCAGCGCGCGGACGCGCGAGCGGAAGCGCGCCGTCGGTCGGTCGAGGGTGCGCTCGAGGGCGTCCGCGATGACCTCGCCCGAGGCGTCGCGCGGGACGTACGTCGCGGCGTCGCCCGCGAGCGCCCGCAGGGTGGGGAGGTCGCTGCACACGATCGGGAGCCGATGCAAGGCGGCCTCGAGGAGCGGAATGCCGAAGCCCTCGCTCGCGCTCGGAAGCACGAGGGCATCGGCGAGCGCGTAGAGGTCCGCGATCGTCCGGTAGGGCGCGGGCATCCCGAGCGCGTGCAGCAGGTGGACGCCCTCCGCGCGCTTCGCGACGGCCTGGAGCTCGGCGAGGTAGCGCTCGTTCGCGGCGTTGTGCGGGCCGGGCGGGCCGGTCACGACGAGCGCCGCCTGGCGGCCGCGGCCACGGAGCGCCGCGGTCGCGGCGATGGCCGCCTCGACGCGCTTGCGGCGCGTGAGCCGAGCGGGGAGGACAAGCAGCGGATCGGCGCGATAGAGGTCGAGGCGCTCGGCGAGACGGGTGCCGGCGCTGGACAACCCGAGTGCCGCGGCGACGTCGACACCGTTCGGGACAACCGCTATCCGCTCGCGTTCGGATCCGGTGAGCGCCGCGAGCTGCGCGGCACGCTCGTCCGAGACGGCGACGTACTTGACGCCGGGATGCGCTCGCGCGATCAGGTCCCAGGGATCGCCGGGGTGCCGTTCCGAGGCGTATTGCGGGTCGCACCAGGCGAGGTCGTGCGTCCACGCGATCACGGCGCCCGGCCGCTCACGGTTCAGGCGGACCACGGCCTCGGTCAGGGCCAGGTCCTTGTGCATCGTCAGGACGTTGTGGGCGACGACCCGATCGGCCTTCGCGAAGATCGGGTGGAGGCGCCTCACGAGCCTCTCGACCAGTCTGTCGTGCACCTCGCCGCGCTCGCCGCGCGCAAGGGAGCGGAAGTCACGAAGGACGGCGGCGCTGCGCGAATCCGCCTCGGGCACACGGGCCATGCGGATGCCCTTCGGCGCGCGACCGCGTCCGGCGACGATCGTGACGTCGGCGCCGGCCTCACGCAGCGCCCGCGCATGTGCGCCCATGACCTGCTCCACGCCACCGAGCACGGAGGGCGCGGTGTAGTGAAGGAGGACGACGCGTGGACGCCGGCCTGTCACGCGGCGGCGGCTGTGCCCGCGCGAGTGACCCGACCCCGGCCACCGACGATGCGATCGCCGCGCGGGCTGCGCCGGATGCGGAACGTCACGCGCGTGTCGAAGATGCGCAGATCGCGGACGTCGATGCGCTCGAGCCATGGCGGAAGGGCCGGGTCGAGCAGGAGCCGCTGCGTCGTGAGGTCGGGCTGCATCCCAAGCAGCGTGCGCAGGCAAAGGAAGGTCATCCCCGCCGACCACGCCTGCGGGATGCAGGAGACGAGATAGTCCGCGGGGCGGGACGAGAATCGCAGATCGCGCTGGAAACCGCACCACAGCTCCGGGAGCCGGTTGTTCGGGAACCGCCGGCCGGCCTCGATGAGCGCGCTCACGATCTCGGCGGCCTCCTCCCGGAATCCGTAGCGGGCGAAGCCCTGCGCGATCAGCGAGTTGTCGTGGGGCCACACCGAACCGTTGTGGTAGCTCATGGGGTTGTACGTCGGGTACCGGCTCGAGAGCGTGCGAATGCCCCAGCCGGTGTACATGTCCGGCTCCATGAGGCGCCGCGTGACGGCGGCGGCGCGCTCCGGGCTCGCGATCCCGCACCAGAGCGCGTGCCCGGCGTTGCTGGTGACGGCCGGGACATGCCTCTTGTCGCCGTCCAGCGCCTGCGCGTAGCACTGGTCGGGCTCCATCCAGAAATCACGTTCGAACCGCTCGCGAAGCGAAGAGGCCTCGTCGCGCAGCCGCTCTGCGCGCGCACGGTCGCCGTCCAGCTCGTACAGGTCGGCGACGCCCATCTTCGCGGCGTACACATACGACTGGACCTCCACCAACGCGATCGGCAGCTTCGACCACTTCCCGTCCGGATCGCAGACCGACTGCGGTGAGTCCTTCCAGCCCTGGCTCCGCATCTCGCTCGAGCGGGTGCCGTATTCGACATAGCCGTCCCGGTCCGGATCGCCGTACGTGTCGCACCACGTCAGAGCGCGCTCGGCGGCGGGAAGGAGCTCGCGCCAGAGGACGCGGTCTCCCGTCCACTTCACCGCCTCGGCGAACACGAGCGCGAAGAGCGGCGTGGCGTCGACCGAGCCGTAGTACGGATGATGCGGGACCTCGCCGAGACGCGCGAGCTCGCCGCGGCGTAGCTCGTGGAAGATCTTCCCCGGCTCCTCCTCGGTGAAGTCGTCGACCTTCTGCCCCTGGTGCGCCGCCAGCAGGCGCAGCGTTCCGCGGGCGATGTCCGGATTCCAGCCGAGCGTCTGGTAGGCGCAGATGAGCCCGTCGCGCCCGAACGGCACGGCGTACCAGGGGATGCCGGCGGTGGGAAAGGGTCCGCTCGGGTGGAACTCGAGGAGGGCGCGCAGGTCGAGCGCGCTCCTCGTGATGAGCCCCTCGTCGAGCGTCTCGGAGCTGGTCGTGTGGCGGGAGCACCCGCGGAGGAACCTCCGGTACCGCGCGTTCAGCGCGTCGATGGCGTCGTCGAAGCGATCCGGCGACGCCGCGGGCGCGGCGCCATCCTCGCGCGGGATGGCGGCGAGCTCGAGCTGGAGGAACTGCTGCGGCGCGAGCGTGCGCTTGACGCGGAACACGTTGCCCTCTATGGCGTCTGGCGTCGGACGCAGCGTGATCTCGGTGGTGCGGCGGACGCCATCGCGCCCCACGCGCTCGAAGAACAACCCACCCTCGCGGGGGCCGAGCGTCGACGCGAGCGGCGTGAGGCTGAGGTCGCGGTAGGCGCGGACGGCGAACATGTCACGGAAGGCCGCTTCGAACTCGAGCTCGACGGTGATCTCGACCGGGTGGGCGTTGGCGTTCAGCACGCCGACGCGCTCGCGAAGGCCGTCGGCGAGGAAGCGCGTCCTGCGGATCGAAAGGGTGTCCGCGGCGTGCCGGGCGGTGCCGAGCACCGCGCCCTCCGCGTGCATGAGCTGAAAGGTCGCCACGTAGTTCTGCTCGGTGTTCGCCGAGAGCAGGATCGGACGCGTCCCGTTGACGCGCAGCGCGTAGCCCGAAAGGTACTGCGTGTCGTGGTAGTAGAGGCCGAGCGGGCTCGTCGCCCCGAGCGGCAGGCTCCCGTCATCCTCGGTGACGAGGACGAGCGCATCCTCCTTGAGCGAGACGGTCAGGACCAGAGCTCCAGCAGGTACGGCTTCGTCTGCTCGAAGGCGAGCGCCTGCTGCTCGACGACACGCTCGGCGCCCGCCTGATCGAGGCCACCCACCTCGCCGATCAGGGCGGCCACTCGCCCGAAGTAGAGCGGAAGCAGCGCCCGAGCGAGAGCCTCGGTGTCCTCGCTCGTCTTCGCCGCGGCGACCACCTCGTAGACCGCCTTCGCCCAGAAACGGCCCCCGATCGCGCTCGCGTTTCCCGTCTCCGCCGCTTTACGGGCGATCTCGCGCGTTTCGGCCGAAAGCACCTCGTTCCAGGCCGATCCCTGCTCGGCCGCGCCATGACGGAACTTCTCAACGAGGACGCGCACGCTCGCGTTCACCGGCTCGGGCTCGACGGGATTCACGTCGCCGATCACCGGGACGTCGCGCGAGCCCTTGACGCCGCGCCAGATCGCGGCGTTGCGCCGCGCGAGCGAGAGCAGCGTGCCGACGACCTGGGTGAACATCGGCCCGAGATCCGCGCCCGGGTCCTTGGGATCGTGGATCTTGGCGCCCAGGAAAGCCTGCGCGATCTTCGAGCCTCGCGCGAGCGCCGTCGTCGTCATGAAGATGTCGATGCCAAACTTCGCGACATCCGTATCCCACACCGGCTCGGCGATATAGGCCTCCGCGAGGTCCCGGCCGAAACCGAACTCGCCGCCGATCGGCTGTCTGATGCGGGCGCCGTACAGCGCGCGCGTGAGCGGATACGCGATCGTGTTGGTGATCGTCCCGTCGTGCTTGTGCCGGGCGTAGAGCGGCGTGACGTATTCCGCCTCCCCGCGGACCACCGGCCCGAGCAGGCGCGCGATCCACTCCGGGGTGATGCTGCGGAGGTCGCTGTCCACGACGGCGCACGCCTTCGCGCCGAGGAGCGAGACCGACTCGAAGATCGCGCGGAATGCCGATCCCTTGCCCGAGCGCCCCTGGTACCGCCCGGCGACCGTCGGCACGCCGTCCGCGGACGCGCGCACTCGGTCGGTGGTGCCGTCCTCGGATCCCCCGTCGGCGTTCACGATGACCGCCCGCGCGTCCGGGAAGCTGCGCCGCAGCCCCTCGGCCGCCTCGTGCGCCACATGGCCGATCGTCCCGGCGTTGCGGAAGCTTGGGATGCCGACAACCAGATCGGCGTGGCCCTGCTCGCGAAGCGCGTCGCGCATGTCGGCCGGGAGGGCGGAGGGCTCAGCCACGGATCACGTTCTCTACGATACGCACGACTTTGATCGAGGCCATCGACCAGCTCGTCCTCCCATTCATCGAGACCCTGTACGGTCGCTTCGGGTACGTCGGCGTCGTCATCGCGATGGCGATCGAAAGCGCCGCGATACCCCTGCCGTCCGAGCTCATCCTGCCGTTCGCCGGCTGGAGCGTCTCACGCGGCGTCGTCGAGCCTCTGACCGGAACGTCGTGGACGTACTGGGGCGCGGTGATCGCCGGCGTGGTCGGGAACACCCTGGGCTCCCTCGCCAGCTACGCGGTCGGGGCACTCGGCGGTCGTCCCCTCCTCGAGCGGTACGGGCGCTACGTGTTGATCAGCGCGCACGACCTCGCGGTGGCTGACCGCTGGTTCGCGCGCTGGGGCGACCTGACCGTGCTCTTCTCACGAATGCTGCCGATCGTCCGCACCTTCATCTCCGTTCCCGCGGGAGTGGCGCGCATGCCGGTGTGGCGCTTCACGCTGTTCTCGATCCTCGGCGCGGTGCCCTGGGTGATGCTGCTCGTCTGGGGCGGGATGCTCCTCGGCGATCACTGGCTCGACATCAAGCACAACCTGCGCGGTCTCGATTACGTGGTCGCCGCGGTCATCCTGCTGGGTCTCGGGCTCTTCGTCTGGCGCCACGTCCGGTCCCGTTGAACGACGTCCTGGCGGCGCTCGGAAACTTCGACACCCAGCTCTATCTCGCGATCGCCGCCCAGCGGAACCTGGTCACGTCGGTCATCGCGGTCGCGCTGACCTACCTCAACTGGAGCGGCTTCTTCTGGTGGATCCTCGCCTTCCTCTTGCTCCGCTCGCGCGGCGTCAACCGGCGCGGCCTCGCCGCGACCGGGACGGTCGTCCTCGGGATGCTCGACGCATGGGTCTTCACCGAGATCCTCAAGGTGATCGTTCGCCGGCCGCGTCCGTTCGAGGCTCTCGCGGCCGTGCCAGGTCCGCTGCCCGCGCCGGAGACGGTGATCGCCCACCCGTCGTCGTTCTCGTTCCCCTCCGGTGACGCCTCACTCGCGATGGGCGCCGCCGTCGCGTTCGCGTTCGTCTCTTCGCGTTACCGCGCGCCGGTCCTGCTCTTCGGCGTCGCGGCCGCGCTCGCACGCGTCGTCGTCGGCGTGCACTACCCGTTCGACGTCGTCGGAGGCATGGTCGTCGGCATCGTCTCCGGCCTCGCCGCGCCGCAGGCGGTAAGGCTCATCCGGCGGCGCCTGCGCTGGCGAGCGTTCGTCGTCCCGCATACGCACTGGGACCGCGAGTGGGAGGAGCGGTTCGAGGCATACCGCGCGCGGTTGGTGCAGATGGTCTCGCGGCTGCTCGCGCTCCTCGAGCGGGATCCGGCGTTCCGCTCGTTCACGTTCGACGGCCAGACCATCGCGATCCAGGACTATCTCGAGAAGCGCCCGGAGGATCGCGAGCGCGTGGCGGCCCTGGTGAAGGCCGAGCGGCTCTTCATCGGGCCCTGGCACGTGCTCGCCGACCTGCTGCTCGTCTCCGGCGAGTCGATCGTCCGCAATCTGCAGGAGGGTCTGCGCAGCGCGGGCGAGCTTGGACGCGCGGCGCGAGTCGCCTACGTGGCGGATCCTTTCGGCCACCCGGCCCAGCTTCCGCAGATCCTTCGCGCGTTCGGCTACGACACATACGTGTTCGCCCGGGGCATGGGGGACGAGGGCGAGGCGGTCGGGAGCGAGTTCCAGTGGGAGGCGCCCTCCGGCGATCGCGTCCGCGCCGCGCACCTCGTCGATCACTACGCCAATGCGCTGTCGCTCGTCGGGCCCGGTGACGAGGCCCCCCTCACGCTGCGCAGTCGTGTCGCGAAGCGGGTCGCGCGGATCGTCGATCGCCTGACCGCGTACGCGAACGGCGATGCGCTCCTGCTCATGGTGGGGGACGACCATGTCGAGCCGTACGCGCGGCTGCCGGAGGCCGTGCAAGCCATGCGGCGCGCCTTTCCGAACATCGACGCGCGTATCGCGAGCCTCGAGGAGTACTCGACCGCGATGCCGCCCCTCGAGCATCTGGTGAGCGGCGAGATCGTGCGCGGCCGTTACCGGCCGATCCTGCGCGGCGTGAACTCAACGCGGACGTGGATCAAGCAGGAGAACGTCGCCTGCGAGCGTCTGCTCGTCGAGATCTGCGAGCCGCTCGACGCCCTCACCGGCGGACGGTTTCGCGACGATCTGCGCACGCTCTGGCGCACGTTGCTGCAGAACCACCCGCACGATTCGATCTGCGGCTGCTCGATCGACGCGGTGCACGACATGGACATGGCGCCGCGCTTCGCCTTCGTTCGCGAGCGCGGCGCTGCCCTCGCGAAGGGGCTGCTTCGCGAGCTCGCGGGATGGGGCGACGCGCCGATGATCTGGGATCCGCTGCCGTGGGCGCGGGATGCGGTCGTCGAGGTCGATGGACGTCCCGCGCGCGTGCGGACCGCGGGCCTCGGCCTGCTGCCGCTCGCGCGATCGGAGCGCTCCGCGGTGGGGGCCGACGACACCGCGATCGAGAACGGTCATCTTCGGGTCGAGGTCGGCACCGATGGCACCTTCGTGATCGTGGACAAAGCGAGCGGCGAGCGCAGCGGACGTCAGAACGCGCTCATCTCCGAGGGGGACCGGGGCGACGAGTACACCTACTCCTACGCCGGCCCGACCGTGGGTTCGGTGGGCATCGCCGGCACACGAAGCGTCCGGGTCGCCGGGGACCGCGCGATCGCGACCGTCGACCTCGTGCTGCGGCTGCCCGTCGGGCTGCGCGATGATCGGCTTGCGCGCTCACCCGATCTCGTCGACTGTCCGGTGCGGGTGGAGGTTTCGCTCGACGCGGGGGCGCGACGAGTGGACGTGAGCCTCGCCGTCGACAACCGCGCCCGTGACCACCGCCTGCGCGCGGTCTGCGAAACGGGCACGCGTTCAGTCACGCACTTCGCCGGGGCGGCGTTCGCGCTCCTCGAGCGCGCCAACCGCTTCCCGGTGCGGCGCCGGTGGGTCGAGCCGGCCACCGCCGAGGCCTGTCTTCACGACATCGTGCTCGTCAAGGGCGCGTCGCGCGGGCTCGCCGTCGGCGTTGACGGCCTACGCGAGTACTCGGTGCTTCACGACGGCGGGACCATCGCCATCACCCTCCTCCGGGCGGTCGGATCCCTCTCGCGGGGCGATCTCCCGGAGCGGCGCGGACATGCCGGGAAGCCGCTCGAGACGCCGTCGGCCCAGTGCATCGGCGAGCGCCGCTACCGCTACACCCTCGTGCCGCTTGATGACCAGACCGACGTCGCCGGGGCGGTGCGCACCGTACGCGAGTGGCTCTCGCCACCGCTCGTCGTGAAGGGCGGTGGCACGGAGAAGACCTTCCTGTCGTTCGAGGACCCCGCGACGCCCATCGTTCTCTGCGCCCTGCGCGCCGGCCCCGATGGCGCCCTCGTGATCCGTCTGGCGAATCCGCATCACGAGGAAGCGGCGGCCGCGGTGCGGTTCGCGCGACCGATCCGCTCGTCGAAGCCGGTCGATCTCCGCGAGGGAGCCGTGGCTCTCGGGAACACCGGGCTCGACGTCGTCCGCACCGCGGCGCCGCTCGATGCCGACGGGAGCGTCGCGACGGCGCGCCTGCAGCCCTACGAGATCGGCACCTGGGTCGTGCAGCTGGGCTGAGACGGCCGACGCACGAACGTGCGACGGCCTGCGCACGAACGTGCGACGTGTTCGCACGAGTTGAGGACAGACACGACGCCCGTGCTCGGCTACGGTCCGCGCGTGCTCAACGTGGCCATTCCCCTCGCGCTGCTCCTCGCACAGCTTCTCGTCGTGCCGGCGTACGCGGGCGACGATCCGACGTTCCGCCGGACGACGCCGCGCGGATCGTTCGGCCGCGACGGGCCCGCTCTCCTCGTCGGCGTACCCGGCGGCCGCGCGTGGGGCATCGAGAGCGAGCTCACGCGAGCGCCGGAGGAGCCGGCCGCGTTCCGGGCGACGGTCGCGGTCACGGATGCCGCTGTCCGCGAAGCGTTCGTGCGGATCGCGTGGTACGACCGTGCGACCGGCCGCCCCCGGCAGTTCGCGCTCACCGACGCCCGACTGGTCCGCGTCGGCGATGACACGACGCTAGAGGTGGCGCTCGATCCTCCGCCCGGCGCCGTCGCCTACCGAGTCCGTGTGTTGGCGCGTCTTCGCGCGCCCGACGCGCTCTCGACCGCCGACGCGGTGCGCGCCACCCTGTCGACCCCCTTCTTCCGTACGACGTCATACCCAGCGACCCAGCTCCTGCCGTGATGGCAGTCCGAATGCAGCTGTTGGCTCGTGACGCGCCGTCCCCAGCCCGGCCTCGCGGTGGAGGCTTCGCCGATCGAGGGCCGCGGATGTTTCAGCACCAGGGGTTTTCCGCGGGCCCGCAAGGTCGCCGAGCTGCTCGGAGAGCGGATCACGTCGCGGGAGTCCATGCGGCGGATGGCCGGACGGCGCCGCATCCGGATCTGCGAGGTGGACTCGCGCACCTCGATCGATGCGGACGTCGAGGGCGACGCGACGGCCTTCATCAACCACTCCTGCGAGCCGAACCTCTTCATGCGGGTGACGCGCGGCCACGTCCTGTTCTTCGCCCGGCGGGATATCGCCTCGGGCGAGGAGCTGACCGTCGACTACGTGAGCACGCCGCATCCCGACGCGAAGCGGTGTTTGTGCGGCAGCGCCGGCTGCCGGGGGACGATCAACCAGGCCCGGTGATGCTCGCCGGGCGGACCTGGGACATACTTGCTCTGGCATGGCCACCGTCACCTACGACCACGTCACCAAGCGCTTCGGCGACTTCGTCGCGGTCAAGGACCTCAACCTCGCCGTGCGGGACTCGGAATTCCTGGTCCTCGTCGGGCCGTCCGGATGCGGGAAGACGACCGCGCTCCGCATGCTCGCGGGCCTCGAGGAGCAGACGACCGGCGACATCCGCATCGGCGAGCGCGTCGTCAACGACGTTCCGCCCAAGGATCGCGACATCGCCATGGTCTTCCAGAACTACGCGCTCTACCCACACATGAGCGTGTACGACAACATCGCGTTCGGGCTGAAGCTTCGCGGCATGCCGAAGCAAGAGATCGAGCGGCGCGTTAACGAGGTGAGCAAGATGCTTGGCATCGGTCACCTGCTGAAGCGCAAGCCGAAGGAGCTGTCGGGCGGCCAGCGGCAACGCGTCGCCGTGGGACGCGCGATCGCCCGCGAACCCGCGGTGTTCCTCATGGACGAGCCGCTCTCCAACCTCGACGCGAAGCTCCGCATCCAGACCCGTGCCGAGCTTCAGAAGCTCCATCAGCGCATCCGTCGCACGACGATCTATGTGACGCACGATCAGGTCGAGGCGATGACGATGGGCGACCGCATCGCGGTGATGAACGCGGGCGAGCTCCAGCAGCTCGACACGCCCGAGAACCTGCACGAGCGGCCGGCGAACCTCTTCGTCGCGGGATTCATCGGGTCGCCCGCGATGAACTTCTTCCCCGCGAAGGTCACCTCGTCGAACGGCCAGGCCATTGCCGACGCCGGATTCTTCAAGGCGCCGCTCAGCGGCAAGGCGGCAGAGGCGGTCGGCAGGGATGTCATCCTCGGCATCAGGCCAGAGGACATCGACGACCTCGCTCACGCGCGTCAGGATGGACACCTCCCGATCGAGACCCGTGTTGAGGTCGTCGAATACCTCGGAAACGAGCTGCAGCTCATGCTCGCGGCCGACAGCCAAACCTTCGTGGCTCGAGTCGGAACGGACACGCAGACGCGGCCAGGCGCCGCGCTGCGGGTCGGCTTCGACCTCAGGAAGCTCCACATCTTCGACAAAGAGACCGAGGTCGCCTTGCGGTGACCCTGCGCGGGTCCACGAGCGACTTCCCCCTTGAATCGGTCATCGGCCTGCTCGCTGGAACCTCGAAGACCGGCGAGCTACAGGTGCGCGGCGCGGGGAAGATCGGTGCTCTCGGCTTCGCCGGAGGCCGCCTGGTCGCAGCGGTGATGGATGGCGAGGGCGGCGAGAACGCGCTCGGCGCGATCTTCGCGATCTCCGAGGCGGACTTCGAGTTCACTCCGTGGGAGTCGCCGCCCGAGGCGAACCTTGAAGGAGGCGACCTGGTCGCGCTGCTCAAGCGCGCGGCCGAGTCCCGCGATCGGATCGCCGGGATCCGCGCCTCGATCCCAGACGACCACGTCCGCTTCCGGCTCTCCGAGAAGGCGGCCGACCACGGGGCGGTCACGTTCACACCGGACCGCTGGCGCGCACTTCTCGCGGTGAACGGCGAACGCGACGTCGCGGCGATCGCGGAGCAGCTGCGGCTCGGCAAGATGCAGACGCTCACGCTCCTGGCCGGTCTCGTGAAGGAGGGCGTCATCGAGACAACCCCTCCGCCGGGCGCCGCTCAACCCGCGCAACCTCCGGCAGCACGGCTGGCCGCGGAGCCCACGTACGAAGCGCCGGCGCGCGAGCCATGGCGGGCCGAAGCCCCCTTGACGCAGCCCAGCGAGCCCGAGCCCGCGGCACCGCCCGCCTGGCCGGCCGATGCCGGGTCGACCTGGGGGGCGAGGCCGACCACGCCTGAAGTGGCGCCAGAAACGCCATCTCCGCCGCGGGCGGATTGGTCGGATGCGCGCTCTGAGGCGGCGCCGGCCGAGGCACCGCGGTCCGAGGCGGCCGAAACACGCGCGGACCTCGACGCCGAGCTCGACGAACGCCTTGGCGGATTCGCGCCCCCGACGCGTGAGTCGCCGTATGAGCCCAGAAAAGGGGCGGAGGTCCCACCCGCGGTCGACGACCGGCTCGCCACTTTCTCGGGGCTGTTCGCGCCGGGGCCCGCCGCGAACGTGCCGGCGCAGCCAGCGCCTTCCGTGCCGCAGAGCCCGCCATCACCGACGGCTGATGTGTGGACGACGCCGGCGCCGCCCGCGAAGTCCGCCGATTCATGGATGACCCCGCCGCCCACCGCCAGCGAAGCCCCGGCGAACACGTGGGCACCGACCGCGCCGCCGGCGAAGGGGCCGGCTTCCGATCCGTGGGGTGCGCCCGCGGCAGCCCCGAAGGCGCAGGCATCCGCCGGCGCGGAGGCGCCGTCGCGCGCCGACGAATGGGCCCCACCCCCGCCGCCGCGACCGGTCCCCGAGGCGCCGCTGGAAAAGAAGAAGGGCGGGTTGTTCGGCCTCTTCCGCCGCGAGGAGACGCCTGCGCAGGTCACGCGCATCGAAACCGCCGAGGTCGGGACCAAGGCCGGCCTGATGGCCTCGCTGTCGAACGCGCTGCTCATGGAGTACAGCAGCTACGGCAAGAGCAAGATCGAGACGCGTATGCCCAACCTGCTGATGCGTGTCGACGAACAGGCGGACCCGATCGATCGCCCGCTTCCGGTGGTCGACGACCTCATCGACGCCGCCGCGCTCGAACGTGAGGGATTCGCCGAGGATCAAGTCCTGCCGTATCTCGCCACCCTCGTGCGCCAGATCTACGAGGAGGCCGAGAAGGCGTTCGGCAAGGACAAGGCGAAGAAGGGCTACAAGGCGGCGCAGCAGCAGGTGTTCGGCGGCGACGCGAACGCGCTGCAGTCGCCCGAGCTCGCCGGCAAGCTCCCCAAGGTCTGAGCCTCTTCCTCGGCATCGATCTCGGCGCCTCGAACATCCGCAGCGTCATCGCGCGCGACGAGCAGCCGATTCCGCGCATCGTCGTCCGTGACGAGCGGCCGACCCCGCGCAGCGGCGCGAGCGACGTGGTCGAGGCCATCGCCCAGAGCGCCCGCGCCGCGCTCGCCGCGATGGGCACGTCGGTTGGCGAGATCGCTGCCGCGGCGTGCTCCGCTCCCGGCCCGCTGGACCACGTACGCGGGATCGTGCACGACGCGCCGAACATCCCCGGCTTCGTCGAGGTACCGCTGGCGGAGCGGCTCGCGAAGGCGCTCGCGACCGACGCGGTCTTCGTCGATCGCGACACGATCATGGCGGCGATCGGCGAAGGGATCGCCGGCGCGGCCAAGGGCGTGCGCGACTTCGTCTACGTCACTATCTCGACGGGGATCGGTGGCGCGTTCGTCAGCCGCGGACGGATGCTGCGGGGCGTCACGAACATCGCGGGGGAGATCGGGCACATGCCGGTCGCGCTTGAAGGTCCGCGCTGCGGCTGCGGCAGCTTCGGGTGCGTGGAGTCGCTCGCGGCGGGGCGCTTCATCGCCGAGGCCTACGGGGTCGACGACGCGGCGCAGGTCTTCGCGGCCGCCGCCGCCAACGACCCCATCGCACAGGCGATCGTGACGCGCGCGGAGCGAGCGCTCGCGAATCTCGCGCTCATCCTCGTCAACGGCCTCAATCCCGCGCTCATCGTGGTGGGCGGATCGGTCGCGGAGCACGAGCCCGGGCACACCACCGAGCCGATGAAGCGTGCCATCGCGACGCGCGCGTTCCGGGCGGCGGCCGAAGTCGTCCGGCTGGTGCCTCCGGCCCTCGGACGCGATGTGGGCATGCTTGGTGCTGTCATCAGCGCGCGAGAGCGCTTGGCCGGCCGGGCGGAGTGGTTCCTCTAGTCTCTTAGCGGGGACCCCTGCCCGTCAGGGGCCCCTGCCCCTGGGGAGGCACGCAATGAAAGCACGCGTCGCGATAAACGGCTTCGGCCGCATCGGGCGGCAGTTCCTGAAGGCCTCGCTCGAGCGTCATCCCGAGGTGGACGTCGTCGCGGTCAACGACCTCGCCGACCCCAAGATGAACGCCCACCTCTTCAAGTACGACTCCAACTACGGCACGTACAAGGGCAGCGTTTCCGCGACTGCCGACGCGATCGTCGTCGATGGCCGGACGCTGAGAGTCCTGCAGGAGCGCGACCCCGCGAAGCTCCCGTGGAAGGCCCTGGATATCGACATCGTCGTCGAGTCGACGGGCTTCTTCACCGACGGCGCGAAGGCGAAGGCCCACCTCGACTCGGGTGCCAAGAAGGTGATCATCTCGGCGCCGGCGAAGAACGAGGACAAGACGATCGTCCTCGGGGTCAACGAGGAGACCTACGACCCCGAGAAGCACCACATCCTGAGCAACGCGTCCTGCACCACCAACGGGCTCGCCCCGGTGGCGAAGGTGCTGAACGACGAGTTCGGCATCGAGAAGGGGTTCCTCACGACGATCCACTCGTACACGCTGAGCCAGCGGCTGCTCGACACTGTCGCGCCCGACCCGCGCGACGCGCGTGCCGCCGCGCTCAACATCATTCCTTCGGAGACCGGCGCGGCGCGTGCCGTCGCGCTCGTGATCCCGGAGCTCAAAGGCCGGTTCACGGGCATGGCGTTCCGCGTTCCCACGCCGACGGTCTCGGTCGTCGACTTCACCGCGACGTTGAAGCGCGACGTGACGAAGGACGAGGTGAACGCCGCATTCAAGCGCGCAGCCCTGGGCGACCTCAAGGGGATCCTCGACTACACCGAGGAGCCGCTCGTCTCTATGGACTTCAAGGGCGACGCGCATTCCTCGATCGTGAGCGCGATCGACACCGTGGTCCTCGGAAACATGGTGAAGATCATCTCCTGGTACGACAACGAGTGGGGCTACTCGTGCCGGCTCGCCGACATCACCGCGTTCGTGGCGTCGAAGCTCCGTGTCCCTGTCGCCGCCGGCCGCTAGTCGCGGCGCGACCTTCCACAAGCGGACGATCCGGGAGGCCGATCCTGGGGGTAGGGGCCCCCAGCCGCGAAGCGACGGGAAGAGGGTCCTTCTGCGCGTCGACTTCAACGTGCCGCTCGAGGCTGCAGGGGCAGGGACCCCTGGGCGCGAAGCGACGGTCGCCGACGACGCCCGCATCCGCGCGGCGATGCCGACCATCCGCGCCCTGCTGAAAGGCGGCGCGGCGATCGGCCTCGTCTCGCACCTCGGCCGGCCTGTGGGCCGCGACCCCAAGCTCTCGCTCGCGCCGGTCGCGGACCGGCTCCGCCAGCTGCTCGGCAAGAAGGTGTCCCTGCTGCCCGACTGCGTGGGACCCGACATCGAGAAGCAGGTCCGCGCCATGCGGCCGGGCGACGTCGTGATGCTCGAGAACGTCCGTTTCCATCCCGAGGAAGAACGGAACGACCCCGAGTTCGCGAAGGCCCTGGCCGCCGGCTTCGATCTTTATGTGAACGATGCGTTCGGGACCGCTCACCGCGCGCACGCGTCCACCGAAGGCGTGGCCCACGTGCTTCCGGCGTACGCGGGCCTCCTGCTCGAGAAGGAGCTGCAGGTCCTGGGAGGCCTGCTCGAGAGCCCCGCGCACCCGTTCCTCGCGATCATCGGCGGGGCGAAGGTCAGCACGAAGATCGAGGTGCTGCGCTCCCTGGTGCCGCGCGTGGACACCCTCGCGGTCGGCGGCGGGATGGCGAATACGTTCCTCCTCGCGATGGGCCGTCCCGTCGGGCGCTCGCTCGCTGAGCCCGACAAGGAGACCGAGGCGCGCCTCATCGCGGACGAGGTCGAGGGCAACGGCAAAGAGCTCCTGCTTCCCGTCGACGTGGTCTGCGCTCCCTCCGCGGATGCCGACGGCGCCGCCGCCGCGGCCGTGTACGACGTCGACGAGGTGCCGAGCCACCTCGCGATCGTCGACGTCGGCCCACGAACCATCGAGCGGTACGCACATGTCATCCGGCGGGCGAAGACGATCTTCTGGAACGGCCCGGTCGGCGTATTCGAGATCCCAGCATTCGCGAAAGGCACGCGGAGCATCGCGGAGCTCATGGCGTCGAGTGGCGCGACGACCGTCGTGGGCGGCGGGGAGTCGGTCCAGGCCGTCGAGGAAGCGGGCCTCGCCGACAAGATGACGCACGTCTCCACCGGAGGCGGGGCGGCGCTCGAGCTCATCGAGGGCAAGACGCTGCCCGGCGTCGCGGCGATCCCCGACCGATGAGCGACACCCGGATCGCGTCGGTGCGCGCGCGAGAGATCCTCGACTCGCGAGGCGACCCCACCGTCGCGGTCGACATGGTCCTCGCGGGCGGAGCGCGCGCGACCGCGATGGTCCCCTCCGGGGCGTCGACGGGCGCGCACGAGGCGGTCGAGCTCCGCGACGGCGACCGTAAGCGCTACCGCGGAAAGGGCGTGCTGCGGGCCGTCGCCAACGTGAACGACCTGATCGCGCGCGAGATCCTCGGACGGGACGCCGCCGACCAGTCGGCGATCGACGATCACCTCCTCGCGCTCGACGGGACGCCGAACAAGGCGAAGCTCGGGGCGAACGCGATCCTCGGCGTGTCGCTGGCGAGCGCGCGCGCGGCCGCCGCGGCGAAGAACGTCCCGCTGTACCGCTACCTCGGCGGTGCCGAAGCGCACCTGCTGCCGGTCCCGCTGATGAACGTGCTGAACGGCGGGAAGCACGCCACGGACTCGGCCGACATGCAGGAGTACATGCTCGTCCCGCTCGGCGCGCCGAGCTTTCGCGAGGCCATCCGCATGGGGGCCGAGGTGTTCCACGCGCTCAGGGCGGTGCTTTTCGGCATGGGCCAGAGCACCGGGGTCGGCGATGAGGGCGGCTTCGCGCCGTCGGGGCTTCGAAGCAACGAACAGCCGCTCGAGCTGATCCTCACCGCCATCGACAAGGCCGGGTACCGACCCGGGCGCGACGTCGCCCTCGCTCTCGACCCCGCGGCGACCGAGCTCGAGAGCGACGGACGCTACGCGCTGGCGCGCGAGGAACGCTCGCTCGACCCCGCGGAGATGGTCGCCCTCTACCGCGACTGGGCGGACCGGTACCCGCTCGTATCGATCGAGGACGGCCTCGCGGAGGACGACTGGCCGGGATGGAAGAAGCTCACCGCGGAGCTCGGCGATCGCGTGCAGCTCGTCGGGGACGACCTCTTCGTGACCAACGTCGAGCGCATCGAGCGGGGCGTGCGCGAGAAGGTCGCCAACGCGGTCTTGATCAAGGTGAACCAGATCGGCACGCTCTCCGAGACCATCGCGGCGATCGAGCTCGCGCGCCGCTCGGGCTACGCCGCGGTGATGTCGCACCGCTCCGGCGAAACCGAGGACACGACGATCGCCGACCTCGCCGTCGCCCTGGGCACCGGGCAGATCAAGACCGGCTCGCTCTCGCGGAGCGAGCGCAATGCGAAGTACAACCGGCTGCTCGAGATCGAGCTGGAGCTTGGCGGAGCCGCGCGCTATCCGGGCGCCGCGGCTTTCGCGCGCGGGTCGAGCCACCCGGCGAAATACTTGTCTTGACAAATATTCTCGCCGCGACCTAGCCTCGCGCCGTGGCGGTGCGGCGCCTGGAACCCGCGGCCCCTCCCGAGCCTGACCAGGAAGGCCTCGGACGTCTCCTCCTCCGAGTCGCGCGCGAGATGCGGACCTCCTTCGACCGCGACATCCAGGGGCTCGGCATCACGGCGAAGCAGGCGGAGATCCTCCACCGCTGCAGCCTTGCCGGCGAGCGCACGCCAAAGCAGCTGACGCGGCTCCTCCTCACCGACAACGCGAGCGTGACACGGCTCGTGGACCGGCTCGAAGCGAAGGGCCTGGTGACGAGGCGGACCAGTCCGATCGACCGTCGTTCGGTGAGTGTTCGGATAACGCCGGCGGGGCGAGCGGCCGTCCCGCGCATCGCCCGTCTCGCGCAGGCGCGCAAGCGTCGCATGCTCGCCGGGCTCTCGCCGTCCGACCGCGAGCGCATGCGCGCGCTTCTCACACGCATCCTCGCGAACGTTGGCACCTCGGCGTGAGCGTGCTCGCGGCGCCATCGCTGCTCGTGCGTCCGCTCTCCGGGCTCCGCGCGGCGGACCTCCCGGTCGCTGGCGGCAAGGGCGCCAACCTGGGGGAGCTCATCGCCGCGGGATTCGCGGTCCCCGACGGCTTCGTCGTCACCACCGGCGCGTATGCGCTCGCGGCGGAGGCCGCGGGTGTCGCGGCTGACGCGCCGGCCGCCGCGCGCGGGCGCCTCGCTGCCTCACCAGTTCCTCCCGGTATCGCCGAGGCGATTCGCCTGGCGTATCGCGGTCTCGGCAGCCCTCCGGTCGCGGTCCGTTCGTCGGCGACCGCCGAGGATCTCCCGGAGGCGAGCTTCGCCGGTCAGCAGGACACGCTCCTCAACGTCGTCGGCGAGGAGGCGGTCGTCGATGCGGTGCGCCGCTGTTGGGCGTCGCTCTGGAACGAGCGTGCGGTGGCCTACCGCGAGACCCGCGATGTCGATCCGCACGGGCTCGGTCTCGCGGTCGTCGTGCAGCGGATGCTCGACGCGAGCACGGCGGGCGTGCTCTTCACCGCGGATCCGATCACCGGCCGGCGGCGTCGTGCGGCGATCGACGCGGTGCGCGGTCTCGGGGAGCAGCTCGTCTCCGGCGCGGTGAACCCCGATCACTTCCTCGTGGACCCGCGCGACGGAGCGGTCCTCGAGCGCAGGGGTGACTCCCTCGACGACGCGCGGCTGCGCGAGCTCGCGGCCCTCGGTGCGCGGGTCGAGTCGCACTACGGCCGGCCGCAGGACATCGAGTGGGCGATCGACCAGTCCGGACGCCTCTGGCTGGTGCAGTCGCGCGAAATCACCACGCTCTATCCGCTGCCGACGACCGCGCCTTCGTCGGACGCTGACCTGCGCGTGTACTTCTCGGCGAACGTCGCGCAGGGCGTCTTCGAGCCGTTCACGACCATGGGGCTGCAGACCTTCCGTCTGATCGGCGCCGCGTTCGCCGCGCTGCTCGGCCGTCCGCTGCGCTACCCGAGTGCCGGGCCGCCGCAGATCGCGGAAGCCGGAATGCGTCTCTTCATCGACCTGACCGACGTGCTGCGCGATCCATTCGGGCGCGACATCCCCGGCCGCGTCATGGGCGCGATGGAGTTCCGCAGCAAGGCGATCTTCACCAAGCTCCTCGGGGACCCGCGACTCGCGCCGCGCGGCAGCGTCTCGCGCTCGCGCTTCCGCGTGCTCGCGGCCGTGCTCCGAACGGGCGTCCCGCAGACCGCGCTTCGCTGCGTGCTCCGGCCCGACGCGACTCGCAAGCGGCTCCTGCGCGAGATCGACGAGGCCATCGCGAGCGTCCGCGTCCCCGATCCGCCGGCGGACCGCCTCGACGCGTACGAGCGGCTGATCCTCGAGCTCCCGCCGAGGGTCTTCCCGCGGCTCGTCGGAATGGTCGCGCCAGGCTTCGCCTCCTACGTGCTCGCGAGCCGCCTGCTCGGCGAGCGGGCGCGCCCGGGCGAGATGCAGACCGTGTTGCGGGGGCTCGCCAACAACCCGACGACCGAGATGGACCTCGCGCTGTGGGAGGTCGCGCGGCGCGCCCGCGAGGACCCGGCCTCGCGCCATGCGCTCAGGACCGAGACGCCGGCCGCGCTGTCGGCGGGCTATCGCTCGGGCGCGCTCCCGCCGCTCCTGCAGGCCGAGATGGGCGCGTTCCTCAGCCGGTACGGGCACCGCGCGATCGCCGAGATCGACCTCGGCCTGAAGCGCTGGTCGGAGGATCCCGCGCACCTGCTCGGAGCGATCGCGAACTACCAGAAGCTTGACGACGCGGTGATCGCGCCGGACGCGCAGTTTGCGCGTGGCGCGCGGGAGGCGGAGGCGATGATCGGGACGCTGCTGTCTCGGGTCCACGGCCCGCGGCGCATGGTCGTGCGTTTCCTGCTGGGGCGAGCGCGTCTGCTCGGCGGGCTGCGCGAGCAGCCGAAGTTCCAGATGATCCGCATCTTCGCGCTGGGACACGCCATGCTCGCGCCGGTCGGTGCCGCCCTCGCCGCACGGGGCCTGCTCGACGAGGCGGACGACATCTTCTTCATCACGCTGCCCGAGGCGCGGCGGGCGCAGGGCGGCGAGGACCTTCGCGCCACGGTCGCGGAGCGGCGGGCGGTCTATCGGCGCGAGCGCGCGCGCCGCCACGTACCTCGCGTGCTCCTCTCCGACGGGACCGATGCCGAGACGCTCCTGCCCGCCGCGGTGGACGGCGCGATCCGCGGGACGCCGGCGTCACCGGGCGTCGCGAAAGGCGTGGCACGCGTGATCCTCTCGCCCGTCGGAGCGCGGCTCGAGCCGGGCGAGGTGCTGGTCGCGCCATCGACCGATCCCGGGTGGACGCCGCTCTTCCTCACGGCGGGCGCGCTCGTGATGGAGATGGGCGGCATGATGTCCCACGGCGCCGTGGTCGCGCGCGAGTACGGCATCCCGGCGGTCGTCGGCGTCCCGGACGCGACCGAACGTATCGCGACCGGCGAGCGCGTCGCCGTCGACGGATCCGCGGGGACGGTCGCGCGGGACGATTCGGGTTAGGCGACCTTGCTGCCCCAACCGGGGTGCCGGTGTTCGCCGCGGGCGCACTCGAGGCAGAAGAAAGCGCCCTCGAGGTAGCGACCCTGTGTCATCCGGCGATCGCAGCACGCGCACTGGTAGAGGAACAAGCTCGCGAGGATCGGGAGCATCGCGGACCTCCGCAGTCGTTCACGCGGAGCCTGCGAGGTCAGCTGTCGGGCTAGGGCGGCGTGCTTTGCGCCCGTCCTGCTTGCGCAGGTTCGCCCCGGAGATGGTTCCCCCGCTACCGGTGGGTATTCGGCCTCCGCGAATGGTAGCCAAGCGCCAGCCACACTTCCGCTTCGCGCGTTACTGACATGCAAGCGATATTTCTCCCCCTTCGTGGGGAGGGCGGCCGACCGTAGACTCACGCGAACGCATCACGAGGGCGGGAGTGAAACAAAGATGGCACTTCTCGAGCGCGTGCCGCCGCCGGCGGCCCCATCGTCAGCGGAAGCTCCTGCCCCGCTCGCGCCAGCGACCATCGAGGAGACCGGCCTCACTTCCGCATTCGTTTCCGACCTCGTCCTGAAGCTCCTCTACCAGAAGGGCCAGACGACCGCGGCTGACATCACGGACATCGTCTGCCTTCCGATGAAGATCATCTCGCCCGTCCTGGACTTCCTGAAGAACGAGCACCTCGTCGAGGTCAAGGGCGGGTCCGGCATGGCGGCCGCCACCTACATCTACGTGCTCGCGTCGAAGGGCACCGAGCGGGCGCGCGAAGCCTTCTCGCGCAATGGGTACGTCGGCGCCGCCCCCGTCCCGCTCTCGGCATATGTGAACCGGGTGCGTGCCCAGTCGATCGGCAGCATGCAGATCACGTTCGACGAGATCCGGAAGTCGCTGAAGCACCTCGTGCTTCCGGAGAAGACGCTTCGCCAGCTCGGGCCGGCTATCAACAGCGGTCGGTCGATCTTCCTCTTCGGCCCTCCCGGCACCGGCAAGTCTTCGATCGCCGAGACGCTCGCGACCATGCTGCGCGGCAGCATCGTGCTCCCGTACGCGATCCTGATTGGACAGCAGCTCATCCGCGTATTCGATCCCTCGCGGCACCGGCCGCTCGTGGCCCTCGACGCGCGCTTCGACCGGCGCTGGGTCCCGGTCTCGCGGCCATTCGTGGAGGTGGGCGGCGAGCTCACGCTGGAGGACCTCGACCTGACCTTCGACGAGGTCTCCAAGGTGCACGAGGCGCCATTCCAGATGAAGGCAAGCGGCGGCGTGCTCCTCATCGACGACTTCGGCCGCCAGCGCGCCTCGCCCGAGATGCTCCTGAACCGCTGGATCGTGCCGCTCGATCGAGACGTGGACTTCCTCACGCTCTCCGACGGACGGAAGATCGAGGTGCCGTTCGACGTGCTCCTGGTCTTCGCGACGAACCGCACGCCGTCATCGCTCGTCGATGAGGCTTTCCTCCGGCGCATCCAGTACAAGATCGAGATCAAGCCACCCACCGACCAGGAGTTCGCCGAGATCCTGCGTCGCGTCTGCGAGACGCAGAAGATCACCTTCTACCCAAAGGCGGCCGAGTGGATCGCCGCCTACTGCCGCGAGCGCAACATCCCGCTGCGCTCGTGCCATCCGCGCGATCTCATGCAACACCTCGGCGCCGCGTCGCGCTTCCTGCTGAAGCCGGCCGAGCTCACCCCTGAGCTCGTCGAGCTCGCCTGCGAGACCTACTTCGTTCCGATCTAGCCCGCGGGCGAGCGCCGCGCGGGTCCTGTCCAAGGGGTAGGGGCCCCTGACGGCGAAGCCGCTCGGGTAGGCCTCTCGCTCGCGCACCCTCCCCGCCGGCCGCGCCATTCGCTGCGCTCGTGTCGCGGGGACGGGGCCCCGGGGCACCCGCGCGTCGCAAGAGCCCTGCGCCGTGCCACCCGCAGGGCGCGTCGGCCCGCGGGCTAGCTCTTCTTCTTCGCCTTAGACGCGGCTTTGGCGATCCGGCTCTTGCGGCGGCGCGCGCTGTTCTTGTGGATCGATCCGCGCTTGGCGGCGCGGTCGAGCGCGCTCTGCGCCGCAGCGAGGACTTCAGAGGCCGCTTCGCCGCCTTTGGCGATCGCCTCGCGGGCGGCGCGCACGGCGGTCCGCGCGGCCGAGCGGCCGATGGTACGCACGTTCGTGCGGCGCTGCGTTTGCCGGATCCGCTTCAGGGCCGAGCGCTTGCGCTTCTTGGCTGGCATCGGGTGCGAACGATACCCGATGCCTCAATATCAACTCGGTGCCGATGTCGGTCGCGCGCGCCTCCGCCATCATGATCGCCACCCTCATCGCGAGCCGCGTCCTCGGATGGCTGCGCCTGTCGGTCATCGGCGCGAACTTCGGGGAAACGCCCGAGCTCGACGCGTTCTGGGCCGCGTTCAAGATCCCCGACGCCATCTTCGGACTCGTCGTCGCGGGGGCGCTCGCCTCGGCTTTCATCCCGGTGTTCACCGGCTACCTGGCCCGCGAGCGCGAGGAGGAGGCCTGGCACGTCGCGTCGAGCGTCCTGAACGCGGTCCTCCTCCTGCTCGTCGGCTTCTCCACGGTGATGTTGGTGGCGGCGCCGCTCGTGGTGCCGGTCATCGCGCCGTTCCGCGACCCTAGGCAGGTCGAACTCGCGATCGAACTCACCCGGCTGATGCTGCTGTCGCCGATCTTCATGGGGCTCAGCTCCCTCACGACCGGCATCCTGAACTCGTATCGCCAGTTCCTCTCCGGCGCCACGGCCCCGCTCGTCTACAACGCGGTGATCATCCTGTTCACGGTCTTCGCCTCCCCGTTCCTCAAGATCCACGCGGTCGCGGTGGGAGTCGTCGTCGGCGCGCTGTTCATGTGGCTCGTGCAGCTCCCGGAGCTGACGTTCCGGCGGACGCGGTACTCGCTCTCGCTCGACTTCGCGCATCGCGGCGTGCGCGATGTGCTCCGGCTCGCCGGGCCGCGCACGCTCGCGCTCGGCGCGGTGCAGATCGTCTTCTTCGTCGACACGTACCTCGCTTCGGGAATGCGTGAGGGCTCGCTCACCGCGCTCGTCTACGCGTTCCAGCTGATGCTGCTTCCGCTCGGCGTGTTCTCGATCGCGATCAGCGCCGCGGTGTTCCCGACGCTCTCGCACTACGCGTCGCTCGGTCAGGTCTCGCGGATGCGCGACGCGGTGCAGCAGGCGATCCGCTGGATTCTCTTCCTCACGCTCCCGACGGCGATCCTCATGATCGTATTGCGCCGCCCGATCGTGAACCTCCTTTTCGAGTACGGGAGCTTCGGTCCCGCGGCGCGCGAGGCCACGCAGGCCGCCTTCCTGTTCTATTCGCTCGGGCTCGCCGGGCATGCGCTCGTGCAGATCCTCGCCCGCGTGTACTTCGCGTCGCGCGACACCACGACGCCGCTCGCCCTCACGCTGATCTCGATCGGCCTGAACGTCGTGCTGGCGGTGCTGCTCGCCCCGATCCTCTTCATCAACGGCCTCGCCCTCGCCAACTCCATCGCCACGCTCGTCGAGGCCGGGCTCCTGCTGGCGCTCCTCACGCCGCGCGTGCGGCTGCGTCTCGTGGGCCTCGGCTTCTCGAGCCTGAAGCAGGTCTGCGCGAGCCTGCTCATGGGCGTGGCGATGTTCGGGTTCATCCGCGTGACCAACCTGCCGTTCGACCTCCTCGAGGACCCCGCGAAGCCGGTCCTCCTGCTGCAGACCATCCTCGCCGTCGCTGTCGGTGGCTTCGTCTACGTCGCGGCGGCCTACGTGCTCCGGATCGGCGAGCTCGGCGAGATCCTCGCCGTCGTCAGGGCCCGCCTCCGTCGAAATGCTGCCATCGCCCCGGGGTGAGCGGACCGCGGCCAAAGACCAATGCGGCGAGCGCAAGAGCGGGAACCGACGCCCATCCCCGGCTGTAGGACGGACGTGCGGAACGCATCGGCGGGCGCAATCGCGTTCTTGTCCATGGTCTTCTACCTGGTCGCGCCCGCTGAGGCGGCGATGACCGTCCGCATGTCGGTCACGCCGCTGAGTCCGATCGCCGGTCAGGCTGCTGCAGTGTCCGTCCAGACGCTCGCACCATTCACGCAGAAATGCGTCGATGATCCAGCCGCGGACCATCGACCCTGGTCGGACTGGTACACCAGCGATGGCACGCTTCGGCTCCTCGCGCAGGCAACCCGTGAGGGAGCGGCTCCGATCGAGATCCCCCTTGTCCGTCGTGCGAGCGACCTCACACGGTGGGATGGCGCGGTGTTGTTTCCGACTGCGGGAGCGTGGACGCTGCGAATGTCATCTCCGAGCTGGTCGCAGGCGGGAGCGGAGAGCGAAGCATGCGCAGGCGCTCGCAGGTCGGTGGTCGTCATCAACCGGCTTCCCGGCACTACGACGATCGGGCCGACCGAGCCGACAGACGTCGCCGGCGCGGCCTATGTGAGTGCCCTCGCGGCCGGGATCTTGATCGTCGTCGCGCGCTGGAGGCGCCCCAAGCAGTACCGCTAGCTCTCCGCCTAGCCTTGTGTTGATGGCCGCGCTCGGGCGCATCCGCAACTTCTGCGTGATCGCACACGTCGACCACGGAAAGACGACGCTCTCCGACCGCCTCCTCGAAACCACCGGGACCGTACCGGCGCGCGAGATGCGAGATCAGCTCCTCGATTCGATGGAGCTTGAGCGCGAGCACGGCATCACCATCAAGGCGCGCGCCGTGCGCTTGGCCTGGCGGGATCACGAGCTCAATCTCATCGACACGCCGGGGCACGTCGACTTCACGTACGAGGTCAGCCGCTCCCTTGCCGCGTGCGAGGGCGCGGTCCTCCTCGTCGACGCGTCGCAGGGCATCGAGGCGCAGACGCTCGCGAACGCGTACCTCGCCGTCGAGCAGGGCCTCGAGGTGATCCCCGCGATCAACAAGATCGACCTGCCGAACATCGATCTCGAGCTCGTGCGCGAGGAGCTGCGCACCACCCTCGGCTTCCGCGAGGAGGAGATTCTGCTGGTCTCGGGCAAGACCGGCGCCGGTGTCGAGGAGCTGCTGGACGCGATCGTCGAGCGCGTCCCGCACCCGCGGGGCGAGCCCGAGGCGCCACTCCGCGCACTCATCTTCGATTCGCACTACGACGCGTACAAGGGCGTTGTCACACACGTCCGGGTCGTCGACGGCGCTCTCGCCGCCGGAGATCGCACTCGCCTGATGGCGACGGAGCGCGAGAGCGAGCTCCTCGAGCTCGGGGTCTTCGTGCCCGACGCGCGTCCCATCGAACGCCTCGAGACCGGCGAGGTCGGCTACGTCGCGACGGGCCTCAAGGCCGTCGCCGACTGCCGTGTCGGCGACACGCTCACTCTCGCTGCGCGGCCGGCGCAGACGCCGCTCCCCGGCTACCGGCCGGCGAAGCCGATGGTCTTCGCGGGCTTCTACCCGTCGAATGCCGAGGACTACCCCGCGCTCAAGGACGCCATGGAGAAGCTCCGTCTCAACGACGCGTCGCTCATCTACGAGCCCGAGACGTCGCAGGCGCTCGGCTTCGGCTTCCGTGCCGGTTTTCTCGGCCTGCTGCATCTCGAGATCGTGCAGGAGCGGCTCGAGCGCGAATACGACGTCGATCTCATCGCGACGTCACCCTCGGTCGAGTACCGCGTGATCACGCAGAAGGGCGCCGAGGTCCCGATCGACAACCCGGCGCTCCTGCCTGACCCGGGGACGATCGTCGAGATCCGCGAGCCGTGGATGAAGGTCACGATCATCGTCCCGACGACGCACGTCGGCCCGATCATGGAGCTGGCGCAGACCAAGCGCGCCTCCCTCGCCGACATGAGTTACGTCGATCCGACGCGGGCGATGCTCACGTACGACATGCCGCTCTCGGAGGTCATCGTCGACTTCTACGACCAGCTGAAGTCGAGCTCGCGGGGGTACGCGTCCCTCGACTACGAGTTCGCGGAGTACCGGGCCGCGGACCTCGCGCGCCTCGACATCCTCGTGTCGGGCACGCTCGTCGACGCGCTCTCGATCATCACGCACCGCGAGCGCGCCCAGCAAGCCGGCCGGGTGCTCGTCTCGAAGCTGCGAGGACTCATCCCGAAGCAGATGTTCGACGTCCGCATCCAGGCCGCGATCGGCGGGAAGGTGATCGCGAGCGAGACCGTCAAGGCGAAGCGGAAGGACGTGCTCGCGAAGTGCTACGGCGGCGACATCACCCGCAAGCGCAAGCTCCTCGAGAAGCAGAAGGAAGGCAAGAAGCGGATGAAGATGGTCGGGTCCGTCGAGATCCCGCAGGAGGCCTTCCTCGCCGTGCTGCGGATCGGGGACGAAGCGTGAAGGGGCCGCGGGTCCAGTTCGAGCATCCGACGCAGCTCGCGGCATCGATGTTCCTGCGCGCGGTGTCGGAGAACGACGCCGCCGCGATGTGGGAGCGCCTATCGCGGGAGACGCGGGGCCTCCTCGAGGGCCTCTACGCGGCCGGCGCGGCGCTCGCGCTCCAGCACGCCGCGGGCGTGGAGCCCTCGGGCGACGACGGGCGCCTCCCAACGGTCGTGGCGCCACTTCGCGATTCGATCGTCCGCGCGCTCGGCGGCCCCGAGAAGATGGGCGGCTACGGCGTCTCCGGTGCGCGGGTGGTCGACCGCGGCCTCGCCTACGTCCTGCTGCTGCCGGACTTCGGCGAGGAGCGCATCGTCGCCGAAGCCGACTGGAAGCCGAGCCACCTGCTCGCGTTCGTCCACGAATCGCGCGAGTGGCTCATCGATCTGGGACGCACCGCGGAGCTCTCCGCGGACGCCGAGCTGCCCGACCCGCTCGGGGCGATCGGGAGATGACGCGCGGCATCGGCCTCTACGTGCACATCCCCTTCTGCGCCTCGCGCTGCCCGTACTGCGACTTCGCCACCGCGCCGGCTCGCACGGCGCTGCGCGGCCGGTACCTATCCGCGCTCGCCGACGAGATCGCTCGCGACGGAGAGCTGCTCGGCAGGCCTCGCGTGCGAACGCTGTTCGTCGGAGGAGGCACGCCGAGCCTGCTCGAGCCGGTCGAGATCGAGGCGCTGGCGGGTGCGGTGCGCGCCGCCTTCGTCCTGCGTCCCCGGGAGGCCACCGTCGAGGCGAACCCGGCGACGGGCGACCGCGCGAGGCTCGGGGCCTGGCGCGCTCTTGGCATCACCCGGCTCTCGCTCGGCGCGCAGAGCTTCGAGGCGCGCGGCCTGCGCGCGCTCGGCCGGACGCACCAGCCCGAGGACAGCGCCGCGGGGATCCTGGCGGCGCGCGACGCCGGCTTGCAGGTCAACCTCGACCTCATCTTCGGCTGGCCAGGTCAGTCCGAAAGGGACTGGGAGCGCGATCTTGTGACCGCGATCGGTCTCGCGCCGGACCACGTCTCCTGCTACCCGCTCGAGCTGCGTCTCGATCCCGACGGATCGGTCGCGAACTGGCCTGGGGGCGGCTGGCCGGTGCTCGAGCGCTGGCGCCGCGCGGCCGCCGCGGCGCAACCGGACGACGCCGGCGTCGCCCGCCTCTATCGCATCGCGGAGCGAGTGCTCGGGCGCGCCGGGTACCGGCATTACGAGATCGCGAATTGGGCGAGGCCCGGTAGACAGTCGCTGCACAACCTCGGGTACTGGCGCGACCGTGACTGGCTCGGTGTCGGGGTTGGTGCCCACAGCCATCTCGCCGGCGTCCGGTCGGCGAATCCATCCGACCTGCGCGGGTACATCGACCGCATCGAGACCGCGAAACCGCGCATCGTCGACACCGGTGCCGATCCCGAGGCCGAAGCGGCGATGCTCGCCCTGCGCCTCGATACGGGCCTCGACCTGCGCCGTTACGTGGCGCGGTTCGGCAACCGCTCCGCGGAGCGTGTGCGGAGCGTCCTGAGCGAGGTGCAGAGGGCACGACTCGTCCGCTGGTCCGGCGATCGTGCGCGCCTCACCGCGCGGGGACGTCTCCTCGCGAGCGAGGTCTTCGTTCGCCTGTTGTCCTGAGCGACGCCGCACGCCAAATTTCTCCGCTTGCGGTGAACGTTCGAATTCGATATGCCATCACACACACCCGTTCCCGCCGATATTGGGGAGGAACCATGCAGGAAGATCAAGGCACCGACTGGTCCGCGCAGAAGGAACCCGGGTCGGTCTGGCCCACGCCGCTGCCCTCGAGCCCCACGCCGCCCCCGCCGTCGCCGATGAGCGGCACGTCCGCGGGCGGCGGTGGCCGCAAAACGACGCGCCGCCGTTCGACGACGAAGAAGAAGAGCAGCGGTGGCCGCAAGACGACCGCGAGGCGCTCGACCGGGCGGCGCAAGGCGACCGCGAAGAAGCGGACCACCGCGAAGCGCGGCACGGCCAAGCGCGCCGGCCGCAAGACGACCGCGCGACGCAGGACCGCAAAACGATCGACCGCCAAGCGCACCACCCGGCGGACCTCGACCCGCAAGAAGCGCCGCTAGCCTTTTTGCGACCGAAATAGGGCACGCCGCCGATCGGCGGCGTGTCCCGGTCTAGTTGCGCTTGCCCCGGCCCATCCCGGGCTTGCGCCCGTGATTGGCTTTCTTGCTCCGCCAGCCCAGCTTGCCGCTGGTCTTCTGCTTCTTCTGACCCTTGCCCATGGCTACGCGCGCCCTCCGGTGAAGAGATGGAGCTGCAACGCGCGCGTCGGCGGCGCGATGAGCTCGGTCACCAGCCATTGTGCGACCGAGTCCCCCGTGGCGTCTTCGGAAAGTCCGACGCGCGCGCGGGCAGTGGCGAGGTGGCGTCGCGCCGCGCGACCGTCAACCCCGAGGGTGCGCCCGGTCTCGGCGAGCGATCGCTCGAGGACGTCGCGCAGCACGAAAGCGCCGAGGTCGGCGCCGCGGAGCGCGTAGCGGCCGACCAAGTCACGCAATCCCGCGCCGAAGAGCCGCCCGTTCGCGACCGCCTCCTTGATGGCGAGCGCGGTCTCGCCGTCGAGCTCCCCGATCCGGAGGAGCGCAGCGACCTCCGCCCCGGGCAGCTGCCGAGCCTGCTCGAGGCTCGCGATGAAGCGCTGGACGACGACGTCGTCGGCGACGACCGGCCGCGCGCCGTCGCGCGGCAGAGTGGAGACCCGCGCCAGGGCGGCGGTCAGCGCGCGCCGAAGGCCGTCCAAGTCCGCGAACCGAACGACCTCCAAGACGGCGGGGTTGCCGAGCAGCAGCCGCGAGATGGTCCGGTCTCGCTCGGCGACGACGATGACCGGGATCCCGTGCTCACGCGCGAGCTCGACCTCGATGCCCACTCCGAACGAGGGGATGCCGGCATAGGCGATGACCACGGCGGCGGCGATGACGTGCGCGCGATCGATCTCGTAGACCGCTCGCGGATCGAGGTGCGCCGCGGCGATAGGGTCGGTGACCCGATGAGGCAGGTACGCGCGGAGGCTCGCGCCCTCCGCGATCTCCGCGAGGAGCTCGTAGAAGAGCCTCGTGCGTGGCCCGTCGTCGAGCGCGGTCAGGGCCCCTGAGATGTACGCCTCGCCGGCCGCGACGCCGGTCCGCTCTTTCGCCTCGTCCATGGGCCGCTCATGATGCTCGGTCACGTCAAGTTCGGACCCTAGAATCGGACGCCGATGCCCGAGCTGCGCGTGGCCGAGCACCTGCGCCGGCTGCCGCTCTTCTCACGGCTTCCGGACGGCGAGCTCGCGGAGCTCGGCGACCGCGTGCGGACGAAGAGCTTCCGCCGCGGCGAGACGATCTTCCGGAAGGACGATCCGGGAACGCACCTCTACATGGTCCTGGACGGCGCGGTGAAGATCGCCTTGCCCGGGGAATTCGGTCAGGAGGCCCTGGTCGCGATCATGCGGCCAGGCGAGTTCTTCGGCGAGCTGGCGCTCTTCGACCGAAGCCCGCGCTCGGCGAGCGCCACTGCCCTCGAGGACACCCGCGCCGCGCTGCTGGCCGGCGACGACTTTCTGGCCTACCTGGAGTCGCATCCCGCGTCCTTCCGCGTTGTTCTAGAGACCCTCGCGCGGACGATCCGCCGGCTTTCGGACCGGGTCGAAGACCTTATCTTCCTGGACGTTCCGAGCCGGGTGGCGAAGTATCTGCTCGACCTCGCGAGGTCGACCGGAGGCGATGGAACCGAGCTCACGCTCACGCAGGACGAGCTGGCGGCCTTCATCGGGGCGTCGCGGGTGTCGGTGAACCGCGTGCTCGGCGATCTCGAACGGCGGGAGATCATCTCGATCCGCCGCCGCCGGATCGCGATCAAGGACCCGGACCGCCTGTCCAAGGAGATCCGGTTCTAGTGGCTACGAACCGTAAGCGGCCGCTCGTGCTCGTCGTCGAGGACGACCCGGCGCTCGGCGACGTGATACTGACGGCCCTGAGGGACGATGGTCTCGAGGCGAAGCTCGCGCACGACGGAGACGAGGCCATGCGCGACGTCGACGACCTTTCGCCGTCGGTGATCGTCCTGGACCTGATGATGCCCAAGCGCGACGGCTTCTCGGTGCTCCGCGAGCTCCGCGCGGACGGCCGGATCTCCCGGATCCCGGTGGTCGTCGTGACCGCGATCTTCGGACTGTCAGAGCGCCTCTACGCCACGGAGCTCGGCGCGGCGGACTACGTCACCAAGCCCTTTGACCTGGACGACCTCGTCTCGCGCGTCCGCGCGCTCCTCTCGCCGACCGCCGCCAAAGGCTAGGCGACCGCCCCGAGCTGGCTCGTGCAGTGCGGGCACCGTTTGGCCGCCATCGGAAGGTCGTCCGCCGCGCAGTAGGGGCAGACCTTCGTCGGGACGTTCGGGATCATCCGCCGCGCGATGAGGAAGACCACCAGTGCCACGATCACGAACGTGATCACCTGGTTGATGAACACGCCGTAGTTGATGGTCGCGGCGCCGGCTTCTTTGGCAGCCTTCAGCGACGGGTAGCTCCCGCCGGACAGGTTGATGTACAGGTTCTGGAAATCGACCTTGCCAAGCAGGAGCCCGACCGGCGGCATGATGATGTCGGCCACCAGGCTGGTCACGACGGCCGCGAGCGCGACGCCGATGATGAACGCGAGCGCGAGCGCCAAAGCGTTGGTCTTGACGAGGAACGCGCGAAATTCAGCCCACATCGAAAATCCCTCCAGCGGGTCGGGTTAGACGCGCCAGCCGCAGGGCCCATGCCAGCCTTCCTGCTGACCTGGCGCCCTGGCGCGGTCTTGACTCCCGCTCGCGGGCACTGATAGGCTCTTAGCACTCTCGACAGGAGAGTGCTAATTTGCCTGAGCAGCCTATTTCAGCCGAATTCCCTGAGCTCGACCGGCGCGCGCGAGACCTCCTGACGGCCGTCATCCGCGAGTACATCGCGACGGCCGAGCCGGTGGCGTCCGCACAGCTGGTGCGCAGGTACCGGCTCGACGTCTCCCCGGCCACCGTCCGGAACGAGCTGGCGGATCTGGAGAAGCTCGGACTTCTGACGCACCCGCACACCTCGGCCGGCCGGGTTCCCACCGACCTCGGATACCGGTACTTCATCGAGAGCCTCATGCCGCGGCCCGGGCTACGGACCGAAGAGCAGGTGACGATCTCCCATCAGTTCCAGCAGGCGCTCCAGGACACGGCCGCCTGGCTGCGCGTCGCGGCCTCGAGCCTGGCGCGGCTCACCACCGAGGCGTCGATCGTGACGCGCCCCGCGAGCAAGAGCCCGGCGCTGCGGCACGTCGAGGTCGTGCCGATCCAGGAGCGTCGCGTGCTGCTCGTCGGTGTCGTCGAGGGCGGCGCGGTCCGTCAGCAGGTTCTCGAGCTGGGCACCCCGACGACCCCGGAGCATCTCCGCAGGCTGTCGGCGCGGCTGACCGAGTCGTTGGGCGGGGCGACGGCCGCGAAAGTGCACGCGACCGCCGACGGGGAGAAGGGCGCGGACGCCGACATCGTCAAGGCTCTCGCGCGGATCCTCGAGGAGCACGACACGCTCCGCGCCCGCGAGGTCTATGTCGATGGCTTCCAGAACATCCTCGCCAAGCCTGAGTTCGCCGAGAGCGACCGGAGCCGCGCGATGCTCAGCCTTTTCGAGGACCACACGCGCCTCGCGGAGATCCTGCCGCTCGAGCTCGGTGAGGGCGACATTCACATCACCATCGGCAGCGAGCACCGGCACGAGTCGCTCCGCGACTGCAGCCTGGTGGTGGGGCGCTACGGCGCGAGCGGTGAGGCCGTGGGCTTCGTGGGCGTCGTGGGGCCGACGCGGATGGACTACGCGCGGTCGATCGGCGCGGTCCGCTACGTGGGGTCGCTGATGAGCGACCTCGTTCGAGTCATGGAGGGTCGCTGATGGACGACAAGATTCGCCGCGCGGAAGACTTGCTCGAGCAGCGTTCGCGCGAGCGCGGCGGGAACGGACAGACGAACATCGCCGAGGATTCCGAAGCCAATGCGGCGCATGCCGCGCAGGAGTCGGCCGGTCCCGCCCCCGACCAGGCGGCGGAGCTGACCGATGCCCTGAAGCGCATGGCCGCCGACTTCGCGAACTACCGCAAACGCAACGAGGCCGAACGAGCCGAGTATTCGAAGTTCGCGAAGGCCGATCTCATCGAAAAGATCCTCGACGTCCTCGATGGGTACGACCGTGCGCTCGCTACGATCCCCGACGAGCTCAGGAGTTCCGCGTGGGTCGAGGGCATGTGGCTCATCGAGCGCAAGCTGAGGGCAATCCTCGAGGCCGAGGGGCTCGAGTCGATCGACTCGGTCGGACAGCCCTTCGATCCGTATAAGCACCAGGCCGTCGCACACATCCCCTCCGAGAAGCCGGAGGGGACGGTCATCGAGGAGCACCAGAAGGCATATCGACTTCACGACAAGGTCATCCGCCCCGCTTTGGTAACGGTCTCGAGTGGGAGCGAAGGCAAGGAGAAGAACTGACATGGCAAAAGTGATCGGCATCGATCTCGGAACGACGAACTCCGCCACGGCGCACATGGAGGGCGGCGAGCCGGTGATCATCCCGAACGCGGAGGGCGGGCGGATCACACCGTCGGTCGTCGCGTTCACCAAGACCGGGGAGCGCCTGGTCGGCCTGGTCGCGAAGCGCCAGGCCATCACGAACCCGGAGAACACCATCTACTCGGTCAAGCGCCTCATGGGCCGCCGCTTCACCGATCCCGAGGTGCAGCGGACCATGAAGATGGTCCCGTACAAGATCCAGCCGGCGCCGAACGGCGGCGTCGAGATCGTCCTCGGCAACGGCAAGAAGCTGACCCCGCCCGAGGTCTCGGCGATGATCCTCCAGAAGCTCAAGACCGACGCCGAGGCGTACACCGGCGACAAGGTCACGCAGGCCGTCATCACCGTCCCGGCGTACTTCGACGACCAGCAGCGCCAGGCGACGAAGGACGCCGGCCAGATCGCGGGACTCGAGGTGCTGCGGATCATCAACGAGCCCACCGCGGCGTCGCTCGCGTACGGGCTCGACAAGAGAAAGGATGAGGTCATCGCCGTCTACGACCTCGGCGGCGGGACCTTCGACATCTCGGTCCTGCAGCTAGGCGAAGGCGTTTTCGAGGTGAAGGCCACCAACGGGGACACGCACCTCGGTGGTGACGACTTCGACCAGCGGATCATCGAGTGGCTCATCGAGGAGTTCAAGAAGGACCAAGGCATCGACCTCAAGAACGACCGCATGGCGCTCCAGCGGCTCAAGGAGGCCGCGGAGAAGGCCAAGATCGAGCTCAGCTCGACGCAGCAGACCGAGATCAATCTCCCGTTCATCACCGCGGACCAGTCCGGTCCGAAGCACCTGGTCATGACACTGACGCGGTCGAAGCTCGAGCAGCTGGTCGGCGATCTGGTCGAGCAGACCGTCCCGCCGGTGAAGCAGGCGCTGAAGGACGCCGGGGTGACCCCGGACCAGATCGACGAAGTCGTCCTCGTCGGCGGACAGACGCGTATGCCGCTCGTCGTCGAGACCGTGAAGAAGCTCTTCAACGGCAAGCAGCCCAACCAGAGCGTGAACCCCGACGAGGTCGTCGCGGTCGGCGCGGCGATCCAGGCCGGCGTGCTCAAGGGCGAGGTGAAGGACATCCTGTTGCTCGACGTCACGCCGCTGTCGCTCGGCATCGAGACGCTCGGCGGCGTCGCCACCAAGCTCATCGAGCGCAACACGACGATTCCGACCTCGAAGTCGCAGGTCTTCACCACGGCATCCGATGCGCAGACGCAGGTGGAGATCCACGTTACCCAGGGTGAGCGCGAGCTCGCGGCGGACAACAAGAGCCTCGCGCGCTTCATCCTTGACGGCATCCCGCCGTCGCCGCGCGGCATCCCCCAGATCGAAGTGTCATTCGATATCGACGCGAACGGCATCGTGAACGTCAAGGCCCGCGACAAGGCCACGGGCCGTGAGCAGCACGTCACGATCACCGCGTCGAGCGGGCTCTCCAAGGACGAGGTCTCGCGTCTGGTCAAGGACGCCGAGGCGCACGCCGAGGAGGACCGCCGCAACCGCGAGCGGATCGAGGCGCGCAACCAGGGCGACACGATGGCCTACCAGATCGAGAAGACGTTGGCGGACCTCGGCGACAAGGTCCCGGCGGACACGAAGAAGGACGTCGAGGAGAAGCTCGCGGCGCTCCGCGACGCTCTCAAGACCGACGACACCGACCGCATCCGCACGTCGATGGAGGCGCTGCGTGCGGCCTCGACGAAGATCGGCGAGGTCATGTACCAGCAGGAGCAGGCCAAGCAGCAGGCGCAGCAGGGCGCCCAGCCCGGGGCCGAACAGCCTGAAGGCGAGCCCGCCGGCGCCGGCGCGAAGCGGGACGGCGACACCATCGAAGGCGAGTTCAAGGAGCAGAGCTAGCCTCGTTAGCACACGACGTGCACTATCGACGGCGCGGCGAGAGCCGCGCCGTCGCTCTTTTAGTGGGGAGGTACGCCTTTATGCCGTATGAGGCCGAGCCCATCGAAGAGACCGACCCGGTGTGCGGGATGGAAGTCGATCCCGAGCAGGCGCACGACCTGGGCCTGGAAGCCGAGCACGGCGGCCGCCGCTACGTCTTCTGCAGCAAGGCTTGCCTGCAGGCGTTCCGCGCGGACCCCGCACGCTATGCGCGAGCTGAGGAACAGCCGAAGATCTAGGGCTTCACGACCACCACGCCGACCATCCCGTAGGCCTCGTGCTGCGGGAAGTGGCAGATGAACGTGTACGTTCCCGCCTTGTCGAAGGTAAGCGTGGTCTTCTTCGTGGTGAGCGGGGGGAGCGAAACCTCGTTCGGGCGGTCGCCGTGCACCGGCTCGGTCCCGGTGCGGTGGCGCGCGTGGAACGCCTCGTCCCCGATGAGCCACTCGTGGTCGATCGGATCGTCGTTCACCAGGGTGAAGGTGATCGGCACGCCGGCCGGCACCTCGATCTTCGTGAGGTCGAACCTCGAGTAGTGGATGCGGATCCCAACCTGTGTTCGGTCCGCCGCGTTCGCAGGCGCGCAGGCGCTCGCCGCGAGTACGGCGAGCGCCAGCGCGATGAGGGAGCGGATCACACCACCACCGGCTGCGACTTGCGCAGCAGGAAGATGGCGCCGAGAGCCGCGAGAGCGATGCCGACGAGGGCGGTCGTGTCGGTGACCGGCTTAGCCGGAGCCGTGGGGCTCGCCGGCGCTTCGAGGCCGGCCGAGACGCGAGACGGGCTGAAGCCCTTCGCGTCGACGGCGAGGTCGTACTTGAGCTGGCTCGCGGATGCGTCGATCGCGATCTTGCTGAGCCATCCGGACTGCGGCACCCATTCCATGCCCTTGTCCGAGCGCAGGTCGTTGAGCAGCGAGTCCGTCGCCGGCGCGCTGTGGTCGAGACGCATGCCGTTCGCGAACGGGAAGGGCAGGATCGCAGGCCGCTGATCGGTGAGCAGGTACACGTCGGCGTCGATGCGGTCATCGGCGTTCTTGCCGAGGCCGAGGATGCGGAGCGGGACCCACGGGTTCTGCGTGGGGATCGTGAGGTGAACGGGCGTGCCGTCGCCGATCTGCTGGCCACGAGCCTTCGCCGCGTCGGCGTCGAAGATCGCCGCCATGAAGATCGGGCTGCGCGCCGCGTAGAAGTCGAGGACTTCCGGGGCATCCGGGGGCAGACGGAAGCCGTGCTCGGTGGCCCAGCGGCCGACCTCGGCGCCGCCGCCCTTGAGCACAGTGATGTCCAGCGCGTCGATCCGAACCTGAAGGATGACCTGCGCGTCAGCGGCGGCTGTGGCCGCGCCGCGGAGGAACTCGACGCGCTTCGGGGCCGTCTCGCGCACGAGGCGCTGAAGGGTCCAATCCCCGCCCTTCTCTACCGAGGTCGGAACGCCCGGCAGTGGTACGAGGGAGCCAAACTGACCCGAGCCGCCCGCGAACTTGAACGCGGTGACGTAGTGCTCGATGCCGTCGTGATAGCCCGCGAACGTCGAGGTCCGTACGAGGTTGACCGCGCCGTTAGGGCCGATGAGACCCGCGCACGCTGCGGCGGGCTGTTCCGCACCGATGAGTGCCGCGACGACCGCGGCCAGGCCCGCGAGGAACCGTCGCATGTCCGCCTCCTCTCCGGCCTAGGCCGGGAATGCCCCTATGACGACGGCTCTAGCTGGCTGGTTCCCGAGGGCCGTTTTCGCTCCACTTCGGCGAAGGAAAGCGCGTAAGGCGTGCTGCGGTTATCTGTCGAAGCTTTGGCCCGACGAGGTACCGGCGGGTACGGGTGTGCCCCGTTGGTTCTAGGTACCCCAAGCTCACCGCGAGTTGAAGGTCACGGCTTGCTCCGGGCACACTCCTACCGGTGATCCGGGTGTAGTCCGCGGGTCGGACATTCCCGTTCACCCAGGCGTAGGCCAGTCCGTCCAACAGACCCGGCGGAAGGGTCCGCCTTACCGCCGTGGCACGAAGTTCGTTCACAAGGCCACCCAGCGTCTTGACCTGCCCGAGCACGTGCTCCGCGGACGCGGCAATCGCGCCGATGAAGTAATTGACGAAGGGCGTCGCGTCGTAGCCCGGTTTGTACGCCCCCCCGACGGCGCGCCTGATTGCCGCGAAATAAGTGCGTCGCTGCAAATCGAGATACGCATCCAACGAGACAATGCCGTTCAGGGCGTAGCCGCCACGAACGAGGAGATACCGCGCCAAAGCTCGCGCGGTGCGACCGTTCCCGTCATGAAACGGATGGATTGCGACGAGTTCGAGATGCGCAAGCGCTGCCAGGACTGGAGCAGGCCGGCGGTCGCCACCCGCCCGCAGCCACTTCCCGAATTCGTGCATGAGGTCAGGAAGGTCTCCTGAAGGAGGAGTACTGAATATCAGCCGACCGTCCGCGTCGGCTACACGGTTCTCACCGCGTCGATATTCGCCTGGCCGAAGCATCGGGTCGATGTCGTCAAGGACGCGTTTGTGGATTTCGCGAGGATGTCCTTCTGCCTCAAGGTGGGCGACCTTTCAAGAACCTCTTCGACCTCGAGGTCGCTGAGGCTGTTTCCCTCGTCGGCTTTCTTTCAGTCGTGCCAAGAATCCTTGGCTTTCTTTCACCTGCCCGCCCGGACGTCGCCTGTTCAACTGAAGCGGGCGATCACCATCGCGAGGAGGATGAGCGCGCCGACGACGATCTGGCCGTAGCCAAAGCGCCGGATGCGCGCGGCGAGGAGCGGCATCTCCGCGGCGGCCTGCGCGTCGCCCGCGGCCGCCTTCGGTCCGAGCTCGAGGAGCCGAGTGGCCCATCGCACCAGTCGCGCGCGCGACGCGACGTAGATGCCGACCGCGAGCACGGCCCCGATGAGGATGGCCCAGGACCAGCGCGTGTCGAGGCGCGCCAGCTCGCCTGCCCGACCGCTTACGAACAGGTTGAGAATGCCGGTCGCGATGGTGAGCTCGGCGGCACGGAAGATGTACCGGAACTGCCGGGGTGCGATCTGAGCGAGCGCTGCCCCGCGCGCAGGCGCCGGCGTCGCGAACAGCGCGGGCAGCTGTACCAGCACGGTGTAAAAGCCGCCGCCGATCCATAGGACACCGGCCGTTACGTGCAGCCACTGCACCCCGATACGCAGAAGCGCGTCCATTCGGCCGGGATAATGACAGGTGATGGCGACGACGGCCGACTACTACCAGCTCCTGGGCGTCTCCCGGTCCGCGACGGACGAGCAGATCCGGAGCGCCTACCGGAAGCTCGCCCGGCAGTACCACCCGGACGTGAACGGGCAGCCGGACGCGGCGGAGCGCTTCAAACAGATCACCGAGGCGTACGAGGTGCTCACCGACCCGCAGCGGCGGCAGCGCTACGACATGTTCGGTTCGGCCACCGGCGGGTTCGGGGACTTCGGCATCGGCGACCTCTTCGAGACGTTCTTCGGCGGCGATCTGCGGCGGCGGGAGTCGCGCGGCCCGATGCGCGGCGCGGATCTGCGGATGGAGATCGAGATCGACCTCCTCGAGGCCGTCCAGGGGCGCGAGCGCGTGATCACCGTGCCGCGCCTCGAGACGTGCGAGCGCTGCCGCGGGTCGGGCGCCGAGCCGGGCTCGTCGATCTCCACCTGTGGGACCTGCGGCGGCCGCGGTGAGGTGCGCCAGGTGCAGCAGTCGGTCTTCGGCCGCTTCGTCAACGTCTCGACCTGTCCGCGCTGCGGCGGCGCCGGGAAGACCATCGACCGGCAGTGCGCCAACTGCCGCGGCGAGGGGCGCGAGCGCAAGGACCGCGAGATCAGCCTCTCGATCCCGGCCGGCATCGACGATGGCCAGCAGCTCCGCGTGGCCGGGGAAGGCGAGGCGGGCATGCGCGGTGGCCCGACCGGCGACCTCTACGTGCTCATCCGGCTGAAGGAGCACCAGCTCTTCCGGCGCGAGGGCGACGACCTCGTCCACCTCGCGCGTGTCTCGCCGGCGCAGGCCGCGCTCGGCGCGCAGATCAGCGTGCCGACGATCGAAGGGGCGGAGGCGAAGGTGCGCGTTCCACCGGGCTCGCAGCACGGCCAGATGGTCCGCGTGCGGGGGAAAGGGGTGCCGCACCTCGGCGGGTCCGGCCGTGGCGACCAGCTCGTGTACCTCGACGTCGTGGTGCCGCGCACGCTCACGAAGGAGCAGCGGCGTCTTTACAGCCAGCTCCGTGACCTCGAGGGCCCAGCGTCGGGGGACAGCGACGATCAGGATTTGTTCGGTCGCTTCAAAGACGCGATGGGCGGCGGCTAGCACGGCACGTCCGCGCTGGCTCGAGATCGCGGTGCCGGCGCATGCGGAGGCGGTCGAGGCCGTGAGCGAGATCCTGAGCCGTTACGGTCATGACGGCATCGCGGTCGACCTCCCCGTCGCGCCGCAGGGCGGGGCCGATCACACGGTGAAGGCCTACCTCGTCGAGGACGCCGAGGCCTTCGCGAAGGTCGCCGACGCGCGAGATGCGCTCGGACATCTCCAAGCCTTCGGCCTCGGGCCGATCGGCGAGCTCGCCGTGCGACATGTGGAGGACGAGGACTGGCTCGAAGCGTGGAAGGCCTCGATCACGCCGGTCCGCGTCGGCGCGTTCCTCGTGCGCCCGACGTGGTCGGACGCGAGCGCGTCCGACGCGATCACGATCGCGCTCGACCCCGGGATGGCCTTCGGCACCGGTCTTCATCCGACGACGCAGCAGTGTCTCGAGGCCGTGTCGTACCTCGATCTCGAAGGGCTGCGCGTGCTCGATGTCGGGACGGGTTCAGGGATCCTCGCGATCGGCGCTGCCAAGCGCGGGGCGCGGGAGGTCATCGGCGTGGACACCGATCCGCTCGCGGCTCGTGCGGCGGCCGAGAACGCGGCGGCCAACGGAGTTGCGCTCGACGTCCGACAAGGTTCCGCCGCGGACGTGAGCGGCACGTTCGACGTGGTCCTCGCGAACCTCGTCGGGGCCGTGCTCGTGGAGGTGGCACCGCATCTTCGCGCGCGCCTCCGGACGTCGGGTTCGCTCGTCGCCGCGGGCATCACGATCCAGGCCGAGCGCCAGGTCCAGGCCGCCTTCGCGGCGCAGGGGCTGGGCGTTGTCGATCGTGACGAGCGCACCGACTGGGTGCGGCTCATCCTGACGGCGTGACCCACCGCTTCTTCGTCGACGAGGAGATCGCTGACGATCCCGTCCTGCGCGGAGACCGCGCGCACCAGATCGCGAATGTCTTGCGGCTGCGGCCAGGCGAGGTGATCACCCTCGTCCGCAACGGGCTCGAGGCGTCGGTGCAGCTTCAGGAGGTGAGCGAGAGCGAGGCGCGCGGACGGGTGATCCAGCGTGGTTTCTCCGAGGCCGAGCTTCCGTTCAACGTGACGCTCGCGCTGCCGCTCCTCAAGGGCGACCACGACGAGGAGGTCGTCGAAGCCGTAACGCAGCTTGGCGTGCACACCATCGTGCCGTTCGTGTCGTCGCGCTCGATCGTCCGGTCTCTGAGCCCGGCGAAGCGCGAACGCTGGCGGCGGATCGCTCGGGAGTCCGCGGAGACGGCCCGCCGCGGTCGCGTGCCCTCGATCGAGGAGCAACGCGAGTGGGGCTCCCTGTTCGATGTCTTGAGCAAAGGTGCACTCGTCGCCTGGGAAGGCGAGGACCTCGTTTCGCTTCGCGAGGCCCTCCCGCGCTCGGACGTATCGATCGTGATCGGGCCCGAAGGAGGCTTTGGTCCCGATGACATCGCGTTCGCGCGAGAGCGTGGCGCCGTCACCGTGTCGCTCGGCCCGCGAAATCTGCGGAGCGAGACCGCGGCGATCGCCGCGGTGGCTCAGGCCGTCGCGGCCCTCGATCCCCTAGATCGCGACAAGCCCCCGCTCCTGTAATTCGCTGCGGTCGAAAAGTGCGCGGTTCGCGATGACGCGCGCCACCGGTGCGCCCGTCGCGAGGTCGTCGCGAAGCCCTGCGGTGAGGCGGCGGATGACGACGAGCGCGAGCGCCCCGATGCCCGCGAGCACAGTCGGCGTCATGCCCTCCTGCTCCCAGATGACCGCCGGGAAGACCGCGTACGAGAGCAGGTTGGCGAGTGGCAGGAGACGCTTCGGCTTCGGACGCACGGTGATGCGCAGCGCGGCCGCGACGATGACGGGGATCCAGGCGATGAAGAAGGCGATCCAGTCGGCCGCGAGCTGGAAGCCCCACGCGGTCGCGTTCGCGCGGCCGCCGTCGAACTGGTGGAAGACCGGCCACATCTGCCCCGCGATCGCCGCGAGGCCGCAGAGGAGCTGCGTCTCGATCGGGAACCCGACCATGCGCGCGATGACCACAGCGGCGAAGCCCTTCGCCCCGTCGAGCAGGCCGCCTGCAACGCCGTGTAGCGGGGTCACAGCCTTGGCGAGGTTCGATCCGCCGAGCTTTCGCGCGCCCGTCGCGCGCAGGTCGACGCCCTTCGCGCGCGCGATCCAGTACGGGAACGAGATCGAGGCCACAAGGTAGGAGACCGCGACCGCGAGCGCGTCGATCACGCCGGTAGAGTACGGACGTGGCCGAATGTATCTTCTGCAAGATCGTCGCGAAGGAGATTCCGTCGTCGATCGTCTACGAGGACAACGACCTCGTGGCGTTCAAGGACGCGAACCCACGCGCGCCGCTCCATGTTCTCGTCGTGCCCTGCCGTCACGTCGAGAAGCTCTCGAAGCTCGACGATGTGACACTCGCCGGGAAGCTCACGCTGGCGGCGGCGAAGGTCGCGAAGGACGCCGGCCACGGCGAGAACTTCCGCGTGGTCGTGAACAACGGCGCCGGCGCCGGTCAGAGCGTCTTCCATGTCCACTTCCATGTCCTGGGCGGTAGGCCGTTCACGTGGCCCCCGGGCTAGGCGTGTGCTCCGCTGGGCCGTGACGACTGCAGCGTGGTCTTGGAGGCAAGGATGAGTCACGCCGCCAGCACAGCCGAGAACTATCTGCTCGACCTCGGCGCACTTCTAAAGGAAGCGGCGATCGACGCCGGAGACGGGCCAAGCGTCAGCCGACGGACTTCCACAAGGGTCGCCCGTTTGCCTACTACGAAGTCAAATCGGTCCTGCCGCTGTCGCGCCTGAAGCTGCTCTGAACCGGTCCGCTGCCGGAGAAACGGTAAAGATGCGCATCTTTACCGCATGCGCTGCGCGGCTATCATTCGCCTGTCCGGCCTGCGCAGGGCCGGTTTCCTTTGAATCGAAGGCGGGGGTGACCAGCAAGCGTTGTCGGAAGTGATCGTTGGCGATGGCGAGTCGTTCGAGGCCGCGCTTCGCCGATTCAATAAGAAGATCCAACAGGCCGGGATTCTCGCGGAAGCCCGGCGCCGCGAGTTCTACGAGCGCCCCGCCGCTCGCCGCAAGCGCAAGGAAGCAAAGCGCCGCAAGCGGTAGACGGAGCTAGGCCGGAAATCGGCGCACAGCTGAAGCAGCGGCTCGAGGACGACCTCAAGAGCGCCATGCGCTCGGGCGACAACCTGAGGCGCGACACCGTCCGCTTCCTTCTGGCCGCGATCCAGACCGAAGGCAAAGCGCGCCTCGGCGCGGCGGTCGATCGCCTCGTCGCCGAGGGCAAGGACGAGACCGCCCGTCAGGCGTGGCTCGCGCAGAACAAGCCCGGCGAGCTCGACGACATCGCGATCACCGAGGTGCTGACGAAGCAGGCGAAGATGCGCCGCGACTCGATCGAGGCGTTCCGCAAAGGCGACCGCAGCGATCTCGTGCAGAAAGAGGAGAAAGAGCTGGCGTTCATCAGCGCGTACCTACCGGAGCAGCTCGATGAAGCGAAGATCCGCGACATCGCGCGCCGCGTCATCAGCGAGACGGGCGCGAAGGGGCCGCAGGACACGAAGCTCGTCATGCCCAAGGTCATCGCCGAGACGAAGGGCCGCGCGGACGGCAAGGTGGTCTCCGGCGTGGTCGGCGCGCTCCTCAAGGAGACCGCGTCGTGAACGCGCACAGCTCGCAGATCACGATCCTCATCCCCGACCCCGACGAGATGATGTTCGTCGCGGGCGACAACGAGGCGAATATCGACCGGATCGAGCGCGAGTTCGGGGTGAAGATCGTCTCGCGCGGCGCGGAGCTCCGCATCAGCGGCGAGGCGCCCGCGGTGGCGCGCGTCGGCGACCTGGTCGGGGCCATGCGCACCCTGTCGGGCCGCGATCAGTCGCTCCGCAAGCCCGCCCTCGAGCGGCTGATCGACGACGCCAAGGACTCGCCGGTCCTGCCGCCGGCCGAGATGCGCGAAGTCGTCGCCACGACGGTGCGCGGCAAGCGCATCGCGCCACAGTCCGAGAACCAGCGCCGGTACATCGAGGCCATCCGCAAGCACGACCTCGTTTTCGCCATTGGCGTCGCCGGCACGGGGAAGAGCTATTTGGCCGTCGCGATGGGTGTCGCCGCGTTGCGCGATCGCAAGGTCAGCCGACTCATTCTGACGCGGCCGGCGGTAGAGGCGGGGGAGCGTCTCGGCTTCCTCCCCGGTGATCTACAGGAGAAGATCGACCCGTACCTGCGGCCGCTCTACGACGCGCTGTACGAGCTCATGCCGCCGGAGCGCTTCACGCGGGCCCAGGAGCGCGGCGAGATCGAGGTCGCGCCCCTGGCGTACATGAGGGGCAGGGCGCAGCCGCTGTTCAGTAAGGTGCTCACACCGACTGGCTTCCGACCGATCGGCAGCCTCACAGTCGGCGACTTCGTGATCGGATCAGACGGACTGCCGACGCCCGTCATCGGCGTGTACCCGCAAGGAAGCAGGCAAGTCTTCCGCGTTCAGACGCAGGACGGCGCCTCGACCCTCTGCTGCGGCGAGCATCTGTGGGCCGTCGCCACCCCTGACGTTCGAGGCCGCGGGAAGCCGCTCCGTGTGCTCGAGACGCGCGAGATGATCGGACGACTCCGCGCGGCGCACTACCACCGCTTCGAGCTCCCTCTCCTGTCGCGTCCAGTCGAGTTTGGGCCCCGCGAAGTGCCGCTCGATCCCTATGCAGCTGGCCTCATGCTGCGTGATGGGTGTCTGACCACAAGCACAACCCCGTCCCTCACGAATGCGGATGCCGAGCTCGTGGTGTCGCTCGGCGCGGTCCTTCCTCAGGTTGAACTGACTCCGAGGAACGAGATCGACTACGTTTTGCGTCGCACGGACGGCTGGCGCGGGGGCGTCCCCGTTGCCAATCCGGTCACCGCGATTCTTCGAACGCTTGGTCTCGCCGGCACTCGCTCGAGTACGAAGTTTGTTCCCGAGGACTACCTCTACAACTCGTCCGCAGTTCGCCTGGGCTTGCTACAGGGGTTGCTCGATACCGATGGAGGTCCAGTCACGCAGGCGGGACGAAGCTGTCGCATTGAGTACGTCACGACCTCGCCTCGGTTGAGAGACAGCGTTGTGTTCCTGGTCCGGTCGTTGGGCGGGATCGCGTACTGGAGGACGCGACGCGCCGCCAAGCGGACGCCGGGACGCGCGCGGGGACGCGAGGTGTGGCACCGGTCCGATGCGTTCTCTGTCGATATTCGGTTGCCAGCCTGGGTCCGGCCCTTCCGGCTGGAGCGCAAGCGTAGCGTCTACGAGCGCATTGGCGGCGGGCGGCCCATGCGGTTCATCGACAGCATCGAGCCCGCTGGCGAAACAGAAACGGTGTGCATCAAGGTTGGCGCGGCGGATTCCCTCTATGTCACCGACGACTTCCTCGTAACACACAACACTCTTAATGAGGCGTTCATCATCCTTGACGAGGCGCAAAACACCACGCCGCAGCAGATGAAGATGTTCCTCACGCGCCTTGGGTTCGGCTCTCAGGCGGTGGTCACTGGCGACGTCACCCAGATCGACCTTGCAGGCGACCGCAGCGGCCTGGTCGTCGCTCGCGAGATCCTCCAGGGCGTGGAAGGCATCGCGACGGTCGATTTCGACGAGCGTGACGTCGTCCGCCACGAGCTCGTTGCGCGGATCGTCCGGGCGTACGATCGCTTCGAGAAGGGCGGAACGCCGAAGTGATTCGTCGGCTCCAAGCGGGCGACCCACGGCTCGCGCGGTTGCGAGCGGCGATGCGCGACGACCCGCGCGTACGCTCCGCCGCCTTCGTCGCGGTCGCCGGCGTGCTCACCGCGCTGGCGCTGCTGCTCGCGCCGGCGAGCGTGACCTATGACGTGGGCGCCATCGCCGACCGGGCGATCCGCGCGCCGCGGAGCGTGTCGTTCGTCTCCGAGTCGCTCACCGAGACCGAGCGCGAGCGGGTTTCGGCCGCCGTTCAGACGCGGTTCGCCACGAATCCGACCACCGTCGCGAACGCGAGCGCGCGCCTCGCGAACGCCGTCGGGTCGATCGGCCGCATCCGCACGGATGCGTCGCTCAACCGGGACCAGAAGCTCACCGCGCTGCAACGAGTGCCCGGGGTGACGATCCCCGCGCCGATGGCGCAGGACATCGTCGAGATGACGCCCGCGGACTGGGATGGGATCGCCGCGGGCCTCGACGGCGCGATCCGCACGCTCTACGCGCAGGGCATCACCGCCGAGGAGCTCGATCAGCAGCGCACCGACGCGGTCAAGGCGCTGCCCGCGGTGTGGACGGACCGTCAGAAGCGCGTGGGCGCGGAGCTCGTGAAGCAAAACCTCGACGTGAACGTCAGGGTCGATGAGCTCGCCACGACTCTCGCCCGGCAGGATGCGCGGAACAGCGTGACGCCGGTCCAGGTGCAGGTCGCGGCCGGCGAGGTGGTCGTGCGCGATGGCGACAAGGTGTCGTCGCTCCAGGTGGAGAAGCTACGCGCGCTCGGCCTCGCCAATGAAAGCGCCGACTGGCGCGGCGCGGTCGGCCTGCTCCTCTGGGCCGGGCTGATCGCCGGAGTGCTCGCGCTGTTCATCGAGCGGTACGCGACGGAGGCGTGGCTCGACGACCGGAAGATGATCCTGGTGCTGCTCTCGCTGCTCGCGCTCACGGCCGGAGGCCGCGCGCTCGTCCCCGGTCACACGGTCCTCATCTACTTCGCGCCGTTCGCCGCCGTCGCGATGATGCTGACCGTCCTCGTCGGCGGCCGCACCGCGCTCGCGACGCAGATCGCGGGCGCGCTGCACGTCGGGATCGTCTCCGGCCAGGTCGAGCTCGTCGCCTATGTGCTCGTCCCGGCGCTCCTCGGGATGGCGGCGGTGCGCCGCGCCACGACGGCGCGCGAGTTCGCGATCGGCGCGGTCGCGGTGGCCGCGGGGAACGTCGGCGTGATCCTCGTCTTCGTGCTCATCGGGCGCGCCGCGGACCTGGTCGGCCTGGCGCAGCTCCTGACGGGCGCGCTGGTCAGCGGTCTCGGCTCGGGCCTGCTCGCCTTCGCCGGCATGGCGATCCTCGGCCACATCTTCCGGATCCCGACCGTGTTCGAGCTGCGCGAGCTCAGCGACCCGAACCACCCGCTCCTCCGCCAGCTGTTGCTGCGCACGCCGGGCACGTACCACCACTCGCTGCTCGTTGGGAACCTCGCCGAGCGCGCCGCCGAGGTGATCGGGGCCGACCCGCTCGTGGCCAGAGTGGGGGCGTACTACCACGACATCGGGAAGATGCGGAACCCGACCGCGTTCATCGAGAACCAGGCCAGCGGTTCGAACCCGCACGACGAGCTCGATCCGCTCGTGTCCGCCGGGATCGTGGCGGCGCACATCAAGGACGGGCTCGCCCTCGCCGACCGGTACCGGCTGCCCGCGCAGATCCGCGAGATGATCCCCGGCCACCATGGCACGAGCGTCGTGAAGTACTTCTTCCAGCTCGCGCAGCAGCGCGGGCAGGCGCCGGACGAGCGCTCATTCCGCTACCCAGGCCCGCGCCCGCGAAGCAAGGAGGCCGGCATCGTCATGCTCGCGGACGGCACCGAGGCATCGGTGCGATCGCTCAGCGAGAAGAACCCCGAGACGATCCGCGCGATGGTCGACCGGATCATCAACGAGCGCGTCGATGACGGGCAGCTGGACGAGTGCGACCTCACGTTCCGCGACGTGCAGCAGATCAAGGACGCGTTCTGCGAGCTGCTCCTTGGCGTGTACCACGAGCGCATCCCTTATCCCGAGGACCGCATCACCCGCATCAAGCCCGCGGCAAGCGGCTAGCGAACCCGTGCGCATCGCCATCGCCGGCGAGGCGCCCTGCGATCTCGCAACGGTCCGCGCCGCGATCCGTCGCGCCGTCCGCCCCTACGGCCTGCCACCGGACGCGGAGGTTCAGCTCGCCTTCGTGTCCGACGAGGCCATGCGCGAGATGAACAAGCGCTTTCGTGGCATCGACCGGACGACGGACGTCCTCTCATTCGGCGAGGCGATCCCGCCGCGATCGCGCGGCGCGGGTGCGCTACCGCTCCTGGATGCGCGGCGTCCGGAGAGCGGCGGACGGTTCGAGCTCGGGGAGATCGTGATCAGCGCCGACCAGGCGGCAAGGCAAGCCCGGCGCCGGAAGAGGCCGCTCGTGGCCGAGATCGCGCTCCTCGCCGCGCACGGCGCCTTGCACCTTCTCGGATACGAGGACGAGACACCCGCTGGCTACCGCGAGATGGTCCGTCTCGGGCACGATGCCCTGCGTCAAAAGTCAGTTAAGCGCTGAAACAAGGCGCGCCTGTTGGCGTTACACGCATTTGGTGCGAACGGTCGCCCTCGCGGTCGTGGCCGGTCTCGTCGCGAGCCTCCTCGCGCCCGCCCGCGCCGAGGCCAGCACCGCGGATCTGGTCCGGCAGCTCGACGGCCTCGTTGCCGCTTTCCCGGGTGGCGCCGGCATCTGGGTGAGCGACCCGAATGTGGTGAGGCCGCTCTACGCCCACGACCCCGAGGAGCAGATCGTCACCGCCTCGCTCTACAAGCTGGGCGTCCTCGCCGAGGCGGAGCGCCGCGTCGAGGCGGGAGAGCTCCGCTACGGCGATCGGATCGTCATCCAGCCCGAGGACATCACCGAGGACGGCTCATTCGAGGAGCCTGGCACCGAGATGAGCCTCGACGCCGCCCTCGAAGCCATGATCACGGTGTCCGACAACGGCACTGCGCAGGCGCTCTGGCATACCCTCGGCGGGGCGAACATCAACGACACGCTCACGAAGGCCGGCATCGGGAACTTCCATGTCGCACTCGATAGGACCGAGGACAACTGGGCGACCCCGCACGCGGTCGGCACGTACTTCACGCTGCTCGCGAAGCGTCAGCTGATCTCGCCGGCCGCGTCGGACCGGATGCTCGCGCGGCTCGGCCGGCAGCAGATCAGCGACCGGCTACCGGCGCAGCTCCCCGGGGACGTGCTCGTCGCCCACAAGACCGGGAATCTTCCGGGGCTGACTCACGACGCGGGCATCATCTACACGAGGAACGGCCCGCGCGTCGTCGTCGCCATGACCTGGGACGCGATCGACGATGTGGCCGACAGCTTCATCGCTTCGATAGGCGCGATCGTCTACAGCGCGATCCTCGAGCCCGCGGCGAACGCGAGCTATCAGGTCGCGAAGAGCGCGCTCTCGGTCGACATCGACTCGAAGCCCCGGGTCACGGTGCCGATCACGAACATCGGCACGCGCGCATGGACCTTGAGCGGAGCCGGCTCGGTCGGTCTCATCTGGGAGCTGCGCAGCAAGGATGGGACGCTGCTCACGACCTCCTCGCGCCCGCAGAAGCTGCCGGCGCTCCAGCCGAACCAGACCCAGAACGTGAGCATCGATCTCACCGTGCCCAAGCAGCCGGGGACGTACACCGTGACCATCGGGCTCACCGACGTCAACGGCATCGCGCTCGCGTACTCGGGCGCGGCCACCGCGACGTTCAGCGTGCGCGCGCATCGGCCGTACCTCGTCACGGCGCAGATCTCGGTGCCGCGCGCTCTCCACCGGGGAGAGGCGTCTCTCGCCGTCGTGGACTACACGGCCGCGGAGGGGAGCATCGAGCGCACGCTGTCGGTGAGCTGGCGCGCGATCGACCCGCGCACCAACCGCACCGTGCAGCAGGGCGCGAGCTCCGTCGGCAGCGTGAAGGGGGGCGCGAGCGGAACGCTGTTCGTCGCGTTCGTGGCCCCGACCGTCCTCGGCACCTACCGGCTCGCGTACGAGCTCACCGAGGGAGGCGTTGTGGTGAGCGAGCCCGCGAGCAAGACGGTCGAGATCACTGGACCGCGCACGTATCCCGACGACTGGGGCGGCCGGCCTTTCCCGATCGCCGAGGGCCTCGCTGCGCCGACGCCGGCGCCGCGGTTCGAGTTCCCGACGGTCACGATCCCGAAGCCTTCGCTGCCGATCGAGCTACCGCTGCGGCGCGGGAAGTCGCCCGGTCCCAGGTCAAACCCCTAGGTCCGCATCGTGTTGCTGCCGCGGGTGTACGTCGACTTCCAGAACACGGATGATCAGAAGCGTCTGAAGCTCACGACCCTTGGGACCAAGGACGACCTCGCGCATCAGGGGATCCAGCTGAAGGAAGGCTTGCGGCTTCTGCTCTATTCGGTCGATCGCGACGACCGGGGTCGCCCGGATCCGTTGCTGGTCGAGGGGACGGTCCGGTTCAACTTCGAGCAGAACTGTTGGGTCGCCGCGATCGACTGGAATGCCATTCGCCACGAGTCGGAGACGCACGAGGAGCGCTAGCGGCGTCGGAACCCAGGACGGATGTTGTAGCATCGCACCACATGTTGACCGTTCCGGAGGCCGCACGTCGAACCGGACGCAACCCCGAGACGATCCGACGGTGGATCCGTAGCGGAAAGCTCCGAGCGCGCAGAGTCGGCACTCAGCACGTCATTGAAGATGACGACCTCGACGCGGTGACCAGTCATGCCTCGATGCTCCCGCTGCCACGCAGCATGCGCCGCACCTTCTGGGGAGCGCCCATGCCCAACGTCGTTGACTGGATCCGGCGCAGCCGGCGAGGCCACTGACGCTCGTTCTGGACACGAGCACGGTCTTCGCGGCATGCCTCTCGAGCGACGGCCTCCGCCACTATGGACGGGAGCAGCTCATCGCACCACCGTTGCTCTGGTCGGAAGTTCCGTCCTCCCTCCATGGGGCGCGATGGCGTGGAGACCTTGATTCCAGTATCGCGCTCGAGGCACTTCGCCGCTTCGAGCGGGCACCGATCACCCGACGATCGCATCAGCGACTCGTTCGCGAAGCTTGGCGGTTGGCCGAGGAGTTTGGTTGGGCGAAGACCTATGACGCGGAATTCGTGGCCCTCGCGGGACTTCTTCGGTGCCGGCTCATCACATTGGACCTGCGGCTCAGGCGCGCATCGGCGCGCCTCGGCTACGTGATCGGACCGACGGAGCTCTAGGGAAGCGACACTGCCATACGGCGAAGCCGATCCATCCAGCCGCCTGATCGGCGTGGATCCGTTGGGGTCGGCGTGGGCACGCCCTCTTCGTCAAGAATCTTGTTGCAGAGGCACACGCACTCGTCGCAGATGAAGACGCGCGGGCCGGCGATGAGCTTCTGCACCTGATCCTCTCGCTTCCCGCAGAACGAGCACGCGAGATCACGAGCCATGGCTCACCTCCAGCGCACCAGTATGTTCTCGCGCTGGAACGCGAGGCGGGCGAGCCAGAACACGGCGACGTCGACGACGATGAGGAACAGCGTCATCTGAAAGAACGCGCCGTTGTCGAGCACGACGCGCCCCGTGACCTGCGCGATGCCGAGACCGACGACGGGCACCACCACGAGGCCACCGATCTGCTGCGCGACCCGGACGTCGTTCACGCGCGTCGAGATGAGGATCCCCAGGTTGACCGAGAGCAGCGTGAGCAGCGGGACGATGACGACGATCGCCAGGATCCAGCGGGGAGCGGTCACCGCGTTCACAGCGGCGCGCGAGCCGAGCGCCGTCACCGCCGCGAGATAGGCCGCGTACGCGAGCCAGGTGACCAGGACGCTCGGGATCGTTGACGCGAGGCCTTTCGCGAACAGGAGATCGCCGACGCCGACCGGCGTCGCGAGGAGTGGCTCGAGGGTGCGCTGGCTCTTCTCCCCGATGACGGAGTAGATCGCCATCGTCAGGGGCACGACGGTGGGGATGAGCATGAACAGGATGAGGAAGTAGGTCGCGATGAAGCCCTGCACGGCCTCCTTCGGATCGAGGCCGGCCGCGGCCGGTGCGGCGGAGTAGAGAGCCTGGACGTCACGCTCCGAAGGCGGATTGATGGCCGCCGCGGCGACGGCGATGATGCCGGTGAGCAGGATCACGACCGGCGGTAGCAGCGTCATCCCCACGAGGAGCTTGTTCCCGAGCGCCTCACGCCATTCGCGTACGCACACCGCGCGGACGAGCGCCGGCCGTTCCGGCGTGGCCGTGAGGACGCTCATTCGATGGGCTCGACGATCTTCAGGTACACGTCCTCGAGCCGGGCCTTGCGCTCGGTGACGTAGGCGATCTGCGCGCCGCCTTCGACGAGCGTCCGTACGAGAAGCGGATTGGTCTTCAGTGGATCGGTCGACGCGACGACGATCGAGCCGTTCTCAAACCGCGCGTCGCGCACGCTCGGGATCGCCTTCACGCGTGCCAGGTCCTCCGGTCGTGGCTGCGGGAGCAGACGGATCTCGGTCGCGTGGCCATAAAGCTCGGCCCTGAGCTCGTCGGGATTCGCGATGCGGATCACTCGCCGCCTGAAGAACGCGATCCGGTCGCAGAGGCGATCGGCTTCGTCGAGGTTGTGCGTGCAGAGGAAGACAGTTCGTCCTTCGCCCTTGAGCTGCACGATGAAGTCGCGGACTGTCTTCGCGGCGTCCGGGTCCAGGCCCGTCGTGGGCTCGTCGAGGAATAGGACGCGCGGCTCGTGCAGTGCCGCCCGCGCTATCGCCATCTTCTGCTTCATCCCGCGCGAGAACGTCGCGACTGCCTCCTCACGGCGCTCCCAAAGCCCCATGAGCCGCAGGTAGCGCTCGGCCTGCGAGGCCGCGTCGCTCCGCGACAGCCCGTACAGCGTGGCATAGAAGATGAGGTTGTCCCAGGCCGACTGGCGCTCGTACAGCCCCGGCTGCTCGGTGAGGATGCCGACCGTCGCTCGGATCTTGGCGTCGTCGCGGCCGAGCCGGTAACCGGCGATCTCCGCGGTCCCCGATGTCGGACCGATGAGCGCGCACAGCAGACGCAGAGTCGTAGTCTTCCCCGCGCCATTGGGACCGAGGAAGCCAAAAACCTCGCCTTCGTTCACGCTGATGTCGAGGCGATCGACCGCGACCAGCGACTCGAACCGTTTCGTGAGCCCGTCGGTGCGCAGGATCACAGTGCGAGTCTAGGAGCGGTCACGCGCTCGACCGGTCCACTCCAAGCGGTCTCGGCCTCGCGGCGTCTCGAGCGCAGCGCGAGGAGACAGAGCACGCACAGCGCGAGCGGCACCGCGGCGTTGAAGCTCTCGTTCGCGCGCGCGTCGGCGACGAGGTAGAGAAGCGTCGGCGCGATCAAGAAGAACGTGAACGCGAGAGAAGCGAACGCCGTCGCTGCGGCCGGGGACCTCCGCCCCAGCACGCCGGTCGCGATGACGAGCGGCACGATGAGGACGAGGTGATCGTACGACCATCCGTAGACCGTCGTCGTCGCGGAGATCGCGAGCCACACCGCAAGGAAGGCGTCGCCCTTCGGGTCGAACGTCAGCCCTGCGAACGCGAGCGCGAACACGGCGGCCGCGGCGAGCACGTGCCCCGCCGGTCCCAGGAGATCCGTAAGCGACGTGTCGAGCGTCGTCGGCAGGCGCACGGCGAAGCGCTGCGCGAAGAGGCTCGTCCGCCACGCCTCGAGCCAGTCGGGAAACGCGAGCCACCCGATGGCGACGGTCGCGCCGAGGGCCGACCCGAGAAGGACAAGCGCTCCGAGCCCGAGGCGCGCGTGAACGGCGCGCGCCAGGGCCACGAGCGCGAACGCCACAAGATGCGGCTTCGCGAGGAGCGCGATCGCTGCGAGCAGCCCGAGGCGTCGACCTTCGCGGATCGCGACCACGCTCACCGCCATCGCCGCGACGAGGAGGAACGTCCATTGGCCTGTCCACACGTTCGCGCTGCCAGGCTGGGACGCGAAGAGCGCCAGCGCCGCGAGGAAATGAGCCACCGGCATCTTCGGGGCGACCGAGCGAAGCAACGCGCGCACTGCGATCGCCGCGAGCGCCATCGACCCGAAAGTCCAAAGACCCGAGGCGATCGGGACAGGGAGCAGGGCCAGCGGCAGGAGGCCGAGCGCGACCCACGGTGGATACCCGAAGACGGTCTCGAACGGACGCGCCGTCCTGTAGGCGCGTGTGAGCTCGGGCCACGTCTGCGAGTCGTATGGGTTGGCGCCGTCGAGGACGACACGCGCGCCGGCCCAGACGTACGTGAAGTCGTTGTGCGCGACGATGCCGTCGCGGAGCGAGAAGAATCCGAACACGACGAGCACGGCGACACCCAGCACGAGTCCGCCGACGAACGCGACGTCGTCGGACCGTCTCGACACGGAGCTCCCTACGACTCGGTCCTGGCGGTACGAAGCGCCGGCCCGTACGCCGACTGCTCCGCCGTGCGGATCGGGCCAACGGCGCGCGGCGCGACGAGCACGCGGTAGCGTAGCTTCATCGCGAGAAGCGCGACGCCGACGGCGATGCTGCTGGCCATGCCGAAGCGCAGCCGGCTCGCGGGATCGTGACGCCACACGGCGGGGCGCTGGCTGATGCGGGCGCCACGACGCGTCGCGAGCAGCAGGGCCTCCGTGTCGAAGACGACTCGGTCATCACGCACCTGGGCGAAGATCTCGCGCGCGAGCGCGCCTTTGTACAGCTTGAGCCCGCACTGCGGATCCGGGATGCCGCGCAGGACGAGGATCCGGACGAGGACGGCGTAGAGCTTGCCGAGGCCTTCGCGCCCGAGCGACTGCCGGTACAGGAGACGCGTGCCTGGCAACGCGCGCGACATGATCGCGATCTCGCAATCGGAGAGATCCTGGAGCAGCAGGTCGAGCTGCTCGATCGGCGCGGAGAGGTCGGCGTCCGCGAACGCGACGAGATCACCGGTGCTTGCCGCGATGCCCGTCCGCACCGCCGCGCCCTTCCCGCGATTCCGCTCGTGACGCGCGAGTCTGAGGGCGGGCCAGGTGGCCGCGCGCTCGCGAACGAGCGCGGGCGTACCGTCGGTGCTGCCATCATCGACGACGATGACCTCGGCATCGCGGCCGGAGCGCGCGAGATAGGAGCGCACGCGCGTCAGTGACGGCGCGAGCCGCTCCTCCTCGTTGTACGCGGGAATCACGAGCGACAGCGCCGGCACCGACCCGAATATAGGTGCGCACGCCGCTCAGAACGGTGTGCAATCCCTATCCTTGTTCACGCATGAGCGGACAGACGGAGCGCAAGCTAAAGGAACTTTCGTTCCTGCAGGAGGTCGCTCAGCTCGCCGCCTCCGCGAGGGACTGGGACGAGATGCTGCGCATCGTTATCGAGCGCAGCACCGACGCGATGGGTGCCGAGGTGTCATCTCTGTATCTCCTCGAAAAGACCGAGGGCGTCCTGCGACTCGTCGCGACGAACGGCCTGAACCGCGGCGGCATTGGCCGCGCGACGCTGCGTCTCGGCGAAGGGATAGTCGGCTGGGTCGCGAACGCGCGCGTGCCGCTCGCGGTTCGCGACGTCCGTACCGAGCCGCGCTGGAAGTGGGTCCCCGAGGTCGACGAGAAGCGCTTTACGTCGATGCTCTCGGTTCCTGTGATCGCGCGGGACGAGGTCATCGGGGTCATGAACGTGCAGACGGTCGAGCCGCGCGATTTCGGCCGCGAAGAGATCGACTTCCTGCAGACGATCGCGAACCAGGTGGCAGGGATCATCGAGAAGGGCCGCATGCAGCGCGAGTCGGACCGGAAGCTGCGAGAGGTCTCCGCGCTGTTCGAGGTCTCCAACGTGCTGACGTCCACGCTCGACCTCGACGAGGTCCTCGCGCTCGTCGTCGACCGGCTCGTTCGCGTGTACCCGGGCGCGTCGGGCGCGATCCTTCTTCGTGAAGAGGGCGAGGACCGCGAGCGCGCCCGATCGGGCGAGCTCCAGCGCGTCGCCACGCAGGCCGCGCACCGCGCCATCGTGGAGCGCCGGCCCATCGTTGCCTTCGACCTCATCGCCATGCCGCTCATCGCGAACGACCGCCTCCTGGGCGCGGTCGTACTGCAGGTCCCCGATTACAAGGAGTTCTCCGAGGAAGAAGTGCGGTTCGTCGGCGCGCTTGCGAATCAGGCCGCCCTCGCGATCGACAAGGCGTCGCTCTACGCGCTCGAGCAGAAGACGACCGAGAGCCTGCGTGAGCTCGAGCGCGCACGCGCCGACTTCGTCGCCGTGGTGACCCACGACCTGCGGACGCCGCTCTCTGTCATCCGCGGCTACCTCGACCTCCTCGCGGACAAGAACGGAAAGTCCAAGGTGCCGGTCTCCGAGGCGACCGCGCAGGTCGAGCGGCTCGACCATCTCGTCGACCGGATCCTGGCCGGCGTCCGCACCGACCGACCCGAGCTCGCGATGCGCCGCACGCGCTTCGACCTGCGCGCGACCGTTGCAGGGGCGCTGAAGGAGGTCGCGCCGATGGCGCGAAAGCACAAGCTCACCGGCCCGAGGGCGGGGCAGGCGGTGTTCGTACGCGGCGATCGGCGTCGCACCGCGGAGGTCGTCGCGGGCCTGGTGCACAACGCCACGAAGTACGCGCCGCCCGGCACGCGTATCGGCGTGCGCATCGAGCGCGGGGATGTCCGCGCGATCGTACGCGTGCAGGACGAGGGCCCCGGCGTACCGCCCGCTGAGCGAGGCCGCATCTTCGAGCCGTACGCGCGCGGGACCCTGCACGACGAGGTCCCCGGTTCGGGCATCGGTCTGTTCGCGTCGCGACGCGTCATCGAGGGCCAGGGCGGCGACCTCTGGGTCGAAGACGCCCCCGAGGGCGGCGCGGTCTTCGCGTTCAGCATCCCGCTCGCGCGAGCTCCGACCCAGACTCCGACCGGATCGCGTTGAGCAGCGTCCTCGTCGTCGACGACGATCGCCAGCTCGTGGGGATGATCGCGCTGCTCCTCGGCCAGGAGGAATACGAGATCATGACCGCGTATGACGGCGAGACCGCGCTCCGCCGTCACGCCGAGGACTCGCCCGATCTGGTGATCCTCGACCGCAATCTGCCGAAGCTTTCGGGCGAGGAGGTGTGCAGGCGAATCCGCGCCGTGTCCTCGACGCCAATCCTCATGCTCACCGGCGAGCGTGGCCCGGACGAGCGCGCGAAGCTGCTCGACCTCGGCGCGGACGACTACCTCGAGAAGCCCTTCAGCAAGCGGGAGCTCGCGTCGCGCGTGCGCGCGCTGCTGCGGCGCGCCGCGCCGGCCGCGCGCGCACAGGCCGCCGCATCCATCGGCCGGCTGCGCGTCGACCCCAAAACGCACGTCGCGAGCGTCGACGGGACCGCTCTCGACCTCACACCCACCGAGTTCCGGCTGCTCGCCGCGCTCGCCGCGCGGCCCGGCGAGGTGCTCGAGCGACGCGCGTTGCTGCGCGCGGGGTGGCCGGAGGAGCGCGACCCCGATCCCGAGTGGCTGAAGGCGCATCTCGCGCGGCTGCGCTCGAAGCTCGACGCCGCCGGCGCGCCGGCCCTCGCGAATGTGCGCGGCGTCGGGTACCGCCTCGGCTAGGCGTCTCTCCGCTTCACGATCAGCAGCGTCAGGGTCACGAGCAAGATCGTCAGTGCCAGATAGATCGCGCCCTCGATCGCCTGGAAGCGCCAGTAGCGGTCGGCGGGCTGATAGAGCTGGCGCTGGTACACATCGCGTTGGTTGAGGTAGGCGACGCTGTCGCAGGCGAGCGGTCCGGCACGGCAGCCCGCCCGGCCGAACTCATCGATCAGCGCGCGCACGCGCTCGGCCGGCACGGGACGGCCTGCCCCGTCGACCGCGTCGTAGCCCACGACCCAAGCGTCCGCCGGCACGAGCGGCGTGAGCGGGGTTAGCGCCGTGAACGGCGCGAGCGAGGTCACGGGGATGGACGGGACAAGCTTCACGGCGACCGGCGTCTCGTACTGCGGCCGAAGCTGCCCCACGCCGAGGCGCACGAGACCGAAAACGAGAAGACCGACGAACATCCCGGTGAGGATGCGTTTCTGCCACGCGCCGATGAACGCGGCCGCAGCGACGCCGAAGACCATGAACCCGAGCAGCGCCGGGCCTTCCAGGTCGAACGCGTCCCACGGCCGCTGACCGCTCGGGCCGAACGTGCCGCTCATCAGCTCTCGTGATCTCCCGCCGACGAGCGTGAGGACGGCTCCGGCCGCGAGGGCCACGGCGAGGACGACGCCGAGCTTTGTGGCCGCCCAGCGAAGGCGGCTGATCGTCTGTGTCAGAACCAGGCGATGCGTGCCGCGCTCCAGCTCCCGCGCGAAGAGCGGTCCGCCGACGTAGGACGCGACGACCGCGGGGACGACGAGGAAGGCGAGGAAGATGTATCGCCAGTATCCGATGCGGTCGCGCCATTCCTGGTCGAGCTCGTAGCAGTTGAGGTTCGTGAACGGGGTCGGCCGGCAGCTATCTACGCCGAGCTCGATGCGCGTGCGTTGCCCGAAGTCAACGATTATCACGGTCGCCACGGCGAGGACGATCGCTCCGAGCACCACGGTTGCGAGGACCAAGCGGTGTTGGCGCAGCGTCAGCCAGACCATCTCAACGCACCTCCCGTGCGGCGGACCTGAGGTAACCGAGAACGACTTCCTCCAGCGTGGCGGGCCGCGTGATCGTGCTGTCGTCGTCAGCGGCGGACGGGATCGCGCCGCGGATCAACGCGACGGTCTGTCGCTCGGCCTCGCGGATCTCGACGACCTCCGCGCCTGGCGTCTCAGCCGTCCCGCGGCGGGGGCCATTGACCACGTAGTGCCCACGCTCGAGCTCGTCGATGTCGCCCGCCACGCGGATGCAGCCGTCGACGAGGATCGCGACGTGCTCGCAGATGCGCTCGACGTCGCCAAGGATGTTCGATGTCAGGATGACGGTGAGACCGTCCCGCGCGACCGCGCTCATGAGCTCCTCGAGCAGCTCGAGCCGCGCGACCGGATCGAGGTTGGCGACCGGCTCGTCGAGGAGCAGCAGCTCCGGACGCTTTCCGAGCGCGAGCGAGAGCGCGACCTGCGCGTGCTGTCCCGTCGAGAGCGAGTGGATGGGACGGTCTGGCGGGATACGGAATCGCACGAGCCGCGCCCGCGCGTACGCCTGGTCCCAACGAACATTCAGGCGCCGGCCGAGCGCGAGAGTCTCCTCGACGCTGAGGTCGCGGTAGAGCGGACGATCCTGCGCGACGTAGCCGACGCGCGCGAGCAGCGCGGTCGTGTCGCCGATCGGCGAGAGGCCGAGCACGCTGACGGCTCCGGACGTCGGCGCCCCCAGCCCCACGGCAAGCTGAAGCAGCGTGGTCTTCCCGGCGCCGTTCGGGCCGACCAGGCCGGTCACCTTCCCGCCCGGTAGCGCGACGTCGCAGCCGCGAAGCGCGACGGTGCGCCCGAACCTCTTCGTCAGTGCCTTCGTTTCAAGTACCGCGGGCATGGGCGATGTCCTCCGATCCGTAGGCGTCCTGGAGCGCGAGCGTGAAGAGCGCGATCACGCTCTCGCGGTCGAGACCGACGGCGTGCGCTTGCGCGAGCCAGCGGTCGAGGCTGCGACGTAGGGGCGCGTGCACCGAGCGGTCGAGCGGGAGGGGCGCGCCGTCCGCGACGAAAGTGCCCGCCCCGGGTCGGCTCCTGACGAAGCCATCGCGCTCGAGCTCGCGGTAGGCCTTGAGGACGGTGTTCGGGTTTATCGCGAGCTCCTCGACGACCTCGCGCGCCGTGGGCAGCTGATCGCCGGGACGGAGCATGCCGTAGCGGACGGCGTGCTTGGTCTGCTGCACGAGCTGCAGATAGGTGGGGATGCCCGAGCGGGGGTCGAGGTGGAACGCAATGCTTCCCGAGACTTTCACTATGACCATAGTGAAATAGCACAACCGCTGCCGGACCCGCAAGTGGCGTCCGTCTCGGCGAGGGCTCGCTAGATCACCCGCGGCCTTGCGTCAGCTCTGCGAGAGCACATACACGCGGCCCGAGAGCTTGCCGATCATCTGGTACACACCCCAGAGACAGTTGCCGAGCTCCAGTTCGTACGCCCGCCGTCCGATCTCGCTCAGGTACCGATCCCGGCCACGGAGGAGGCGCGCCGCGTGGAGCAGCTGCTTCGAGGTGCGCCGCTCGCCGGTTTCTTCGAGATGCTCGCGCCACTCGCTCGTGACCTCGTCGCGTTCGACGACGCGAAACCCCGCCGCGGCGATCTGCTCTTCGAAGAAGGCGGGATCCGCGTTCCGCGGGACCGCCGCGAGCGGTGGCCAGAGCCGCGTGGCGTCCCCTGGCTCGAGCCAGGGCGTGGCGAACATGCTGAACAACACGGCCCGGCCGTCGCGCGCGAGGACGCGGCGGCACTCTTCGAGCGCGCGCCGCAGGTCCGCGATGTGCGTGAGGACGTCGCGTATCCAGACGAAGTCGAAGGAGCCTGCGCGGAAGGGAAGGGCCTCGACGCTTCCCCGAGCTACGCCGATGCGCAGACCGCGATGCGCCACGGACGACGCGACGCGCGTCCGGCCTCGGTCGATGTTCGCGCGGACGAGCTCGACCCCGACCGCCTGGCAGCCGAAGCGCGCCGCGAGCTGTAGGAGATGACGGCCGTCGCGGCTACCGACGTCGAGGAGGCGATGTCGCGGCCCGAGGCCGAGACGGCCGACGATGTCGAACAACATGTCAGCCGACCGCGGCGCGAGGCTCCGATCGAGAGCCGCCTCCACGAGCTCCTCGGCCACCTCGGGCTCGCCGTAGATCTCCTCGACCGAGAGCGGCGTGACGGCTTCGCGACCCGCAGCCACGCGGGCGATCGTAGCTACCCCGCGAGGAAGAAGCGCCAGGTGCCCGCCGCGATGCTCACCGCGGTCGCGACCAGTGCGATGGCGATCGCGGCGGCGATGAGCGACCGATCGCGCGCGAGGATCGGGCGGGGGCGCGCGAGCGTCCGGCAGCCGGCCGCGGCGAATCCCCGGCCGTCCATGGCGATGGCGAGCCGCGTGGCGCGACGGATGGCCGCGACGAGGAGCGCGCGCGTCGTGGAGACGAAGCCGGTCACGCGCGCGACCGGACCAGTGTCGTCCAGACCGCGTGCGCGACGAGCGATCGCGATCGTCTCCCATTCGCCGGCGAAGAGGGGCATGAGCCGGAAGGCGGCGAGCGCGCCGATCGTGAAGCGCCGTGGCGTGTGGAGATGCTGGACGAGCGCGTCGGCGAGCTCGGTCGGGTCGATGCTCGCCACCGCGACGACGCCGGTGAGCGCGATGCCGACGAGGCGGATCGCGATCGCGACGCCGGCGGCGACGCTTCCGCCCAGGAGCGCGTTGAACGCGCCGACACCGATCGCCGCGACGAGGAGCAGGGCTGTCCGCCGCAGGAGGGCACGCGGTGGGATCCCCGTCGCGGGGACGGCGACGAGGACCGCGAGCAGCACGAGCGCCGGCGTGAGCGGATCGACCGTCATGAAGAGCGCGACCATGAGCACGAGCGCTGCGGCGATCTTCGCGAGCGGATGCGCGCGCGCGAGCGGCGCGCGCGGATCGGGAGTGAGCGGCTCGAGGAGCCTCATGCCGCGCGCCCGTGCGCGAGGCGCAGCTTGCGGTCGGCGAACGCGGTGACGAAGAGCTCGTCGTGGCTTGCGAAGGCGATGGCTCCGCCCTCGTCGCGATATCCCGCGAGGAGCGTCAACAGCTCCGCGTAGGTCCGGCGGTCCTGGCCGAAGGTGGGCTCGTCGAGGACGAGCGCTTCCGGCGACGTCGCGAGCGCGGTCCCGACCGAGAGCCGACGCTTCTCGCCGCCCGAGAGCGTGAACGGGTTGGCGGCCGCGAGCTTCGCGAGGTCGAGCCGCTCGAGCAGCTCGCCCACGCGCCGGTCGACCTCGGTGCCCGAGAGGCCGATGGCGCGCGGGCCGATCGCGAGCTCGGCGTCCACGCGCGACGCGACGAGCTGGTGCTCGGGGTCCTGGAAGACCGTGCCGATGCGTCGCACCAGAGCGCGGGGCGACCACCGCCACGGTGGCTCATCGAATGCGCGCACCTCGCCGCGATCGGGGCGTAACAGCCCGGCGAGCAGCATCGCGAGCGTGGACTTGCCGCTGCCGTTCGGGCCCACGATCGCCAGAGCGGCGCCGCGGCGCACGGTCGCGGACACGCCGTCCAGCGCGGGCGCGTCCGCGCCGGGGTAGCGGAAGCCGAGCTCGGCCGCGACGATCGCGTTGCCACCGGGCGGCCTGCGGCGCGGCGGCGCGGCCGGTGGATCACCGGGGACCCAGACCCCAAGCCGCCTGAGGCGCTCACCCTCGCGCGCGAAGACCGCATCCGGCGCGCCGTCGGCAATGACGCCACCGCCGGCCTCGATGACCACGACGCGGTCGACCAGCGCCACCATCTCGGCGATCCGGTGCTCGACCATCACGATCGTCACGTCGCCGTGTCCGGCGATCCGCGCGATCACCTCGCGGATCGCGCGCGCGCCGTCGGGATCGAGGTTCGCGGTGGGCTCGTCGAGGAGCAGCAGGCGCGGGCGGAGGGCGAGGATCCCCGCGATGGCGAGCCGCTGCTTCTCGCCGCCGGAGAGCGCGGCCGTCGGCCGGTCGCCGCTGTAGGGGAAGGCGACGTCGGCGAGCGCGCGATGGACGCGCGGCCAGATCTCGGCGGTCGGTACGCAGCGGTTCTCGAGCCCGAACGCCACGTCGTCGCCGGCACGCGCCATGACGAGCTGCGTCTCGGGGTCCTGGAGGACGAGGCCCGCGTCGCCGCGCACGCGGAGCTCGCCCTCCTCGTCGGCGCCACCGCTTCGATCGAGGAGACCGGCGAACGCCTGGAGCAGCGTGCTCTTGCCCGCGCCGGACGCACCGAGCAGCAGAACTCGCTCGCCCTCCTCGATGCGCAGGTCGATGCCGCGAAGCGCCCACGCCTTTCGTCCGGCGTGGCGCCAGCCCCAGCCGCGCGCGAGGACGGCGGGCTCGCTCAGATGCGTGTCTGCGCGCGGCCGGCCGCGAACTGCGCGAGGACTCCCGTCTGCGCGAGCGAGCGCACGAGAAGCCACGAGCCGACGCCCGCGATCGCCACGGCGCTCACCACCATGAAGACCCCGATGACGAGCTGCTGGCCCAGGTCGAGCGCGGCGTAGTACACGGGCATGTCGTGAAGCCATTCGCCCACGGCTGCCGCCGCGGCCGCCGCGATCGCGGTGCCGAGCGACCAGTTCGCGTAGAGCGTCGCGCCGAAGACGAACTCCGCGGCCGCGCCCTGGATCGCGCCCGAGAGGAGCGTGTCGAGGCCCCATACCGATCCGAGGATGGCCGAGACCGTGGCGGCGACGAGCTCCGTGAAGAGCGCGGCGCCGGGCTTCCGGATGATCAGCCCTCCGAGCACGGCGGGGATGAGCCAGACCCCGGAGATGAGGTATTGGGCGGGCGCCATCGCGGCGAACGCCGGCTTCGTGAGCTCCCAGAGGTTGTTCCACGCGAAGAAGACGACGCCGAACGCGACGGCGAGAGCCGCCGCGACCACGATGTCGACCGTGCGCCAGGTGAGATCGCGAGACATGTCATCCACCTCCCTGTGGTGCTTCAAAGACGAGAAGCGAACCGCGCTCGAGCGAGACGCGAGCGGGCAGCGCGACGACCTCATTGCTGAGTCCGCGTGTTCGCCCGAAGCGGAGCGCCCCGCCGTTCAGCGGGTAGCGAAGGCCCTCGGTGGTGACCCCTTCCGCGTTGCCGCCGACCGGAAGCAGGGTCACGAGCGCGCCGACAGGGCCGGCGAGCACGAGGGAGCCGGGGCCGCGCAATGGACGGATGCGCAGCGCACCGCGACGCGCCTCGATGCGCACGCCGAGGTAACCCGGGTCGGCAAGCAGCAGGAGATTCGCCGTTTCATGGTCGAGCCGCTCGCCGCCGAGCGCGCCGATGACGATCACGTCCTTTGCCCCCGACTCCACGGCCCGCGCGATCGCGAGCTCGAGGTCGGATTCGTTCTTCTCGACGGGGTGGGATTCGACCGCGATTCCCTGCTTCGCGAGACGCTCCACGCCGGCTTTCCCGAGCGAGTCCATGTCGCCGACCACGAGGTGGGGAAGGATCTTCCATCGCTCGAGCGCGAGCGCGCCGCCGTCGGCGGCGACGATGAACGACGTGCCGTCGATCGCGGCCCGGTCGGAGGGAAGGACATCGCCGTGCGCGACGACGACCGCCTTCATCTCCGGCGCGGCCGGGAAAACAAAAGCGGCGCCTGAGCGCCGCTCGTAGGTTCCACGCGTCTCGACTCCCTACGCTGACATTACTCAGATCAGGTTCTGGGGTCTGCGGACACTCCGCACTCTCAGCGCCTCGCGGCGCTCCCCCGTCGTATGAAGTTGTTCGCCTAAGGATACTCCGCGCACGCGATTGCCTCCCGAAGACGGTCGCTCACTTGGCGGCCGCGGACGGCCTGAGCGCGTGCCGGATGACGTCTCCGACAAAGAGCACGATCCAGAAAGAGACCGATGTTGCGAGGAAGGCCCCGGCTACCAGGAGGACCAGCCAAGGAATGTAACCGAGGTTCATGCTGAAGATCGGGTTGATGCCCGGTCGGCTCTGATTGAGGATCACGCACACGCCGAACAGCAGGGGGGACGGACCAGAGGAGCCCTGATGTCCATGCCGCCGCCTTGACCTTGGCCCCGCCCGCAAGCTTTCGTGGCAGGAGACCCCCCGGCGCCCGCGAAAGCGAGAGCCACGAGCCCGAGGGCCACAGCTATCAACGCGGCGAGCGCGGGATGAGGCGGCAGAAGCACGGAGTACCACTCGACGCATCGGCAGTAAGGCTGCGCCAGCAGGACGCCGCCGTACACGATCAGGGCGGCGGGGATGATAAGGACGAGCCAGGCGGGATGTCTGTTTCGCTCACGTTCAGCGATCACGCCGTCGCGAATCGTAGCCGGGTCTCCATTGCGACCCGCATCTTGGACCCGGCGTTAGAGAGAAGTCCGCGAGGAGCTAGGCCGCGGCGCGCTCCTCGGTGTCCGCGGCGGCCAGCGTGGTGCGCGTCGGAGCGACCAGCCAACTGACTACCAAGACCGCGAAGCTCGCGAATGCGAGGAATTCCATAGCATCGCCTCCTTTAGATCTGGTACGCGGCTTCGCGGTGCTGACTCGCGTCGAGACCGAGGACTTCCTCCTGCTCGGCCACGCGCAGCCCGACGAAGAGGTCGATGAGCTTGAGGATCGCGAACGTCATGACCGCCGAGTACGCGATCGACGCGAGGACCGCGATCGCCTGGATCCCGAGCTGCCCGGGGTTGCCGGCGATGAGGCCGTCCTTCGCCGCGCTGTTGATCGCCACCGTCGCGAAGATGCCGGTTGCGAGGGCGCCCCACGTCCCGCCGACGCCGTGCACGCCGAAGACGTCGAGCGCGTCGTCCACCTTGAAACGCTTGGTGATCTGGATCGCGGTGTAGCAGAAGACGCCGGCGCCGAGGCCGATGAGAATCGAGGCGGAGACGTCGACGTAGCCGGACGCGGGCGTGATCGCGACGAGACCGGCGACCGCGCCGGCCGCGGCGCCTAGCACGCTCGGTGCGCCCTTGTGCAGCCACGACACCGTCATCCAGGTGAGGGCGGCCATCGCCGCGGCGGTGTTGGTGACGACGAACGCGTTCGCTGCGAGACCCCCGGCGGTGATCGCGCTGCCGGCGTTGAAGCCGAACCAGCCGAACCAGAGGAGCGAGGCGCCGAGCACGGTCATGGTCGCGTCGTGCGGCTCGAGCTGCTCGCTGCCGTAGCCCCGGCGCCGACCGAGGACGAGCGCCGCGACGAGAGCCGAGACGCCGCTCGTGATGTGCACGACGGTGCCGCCGGCGAAGTCCAGCGCACCGAGCTGCCCGAGCCAGCCGCCGCCCCAGACCCAGTGCGCGACCGGGTCGTAGACGAAGGTGGCCCAGAGCAGCGTGAAGACGACGAACGCCTTGAAGCGCTTGCGCTCGGCGAACGCGCCGGTGATGAGCGCCGGCGTGATCACGGCGAACATCATCTGGAAGACCATGAAGGCCTGGTGCGGGACGGTCGCGGCGTACGGCCCCGGCTCCTGCCCGACGCCACGCAGCGCGAGCCAGTCGAGGCCACCGATGAGGCCGCCCTTGTCCGGGCCGAACGCGAGCGTGTAGCCCCAGAGCACCCACTGGACGCTGATGAGGCAGAGGATGAAGAAGCTGTGCATGATCGTCGCGAGGACGTTCTTGCGTCGCACGAGGCCGCCGTAGAAGAACCCGAGCGCTGGGGTCATGAGCATGACGAGGGCCGCGGACATGAGGAGCCAGGCGGTGTCGCCGGCGGAGATGTTCATGCCGGAAGCGTGAGCGCCCGGCATGCCTCATTCAGCGCCGGATGGGCGCTAGGAAGGTTGCGATTCGGTCGTGGCCCCCGGAGCGGTTAGGTCTTCCGATCCGCCAATCGCAACCCGGGTACGCCGCTGAAGTGACGGCGGTCGAGAGTCGCCAGTGACCATCCAAGGGAGACGGCGGTCGAGGCGATCTGAAGATCGTGGGCGTCGATCCGGCGTCCTCGGGACGCAAGCTGGGCCCAAAGCTCGGCATGAATGCGTGCGACGCGGAGGGAAAACGGGATTGTCGGGATCGACGCCAAGATGCCTTCGACGAAGGACTCGCGGTCGAGGCGGTGCGCCTGATCGGCCCTGAGCACCCCTTGAAGAAGCTCTGACGCGGTGATCGCGGCGATCGCGACGTCTTCGTCGGTCGCAACTACACGCTGAGCCCGTTCGATGTCGATCAGGATCGATGTGTCGAGGAGCGTCCCCACGGATCCTTCGGCATGGGCGGTCGTGAGCGGCGGATGCGCGCCATGTCTCGAACGAATTGAGCATCGGGCCGGAGGCCGCTCTGAAATAGACGCACAACCTCGCCCCACGTCACATGGCTAGGCATGGTCCCCGGCGCGGGAGTCACAGCGGCTATCGGCCGACCGTGCCGCTCAACCAGGAACTCCTCGCTTCTATGCTCGACTGCATCGAGTATCTCCGACATGCTCCGCGACGCCTCCGTCGCTGAGATCCTCTTGGTCACAGCAGGAACTATATCAGATAATCGGATTTCTCATTCGGTCGTGGCGACGGTACCGAAGTCGGTGAACTCGACAGGCGCCACGCACAGCGGGTACAGCACTGCGGTGAACCGCCTCACGGCCTCCGAGCTCGAATGCGCGTCCTCGGACTTCTTGTCCTGGAACTCGAAGTAGTGGAGGAAGCGCGTCGGGTCCGCCTTGTCCTGCAGCGAGATGTAGCGGATCGTCCCTGGCTCGTTCTTCATCACGTACGCGACGAACTCCCGGATGGCCGCGAGGGCTTTGTCGAGGCCCTCGCGGCGCACCTGGAAGCGTGCGGGTCTTCCGGATCACATGCCCTTCGCGAGGCCGATGACGTTGCCCTCGGGGTCGGCGAAGAGCGCGATCTCGACCGGGCCGGCCTGCGTCGGCGGCTGGATCGTGCGCGCGCCGAGCTTCTCGGCCTTCGCGAGCGTGCCCTTGAGGTCATCGCTCTCCACGTAGAAGGTCACGAGGTTCCGGCCGTCGCGCGAGGTGCCGATGCCCGCTCCGATGCCCTTGCCGGCGTGGGTGTCGATCATCGCGTAGCCCATCGGGTTGTTGGTGTCCATGTGCCAGTCGAAGAGCTTCGCGTAGAAGTCCTGTAATTTCTTCTGATCCTTCGTGTTGATCTCGACGTGCGTGATCGGCGCGCCCATGTGGGTTTCCTCCGCTTTGCTATCGGTTCTCGTCGGTGTGGTGCGCGGTCTCCTTCTCCGGCTCCCTCCCCTCTGCGACGTCGATCAGGCGCGGCAGGAAGTAGTCCCAGCCTTCCGTGTGAGTCGTGATCGCGGCTTCGGGCAGCCCGCGGTGGACGAGGCGGAGACGCGTGCCCGAGCCCACGCGCTCGAGGTCGATTTCCACGGTGCTCATCCCGGGCGGGACGAACTCACTCCCCTCCCAGCCCCAGGTGAAGACGACCCGGCGCGGCGGATGACCTCGACGAAGCGGCCGGCTGCGATGTCCGTGCCGCTCGCGAACTCGACGCGGAACTCGCCACCCGGACGGGGGTCGAGCTGCGCGAGCTTCCCCTTCCAGCGCACGTACCGCGCGGGGTCGATCAGGTAGCTGAAGACGGTCTCAGGCGGCGCGTCGATGCTGATGACCTTCTCAATGACCTTCGTGTCGACGGTCACGCTTGCTCCTCCTTTGTTGCTCCTCGTGCTCGGCCGCGGTCTTGAGCGAACGCAGGCTGTCGTCCCAGAAGGCGTCGAGATAGGCCCGGAGCTCGGCGAGTGTTTCCGGTCGCGCGCGATAGAGCCGGCGCGTGCCCTCGCGCCTCTCGGTCACGAGCCCGGCGTCCTTGAGCACGCGAAGGTGCTGCGAGATGGCCGGGCGCGTGACCTCGAAGCGCCGGGCGATCTCACCCACGGAGAGCTCTCCGCTCGTGACGAGCCGCAGGATCTCGCGTCGCCTGGGCTCGGCGAGGGCGGCGAACGCATCCACGGCCGCGGAGCGTAAGTCTCCACTTACGTAAGTGTCAAGTGACTTCTTGGCCCGTGGGCCTCGCTACCGAATCACGACCGAATCACGACCGATCCGGCAGTTCAACTCGCACACCGCTGGCTGGACGCTTGTCCGGACATAACCCGTGGGGAGTTGCAGATGACGCTGACCATCGAGCGGCCGGCAACGGCGGCACCCGCGCAACCGAAGACCTCGCCCAAAGACATCCTGAAGCTCGCCAAGGAGCAGCAGGTCAAGATCGTCGATCTTCGTTTCGTCGACCTGCCGGGCACCTGGCAGCACTTCTCCATCCCGGTCGAGGAGCTCTCCGAGGGTCTCTTCGCCGACGGGATCGGCTTCGACGGGTCGTCCATCCGCGGCTTCCAGCACATCCACGAGAGCGACATGCTTCTCATGCCGGACCCGAACGCGGTCTTCATCGATCCGGTCCTCGAGATCAAGACGCTCAACATCACCTGTGACGTCATCGATCCGCTGACGCGCAAGCCGTACTCGCGCGATCCGCGCTACGTCGCGAGGAAGGCCGAGGAGTTCCTGCCGACGACCGGCATCGCCGACACGTCGTTCTGGGGACCGGAGATCGAGTTCTACATCTTCAACTCGATCCGCTTCGATCAGACGCAGAACTGCGGCTTCTACTACATCGACTCCGAGGAAGGGATCTGGAACTCCGGCAAGGACGGCGGCGTACCGAACCTGGCGCACCGCCCGCGCTACAAGGAGGGCTACTTCCCGGTCCCGCCCGCCGACAAGCTGCAGGACATCCGCTCGAAGATGGTCCGCGCGCTCATCGACGCCGGGATCGCGGTCGAGGTTCATCACCACGAGGTCGGCACCGCGGGACAGACCGAGATCGACATGCGCTTCTCCACGCTCGTCGAGATGGCCGACAAGGTCCTCAAGTACAAGTACGTGACCAAGAACGTCGCCGCGAAGAATGGCTACGTCGTCACGTTCATGCCGAAACCGCTCTTCGGCGACAACGGATCGGGCATGCACACGCATCAGAGCCTCTGGAAGAACGGCTCGAACCTCTTCTACGACCGCGAGGGCTACGCGCTGCTTTCCACGACCGCGCGCCACTACATCGGCGGTCTCCTGAAGCACGCGCCGGCGATCCTCGCCTTCGCGGCGCCGACGACGAACAGCTACCGACGGCTCGTCCCCGGGTACGAGGCGCCGATCAACCTCGTGTACTCGATGCGCAACCGTTCGGCGTGCGTGCGGATCCCGACGTACTTCGACAAGCCCGAGGCACGGCGTCTCGAGTTCCGCGCGCCGGACCCGTCGTGCAACCCGTACCTCTCGTTCTCGGCCTGCCTCATGGCGGGACTCGACGGTGTGATCAACCGGATCGAGCCGCCGCCGCCCATGGACGTCGACCTCTACGAGCTCGAGGGCGAGGCCAAGAAGCGCGTGAAGCAGACGCCCGGCTCCCTCGAGGAGGTGCTCGACGCCCTCGACGCCGACCGCGACTTCCTCATGCGCGGCAACGTGTTCACCGAGGACCTCATCGAAGCGTGGCTCTCGATCAAGCGCGCGAGCGCGAAGGAAGTCGCGCTCCGTCCCCACCCGTACGAGTTCTACCTGTACAGCGACGTCTAGGAGGTAACCGAGAGATGGCCGCGACCGCTCAGGATCTCGCGCGCGTTCAGGCGAGGCACTGGGCGGCGCGGCCGCTCCCCGAGCCGCCGCGCTACCGCCGCGTCTCGAAGAGCGCTCCGCCGCCGCTCGATCGCATCGGGCGGGCGCTCGAGGACTGGATGCACGAGCTCACCGTGGGCAACACGCTCGACGGCGAATAGCGAGCTTGACGCGCTCGCCGGCCGCCTGGCCGGCGATCCGAGAGCGCTCGACGATCCGGTCCGAAGGCTCTTCCTGGCACGCGTCGTCCCCGTAACGTCGACGTCGCACGCGCCCCTGGCCTGGATCGGCATGCAGCCGGGCGTTCGCGCGCTCCACGGCTACCGCGGCCGCGCGTTCGTCGATGCCGCCGAGCGTGAGTGGAACTACTGGAAGGGGGAGACGAGCTCACCTATATATGGATCGAGGACGTGCCCGAGACGACCGCCGGCCGCTGGCCGACGGACCGCTACGTCCTCGCCCCCGGCACCTCGGCCTGTTCAACGGCGCCTACACCGCCGGACGCCCGGTGCCCGACGCCGCCTTTCTCACGACGGCGTACCTGCGGTCGTGGACGAACTGGCTTCCCTGGATCGATGCGGTCCGCTCGCCGGCGTGCTGGAGCGACCCGATGGTCGCGAGGGCGATACCGGATCTGTCGCTCGGCCGCCTCGAGCGTCTACACGCGGCCGCGCCCAAGCTCTTCGACCGCCTCGACCGCCTGCCCCAAGCGCTGTCACACCTCGACGCCTGGCGCACGAACCTCATCGGCTCGCGGGCTCCGAACGGAGCGGAGCGCACCATCGCCATCGAGTGGTCCTCCGTCGGGAGGGCACCCCTGGGTCAGGAGATCGCGATTTTGGTCGGTGGAAGCCACATCTGGCTGGATGCCGACCCCGAGCTGCTCTCGACGATGAGCGCGCGAGTGTTCGCGGGCTACGTCGACGGACTGCGCGACGCGGGATGGCGCGGCGACGAGCGCGCTGTGCGTTGCGCGTATGCGGCATCGGCGGCGCTCTACATGGCGCCGCCGCTTCCACTCTGGCTCCGGACGCAGCGCCGACCGCGCGCGGCGCGAATGGGTCGAGCGAAAGTGCGGTCGTCCCGCGGAAGAGATCGTCCATGGCTGGCGCTGCTGCTCGAGCACGTGCTCGCGCTCTCGGACGAGGCGTACGCACTCGACGCGAAGTAGCAGTCGGAACAGGCGACCTATACGTCGCGAGCGCGATCACGTCGCGCGCGACGACACTTCTCACGTTCTGAACACTTGACTGCGTAACAGATGAAGTGCCTTAATGCGCGAGACGCGCGCGCAGGGGAAGGGGAGCCATGGTGGGTCTTCGAGACCTCTAGTGGTCGCCGCGGCGTACCTGCAGGGGTCGCGGCACTACTCGGCGGGGACATCTGCGCCATCGGTCCAACGAGCGATGGTGATGGCCGTCCTCTCGCTCTATGTGCTTTTCATCAGCCTGCCCATCTCTCGCATCGCCCTGATCGACACGACCTCGAGCGCGCAAGCGCAGGCCGAGCAATCCACGCCCCCGGCGCAGCCCACGTCCAGCACCGCGCCTTCCCCGCAGCCCATTTCGCCGCCCGCGATCCTCAAGGTCGAACCCGGGGTCGAGCCCGGTACCGTCGCGATCCAGTTCCCTCCGGGCACAAAGGAGCGCGGCGCGCTCAGCACGGTCCTCGGGCTCGGACTTGTGATCCAGATGGCGGACCCCGTCACTGGCCGCTACGTTTTCGCGCTCCCGCCCATCCGCGTCTTCCGCGACCTGACCTCCGAGGAGAACATCTGGGTCTACTTTCCGAAGCTCTACTCGATCGAAGACAGCGAGGCGTATCTCGCGACCAACGGCCTCACGCTGCTCACGTGGGCGAGCGATCCGGAGACCGACTATCGCGTCGCGCTCGTCAGGGTGCCTCCCCTCGAAGCGAAGCTCGTCGACGCGGAGCGCGGTCTCTACGGCGTCACGCTCCGACCGACCGACGCGGCGAGTCTCGCGGCGTGGGCGCTCGAGTCCGGCGTTCGCGTCATCCGCCATGACGCGACGACCGGCGAGACCATCGTCCAGCCCCTCGACTGGCGACCTCCCGCGCCGCGTCCCGTCGCGACACCCGCGCCCACCGCGAGCGCCGCGCCCGCGAAGACGGCGGCGCCCACGTCGAGCGCACCACCCTCACCGTCCGCGAGCGCGCACCCCGCGACGCCATCCGCTTCGGTCAAGCCGGCCACGTCTTCCGCGCCCACGCCCGCGCCGTCGCCCACCTATGCGGGCTACGGCGCCGCCGCACCGGCGGCGACGGCGCGTCCGACCGCGGCCCCTTCAGCATCGGCGAGCGCAGCTGCAACGGCAAGCGCATCACCCTCGGCGACGGTGACCGCATCGCCGTCGGCTTCGGCGACCGCGACAGCGACTCCCTCACCGAGCTCCTCACCGTCGCCCAGCCCGTCACCTTCCCCAAGCGCGTCCGCACCAGCGAGCGCCTCACCAAGCGAGTCGCCATCACCGAGCCCGTCCGCCTCGGCGAGCCCTTCGCCCAGCGAATCCGCGAGTCCGAGCGCGTCACCAAGTCCAACGACCTCGCCCGAACCGAGCGCATCTCCGTCGCCAAGCGCGAGTCCGGACCCGAGCGCGTCGCCGTCGCCCTCCACGTCCCCCGCTCCTTCGGCCTCGCCCGAACCAATCGCGTCGCCGTCGCCGTCAGCCACTCCGAGCAGCTCGCCTTCGCCTTCGAGCTCGCCGTCATCGTCGCCAAGCGCTTCGCCGACTCCGGCGCCCACGAGCTCACCATCGCCGACTCCCGCGCCGTCCCCCACGCCGAGCCCCAGGCCAAATGATGGCTGGGCCGTAGCACTTTCGGGCCCGACCAACGCGAGCGCGGGGGCGAGCGCGAACCTCACCGCGACCGTCACGAAGGACAGCGCGCCCGCCGCCGGCACGACCGTCGCGTTCGCGGCGTCGCCTGCCGATTCCTCGCTCTCGGCGTCGTCGTGCGTGACCGGCGCCGACGGCACGTGCTCGGTCGCGGTCACCAGATCCGACCACGGGCTCGCGACGGTTTCGGCGTCGGCTCCCGCGGACGCGACCGCGGGGGCGACCGGCTCACATACGGTGGCCTTCCAGGCCACGTGGAACGTCGCCGCAACGGGAACGACGACCAACGACGTCGGCGTGAGGGCGGCGGGATCCGACCTCGCGGTGACGGTGAACGGCAGCACCTCGACGCGACCGGCCGCGACCGTCTCGAACGTGGCGGTCAGCGGCGGAAGCGGCGCCGATCACCTCACCGTGGATCCGGGAGGCGGCGCGATCACCGCACCGGTTTCGTTCGACGGCGGAGGCGGCGCGAACTCGGTGAAGGTCGCGACAGCTCCCGGATCGACGTTCAGCCTGGGCGCGCCGGGAGCGGGCACGGCCACCGCGGCCGGTACCGGCGGCGTGACCTTCACGAACGTCTCGTCCGTCGCGGCCGAGGGGCCGGCGAACACGCTCGTCGGTCCCGCCGCGGACACCACGTGGACGCTCACCGGGCCGAACTCCGGCACGCTCGGGGCTCTGGCATTCAGCGGCTTCCAGAACCTGACCGGCGCGGCGAACAACCGAGACACCTTCGTGGTCGGAACGGGCGGGAGCCTCTCGGGTCTCATCGACGGCGGTGCGGGCGGGTTCGACACCCTGGTGATCGATGGCACGCATGCGTCGGTCACGTCGAGCGCGACCGGGCCGAACTCAGGGACGGTCACCGTCGACGGTCATCCGATCAGGTATGTCGGCCTCGAGCCGATCGTCATCGCGAGCGCCGCGAACGTCACCGTCACGGGCAGCTCCACCGCCGACCACATCACGATCAAGCCGGACCCGGCGAGCCCCGCGACGATGCTCGTCGCCGAGACGCCGGCCGGGAGTCCGACGATGGAGAGCGTCTCCTTCACGATCCCGACGGCCTCGCTGACCGTCGACGCCGGCGGCGGCGACGACGTCGTCACCCTTCAGGGCACGCTGTTGCTGCCGGGGGTGAACCTCGTGGTGACGTCGGAGAGGATCGTCGTGACCTCGGGCACCACCCTGGACACCGGGACCGGCACGATCACGCTTCAGGCCGCCAACAGCCAGAGCGCGACCGCGCCCCTTCCGCTCCTCCCCGGCGCGCTCAGCGGGAGCGCGACGGCGTCGGTCTCGATCACGAGCGCGGCGGTGAGCGGCGGGAACATCGACGTCTCGGCGGCCTCGGCGGTCGATTCGACATCACCCGCCGAATCCATCGTGGGGCTCCTGGCGACCTCCGAGGCCACCGTCGACGTCGTCGACTCGGCGATCGCGGCCGACGGTAACCTCTCGCTCGCCGCCGGCTCGACCGTCACCTCGGCGCTCGCCGCCACGGCCGCGCCGACCGATGGCTCGACCGACGCCGCGGTCTCGGGGTCGGATATCACGAGCACCGCGACCAGCCGCATCCGTGGGGCGAGCGCGATCACGGTCTCGGGCGACCTCGCCGTTTCGGCGACCAACGTCGTCTCCGCGACGACCACCGGGGACGCCAGCGGCGTCTCGAAGGGCGCTGGGATCGCGATCAGCAACGTGACGCAGACCACGCAGGCCTCGATCAGCGGCTCGACGACGGTCAGCGCCAATACGTCCACGGTGTCCGCCGACTCCGACGGGACGGTCACGACCACGGCGAAGGCGAGCCCGGGCGGTGCGAACGCGAACAACGAGACGCCAAACGCAAGGACCGCCGGCAACGCCCGCACCGCCGACGGGAACGTCACCGTCGTCGGCGCGCTCTCGTTCAGCCGCCTGACCGCGACAACGGACGCGCACGTCGCCGCGGACGCCGCGACACCGGTGACCATCGTCACCGGCACTCGCGAGCAGAAGGTGCATGCCGCGTCCAAGGCGCGGTCGTCGGCCGCCGCGGACGGGAGCGCGGTGGGCCCCGGCGGCTCGGGCCTTGGCGTGGCGGTCGCCGTGAACCTCGCGAACGTCACGACCACGGCGCACGTCGGCACGGCGAGCCTGACCGCCAGCCGCGTCACGGTCGAGGCCCAGACGCCGGCGACGCCGACGTTCGCGGCGCAGGCGGTCTCCGGCGTGGGCGACTCATCCGGTGTGACCGTGGCGGGCGCGCTGTCGGTCGCCGTGACCGACTTCACGACGCAGGCGGCGGTCGACCCGTCGGCCACCGTCGGCGCGGCCGGGACGGATCTCGCTTTGAACGCGTCGTCCGGTTTCAGCAGCTCCGTCGAGGCGAAGCCGGCCGTTTCGGGCGGCGCGAAGACCGGCATCGGCGCGTCCGTCGCCGTTCACAGCGTCGACGACTCGACGCAGGCCACGCTCGGGGACGGCTCCAGCGTGACGGCGCGCGACGTGACACTGGATGCCTCCACGACCGGCCGCTCCATCTCGACCAAGGCGGAGGGCGGAGCCGCGGGCGGCACCGCGATCACCCCCGTCGCCGCGCTGACGTTCTCGAACCTCAGCACCGCGGCCACGGTCGGCACCGGCGTCACGCTCGGCGTTCGGAACTTCGCTGCGCGTGCGAACGACGGGACGACCGGCGCCAGCACCCTGGCCGAAGGTGACGCGACCGGGACGACTACCGCCGTCGGCGCGGCGCTGGCGCTGAGCCTCGCCGACCACTCGGTCACCGCGACGACCGCCAGTGGCTTCACCGCGACCGGGACCGCGGCGTTCACCGCGACGGGGACCTCGTCGACCGGCGCCGACGCCAGGGCGAGCGCGAACGGCGCGCCGCAGGACGGCTCGGGCTCGGCCACGACGAACCTGCAGGTCGCGCAGCAGCGGTCGTTCGGCGACGGCGTCGCGACCGCGAACGGGACCGCCGGCGGCGGCTCGGCCCCGGCCGCCCCGCCCGCCAATTCTTCGAGCGGCGAGGTCGCCGTGGCGGCCGCGATCTCCGTGAACATCGCCAAGACGTCATCGACCGCCAGCATCCCGCTGGGCATCACGGTCGGCTCGACCGGTCTCCTGCTCTTCTCGTCCGCGAGCTCCGACGCGAAGGCGAACGCCGACGGCTCGGCGACCGCAGCGAGGGCACCCCCGCTCGCGATCGGCGCAGCCGTCGCCATCAACTACGCGACGGTCACCAACTCCGCCACGGTCGCCGGAACAGCCAACGGTCCGGCCACGGTGCGGGCGCTGGTCACGGGCGCGAGCGACGGCCGGCACGACTTCGCCGCCACGGCGACGTCCGGCGCGGGCGGCGGCAAGCTCAGCGTCGCCGGGTCCTTCGCACTCAACATCGTTCACCTCCACACCGATGCCACGGTCACCGGGACGGGAACGGTCGCCGCCGGCTCGGGCGGCGTCGAGCTGTCGGCGGCGTCCAACGCCCGCTCCCAATCCCTCGCGCTCCCGGCCCAGGGCGGGGCCAGCGGAGCCTCGAAGCTCGGGCTGGGTGCGGCGGTCGCGCTCAACTTCGTCGAGCACACGACCCGGGCGACCGTCGCGGACGGCGCGACGATCAGCGGGCACGATCTCTCGCTGAGCGCGGCGAGCGCGGACGACATGAGCACCGACGCGCGCACCGGCGCAGCGGGCGGCGGCGTCGCGCTCGCCCCAGCCGTCGCGGTGGCGCTCTCGAACGTCACCGCGAGCTCCACGGTCGGCACCGGCGGCCTGCTGACGATCGGCGGCGCGTTCGGCGCGAGCGCGGATCAGACCGCCTCCGCGCGCACGAACGCCGAGGGCGACACGAAGGGCGCGAGCGCCGCGGTCGGGTTCGCGCTGGCGCTCACGATCGCGAACCACCTGACCGAGTCGACGCTCTCGCGCGATCTCACCGCGGGCGGGGCGGTGGGCCTCGCGGCGCGCGGATCGTCCGACAGCTCGTCAAGCGCGACCGCATCCGCCGCCGGTGCGCCGGGGGACGCTTCCGGCGGCGGACACGCGGGGAACGGCGTCGACCAGCAGGTCGCGGCCGAGCGGAGCCTCGCGAGCGCGACCGACAGCAGCACCGGTGGAAGCGGCGCGGCCACGGACGCCTCGCCGAGCGCCTCGACATCGCAGGGCGGCGTCTCGGTCGCGGCCGCGATCGCGATCAACCTCGCGACGACCACATCGCGCGCGACGATCGGCGCGGTGACGGTCACCGCGGGTGCGCTCTTCACGCTGTCCACCGCTGCGGACACCGACGCGTTCGCGAGCGCGGACGGGAGCGCGGCGCGCGGGCCGAGCGACGCGAGCGCTCCGGCGGACTCGAGCGGCGGCGCCGGCGCACCGAGCGATTCGACGAGCGGAGCCTCCATCGGGGCGGGCGTCGCGATCAACTACGCGAAGATCCGCAACGAGGCGATCCTGCCCGCAGGCGCGAACGTCACGTCGGACGGCGCGACGATCGAAGCGCTCATGCGGTCGACCCACGAGCTCGGCGCGAGCGCGACGAGCGGCGCGGGCGGCGGCGCGGTCGGCGTCGCGGGCTCGGTCGCCATCGACATCGAGAACACCCGCACGTCGGCTTCGATCATCGGCTCGCTGAACGCGGGTCACGCGTCGGGCGGCGGGGGCGGTGCCGGTAAGGTGCGCGTCAAGGCCGTGTCCGTCTCGAAGACGGTCGTCGACGCGCTGCCCGCCATCGCTCCCGCGGATGGCTCGGGGAGCGCGAGCTCCGGCGTGACCTCGCACTCGTTCGGCGTCGGCGCGTCGGTCGCGCTCGCGGCGATCGACGACACGACGACCGCGAGCCTGACCGGGACGCTCACCGGCGCGACCGATCTCTCGCTCACGGCGGAGACCGCCCACAGCGCGGACGTGCGCGCGAAGACCGGCGCGGCCGGTGGCAAGGTCGCGATCGTCCCGTCGGTCGCGATCGCGCTCTCGAACGTGACGACGCTCGCGACGGTGTCGACCGGCGCACCGCTCGACATGTCCGGCGGGTTCAGCGCGAGCGCCACTCAGGCCGCCTCGGCGAACACGACCGCCGAGGGCGACGCGCAAGGTGGCTCCGCCGCGATCGGCGTCTCGCTCGCGCTGACCATCGCGAACCATCGCAGCGAAGCGACGCTGCTCCGGAACCTCGACGCGGCCGGCGACGTCGCGCTCAGCGCGCACGGCGCGTCGGAGAGCTCGGCGACGGCGACGGCGAGCGCCGCCGGCGCGCCGCAGGACGAATCGGGCGGCGGTCACGCCGGCAACGGGGTCGACCAGCAGGTGAGCCGCGAGCGATCCTTCGCGAGCGACGCCTCGGCAGCCGCGGGCGGGGACGGGAGCGGCGGTGCCGCGAGCACACCGTCGGCCTCGACCTCGTCGGGCGGCGTCAACGTCGCGGCGGCGGTCGCGATCAACCTGGCGCAATCGATCTCACGCGCCACGATCGGCGCGATCACGGCGCGAGCGACGGGCCGCTTCACGCTCTCCACCTCCGCGAATACGGACGCCCGCGCCACGGCCGACGGCAGCGCAGTGGGATCGGTCAGCGCGAGCGCGCCCGAGGACGCGAGCGCACCCGCCGATTCGACCTCCGGCGGCGTTTCGATCGGCGCCGCGGTCGCGATCAACTTCGTGCGGATCACGAACGAGGCGAGCCTGCCCGCGGGCGCGACCGTCACCGCGAACGGCGCGACGATCGAGGCCGCGATGAGCTCCCAGCACGAGCTGGGTGCGTCGGCGACGAGCGGCGCCGGCGGCGGGTCCGTCGGGGTCGCGGGATCGGTCGCGATCGAGATCGAACGAACTGTCACGGCGGCGAGCCTCGCCGGCGTTCTGAACGCGGCCGGCGGCGCCGTGAACATCACGGCCGAGTCGAGCTCCATGACCGGCGCGGATGCGCTTCCGGCGGAGACGACCGACGGAGTGAGCGCGGGCTCGGTCGGGATCGGTGCGTCGGTCGCGATCGCGCTCGTCGACGAGACGACGACCGCGTCGTTGACCGGCACGCTGAACGGCGGCGGGAACCTGTCGGTCGCCGCGGCCACGGAGCGCGAGACGGCGGTGCACGCGAAGACGGGCGCCGCCGGCGGCGACGTCGCGATCGTGCCCAGCGTGGCCATCGCGCTGTCGAACGTCACGACGACCGCCACGGTCGGCGGCGGAACCGACCTCTCGATCGGCGGCGCGTTCAGCGCGAGCGCCGACCAGACCGCGTCCGCGGCGACCACGGCCGAGGGCGACGCCCAGGGCGCCGACGCCGCGGTCGGCCTCTCGCTCGCGCTCACCATCGCGAACCATCGCGCGGAAGCGACGCTCGCGCGGAACCTCACGGCCGCCGGCGCGGTCTCGCTCAGCGCAAATGGCTCGTCGGTCAGCTCCGCGAGCGCGACCGCATCCGCGTCGGGCGCGCCTGGCGAGAGCAGCGGTGGCGCTTCCGGGGACGGCGTGGACCAGGAGGTCGCAGCGCAGCGCGGCTACGCGAACGCGACGCGACAGAGCACGGGCGGCGGGAGCAGCGACGGCGGCGACCCGACCCCCCAAGCGGCCACCAACTCCGGCGGCGTGAACGTCGCGGCGGCGGTCGCGATCAACCTCGCGAAGACCTCGTCACTCGCGACGCTCATCGGTCCCATCGCCCTGATCGCCGGCGGGCGCTTCACCCTGGCGACGTCAAGCGGGAGCGACGCGACCGCGAGCGCGGACGGTCGCGCGGTCACGCCGGGGCACGGATCGGGCGTCAGCATCGGCGTCGCCGTCGCCATCAACTACGCGCGGATCCGCAACGAGGCCATCCTGCCCGGCGGCGACACGGTGACGTCGAACGGCGCCACGATCCAGGCGCTCAGGGGCTCGACCAACGACCTCGGCGCATCCGCGAAGTCCGGCGCCGGCGGCGGGAAGGTGGGCATCGCGGGGTCGGTCGCGATCGACATCGAGAACGTCGTGACCAGGGCGTCGCTGGCCGGCTCGCTCAACGCGGGCAGCGGCGACGTCATGATCTTCGCGTCGTCCGACTCGGCGAGCGACGTCGCCGCGACCCCCGCGCAGGCGAGCGTCTCGTCGACGCCGCAGGCCTTCGATGTCCTCGGCATCACCGACGTCAACCCCGACTCGTCGGACCTGCACGCCACCGATCCGAACGGCGCGTCCGGCGGCCGCGTGAACGGCATCGGTGCGGTCCCCGGAAACAACCAGATCTTCTACGCGGCGACCGAGTGGGGTGGCCTCTACAAGACGATCGACGGCGGGGTCACCTGGAGCTTCCTGCCCGGGCACCGACCGATGGCGACGTGGGACGTCGAGGTCGACCCGAGCAACACGCAGCGCGTCTACGCGACCTCGCTCTACGACGGTCGCGTGAGCAGCATCGCCGGGATCAACGTGAGCACCGACGGCGGCACGACCTGGACGCATCCGGCGACGGCGATCCCGTCCGGCGCGTTCAACTGCGCGGCGTCGCGCAAGGGCGAGCCCTCAGCATTCGGCATCGGCATCCGGCCCGGCGCCCCGAACAACGTCTTCGTGGGCACGAACTGCGGCGTGGCGATCAGCACCGACTCGGGCCTGACGTGGACGTTCGTCGATCCGTCGCCGACGACGCCCGCGGGCGACGTCTGGGACGTCGTCGTGCAGGCGGGTGGACCCACCGGGCAGGGGATCGTCGACATCTGCGGCGCCGACGGCCACTTCCGCTCGACGAGCGGCGGACTGAGCTGGACGGGGACGGTCGGGCTCCCCGGCACCGCCGCCGGCGAGCAGTGCTCCATCGCGGTCTCGCCCGACGAGTCATACGTGCTCTTCGCCGTCGTCGGCACGAACATCTATGAGTCCGACGATGCCGGCGCGACGTGGCCGAGCCAGCTGACGAATCCGTCTCCGCAGGGTCGTGTCCCGTTCGTCGCGACGAACCAGCGCTCGAACGTCCTCGGCGTCGACCACTTCGACCTCTGGTTCGCGGACGTGAGCCTCCACCGCGCCGACTGCACGACGCCCGCGGCGAAGGCGCCCGGCGGAGCGCCGCGCTGCCCGACCAACACCTGGGCGGGTCCGTTCACGAGCACCGTCGGCGCGCACGACGACGCCGGCGATCTCGTCTTCGACACGCAGGCGCCGATCGACGCGTGCCCGCGCATCTTCTCGTCGGACGGCGGCGTGTACCGCAACACCGACACGACCGCCACGTGCCAGAGCCCGACCTGGACGCAGCCGACAAGGAGCCCGCACGCGCTGTGGCTCTTCGGCATGGCCGGCGTGAATCGCGCGGGCGCGACGGCGGAGGAGCTGTACCTCGCGCTGCAGGACGACGGCCTGTGGGCGACGGCGAACGCAGGCGCGACGTCGCCGACGTGGCACAACGATCAGTGCTGCGACGCGTTCGACCTGAACGCCGACGAGAACCGCGTCGTCTCGACCGAGTGCTGCTTCAACACCGCGCCCGGGCTCCGCATGTTCGTGCGCGGAACCGGCCTCGCCGGCGGCGGCGAGATCAGCGCGGCGTCGCGGCCGCCGGGCAATCTCATCGGGTTCCGTCCGATGGATTCGCTCGATCGGTTCGGCGACAAGAAGTACGTGATCGTGACGACGGCCGGTGTCTTCTTCACGAATGACATCACCGCGCCCACGATCACGTGGACGCCGATCGCGGGCGCGCCCGCGGGCGCGTGCGCCGTTCGCGCGGCCGACACCGCGGGCAGCGCCGGCACCCCGACGTTCTACGTGCAGGCGGGCATCTGCAACGAGCGGAACATGGCGCGCAACGGAGACCAGCTCTGGCGGTACACCGGCACGTCAGGCGGAACCTGGACCCGGATCGACGGCACCGTCGGCATGACCGGCGGCATCGGGATCTTCGCCGTCGACCCCAAGAACTCCGACCGTCTCTACGCGTCGAACATGCGCCCGGCCGCTCAGGGCGGTCCGCGCATGGTCTCGTCGACGAACGCGGGCGCCGGGTGGACTCAGGACTCCGACCTCGACGCGATGATGACGGGCCACGGCGTCTTCAAGTACGCGACACGGCGCGGCCCGTCGAGCTTCACGGACTTCCTCGGCTATCCGCAGCCGACGCTCCTCGCGTTCGATCCGTCGGACTCGAACATCGTGATCGCCGGCGGACGCGACTCCGGCGTCTTCCTGAGCACGAACGGCGGCGCCGACTGGCGGCTCATCACCGACCCGTTCCAGCCCGAGATCTCGGGCGTTCCGCACCTGCCGCGGCCGTGGTTCGCGCACTTCGAGCACCTGAGCGCGACGGACGTCGACATCTACGTGGGCACGCAGGGCCGCGGCGTGTGGCGGTTCAGGATCCACCTGAATCCCGGCGGAACCGGCCAGGTGGGCGTCGGCATCGGCGCCTCGGTGGCCGTGGGCCTGGTCGACGACACCACCACCGCCACGCTCACCGGCACGCTGACCGGCGGCGACGATCTCACCATCAGCGCCTCGACCCAGCACCTGCTGGGCGTGCGCGCCAAGACCGGC
>DASYTL010000027.1:0-1747 GCA_036002305.1 Candidatus Limnocylindria bacterium
GATCGCCGCCCTCGTCTACATGGACGCGATCCCGGTGCGGCCGTGGGTCGCCCGCGCGCGCCTGGCCTGGTTCCAGCGCCGCTACAAGCGGCGCACCGCGAAGCTGATGGGCATCGACCGCGACCGGGACGAGCCGCCGCGGTGGACCCACTGAGGCGCCGGCGCGGTGAAGGTTAGCATCTCTTCCGTGCCCAGCCTCATCCTCGCGGCCGTCCTCTCCACCCTCGCGTCGCCGGCCGTCGCTGCCGACCGGCCGAACATCCTCTTCATCATGTCGGACGACCACGCGGCGCATGCCATCAGCGCGTACGGGTCGCACGTCAACACGACGCCGAGCATCGACCGCCTCGCCCGCGAGGGGATGCGGCTCGGGAACGTGTTCGCGACGAATTCGATCTGCACGCCGAGCCGCGCGACGATCCTCACCGGCCAGTACTCGCACCTCAGCGGCGTGCCCGTGTTCAACCGGTTCGACAGCTCGCGCGTGACGGTGGCGAGGCGCCTGCAGCAGGCCGGCTACTACACGGGCATGGTCGGGAAGTGGCATCTCGGGAGCGATCCCGCCGGCTTCGATCGATGGGAGATCCTTCCCGGGCAGGGCGCTTACACGGATCCGATCTTCTATACGGCGACCGGCGAGACGAAGCACACCGGACGCTACGTAACCGACGTGATCACGGACCTCGCCATCGATTTCCTGAAGACCCGGCCGAAGAACAAGCCGTTCTTCGTGATGGTCCATCACAAGGCTCCCCACCGGCCCTGGGAGCCGGACGCGCCACACCGCGCGCAGTTCGCGAACCGCCGGATCCCGGAGCCGGAGACGTTCTGGGACTCCTACGCGACGCGGACGGACGCGCTCCACGAGAACGAGCAGCGCGTGGCGGACGACCTCACGCGCCGCGACCTGAAGCTCGAGCCGCCGTCAGACCTGGCCGCCGATCAGCGCGCGAGCTGGCTCGCCGAAAAGCCGACGGTGGTGACGGTCACGCGTGACGGTCACGCGGTCACCCTGACGGGCGAGGCGCTGGCGCGATGGAAGTACCAGCGCTACATGCAGGACTACCTGGCGACGATCCAGTCCGTCGACGACAGCGTCGGCCGGCTCCTCGCCTTCCTGGACGCGAGCGGCCTCGCGAAGAAGACGGTCGTGATCTACACGAGCGACCAGGGCTTCTTCCTCGGAGACCACGGCCTGTACGACAAGCGGTTCATGTACGAGGAAGCGCTGCGGATGCCGTTCCTCATCCGCTGGCCGGGCGTGATCGCGCCGGGAACGAGGAGCGACGCGATCGCGCTCAACGTGGATTTCGCCCCGACGTTCCTCGATGCGGCGGGGCTTGCCGTTCCTGCCGACATGCAGGGCCGGAGCCTCGTTCCCGTGCTGCGCGGCCGGACGCCGGCCGACTGGCGCACGTCGATGTACTACCGCTACTACCACGACCCCGGCGACCACAACACGCGCGCGCACTATGGTGTCCGCACCCGGACGCACAAGCTGATCCACTTCTGGAAGAAGGACCAGTGGGAGCTGTTCGACCTCGTCAACGATCCTTCCGAGCTCCACAACCTCTATGGCGAACCCGGCCAGGAGGAATTGACGAAAACGCTCAAGACCGAGCTGGTCCGTTTGAAGGCCGCGGTGCACGACGACGACCAGTTCGCGAACGAGCAGCCGCCGAATGGCGTGGACGGCACGGTTGCCAAGCTGCGCGGCCGATGACGTCGACGGTACGCCCTTCACGAT
>DASYTL010000028.1:0-3690 GCA_036002305.1 Candidatus Limnocylindria bacterium
GGGTCGACCGCGGCGTCGTCGCCCTCACCAAGCGGGATCTGGTGGACGACGAATGGGCCGCGCTCGCGAAAGCCGATGTCGCCGCGGCCCTTCAAGAGACGCCGCTCAGGAACGCCGCGTTCGTCGAGGTGTCCGCGACCGAACGGAGCGGGCTCGGCGAGCTGGTGCGCGCCCTCGCGGACGTCCTCGCGTCGGCGCCTCCTCGGCGCGACGGCGGCCGCCCGAGGCTGCCGATCGATCGCGCATTCACGCTCACCGGTTTCGGCACGGTGGTCACGGGGACATTGGTCGATGGCGCGTTCGGCGTCGGCGATGAGGTCGCGATCCTCCCGACCGCGAAGCGCGCGCGCATACGCGGGATCCAGACCCACAAGCGAGCTCTCGAAATTGCCCGCCCGGGGAGCCGCGTCGCCTTGAATCTCACGGGCGTCGAGAAGAACGATCTCGCGCGCGGCATGGTCGTCGCACGGCCCGGTTCGCTCGAGTCGGCGTCGGTCATTTCGGCGCGACTTGCGCTCTTGCCCTCGGCATCGGATGCGCTCGCGCACAACGAAGCAGTGAAGGTGCACATCGGAACGGCGGAGGTGATGGCGCGCGTCTCGCTGCTCGAGGGGGCCGCGCTCGACCCCGGCGCATCGGCATGGGCGCAGCTGCGCCTCGCCGAACCTGTCGCGCTCGCGGTCGGCGATCGGTTCGTCCTCCGCCGGCCGTCGCCGCCCGAGACGCTCGGCGGCGGGATTGTCGCTGACGTGTCGGGCGAGCGGCTGCGCCGGCGGCGCGACGCCGTCGAGACCCTCGAACGCAGGACCGCGCCGACCGCTGCCTCGCGGCTTCTCGCCGCGCTGGACGTGCCCCGCACTCCGGAGGAGGCCGGGACAAGAAGCGGTCTCGGAGCGGCCGAACGGCAGGCGGCGATCGCGGGGCTGATCGAGAGCGGCCGGGCCGTGACGCTGGGGGACGCCCTCGTCGGACGCGAGGGGTTCGAAGCGCTCGCGACCCGCGTGGAACGCGGGCTCGCCGCGGCGCACCGCCGTTCGCCGCTCCGGGCGGGAGCCCCCCGCGAAGAGGTCCGCTCGTCTCTGGGGATCGCTCCCAAGCGCTTCAACGCGCTTGTCGATCGCCTCGCGCGCGAAGGACGCCTCGTCGAGCACGGCAGCGCGCTCGCCTTACCGGGCCACGTCGTGGCCCTCACGGCGGCGCAGGAGCAAGCCTGGTCGCGTGCGCGCGACGAGCTGGGGCGCCAGCCGCTCCAGCCACCGTCGCCCCAGACCCTGGAGGCGGATTTCGGATTGGATCGCGAGCTCGTCGCGGCCCTCGCCGAGCGGGGAGATCTCATCCGCATCGGGACCGAGGCGGTCTTCCTTCCAAACGCGGTCGCGCGATTCGCCGAATCGGTCGTCGCCGAGCTCGAGACGGCGCGGACGATCACCGTCGCCAGGGCGCGCGACCTCACCGGATCGAGCCGCAAGCATGTCCTGCCCCTCTTGCAGTTCCTCGACGATCACGGGCTGACGCGCCGCCAGGCCGACGACCGGATCCTGATCCTGCCGCCTGAGCAGGCGCGTGAGCGCATCGCTACGCTCACCGGTCGAAAGAAGGTCACGCCATGAAGTTCCGTGCGGTTCGTCCCTCTCATGTCGGCAAGGTCGACGCCATCGTGGTCCCACTCTTTGCGAACACCGATCCCCCCGCGTGGCTCCCGCGCGCCACGCGGACCGCGATCACGCGAGTGGTGAAGACCGAGCACGGTACGAGCCGGCTGTACGGCGTGAACACGCTCCACGGCGAGCCCCGCATCGTCCTCGTCGGCGCTGGCAAGCCCGGCGAGCTCGACGCCGAGCGCGCCCGCAACATCGCGAGCACCGGGATCCGCGGGCTGTGGCGATCGTCTGTGCGCAAAGTCGCCATCGCGATCGCGCCCGGCGCGATCGGTGAGGAGCGCGCCGCGCAGGCGGCGGTGGAAGGGACGATCTACGCGATGTGGCGACCTGAGGTGCACCGAACGCGGGAGGAAGAGCGACGACTCCCGGACATCGACACCGTGGTCCTCATCACCGAGCGGGCGGTCGGGAACGCGATCGAACGCGGCACCGCGATCGGTGACGCGACGAACGCCGCGCGACGTCTCGCGAACGAGCCGGCGAATCGCATGACCCCGACGGTCGTCGCCAACGAGGCGAGGGCCATGGCCAAAGAGGCCGGTGTGCGTATCGAGGTCCTCGACGCCGAGCGTTGCCGTGCGCTCGGGATGGGGAGCTATCTGTCCGTCGCGCAGGGGAGCCACGAGCCGCCGCAGTTCATCGTCCTGCGCCACAAGGGTCGGCGCGGCAACGGTTACGACCTCGCGCTGGTGGGGAAGGGGATCACCTTCGATTCGGGCGGGATCTCCATCAAGCCCGCCGACAACATGCACCACATGAAGGCCGACATGACCGGTGCCGCGTCGGTCATCGCGGCGCTCGCCGCGATCGGCAAGCTCGGCCTCAAGGCGAACGTCATCGGCGTCGCGCCGTGTACCGAGAACCTGCCCGGCGGGGGCGCCACGAAGCCGGGCGATGTCTTCACCGCGATGAGCGGGAAGACGGTCGAGGTGATCAACACCGACGCCGAGGGTCGGCTCGTTCTCGTGGACGGAATCACGTACGCGCAGCGCGAAGGAGCCAAGCGCGTCGTCGACGTCGCCACCCTCACCGGCGCGATCGCGGTCGCCCTCGGCAACCACTTCACCGGCCTCTTCGGCAAGCCGGACTCGTTCGTCGAGCTCGTGCGCGAGACGGCGAAGAGCGCGGGCGACCGTCTCTGGCCGATGCCTCTCACCGACGAGTACCGCGACGAGATCAAGGGCGAGGTCGCGGACATCCGCAACAGCGCGGGCCGCGAGGGCGGCGCCATCAAGGCCGCGGCGTTCCTCGACTCGGCGGTCGAGGACGGCACCGAGTGGGCCCACCTCGACATCGCCGGTACATTCTGGTTCGAGCGCGATCGGCCGCAGGCCCCCAAAGGCCCGCAGGGTCCGGTCGTCCGGACACTTGTGGCTCTTGCGGAGCATTACGCGAGGACCTAGCGGATGGGCGTGCCGACCGAGTACTTCATCGCGCGCGACGACGCGGCGCGGGCGCATTCCGAAGCGGGCGGGATTTCAGACCGCCGAGTGGAAGAGCCTCGACCCGGTGGTCTGCCTTGCAGTGCTCGATGAGGTGGTAACTGGACGGAACGCGATCGAATGGATCCAGTCCAAGCCGCCCGATTCGACGATCGCAGGATCGGCCGATGACGAGCACTGGGTCTTCCGCGTCTACGACCACCATTTCGAGGTCCTCGCCGACCTCACCGAAGACCGGCTGCCGGAGGTCGCGCAGAAGTGGGCCGCCTCGGAAGAGCTGCGCGGGTGGCCGGCGAGCGATGTGCGCGACGCGCTCTCTGACCTTGTTCGTCTCGCGCGCGAGGCCCGAACTTCGTCTCGACACCTCTACTGCTGGGTCTCGTTGTAGACATAGAACGTATGATCTATCGGTGACCGAGCAGCTCAGTTTCCGGCTCGGGGAAGACCGGCCGAACATCCTGGAGTCGCTCACGCCGGAGCAGCGCCAGGCGGTGGAGCATGGGGCTGGGCCGCTTCTTGTCGTCGCCGGCGCCGGGACGGGAAAGACCCATGTCCTGACCGCACGGATCGTCCACCTCATCACCTCG
>DASYTL010000029.1:0-168666 GCA_036002305.1 Candidatus Limnocylindria bacterium
TCGGCGACGCTGCGCCCCTCGCGTAGGTGTGCCTCGACCAGGTATCGCCCGACGTCCATCCGGAGACCCCCTCACGTGATGTCTCCGATGTCTTGACACATCAGACGCAAAGCTGTCGCCTATGTCCTGATCTCACACACCCTCAGCTCAACCGGACCCGCATAGATCCTCGCGATTCTGGCGATCGCTGTTACCCGTCGGTGCGATATGCCATCTGACGGCCACTCATGCGGTCCGCCTCCGAATCCCTGTCAGGGCCCAGAATTACCAGCAAAGTCGCAAGGGTGGTCGTTGCCCCGACCACGTCTCTGTTGGAGTGGCCCACTTGACCAGAGAGCCCTCCGCCGAAGACTGAGCCTCATCGCCATCTGGTGCCGCTATCCGGCACGCTTCGAGGTGGACGTTTTCGCCCCACGCTTTCGCTTCGCGGCCTCGACACTCGCCCGCAACGCGTCCATCAGATCGCCGATATGGCTCTCCCCGGCCGTCTCGATCGTCTGCACCGGCACCACAGGCGCCTTGCTTCGGAGAAGCTGAAGCAGCTCCTCGCGGTAGGCGTCCGAGTGGCTTGACGGAGACCACGTCGTTGCCATCGCGCCGATGAGCTGCCGGGCGGTCTTGACCTCTCGCTCCGAAACGGGGAAATCCGTAAGGCTGTATGTCAGCTCCTCGGGGCTACGCACCTCGTCGCCGAAGAACAGCGTCTCGAGGGCGAGCGCATTCTGAAGCGGGCGGATCGCGACGAGGTGCGGCTTGGTCCGAAGGACGAACCGGCCGATCCCCACCATCCCGGCAGCCTGCATGGCCCGGAGCAGCAGGACGTACGGTTTCTCCGCGCCAGTGCTGCGATCCGGCGCGACGTGGTAGCTCTTCTCGAAGAAGACGGGGTCGATCTCGGCCAGATTGACGAACTCCTCGATCTCGATCGTCCGGCTTCGCTCCGGGGCGATCGAAACGAGCTCCGACTCGGTCACGGTCACGAGGTCCCCGCCGGGTAGCTCCAAACCCCTCACCACATCCTCGGACTCCACGGCCTGCGCCGCCGCCGTCGATCCGCGGGACTCCGCGCCTCCGCTCCGTACGCCCGGCCACGACTCGGCTCGCTGGTCGGTGGCGACACGAGCAGATGGTTCCGGCTCGAACGTCGCCGCCTCCTCGGCGCGGGTCACTCGCTCGTAGTGGACCCGCTTGCCCGTGCGCCGATCGTAGAGATGGAAGCGAACGTCTTTCGGATCGGTCGCCGGGTAGAGCTTCACCGGAATGCTCACAAGCCCAAAGCTGATGCTGCCGGTCCACACCGCTTGACTCATCGCCGCCCCCACGCTACCCGATCGGGAGTGCTCTGGGTCGATTCTCTCAGGAATGCCATCCGTCATCGTCAGATCGCCGAGATGCTTCTCTTCTCTCCGGTTTCGCTGGCGTTCCGCGTGTGATTTCGCCAGAATTCGCTCTCATGAAACGCACTCCTGAGCTCAAAGGGTCGATCCCTCTCGGCTCCACCGCGGCTCGCTAGCGTGTTCACGCAGAACGACCCGGAGCGGGCGGCCAATATCGCGTTCGCGCTCATCTTCCTCGGCATCGTCGCCGTCGGCGCGTTGACCATCTGGCTGTTCTACGGAGGTTTCTGAGCCGACCGCTCGACCGGGCCCGCGCTCGTCACATCCATAGCCGACACAGAGAGCGCGCCACCGCGCCGCACGCCTCGGATGCGCACGCCGCGGCGTATGCGGTCGACTTCGAGGCCGCGGCCGGCGAAACGTGGGAGGACGTGATCCTCGCGCGGCGCATCGCGCGTCTCGTCCCGATCCTCGAGCGCATGGGCGCTCTCTGGCCGCCCGCGGAGCGCAGGAGCGTCACCTCCGAGCACTACTGCAGCGCAGCAGGGCGCAGGAGCGTCAGCTCCGAGCACTACTGCAGCGCAGCAGGGCGCAGCAGCGTCAGCTCCGAGCACTACCATCCCCAGGAGAAGGGGGAGTCCACATGCCAGCCCTGCAGCTCCGCAATTACATCGATGGCCGCTGGGTCGACGGCTCCGGCGGCGGCACCTTCGAGGACATCGACCCGGCCACCGGGGAGGTCATCGCCAGCGTCGCGAAGGCGACGCGTGAAGACGTCGACCGCGCGGTCGATGCGGCGCGTCGAGCACTCGACGGATGGCGCCTCTACCCAGCCCCCAAGCGCGGGGAGATCCTCTACCGCGCCGGCGAGATCATGCTGCGGCGCAAGGACGAGCTCGCGCGCGAGATGACGCGCGACATGGGCAAGGTCATCGCCGAGTCGCGCGGGGACGTCCAAGAGGGCATCGACATGACCTACTACATCGCCGGCGAGGGCCGCCGCCAGTTCGGCGACGTCGTACCGGCGGAGCTGCCGAACAAGTGGGCCATGAGCATGCGGCACCCCGTCGGCGTCGTCGCGGCGATCACGCCATGGAACTTCCCCTTCGCGATCCCGACGTGGAAGATCATGCCGGCGCTCATCCTCGGGAACTCCGTCGTCTTCAAGCCCGCTTCGTACACCCCGCTCCTCGCGGTGCGCCTGGTCGAGATCCTCGAGGAAGCCGGGCTGCCGAAGGGCGTCCTCAACCTCGTCCTCGGATCGGGCGGTGAGCTCGGCGACCACTTGGTTTCACACCCGGGCGTCGACCTCATCTCGTTCACCGGCTCATCCGACACCGGTTCTCACATCAGCGAGATCGCGGGCCGTCTGCTCAAGCGCGTGTCGTGCGAACTCGGCGGCAAGAACGCGATCGTCGTGCTGGACGACGCTGACGTCGACCTGTCAATCGACGGCATCGTGTGGTCCGCGTTCGGGACATCAGGCCAACGCTGCACCGCGGCCTCGCGGGTGATCGCGCACAAGGGCGTGGCGAAGGATCTCGTCGACAAGCTCGTCGGCCGCGCGAAGAAGCTCCGGCTCGGGAACGGGCTCGAGCCGACGACCGACGTCGGCCCGGTGGTGTCCTCGTCGCAGCTCGATCGTGTGCACTCGTTCATTCCGGTCGCTGAGAAAGAGGGTGCGACCGTCGCGGCCGGCGGAAGGATCCCGAAGGAGGGACCGCTCGGGAAGGGCTTCTTCCACGAGCCGACGGTCCTCGTCGACGTGAAGCCGAACATGCGCGTCGCGCAGGAGGAGATCTTCGGCCCGGTTACCGCGGTCATCGAGGTGAACGGCATCGACGAGGCGATCAAGGTCCTGAATTCGACGAAATATGGCCTCTCGAGCTCGATCTACACGCGCAACGTCAACAACGCCTTCCGCTTCATGCGCGACGCGGAGACGGGCATCGTGTACGTGAACGCGGGCACGATCGGCGCGGAGATCCAGCTTCCGTTCGGGGGCATGAAGGCCACGGGCAACGGTCACCGCGAGGCGGGCCGCGCGGCGCTCGACGTCTACTCGGAGTGGAAGTCGATCTATGTGGACTACTCGGGCAAGCTGCAGCGCGCCCAGATGGACACATCGGAGGGCACGAAGGCGGCGCCGTGACCGCGCGGGCGCGCCCGCTCTGGCGATGCCCGAAGTGCGGGCGCACGTTCGTCACGCCGAACATGTCGCACTCGTGCCGTCGGCTGAGCGTGGGCGACCATCTTGAAGGCAAGCCGCCGGAGATCCTCGCTCTGTACGAGTACCTGCACCACCGCATCCGGCAGATCGGACCCGTGACGATCGACCCGCCGGGACGCGCGATCGTCTTCCAGGTCCGCGCGCGATCGATCGGCCTCACGCCAAAGGCGAAGTGGGTCGACCTCACGCTCTGGCTGAAACGCGACGTCACCCATCCCCGCGTGCGAAAGATCGACGACTACGGGTCGCTGGGGCGCATCCTCCACTTTCGTCTCACGAGCGAGGACGACGTCGACGCGCCGCTCGTGCGATTGCTGGAGGAGGCCTACGCCGTCGGCGCACAGCGGCCGGTCACGACGCGGGCATCGCGTCCTTCCCGGGAGGACGCGCGCCGAGCTCGATAGGACGGACTCGATTCACGATCGCGTTTCCACAGGAAGCGTGAACTGGATCCGCGTCCCCAGACCGAGCTCGCTCGAAGCGCCGATGGTCCCGCCGTGCGCCTCGACGAGCTGCTTCGCGATCGCGAGGCCGAGTCCGGCACCGCGCGATTCGGGCGACTTGTAGAAACGGTCGAAGACCCGGCCCAGCGAGTCCGGCGCGATCCCCGCGCCGGTGTCGACGACGGCGAGCGCGATCGCGCCGTCCTTCGCGCGCGCTTCGACGGTCACCTGTCCGCCACGCGGCGTATAGCGCAGGGCGTTCGCGACGAGATTGGCCAGGATCTCGCGCGCGCGGACGGGATCGACGTCGGCGAGCGGCAGCTCGCTGGAGGCGGACGCCTCGAGGGTGACCCCGGCCTGGGCGGCCTGCGCCGCGAACGAGGCGACGGTATCGCGCGCGAGCGCCGCGACGTCGGTCGGCTCGCGGTGAAGCGCGAGCGCGCCCGACTCGGCGAGCGACAGCGTGCGGAGGTCCTCGACGAGACGCGATAGCACCTTGGTCTCGTCGAGGATCGCGGCGAGGTGCGCCTCGTCCGCCGGATGCACGCCGTCGACGAGCGCCTCGAGGCTGCCCTGGACGACCGAGAGCGGCGTCCGCAGCTCGTGGCTGACATCCGCGAGGAGGCGGCGCCGCTGCTCCTCGCTCGCCTGCAACCGGTTCGTCATCGCGTTGAAAGCCCGCGTGAGTGCGCGCGCTTCGCGAGTTCCGCGCACCCGAACGCGCGCGGTGAGATCTCCTTCCGCGACCCGGCCGACCGCGTCGATCACGTCGCCGACCGGCGCCGCGACCCGGCGGAGCGAGCGAACCGACACCCCGATGCCGAGGAGGAGCAGGAGCAACGCGGCACCGCGCGCGAGGTCGCCTGAGATGCCGGGCGAGCCGAGCGCTCCGGCGACCGTCCAGAAGAGGAAGGTCGCCGCGGCGAACCAGAGGAGCGCGCCGCCGAGGAAGAGCAACGCGAACCGCCGCATGAAGCCGCCGCGCCTTCCGCCCCACGCTCGTCCCTCCCAGCCGCCCGGCGGCGGGAACGGCTCGTTCTCCGGCCACCACGGGGGACGTCCGCCCCGGTGGCGCCATCCTCCCCTCACTCGGCCGGCTCCGCGAAGCGGTAGCCGACCCCATACACCGTCAAGAGGAAGCGCGGCGCCGAGGGATCCGGCTCGAGCTTGCGACGGATGTTCTTCACATGGGCATCGATCGCGCGCTCGTACGACTCGAACGCCACGCCGTGCACCGCGTCGAGCAGCTGCGCCCGCGTGAAGACACGGCCTGGCTCGCGCGCGAGCGTCGCAAGGAGCTGGAACTCCGTGGGCGTGAGCTCGATGACGCGGTCCACGACAGTGGCGCGCATGCGTGGAAGGTCGAGGGTGACCTCGCCAGCGCGGATGATCTCGTTCTCCGCGGGCGGCCGCTCCGAACGGCGCAGCACCGCGCGCACGCGCGCGACGAGCTCCTTCGGGCTGAAGGGCTTGGTGACATAGTCGTCGGCGCCGATCTCAAGGCCGACGAGCCTGTCAGACTCCTCGCTCCGCCCGGTCAGCATCACGATCGGAACGTTCGATTCGGCACGCAACGTACGGGCGACGTCGATCCCGTCGAGCACGGGGAGACCGAGATCCAGGACGACGAGGTCCGGCCGCTCGCCGCGGGCGGTCGCGAGCGCGGCCTTCCCGTCGAACGCGGAGACGACCTGGAAGCCCGCATGCTCGAGATAGTCGCGCGCGAGCTGCACGATCTTCGGCTCGTCGTCCACGACGAGGACTCTCTTCATCGCTGCCTGAATCCTAGGTAGCGCGGGACGCCGGACAGCCCGTCCGGCGTCCCAGCGACGAAGGAGGGCGCTAGCGTCCCGTCGGCGGCGCCGGAGGTGTGGTCCCGGTGTCGCGCGGCTTCTCTCCGTGCATCTCCTTGTGCCACTCCTCGAGACGCGACCGCGGATCGCCCCAGTACCCGTATCCCGGGCCGCCGTAGCGCCCCACCCATCCGCCCCAGAGCGCGCCGCGGAGCAGCAAGAAGATGAAGAAGATGAAGAGGAGTGGGAAGAGGAATCCGAACCCGCCGAAGAAGTACGGGTGGTAATAGACAGCTGGCGGGACCGCCGTCCCCGTGCTCGCGAGCCCCTGCGCCACTCCCAGCTGGTACGCGCCCACGCCCACGATCGCTGCGATCACGAGCGTGACGATGATCCCGACTATGCCTCGCATGTGCCTGTCTCCCTTTCGCGTTGTCACGAGGAGCCTCGCCGAGACTCGTGAACTGGATGTGAAGGACCCGCGGAGAGGTCAGCGCAGGACGCCGTCGAGCCAGCGCGCCGCGGCCGCGACGGCCTCGGGCTCGCCCGGCCCGAAATCGTGGCCGGCCCCGCCGATCCGGACCAGATCGATCCGGGGATTGCCAGACGCGACCCGCTCCAGGACCGCGAATGGCCCGAGCTCGTCGCGCTCGCCCTGGACGACGAGCGTCGGGCACGTGATGCCGGCAAGCACGGCCTCGTCCCGAGGGCGAGGACGGTCGGGTGGCGCGATAGGGTGGCCGAGGATGACGAGCGCGTCGGGCGGCTCGGTCTCGGCCAGGAACGCGCACATCCGGCCGCCGAACGACCGGCCGACGAGCGCGATGCGTTCGCTCCCCGCCTCGCGTAGCCTGTCGCGCGCCGTGCGCAGGTCCTCGAGCTCCACCGAATAGGACTTGCTCGGCCGCGCTCCGCGCGTGCGAAACGTGATCGCGGTCGACTCGATGCCGACGCTGGCGAGCGCCACGGCGAGCGCGCGCAGGATGGGCTGCGACGCCGAACCGCCGTATCCGGGCGCGAGGACCGCGGCCCGCTTCAAGGGGACGGCTTCGGCAGCTTCTGGGCGAGCTCGAGCGACGGCGTCAAGAGGTCACCGACCTGCTCGAGGCGAGTGGCCATGTTCGCGATCGTGAACGCGTCGGGCCGGCCGAGCGAGGGAATCTCCTCCCACCGGAGCGGCGCCGAGACCGGCGCGCGGCGGATCGGCCGCACGCTGTACGGGCCGGCGGTCGACTTCATGCGCACGTTCTGCAGGTAGTCGATGTAGATACCGCGACGCCGGGCCTTGCTGAACTCCAGCGTGACCAGCTTGGGCAGCCGCTCACGCGCCAGCTGCCCGACGCGCAGAGCGAACGCGCGCGTCTCCTCGAACGTGTAGCGCCGGGCAACCGGAACCAGCACGTGAATGCCGCGGGAGCCGGTGGTTTTCGGGAACCCGACGAGGCCGATATCGTCGAGCACGCCCTTCACGGCATGCGCGACCTCCTTAACGTCGTCCCACGTCGCCCCCTCGGCGGGATCGAGGTCGACCATCACGTTGTCTGGCTTGTCCGGAGCGTCCACCCGAGCGAGCCGCGGATGGAGCTCGATCGCGGTGTAGTTCGCGAGCCACACGAGCGTGGCCATGTCGTTCGCGAGCACGTAGTCGTTCTCCGGCTCCTCCGGATCGCGCCAGCTCTTGATCCAGCTCGGTGTGAAGTCCGGCTTGTCCTTCTGGTAGAAGCTCGCGCCCGCGATGCCGTCCGGGAACGGCTTCATGGTGAGCGGCCGGTCGCGTAGCCAGGGGACGAGGTACGGCGAGACCTCGGCGTAGTAGCGGATGAGGTCGGCCTTCGTGTAGCCGTCTTCCGGCCAGAGGACCTTCTCGAGGTTCGTCAGCCTGATGCGATGTCCGTCGACATCGAGCACCGCCGGGACGCGATCCGGTGCGGAGCCGTCGCCGGACGCGGCCGGCGCGGAGGCGGCCGCCTTCTTCGCGGCCTCCTGCGCGCGCTTCGCCGATTCCGTCCGCTCCTCGCCAGTGCACTCCTTCGGATCGACGTCGGGACGCAGCCCCCGATACACCGGATGGCGGAGCGTTCCATCGCGGGTGATCTCGGTGTACTCGACCTCACACACCAGCTCGGGCATGCACCAGCGCGCCGGCTGATTCACGCGGGGCATCGTGGCGAAGGGGGACGTCGGCGACTCGTGCTTCTCGAGCGTCGCGAGAAGATCCTTGAGCGTCCGCTCATCGAAGCCAGAGCCGACGTGACCGACGGGCTGCAGCTTACCGTCGCGGTACACGCCGATCAGAAGAGCGCCCAGCGTGTTCGCGCGGCCGCCCTGCCCCGCGGTCCACCCGCCGATCACGCAGTCCAGCGTGCGCTGGGCCTTGATCTTCACCCAGGCCGGAGAACGCGCGCCCGGCTGATAGGTGGAGTCGAGCCGTTTCGCGACGATCCCCTCGATCCCCTGTTCCCTGGCCGCCTCGAACAGCGCTATGCCGGTGCCGGGGAAGCCCTCGCTCCGCCGGATCGCGCCCATCGGGGTCAGCGCTTCGTCGAGCCTCCGCAGCCGCTCGCGCAGCGGCTTTCGCGTGAGGTCTTCTCCGTCCGCCCAAAGGAGATCGAACGCTTGATAGATCACCGGGGTCGATCGGCGCAGCTTGCGTACGGTCGCGTCATCGCTCACATGCATCCGCGCCTGCAGACGCTGGAAGCTCGGCACGCCTTTTTCGTTCAGCGCGACGACCTCGCCGTCGACGATCGCCTGGTACGCGCCCGTCATCGCCTCCGCGATTCCCGTCGCCTCGGGGTACTGCCGCGTGCAGTCCAGGAGATTCCTGGTCTGCAGGCGGACCTCACCGCCGTCGACGAACGCGAGCGTCCGGACTCCGTCCCACTTCGGCTCGTAGATGAACTCCGGAGAATCGAAAGGCTCGTCGGCCGCGGCGGCGAGCATCGGCGCGATCTTCCGAGCGAGCGGATCGTCCTTCGGGGGCGTTCCGTGCTTGATCATCAGCCAGTCGCGTCCCTCGTTCTGGCGCGTCTTCACGAGGACCCACTCGCCTTTCAGGCGCTTCCCCTCGAACCGGAGCTTGAGCTCGTCCTCCTTCTCTTCGAGCGCTTCATACGTGCCGGTGTCCCAGATCGTCATCGTCCCCGCGCCATAGCCGTCGGGGATGACGCCATGGAACGTCAGGTACTCGATGGGGTGATCCTCGGTGTGCACGGCGAGGCGCCTCTTGCCGGCCTCGAGCGGCGGCCCATTCGGCACCGCCCACGACGCGAGGATGCCGCGCATCTCGAGGCGCACGTCCCAGTGAAGACGTGTCGCGTGGTGCCGGTGCACCACGAAGCGGCGCGTCCTTTCTTCCTTCGGCTTCTCGCCCTTCGGCTCAGGCGTTCGGCGGAAGTCGCGTTTGCGCTGGTACTCGGTGAGGCTCAATCTGTGACCTTCGCCATTGTCGGGGAGGTCGCAGGGTGGCGTCCGCGCCGTTCGCGTCCCTGGTGACGAGCTATCTCAAGGAGCGCTACGAGGAGTCGCCAGCGTGGGCCAGCACGCTCGGCCTCACGGCATACGACGAGCGCTCGGACGACCTGTCGGCGGCGGCCTTCCGCCGGCGCGAGGCGCAGGTCCTCGAGTGGACGATGCGCTTCAGGGCCGTCCCCGACGATGCGATCGCGGCGGCGGAGCGCATAGACCGCGACGTCATCCTCGCGTCGCTCCGCGGGCGAGAGCTCATGCAGCCACGTGCCGAGTGGAAGCGCCAGCCAAACGTCTATCTCAATCCATCGCTCGGAGGCGTCTTCACGCTCTTCCTCCACCGTCTTCGCCCGGAGCGAGACCTCGCGGAGGCCGCGCGCGCCAGGCTGCTCGCCGTGACCCGTCACGTCGCCGACGGCAAGGACAACCTGGACTTCTCCCTGGCCCCGCGCGTCTTCGTCGATCGGGCGATCGGCCAAGCGAAGGCCGCGGCGCGCTATGCGCGCGAGCTGGTGCCCGCCGAGGTGAAGGATGCGCAGCTTCGCCAGAGAGTCGCCGAAGCTGGAGCCACCGCCGCGGCGGCCTACGAGGACTTCGCCGCTTACCTCACGGCCAACAAGGAACGCTCGTCCGGCGACTACGCGATCGGTGAGGAGCTTTACACGGCGCTCCTGCGGGAGAAAGAGCTCCTTCCCTATGGGACGCGCGAGCTCCGCGAGCGCGGCCGCGAGCAGCACGAGCTCCTCTCGAACGAGGCGAACAAGGTCGCCGCCCAGATCGATCACAGCGGTGACTGGCGGGAGGTCTGCGAGCGTCTCAACCACGTCCACGCGCCTACGCCCGATGCGATGCGTGCGGAGTACGAGGAGTGGACCGAACGCGCCCGATCGTTCCTCAAAGACACCGGGCTGGTCACCCTACCGCACGGGGAGCGGTGCACCGTCGAGCCATCACCGCACTACCAGCGTCCGATCCAGGCCGTCGCCAGCTACAACCAGCCGCCGGCGTTCAGCGACTCGCTTCACGGTCATTTTTTCGTCCCGTATCCGCCCGACGGCACGCCGCCGGATGAGGTGCAGAAGCGGCTCGAGGGGAACTGCAGCGCGGGCATTCCGACAACCGCGGTGCACGAGGCCTATCCGGGGCACCACTGGCATCTGGTGATGGCGAAGCAGAACCCGTCGCACCTCCGCCGTACGCACTTCACGTCCTACTTCGCCGAGGGATGGGGCCTCTACGCGGAGCGCGTCATGCGCGAGCAGGGCTTCTTCACCGATCCCCGCCACCTCCTCTTCCAGTACGAGGCGACGCTCTTCCGCGCCGCTCGCATCGTCGTGGACACCTCACTCCATACGCGGGAGATGACCTTCGACGAGGCCGTCGACTTCATGGTCAAGAACGGCAACCTCACGCCCCCGAACGCGAAGGCCGAGGTCGGCCGCTACTGCTCGTGGCCGACCCAGGCATCGAGCTACCTGACCGGCATGCTGGAGATCGTCGACATCCGCACGCGGTGGCTCGCGCGGCGCGGCTCGGCGGACCGCGCCGCGCTCCGGTCGTTCCACGACGCGATCACCTCGACGGGCTCGATACCGACGTCGCTCGCGGAGCGCGCGATCACCGACTAGTCGTGGAACTGCCTGGCTGGGCCCAGCTGCTCCTCATCGTCCTCGTGATCTGGACGGTGCTCGTCATCGTCCTCCTGATCGCCGGCCGCGCGCTCCTCGCGCGCGAGCTCGCGCTGCTCCTCCCGAACCTCATCCGGCTCTTCACGGGTCTGCTGCGCGACCGCCGCGTGCCGCTCCATGCGAAGGTCGTCCTCGCGCTGGCCAGCCTGTGGCTCGCGTCGCCTATCGATCTGATCCCGGAGTTCGTCCCGGTGTTGGGCCCGCTCGATGATGCGATCGTGGCCGCGCTGGCGCTTCGCTTCGTGCTGCGGACGACGGACGGGGCGGTCGTCCGCGAGCACTGGCACGGCGACCCGACGACGCTGGAGCGCCTCTTCCGGCTGGTCTCGATCGGCGGCCGCCGGCCCCGCGCTCTCCCTTGACACGGGCTGTTACGATTTCGCGCGGCTAGGCCGCGCGCGAGAGGGGAAAGCGGCCGGCGAGGTGATTTCAGCATGCCGAGATCCATTTGGCGTGGGGTGATGAGCTTCGGGATGGTCGCCATCCCGGTCCGTCTCTATCTGGCGACCGAAAGCTCGAGCAAGGTCTCGTTCAACCTTCTCTGCCCCGAGCACAAGAGCCGCATCAAGAACAAGCGGTGGTGCGTCGAGGGCGACCACGAGGTGGCATGGGGCGACGTCGTGCGGGGCTACGAGTATGAGAAGGGCAACTACGTCGAGCTCACCGACGAGGATCTCGAGAAGCTCCCGCTCCGTTCGAGCAAGGCGATCGACATCTCCGGTTTCGTGAAGGACGAGGAGCTTCCGGGCGCGCTCTACTACCAGTCCGCCTACTACCTCGAGCCGGAGAAATCAGCCGAGAAGCCGTACGCGCTCCTGAACAAGACGCTCGAGAAGACCGGCCGCATCGCCATCGCCAAGTTCGCGCTGCGCGACCGCGAGCGCCTCGTTTCGGTCCGGCCGCAGGACGGCGCCTTGCTCATGAACACGCTGCACTGGCCGGACGAGATCCGTTCGACCGAGGACCTCGACGTGCCCGAGGACGTCAAGGTCTCGCCGGCCGAGCTCAAGATGGCCGAGAACCTCGTCAACATGATGGCCAGCGAGTTCGAGCCCGAGGAATACAAGGACGAGTACAAGGAAGCGGTCATGAAGCTGGTCGAGGCGAAGGTCGAGAAGAGGGAGATCATCGAGGCGCCAGAGCCTGAGGCCGAGACGACGGTCGTCGACCTCATGTCGGCCCTCAAGGCCTCGGTCGAGAAAGCGAAGAAGGGCGAGGCAAAGACCAAGCGGGCGGCCTCGCCGTCGCGGACCGCGCGGAGGAAGGCCTCCTAGACCTCGGGCACTCGGGTCTTGAGGCCTATCCTCGCTGGGTGTCGCGCGACATCGAACGGAAGGAGCGCGCGCAGCATCCGACGCTGATCGACGTCGCCGATGCGAGGAGCGCTCTCCCGCGCGCGCTCGTGCCGATGCGGCCGCGCCTCGCGCGACGCGCGTTCAACTCCCCCGAGTATCTCTTCGAGCTGAAGTGGGACGGCATCCGAGCGCTCGCGTCGCGTGACGTCACCGGCCTGCGGATCGCGGACCGCGCCGGCGGAGATCTCCTTCCGGCCGTGCCGGAGCTCCGTGAGCTGCGGATCCCGGAAGGGATGGTCCTCGACGGCGAGATCGTCGTCTGTGATTCGCGCGGACGGCCGAGCTACGACCTGCTCGCGGGCCGGATCGGCCCGAAGGCCGCGAAGCGTGGCCGCGGACCGATCTTCGTGGCGTTCGATCTGCTCTACGAGGCCGGCCACCCTCTTCTCGCGCGGCCTCTGGCCGAGCGCCGCGCGCGTCTCCTCGGGCTGGGGCTGGGCTCGCGGATGCTCGCGGTGCCCGAGCACCTCGACGACGACGGAGAGCCGTTCCTGGACGTGGTCGCCGAATACGGGCTCGAGGGCATCGTGGCCAAGCGTCGCGACGGGCGGTACGTGCCGGGCACGCGCACCGCCGAGTGGCTCAAGTGCCATGTCACCCCGCGCTCCGACGTGTTGGTGGGTGGCCTGGTCGTCGACGATCGCCGCGGCGCGCGCGCCATGCTCTGCGGCTTTCGCGGAGAGGACGGCGCGATCACGTTCGCCGGGGAAGCCTACGTCCCGCCCTATCTCGGCGCATGGCTCGACGAGGCGACGCGCGACTTCGTCGTCGACAGGTCGCCGTTCGCGACGCCGATCGGCCTTCGCGCCGGCCTGCGGTTTCTGCGACCGCGCCTCGTGGCGATCGTCGAGCACGCGGGTCTCGGTGACGGCGAGCTGCGCGATGCTCGCTTCCGTGCGCTGCGACTCGATGGACATCTTGAGGATTGCCGGCGCGACGAACCAGTCGATGTTCCTTCCTATCCGCCTCATACGGGCCGGGACCGCCCACGGCTCGTCGTGCTGAACAGCCTTCCCTTCCCTCTCGAGGCACCCTAGTCCTCGTCGCTCGCGCGCCTGCGGTCTGCTGAGCCTTCGGCGCCCTGTCGGTCCACTTCTGGACCGACAGTCGCCACCTCAGTAGTCTCGTCGCTCGCGCGCCTGCGGTCTGCTGAGCCTTCGGCGCTTCGCGTCTGCGGTCTGCTGCTCCGCAGTAGACTTAGAAAAACCCCGGAGGTCCACGCCGTGCCGAAGTTCGTGTTCGTGACCGGAGGGGTTACTTCCTCCCTCGGCAAGGGCATCACCGCGGCCTCGTTGGGTCGAATACTCGCGGCCCGCGGTCTTGCGGTCGCCTCGCTGAAGATGGACCCCTATCTCAACGTGGACCCCGGCACGATGTCGCCATATCAGCACGGCGAGGTCTTCGTCACGGAGGATGGCGCCGAGACGGACTTGGACCTCGGGCACTACGAGCGCTTCATCGACCGCAATGTGACCCGCGCGTCGAACCTCACGACCGGCCAGGTGTACAACGCGGTCATCGCGAAGGAGCGCCGCGGGGATTACCTCGGCGCGACTGTCCAGGTCATCCCTCACGTGACCAATGAGATCAAGGAGCGGATCCACCGCGTTGCTCGCGAGCAGCAGGCGGAGATCGTGGTGGTGGAGGTCGGCGGCACGGTCGGCGACATCGAGTCCCTCCCCTACCTCGAGGCGATCCGCCAGTTCCGCAACGACGTCGGCAAGCAGAACGTTCTCTACATCCACCTGACCCTGCTTCCTCGGGTCGCCACCGGCGAGCTCAAGACCAAGCCCACCCAGCATTCGGTCCGGGAGCTGCGCGCGATCGGCATCCAGCCGGACGTCGTCATCGCGCGCGCGGACGAGGCGATCGACGACGACCTGCGCGAGAAGATCGCGCTCTTCTGCGACGTCAAACCCGACAACGTGATCAGCGAACCGGACGCCTGGTCGATCTATGGCGTGCCGCTCATGCTCGAAGAGGCGGGTCTCGGAAAGATCGTCGTCGAGGAGCTCGGCCTCGCCGCCGCCAAACAGCCCGACCTCGCCGAGTGGAGAGCGCTGACCGAACGGATCCGCGGCGCGCGCATCCCGCTCACTATCGGGCTCGTCGGCAAGTACATCGAGCTGCCGGACGCCTACCTCTCCGTCGCGGAAGCCGTCAAGCACGCCGCCTGGGCCGCGGGATGCGATGTGCGGCTGCAATGGATCGACAGCGAGCACCTCGAGCGCTCGGACGACGTCGAGCCGCTCGTTGGCCTCGACGGCATCGTCGTGCCGGGTGGCTTCGGATATCGCGGCATCGAGGGGAAGGTGAAGGCCACACGCTTCGGCAGGGAGCGTCGGGTCCCCACGCTCGGCCTGTGCATGGGCATGCAGTGCATGGTCATCGAGCTCGCGCGCACGACGCTCGGTACGAACGACGCGAACTCGACGGAGTTCGACGCCTTCACTCCTCACCCCGTTATCGACCTGCTCCCGGAGCAGCGGGATATCGGTGACAAGGGCGGGACGATGCGCCTGGGCAGCTACCCGTGCGTCCTCGAGCCTGGTTCGGTCGCCGCCCGCGCGTACGGGCAACCGATCGTGCTCGAGCGCCATCGGCATCGCTTCGAGTTCAACAACGCCTACCGCGAGCTGCTGCAGAGCCACGGCATGCGTTTCACGGGGCTCTCTCCGGACGGCCGGCTGGTCGAGATCGCGGAGATCCCGGACCACCCGTTCTATCTCGGCACGCAGTACCACCCGGAGTTCAAGTCACGGCCGAATCGGCCGCATCCGCTCTTCTCCGCGTTCATCACGGCGGCGCTGGCCTTCGCACGCGCCAACGGACGGGCCGTCGAGGCGGCACCCCGACTGCAGGAGCAACCGTCATGAAGTTCTTCCTCGACACCGCAATCTACGAGGAGATCGAGCAGGGCGTCGATTGGGGCGTGATCGACGGCGTCACCACGAACCCCACCCTCATCGCCAAGGCCGGGCAGGACCACGAGCAGCAGGTGAAGCGCATCTGCCAGATCATCGGGAACGTCTCGGCGGAGGTCGTCTCCGAGAAAAAGGACGACATGCTTGTCGAGGGGCGGCGCATCGCCTCCTGGCACCCGAACGTCATCGTGAAGGTCCCGATGACGCCCGACGGCCTCGCCGCCGGGAAGGCGCTGGCGCATGATGGGATCCGCATCAACGTCACGCTCTGCTTCTCGGTGAATCAGGCGCTTCTGGCCGCGGCCATCGGGGCCTACATCGTCAGTCCGTTCGCCGGCCGCCTCGACGACATCAACGAGGACGGCATGAAAGTGGTCGCGGACATCGTGTCCGCTTACCGGCAGCAGGATCTCAAGACGAAGGTGCTCGCGGCCTCGATTCGCACGCCGGTGCACGTGACGCAAGCGGCTCTGGCCGGCGTGGACATCGCGACGATGCCGTTCGCGGTGCTGAAGCAGCTCTTCAACCACCCGCTCACCGAGGCCGGACAGAAGAAGTTCCTCGAGGACTATCGGAAGACCCAGGAGGCGAAGCCGGTGCGAGGGCAGGAGGAAGCCGCCAAGCGCTAGCGGCGCGGCGGCTCCACGAGGAGCATGTCGCGCAGGTCAGCGTTCGCGACGCCGCACAAGTCGAGCACGCAGAGCATGAGCGCTGCGGTGTCCGATTCCGCCCGGCCCGTCTTGATCACCTGATCGGTCGCGTAGATCGCTTCGTAGGCGCGCACGATGTCGGCACGCGTGACGCGCCGGGCGAACGCGGTGGCGCGCGCGATCGCGAACGGCGTCGATCGGATGGCCTTCGCCATGCGCTCCGCGTCGGCGTTCGAACGCATCGCCGAGGCGAACAACAGGACGCGAAACTGCCAGAGGAGGAGCGCGAGGATCTGCTGGACCGCGTTCCCGTCCGCCAGCAGCCGGCCGAGCGTGCCGATCGCTGATCGCACGTCCTTTCGCACGACCGCCTGCGTCAGCTCGAAAACGTCCGCCTCGATCGCTCCGCTCACGAGCGCCTGCACGTCGCCGGCGCTCACGCTTCCCCCGGCGGCATACGCGCCGAGCTTTCCGAGCTCCTGCTCGATGCGTTCGGTGTCCGCCCCGACGGCCGACGCGAGCATGGAGACCGCGTCGACGTCGAGCTTCACACCGTGAAGCAGCGCGCGCGCCACGATCCAGCGTGGCACCTCCGCGGCCGGAAGCCGCTCGATCCGTTCTACGGATCCGCCGGCGGCATCCACCGCGTCGAGCAGCGTGGCGGCCGGTGCGGTCGCGGTCCTCGCGCGCGCCACACGCCGCCCCCGGCCGGCCGGGAGGCGCTCGACCGTCACGAGGACGAGCGCGGCTTCGGGCGGGAAGGTCGCGATCACGTCGAGGTCGCGAAGCGCCTCAGCGTGCTCGACCACGACGACCCGCCGCTCATCGACCGCGTCGAAGAGGCCCTGCGCCTGGCCGGAGAGGCTGATGGCGCCGCCTGGATCTGTCTGCGCGTCGTGCCGCGTGACGCCCAGCAGCTGCCCGAGCCGTGGCTCGGGCCGGCCGGTGAGATCGGAGGGCGAAGACGGCTCTCCGGCAAGCAGCGCACTCACCAGCTCACCGAGTCGGAGGCGCGTGCGGAAGGAATCCTCCCCGTGGAGGAGGAAGACCATTCGCGTGGGTCCGGACGACGAGCTGGCTGCCATCGAGATCGAGCTCCACCGTACCGTCGCGGTCGGTGCGATATGTGGGCACGCGGCCGAGCGCCGCGAGCGTCTCGGGCGTTGGATGACCATACCGGTTCCGGGCGCCGACCGAGATGATCGCGGCGGTCGGCCGCACCGCATCGACGAGCTGCCCGGCGTACGGCGTCGTCGCCCCGTGATGCGGCGGCACGTACACGCGCGTCGCGAGCGACCCGGGCTCGAGAAGAAGATCCGCTTGCGCTTGCTCGGTCGCGTCGCCCATGAACAGCATCGAGAACGATCCCCGCTCGAGCCGTAGCACGAGCGAGGGAACATCGACGCGCGGGTCGCGGTCAGGCGCGAGGATCGCGAGAGTCGTGTCGCCGATCCGGAACCGGGTGCCGGCGGCCACGGCCCGCCGAGGCACGCGCGCCCTCGAGATCCGGTCGTTCCACGCGGTCGCGACCGGACCAGGGTTGAGCCCGACCGGCTCGAGCGCGAGCCCTACCTCGTAGCGCTCGAGGACGCCGATGAGCCCGTTCGCGTGATCGGCGTGCGCGTGCGTCAGGGCGACCACGTCGATACGCCGCGTCCACGGCGGGAGGCTGGCGCCGAGCTCGGCAAGGAGCCGTGCCGGGTCGGGACCGCCATCGATGAGGAGCGTTCGACCGGCCATCTCGACGAGGAAGGCGTCGCCCTGACCGACGTCGAGCGCGCGCACACGCACACTCGCGGACGCCGGCCAGCTCGCTGCGATGGATCCGGCGACGACCGCCGCGGCGATCGCCGCGGCGGCCCAGCCCGCCGGGCGGTCGAGATGTGGCGTCGCGATGCGCGGAGCGCGGAGACCTCGCAGAGACCGCCCGACGATCGCCGGCGCGAAACGCAAGGCGGCCGCGACCGCGGCGGCGTATGCGATGCCGGCCAGCGGTCCATCCGGCACCGCCAGCGACGCGAGCGGCAGCGCAGCCGACGTTTCGACGACGACGCGCAGAAGGGACGCGAGCGCATACGCGGCGAGCGCGGGCACGCGCGCGAGGTCCGGCGAGAAGGCCCCGATCGTCGCGCTCGACGCCCCCGCGAGCATGAGCGGCGGGAACAGCGGGACAGCCACGAGGTTCGCGAGCGGCGACACGAGCGAGACACGGCCGAAAACGGCGGCGATGAGCGGAAGGGTCGGCACCGTCGCGGCGAGGGTCGTCGCCAGACCCTCCCGGATCGCACCGGGTAAGAAGCGCAGCCGCCGCGAAAGCGGCTCGCCCAGATAGAGCAGGCCGCCGGTCGCCGACGCCGACAGCAGAAAGCCAATGTCACCGATCGCGGACGCGTCGATCGCGACCATCGTGGCGACCGCGAGCGCGAGCGCGTTGTCGGTCGCCGCCCGGCGACCGTACGCGAGCCCGCACGAGGCGACGACAGCCATGACGGCGGCGCGCGCGACGCTCGGTGCGAGGCCGACCAGGACGCTGTACGCGATGACGCACAGGACGGTCACCGCGGCGGTCGCCGCCGGACGGAGGCGCCCACGGGCGAGCAGGCCGACCCCGGTCGCGACGAGCGTCATGTTGAAACCGGAGATCGCGAGAAGGTGCGACGTGCCGCTGCGCGCGAACGCCGTCGCCAGGTCGGCGTCCACACCGGCGCGCTCGCCCAGGACGATGCCGCGGATGATCCCGCCCTCGGGCTCGGGAATGAGGCGCCGTAGCGGCTCCGCGAGCGCATCGCGGAGGCCGTCGAGCGGGCCGGCGTGTCGGAGGTCGAATCCCGGGAGCGGTCCGAAGAGCGTCGCCAGGCCCGAGACTGCCGAGACGAGCGCGGTCGCGCACCAGCACAGCCGTCGCGCGCGATCGGCGCTGACGAACGCGAGGACCGCGCACCCGAGCGCGAGCGCGGCGGCGAGCGCGAGGCCCAGGGGCGGCGAGAGCTGCACCGCCAGCGCGATGAAGACGGCTCCGGCCGCCGCGGGAAGCAACGGAGCGCGGAGGAGATGGCTCACCGAGTCGTCACGAGCTCGCGGATGTCGCCGAATACCCGCGCGGTGACGAGTCCGCGGGTCTGCAGCTCCTCGATCTTCGCGAAGGGACGCGCATTGCGCGACCGAACGATTCTGGCGGCGGTCGTCGGACCGATCCCGGGGAGCGCCTCGAGCTCCGCCGCTGTCGCGTGGTTGATGTCGACCTTGAGCTGGGCGTCACTCCCGGCGCTTCCGGAGGGCACGGTCTCACCGGGTCGCGGGACGTAGATGCGTTGCCCGTCACGGATCGGCGCAGCCCTGTTGAGCGCGAGGAGGTCGGCGTCGCCGGTCATGCCTCCCGCGGCGAGGAGCGCGTCGGCGATCCGCGAGCCTGCCGCGAGGCGATAGACCCCTGGATGCGCGACCGCGCCCGTGACGTCCACCACCACGAGCGGCTCCGGCGTGCGAGTCGGCATGGGAGTTTCCTCCACGACCGCGACCGCCTGCCCCGGAGCGCCGTGGAGGCGAGCGGTGACCAGACCCGCGAGGGCGAGAGCGGTCAGCGCGGCCGCGACGAGGAGAGGCTTGCGCACGTGCGTGAGGGTGAGCGACACGCGGCGTCGTGCCTAGCCGCGAAATGTGTCAGGGCTGTCGTCATTTTTGACGACAGCCTGTCGTCAATTCGTGCGGCGGCCCTGTTGCTGCTGCTGCATCTGCACGATCGCGACCGGAAGACCGCCGATCGAGCTCCCGTCCACCTCGAGGTCGAACTTGTGGACACCGTAGCTCGTGAAGCTCATGTTGTTCAGCTCCACGATCACGTTGACGTCCTGGCCGGCTACGGCGTGGACCGAGATCTCAGGCGGGTTGGGCATCGCCTGTTGCCCATCCGGGCGGAGGAGGCGAACGCGCACGGTGTGCGCGCCCACCTCGAGCCCGAGGATCGCGACGACGAACATCCGCGGATGCTGCGCGGGAAGCCCGCTCACCGAGATGTTCCGGAAGATACCCATGAGGCTGACCTTGCCGTCCTGCCCAACGAGCGCGTGGTCGCAGAGGGCGGCGAGCCGGATCTCGGCGCTCACCTGCGCCGCCGAGTGACGATGTTGACCAGTCGATCCGGCACGACGACGACACGGTCGACCTCGCGACCATCAAGCGCGGCCTTCGCCTTCGCGCTGGCGCGGGCGATCTCCTCGGCGGCCGGCTCGGAGAGCCCGGCGGGGGCCGCTACGCGGTCGCGTACCTTGCCGTCGACCTGGATCACCAGCGTGATCTGGTCGGCGGCCGCGAGCGCGGGGTCGAACGTCGGCCAGCGCTGCTGATGCACCGACCCGGTGCCGCCACGACGTTCCCAGAGCTCCTCGGTCACGAACGGCGCGAACGGCGCGAGCAGCAGGATGAGCTTCTCCGTCGCTTCGGCGCGGCTCGGCCCTCGAGCATGCTGGAGCGCGTTCGCGAGCTCCATCATCGCCGCGATCGCGGTGTTGAAGTGGTACCCCTCGAGATCCGCGGTCACTTTCTGGATCGTGCGGTGCAGCGCCCGGTCCACGTCTCGGTCGCGCGGCCCCGCGCCCGGATCGCCGAGGGCGATCGTCCACACCCGGTTCAGGAACCGGTGCACGCCCTCAATGCCCGAGGCGTCCCAGTCCGAGCCCTCCGTCCATGGCCCCATGAACATCAGGAACATGCGAAGGGTGTCCGCGCCGTACCGCGCGACGTACTCGTCCGGCGCCTGCACGTTGCCGCGCGACTTGGACATCTTCCGGCCGCCGAAGACGATCGTGCCCTGGTTGCGCAGGTGCTTGAACGGCTCTCCGAACCAGAGGAAGTCCATGTCGCGGAGCGCCTTGGCGACGAATCGCGCGTAGAGCAAGTGCAGGATCGCGTGCTCGATCCCGCCGGTGTAGCGGGCGACCGGCAGCCACTTCCGTCCCAGGTCCTCGTTCATGAACGCGCTCTCGATCTTCGGATCGGGGTAGCGGTAGACGTACCAGGACGAGTCGACGAACGTGTCCATCGTGTCCGTCTCGCGACGTGCCGCCTTGCCGCAGCGCGGGCACCTCGTGCGCACGAACGACTCGACGCGCGCCAGGGGATTCCCGCCCTCGCCGGTGAAGGGAGCGTCGCGCGGCAGGATCACGGGCAGATCCTTCTCCGGCACCGGCACGATGCCGCAGTCGTCGCAGTAGACGACCGGTATCGGCGTGCCCCAGTAGCGCTGCCTCGAGATCAGCCAGTCGCGCAGGCGGTACGTCACCGACGGGCCGCCGATCCCACGGCGCTCGGCGTCCATAGCGACCGCGCGCTTGCCCTCCTCGCTCCGAGTTCCGGTCAGCCGACCGCTTCGCACCATGAGGCCCTCGCCCAGGTACGCGGCATTCAGCGCATCGTGCTCCTTGCCGTCCGGCGAGATCACCTCGCGTATCTCCAGACCGTGCCGCTTCGCGAAATCGAAGTCGCGATCGTCGTGAGCTGGGACCGCCATGATCGCGCCGGTCCCATAGGTCGCAAGCACGTAGTCGGCGACCCAGATCGGGACGCGCTCGCCGGTGAACTCGTTGCGCGCGAAAGCACCTGTATCGACGCCGGTCCTCTCACGCTCGGCGGAGGTCCGCTCGATCTCCGCCATGTTGCGGGCGCGCGCGACATGATCGTCGACCTCCTTCCTTCGCGCCGGCGCCGTGATCTTCGAGACAAGGGGGTGCTCCGGCGCGAGCACCATGAAGGTCGCCCCGTAGATGGTGTCCGGGCGCGTCGTGAAGAAACGGATCCGCTCGTCCGGATGGCCCTCGACCGCGAACGAGATCTCGGCGCCTTCGGATCGTCCGATCCAGTTCGTCTGCATGACCCGCACGCGTTCTGGCCAGTCGATGCCCTCGAAACGCAGGAGCTCGTCGGCGTATGCGGTGATCCGGAAGAACCACTGCTCGAGATCGCGTCTGACGACCGGGGTCTCGCAGCGCTCGCAGCGCCCGGCGATGACCTGCTCGTTCGCCAGCACGGTCTCGTCCTTCGGACACCAGTTCACCGGCGCCTTCGCCCGATATGCCAGTCCCGTTTCTAACAGCTTCAGGAAGATCCACTGGTTCCAGCGGTAGTACTCGGGATAGCAGGTGACGACCTCGCGGCGCCAGTCGATGGAGGCACCCATCATCCGGAACTGCTCGCGCATGTGCGCCATGTTCTTTTCGGTCCAGGCCGCTGGATGCATCTTCCGTTTGATCGCGGCGTTCTCCGCCGGCAGCCCGAAAGCATCGAAGCCCATCGGAAAAAGCACGTTGTGTCCCTGCATCCGCAGAAAGCGCGCGGCGGCATCCGACGGCGCCATCGCGTACCAGTGGCCGACATGCAGCTCGCCAGACGGGTACGGGTACATCGTCACGAAGTAGAAGTTCGGCTTGTCCGACGCGTCCGGCGTGTTGTGCAGGCCAGAGGAGGCCCAGCGCTCTTGCCACTTCGCCTCGATGGCAGCGGGTGAATAGCGCTCGGTCTTCTTCTTCACTTCACTCGTCATGTCGACCTCCTTCTTTTCTTGTCGGACAGGAAAAAAGCCTCGCCGTCCGGTCAGGGACGGAAAGGCTTTCCGCGGTACCACCCTTGTTGAGAGCCGATTCGTGCTTGTACTGCGGCTGCGCGGCATACCAGCGGCGCTCGTCCGCACCAGGAAGTCGCGACTTCCTGTCTCGGCCTCGCTTGCTGGTGGAGCTGGCGGGATTCGAACCCGCGACCCCCACACTGCCAGTGTGATGCGCTCCCACTGCGCCACAGCCCCGATGCTCTCCGCTCGAGCACGTTGGTAACGGGCGTGACCCCGGCGGAGGCTAGCGGCCTGGACCAATCGCCCCCGCGGCTCCCGGGCGAGTTCCGCGCTCCCGCGACACCGGCTCGCACCCGCCGCCGGCTCTCTGTGTCGAGGGTTGTGCGTACTGCTCCCGTTCGTCGCCGTTCGCTGAAAAGTATACGGACTAGGGTCCCTCGGGCTCACGTCGCATCGAGATGGATTGCAGGACCCCGAACGCGAAGCAGATCGAGACGAGCGAGCTTCCGCCGTGTGAGATGAACGGCAATGGGATGCCCGTCACCGGCATGAGCGAGATGGCCATGCCGACGTTCACCATGATCTGGAAGAGCAGCATCGTGGCGACGCCCGCGCCGATGAGCATCCCAAACGGGTCGCGTGCGTTGAACGCGATGCGCAGCGCGGCGAAGAGCAGCACCAGGTAGAGGGCGAAGAGGATGACCGCGCCGGCGAACCCGAGGTCCTCGGCGAGCCCCGAGAAAACGAAATCGGACTCGGCGATGGGCAGATAGCCGAGTGGCGACTGGGTCCCGGCGGTCAGCCCCTTGCCGGTGGCGCCGCCCGAGCCCACCGCGATGAGCGACTGGATGATGTTCCAGCCGGCACCCTGCGGGTCCTGGTACGGATCGAGGAACGCGCCCAGACGCGCGCGCTGATAGTCCTTGAGGAGCGCCCAAACGATCGGGAACGAGGCGGCGGCGAGCGCGACGAGGCCGACGAGCTGCCACATTCGCGCGCCCGCCATGAATGCGATGCCGAAGAAGATGGCGACGAAGACGAGGCTCGTGCCGAGATCCGGCTGCCGGTAGACGAGGAAGACCGCGGGCGCGAGCAGGGCCAGCCCAAAGAGGACGACGAGCGGCGAGCCGATCGTGGAGCGCCGGTCCGCGAAGTACTTCGCCAGCACGATGATCATCAGGATCTTTGCGACCTCGCTGAACTGGAACGAGAGCCCGGCGATGTTGACCGACCGCTGGGCGCCGAGGGATGAGGTGCCGATCGCGAGGACGACCCCGAGCAGGCCGAGCGTGAAGACGTAGAGGAGCGGGGCAAACGCGCCGAGCCAGGCGTAGTCGAAGAAGGCAACGGCGGCCATTGCCAGAAGACCGACGCCGGCCCACACCGCGCCGCGGATCACGAACTGCATCGGATCCCCCGTGAACGTGCGCGTCTCCGCCGTTGTCGAGTAGGTCATGACCAGCCCATAGCCGATCAAGAGCAGCGTGACGATCAGCAGGATCGGATCGATCTGCGTCCACCGCCGCGCGATAGGTCGGTCATGGAGCGGTGTCGCCGGCCGGGGGAGCGAGATCGGGCGGACGCTCACTTCGTGCCCAGCAGATAGGCCTCGAGGACGCGCTGGCTGATGCCGACCGCGGGGTTGAGGCACAGCTCGCACAGGGACTTGGATGAGTCGTACACGAAGATCACCATGGCGATCTCGGCCGTCGGATCGGTGTTGTCCGCCTTGGGCACGAACGAGACGAACCAGTTGTGGAATCCGAGCTTGTTGCGTCCGGCGCTGTCCTTGCCGTCGGCCTTGCCAAACTCGGCCGTGCCGGTCTTGCCGGCGATCGGCAGCTTGAGGCTCGGCATGTAGGCGTGACCGATCGTGACGACGCGACGTGCGGACTCACGGATGAGACGCAGGTTCTCCTGCGTAATCTCCAGCTTCCGCGATTTCCAGTCGGGGATTGGGACCGCCTTCCCTGATGCGTCGGTGACCTGCTTCAGGAGGTGCGGCTGCCAGACCGTGCCACCGTTCGCCACCGACGCGTACGCGTTGAGGAGCTGCATCGGCGTCACGGCGACGAACCCTTGCCCGATCGCCTCCTGGTAGGTGTTGCCGATGGTCCAGGGCTCGTCGAATGTGGTCAGCTTCCATTGAGGGTCGGGCATGATGCCCGAGGCTTCGTTCGGAAGATCGATGCCGGTCGGCGATCCGAATCCGAGCATCCGCCCGTACTTCGCGATTGCCTCGGGCCCGACACCGCGCACGTTCGGCGCGAACGGAGTGCCGCCCGCGAGCGTGTAGAAGTAGATGTCACTCGAGTGAGCGAATCCATTCACGAAGTCGACGGTCCCGTGTGCGCGCCAGTCGAAGAACGCCGTGCCGCTCACGCTGAACGAGCTCGCGGAGACATTCACGGTCGTGCTCCGCGTCGCCGTGCCTTCGGACAGCGCGGAGACTCCGGTGACCATCTTGAACGTTGACCCAGCGGGGTACTGGTCCCCCACCGCCTTGTTCACGAGCGGGTGCCGATCGTCCGCGTTGAGCGCGGCGAGCTCCTCCGTGGTGATGCCTCGGGCGAACATGTTGTTGTCGTAGCCGGGAATCGAGACCATCGCGAGTATCTCGCCGTTCTGCGGGTTCATCGCGATGCCTACAGCCTGAGTGAACCGGTCCTCGTCGACACCCTTCCGGAGCTCAGCGTCGAGCAGCTTCTGGAGCCGATCGTCGATGGTGAGGACGACGGTGTTCCCCACCATCGGACGCTGCAACGCGAGCGTCTTGATCTCGCGCTGGGCCGCGTCGCGCTCGATCTCGCGCCAGCCGTACGTGCCTCGCATGTACTGCTCGTAGACCCTCTCTATGCCGGTCCGCCCGACGTCGTCATCCGCGAGGTAGCCGTTGTCGCGGAGCTTCTCGAGCTCCTGCTCGGTGATCGGCCCGGTGTAACCGAGAACGGGCGCGTAGAGCGTCCCGTCGACGTAGAAGCGGATGCTTTCCGGGTCTACACGCACGCCCGGGAAGAGCTCGATCCGCTCGCTGACCGCGAAGGCAATCTCGCGGGGCACGGGCGTCTTGGAGATGCGAGCCGGCTCGTATGGGTTGCGTTGCCGCTGCTTGCGGATTGCCTCGCTGACGTCGTCGCTGGGCATGTCCAGGAGGCTGCCGAGCCGCTGCGCAAGCTCCTGCTCGCGCGCTCGCGGCAGGTCAACGGGGATCACGCTGATCGCGAACCCAGGGACGTTCCTCGCGAGCACGTAGCCACGACGATCGACGATGCCCCCGCGCTCCGCGGCGACCGGAAGGCGCAGGATCCGGTTCTGCTCGGAGAGGTCGTGGTAGCGCGCGCCGTTCTGGATCTGCAGGTCGTAGAGCCGGGCGGTGAGTGCGGTGAAGACGAGGATGATCGCCGCCCCGAAGGCGATGAAACGGCGCGGTCGGACGAAAGCCCGCGGATCTTCTCTCACCACACCCCTAACGCCCCTTGCTTCTCAGTGGCGCGGCGGACGAGCCGCGCGACCGGGTAGATACCGAGCGCGAGCACCCCGGTGTAGATCGCGCTCGCGACCGACGTCCCCGCGGCAAGCGGCAGCGATCCCACCGGCTGTCCAGTCGCGGCCAGCACACCGAGATAGATCAGCCCGGCGACCAGGGCGGCGAGGCCGACGAGGATGGCGCCGGCGATGACCGGAGTCGGCCGTGTGGCCGCGGACTCCCGGAGGCCGATCGCCGCCACTGGTGGCAGCGATGCGAGCGCGAAAGCGCCAAGGGGGCCGCCCGAGATGAGGTCGGTGACGAGCCCGCCCAGAAAGGCCCACCAGACGGCCTCCTTGGCGCCGGCCGCAACAGACCACGAACCAGCAACCAAGATCGGTAGCGACGGACGCGCCCCACCGACGGCGATCAGTGGAGCGACGGTGCCCTGGAGGAGTGCCGCGGCCAGCGGGATCACGATCGCTAGCGCCAGGCGCATCGTCCATCCTTCGCGGGACCATACGGCCGTGGACACGCGTCCGTTCTCCTCGTTCGGTCAGGAATGCGCGCGCCGGCTCACGGGCCGCGCGGCCGGCGTGTGCGCCGCCGGGTGCGGGACCTCGAGCTCCTGCTCCAGCTGTGGGAAGGGGTCCTCGTCGCGAAGCTTCGCGCCCACGTAGATGAGAACGAGGCGGAGGCTCGCCGCTACCGGCACCGCGACAAAGACGCCGAGCAAACCGAACACCGCACCCCCGGTGAGGAGCGAGAAGATCACCACCGCGGGGTGTAGCCGAACGATGCGACCGATGACGAACGGGATAACGAAGTAGTCCTCCGCGTGACGGAGGATCGTGTACATGACCGCGACGATCACGACGTACCAGATCTGCGATAGGGCCCAGGGCGCCGGGTGGCTCAGAGCGACCAAGCACGCGATCGCGCCCGCGGTGATCGGCCCCACGATCGGGATGACTTCGAGTACACCGGTCATCAGGCCCAGCAGGAACGCGAACGGCACCTGCAGCACCGAGAGCCCGATGAAGGTCACGGTCCACATCACCCCGATGAGGATGACCTGCCCGCGGATGTAACGGCCGAGGAGGACGTTCACCTCCGTCAGCAGCGGCATGAGCTCGCTCCGCTGGCTGCGCGGGAGGAGCCGGCGGAACCAGTCCATCAGGCGCGGGGCGTCGCGCAGCATGAAGAACGTCGCGATGAAAAAGATGAGGAGCTCGAGCAGGAAGTGTCCGACGCCCACGATCAACGGGACCGCGCGCTGCGCCAGCATCTGGCCGACGTCGTTGATCCCCGCGAACCCGACGATGATCTCGTCGAGATTCTCGAGCCCGACCTGATCGGCCGCCTCCGCGAGCGTGTTCTGGAGGTTCGCGACGAGCGAGGGCAGCGAGCGTTGCAGGTCGCGGATCTGATCGACGGCGAGCGGTACGAGCACCCGGCCGCCACCGATTACGGCAGCAAGCAGCGCGAGAAACACCACCGCGGCGGCGACTGTCCGCGGCACCGAAAGTCGCCTCTGCATGAGCCCGACGAGAGGCAGCAGAACGTAACCGACGATCGCCGCCCATACGAACGGCCGGACGATGTCGCCGGCGCGGTAGATGATGTAGACGGCAGCAACGGCCAACAGGGCAACGACGATCCGTTTGGTCGTGTTGCTCCAGCGTGCGCCCATGGGTCTCGGATTATCAGCCCGCGCCGACAAGGCTGTGGGGTCCGATCGGTCGCTACCTCGCTACCGAAAACAGTATCTGCGGCGCGGGCTCGCGACAGATCGCCGGACCCAGCTGCGGGTGTCAACTCGCGCGCTGAGGGGTGCGCAAGGTAGGCCCCTCGGCTAGAATAGGAGGCACGAAGAAGCCCTCTGATCTTCCGAGGTTTACCCCATTTCTGACTTCGCCCCCTGGGGACTCCCTTTGCGATGTTTCACGTGTGACAGGTCGGTCGGAGTGAGCATCCTGGTCGTGAGCAATCAGAAAGGCGGGGTGGGCAAAACGACGACAGCCATTAGCCTCGGAGCGGCCCTGGTCTCGCGCGGTCAGCGCGTCTTGATCGTCGATCTCGACCCTCAAGCGAACGCCACGAGTGGCCTCGGTGTAAGCAAGGCCCCGCCGAATCCCATTTACAGAGTGCTTCTCAGAGAGCAGCCGCTCGTCTCCTCGATCGTACCCACCGCCTTGGAGGGCCTCTATCTGCTGCCGTCCGGGCCCGAGATGACGGGCGCTGAGGTGGAGCTGGTCCCGCTGATGGCGCGCGAGTACCGTCTTCGACAGGCCCTTCGCGATACCGACGGCTACGACACGGTGCTCGTCGACTGCCCACCATCACTCGGCCTGCTGACCGTAAACGCGCTCGCGGCGGGGGACGCCGTCCTCATACCGGTCCAGTGCGAGTACTACGCGCTCGAGGGTCTCGCCCAACTTCTAAAGACAATCGAGGCCGTTCGAGAACGGCTAAACAACCGTCTCGAGGTGCTCGCGATCGTGCTGACCATGGAGGACCGCCGCAACCGCCTTTCGCTTCAGGTTATCGACGAGGTGCGACGTCACTTCCCCGATCTCGTCGCTCGCTCGCGGATACCGCGAGCGGTCCGTCTCGCGGAAGCCCCTAGCCACGGTCTGCCGATCTCGCTCTACGACCCTCAGTCGGCTGCGGCCCGGGCCTACACCGACCTCGCGGGTGAGCTGACCCTCCGGCTCAAGGATCGCGCCCCCATTGCTCTCGGCGGAGCCATCGCCTAGTGGCCCGCACCGGACTCGGCCGTGGCCTCGACGTGCTTCTGGGTCAGTCGCCGCCCGGCGGTGTCGCGACTCTCGACCGACCCGCTGCGGCCGAGATTCCCCTGGAGAAGATCCAGCCGAATAGACATCAACCTCGATCAGCGTTCGACCCCGAGGGCCTCTCCGAGCTCGCCGCATCGATCCGTCGGCACGGTGTCCTGCAACCGATAGTGGTATCGCGCGAAGGGGAGGCGTTCGAGCTCGTTGCCGGTCATCGGCGGGTGCTCGCCGCGCGCCTTGCCGGCAGGACGACCATCCCCGCTGTCGTACGCGAGGACGTGAGCGACAGGCTCGAGCTGGCGCTCATCGAGAACCTCCAGCGGACAGACCTGAACGCGATCGAGACCGCCCGGGCCTACAAGCTCCTCATGGAGGCTTACGACCTCACGCAGGAGCAGCTCGCCGAGCGGCTCGGGAAGTCCCGCTCATCCGTGGCCAACACGCTCCGCACGCTTACCGCTCCCCAGGCACTGCAGGACGCTGTCATCGAGGGCCGGATCGGGGAGGGTCACCTGCGCGCCCTCCTTCCGCTACCGCTTTCGGATGCGCTGCAAGCGCTCGCGACCGTGATCGCCAAGGGCCTCTCGGTGCGCGATGCGGAGGCACTCGCGCGAAAGATGATCCACCCGACGCGGCGCGGTCGCGCGCGACCGCGTCTGCGTGGCGGTGACCCGGACCTCGCTCAGGTGACCGCGGAGCTCCGCGCCGCGCTGGGGACAAAGGTCGAGGTCCTTCGCGGTCGGCGCGGTGGCCGCATCGCGATCCAGTTCTACTCGGACGAGGATTTCGAACGCCTCTACGAGCTTCTCGTCCGCGCCGGGAAAGCCTGATGGCCGTTCGGAAGGAGACGCCGCGCGACGACGAGGGCAAGCGCCGCTCGTATAGCGCCAAGGACATCCAGGTCCTCGAAGGCCTCGAGGCTGTCCGCCGGCGTCCCGGTATGTACATCGGAACGACCGACATCCGCGGCCTCCACCACCTCGTCCGTGAGGTCCTGGACAACTCCATCGATGAGGCGATGAACGGGACGTGCGACCGCATCGACGTATGGATCGGCCAGAAGAACGAGATCACCGTCGCCGACAACGGCCGGGGCATCCCGGTCGGACCGCACCCCACCCAGAAGGATCCGCGCGGTAAGCCGATGGACGCCCTAGAGGTCGTCATGACGATCCTCCACGCGGGCGGCAAGTTCGGCGGCGCGGGCTACAAGGTTTCCGGCGGCCTGCACGGGGTGGGCGTGTCCGTCGTGAACGCGCTCGCGTCATCGACGCTCGTCGAGGTGCACCGCGACGGCAAGATCTATACGCAATCTTTCGAACGAGGGAAGCCGGCCTCGACGGTCCGCACTATCGCGAAGCCCCAGCTTCCACCGCCCCCGATCGTCCCCTGGAAGGACCATGGCCGGGTCACGGGGACCGTGACGCGTTTCATGCCCGACAAGGAGATGTTCCCGGTCATCGAGTGGGACGCCGGAGTCATCACCCAGTGGCTGCGCGAGACCGCGTACCTGAACAAGAGCCTCTGGCTCACGCTCCACGACGAACGGAACGGGACCGAGGAGAACTACTACTTCGATGGCGGCGTCATCAGCTTCGTGCGCCACCTAAACCGGACGCACCAGCTGCTTCACCCAAGGCCGGTCTATGTGGAGCGCACCTTCGACAACGCCACGGTGGCCGAGGTCGCCCTGCAGTACAACGACAGCTTCGCCGAGAAGGTCTACACGTTCGCCAACAACATCAACACGATCGATGGGGGAGCCCATCTCACCGGCTTCCGCACCGCCCTTACCCGAACCATCAACGCGTACGCGCGAAAGAGCGGCGCGCTCAAGGACTCCGACCCGAACCTCACCTCTGACGACGTCCGCGAGGGCCTCACCGCCGTGATCAGCGTGAAGATCCGCGAGCCGCAGTTCGAGGGGCAGACGAAGACGCGTCTGGGCAACGCCGAGGTCTCGGGACAAGTCGCAACCGCGGTGAACGACGCCCTGGGGCAGTACCTCGAAGAGAACCCGCCGGATGCCAAGCGCATCGTCGAGAAGTGCCTCACCGCCTTCCGCGCGCGCGAAGCGGCGCGGAAGGCCCGGGACGTCTTCCGCAAAGGCGCGCTCGACGGGTTCTCGCTTCCCGGGAAGCTCGCGGACTGCCAGGAGCGCGACCCGGAGAAGAGCGAGCTGATCATCGTCGAGGGCGTCTCGGCCGGCGGCAGCGCGAAATCGGGTCGCGACCGTCGCTTCCAGGCGATCCTGCCGCTGCGCGGCAAGATCCTGAACGTCGAGAAGGCCAGGGCTGACAAGATGCTCGGCAACGAGGAGATCAAGGCGCTCATCACGGCCCTCGGCACCGGAATCGGCGACTACTTCGACGCGAAGAAGCTGCGCTACGGCAAGACGATCCTCCTTGCCGACGCCGACGTGGACGGCTCACACATCCGCACGCTGCTTTTGACGCTCCTGTATCGGCATTTCCGGCCTCTCGTTGAGGACGGCCGTATCTACATCGGACAACCGCCGCTGTATCGCCTGCAACTGGGCAAGGAAGTGCGCTGGGTGTACTCCGACGCCGAGCGTGACAAGGCCATCAAGGAGCTCAAGGCGCTCGCGAAAGCGAAGCGCGAGAAGAAGGCTGACAAGACCGACACCGAGGCCACGCCCGCCCGTCGCCGACGCGCGACGGCAGCGACGCAGGCAGCGGAGAGCGAAGAGCCGAGCGAGTCCACGGACGAAGGCCACGACGACGGCAAGGGGGGCCGCGATCCGGCGATCTCGCGCTATAAGGGCCTCGCGGAGATGAATGCGGAGCAGCTCTGGGACACGACGCTCAATCCCCAGACGCGCACGCTTCGGCGCGTGACCCTCGAGGACGCTGAGCAGGCCGACTTCGTCTTCGACGAGCTCATGGGGACTGAGGTCGAAGGCCGAAAAAAGTGGATCATGGCGAACGCCAACAAAGCCGACCTGGACATCTGATGGCGAAGCTGAGGGCCCTAGGGGTGGACTTTCAGCACTGGTGCTTCGCCTGCGGTGAGCTCAATCCAGGTGGCATGCACCTCGACTTCGACGTATCGCGAGATCGCGCCGAGGCTCGTTACACCGCCCAACAGCGCCATCAGGGGTACGACGGTGTGCTACATGGCGGCGTTCTCACCGCCCTCCTCGATGAGGCGATGGGCTGGGCGATCTTCCACCAGGGGATCTGGGGGGTGACCGCGCGGATCAACGTGACCTTCCGGCAGCCGGTCCCCACTGGAGAGGAGCTCATCGTCGTCGGCGAGATCGCGCGGGACCGCGGCCGCCTCATCGAGACGCGCGGCACCGTCGCGCGCGCCAGCACCGCTGACTTGCTCGCCGAGGCGGACGCGACGTTCCTGCGAATGCCTGAGGCGCGCCGCCGTGAGCTCGAGCGCCGCTATTCCCGAACGGACGAGGCGTTCGCACGCGTGCGTGCGGCCGTCGCCGACGAAGAGCGAGTGAGGGAGCACGGACGAACGTAGATGAGACGAGCGACGAGCGATTCAATCGCGAGGCGCGAGTCCACCAGCCTTGAGCGTGTCTCGAGGCGCAGCCGAGAGATTGAGCAGGAAGCGAAGTGATCGACCAACCAAGTAACGAGCGGGTGATCGGCGTCGAGCTCGAGCAGGAGATGCGCAAGGCGTACCTCGACTACTCCATGTCGGTCATCGTCGCGCGCGCGCTCCCCGACGTCCGTGACGGCCTCAAGCCGGTGCAGCGCCGGATCCTCTACGCGATGCACGAGATGGGGCTGCGGAACGACCGGCCGTACCGCAAGTCAGCCGGGATCGTCGGCGAGGTGATGGGGAAGTACCACCCGCACGGCAATGTCCCGATCTACGACGCACTCGTGCGCCTCGCGCAGGACTTCGCCGCGCGCTACCCGCTCATCCAGGGGCAAGGGAACTTCGGCTGCTTCACCGGCGAGACCAAGGTCGAGCTCTACAGCGGCGAGCAGCGCCCGTTCACCGAACTTGTCGAGATGGCGCACAAGGGGTTGCGGGCCGAGATCTTTACGGTGGACGCGCACCGCAACGTGCGCATCAAGCCGCTGCGCGCTCCGCGACTGGTACGCCGGAACGATCCGGTCGTGAAGGTGTCCCTCGAATCAGGGGCCGAGATCGTCTGCACACCGGATCACCGCTTCATGCTCCGCGACGGCACGTATCGCGAGGCGCAGCAGCTCAAGACCAAGGACCAGCTGATGCCCTTCTCGCGTACCGCGATCCCCGAGCGCCTGCACCGGACCGGCGCGTTCCCGATCCCGGCGAGCTTGACCGCCCGCGTGGCCAAGGTCGAGCCCGCGGGCCGGGCGGACGTTTACGACCTGACGGTCGACGTGACACAGAACTTCGCCCTGGCGGCGGGCATCTTCGCGCACAACTCAATCGACGACGACCCTCCGGGCGCCGAGCGTTACACCGAGGCGCGCCTTGCCGCGATCGCGCAGGAGATCCTCGCCGACATCGACAAGGAGACGGTCGACTGGCGCCCGAACTACGACAGCCGGAACCTCGAGCCGACGGTGCTGCCGGCGCGGCTCCCGAACCTCATCGTCAACGGCTCAGCGGGCATCGCGGTCGGCATGGCGACGAATATTCCTCCGCACAACCTTCGGGAGATTGCGCTGGCAACGAAGCGTCTCATCGACGACCCCGATCTCACTACCGATGACCTCTGCGAGACGATCCTCGGCCCCGACTTCCCAGGCGGCGGGATCATCTACCGCTACGAGGAAGAGAAGAACATCGAGACCGGCAAGACCGAGAGGGTCGACGCCATCCGGCGCGCCTACGCGCAGGGTCGCGGCCGCGTGGTAATGAGGGCGAAGGCCCACAAAGAGGAGCTGCGCGGCGGGCGTGAGGCGATCGTCGTAAGCGAGCTGCCCTACGCGGTGAACAAGGCGTCGCTCATCGAGAAGATCGCCGAGCTGGTCCAGGCAAAGCGTCTCGCCGGCATCAGCGACATCCGCGATGAGAGCGACCGCGAGGGCATGCGCATCGTCATCGAGGTAAAGCGCGACGACTCGGCAGATCGCGTGCTCAACAACCTGTTCAAGCACACCGCGATGCAGTCGGCGTTCAACTTCAACATGCTTGCGCTCGTCGACTCACAGCCGCGCACGCTCTCGCTGAAGGAGATCCTCCAGCACCACGTCGACTACCGGCGCGAGGTCATCCGGCGCCGGACCGAGCACGACCTCGGAAAGGCGAAAGAGCGCGCGCACATCCTCGAGGGCTTCAAGATCGCACACGACAACATCGACGCGATCGTCAAGCTCATCCGCGCGCACAAGGGGCAGGAGCCCTTCCTTGTGGGAAAGCTGCGCGAGCAGTTCGGCCTCTCGGAGGCGCAGGCGAAAGCCATCCTCGAGATGCAGCTCCGCCGGCTCTCGGGCCTCGAGCGCGAGAAGCTCGACGAGGAGTACGCGACGACCATCAAGCTCATCGCGGAGCTCGAGTCGATCCTCGCGAACCCGCGCAAGGTTCTCTTCCTGATCCAGCAGGATCTGGACGGGCTCGTCGAACACTACGGCGACGATCGCCGGACGGAGATCCGCGACGACCTGCCGGGGCAATTCACGGACGAGCAGCTGGTCGCCGATGAAGACGTCGTCATCACGGTCTCGAGCCGCAACTACGTAAAGCGCATGCCGCTCTCGACGTACCGCGCCCAGCATCGGGGCGGTCGCGGTGTCATCGGGATGGCGACGCGCGACGAGGACGACGTCGAGTACTTGGTCGTTGCGAGAAGTCACGACAAGCTCTACGTCTTCACGGACCGTGGTCGCGTGTTCGCGATCAAGGTCTTCGAGCTCCCCGACGCGAGCCGCACCGCGAAGGGCACGCCGATCCAGAACATCCTCGAGGCGATGCAGGCCGGCGAGCGCGTCTCGGCGCTCGTCGCGCTCCGCGACACCTCGGCGGCCGAGCACCTCGTCATGGCGACGCGCAAGGGCTTCGTGAAGAAGACCCCGCTTGCCGAGTACGCGAACGTCCGGCGCGCCGGGCTCATCGCGATCGCGCTTCGCAAGGGCGATCAGCTTGCCTGGGTCGCACCGTGCGGACCGCAGGACCGCATCGTCCTGGCGACAAGGAAGGGCAAGGCGATCACCTTCAAGGCGACCGACGCCCGCCCGATGGGACGCCAGACGCAGGGCGTGACCGGCGTGCGCCTCGCGAAGGGCGACGAGGTTGTCGGCATGGGCATCGTCCGCCCGCGCATGGAGGTCCTCTCGGTCACCGAAAACGGCTTCGGAAAGCGCACGGCGGTCGAGGAGTTCCCGACGCAGGGCCGCGGCGGGCAAGGGGTGATCCTGGCCGCGCTCTCGCCGAAGACCGGCAACGTCGCTGCCATCCAGGTCGTCGACGAGGGCACCCAGGAGATCCTGCTCATCACCTCGACCGGGGTAGTCATCCGGACGCCGCTCGAGCAGGTCCGCGCGCTTGGCCGGGCCACCATGGGAGTGAAGGTGATGTCCGTCGGTGAGGCCAAGATCGCCTCGATCGCGACCTTCACCCCGACCCGGCCGACCCAGACCCAGCTCGAGCTCAAGCGGTAAGCCGTTTTCCCTAGATCGCGGGGACCGGCACCCGCACAGGCGGGTAGCAATCGCGGTGCATGCCGGGGCGTTGCCGGGACAGCGAGGCCCTCGCCAGTACCTTTTTCGACCGAATAGACGTTGTCCTGACATCCCGCGCCCCCTTATGGTGTCGACCGACGCGAACGGCTTGGGAGGGATGACGAACTGATCACGCTCGACGACGTCAGCAAGCGCTATCCGAACGGTACGGACGCGCTCCGTGACGTGGACCTGCAGATCGAGTCGGGCGACTTCGTCTTCCTCGTCGGCTCCTCCGGCGCCGGGAAGTCCAGCCTGATCCGGCTGCTGATCCGCGACGAGCTCCCGTCGACCGGTCGGGTCTGGGTGGACGGCCAGGACGTCGTCCGCATGCCACGCTCCGCGGTTCCCAGGCTGCGCCGACGGGTCGGCGTGGTCTTCCAGGACTTCAAGCTCCTGCCGCGCAAGACGGTCGCCGAAAACGTGGCCTTTGCGCTGCTGGTCACGGGTCACTCCGCGGACGTGGTGCGCGAGGAGACCGACCGCGCGCTGAGCCTCGTCGGCCTGTCGCCGCGGCGCGAGCATTTCCCCGATCAGCTGTCCGGCGGCGAGCAGCAGCGCACGGCGATCGCGCGCGCGCTCGTCAGCCGTCCGAGGATCCTGATCGCCGACGAGCCCACCGGGAACCTCGACCCGGTGACGAGCTGGGAGATCATCAAGCTCCTCGTCAGGGTCAACGAGCTCGGAACGACGCTCGTCATGGCCACGCACAACGCCGAGATCGTCAACGCGCTCCGCCGCCGGGTGATCCACCTGGACCGCGGAATGGTCGTGCGCGACGAGCGCGAAGGGCTGTACGCCGCATGAAGCGCGTCGAGTACGTGCTCGCCTCGGCCGCGCAGGGCTTCTGGCGCAATCCCGTCATGAGCCTCGCATCGACGTTCACCGTCGGACTGATGCTGTTGCTGTTCGCGTTCTTCCTGGCGACCGACCGCGGGCTGCAGGAAGCCGTCAGCGTCCTCGAGTCAAAAGTGGAGCTCGCGCTGTTCCTTGAAGACGACACCCGGGTCTCCGACGTGCTCGCGCTCCGGGCGCGCATCGAGGCCGATCCGGCCGTGTCCCGCGTCCTCTACGTGAGCAAGGACGACGCGATGGCCAGACTCCGCGAGATCGCGGAGCGGCGGAAGGACTTCGACATCGTCGACACATCTGCCAACCCGCTGCAGGCATCGCTCGAGATCAAGCTCTCTCGACCGCAGGACGCGGCACGCCTGGCGCTCGCGCTGCGTGACGAGGTCGGCAAGGGTGTGGTCTACGAGGTCGTCGACAACCCGTCGGTCGTCGACAAGCTCTTGACCATCACGCGCGTGCTCTCGATCGGCGGCCTGGCCGTGCTGGCGATGATGCTCATCGTCGCCCTCTTCGTGATCGTGAACACGATCCGGATAGCGGTCCACGCGCGCCGCGACGAGATCGAGATCATGAAGCTCGTCGGCGCCACAGACTGGTTCGTGCGCTGGCCGTTCATCCTCGAGGGCATGCTGGTCGGCGCGCTCGGCGCCGTCGCGGCCTTGGCGGTCGTCCTGGTGGCCGCTGGGCCGATGTCGAACTCCCTCGCCGGCTTTCTCGAGATCGTCCCGCTCTCCTTCGGCTCGGCCTTCCTCTGGCAGCTCGTCGCGAGCGTCTTCGCGCTGGCCCTGCTGGTCGGGGGTGGCGGGGCGATGCTCTCGATGCGGACGCACCTGGCCAAATGAGCCCCCGCCACGGCTTGACCCCCGCCCGGACGCGGTGCGACGATGCGCCGGTCATGGGAACTCCCCGGCAAGCCGCTCGGGGAGGTGGGGTATGGAGGACGCGTTTCGCGCGCGCGGCCGCGGTCGCGCTCGTCGCGTCGGTCTTCCTGGCCGGGTTCGCCCAGCCGGCGGCCGCTGACGATCCTCTGACCGAGGCCGCCAAGCGCAAGGCGGAGCTCGAGCGGGCCGTCCAGATCTCCCGGGCGAGCGCCGCCCGCTACCAGGCCACCGCCAGCCAGTTCCAGTCGATCGTCAATCAGTCCAACGCGAAGATCGCCGATCTCGCCGCCAGGCAGGCCGAAGCGCAGAACGAGGCCGACAGCCTGTTCTACGAGATCCAGATCGCCGAGGAGCAGCTTTCCCTCGTCACGTTCCAGCTCGACGAGACGCGGGCGCTCGCGGATTCCCTCCGCTCGCAGGCCGCCGAGCAGACCAAGAGGCTGGCCACACGTGAAGACCTCTACGCGCGCCATCTGCGCACGACGTACCGACAAGCTCTCGTGAGCCCGCTCGAGATGCTGCTCTCGTCGTCGTCGCTCACCGAGTTCGCGAACCGGCTCCAGGCGATGATCTTCATCAACCGGCAGGACGTGCAGCTCGCGAACGAGATCCGCACCCTACGGGCGGACACGTTGCGGAAGCAGGACGAGGCCTCGGGCAAGGAGAAGGAGATCCTCGGCCTGCAGGACCAGATCACCACCCAGCGCAAGGTGCTGGCCGCGGAGAAGCAGCGATACGACACGATGGTCGCCGAGGCGAAGGCGGCCATCGATGAGCAGGCGGCTGCCCGGTTGATCGCGGCGCAGAACCGCAACAGCGCGCAAGGCCAGGTCAGCCTGACAAACCGGCAGACCGCGGAGCTGCAGCGCCAGCTGGATCAGGCCTCGGCGATGTACGAGCTCCTCGCGGCGCAGGCCGCTGGTCGCAGCGGCCTCGGCGCGTTCAACGGAGCCAAGCTCGCCATCTGGCCGGTGAGCGGGCCGATCGCCTCGCCGTTCGGGCCACGCTGGGGCGGGTTCCACAACGGCCTCGACATCGCGGCGCCGATGTTCACGCCGATCCGCGCCGCCGCCGCAGGGAAGGTCGTGACGGTCGGTCGGCCGTACCTCGCGTACGGCGACACGGCGGTCATCGTGATCGTGGCGCACGGCTCCAACTTGTCCACGCTCTACGCCCACCTCGACGATCGGCGCTGGCCGCCGGTCTCGGTCGGGCAGACGGTCAGCGCAGGCCAGACGGTCGGCTTCGTCGGCATGACTGGTTACACGACTGGCCCGCACCTGCACTTCATGACGATCGCCAACGGTCGCGCCGTGAACCCGCTCATCTATTTGCCGTAGCGATCCCGCCACCTCGGGCGCCAGATTCGGTACGCGGCTCCGTCGGGCCTCGCCCGTCCATGTGCGTTCTCCCTGACGTTGACGTCCCATCCGGGCCATGTGAGCATCGCTTCTGAAGGAAAGGAGGTGATGTGGAGTGGGCGATGCCAGTGGGAATCCAAAGACCCAGGCCGGCTCACTTCAGCCTTTCGGAATGAATCCAACTGAGGTGATCGCAAGCTAGAGCCACGGGTCTTTGGTGACCCCGGCAACAAGAGCGGCGGCAGAGATGCCGCCGCTCTTGGTTTTCCGGCCTAGTCTCCACGCCATGCCCGCTCGCAAGATCGAAGCCCCGGCAGCCGAAGAGCGCTCGACGCTCCTCGCCGACAACCGCAAGGCGCGGTTCGACTACCAGATCGAACGTCGGCTGGAGGCGGGCATCGCCCTGCGCGGCACCGAGATCAAGTCGTTGCGCGCCGGGCACGCCAACCTGCGCGACGGGTACGCGCGCGTCGAGAACGGCGAGGTGTGGCTCCGCAACGTGCACATCGCGCCGTGGGCCAACTCGGCCTACGCGAATCACGACCCGCTCCGCCCGCGCAAGCTGCTGCTCCACAAGGACGAGATCGGTCAGCTCGTCGGCACGATCGCGCAGAAGGGCTACACGCTCGTTCCGCTGCGGATCTACACCAGGAGCGGGCGCGCGAAGGTCGAGCTCGGGATCGCGCGAGGCCGGAAGCGCTACGACAAGCGCCAGGTCATCAAGGAACGTGAGGCCGCGCGCGAGATGGACGTCGCGATCCGAAGACGTCTGGGCCGGGGCTAGTCGCCGAAGGCAGGCGCGGCTTCGACCTCGGGCTGGCGCGCGCGTTCGGCGCGGCCGCGAAGCGGGACCTCTTGCAGGAAGAGCGACGCGAGGACGGCGAGGCCGGCGACCACCGCGGCGATGATGAACACGTCGTGCGTCGCCGAGGCGAGCGCGCCTCGGATCGCGACGAGCAGCTGTGGTGGGATCCGCTGCATCGCGGCGGGATCGAACATGGCCTGGGCGTTGCTGCTGTTCGCCTGCAACGCGCTCGCGAGCTGCGGCGGGACCGCGGCCGCGATCTTCTGCGGCAGCTCGTGCGCGAGCACGGCCCCCAGGACCGCCACGCCCACCGTGCTGCCGATGTTGCGCCAGAACTGGATCTGGCTCGAGACGACGCCGAGATACCGCGCGTCGACCGCGCTCTGCGTCGCGTTGAGGTATAGCGGCATGCCGACACCGACGCCGAGCCCGACGAGAACGAGGTCGCGGACGACCTCGATCTCCGGCGTCCCGACGTTTACCTGTGCCAGCAGCCACAGACCGAGCACCAGGACGACGCTGCCGAGGGTACCGAGGTAGCGGTAGCGCCTGATGCGGACCATGAGCTGCCCGGTCACGAGGCTCGAGGCGATGAGACCGACCATGAGCGGAGTGATGAGGAGCCCCGCGTTCGTGGCGGGGATCCCCAGGACGCCCTGGTACACGAGACTCACGAAGATGATCGCGCCGAACATCGCGAACCCCAGGAGGAAGCCGATGACGGTGGAGACCGCGAACGTCGGGTTCTTCCAGAGGTCGAACGGCACGACGGGGTGCGGCGTACGCCGCTCGACGACGAAGAAGATGGCCGCCATCAGCGCGGACGCGAGCAGAAGGCCGACGACCTCGGGTGAGCTGAAGTCGTGGTCGCGGGTGATCGAGAGCGCGATGAGCAGGGGAACGAGCGTGGCCGCGAGTGTGAACGCGCCCGCGAAGTCGATGTCACGCCATGAGGCCTTGTGCGCCACGGCCGGAAGGGTCACGAACACGACCGCGATCGCGAGGAGCCCCACCGGGACGTTCACGTAGAAGACCCAGCGCCAGCTCAGGTTGTCGGTGAGATAGCCACCGATGGTCGGCCCGACGACCGAGGCGACGCCGAAGATGCCGGCGAAGACGCCCTGGAGCCGCGCACGCTGCGCCGGCTCGAAGAGATCGCCGATCGTCGCGAAGACGCTCGCGAAGAGGACCCCGCCGAAGATGCCCTGTATGCCGCGGAAAGCGACGAGCTCGGCCATGTTTTGAGCCTGCCCGCAGAGCGCTGACGCGAGCACGAAGCCGATCATCCCGCCGAGCAGGAACGGCTTGCGGCCAAAGAGATCGCCGAGCTTGCCGGCGATCGGCGTGAGCGTGGTCGACGCGACGAGGTAGGAGGTCGCGACCCAGGCGTAGAACTCGAGGCCGTTGAGCTCGGCGACGATCCGTGGGAGCGCGGTCCCGACGATGGTCTGGTCGAGCGCGGCGAGGAAGAGCGCCAGGCCGACCCCGACCGTGGCCAGGATGCGCGCGTTGCGGGTCATTTCAGCGGGCAGTGGTGCTCTCCTTGGTCATGGCTTCGATGCCGTCGCGCAGGTCGGAGAGCGCGGAACGCAGGCGGGCGCGCTTGTCGGGCGGAAGGTTCGCGAGCACCCGCGCGACTCGCTCCTTCATGTACTCGCGATAGCGGTCGAGCTCGCGGCGCCCGCGGGCGCTGAGCTCGACGAGGACGACGCGACGATCTGTCGGATCCTCGAGGCGCCGGACGAACCCGTCGCGAACCAGCGAGTCGACCTGTTCGGTCAGGGCCGGTGCGGTCATCACGCATCGCTGCGCGAGCTCGCCGCTGCGCATGGGGCGCTCGCGAAGCTGCCACATCAGGCCGGCGCGATTCGCCGACATCGGGCTCTGCTCGCTCGCGCTCATGGCCATCTTGAGGAGGCGGGGCAGCGTCGCGAGCAGGAGCCCCGCGAGCTCGAGCTCATCGGCTCGAGCGGCGGCGGATCGTTCGCTGAGCGTCGCGGTCATCGAGTTTCGGTCTCCAAATAGTTCGGAACCCGAACCATACGGGTCACGCAGGAATCAGGCAAGACGGCGGGTGCGTATTTGGCGACAGACGCGCCGAACGAATGGTCTAGCCCGCGCCTGACTCCACGAAGGGCTGCTCGATGTCCGCGCTGAAGAACTTGCGGCCCCCGCACGTCTGGCAGCGGTCGGGCTGCTCGGTGCCGTGAGCGATCGTGCCACACGCCTCGCAGCGATAGTGCTTCTGGCCGCCCTTCGCCGGGATGACCGCCGGTGCCTCGGCGAGCAGCTGGCGGATCGCCCCCAGCTCGCTCGCAATATGAAGAGGCTCGATGCCCGAGCCCGTCTGGTCCGCCTCCACCAGCCGGTTCATCAGCGCGTCGAGACGCTCGAGCGCTTCCTTCAAGAGTCGGCCTCCCCTGCGCGACAGGATATGCGAGAGGAGGCCGGCCGGCTCGCGCCTAGGCGACTTTGGTGACCTTCACCGGCTCGGTCGCGAGCCTGCGCGAGCCGATCAGGTACGCGACGGTCCCGATCAGCAGCACGGCGAAGTACGCGCCGCTTCCCAGCATGGGGAGGTCGAGAGCGTGATCGAGCGAATACCGGCCGGGGTCGGCGAGGCCGTTGATCGCGGCGATCGCGCCAAGCGTGAATGGGAACTCGATGCCACCCTTGGTGCTCCAGAAGCCCTTCGTCCAGTGCGCGCGAGCGATCGCGACGCTCATCTGGATGGTGAGGGCCGCCGCCACGATCGGCACGAGCAGGCCGAGCGCGAACGCGATGCCCCCGGCGAGCTCGGCGAAGGCCGAGGTCCACGCCCAGAACGCCGCGGGCCGCATGCCCATCCGGGTCATGCCCTGGGTCCAGCCCGCAAGACCGGGCCCGCCCCATACGCCGAGGACCTTCTGCGCGCCATGCGCCGCTATCACGAGACCGACGACGGCGCGGACGAGAGCAAGAGCGAGGTCGGTGCTGATGACGGGTGTCGCGATCATCATCGATCCCTCCCGGATTGTTTTCCGCATGCGATAACGCACGACATCGTGTGCCGTATTCCCGTGGCGGCCGCTCGAGCGAGCGATGGCTCGTATCGTTCGAGCGCGTGCGGCTCGACCACGTCGTCATCGCGGTCACGGACTTCGCGCGCTCGAACGCGTTCTACCGCGACGTTGTGGGCGCCGAGGTCGTCGAGATCGAGGGTCGCGTCGCCTACCGGATCGGCGAGCAGCAGCTGAACGTGCACGGCCCAGGCGTGCGCCCGGCGATGGTGGCCCGCGTGCCGGTCGCTCCGGGCAACAGCGATCTCTGCTTCGAGTGGGACGGTCCGATCGACGAGGCCGCCGAGCACCTGCGGAGACACGGCGTCGCCGTCGCGGCGGGGCCGATGCCGCGCGCCGGCGCCAAGGGTCGTGGGACGAGCGTGTACTTCCACGACCTCGACGGCAGCCTGCTCGAATTCATTTCGTACCGCGACCGGTAGCCTCAGCCCGGCGCGCCGCGCACGATCCGCCCGGCGAACGCCGGGAGGGCGCGAATCTGCTCCGCGACGTCCGGCGGATCGAGACGCGGCGCCCGGCAGAGCACCTGCTCACGCTGGACCTCCCAGGTCAGCTCGAGGCGCGGGCCTCGTCGACGAGCCACGCCATGAGCTCGACGTCCAGGAGCGCCGTCGCGAACGGCCGCTCGGGCGAGATCACGCGGTACCGCGCGTTGAAATCTCCCCACTCGAGCTCGACCGGCTCGCCGTCGGCGCGCGACGAACGCGGCGCCGCGGCCGGTTCGATGACGACATGCGGGCGATAGCCAGCGACTGTCGCGAGCGCGCAGGAATGGCGGATCGGCTCGGAGCGCACGTCGTTCTCCGGCGTCCCGTCGGAGTCGACGCGCTGCACGTAGAGGAAATCGAACGCGGTGACGGCCACGCCGTAGACCGTGCCGCTCATCACGTTCTCACACGTCTGCTCGATCCCCCGCGAGAAGAGCTCGAACGGGTAGCGAAACGCGCTCGAACCGGGGTACGCGGGATCCGTCCCCGCGAGGTCAGCCCGAGCGAGCGCGCGAGCCGCTCCAGGTGATCGGGGCCGCGAAAGCTCCCGGCCGATGACATGCAGGTAGAGCGGCGCGAAGACGACGAGCGCGCCGATCAGCACGACGGCGAGGAGCGCTGTGAGACCGGGCGGCTCGCTCATCGAACACATCTCGCGCCGGGCGAGCGCATCGGCCGAAATCTACGCACCTCGTCGCCTGCTGCGGGCTTCAAATGCGTAAGAGCTTTGTGCTCGGAGGATCCGACCGGCTGATCGCTCGCCGCGACGGATCAGACGAAAGAGCCGCACCGGGGTGCGGCTCTTCTCTGTGGAGATGGGGGAGGGTCGAACTCCCCGTCCAAGGCCTGCTCGCGGATCGCGTCTACGAGCGTAGTCGGCGTTTTTTGGTCTCGCGGAACGCGGCGCGCACCGACGCGCTCCCCGTTCTCGCCAGGCCGTGGATCTTTGGCCCGCCTACCGGCCGATCGGCGGGCCGCAGCTCCGCTAATAGCGCCCTGCCCGGCCCGCGGAGCGGGGACCGGGAGGACGTCTCACTGACTAGGCAGCGAGAGCGTACTGATCGTTGGCAGTTGTCTGCCTGCCGTTCGGATTAACGAGGGGGAACGGCGTTCCTCGGCTCGCGGCGGTCCGTCCGCCTGCCCTGTCGAAACCACGCATCCCCGTGGCCCGTGTGGGCAACACAATTGTACCCATGAGGAGCGGTGAGATCACGATGTGCATCGCCCTCGGCGTGACGCTGCTGGCCGGCTGCTCGTCCGCTCCCGGCGCGGAGCGGCCCTCCTCGACGCCGCCGGTGACGAGCTCGCCCACGCCGAGGCCAACAGGGACGCTGGCGCCCGCGATCCGCTACGTCGCGATCGGGGCCTCGGACACCGTGGGCGTCGGCGCCGCCGATCCCGCGCACGGCTCGTGGCCGGCGCGGATCGCCGCGCGTCTGCCCGCCGGCTCCCTCTTCGTGAACCTCGGGGTCTCGGGCTCGATCACGCTGCAGGCACGGAGCGAGCAGCTGCCTGGCGCGATCGCCCAGCGGCCGACCATCGTCTCGATCTGGCTCGCGGTGAACGACCTCAACGCGACCATCGACCCGCGCTCCTACGCCGACTCGCTGGGCGAGATCGTGAACACGCTGGTGCAGCGAACGGACGCCACCATCTTCGTCGGGAACGTGCCCGATCTCCGCGCCGTCCCGGTCTACGCGAGCGCGGACAAGCAGGCCCTCCTCCGGGGCATCACCGCGTACAACGACGCGATCTCAGCGATCGCGGCGCGCAGTCCGGCGCGGGTCGTCGTCGTCGACCTCTTCACCGGCAGCGCGGAGCTCGTGTCGACCGCCGTCGTGGCGCAGGACGGTTTCCATCCGTCGGACACCGGATATGAGCTCATCGCCGAGCGCTTCAGTACCGCCATGCGCGCGAGGGGTGTCCCGCTCAGCTAGTCGGCGGGGCTCTCCATCACCACACGCGGTGCCGGCAACGCGGCCGGGGCGATGACCCGGACCGCGCCGGCCATTATCGCGGCGCCCGCGGTCATGAAGATCACGCCGATCAGCAGCACCACGCGAGGATCGGCCACACCGAGGAGCGCCGACGCGACAAAGGGCGAGGCCGTGCCGCGAAGTCCCATGAGCATGGACTGCGCGGTCGCGTACTCGCCGATCCGGTCGCGCGGCGCGATCTGGACGATGTTCGTGAAGAACGTGATCTCCCCTCCGGCGTTCACGATCCCGCCGACGATCGCCACCGGGATGAGAAGCCAAACATCGGCGGCCGCGATGAAGCCGATGGGCACGAGAAGCGTCATCACCGTGTTCACGAGCGTCAGGCGGATCGAGGAACCGCGGTCGATGATGCGGCCCCAGACGAGGTATGCCACGATCATCGTCGCGGACGATGTCGCGGCCATGATTCCAATGAACGAGTTCGACGCCTTGAAGTGGTCGACGAGCATGATCGGATAGACTGCGGCGTTCATCAGGTTGCCGAAGCCGAAGACGGTGAAGGAGAGGAGCAGTCGCCGGTACTTGCGGTCGGCCCAGACGCCACGCGCGATATCGGGAAGCGAACGCCGGGCGGTCACCTTGGACGATCCGTCGGAGCGAACGGCGAAGAACGCGAGCGCACCGGGAAGCCCGATGATCGCCGCCGCCGCGAATACCCATGCGGCAGGGATCACGTCGATGAACGTCCCGGCCACCGCCGCGGCCGCTATGCCCGCGATCGACGCGCCGATGCGCACGTTCGCCATCGCCTGGGCACGCTCGCGGTCCGGATAGATGGCTTGCATGAGCGCGGTGTACGCGCCGATGTTCGCGACGCTGATCACGAAGAACACGACCGTGGTCACGGCGAGCATGAGCGGCGTGGCCGCCACGAGCACGCCGGCCAGGAAGATCGCGCGGGCGAGCGTCACGGTGCCGGCGACGACACGGACGAGGGGGAAACCGGCGAGCAGGTAGGCCGAGATCGGCGATAGCAGATGCCCAACGAACGGGGCGGCGACGACGATGGCCACGTCGGTGGTCGATCCGCCGAGGCGGCGCACCACGATCGGCATGAACGTGGCCACCACGGCGATGTAGACGCCACCGCAGATGGCGCTGAACGTGTCGATCCGGAAGTTACGGCGGACGCGCGCGGGTGCCCAGTTGCCGTCCATGCGAGAGATCGAACGCTAGCGTGCGTACCGTTGCTCGCGAAAGCCCCCCGAGGGGGCTATTCAGGGTCGATCTCGCGCACCGAAGTCCGATCGCGGCCGGTATCCACCGGGTCTCGGCCCGAACCCGCGGCGCGGACCGTAGCGGCCCGGCCCGCCGCGGAAGCCACCCGCGCCGCGCGGGCGCATGGGCGCCGGTCCGCGCGCGCCGGGCGCGGTCGAGCTGATCACCACGCGGCGGTTCGGGTCGACGCCGACGGACTCGGTCTTCACGCCCGGTGTGTCCTGCACCGCGAGGTGCACGATGCGCCGCTCGTACGCGAGCATCGGCTCGAGCGTCACGGCCTGCCCGCTCGCGCGGACCCGCGAGGCAACGCGGCGGGCGATCTCGCGAAGCTGCTCCTCGCGTCGGCGGCGATAGCCCTCGATGTCGAGCGGCACGTGCACGGTGCGGCCGACGCGACGCGAGGTGATCGCGGACGTGATCTGCTGCAGGGCGACGAGGTTCTCGCCACCGCGGCCGATCAGCGCGCCCAGGTCGGGTCCGAGCACCTCGATGCCCTCGTGGCGCGGCCGGTCGTCGAGGGTGACCTCGGCTTCGACGCCCATGAGCGCGAGCAGGTCTCGGAGCACGTCCGCGCCGGCCGCGAGCTCCTCAGCGAAGGCCGGCGGTGGGGCGTCCTCCGTCTCCTCCTCGGCCTCGCGAAGCGCGTCGGGGCGCCGCGGGACCTCGGCCTCGTCCACCGTCGGCTCGGGCTCCGGCGGCTGCTCGGCCTCCTCGAAGGTGAGCAGGACGCGCGCGTCCTCGCCGCCGATGCCGAGGACGTTCGCGGGCTTTCCCTTCTCGAGGACCTCGATGTCGACGTCGGTGCGTTTCCGCCCGAGCGCGCGGAGCCCTCGCTCGATCGCCTCCTCTACGGAACGGCCCGTGAACTCCTCCCCACGAAGCGGGCTCATCGCCTCCTCCTCCTCCCGCGCCGGCGCCCGCCGTTTGCGTTGGCGTCACGCCGCGCGACGACCGCGGCCACCTTCAGGTCCTCCTGCGCCTCGGCGACCGCGGCCTGCTCCCGCCGGCGCATCTCGCGGTCCGCCGGGGTCGGGAACCGATCCAGCGCGGGTACCCAGCGCGCCAGCTGTCCCCAACCCAGAACGAAATACTGCTGCACGATCTGGAAGATCGTCGTGGTGATGTAGTAGATGAAGACCCCGGCGGCGAGATCCTTGAAGAAGAGGATCGTGATGAGCGGCAGGTAGTAGGTCATCTGCTGCATCGTCCGCTGGGTCGGGTCGTCGGTCTTCGGAGGATTCCGCGGCAGCGCCTGGATCGAGGCGATGAGCTGCAGGATGGCCGAGACGATCGGAAGCGGCCCGATCCATCCGAAGAACAGGTGATCGGGGTGCGCGAGAGTCCCGATCCACGGTAGCCAGTGAGCCGCCAGATCCAGGTGATCGTCCGGCCCCACTCCGGCAGGCAACGGGATGAGCGGCTCCGACGACCATGGGAGCCGGAAGAGCACGTTGTCTCGCAGCTGCTGACCGGTAAGGGCGGGCACCCCCAGACCGCCGACCTGCTGGAACGCCGCGTACATCGCGAAGAGCACCGGGAAGAAGATGAGCATCGGCAGGCAGCCCGCGAGCGGATTTATCCCGCGCTCCTGATAGAGCTTCATCTGCTCCTGCTGCAGGCGCGCGCGGTCGTTCCCGACCTTCTTCTTGATCTCGGCAAGCGCGGGGGCCAGCTCCTGCATCGCTCGCGACGAGCGGACCTGAGCGCGGAAGAGGGGATAGAGCGCGAGGCGAATGGCGACCGTCACGAGGATCACGGCGACGCCGAAGTCCGGCACGATGTTGTACGCGAGCACGAGCAGCGAGATGAGGGGGTGGACGAGGAGGTTGTTCCAGAGGGGCAGAAGGAAATCGAACATCTAGTTCCGAGCCTCGGGAACGGGGTCGTAGCCGCCCCGGCTCCAGGGGTGGCAGGAGAGGAGCCGCTTCGTGGCCATCCAGCCGCCGCGCAGCGTTCCGTAGCGCTCCACCGCCTCCATCGCGTACTCCGAGCAGGTCGGCGTGTAGCGGCAGGCGGGCGGCAGCAGCGGGCTCACCGCGACCTTGTAGAAGCGCAGCGCCATGAGAACGGCACGCTTCATCTGGTCGCCATGCGTGTCGTCAGTGCTCGGAGGGCCGTGGCCGCGGCCTGACGGACTTCGCCGAAAGAGGTTGAGGCGATAGGCGGCCGCGCGACCACCACGAGGTCGCACCCGGACACAGGCTCAAGATCGCGGATGCTCGTCCGGAAGGCCTCACGCACGCGACGGCGCGCGCGGTTGCGCTCGACCGCCCGCCCCAGTGAGCGCGGAGCGGACACGGCGATGCGAATCGCGCGCAGTCCGTTCGGACGCGCGCGCACGGCGAAGAGCGTGTGCTGGAGCTTCATCCCCTCACTCCACACCGCGGCGATGTCCGCATCCCGCCGCAAACGAGCGGCGTCCACGAACGGGGCCGTCGCTAGACGACGGTGAGGCGCTTGCGGCCACGCGCACGGCGCGCGGCGAGCACACGGCGTCCGCCGGTCGTTCTCATGCGTGCTCGAAAACCGTGCACGCGCGCACGCCGGCGGGTCTTCGGCTGATAGGTACGCTTCACCGTCGAGTCCCCTTCTCCTGCAGAAAAACGAGGCGATCACACGATCAAAGGATGTTTGGTTTGTGCAAGCCAGCATAGCAGCAGCGGAGTCGATTCTCGTTGGGGTATAGTTCGCGGGCTTCCGAAAGATCGCGGCTCGATCCTTGTGTTCATTCCCTTCGGTGTGGCGGTGGCGGTCCATTTCCGCGTGATGCGTGTGGGGGCGTCGTGTGCACGAGCGAAGAGAAGGGGAGCCGTTGAACCTCAAGCAGCTCTGGACGGCCGCCCTCGGTGAGCTCCAGGTGGGGCTGTCGCGCGCGCAGTACGACACGTGGTTCAAGGACACGCAGGTGATCTCCGAGGAGGACGATGTCTTCCTCGTCGGGGTCCCGAACGCCTTCGCGCGAGAGTGGCTCGAGAACAAGTTCCGGCCCCAGGTCCGTTCGACGCTCCAGCACTTGCTCGGGAGGACGGTCGACGTGCGGTTCGTGACGTTCGCCGGCGGCAACGCACGCCCAGGCGCCACGGCATCGCAGGCGGTGACGCTCGGACCGGGCACGACGCAGCAGCCAGGCACACAGGACCGCCGCGAGCAGACAGCCCTCCTCAACGCGCGCTACACGTTCTCGAACTTCGTGGTTGGGTCGAACAACCGGCTCGCCCACGCGGCCGCGCTCTCGGTCGCCGAACGGCCGGGGCACAGCTACAACCCGCTCTTTGTCTACGGAGGCTCGGGGCTCGGGAAGACGCACCTGATGCACGCGGTAGGGCACGCCGTGATTGCCCGTCATCCGAAGAAGCGCGTCGCGTACGCGACGAGCGAGAAGTTCACCAACGAGTTCATCAACTCGATCCGCGCCCAGAAGGGCGAGGAGTTCCGCGAGCGCTACCGCCGGATCGACGTGCTCCTCATCGACGACATCCAGTTCATCGCCGGCAAAGAGGGTACGCAGGAGGAATTCTTCCACACGTTCAACGCGATCCACGAAGAGGGCAAGCAGATCGTGCTCTCGAGCGACCGCCCGCCGAAGGCCATCACGCAGCTCGAGGACCGGCTGCGCTCGCGCTTCGAATGGGGCCTCATCGCGGACATCTCGGCGCCCGATCTCGAGACGCGCATCGCGATCCTCCGCGCGAAGGCCGAGGTGCAGAACATCGCGGTGCCGCCGCCGGTCATCGACTTCCTCGCTCAGCGGATCGTGTCGAACATCCGCGAGCTCGAGGGCGCCCTGACCCGCATCGTCGCACACGCCGCGCTCTACGCGGTCCCGGTGACGACACAGCTCGCGCAGGAGATGCTCCAGAACATCCTCTACAACCCGCAGCGCAAGAGCCTCTCGCCGGACCGCATCGTCGAGACTGTCGCCCGCTACTACGGGGTCCCGCTCGACCAGATCAAGGGCAAGGCTCGCGACAAGCAGGTTGTCCTGCCGCGGCAGATCGCGATGTACCTCATGCGGGAAGAGACCGAGGCGCCGCTCCTCCGGATCGGGGAAGCCCTGGGCGGCCGGGACCACTCCACGGTGTTACACGGGTGCGAAAAGATCGAGCGGGAGATGGCCGAGAACGACGACTTTCGCCGCGACGTCGGAGCCCTCCGGGAGCTGCTCTACACCGATTCCGCCTGAGACCTCGGGGGACGGGGGGCACCTTGCCGATGAGCGTGACCAAGGCCAGGGGGGCGGCGGGGACCGTCCCCCGCGAGCATCGTGTGGATAAGGCGTGCGGACCTGTGGATAAGAATGCCCATTTGTGGACATGTGCGTCATTTCCATGTTCACTTGAGCGACGCGTGTCGTGCGGCCAGACGTCACCGCGAAGCCTGTCCACCGGTCTCCGCACCGGTTCCACAGCGCATCAGTAGCGTCGGGCAGCACGAGTCGTGCGGGAGGCCGCATAGTCCACACCACTAGCACTACCACTACTGCTTGTATACATAACTTCGGGGGACGAGCGGGGAGGGTCGCGTGAAGGTCGTTTGTCTACAGGAGAACCTCGCGCACGGGCTGCAGATCGCGGGCCGGGGCGTGTCAACGCGGGGCAGCTTGCCCATCCTCGGAAACGTTCTGCTGCGGACGGATGCCGGCCGCCTCCGGCTAACCGCGACGAATCTCGAGGTCGGGATCAACTGCTGGGTGCCTGCCAAGGTGGACGACGAGGGAGCGATCACCGTCCCGGCGAAGCTCTTTATCGATTTCGTGAACTCGCTGCCGCCCGGAAACATCGAGCTCTCCCTCAACGTCCGCACGAAGACCGTGCACATCAAGTCGGGCCCCTACGAAGCGAACATCAAGGGCTTGGACGCTGAAGAGTTCCCGATCATCCCGCAGATCCCGGACAAGCCGACGACACGCATGTCGCACGCGACGCTGCGTCGGATGATCAGCGAGGTCGCGTTCGTCGCGGCGACGGATGACAGCCGGCCCGTCCTCACCGGCGTTCTCACCACCTTCGCCGGCGAGATGGTCACCATGGCCGCGGCCGACCCATACCGCCTCTCCGTGCGACACGCCCGGCTCCTCGACCGCGTCGAGCCCCAGATGGAGGTGATCATCCCGGCCAAGAGCCTCTTCGAGGTGGCACGGATCCTCCAGGACAGCGAGGACGCCACGGTGGACATCCTGGTCACACCGAACAAGAGCCAGGTGATCTTCCACACCGACGAGGCCGATCTCGTGTCGCGGATCATCGAGGGCCAGTTCCCCAATTACCGTCAGGTGATTCCGACAAGCCATGCCACCCGAGTGCTCGCACAGCGTGAGGACCTGCTCAAGGCCACGCGACTCGCCTCGTACTTCGCGCGCGATGCGGCGAACATGCTCCGCTTCCAGGTGGACCCGACCAACGATCCACCGCTCGTCATCACGGCGAACGCCGCCGAGGTCGGCGACAACACCGGAAGGGTCGACGCCACTGTGGAGGGCCAGCCGACGACCATCGCGTTCAACTCCCGCTTCGTCTCCGACGCGCTCTCGAGTCTCTCGGCGCCTGAGATCGCTCTCGAGCTCGGCGGTCCGCTCGCGCCAGGCGTCGTGCGAATCGTCGGCGACGACAGCTACCTCCACGTTGTGATGCCGCTTCGCATCCCAGCCTGACCGACCCGTGCGCGTTGCGTCCATCACCCTCGAGGACTTCCGCAGCTACGAGCACCGGGAGCTCGACCTCGTGCCCGGTGCCACCGCGTTCGTCGGCCCGAACGGCGCCGGGAAGACAAACCTCCTCGAGGCCGTGCACCTGATCGCGCGCGGCGAGTCGTCCCGCGCGGGCGACGACGCGGAGATGATCCGCTGGGGCGCGCCTCTCGCCCGTGTCGCCGTGGACACCTGCCGCGAGGAGCGCACGCGTCTCGAGGTGACGCTGTTCGCCCCGACGATCGAGGCCCGGCGCCGGCCGCGCCGCTACGCCGCCGACGGCGCGCCACGGCGCGCGGACGACGTCGTCGGGTCGTTCGCGGTCGTCGCCTTCTTCCCCGAGGACACCGACCTCTTGACGTCCGCACCTTCGGCGCGGCGGCGCTACATGGACGCGATGGTGGCGCAGGTCGATCGTGCCCACCGCGCGGATGTGCGTGCATACGCGAGCGTGCTCGCCCAGCGCAACGCGCTCCTTCGCGCCGACCGCGACGACGAGCCGGTGCCGGAGAACGAGCTCGCCTTCTGGGACACCGAGCTCGTCCGCCTCGCGACCGCCATCTCGCTTCGGCGCGAGGGCGCCGTGAGGGAGCTGCGGCCCGCGTTCCGCGCGTCGGCCGAGGCGCTCGGCCTCGACCCGGTCCCGGATGTCGCTTACGCCGGTCAGGTGCAGGGCGCCGAAGCGGACGCACGGGCGGCGGGATATCGGCGGCTGATCGAGGAAAAGCGCGATCGGGAGCGGTGGCAGGGGGCGACCCTGGTCGGGCCGCATCGCGAGGACCTCGCCGTAGCCGCGGGCGAACGTCCGCTCCCGACATTCGCGTCACGAGGAGAACAGCGTGCGACCGTTCTCGCGCTGAAGCTCGCGGAGGGTGAGTGGCTCCGCGCGCGCACGAGCGAGGTGCCGGTATTCCTGCTCGACGACGTGCTGTCCGAGCTCGACACGGCGCGCCGCGAGGCCTTCTGCCGCGCGTTGCCGGCGGGGTCCCAGGCCCTCCTCACGGCCGCGGTGCTCGCCAGCATCCCGGAGCAGCTGCGTGCGGACGCCTCCGTCGTGGCGGTGGAGCGGAGCGCCACCCGATGAAGCCTCTCGCCGCCGCCCTGGCGCGGGCGCTTCGGACGCTCGGGCTCGACAGCGACGTCGCGAAAGCCGACGCGGTGCTCGCGTGGACCGAGGTCGCGTCCGCGCTCATCGGTCCCGACGCGGCGCGGACCAAGGCGCTTGGCATGGACGACGAAACGCTCGTCGTCGCGGTCCCCACGGTGCAGTGGGCGACCGAGATCCGGCTACGCGAGCAGGAGCTCGTCGCCGAGCTGGCGTCGCGCGCCCCGCGGAGCGGCATCGCGAAGATCAGATCCGTGCCCGTCCGCTCATAGACTCGCCGTCGATGCGACAGGCGAGCCTCGCGACGAAGATCGGCACCACGGCGGAGCTGCGCCCCGGCGCGCCCGACGTCATCCTCGCGAGCGAGCCGACCCTCGGCGCGACCTTGCGCACGAAGGGGCGCTTCTACTTCCTCTGCGAGGTCGCGCAGCACGGGACGAACGCGGGCGCCGATGTCGCGAAGGAGATCGCCGACCTCGCGCGGCAGGAGTATTACTACGACCTCTCCGCGGGCATCGAGGTCTCCCTCCGCAAGGCACTCCGTCAAGCGAACCGCCGTGCCGGACAGCGGCTGCGTGATCAGCGCGGCCGCGTTTCGCTTCACTGCGCCTGCGCCGTGGTGGTGAACAACGAGCTCTACGCCGCGCGGATCGGAGCCGCGCAGGTCTTCCTGGTGCGGCGCGCCCGGCTCTTCCTCCCCGGCGACGAGCCCGGCGAGCTCGCCGACTTCGTGCACCGGACGACGACCCGGGAGGCCGAGGCGCTCGGCAACGTGCCCGATCTGCTTCCCGACGTCTGGCGTCAGAGCGTCGAGCCGGGCGACACGCTCATCATCGCCTCGGGCGCGCTGGTCGACGGCCTGGGCGCGGAGACGCTCAAGAACGCGGCCGTCACGCTCCACCCGCGGGCTGCCGCCGATCACATCCACAACCGCGCCGTCGCCGACGGCGTCGTCGGCAGCGCGGCGGCGATCTTCATCGAGATCACCGCGGCCAGCGCCGCGGCGGGCCGCGTGCTGGCGGAGCCGCCGCCGGCCGAGCCGGCCGAGGTCGTCATCGCCGAGGGCATTCGCAGACGGATCGACGCGATCTGGCGGCGCCGGCCACGGATCGCGCAAGCGCTCACTTCAGCGGCGGCACCGGCGACCAAGGCGATGGGGAAGACCGTCGCCGTCGGTTTCGAGCTCATGCCCCGCCGGGCTCCACCGCTGCCGCGGCGGCCGGACACCGCGCGGGAGCGCTCACGGCGGCAGCGCCGCGCGGCTTCGCTGCTCGCCGCGCTCCTGCTGCTCGTGGCGGGCGGCATCGGCCTGCTCGCGTACCGCGACTATGCGGCCAACCGCGTCATCGGCGACTACCAGCTCGCGATCGTGGCGGTGGAGAGCGATGTCTCCGCGGCGCAGCGCTTCGCCGACCGCAAGCCGCCCGATCTCGAGCCCGCGAGGGAGCGACTCGACCACGCGCGGGCGACGCTCGACGCGGCCGCGCGCTCGCCGGCGGCGGACCCGGCGCGCGTGGCCGCGCTGCGGGAGGAGATCGCCGCGGTCGACGATCGCGTCTCGGGGGTCGTCGTCGACCTCTCGCGCTTCGGGGCTGGCGCGAAGCCCACGGGTCTCGTCGGGAACGTGAACGGTCTCTACGCGGCGGACCCCGGGGCGGGGCGGCTGTGGCGGATCTTCGACGACCCGGTGCAGGTCGGACCCGTGCTCGCCAGAGGCAGCCAGGGCGTGGGGGCGCCGCGGGTCGTCGCGGTGCAGGGCGAGGTGGTGTACTCGTTCGACGACGCCAAACGCCTCTGGCGCGCCGAGGGCAACACCGTGGCCGACGTGACGCCCCCGGACGCATCGGCATGGAAGAGCGTCGAGGCGTTCGCCGTGTTCGTATCCAATCTTTACGTCCTGGACGCGACCACCGGACAGGTGTGGAAGCACGAGTCCGCCGACGGCTCCAACTTCCAGCGCGCGCAGGCCTACCTGGCCGAGCCGATCGCCGCCGGGACCGGACGGTCCATCGCGATCGACCAGGACATCTGGATCGTCACGACGCAGGGCGAGATCCTTCGGTTCCGCCGCCTCACGACCTCGTTCACCGCGACCCGGGTCGAGTTCCAGCCGCGGTGGACTGGCGAGGCCGTGAAGCCGACGGCGGTCCAGGCGATCGACGCGCAGCGCTCCGTGTATTTCCTCGACGCGCCGGGGAAGCGCGTGGTGCAGATGACACGGGATGGTGGCGAGATCGCGCGCATCGCGCTTCCGCGAAATCTCGTGGAGCCCAGCGCCTTTTACGTCTCCGAGGGCTCGCGAACGATCTTCTCGATCCACGGATCGAAGGTGGTGGCGACGGAGCTCCGCGCGTGATCCCGCTTCGCGACCAGAACCCCAGGGCCAAGACGCCCATCGCGAATCGCCTACTGATCGCGGCGAACGTCGCCGTCTGGCTCTATACCCTATCGCTCGTCCGCCAGCCGGCGGCCATCGACGCGTTCTACGACCGCTACTCGTTCGACTGGCGCGAGTTCGCGGACGCGATCGCGCAGGGACGCATCGCCCTCGAGACGTTCGCTCCGCTCTTCACTCACATGTCCTTGCACGGCGGATGGCTGCACGTGATCGGCAACATGCTCTATCTCTGGATCTTCGGCGACAATGTGGAGGACCGTCTCGGGAGCGGCCCCTACCTCGTCTTCTATGTGCTCTGCGGTCTCGTCGCGGCGATCGGTCAGGGCCTCGTGCAGCCCGCGCCGATGGTCGGAGCCTCGGGCGCGATCGCCGGCGTTCTCGGCGCGTATCTCCTGATGTTCCCCGCCGCCCGCATCTCGACGCTGCTCTTCCTGGGGATCTTCATCACGATCGTTCATCTCCCCGCGCTCATCGTCATCGGATTCTTCATCGTGCTCCAGATGATCGACGCATTGGCCGAGCTGCGTCTGACCGCGCACCAGGCGACGGCGAACATCGCCTACTTCGCGCACATCTTCGGATTCTTCGCCGGGATGCTGTTCCTCTTGCTGTTCAGGCAGCGGCGCGAGCAGGGTCGATTTCGTTTCGGCTAGCGCGGAATCGCGCGGCACGATGCTTGCCGCGCCTCGTGACCGGGTAGGCTTGTGACGATGCTCGTGCCGTGTACGGTCGAGTCGGTCCGCGTCCATGTGCTCACGAACCAACACGTAGTGCTCCTTCAGGCCGAAGGCGTCCGTCGGCTGCTGCCCATCTGGATCGGACCGGATCAGGCGTACAGCATCGCGACGCGGATCGCGGGGATCACCAGCGAGCGCCCGCTCACGCACGATCTCATCGTGGACATGCTCCACAAGCTCGGAGCCGAGATCACGCGGGTAGTGGTGAAAGACCTGGTCGCCGACGACTCGGGAGGCGGCGTTTTTCACGGCAGCGTCTTCGTGCAAATCGTCGATCGCGAGATCGAGGTCGATTGCCGTCCGTCCGACGCCATCGCACTCGCGGTGAGGTGCGCGGCCCGGATCCTGGTCAGCGAGAGCGTTCTCGATCGCTCGGCGATAACCGCGGAATCGAACGACGATCAGGAGCTATCCGTCTTCAAGGAATTCATCGAATCGCTCCCAGACGAGCCTCCCCAAAGCTCATAGCGGCGTGATCGATCGCGCGATCTGGCCTCTGCGGACCAGGTCCGACCGCGCCGGCAATGTCTCGGTCGCGGGCCATGACCTCGCGGATCTCGCGGACCGGTACGGAACGCCGCTCTACGTGTACGACGCGGAAACCATCCGCGCCAGCCTGCGGGCGTACGTCGACGCCTTCTTCAAGTTCCGCCCGGTCCGCGTGGCGTACTCCGTCAAGGCGTGCGGGCTCATCGGCGTCGGCGCGGTCATCGCACATGCCGGTGTCGACGCGAGCGTCGCCTCGCTCGGCGAGCTGCTCGCCGCGCGCCGGGCCGGGTTTCCGTCATCGCGCATGGAGCTGCACGGCAACGCCAAGGGCACGGACGAGCTCGCCGGGGCGCTGCGTGCCGGCGTCGGCCGCGTCGTCATCGACGGAGCCCACGACATCGAGCGACTCGCGGCGCTCGTGCACGGCCGGAGACGGCCGCAGCCGGTGTGGCTCCGCGTCTCACCGGACATCGCCGTCGAGACGCACCCTCACCTCGTGACCGGGACGCTCGACAGCAAGTTCGGCGCGCCGATCGCGAGCGGCGATGCTCTGGCTCAAGCGCGCGAGATCGCGCGGACGAACGGCCTCGCGCTCGTCGGGATCCACGGCCATCTTGGCGCGCAGGTGCATGACGCCGGTCCATACCGGCAGCTCGCCCGTGCCCTTCTCTCATTCGCCAAGGAGGTGCGAAGCGCGACCGGTGCGCCGATCACCGAGCTCGCGATGGGCGGCGGGCTCGCTGTCCCGCTGCGGCCGACCGAGACGGTGGTGGAGCTTGACGAGTACGCGCGCGCGCTGAGCGAGCCGGTCCGTAAGGACGAGACGCTCGGGCGCGCGACGATCTACGTGGAGCCCGGTCGCGGCATCGTTGGCCGCGGCGCGGTGGCGCTCTATCGCGTCGTCGGGATGAAGCGGGTGCCCGGGGTCCGATCGTTCGTGGCCGTCGACGGCGGGATGGGCGACAACATCCGCCCGGCGCTCTACGGGGCCGAGTACACGGCGCTTCTCGCGGGTCGCGCGAACGCCCCGGCGACCCAGGACGTGTCCGTCGTGGGGAAGTACTGCGAGGGCGGCGACGTCCTCATCCGGTCGGTGCGGCTGCCGCCTGTCAGTCCCGGAGACGTCCTCGCGGTGCCGGGTGTCGGCGCCTACAGCCTCGCGATGGCTTCGAACTACAACCACGCTCCCCGGCCGGCGGTCGTCCTCCTCGATCGAGGCCGCGAGCGCGTCATCCGGCGGCGCGAACGTTACGAGGACATCTGGAGGCTCGAGCTCGATTAGCTCGCGGGTCTCAGCCAGAGGCGTATACGGAGTCGGAGCAGGTCGCGGATGGCGCGCAGGATCACGCGTGGCGAAGCGCCCTTCGGCTCGCCCAGGGTGCGGGGGAAGTGCCGCACCCCGACCTGGCGGATGCGGACACCGGAGCTTCGCAGGGTGATGAGCATCTCCGGCGAGAAGAAGGCCCCGTTCGAACGCACCCGGTCGAGCGAGACCTGTTCAAACACGTCGCGGCGGAAGAGCTTGAAGGCGCAGTCGACGTCGCGCCACCCGCCGCCGAACAGCAGCCTGATCAGCCGGTTGTAGACCCAGGCGACGAACAGGCGCCGTGCCGGGTCGGCGCGCTTCTCGCGATAGCCGACAACCACGTCGACGTCGTCGCTCGCGGCGACGAGACGTCCGAGGTCCTCGAGGGCGAACTGCCGATCGCCGTCGGTGTAGAAGACCCACGGCTTGTTGGCCGCGTGAAGGCCCGACCGCACCGCCGCGCCGTACCCCCGCCGCGCGCCGTGGTGGATGACACGTACCCGCGGGTCCTTCGCGGCGAGCTCGTCCGCGATCGCGCCGGTGCGGTCGGTGCTCCCGTCGTCGACCACGGTGACCTCGAGGTTGTCGGTGAAGCGCGGCAGGATCGCGAGCGCGTCCGCGACGAGCGCCGCCACGTGATGCTCTTCGTTCAATGCGGGAAAGAAGAACGAGAGGCCGCCGAGGCGTGCGGGCACAGGCGGGCAAGGTTAGCGTGTTCTCATCGGATGACCCTGTCGGACCGGTCGGCCGCGATCTCGATCGGGGCGATCGCGGCCGTGGCGTACCTCGCCGCCGGCTTCGGCCTCGTGACGGACTACGACTACTACGGCCGGCTCGCGGACGCATTTCTGCATGGCCGCTGGTGGCTCGAGGTCGCACCGCCGTGGCTCAATGAGCTGCTGCCCTGCGGCGACGGCCGCTTCTGCGTCGTGTACCCGCCGCTCCCGGCGATCCTCGTGCTCCCGCTCGCCCCGTTCCTCTCCACCGCCGAAGCGCAGGTCATCGTGTCGCGGATCGCAGGCGGCGCGTCGGCCGGGGTCCTCTACTACGCGCTGCGCGCCTACGGCGCTCCTCGACCCTACGCCCTCGCCGGCACGGTCCTTTCCGCGTTCGGCACCACGCTCTTCTTCTCGAGCGTCGACGGCCGCGCCTGGTATGCCGCGCATTCGGCCTCGATGCTCTTCCTCGCCGGAGCGTTCGCGCTCGCGGCGCGAGGTGGCCCGCCGGTCCCGACCGGCGTGCTCGTCGGGCTCTCCGCACTGGCGCGGCTGCCCGTCGCCGCGGCGGCCCCCGCGCTCGCGCTCCTCGCCGCGCGCCGCGGCGGGACGAGCTATCGTCGCGCGCTCACCGGCGTCTTGCTCGGCGGTCTTCCGCTCGCGATCGTGTACGTCGGGTACAACGTCCTCCGCTGGGGTACGCCACTCGACGAGGGCTACGCGCGCCTCACGCAGGATGACGTCTTCTTCAACTACGGCCTCTTCTCGCCGATCTACCTGGTGCGGCACCTCGTCGCCATCTTCCTCGAGGCACCCGACATCGTGGAGGGGACACCCTTCTTCCTGCGTCCTCGTTTCGTCGGCATGAGCCTTTTCCTCACCACGCCGGCCTTCCTCTGGGTCTTCGTCGCGCTGCGGGAGATCCGCCGCGACGTCGCGGTCGCGGCGACGGCCGCGGCGGCGCTTCTGGCGCTCCTGCCCGATGTGCTTCACGGCACGGTCGGCTTCCAGCAGTTCGGCTACCGCTTCAGCATCGACGCGCAGCCCTTCCTCGTCGCTCTCGCCATCAGCGGCGACGGTCTCCGCCGCGGCGTGTGGCGACGGTGGCCGTCGGTCCTCTTCATCGTCGCCGTCCTGCTATCGCTCGCGGTGAACATCTACGCGACGATCGCGATCACGCGCTACGGGTACTGGCAATGAATATCGATCTCGCGCGCGAGGACCGCCGCGCGCGCCTCGCCGTGGCCGGCGTGATCGCGATCGGCGTTCTCATCCGGCTCGCCGCGGTGCGCGCACAGGGCTTTCCGACCGACGTGGGCACGTTCCAGGCGTGGGCCGAGCGGTTGGCGGAGATCGGCCCCGGTCGCTTCTACGACCCGAGCTATTTCTCCGACTACCCGCCTGCGTTCCTCTACGTGCTCTGGCTGCTGGGAGCCTTCCTCGACGGTGAGCCTCTTCGGCTCGCGGTGAAGGCGATCAGCATTCCCGCGGACATCGGCATCGCGGTGCTGGCCGCGCGGCTGCTCTGGCGGAGCGCCGGACGCTCCACGGGCATCGCCGCCGCCGCGCTCTGGTCGCTCCAGCCCGGCCCCATCTTCGCCGGCCCGTACTGGGGTCAGGTCGATGCGGTCGGGACCCTCCCGCTCTTCGCGTCGCTCGTCGCCGCCGGATCGCGGCGATGGTGGCTCGCCGGAATGCTCGCCGCGCTGGCGGCGCTCGTGAAGCCGCAATTCGGCATCGGTCTCTTCGTGATCGTCGTCGCGGCGGCGATCGAGTTCGTGCGCGACGCGCGCTGGCGTCCGATCGCCGCGGTGACCGCCACGGCCGCCGCGACGGCGTACCTCCTCGCGGTGCCGTTCTGGGGCCCCGATCCGGTGCGGATCACGAACGAGCTCGCGGCGCTGGTCCGCGGCGCCTCGGAGACATATCCGTACACGTCGCTCTACGCGTTCAATGGCTGGTCCGTCTTCTTCGAGTTCTGGAAGCCCGACGACGCCCTGGTCCGGTGGGGCGCCGCGCTCCTCATCGCTGGGCTCATCGCGTCGTCGCTTCCCCTCTGGTGGCGCCGCGATACCGCGACGGTCCTCGCGTGCGGCGTCCTCGCGGCCCTCGCCTTCTACTTCCTGCCGACACGCGCGCACGAGCGGTACCTGTTCCCGGTGTTCGCGCTCGCGCTCCCGCTCGCCGCGGCCCGTACGCGCCTGTTCCCGCCCTACGCCACGCTCGCGCTCGGCTTCGCAGCCACGCTCTATTTCGCGTTCACGCGCTACCAGCAGTACGTGGATCTGCGCGTGCCCGAGATCATCGAGGCGACGCTGTTCGGCCGAAACGGACAGATCGCGATCGCGCTCCTGATGATGGCCGCCGCCGCGTACCTGGCCTGGCGCCTGGCGCGCGGCGACGCGCGCCTCGAGAGCGATAGCGGATGGTCGCTGCCCGCGGTCCGGGGACCTTCAAGAGCATGGGCGCTGCCCGCCGGGCTCGGGCCGGGCCGGCTGCCGACGCGGCGAGACGTCACGGTGGCGCTCCTCGTCGCACTCGCCGTGCTACTGACGCGCGGCTACCGGCTGGATTGGCCGCGCGACATGTACTTCGACGAGGTCTATCACGCGCGCACCGCGTTCGAGCTTCTCGCCGAGCGCGAGCCCTACGAGTGGACGCACCCGCATCTCGCCAAGGAGATCATGGCGCTCGGCATCCTCGCGTTCGGCGACGACCGCGTGGTCGGGCACGAGGCCGTCGGGCTGCCGCGGGTCGATGCCTTCGCCGTTGGTAACGACGGCACTCGGGCGCGTCTCTTTGACGGGACCGTCAGCATCGCGGCCCGCGGGGCGGACCCCCGCGACCTGGCACTCGGTATCGAAGCGAGGGCGATCGCGATCGACGGGGATCGGGTGCTCGCGATGACCGATTCCGCAGTCGTCACGGTGCCCTTCCAGGAGCTCCCGAGCAACGCTCGCCTCCCACAGACGACGCTTCCGTTCACAGGGGCGAGGTCGTTCGCCGTCGGCGGTGGCCGGGCGTTCGTCGGCGCCGCGGCCGGCGTAGCGATCTACGCGAGGCTCGATGGCCCTCCGGTCGTCGCGAAGGTCGACTCGGTCGCGCTGACCGCGAAGCCCGATGGCAGCGAGGTCTACGCGCTTGATCCGCAGGGAGTCGTTCACGTCATCGCGGCCGAGACCGGGCAGGAGTCGCGCGCTCTCACCGGAGGCCGCCCTGGTACGGCGATCGCCTACGTCGACGGCCCGAACCGGATCTTCGTCGCACGCGCGGAGACGCCGACACTCGATGTGTACGACCTCGAGACGGGCGGTCACGAGGCGGTCCCGCTCGCCAACGCCAGGACCGGCTCGTTCAGCTCGGAGGCGACCGCGCTGGCGGTCGTGTCGCGGACCGACTTCCTCTACGCCTTGGCCGACGGGCGCCTGGTCGTGATCGAGACGCACGGGGCCTCGCCCTTCGCCTCGATACCGGTAAGGGGGAGCCTCCTGGGCGTCGACGGCGAGGGCGACAAGCTACTCGTCGCCGGCGGGGACGGCGTGGACCTCATCGAGACCGGCCGTCACGCGATCGCCTGGCGCCTCCCCGGGGTGCTCTTTGCGGCGCTGCTGGCGTTCCTACTCGTGCTTATGGCCCGCCGGCTGTTCGCGTCGCCGCTCCTCCCGGCGCTCGCCGGGCTCGCGGTGCTGTTTGACGGCTCGATGTTCGCTCAGGCACGCATCGGCATGAACGACGTGTACGTCGGGGCGCTGATCGTGGCGGGCTGGTATTTCGTCGTGGCCGCGCATCGCCCGCGCCGCTCCGCGGCGCTTGACCTGTTCATCGCGGGGATGTGCTTCGGTCTCGCCTTTGCGGCGAAATGGGCCGCGGTGTACGCGCTCGTCGGCGTCGCCGTGGCGGTCATCGCCGTCACGGTCCGCGCGTACGAGCGAGGCCGCAAGGGCGCGGGAGGACCGCTCGACCTGCTCGCCGGCCTGCCCGCCGATCCGCCCGCTCACGCAGCGGACGCCCCATCGCGGTTCCCTCCCGCGCAGCTGGTCCCGAGTGACATCTCCGCCTGGCTGGCGTCCGCCGTCTCGACGGTGCTCATCGTGTTGCGGAACGCGCTGACGCTGTTCGTGGCCTTCGCGGCACTCCCCGCGGTGATCTACCTCGCGAGCTATCTCCCGTGGTTCGGCGGGAAGACGATCCCGTACGGCTGGGATCTGGTCGAGCTCACGAAGCAGATGTACTGGTACCACTCCAGCCTGACCGCGCCGCACCCGGCGGGCTCGCCGTGGTGGAGCTGGCCGCTCGTGCTGAAGCCGGTGTACTGGTACTTCGGCCAGTCATCGGGCGGCGACAACGCCTACATCTACGACGCCGGCAACGTCGTGCTGTTCTGGGGAGGCCTCATCGCGTTCGGCTGGTGTGCCCTGGCGGCCGTGCGCGCGCGATCCATCGCCCTCGGCTTCGTGGTGTTCGCGGCGCTCGCGCAGTACGTCGCATGGATCCCGATCGGCCGCGTGCTCTTCTTCTACCACTTCTTCACGGCGCTCCCGTTCTATTTGCTCGCGCTGGCCGCCGGCCTCGCCTACCTCTGCGAGACCGGACGCACGCGATGGGCCGTCGTCTATCTCGGTGTGGCGGCCGCGGCCTTCGCCTACTTCTACCCGTTCATCTCCGGGCAGCCGTTCCCCGGTGCCCAGGCGGGCATGTTCTTCATCCTGCCGACGTGGACATACGACTGCCAGTTCTATCCGACGTTCGTCTGCAGTCCGGCGATCAGCTCCGGGTTCGACGCGAGCGCGCTCTTCGCGCGGCTTGCCTTCGCGGTCGGCATCGCCGCTCTCGTCGCGCTGCTCGTCCTGTGGAGCGGCTCGCCCGCCTTCTCGCGACTCCTGGCTATCGCGAGGCCGGATACGCGCCGCTAGCGAAGATCAGCGTGGCGATCGTGCCGACGACGACGAGGACGATGAGCAGGGCGAGGATGGCGCTGGTGAGGTCTCTCCTCGCCTCGGCGAGGCCGAAACGCGCGCGTGACGCGTAGAGGACGACGGTGATGTTGTCCTCGCCGCCGCGCGACCGCGCGAGGTCGACGAGCGAGTTCACGGCCCGCGTGAGGTCCCCTCGCTTGGCCCGCGCTGCGATCTCCTCGTCCGGCACATGCCGGGTGAGCCCATCGGAGCACAGGAGGAGCCGGTCACCGGGACGCAGGGTCTCGACGAAGACGTCGGGCTGCACTCCCCGCGGGTCTCCGACGAAGCGCGTGATCGAGCTCGGGTAGTCACCCGTGTGGTCGGCGGTGAGCCGGCGGATCTCGCTGTCTCGGACCAGGTACGCGCGGCTGTCGCCCAGATTGCCGATGACCGCGGAAGTACCGGCGACCGCAACGGCGACGAGCGTCGACGCGGCGCCGTGCTGGCCGCTCGCGCCCGCTCCCTGGATGACCGCGTCGTTCGCGGAGCGCATCGCGGCCGTGAGGGCGTCGGCGAACGACGTCCCCGGCCGCGCGTCGTAGAAGCGCCGGGCGAGCGCGTCGATCGCGGCGCCGCTCGCCATCTCGCCACCGGCCTCTCCGCCCACCCCATCGGCGACCGCGAGCAGCGTCGCGCGCCGCTCGTCGCGGACGAGGAAACGGTCCTCGTTGGTCTCACGCACGCGGCCGGTGTCGGTGCGTGCGGCCGTTCGCGCGGCCAGCGCTAGTCATCCCCTTTCTTCGTGCAGGCCTTGCCCGGGACGTAGAAGACCTTCGTGGTCGCGCCACGGGCGATGATCGTCCCGGCGGGCGGATCCTGGCGGACGATGGTGCATGCCCCGCCAGGTCCCGGGGCGACGTCGTAGGCGACCTCGGCGTAGCCGGCGGAGAGAAGTCGGTCGAGGCCGTCCTGCAGCTTCATGCCGACGACGTTCGGCGCCACCTTGCCGGCCGCGCTCGGCGCTACCGTCGCGGAGGGACCGGGACCCGCTCTCGGGAACGACGTGAAGAAGAGCAACAGCGCAAGGAGTATCGCCAGGACGGCGAGGATCGCGACGGTGCTGTCGAGACGCGGCAGAGACCAGGGGCGGACAATCGGAGGAACCGTGACCGACGCGAGCGACGACGTGCGGTCTCCGTTCCGCTCGGCCGCGCCCGCGAGCGCGCGCCCGAACGCACCCGCGCTCGCGTACCGGCGGTCGGGCTCGGTGGCGAGCGCGCGCCCGACGATCGTGTCGAGGCGCTCATCGATGCCGACGCGGGCGTGCCGGAGGGCCGGCGGAGGACCCACGAGACGCGACCGCACGAGCTCCTCGTTTGAATCCCCGTCGAAAGCCGGCCGTCCCGCAAGCAGCTCGTACGCGAGGAGGCCGAGACCGTACACGTCGGTGCGCGGGGTGACCGGTCCTCCCTCGACGCGCTCGGGCGCGATGTACCGTGCGGTCCCGAGGAGCTCCTGCTCGTCGCGATCGCGTGCTGCGCGCGCGATGCCGAAGTCGGTGAGCTTCGCGATACCGGATGGATCGACGATGACGTTCGCGGGCTTGACGTCGCAATGGATCACGCCCGCCGCGTGCGCCGCGTCGAGCGCCGAGGCGATCTGCGTGATGAGGCGTGAGACCTCGTGCGCCGGAAGCGGCCCGCGCTCGGCGACGATCTCGCGCAGGGTCTTGCCCGGCACGAGCTCCATCACCATGAAGGCGTCCGCGCCGTCGCGTCCCTCGTCGAAGACGGTGACGACGTTCGGGTGCACCACGGCCGCGGCACGGCGCGCCTCGTCTGCGAAACGCGCGCGGAACGCGTCATCGGCGCCCGGACCCAGGAGCTTGATCGCGACGTCGCGGTCGAGCTTTTCGTCGCGCGCCCGCCACACCTCGCCGGCGCCGCCCTCGTCGATGCGCTCGAGCAGCCGGTAGCGCATGGCGAGCAGCCGGGACGAGCCGCGCGCGCGGACAGAGCCGGTCTTCTCACTTGCCATGCCCTCGCTCGCCCGCAACTTGTGTGCTAGGCGCTTAGGCGAGGTCAACCAGGGCTCGGAGGGCTTGCTCATACGTGTGGTCGCTGCCGATGATCGAGAGCTCCTCACCGATGAGCTCGACGATCGCCGGCGAGGGCAACGGGACGGTGCGCTGCCAACGCTGCTCCCCGTCCAGGAGCACCGCGGCGGTCTGATGCCACGGGTCGGGCTGACGCTTGACCACGAATTCGGCGAGCTGATCCCGCCGCGCCTGCAGCCGGATCCCCGAGACGTCGCCGCCCTCGAGGCCGCGCTCGAAGCGCGGCCGCACACGGACCATCACCCGCGCGCCGTCCGCGCGCGCGATCGCAAAGAGCAGTCCACCGGCCTCCGAGGGAGCAAGATGCTGAAGCGGTCGCCAGCCGAGGCGCGACGCGAGCCATCCGACCAAGAGCAACGCCTGAGAGGGATGGATGTCACGTCCATCCATGTCCACCGCGAAGCCGACACGCACGCCGGTGATACCGTCCAGAAAGCCTCTCCACGCCGGGACGTCGAAGAACGCGGTCACGATCTCGCGCCATGGTGTGAGCCGCGTCCAGTTCAGGTCGGTCAAGCCGAAGCGACCGCGCGCGGATTCGGAGATTCGAGCGATGACCGGAAGCGTCGCCTCCGGCCGCGCGAAGTCGGCGGAGTCGACGACGAGCCGGTCGACGAGCCGCAGGAGATCGCCGAACGATCGCCGGCCGAGCGGCGGCGTGCCCGTCCACCAGAGGAAGATCGGAAGATCAGGAACGAGCAGCGGGATCACCGCGGAGGCTATGCGGTCGTCGACATCGCCTCGCGCGCGCAACAGGATCTGCTCGTACGACACCTGGCGCGCGTCGTCGGCGATGGGCAGGTGGCAGTACATCTCGATGCTCGGCTCGACCCCCTCGCGCGGGCCGCGATCGGCCAGCACGACGATCGCCCGCGACGGGTGCCGGAGCGCGAGGTCGGCGATGCTCCGCGCGGCCCGGCGCGCATGCGACTCGCGGTCCGCGTAGACGATGAGGTTGAGGACCGAGGCGCGAGCGACGGTCCGCCCCTGCTCGCGGGCGTGGGCGTTCTGCGCCCGTCGCAGGCGCGTGAGCTCGCGCTCCAGCTCCGCGACGCTCCGGCAGCGAACCCCCCAGAAGTCCGTGTCGACGGCTACGCCTTCCGCCATGCCCGTCCATCCCGCTCGATCAGCACGTCCGCCTCAGGCGGGCCCCACGTGCCGGCCTCGTATTCCGAAGGCGCGCCCGAGAGCGCCCAGGTCTTGATGATCGGATCCACGAATGCCCACTGCTGGTCGACCTCGTCGCGGCGCGTGAAGAGCGTCGCGTCGCCGCGGAGCGCGTCGAGGATGAGCGTCTCGTAGGCGTCCGGCGCATCGACCATGAACGACGCACCGTAGTCGAAATCCATGTTCACGGAGCGGATGCGGATGCCCTGCACCGGGACCTTGGCGCCGAACTTCAGCGAGATCCCTTCGTCGGGCTGGATCCGCAGCACCAGCGCGTTCGGCTCGAGTCCGGCCGAGGCCTCGCGTGAGAAGAGCTGGTGCGGCGCGACGCGGAACTGGATCGCGATCTCGGTGGAGCGCTTGGGGAGTCGCTTCCCGGTGCGGACGTAGAACGGCGTCCCCTCCCAGCGCCAGTTGTCGACCCAGCACTTGAGCGCGACATACGTCTCGGTCCGGCTGTCGGGCGCGACGCCCGGCTCCTCGCGGTAGCCGGGGACCGGGACGCCCTCGATGAATCCGCGGGTGTACTGCCCGCGGACGGCACTCGTGTACACGTCGTCCCCGACGATGGGACGGAGGGCGCGCAGCACCTTCACCTTCTCGTCACGGACGGCCTTGTCGTCGAACGCGCTCGGCGGCTCCATCGCGACGAGCGAAACGAGCTGCAGGAGATGGTTCTGCACGATGTCGCGCATGGCGCCCGCCTGCTCGTAGTACCCCGCGCGCTCCTCGACGCCGATGGACTCGGCCACGGTGATCTGTACATGATCGACGTACTGGCGGCCCCAGATCGGCTCGAAGATCCCGTTGGCGAAACGCATCACCAGGATGTTCTGGACGGTCTCCTTGCCGAGGTAATGGTCGATGCGGAAGATCTCGTCTTCGCGGAAGACCGCGTGGACGATCTCGGTGAGCTCGCGCGCCGATTCGCGGTCGTGCCCGAACGGCTTCTCCACCACGATGCGCGCCCACCCGGTCTCGCCACGAAGGCCGTGCTCTCCGATCGCCTTCACGATCGCCTCGTACGCCGATGGCGGCGTGGCGAGGTAGAAGAGCCTGTTCGCGTGCGTGCCAACCTCGAGGTCGAGCCGATCGAGGAGCCGCCGCAGCTCCTCGTACCCGTGATCGTCGGGCGTCGCGACAAAGTGGAGGTGCTCGGCGAAGCTCCGCCACACTTCCTCGTTCAGCGGCTTCGTGCGGCTGTGCTGCGCGACGGCCGCGCGCAGCTCTTCGCGGTACTGCTCGTCGGTGAGCGGTCGGCGGGCCGTCCCGACAACGGAGAAAGTCGCGGGCAGGAGCCGCTGCAGGGCGAGGTTGTAGAGCGCGGGGATCAGCTTGCGCTGCGCGAGGTCGCCGGACCCGCCGAAGATGACGATGGTGGACGGCTCGGGGATGCGCGAGAGCCGTAGCCCCTCGCGCAGCGGGTTCGCGACGGTGGCCGCGGTCACCCCTTCTCGCTGCGCGCGACAGACACGCTCATGCCGCCCTCATTCTTTCTTGACCGCGTGCCCGCCGAACTGGTTCCGCAGCGCCGCCGCGACCTTCATGGCGAAGCTCGACTCCTGCCGCGATACGAAGCGTGCGAAGAGCGAGTGCGCGATCGCGGTCATCGGGACGCCGTGCGTGACGGCCTCGATCACCGTCCAGCGACCCTCGCCGGAGTCCTCGACCCATCCCTTGATGTTCCGGAGGTCGCTCCCCTCCTGCTCGAACGCGCGCTCGGCGAGCTCGAGCAGCCAGGAGCGCACGACGCTTCCCTGGAGCCACACGGTCGAGACCTGCCGCAGATCGAGCTCGAACTCACTTGCGTGCAGGAGCTCGAACCCCTCGCCGTACGCCTGCATCATCCCGTACTCGATCCCGTTGTGGACCATCTTCACGAAGTGACCGGCGCCCGACTTGCCGAAGTGCGCCCAGCCGTTCGGGGGCGCCAGCGTGTCGAACAGCGGCTTCGCGATCGCGACGCCGTCCGCGGGTCCGCCGACCATCATGCAGTACCCGTTCTCGAGGCCCCAGATACCGCCGGACACCCCGACGTCGAGGAAACGAAAGCCCTTCGCGCCGTACTTCTCGGCCCGCCTCATCGAGTCGCGGAAGTAGCTGTTCGCGCCGTCGACGAGCACGTCGCCGGGCGATGCGTAGCCCGCGAACTCGTCGAGCGTGTGATCGGTCGGCTCGCCGGCGGGGACCATCGACCAGAGCACCCGCGGCGGGCGGAGGAGCTTGACCGTCTCCTCGATCGATCTCGCGCCGATCGCGCCGTGGCGGATCGCCTCACGCACCGGCTCGGGGCTGCGATTGCCCGCGATCACGCGATGGCCGCCGCGCGCCAGGCGGGTGACCATGTTCCCGCCCATGCGACCGAGGCCATAGAGACCTATTTCCATAGTCGCTTCGCTCCCGCGGCCTTACGGCCGCTGATTCAAGTACGCGCCTGTGCTCGTCGTCCGGCGAGCATTGTGCGGTAGGGTTTCTCCATGGCCACGGCCACCGAATCCGCCACAAGGCTCGACCTCTATCGAGAGCTCGCGCGTCAGCTTCGCGTCGACAGCATCCGCTGTTCCACCGCCGCTGGGTCGGGGCATCCCACCTCGTCGCTCTCGGCGGCGGATCTCATGGCCGTCCTCCTCTCCGGGCATCTCCGGTATGACTTCGCGCACCCGGACGACCCGGCGAACGACCATCTCATCTTCTCGAAGGGCCACGCCTCGCCGCTGCTCTATTCGATATTCAAGGCCGCCGGTGCGATCAGCGACGGCGAGCTCCTGACTTTCCGGAAGCTTGGAAGCCGCCTCGAGGGTCATCCCACTCCGGTGCGGCCGTGGGTGGACGTCGCGACCGGCTCACTCGGTCAGGGCCTGCCGATCGGGGTTGGCGTTGCGATGGCCGGGAAGCGTCTCCTCGAGGCGCCCTATCGCGTGTGGGTCCTCGTTGGCGACAGCGAGACCGCCGAGGGCTCGATCTGGGAGGCGTTCGACGCCGCCGGTCACGAAGAGCTCGGGAATCTCATCGCCATCCTGGACGTGAACCGCCTGGGTCAGCGCGGCCCGACCGAGCTCGAGTGGAACATGGGGGTGTACGCGGCGCGGGTCCGCGCCTTCGGGATCGACCCGATCGTCATCGACGGCCACGATCTCGCCGAGATCGACGATGCGTACACGCGAGCGGCCGCCGCCGGGCGGCCGACGGCGATCCTCGCGCGGACGATCAAAGGCAAGGGCGTGTCGTTCATCGAGGACAAGGAGGGCTGGCACGGGAAGGCGCTCGATCCGGAGTCTGCGCAGAAGGCGCTGGCCGAGCTGGGCGAGGCCAGACCGCGGACGTTCCAGGTCGCGAAGCCTCCGAAATGGGAGCGGCCATCCATGCAGCGCACCGGCTCGCTGTCCCTCAAGACCTACGCCGAGCCGATCGCCACGCGGAAGGCCTACGGCGAGGCGCTCGCGGCCCTCGGCGCGGCGCGGAAGGACATCGTCGTGGTCGACGCCGAGGTGTCGAACTCCACCCACGCTGAGGATTTCAAGAAGACCGCGCCGGACCGTTTCTTCGAGATGTACATCGCGGAGCAGAAGATGGTCGCGGTGGCGGTGGGCATGTACGTCGCCGGGTTCGTGCCGTTCGCGTCCACGTTCGCCGCCTTCTTCACACGCGCCTACGACTTCATCCGCATGGCGGCCATCTCGCGTGCGGAGATCCGCCTCGTCGGTTCGCACGCGGGGGTTTCGATCGGCGAGGATGGTCCCTCGCAGATGGGCCTCGAAGATCTGGCCATGATGCGCGCCGTCCATGGGAGCACCGTGCTCTACCCCTGCGACGGCAACCAGACCGCGAAGCTCGTCGCGCAGATGGCGGACCGCAAAGGGATCACCTACCTCCGTACGACCCGCGAGAAGACCCCGGTGATCTACCCGCCGGGCGAGGAATTCGAGATCGGGTGGTGCAAGGTCGTGCGGTGGTCGGAGAGCGATCGGGTGACGATCATCGGCGCCGGCATCACCTTGCACGAGGCGCTCAAGGCCCATGAGGCCCTCGCCGCGCAGCAGATCCCGGTGCGCGTGATCGATCTCTACACGGTCAAGCCGATCGACGCGGACGCGATCGCGGACTCCGTGAAGGCGACGGGAGGCCGCGTCGTCGTCGTCGAGGACCACTGGGCCGAGGGTGGCATCGGGGACGCGGTCGTCGCCGCGCTCGCCGAAAAGGGAGTGCGCGAGGTCCGCTACCGGCACCTGGCGGTGCGCAAGATGCCCGGGTCGGGCAAGCCGGCGGAGCTCCTCGACGACGCCGGCATCAGCACGGTGCACATCGTCCGGGCGGTGAAGGCGCTGCTCGGATAGCGGCCCATACTCGGCCGCCATGAGCAAGGCGGCGCTCGCGCGAGAGCCGCTCGCGATCCCGCTGCGTGACGCCGAGGCCCCGCTGGTCCTCGCGATCGACATCGGCACCTCGGGCCTGCGTTCGTTCCTGTTCGACTCTCGCGGGCGTCCTGTCGCGAAGGCGATCGCGCACCGCGACCGGCCGGTGCGGACCTCGACCGATGGAGAGGTGAGCGTCGATCCGGAGGAGCGGGTCCAGGCGGCGGCGGACGCGATCGACGAGAGCCTTCGCGTGGCGGGCCGTCGTGCCGGCGATATCGCCGCGGTCGCGACCTCCACCTTCTGGCACAGCCTGATGGGGGTCGACGCGCGCGGGCGTCCGACGACCCGCGTGCTCACCTGGGCGGACACCCGGGCGCGCGCCGCGGCGGCGACGCTCCGGAACGAGCTCGACCCCGTCGCGACCCACGCGCGCACGGGCTGCGCCTTCCACGCGTCGTACCTCCCGGCCAAGCTCCGATACCTCCGCGAGGCCGAGCCCGGCGCGTTCGCGCGAACGGCGAAGTGGATGTCGCTCGGCGAGTTCCTCTACTTCCGGCTGTTCCCGGGCACGCGTGCGGCGCACGGGATGGCCTCGGCCACCGGCCTCTACGACCAGCGGCGACGGGCGTGGGATGAGCCGCTCCTTGCGCATCTCGGGCTGCGGTCGGCGACCCTCTCGCCGATCTCGGACGAGCCGGAGACAGGTCTGCGCCAGGAGTTCGCGCGACGCTGGCCCGCCCTCGCGCGCGTTCCGTGGGTGCCCGCGATCGGGGACGGCGCGTGCTCGAACGTCGGCGCGGGCGCGGTCGCCCGCGACACGGCCGCGCTGTTCCTCGGCACCTCGGGTGCCCTCCGCGTCCTGTACGCGACCGACGATCCGCCGGTCGTGCGCGGCGGCTGGACCTATCGCCTCGACGCGCGCCGCGTCGTCGCCGGGGGCGCGCTGTCGAACGGCGGGAACGTCATCGCCTGGCTGCGCCGGATCTTTCCCTCGGTCGATCCGGCGACGCTGTGGCGAGAGGCCGGCGACGCCGGGGGCCTGACCGCGCTGCCGCTTCTCGCGGGCGACCGGACGCCCACGTGGGACGACGCCGCGCGCGCATCGATCGCCGGTATGGGTCTCGCGACCACGCAGGAGGAGATCGCGCGCGCCATGATCGAAGGCGTCGCCCATCGCGCTGCACTCCTCTGGCAGGTCGTGGACGCCGCCCTCCCGGGCACGGAACGCTTGATCGCGACCGGCGGCACGCTGCTCCAGCTGCCCTGGCTCATGCAGCTCTTCGCCGACGCGCTCGACCGCCCCCTCGTCATGAGCCTCGCGGGCGAAGGCTCGGCGCGGGGCGCGGCGCTCGCCGCTCTCGAGCGGGTGCGGTTGAACAGGGACATCGCCACGGTCCGCTCCCCCCTGGGACGGACCTTCCGGCCGCGACGTGAAGCGCACGCGAGGCTCGCGGCGGGTCTCGAGCGTCAGCGCCGGCTGGAGCGTGCGCTCAGCGGCTTCTGCTAGCCTCGCCGGCGAGGGAGGGCTTCGTGGAGATCGTCGTTCTCGTGGTCATCGTGGCCGCGCTCGCGCTGTTCTTCATCGCCACCTACAACCGCCTCGTCACGCTGCGGCAGCGTGTGAAGGAGGCATGGGCCGACATCGATGTCCAGCTCAAGCGGCGCCACGACCTCATCCCCAACCTCGTCGAGACCGTGAAGGGCTACGCCACCCACGAGTCGTCGGTCTTCCAGAAGGTGACCGAGGCCCGCGCGGCCGCGGTGGCCGCCGGCGCGTCGGCCTCACCGCAGGAGCGGGCCCAGGCCGAGAACATGCTCACGAGCGCCCTGCGCTCGGTGTTCGCGGTCGCCGAGAACTACCCGCAGCTGCAGGCCGTCCAGGAGTTCAAGGATCTCTCCGAGAACCTCACCGCGACCGAGGACAAGATCGCGTTCGCGCGGCGCTTCTACAACGGGAACGTGCGCGACTACAACACGTCGCTGCAGACCTTCCCTACGAACCTCTTCGCCGAGATGCTCGGCTTCAAGTCGGAGCAGTACTTCGAGCTGGCGGAGGCTACCGAGCGCGAGGTGCCGAAGGTGAAGTTCTAGCGAGGCACTAGCCTTTTGGCGTGACTCCCGAAGCATCCCCCGCGCGCCTTTCGATCTACGACGCTGCCGCCGCGAACCGGTGGCGGACGGTGGCGCTCATCGGCGTGTTCACCGGGCTCGTCGCGCTGCTCGGCTACTTCGTCGGCGAGTACTTCGCCCCGGGCGGCGGCCTCGCGGCGCTCCCGTTCGCGGCGGCGCTGTCGATCGGATCGGCCTTCGCCTCCTACTTCGCCGGCGATCGGATCATCCTCGCGCAGAGCCAGGCGCACCAGCTCGGGCCGAACGAGGAGCAGCAGCTCCGGAACGTGGCGGAGACGCTCTCGATCGGGCTCGGCATCCCGGCGCCGACGATGTATCTCATCGAGGACTCGGCACCCAACGCGTTCGCGACCGGCCGCGATCCAGAGCACGCCTCGGTGGTCGTGACCCGCGGCCTCCTCGACAAGCTGGACCGCACCGAGCTCGAGGGCGTGATGGCGCACGAGCTTTCGCACGTTGGGAACCGCGATATCCGCGTGATGCTGCTCGTGACCGTCCTTGTGGGCACCGTCGCGCTGCTCGCGGACTGGATGTGGCGCTCGATGTTCTGGTCGCGCGGAGGCCGCGACCGCGATCGCGGGCGTGCGGGCAGCATCCTCGCGATCATCGCGATCGTCCTCGCCGTCCTTACCCCGCTCATCGCGACGCTCATCCAGCTGGCCGTGTCGCGGCAGCGCGAGTATCTCGCGGACGCGTCCGGCGCTCTGCTCACCCGCTACCCTCCCGGGCTCGCGTCCGCGTTACGCAAGATCGCGGCTGACAAGGAGGCGCTCGAGGTCGCGAACAAGGCGACGGCCTCGCTGTACATCGCGAATCCACTCAAGGACCGGCCGGCCTTCTTTGACCACCTCTTCGACACCCACCCGCCGATCCAGGAGCGCATAAAGAGACTCGAGGCGATGTGATCTGTTCCGTTTAGAAGGGCTTCGCTTGCGCACGAGCACCGCGCTCGTGGCCGCGGCGGTCATGCTCGTCGTCGCGATCGGCGCGGGCGCCGCCGCGGGCATCGTCACGCGACCGACGCCGACGCCTGCCCCGCCCACGGCGACGCCGGTGCCAACCGTGACGCCCGAGCCGGACACCGCGCCGCTCGTCTTCCAGCAGCCCCTGACCGCTGGATGCGCGACGGACGACGCGGTATGGGTCGTATCGGACGGCGGCGGCATCGGCCGCTTCGACGGAACGCGCTGGCGGCTCATCGACACGACTCTGCGCTCGCTGGTCGCCGCCGCGTGCGAGCAGGATTTGGTGTACGCGGTCGGTGCCTTCGGCCGGGTGGTGAGCATCGACGACCGCGCCAAGACGATCCGCGCCGACGACCTCGGCCTCTTCGACGCGTACGGGATTTCGCTCGCGCCCGACGGCGCGCTGGTCGTCGGCTCGCAGGGCAGCGTGCAGCGCCAGACCTCGGCCGGGTGGCTGCCGTTCGCGAGCGGGCTCGAGGAAGACCTCTTCGGCGTCGTGGGCTTCGGGGGGCGCTCGGCTTGGGCGGTGGGCGCGAGCGGCGCCTCGTACCGGCTCGAGGACGCCGGGTGGCGGCCCTTCCCGACTGGCATCACCACCGCGCTGCGAACGGTCGCCGGCGCGTCGCCCACGGACGCGGTCGCGGCCGGAGACGGTGGAGTCCTCTTGCGCTTCGATGGGCACTGGCGTCCTCTCGAGAGCGGCGTGCAGAACCAGCTCCGCGCGTCCACGCGCTCCGGCGCGGTCACCTACGTGGTCGGCGACAGGGGCGTCGCCCTCGCGATCGAGGGAAGCGCGGTACGCCGCATCGACCTCGGCACCACCTGCGCGCTGCGCTCCGTGTTCACCCACGGGACCGACGTGTGGTTCGTTGGATCCGACGGGACGAAGGCCGGAGTGTGGCGGCGGACCGGCGACAACGTGGAGCGGTGGGGGACGTGCTAGCGGACCCGCCGCTGCGCGGCATCCGCGTGATCGAGATCGGCAACTACATGGCCGGTCCGTTCTGCGGAATGCAGCTCGCGGATCTCGGTGCGGACGTGGTGAAGGTCGAGCATCCGAAAGGCGGCGATCTCGCGCGCCTGCTCGAGCCTTTCGTCGACGGCGAGAGCGGTAACTTCGCTCGGCTCAACCGTGACAAGCGCAGCTTCGCGATCGACCTCAAGCACGACGAGGGTCGCGCGCTCTTCCGGCGGCTCGCGCGGGAGGCCGACATCGTCGTCGAGAACCTGCGTCCGGGGACGATGGCCGACCTCGGTCTCGAGCCCCGCTCGCTCCTCGACGCGAACCCGAGGCTCATCTACGTGGCCGTGACCGGGTGGGGCCTCGAGGGGCCGTACGCCGATCGGCCCGCGCTCGACATCATCGTCCAGGGCCAGAGCGGGCTGATGAGCGTGACCGGCGAGGAGGGCGGCGCACCGGTCAAGGTGGGCGTCTCGATCGCCGACCTCACCGCCGCGCTCTACGCGACCGTCGCCACGCTCGCGGCCCTGCGGTCGCGCGAGCGGGACGGTGCCGGGCAGCTCGTCGACATCTCGATGTTCGAGTCCGCGGTGTCGCTCGCGGTCTGGGAGTCCGGCGTCTACTTCGGCAGCGGCGAGGTACCCCGCGCGGCGGGATCCGCGCACAAGCTGGTCGCTCCGTACCAGGCTGTGGCGGCGGCGGACCGTCACTTCATCGTCGGGGCGACCACCCCGCGGAACTGGACCGCCTTCTGCCGCGCGCTCGGACTCGGCTCGCTCGAGGAGGATCCGCGCTACGCCAACGCGAACGCGCGGCGGAGGAATCGCGAGGAGCTGGTGAGCGCGATCGAGGCCGTGACGCGCACCCGGCCGGCGGCGCACTGGATCGCCCTGCTGCGGGAAGGGGGCGTCCCGTGCGGCGAGATCGCGGACTACCGTGACGTCTTCACCGATGAGCATCTTCTCGCCCGTGATTTCTTCGTGGATCTCCCGCATCCCGTGCTCGGCACCGTCCGCGGCCTCGGGTCGCCCCTGCGGCTCGAGCGCACGCCGGTCCGGCACACCCGTGCCGGGCCGCGCCTGGGCGAGCACAGCGCCGAGGTGCTGCGCGAGCTGGGCTGCAGCGACGCCGACGTGGACCGCTTGGCGAGCGAAGGCATCATCGCTCGGACATGACCGAGGAGATCAGGACCGAGCGGCGCGGCGACGCGCTCTGGATCATCGTGGACCGGCCCGTCGCGCGGAACGCGATGACGTTCGCGATGTACGAGCACATCGCGGCGATCTGCAAGGACGCGAACGCCGACGCCTCGGTGAAGGCGCTCGTGCTCACCGGTGCCGGCGAGGCCTTCGTGGCGGGGACCGACATCAGCCAGTTCGCCGACTTCCGGGAGGCGTCTCAGGCTCTCGACTACGAGAAGCGCATGGACGCGTGGCTCGGCGCGATCGAAGACGTGCGCGTGCCGACCATCGCGGCCCTGCGCGGACCCGTGGTCGGCGGCGGCCTGGCGATCGCGTCCGCCTGCGACCTGCGTGTGGCGGCGCCCTCGGCGCGTTTCGGCGTGCCGGTCGCGCGGACCCTCGGCAACTGCTTCTCCGCCGCGAACCTCGTGCGGATCGCGGCGCTCGTCGGCCTGGGGCGCGTGAAGGAGCTCATCCTGACGGCGCGCCTCATCGACGCGCAGGAGGCCCGCGCGATCGGGCTCGTCACCGACGTGGTCGCCGGCGAGGACGCGCTGGAGCCGCACGTGGCTCGGCTCGTCGAGCAGCTCACGTCGTTCGCGCCGCTCACCCTGCGCGCCACGAAGGAGATGGTCCGCCGGATCCGCCAGCGGATGCTTCCGGATGAGGCGAGCGATCTGGTCGCGCTCTGCTACACCAGCGCGGACTTCCGCGAGGGCGTGGCCGCGTTCATCGAACGCCGCAAACCCGTGTGGAAGGGCCAGTGAAGTACCACGAGGAGCAGCACTTCCACGGCGCGCTCCTGTGGCTCCTCGTCGTCGCGATGGTGTTCGCCGTCGCCGTCACCGTCGTGGCGGTCGTCCTCGCGCGGCCGGACGATGCGCTGCTCCTGGCGATCGCGCCGCTGGTGGTCCTGCTCCTCGCGGCGCTCGTGTCGCTGTCGCATCTGGACGTCGACGTGACCGACCGGGGCGTGAGCATCGCGTTCCGCCATTTGTGGCAGACGCGGCGGATCGCGTTCGCGGACATCGTCGGTCTCGAGGTGCGCCGCTACAACCCGCTCCTCGAGTACGGCGGCTGGGGCGTGCGCCTCGGTCCTCGGGGCTGGGCGTAAATGACTGGCGGGAACGAGGGTGTGCAGCTCGGGCTGCGCAAGGGGATCCCGGTGCTCATCGGCTCGAAGCGCCCGCGCGAGCTTGAGGCGGCGATCCGATCCGGCGTAGACGCCCACTCGTCGGAGGCCCGCGCCTAGCCTCGGCCGGTGCGCGTGTTCCAGCAAGCTTTTGCGGCGGTCCGAGCCGACCCCGGTCTGCTGATCGACTATGCCGCGCTGCCGAGTGGCCTACTTCGCGCTGTCGTTTGGTCTCGGCGTCCTCGTGGCCGAGCCGTTGTTGCTGAAGGGTGGTCTTCTGCTGGGTTTCGTCGTCGGGCTCAGAGCCTGCCGCCTTGTATCGCGGACGATCCAGGAGGATCGCCGGCGTCGCTGAGCTAAGCCGTCCGCAGGCGCGGATCGAGGGCGTCGCGGAGCGAGTCGCCGAACAAGTTGAATCCGAAGACGGCCGCGCTGATCGCAAGCCCTGGCGCGATCGCGAGCCAGGGCGCCCGCTCCATGAACTGCATGCCGGCGCCGCGCAGCATCAGCCCCCAGGCCGGGGTCGGCTCCGCGACGCCCAGTCCGAGGAACGAGAGTGAGGCCTCGAGCAGGATCGCCTGGCCGAGGAACGCGGTGGTCATGACCAGGTATGGCGCGAACACGTTCGGGGCTACGTGCCGGGCCATGATCCGGATGGCGCCCGCGCCAACGGATCGCGCCGACTCGATGTACGGCATCGAGACGATCGAGAGCGCGCTCGATCGCACGACGCGCGCGACGCGGGGGATGATCGGCACGGTGATCGCCGCGACCACGTTCCCCACCTGGCCTTCGCCGCCGCCGAGAGCGGCGACGACCGCGATGGCGAGGACGATCAGCGGAAACGAGATGAGGATGTCCATCGAGCGCTCGATCAGCTGATCGACGCGGCCGCCGAAGTACGCTCCGGTCACCCCGAGTGCCAGCCCGAGCGTGGACCCCACGAGCGAAGCCGTGAATCCGACGAGCAGCGCGGTTCGGGCGCCGTAGATGATGCGCGAGAAGACGTCCCGCCCAAATGCATCGGTGCCGAAGAGATGCTCGGCCGATGGCGGGAGCAGCAGGTCCGAAAAACGGTTCTCGGTCGGGTCGTAGGGCGCGATGACTTCGGCGAACGCGGCCGAGAAGATCATGAGGAGGATGAGCGCGGCGCCTGCCGCGCCAAGCGGGCGCCTGCCGATGAATTCGCGGACGGCGCGACGCGCGCGGGCCCATCCGGTCCGCTCGAGGAAGCGCCGGCGCGCGAGCTCTTCGGCGTCTCGCGTGATGGCGGTCACGCGTACCTGATCCGCGGGTCTAGTACCAGGTAGAGCATGTCCACGAGGAAGTTGATGATCACGAAGACCGACGCGAGCAGAAGCACAAGCCCCTGGATCATGGTGTAGTCACGGTTGACCACCGCGTCGACGAGGAGCTTGCCGATGCCATTGAGATTGAAGACCTGCTCGGTGACGACGAGCCCGCCGATGAGGAAGGCGAACTCCAGGCTGATCACGGTCACGACCGGCAGCAAGGAGTTGCGCAGCGCGTGGCGTACCACGACGAGCCGCTCGCCAAGGCCCTTCGCGCGCGCCGTCCGGACGTAATCCTCTCGCATGACCTCGAGCACGCTGGATCGGGTCATGCGCATCGCGACCGCCGAGTAGCGATAGCCGACGGCGAGCGCCGGCCAGATGAGCTGCGCGAGGTTCTGCACCGGGTCCTCCCAGATGGGCGTGAACGTGAGCGGCGGCAGCCACCGGAACACGGTGAGGAGGAGCAGGATGGTCAGGATGCCGATCCAGAACGAAGGCAGCGCGAGACCGCCGATGCTGAATACCCGGATGGCGTAGTCGACCCACGTGTCCTGCTTCAGCGCGGCGATGACGCCAAGCGGAAGCGCCAGGGCGATCGCGATGACCGTCGCGAGGAGCGCCAGCTCGAGGGAGAGGCCGAGCCGAAGGCCGATCTCTTCGATGACCGGTCGGTTCGTCCAGAGCGATGTCCCGAGATCGAGGCGCGCGGCGGCGGTCATCCAGTCGGTGAACTGCTCGAGCATCGGCTTGTCCAGGCCCAGCCGGTGCCGCTCGGCGTCGATGAGCGCCCGGGACACCGTGCCACCGCCCGCCATGAAGCGGAGCTGCACGATGTCTCCCGGGACGAGGCGCATGATCATGAAGGTCAGGACTGCGACGCCAACCAGCGTCGGCACCATGAGCAGCAACCGCCCGGCGATGTACCGCTGCATCCGACGCTAAGTCTCCGCCGCCGACGAGGCGCGCGCCAAATGGCACGAGAGCCGCCGGGCTACGGCCCGGGCGGCCCTCGGCGCGGAGTCAGTCCTAGGGCGCCAGCCAGACGCTCACAAGATCCTGATTTGTGTAGTGGTTCGAGCCAACCTTCCAGCCGCGGACCTTGTTGCTGTACGGGATGATCCGGAACCACCACGGCGATGGCGACATGTAGGCCATCTCGTCCATCGCGTAGCGCTCAATGTCCCAGACGAGCTTCTTGCGCTTCTCCGGGTCGGTCTCGCGGCTTTGCGCGTCGATCATGCCGTCGAGCTTCGTGTCGTTGAACCCGGCGCGGTTGAGCGTCGTGCCCACTCTGCTCACCGAGTAGAACTTCGCGAGCTGAAGGTCCGGCTCGTCGAGGAAGTCGCAGTTGAAGTCGAGCGCCACGTCGAAGTTGCCGCTATCGAGGTCGGCGAAGTACGCGGTGGTCTGCTTCGGCTGATTTGTGACGGTGATGCCGACCTGCTTCCACTCGTCGAGCAATCGGATGGCCAGCGGCTCATAGGGTGTCGGCGTGTTGCGGTTGAGCAGGTTGAACTTGAGGCCCTCCTGCCCCGCCGCCTTCAGGAGGTCGCGCGCCTGCTGCTTCGCGGCCGCCGCGTCGCGAGAGAAGCCGGCGATCTTGGCGAGGTCGGCGTCGGGCATGGCGAACGGGCCCTTCGGCCGCATGAGGCCGCCGATATCGCGAAGGGACGTGATCTTCTGAAGATCCTCGCCCATCTTCCATCGGTCAAGGGCGATGGTGAGCGCCCGTCGCACGCGTACGTCGTTGAACGGGGCCTTCTTCGTGTTGGGAGTGATGTAGTTCACGCAGATCCACGGCGCTTCCTGGATGGCCAGGTCGGTCCCCAGGGCGCGCGCGAGAGTGTCGCGCTGCTCCGGAGTGAAGCCCCGGAACTCGATCTGCGCTGTCTTGCCGCGGATCGCGTTGACCTGCGCCGTGACGTCGACGATGAAGATCGCCTTGTAGCCATCGAGATACGGAAGCTGTGTGCCGTTCTTGTCCTTCCCGAAGTAATCGGGATTCTTCTTCCCCGTCCAGTCCGAGCCCTTGGTGTACTTGTCGAAGACGAACGGTCCGGTGCCCGGACCGACGTTCTTCTCGTACCACTTGATGTCCTGCTTGAGCTTCGCCGCGCTGTAGATCCAGTTCCAAGGCGAAGCCAGGCTGGCGACGAAGGACGCCGACGGGTACTTCAGCTTGAAGACGATCGTGTCCTTGGTCGCGGACATGCTCTCGACGGCCGCGTACGCGCCCTGGCGCGCGCTGGCCACGCCCTGCGGCGGGAAGACGATCTTGTTGTACGTCGCGAGCACGTCCTCACCGGTCATCGGCGTGCCGTCATGGAATTTGACGTCCGTTCGGAGCTTCACCGTCGCGGTGAGCTTGTCCGGAGAGAACTCGGGCATGGAAGCCGCGACATCGGGGATGATCTTCGTCAGGTCGTTCGGGTCGTAGCGCAGCAGCGTGCTGTACTGCGGCGAACCTGGATGAAGGATCGCGTACGTCGTCTCCCGATGCGCGTCGAATGATGGCGGCTCAGACGCGACGACGAAGGTGAGCGTGCCGCCCGGCCGCGGCTGCTCGCCCGCCACGGGCGGGCTTGTCGGGCTGGTCCGCGGTCCTTGAGCGCACGCGGCCAGCATCAAGGAGATTCCGATGAGAAGGGTCGAGACTCGACGGTGCTGCACCGCAACCACCCCCTTGGAGGGAGACTCTAGCGCACGCTTCTCTTACGTATCACCTCTTCGTAGAGTTCAACCAGCTGCCCGGCGACGTGCGACCAGTCGTATTCAGGCGCCCGGCGCGCTCCCGCGGCGCCCAGGCGCTCGCGCAGGGCGGGATCGCAGACCAGCCGCTCGAGGCCCGCGGCGAGGGCGTCCGGATCGCGCGGCTCGACGAGCAGCCCGGAGACATTTCGCTGGACGACACGCTTGTACCCATGGATGTCGCTCGCCACGACCGGCAGGCCGGAGGCCATCGCCTCGAGGAGGACGATCCCGAAGGACTCCTGGCCGGTCGACGGCGCGCAGAAGATGTGCGCGGTCTTGTAGAAGCGGGCCTTGTCCACGTCGGACACCCGGCCGGCGAAGAGCACGTCCTCGAGGTGGTTCTTCCGCACGAATCGCCGCAGGCGCCCGAGCAGCGGCCCGACGCTGCACAGGATGAGCCGCAGCTCCGGATGCTTGGGCTTGAGCTTCGCGTACGCCTCCATGAGGTACATCGCGCCCTTGCGGGGCTCGAGCCGGCCGACGAAGAGGATGTTCGTCTTGCCGTCGTGGTACTCCGGGAACGGTTTCGCCGTCGCATAGAACTGGACGTCGACGCCGTTGGGGATGATCCGGTAGTCGCCCCTGAAGTACGTCGAGATGAAGTGGCGCGCCGCGCTCGAGACCGCGATGCGCGCGTCGAGCTTGTTCATGTAGCGATTGCCGATCGGGCGCCCGGCCCAGTAGGAGAACGAGAAGCCGCCGAACGCGTGGAACGTCGCGACCTGCGGGCACTTCGCGGAATCGAGGATCTGCATCGAGAGGAACGGCACGAGCGGCTCGTGGTGATGGATGATGTCGAAGCGCTCGCGCTCGAGCATGCGCGACACGAGCCACTCGAGGCGGAGCGAGAGCGTGATCCGGCCGATGGCACCGTTGTAGGGGACCGCGATCGCCTGCCCGATCTGGATGACGTCCTGCGCCGGGGGGTCGTCGCCCCAGGGCGCCGTGATGATCCGCACCTCGTGGCCGATCCGCCGGAGCTCCTCGTAGCTCTCGCGGATGTACGAGTTGGCGCCGCCGGGACGGGGATAGGCGTAAGGGGAGACGATGCCGATCTTCATATCAAGCAGCTCGTCCTGTCGGCCCAGCCTCCATGACTCGCCACGGGCTCAAGGCTGACGGATTCGCTCGTCGCAAGTGAATTGCTCCTCGCGCAGTTATTTCTTGGAACGGGTCATTCTGCGCCGGGCGCGCTTGATCGGGTCGCGGACCATCGCGCGCCACTGCTGCTGTGCCGCGCCATCGAGATGCTCGCGCAGCGACCAGGGCCGGCCGTCCGCGCTCGTGGTTCGTGCGTCGATCGCCCGCCGGAGGTCCTCGGCCGAGCGGCCCGGGAAGTCGGTCCAGCAGGTCCCGACGAGCGCGGCCTGGTGCGCGTCGCTCGAGCCCGTTTCCGCTGCCTTGAGGACGTGGGTGTTGAGCCAGGCCGAACGCGACGCCCGGACCCTGCCGGCGTAGGAGGGATTCCGCACCTCGACCCCGTCGACCATGCGCGCCCTGTCCTGATGCGCCGCGAGCTGCCGCAGCGCGCCCTCCCCGATCGAGAACGTCAGGAAGGAGAGCGGATGCGGGACGATCGTGACGCCGCCCGCGCGATGGACTCGGGCGATCGCGTCGGCGAGCGAGCAGAGCATCGGTATCTCGTCCTCGACCCAGAGCGCGAGCAGATGCCCGGACCGGGTCGTGACCTCGACGCCCGGAACGATCGCTACGGGGCTCCGGTTCCGCGCGGCGAGGTCGCGCAGGGCGAATGCCCCCCGGATGTCGTCGTGGTCGGTCAGGGCGATGACGTCGAGGCCCGCTCGCTCGGCCGCGTCGAGGATCTCCGCCGGGGACGAGAGGCCGTCGCCAAGGTCGCTGTGGAGCTGGAGGTCGGCACGGCCCACTACGCGGTCCAGGCCCGCTCGAACACGGACCACTGCTCGGGGTGCTCGCCCACGTAGCGCTCGAGGATCACGGCGAAGCGGCGCACGCCCTCGTGCACGTCGGCGTCGCGATCGCCCGTATCCGGCAGCTCCAGGGGCTCCTCGATCCGCGCCACGAGCCGCCGGCCCTCGCGCCACGCGAAGCACGGCAGGAGGGCCGCGCCGGTGTGCAGCGCGAGCGCGACGTGCGCCGACGGCAGGAGCGCTTCGCGCCCGAAGAAAGGCACGCGCTCGCCGACGCCGGTGACGGCGCGGTCCGCGAGAAAACCGAGGGAGCCGCCGCGCCGAAGGGTGCGGTGCATCCCGAGCGGCGAGTCGATGGGCAGCATGCGAAAACCCTGAGCGCCGCGGGCGCGGTTCACGGCGCGCATGAGCTCGGACCTCTCCGACTCGACGGGGATCGTCAGAGCGTACCCGCGCGATGTCACGACCTGGCCCACGAGCGCGATCGGTCCGAGGTGCGCGCTCCCGAAGATCACACCTTTCCCGAGCGCGTGCGCGCAGACGAAGCGATCCCATCCTTCGACCCGCACCGAGTCGGGGAAACGCTCCGGGTCGATCCGGGGGATGTGAAAGACCTCGAGGTACTGCATGACCTGGTTGACGAAGACGCGGCGCGCGCTCAGCGAGCGATCGGGCGCCACGACCGCGAGATTGGCGCGCACCGCCGCGCGCGCACGCGGGGCCGTGAGGTAGGCGAGCGTGCCGGCGACTTCCGAGATCAGGCCCTGCCAGCTTGGCGGCACGCTCGGCAGGAGCCGCTCTGCCGCGCGCACGAGCGCGTAAGCAGCCGTCGGCATACGTTACGCGGCACCCTCCGGCCGCGACCACATCGGCCGGAAGATGTACCACTGGTCGGGATCGCCGCGGACCAGCGTCTCGAGCCCGTGGACGATCGCCTGCGTGGCAAGCTCGATGTCGTGCGCGGCTTGCTTCGTGCGCTTCACGAAAATGGGCGGGAGCGCGACGCCGCGGAAGGTGTTGTCTGGTTCTCGCGTCACCGCGGCGACCACGATCGGCGCACCCGAGACACGCGCCAGGTTGGCGGCGATGGTCGGGAACGCCGTCAGCTCGCCGAAGAAGGGGAGATCGACGTGGTCGAGCTCGTGGGCGCGAGGGCCGAGATCCATCATCAGCCCGACCATCTCGTTGCGGCGGAGCGCCTGAAGGACTTGGCGGACCGCGCCCTCGGGCGGGAGAAGCTTCACGTTCTTGTGCGCGCGGTTCGCGACGAGGAGATCCATCAGACGTTGGTTCTCGAGCTCGTCCGCGATCACATTGAGCGGCATCTCGTCGGCGATCCGTGCGCCGCCGATCTCGAAGTTGCCGAAGTGCATCGAGACGAATATCAGTCCGCGGCCGTGGTCCCTCGCGGCGCGGAAGTACGACCACGAGCGCTGGTCGACCGAAACGAGCTTCTCGAAGTCCTCCACCTCGAGACGCGGGAACCGCATGATCTCGACGAGGTACTTCGCGAAGTTGCGGAACGACCGGCGCGCGACGCGCGCGACCTCGGGGTGGCTCGCCGGCCGGCTGAGCACCACGGCAAAGTTCTCCTTCGCGATCCGGCGACGCCGGATCCAGACGACGTACGCGATCTCGCCGCCCAGGACCGCAGCGCGATAGGTGAGCCACGAAGGAAGGCGCTGGGCGAGGACGGCGCCGATCCGCCAGCCCCAGAACGCCGAGCCGTGGAACACACGGTCGAAGGCGCGGTCGAGCACGCTAAGCCGCTCCACCGAGTGTCTGCTGGCCCCGGCCCTTGATGTAGTCCTCCACTCCCTCGCGGGCCTTGTCGTCGGGGATCTGGCGCGGCGGCGACTTCATGAAATACGCCGACGGCGCCACGATCGTGCCCCCGAGGCCTCGATCGAGCGCGAGCTTGCAGCAGCGTATGGCGTCGATGACGACGCCGGCGCTGTTGGGGGAGTCCCAGACCTCGAGCTTGATCTCCGCGTTGAGCGGCACGTCGCCGAAGGTCGTCCCCTCCATGCGGATGTAGCACCACTTACGATCGAGGAGCCACGGCACGTAATCGGATGGCCCGACGTGCACGTCCTTCTCCTCGAGCGGGTAGTCCAGCATGCTCGTGACGGCGTTCGTCTTGCTGATCTTCTTCGACTCAAGCCGCTCGCGCTCGAGCATGTTGAGGAAGTCGGTGTTGCCTCCGAAGTTCAGCTGGTAGGTCCGATCGAGGCGGACACCACGGTCCATGAAGAGCCGGGTGAGCACGCGGTGGGTGATCGTGGCGCCGACCTGCGATTTGATGTCGTCCCCGATGATCGGCAGCTTCTTCTGCGCGAAGCGCTTCTGCCAGTAGGGCTCGCGCGCGATGAATACCGGGATGCAGTTGATGAACGCACAGCCCGCTTCGAGCGTCTGCTCGACGTACCACTTCGTCGCCTCCTCGCTGCCGACCGGCAGGTAGGACACGACGACGTCGACCTCGCGCTCCTTCAGGATGCCGACGATGTCGTCGGTCGAGCCGGGCGCCTTCTGCACCACCTGGGACAGGTACTTACCGATGCCGTCGTGCGTCATGCCGCGCGAGACTTTCACGCCCGTGCGCGGGACATCGGCGAAGCGGTAGGTGTTGTTGGGAGCGGCGTAGATCGCGTCGGCGAGGTCCTTGCCCACCTTGTTGCGGTCGACGTCGAATGCCGCGACGAAGTCGACGTCCTTGATGTGATAGCCGCCGAGATCGACGTGCATGATCCCGGGGACCCGGTCGCCCGGCTTCGCGTTGCGGTAGTAGTGGACGCCCTGGACGAGGGAGCTCGCGCAGTTTCCCACGCCGATGATCGCGACGCGGATCACTCCCTTGCCGCGCGCGGCGCGCGATGTCTTGCGTTTTCTTGCGATCGGCATGATCGAGCTATCTACCTTCCTTTGATCGAGAGTTCGCGTCCGACGTGGACCACCCGTTGGATGAACGTGAATGTCGAGAGGACCGCCACGGCGACCACCGCGGCGACGAACAGGGCCTGCAGGTTCAGGACGGCCCAGGCCCCGAGCCCGATGAGAAAGATGACGATTCGCCCCTCGCGCGGCGCGGGCCCGACGCTCGCGCCGACGCCAAGCGACTCCGCTTTGGCGCGGACGTAGGGCACGAGGGAGGAGGCGACGAGCGCGAACAGGGCGGCCCAGAGCACGAGGGGCTGGCCCGACGAAGCGCCGTAGGCCGTCGCGCCCGCGAAGAGCGCCCCGTCGGCGATCCGGTCGACCGTCGAGTCGAGGAACGCCCCGTATGCGGTGCCGCCGCCACTCGCCTTCGCGATCTGGCCATCGAGCGTGTCCGCCAGGGTCCCCAGGATGAGGACCAGCAGGGCGGCGAGCGGCATCCCCTGAGCGAGGAACGCCGCGCCGACGATCGTGAGGAGCCCGCCGGCGATCGTGACCGCATCCGCCGAGATGCCCACCGCCACGAAGGCGCGTGCCAGTGGACGCATACCGCTTCGCGTTCGCTCGGCGAGAGGCTCCGGAACGACGCCGTGACTCACGTCGACGACGCCTCCGCGGGATTCATGAGCAGGCGGAAGCCGCGAGCGTTCAGCTCCGCGAACTTCTCGCGGTCGAACGAGCAACGGACCTCGCGTCCGTAGCGCTCCATGCGGATGATCCCCGCACGGCGCAGGCGCCGCAGATGCCAGGACATGAGCGGCTGGCTGATGCGCAGCCGACGCGCGAGCTCCGACACCGGCTGCTCGCCCTCGGTAACGAGGATCTGCACGATCCGGAGCCGGTTCACGTCGCCAAGCGCGCGGTAGTAGCTCTTCAGTTCTCTCAGTGCCGACTGGCTGAGCATGGCTCCCCTTCGCTGCCACTGTGAACTATATACGTTCGTTTATGGGTCGGCCAGAAGCGTACGAAGAGCCTCTCGGCGTGTCAAGGAATCGGTTCGCGCGGTGCGACAATCGGACGGTGCCTCCCGCCCAGCCTCTTGCGGCGCGCATGCGGCCTCGCGACCTCGACGAGTTCGTCGGCCAGGGCCACCTGGTGGGGAAGGGGCGCGTCCTGCGCAAAGCGATGGAGGCGGGGCAGCTCCCGTCGATGATCCTCTGGGGTCCGCCGGGAACAGGAAAGACGACGCTTGCCGCGATCGGCGCGAAGCGGACCAACGCGCGCTTCGTCGCGGTCTCGGCCGTCGCGTCGGGCGTGGCCGAGCTGCGAAAGATCATCGATGAGTCGCGCAAGCTCAGGCAGCTGACCAATCAGGGCACCGTCCTCTTCATCGACGAGATCCACCGCTTCAACAAGGCGCAGCAGGATGTCGTGCTCCCGTATGTGGAGAACGGAGACGTCACCCTGCTGGGGGCGACGACCGAGAACCCGTCGTTCGAGGTGAACTCGGCACTCCTCTCACGCTCGCGCGTGTTCACCCTGAAGCCCCTGACGGAGGACGAGGTCCGGACCATCGTCCGCCGCGCGCTGGAGGAGGAGCGCGGCCTCGCGGGGACCGTCGCGCTCGCGCACGATGCGGAGGATGCCCTCGTCGCGGTGAGCAACGGCGACGCCCGGGTCGCGCTGAATGCGCTGGAGCTCGCCTCCGACGCGGCGGCCCCGGGCCCTGATGGCACGAAGGCCGTGGGCCTCGCCGAGGTGCGTGAGGCGCTCCAGCGCCGCTCGCTCCTCTACGACCGCGCCGGCGACCAGCACTACGACACCATCTCCGCGTTCATCAAGAGCGTGCGCGGCTCCGATCCCGATGCCGCCCTCTACTGGCTCATGCGGATGATCGATGCCGGCGAGGACCCGATGTTCATCGCGCGCCGCATCGTCATCCTCGCGGGCGAGGACGTCGGGCTGGCCGACCCGCAGGCTCTCGTCATCGCGAGCGCCGCGCAGCAGGCGACCCACCTCATCGGGCTGCCTGAGGCCTATTACCCGCTCGCCGAAGCCGCGGTCTACTGCGCCCTCGCGCCGAAGTCCGACTCGCTCAAGCGCGGCCTTGGGGAGCTGCAGCATGATCTCGCCGAGACCCGCGCGGATCCGGTCCCGCTCCACCTGCGCAACGCGCCGACCCGCCTCATGGCCGAGCTGGGCCACGGCCGCGGGTACAAGTACGCGCACGACTTCGAGGGACACGTTGCGCCGGACGAGACCTATCTTCCGGAGTCGCTCGAGGGCCGCCGTTACTACGTGCCGACCGACCTCGGCGCCGAGGCCGAGCTCAGGACGCGGCTCGAGGCGCTCCGGCGAAGCGTGCGAGAAAGAGACCCAGCTCGAACAGGAGATACATCGGGATCGCGACGAGCGCCTGGTTGAACGGGTCGGGCGTCGGGGTGATCAGCGCCCCCGCGACGAAGGCCAGGAGGAAGACGAAGCGGCGCTGCTTCGCGAGCCACGGCCGGCTGAGGATGTGCACGCGAACGAGCGCGTAGATGATGATCGGCACCTCGAACATCACGCCGATCCCCAGGATGAACATCGTGACGAACGAGAGGTACTCCGAAGCCCGCAGCTGGTTGTCGAAGACCTCGCTGCCGAAGTGGACGAGGAAATCCATGGCGCGCGGCAGCATGACGAAGTAGCAGAACGCCATACCCGCCGCGAACAGCGCGATGATGGGCAGCCCGAGGAGACGGATGAAGCGGCGCTCGCTCGGGTACAGCGCGGGGTCGATGTAGGCGTAGATCTCGTAGAGGATGACCGGCATCGCGAGCGCCACCCCGCTGAGGAGCGCGACCTGGAGGTACGTGGTGAAGTTCTCGGTCGGCGAGAGGGTCACGAGCTTCGTCGTGCCGGCCGGGATGAGCAGGATCTTGATGATCTCCGTGGTCTTCACGAAGGCGATGGCGGTGCCGATGACCAGGCCGATCGCGGCCACCATGAGCCGGTTGCGCAGCTCACCGATGTGCTGCATGAGGGAGAGCTCTTTGTCGCGCTCGCGCACGTCCGTCGTGGCCGCCATCTCCAGCGCCACGCTAGCAGTTGCGCCGACTAGAATTGGCTCTCGTACCGCCCCCGTAGCTCAGCGGATAGAGCGACGGCCTCCGGAGCCGTAGACAGGCGTTCGATTCGCCTCGGGGGTACCGCAATTGGCGTAGGACGGCCGCGTGGTGCACGTGGGCCTGCGTGCGGCAGAGCTCCCTGGGCGTGGCTGCCGCTGAGACGGCACGCTTGCTGCAGATGCTCTCCGCAGCGACTAGAGCGGAGGTAGCTGCATGGATCTCTGGGGTCTCCTCGTCTTCCTGGTCATCGGACTGGTGGCCGGGTTCATCGCGCGCGCACTCGTGCCCGGGCCCGACCCGATGGGCTGGGTCGGCACCATGGTCCTGGGCATCATCGGATCGTTCGTCGGTGGCACGCTCGCGGCACTCATCTTCGGCGGGACGCTGACCTTGTCGGCGGCGGGCCTGATCGGTTCGATCGTCGGCGCGATCATCGTGCTCTTGATCTGGCGCGCGATGGGCGGCCGGCGCGGCGTCGTCGCGTAGCTCACGCTGGGGGTTCGAGGGGGCCGTGGCCCCCTCGACCGCTAGTGCCCCGCGGTCTCATCGTCCGCGGGACGCAGCCGGTCCCAGCTCACCCAGAAGCGCCCGAACCGATCCTTGACCAGCCACTCCTCGCCGTTGGGCGACGCCCGGACGAGCTCGCCCACGCGCTGATCGGGGCCGAAGCGCACCTTCAGCCCGGGACGAAGGTCGATGGGCGGGCGACGCGTCACCGCGCCGGAACGATAGCGGTCATCAGACCCTCGTCGAGCCGGCGGACGTATTCGCCGAACATCGGCTCGACGAAGTCGTAGCGGCCCCGCCCGAGCCGGACGACGAGGCCGCGCTCCTGCAGAGCGGCGAGCGCTCGGAGCACCTCCGGCCGCGGCACGGTGCCGCCGTCCGCACCTGCCGCGTAGAGGACCGCGCGGTGGGCGATGCGCTTCGCGACCTGCTGCAGGTACTTGTGCGACCCGAGCTCGGTCCAGTGGAGAGCGAACGGCCGCTCGAGCTCGCGCATGGCCTGCCCGTAGGCCACCTCGAGCAGCTCCGGCGTAACAGTGCGCGCACCCATGTCGCGCATCAGGTAGTAGAGCGCCGCGCAAACCTGCATCGTGTCCTGCGGATGCCCGCCCGTCGCGTCGAGCAGCCGGTCGACGCTCGCGTCGTCGATGGTGATCTTCTTGGCCGCGAATTTCGCGCGCAGGTACTCGAGCCAGTCGTCCGGGTCGATGCCGAACCGGTGGCCGCCGGCGTCGGTGAGGTCGAGAGGGACGGCGAACCGGTAGAAGGCGTGTCCTTTCGCGCTGAAGAGCTCCTCGAGGATCCCCTGCTCCGAGCCCAGGAACGCGTAGCTCACGCCGCGGTGCGCCTGGAAGCGAGCGCGCATGACGTCGAACACGCGGGGCCCGAGCCGGCCTGCAGCCTGGAACTCGTCCAGGACGACGACGACCCGCTTTCCGCTGCGCTTCGCGAGCGCGTGCGGGAGGTCGAGGGCGCCCTCGAAGAAACGCTGCGCGTTGGTCTCCCGGGCCAGCTGGAGCGCGATCTCGACGTGCTCGTACTTCACCTTCACCGTCGGACGCATCCCCGCGGCGATCGCCTTCGCATGCTCGAAGCTGCGCTCGACCCCTGAGAGGTTGCTCAGGATGGCGTCCGCGAGGCGCTCCCCGAGGCCGCGGATGTCGGTCGCGCCAAGGCAGTCCACGTACGCCGTGTACGCGCCGTGGCGGCGGACCCGGCGTAGCGCCTCGAGGATGATCGATGTCTTGCCGATGCGGCGCGGTCCGGCCACGAGCACGTGGTTGCCGTCCTCGAGCCTGTCGACGAGGCGCCGGAGGTACGCCTCCCGGCCCACGAGGTCCGCGGCTGGGACTGGACCGCCGACGGGGAAGTAGGGCGCGGCGGGCGTCCGCTCCCTCGATCGAAGCATCGAGCGTTATGATACATCCGATGTAGCAAACGCATCCGCCAGATGGATACAGGGTGGGTCGTGGGACGATGACCGCATGCCCTTCCTCGCCGTAGGAGCCGCGCTCCTCGCCGGCGTGCTCGCCGCGTTCGGCTGGCTCGCGCGGCCGCTCCGGCCCGATCCGCGGCGCCGGGCGGAGCTGTCCGAGGCCGTCAGCGCCGTCGATAGAGAGCTCGCCGCGAACCTCGAGCTCATGTCGATGTTCGACCAAACGCGCCACCCCGTCGTGCTCGAGAACTCGCAGTTCGCGCGGCACCACTCGACGCTCGAACGGAGTGCCGGCGGGACGGCCGAGGCGGTGGCGGCGCTCTACGCGCGCATCCCCGAGACGGAGTCGGCGATGGAGCGCCGCGGACCGGCCCAGTCGCTCCGCGACGAGGATCGGCGGCTCATCGAGGGGTGGGAAGGCGACGCGCGCGAGGCGCAGCGCGCGCTGCGCCGATCGGTCGACGCCCGGGCTTTGGTGGGGTGGGCGGCGGTTACCGCTCGCTTGCACGGACGGGCCGCACCTCGGTAGCCGACCACTTTCTCGGCTAATGGCACGAACCGTGCATCCCGATCGTTAATCAGCCGAATGGCCCAGGGGATCACGCCCGGCCGGGCGTACCGTGCCTACCGTTTCCCGCATCGCGCAGGCGGGCGCCTGTCGCGCCGTTTCGCCGCGCGTCCGGTCAGCACCTTCGCCGGCGCGCTCACCGCTGTGCTCCTCGCGGGAGCGGCATTCGCCGGTTTCGCCGCGGCCGCGACCATCGGCTACTTCGCCGCGGATCTTCCCGCGGCACACGACCTGGCGACCGTTCCCGTCCCTCTCACCACGCACATCTACGACCGCACCGGCGAGCACCTGCTCTACACGCTCGCCGACGAGAGGCGGGACCTGATCTCGATCGACGCGGTGCCCAAGCGGATGCAGGACGCGACGATCGCGATCGAGGACAAGACGTTCTGGTCGAACCCCGGCATCGACGTCGGCGGTATCGTGCGCGCCTTCCAGGCGAACGCGGCGAGCGGACGCATCACGCAGGGTGGATCCACGATCACGCAGCAGCTCATCAAGACACGCCTCCTGGGTGACGACCCGACGTTCACCCGCAAGATCAAGGAAGCGATCCTCGCGATGGAAGCGACGCGCACCTTCAGCAAAAAGCAGATCCTCGAGATGTACTTCAACCAGATCTACTACGGGAATCAGGCCTACGGGCTCAAGGCCGCCGCCGCCACCTACTTCGGCGTCTTCGATCTGAACAAGCTGACCCTCGGCCAGATGGCGCTCCTCGCGGGTTTGCCGCAAGCGCCGTCCGACTACGACCCGATCCAGAACGTCGAGGGCGCGAAGGCGAGACGCGCGCAGGTGCTCGATGCGATGGTCGAGAACAACTACGCCACCGAGGCGGAGGCCGCCGCCGCGAACGGCGAGGCCATCGCGGTCAAGCCGGCGACGACCTCGCTCTACGCGCCCCACTTCACCTTCCGGGTGCGCGAGCAGCTCGTGCAGGTGCTCGGCGAGAAGGCCGCGTACCGCGGCGGCTACGACGTCTACACGACGCTCGACTGGAACATGCAGCAGCTCGCCGAAAAAGAGGTCCGCGAGCACGTCGACGGCCTCAAGGGCTTCAACGTCAACAACGCTGCCCTCATCACCATGGACCCGACGACGGGTGAGGTGCTCGCCTACGTCGGGAGCTACGACTACTACGCCCGCACGGCGCAGGTCCAGGGCGACTACGACCACGCCGGCATCGCGCTGCGGCAGCCGGGGTCGACGTTCAAGCTCTTCACCTATCTGGCCGGCATGCAGAAGATCGGGCTGACCGCGTCGAGCCGCCTCTACGACATCGAGTTCCGGATGCCCGACGGCATCGGGAAGTTCTACGCCCCCAAGGACGCCACGAAGGAGCAGCACGGCCCGGTCACCCTGCGGCAGGCGCTCCGCGAGTCGTTGAACCTGCCGGCGCTCCAGGTCACCCGCATGGTCGGCGTCGACGCGATCATCGACACCGTCCACCAGTTGGGCATCAACCGCGACTGGGACCGCTCCCGCATCGGGCTCTCGTTCGGGATCGGCGCCGGCGAGATGCGGCTCATCGACATGGCCAGCGCGTACCAGGTCGTCGCCAACATGGGTGTCCGCGTCGAGCCAACGATGATCTACAAGATCGTCGATCCGTCGGGTACGGTCGTGAAGGACTTCGCCAGCAAGCCCGAGGGCAGGCGCGTCCTCGATCAGCGCCAGGCGTGGATCTTCGCCGACATCCTCAAGGACAACACCAACCCGCAGGGCTCCTTCGTGTTCGGGCCGTGGACGTCGATCGGCCGCCCTGCCGCCCTCAAGACCGGCACGACCGACGAGCTGCAGGATGTCCTCGCGATCGGTTTCACGCCGCAGCGGCTCACCGCGATCTGGATGGGGAACTCGGATAACTCGGAGATGCGCGGGATCACCTCCGCGATGGGCCCGGGTGTCCTCTGGCGCGACTACATGAAGACGGTCGTAGGCGGCCTTCCGGCCACGTGGTACGACCGGCCCGCCGGCATCGTCGATCGGGTCGTCTGCGTCAACCCGTCGCTGCTGGGCGGCAACGGGTCGGGCGAGCTGCCGGGCCCCGGCTGCCCCGGAGGATTCCGCATGACCGAGAAGTTCGTCGAGGGCACGGAGCCCAGGACCGACGACCGCTTCTTCTACACCTCGTGCGGGATCAACCTGCGCGCTCCGTTCGCGGACTGGCAGGCGTACTACAACGTGTGGGCGTCGGGTGCGGTGTCCGGAAAGTTCAGCTACGGCCGCTTCAGCTGGCAGATCTGCGGCTTCACGCCGAAGCCCAGCGAGTCGCCGTCCCCGTCACCCGGCGCCACCAGCCCGCCGCCTGGTCGAACGCCGCAGCCGACGCAACCGCCGAGGCCGACGAAGAAGCCCTGACCGGCAAAGCCCGAATTCGTCCCTAGACTCGGGCGCGTGCGGGCGGCGGTATCGCGAAGCGACATGTTCTACGGCCCGGTCGAAGAGGAGCTGCGCGAGCTCGAGCGTCGGCTCCTCGACGTCGGCCGTGGCGCGCATCCCGTCTTCCGAGAGGCCGTCGTGCACCTGTTCACCACGCCCGGCAAGCTCCTGCGGCCGACCCTCGTGTTCCTCTCGGCGCGCTTTGGGCCGGGCCGCGACCGCGAGGTCGTGCTCAACCTCGCGGAGTCCCTCGAGCTCGTCCATACCGCGTCGCTCGTGCATGACGACGTCGTCGACCGCGCCGAGCTGCGGCGGAACATCCAGACGGTGAACGCGAAATGGAACGATGACGTGGCGCTGATCGTCGGCGACTACCTCTTCGCGAAGGCCTACGCGCTCGCCGCGGTGCTGCCGAAGCCCGAGGTCATCGCGATCGTCGCCCAGACCGTCTTCGCGCTCTGCGACGGCGAGCTCGGCGAGATCACGGCGACGCGCGCGCTGCCGACCGAGGCCGCGTACCTGGAGCGGATCGAGCTCAAGACCGCATCGCTCTACGCGGCCTGCAGCCAGGGAGCGGCGCTCCTCGCGGATGCCAATCCGGAACACGTTGCGGCTCTTGGCGCTTTCGGGACCAACCTCGGCCTCGCGTTCCAGATCACCGACGACATCCTCGACCTGGTGGGCGACGAGGAGGACTTCGGCAAGTTGGTGGGGCGCGACCTCCTGGAAGGGATGGGGACGCTCCCGATGATCTACGCGGTGGCCGAGCGCGACGGCAGCGGCGGCGACCTGGAGGCGCGGATCCTGACACCGGCGAAGTCGGAGCAGGACATGCGTGCGCTGCTCGCGGAGATTCGCGGGTCGAGCGGCCCCGAGCGGGCGCGGCAGCGCGCTCTCGCCTTCCACGACGCGGCGGTGCGTGCGCTCGACCGGCTCCCCGGGATACCCGAGCGCGACGCCCTTCGCGACGCCGCGGATTTCGTCGTCAGCCGGGTGCGGTAGATGGCGGCAGCCGAGACCGGCGTCTTCGGGAACCGGCTCGCCCGGGATTTCGACCGACTGATCAAGGCGGTCGAGGGACTCGACGACGAGGCGGTGAACTGGAAGCCCCCCGCGCCTGGAGCGAACTCGCTCCTGGTCATCGTGACGCACGCCGTCGCCTCCGCGGAGGATCACGTCGTGCACCGCGCCGCCCTCAAGCCCGTGACGCGCTCGCGGGACGCCGAGTTCGCGGCGAGGGGGAGCGCGTCGCATCTCGCGAAGCGCGCCGAAGAGGTGAAGCGGCGGATCGACGACGCGCTTGCCGGACTCGATCCGGCAGGGTTGGGCGAGGAGCGTCCCGAGCAGTTCCCGAACTGGCCCGGGAGGTGGACCGTTCGGGACACCCTCGTGCACGCGGTCGCCCACACCGCCGAGCACGCGGGTCAGGCCGAGCTGACCCGAGACCTGTGGAGAGGTCGCACCGGCTAGGGATGCGGACGCCATCGGGCACAACGCCAACCGGACGCGTCCGATCTAGCTTCGCGGTCTCCCGGTCGTCAGCGTTTTACGACATCGGTTATGAAGAGGTTCGACCCCGGCGCCGACACCCTGTAGAGCGTGCGCGTGGCCTCGCCTGCCGGCGAAACGATCCTGAGCTCTATGAGCGGTGAGATCCCGATCCCGATGTCCTGCGGGCCCCAGAGGTACGCGATCCCCGCAGGGAGCCAACGCGGCCACTGCGCGCCCGCCGTGCCTGGAATCCGAGTGACTGCGGCGCCGTCCACCACGTCCAATCCCCAGATCTGAGAGCGGCGCGCGACGACGATCCTCGCTCCGGCTGGATCGCGGTCAGCTCCTTGGATTCCCACGTCGCTGCCGAAGATCTCGCGTTTCGCCCCGGTCTCGTCGTTCCACTCAACGAGTCCTCGGCAGCCCGTGTTCGAGCAATGGATCAGGAGAGCACGCGCTTGGGTGGACCGCCAGGCCGTGAGCTCGGCGACGCCACCGTCGTACGACCGTTGGCGCCCGCTCATGAGGTCGAGGATCTCGAGTGAGGCGCCTTCGTACGCTCGGCCCCAGACGAGGATGTTCTCCTGGGTCACCCTTCGCGCGACGGACACGGTAGGAGGCCCCTGTCCCGGGGGCGCGGGTTCCACGATTCTCCGAAGCCCGGATCCATCCGCCTGGATCCGGAAGATCCCGAGATCCCCGGTGGAGCCTCCGAGGGGCGGTGGCTTGAATCTTCCGAAGACCAGATAGCTGCCATCCGGCGCCCACACCGGGCTGGAAGCGAGCGCCGCAGGGTCGGGCGGAACGAGCCAGCGCACGACGCCACTCGGCTCCCAGAGCGCGATTCCACCGCCGACGGCGGCGGCGATCGCGCCCCCGTCAGGCCGCACCGCAAACAGCACTCCACCCTCGAAGGTCACGAGGGCGGTCGGCGCGCCGCCGTCGGCCGGGACCGCGACGACCATCATGTTGGCGGTCTGTCCGACGGGCACGATTTCGCTCACGATCAGCGTGGTCGTCGTCGGGCGCCATGATGTCGTGAGGGTCTTGAAGAGCGCTGCCGCGCTGGGATCCGACGTCGGCGATGGCGATGGCGTCGGAGGTGCGGTCGGGCTCGAGGTCGGTGACGACGCTGTCGTCGGTGACGGCGAGCCGCCCACCGCGCCGGGCGACGCGCACGCGGCAAAGAGGAACACGGCGAGGCCGAGGCGGGAGAGCGCGCTCATGAACGCGGCTTCTGACGGCCTCGCCGGCGGCCCCGGCGCCGCCGCTTGCGACGCCCGGCCTGCTCGCCGCCTTCCGCAACTGGTGTCGGCCGCTCCTGGCGCGGCACTTCATCGCTCCCGTAGGTGCCGACGCCTTTGGTGTGGGCCGGAATCCGGTCGAAGGAGACGCCCAGCTCGGCGGCCGCGAGCTGCTTCCGGCTGCCGTCGACCATGCCGACGACGATCGATTCCTTGGGGACGTTCACGCTCTGCGTCTGAGCGCAGCCCGACGTCCCGCACGATCCGCTCACGCACGACGGGATATGGAAGATGTCGCCGACCTTCGGGAGCTTGCCCTTCACCTCCTGGTACGTCTCGAGCTCGTAGATGAGGCAGCACTTGAGGCGGCCGCACACGCCGGTCAGCTTCGCCTGGTTCAGCGGCAGGTCCTGCTCCTTGGCCATGCGGATGGAGATGTTCGAGAACTTGTCGAGCCACGATGAGCAGCAGAGCTCGCGCCCGCAGGTGCCGACTCCGGTCATGACCTTGGTCTCGTCGCGGGCGCCCATCTTGCGGAACTCGATCCGCGCCCCGAAGTGTGCCGCCAACGCGGCGTTCAGCTCACCCAGATCGACGCGCTCCTCGCTCGAGTAAAAGAACACGACGCTCGAGCCGTCGAACTGCCAATCGGCGCCGAGGATCTTGATCGGGAGATTGCGTGCGCGGACCATCTCGGCCGCCGCCCGCGAGGCCTCCTCCTCCATGCGCTTGTGCTTGTTCATCGTGAAGAGGTCCGCTCCGGTCGCTTTGCGCACCACCTTGCCGAGGGGCGGGTCGACGAGCACGAGCGGCGAGTCCGTCGGCAGGATCGCCACGCGCGCGGCGTCATCGCCGAGCTCGGTGTGCACGATGACGAACTCGCCGAGCCCGACGTCGTCGATGCCGCCGGTCTCGAAGAAGTACATCCGCCCGGCCTTCATGAACCGCGCGCCGACGACCGTGCGCGGCGTGATCATGCGCGGCCTCCGGCCAGGCCCGCGGCGTAGGGCAGCTTCAGGACAAGCAGCTCGAGCAGCATCCGCGCGTTCACGTTCGATTCGACGACGTCCCTGCGCCAGCGATCGAGCGAGAGCGCCAGGTCGACGAGCTCGCGCCGGCCGACGGCGCTCGCGAGCTGCGCGGTCTCGCTCGCGCGATCGGGCCGCAGCGCGCGCTCGGCGCCATGCGCCGCCACCGCGGCGTCGCGCGCGAGCTCGCTCCACTCGCCGAGCCGTGACTCAATGGCGGCGTTGCGCTTCTGCGTGTCCCGCTCCGACTCGGCCAGGTCGACCGCCCACGCGAAGCGGTCGGTGAACCCGCTCCCCACGAGCCGGTAGAACTCAGCCTCGACAGACCTCCGCGCCTTCCGCGCCGCATCGTCGGCCGCGAGGGTGATGGCGACCCCCGGCCGTCCCGCCCCAATTGCGGCGTGCCGGCGCGCCTCCGCTCCGAAGCGCTTGGCGAGACCCTCCGCGATCTGGGGCGTGGGAACCAGGCGGAGGGGAAGCGGGACGAGCCGCGAGCGGATGGTCTCGAGCAAACGGGCGGGCGTCGGCGTGAGGAGCAGCAGGACCGCGTGCGGGGGCGGCTCCTCCAGCGTCTTCAGCAGCGCGACCTCGGCGTGTTCCGAGAGGTCGGCGGCGTCATCGATGAGGACGACCCGCCATCGGCCTTCGAGCGGGCGCAGCGCGAGATCCTGCTGCATCTCGCGGATCTGCTCGATGGCGATGAACTTCTTGTCCGGGTCCCGGTCGAGGTCGATCAGGCGGGTGACCAGACGCACGTCCGGATGCGTGCCATGGTCGACTTTCCGGCAGGCAAGACAGGTCCCGCAGCCGCCGGCGATGCGTGGCTCGCTCGTGCAGAGGAGCGTCTGCGCGAAGCGTGTCGCCACCGTTCGCTTGCCGATCGACCGCGGGCCGCTGAGCTCGTACGCATGGGCCACGTCGCCTTCGAGCGCTTTCTCGCCGAGCCGGGCGAGCAGGCGACGCTGCCCGATCACATCACGCAACGTCTCGGTGGATTCTAAGTCGACGCTGGCTCAGGGCTCTTTCGCGCACGGATGTAGGCGCTCGCGATCGCGCCATCCACACCGTCGAGCTTCACTTCGCGCGTAACCTCGACTTCGATCCCGGCGAATCCGGAATCCCGTAACGCCGACGTGTAATCGTCGATCGAGATCGTGCCGGCGACACAGCCTGCCCACTGGTCGAGAGAGCGCTTCACGTCGGTCGGCAGCTCGGCGAGCGCGACCATGTCGGCGACCGCGAAGCGGCCGCCCGGCCGGAGCACGCGATAAGCCTCACGCAGAACGGCCCTCTTGTCCGCCGCCAGGTTGATCACGCAGTTCGAGATGACGACGTCCATGCTCGCGTCGGGGAGGGGGATGTGCTCGATGGTGCCCTTGAGGAAGCTCGCGTTCGCCACATTCGCCGTCGCCTGATTCGCGCGCGCGACGGCGAGCATCTCGTCGGTCATGTCGACGCCGTATGCGTGCCCGCCCGGTGCGACACGACGGGCCGAGAGCAAGACGTCCAGGCCCGCGCCGCTTCCCAGGTCGAGGACCGTCTCCCCGGGCCGGAGCTCGGCCAGCACCGTCGGGTTGCCGCAGCCGAGGCTCGCCGTCGCGTCGAGACCGACGGCCGCGAGCTCCAGCCGCGAATAGCCTTCTCCGCAGCCTGGACCGCACGCGTCATCGCAGCATGCGGCGGTGTCCGCGGTGACCGTGACAGTCAGCGAATCGCCCACCTCCGCAAGCTCCCAGCGTGCCGAGCCGCAGCAGACGCGCTCGGCGGCGACCAAACGCGCCAGCTCGGTGCGAACCTCGGCTTCGGCGCCGTACGTTGAGACAACCGATCCCGCGCGCTCTTCGCGTTTGACCATGGCTGTTGCGTCGAGCCGCTTCCACTCCGCACGCCGTCGCTCGAGCTCGGCGTCGGGCAGGCTGCACCCAAGCCCGAGCGCGCCGGCGACGCCACCCGGTGCCATCCGCAGCGCCTTCGCCGCGTAACGCTCGCGCACGGCGTTCTCGATCTCGCTCACACCGGCACCTCCGACGCATAGACGCGCGTCGATGGGACGCTAGCGAATCCATTGACGTTCGTCAATACGTATGCGACGATCGGGTACGTGGAGAAGCTGGCCGTGCTTCCGGAGCGCGAGCGTGGCGTCTGCTGCCCGCCGAGGCTGAAAGTCGGCCCGGAGAAGATCGAACAGACGAGCGAGATCCTCAGGGCGCTCGCGGACCCCACCCGCCTCCAGATCGCGCTCTGCCTCCGTGACGCGAAGGCGCCGGTTTGCATCTGCGACTTCACCGCGAGCTTCGATCTTTCGCAGCCCACGGTGTCGCATCACATGGCCAAGCTTCGCGATGCGGGCGTCGTCGAGGTCACGAAGCGGGGGATCTGGTCCTTCTATCGGCTCGCGCCCGGTCTTCCGTCTACGACGCGCCGCATCCTGGACGCTATCGGCTAGCGGCCCTCTCGCGCGCGGCTTCGTAGGCGCGTTCCGTTCGCTCGGCGACGAGATCCCAGGTCCACTTCTCCTGCAGCCGGAAGCGACCCGACTCGCCCATGCGCCGCGCCCGAGTGGTGTCGCCGAGCAGCGAGAGGATCGCGCGCGCGATCGCGTGCGGGTCCTGCGCGACGATCAGCCCGTCGACCCCGTCGCGAACCACCTCGCGTAGCGCGGGGATGTCACCGGCGATGACCGGTCGCCACGCATACCAAGCCTCGAGGTACGCATGTCCGAACGTTTCGTGCACCGAGGGCATCGCGAAGATCGTCGCGCGCGCGTAGGCCTCGGCCTTCTCCGCCTCGGTCACGATCCCCCTGTCAACCCAGCGCTCGTCCTTCCAGCGCGGCAGGAAGCGTGCGTACCAGGCCTCCTGCCCGATCGCGACGAATCGTGCCTCGGGGCGCGAGCGCCAGACGATCCGGGCCGCCTCGCGCAGCGCGTGGTACCCCTTGTATCGCTCCTTCCGCCCGACGAAGAGCACCGTCGCCGGGTCCATCGGGACCTCGGGCAGCCAGTCGATGATCGGCCCGACCCCGGTGACGTGGACGTGTCGGATGCGACGCGCGCCATACCAGTCGGCCTCCCAGTTCGTCAGCGCTATGACCGCGTCGTCACGACGGTATCTGGCGATGTCCGAGTCGGAAGTGCCGGAGAAGAGCTGGCCCGGGTGCACGAGCGGCGTCTCGACGAACGCCGCTCCCGCGGCGCGCGCCGCGCGCTCGAGGGCGCCGGCCCACTCGCGCGCGATCGAGTGCACCACGTCCGCACCCGCGACCGCGTGCGCGAGCTCGTCAGCTCTGACCAGAGTGGTCGGAAAAAGGCTGTCGATGGCCGCGCCGAGCCTTCGGCCACGGACAGGGATGAAGAGGTAGCGGATCCGTTCATGACGGAGCTCGACCGGACCGGGAGGGGCGGCGTACACGTCGAGCGGGATGCCGCGGCGGCGCCACGGCGGGCGGAGACCGACCAGTGTCACTTCGTGGCGAAGCTTGACGAGCGCCCGTGCGAGCGCGCGCGCCTGTGCCTCGGATCCCCCGACAGTAGAGAGCAGCTTCTTGGCGATGACGACGCGCATGGCGTCGGGAGCCTAGGCGAGCGCTTCGCTGATGTCAGAGTGCGGGTGTGCGAGCGCTCGTCCGTATGCTTCCTCGACGCGGGCGATCACGTGGTCCCAGTCCCACCGTTCGCGAAGCTTCACCGCCCCGGCCTGGCCCATCGCGGACCGCAGGGCGGGTTCGTCGAGGAGCCGGAGGATCGCCCGCGCGACGTCATCGGCGCGCTGGCGCACGCAGAAGCCGTCGACCCCGTCGGCGATGACCTCGCGGAGCGGCGGGATGTCCCCGCCGACGACCGGCCGCTCGTGGAGCCATGCCTCGAGGTAGCCGAGCCCGAACGTTTCGTGCAGGGAAGGCATCGCGAACACGTCGCACGCGTCGAGCGCTGCCGATTTCTCGGCCCCGCTCGCGCGCTCGATGTCGACGATGCGCTCGTCGGCGTATCGCGCGAACTCGTCGAAGAAGCTCGAGTAGAAGCCAGGAATGCCGATAAAGACGAAGCGGGTCTCCGGATGGCGCCGCCAGACGAGCTCGGCCGCGTCGAGCAGGTGGATGTAACCCTTGTACCGCTCCTTGCGTCCGATGTAGAGAACGAGCGGCGCCTGCGTCGGGATGCCGTGCGCCGCGCGGAACGCGAGCCCATCGCGCGAGCGAAGCGCGTTCGGTCCCATGCCGGTGGTCACGATCCGATCCGGGTCAACCCCGTTCTCGGCGAACCAGCCGCGCTCCCAGTCGGTCATCGTCGTGAGCGCGTCCGCGCGACGGTAGCGTGCGAAGTCGCTCGGGGTGTCGCCGCCGTGGAACTGCCCTGGATGCGCCAGTGGCGTCAGCACGATCGGCATCGCGAGCGAGTCCGCGACCTCGAGCGAGCTGTCGAGGTACTCGCGTCCGATGTTGTGGATGAGATCGCGATCCTCGGCGTACCACTCGAGCACGTCGGTGCGCATGAGATCTACCAGGGTGGTCGCGTCGGCGGCGAGACCGAGGAAACCTCCGCGTGGCTTCACCTGGACCACCTCGACGCCCTGGTCGGCGAACACGCGTCGATCGTCGAACGCCTGCGCGCACAGCACACGCACGTCGTGCCCGCGCGCCGCGAGCCGCGTGGCGAATTGGTACGCGAGGCTCTCCGATCCCCCGACCCGCGCGTAGGCGCGCTTTGTGAAAAGGACCTTCATCGGTGAGCGGTCGAGGGCAAGCCGCGTGCTAGGATGCGACGGCGCTCTCGCCCAGCCCGACGAACTTCGACCACGTACGCTCGCCTGCGCGCACGTACGACGCGTACAGGTACTGCGGCGTGGCCGGCGGCCGCACCGGCGGGCGCAGGAGCGTCATCCGCGCCTCGGCGAGCGTGCGCCCGCCCTTGCGGTGATTGCACGACTTGCATGCCGCGACGACGTTCTCCCACACGTGCTGTCCGCCGCGGTGCCGCGGGATGACGTGATCGAGGGTGAGGTCGTGACCGCGCTTACCGCAGTACTGGCACGTGTGGTCGTCGCGGACGAGCACTTCCTTCCGCGTCATCTTCACGACCGGACGCGGACGCTTCACGTGATAGGCGAGCCGGATGACGGACGGCGAGGGGAAGGAGAGCCGCTCGCTGGTCACGAGATGGCCGTTCTGCTCGATGACGCTCGCCTTCTCCTTGGCGAGCAGCACCACGGCTCGGCGGACGTTGCACACGTTGAGCGGCTGGAAGTCCAAATTGAGCACAAGGACATTCGCGTCGACTACGCCCATGTTCCGATTCTAGGGTCAGCGCGCTACGATTGTCGTTCCGATGACCTCTCAGTCGACCCCCGACAAGAACGGCTCGACGGGCACCTGGACCCTTAAGACAGGGCTCGCGCAGATGCTCAAGGGCGGCGTGATCATGGACGTTGTCACCGCCGAGCACGCGAAGATCGCCGAGGAAGCGGGGGCGGTCGCGGTGATGGCCCTCGAGCGAGTCCCCGCGGACATCCGCGCCTCGGGTGGCGTCGCGCGAATGAGCGATCCGGAAATGATCCACCGCATCATGGACGCCGTCACGATCCCGGTGATGGCGAAATGCCGCATCGGCCACTTCGTGGAAGCGCAGGTGCTCGAGGCGATCGGTGTCGACTACATCGACGAGAGCGAGGTCCTCACGCCGGCCGACGAGAAGTACCACGTGGACAAGCACGCTTTCAAGGTCCCGTTCGTGTGTGGCGCGCGCGAGCTCGGCGAGGCGCTTCGTCGCATCCACGAGGGCGCCGCGATGATCCGCAGCAAGGGCGAGGCTGGCACCGGGAACATCGTCGAGGCCGTACGCCACATCCGCGCCATCACCGAGTCGCTGCGCGAGCTCCACGATCTCCATGCGAAGGGCCTCGACGCTGAGCTCGATGCGAAGGCCAAGGACTACCGCGTCCCGCCTGAGCTGGTGAAGAATGTGGCGAAGGATGCCAAGCTGCCAGTCGTGCTCTTCTGCGCGGGGGGCATCGCGACTCCGGCCGACGCCGCTCTGATGATGCAGCTCGGCGCCGAAGGCAACTTCGTCGGCTCGGGCATCTTCAAGTCCGCCGATCCGGAGCGCCGCGCGAAGGCGATCGTCGAGGCGACGACGCACTTCCGCGACGCGAAGCTCGTCGCGGACGTCTCGCGCGGACTGGGCGAGGCGATGCGCGGTCTCTCACTCGAGTCGATCCCGGCGCAAGAACGACTTGCCGTCCGCGGTTGGTGAGCGCCGCCCGCTGACCGCGCGCGCAGGCGTCCTCGGTCTCCAGGGCGACTTCGCTGAACATCTCGCGACGCTCGACCGTCTCGGCGTCGAGGGCATCGACGTGCGCCGTCCGGAGCAGCTCGATGAGATCGGCGCGCTCATCATTCCCGGTGGCGAGAGCACGACGATCGGAAAGCTCGCGCAGCAGTACGGGATCATCGAGAAGCTGCGCGACCGCGTCGCTGAGGGCATGCCGGTGTGGGGGACATGCGCCGGCGCGATCTTCATCGCGAAGGATGTGCCCGGGCATCCGCACCCGCTCGCTTCGCTCATCGATATGACGGTCGAGCGCAACGCGTTCGGCCGACAGGTCGACTCGTTCGAGGCGGACCTCGACGTGAAGGCGCTCGGACCTGAGCCGTTCCACGCCGTGTTCATCCGTGCGCCACGCATCAGCCGCGTCGGTCCCGGGGTCGACGTCCTCGCTCAGCTCCGCGACGGCTCCGTCGTGGCGGCGCGGCAGGGCCGGCTTCTCGCGACCAGCTTCCACCCAGAGCTCACGAAGGACGAGCGCTTTCACCGGTACTTCCTCTCACTTGGGAAGGGCTAGTGCCGGCGAGAGCGGCCACGCCGCTCGATCTCCGTCGCGTGTCGGCCCTGCTCGCGGATTCGGTACGCGACCCCGCGAGCATCATGGCCTCGGCGCTCCCCGCCCCGCTCGCGGCGGGTGCCGTCGCGAGCTGGACGCGCCTCCTGCCGAGCCTCGTCGGCCTGGAGGGCCGGCTCCGCGTGTTCCTCGAGGAGTACCGGGGTCAGCTCCGCTCCGCGGCGCTCGTGTACGACGGCCGCCGGCCCGAGTGGGTGGTGCTCATCCTCGCCGCGCTCCTCCAGCCGGGCGGCGCCGACAGCGCGTTCCGGCTCCTCTCGGGCATCAGCGGCGCGGCCGCGCGCGCCGGGATGCAGCGGATCTTCGCGGCGGTGCCCGATGAGGCGCTCGCGCGCGAGACTTTCTTCCAGGCTGGCTTCTACTCATACACGCGCGAGACGTGGTACGTGGCGACGCGCACGGCTCAGCTGCCGTCGGCGAAGCCGGTGACCGCTCGGGAGGCGACCGGCCGCGACGCGCACGATCTCTTTCGCTTCTACGCGATGACCACGCCGCACGCGGTGCAACGGGCCGAGCAGCTCTCGTTCTCCGACTTCGATGTGAGTCGGCGCGGTGGCGCGTACGACCCGCCGCACCTCATCGGCGGGAACCCCCTGGCGATGCGGCTCGCCTCGGCCATGATCGATGGCGATGAATCCCGGCCGCGCGCGTTCGCGCTCGGCTTCTCCGGGGTCGAGCGCCACCCGCACGTCTGCAAGGTGAGGACGTCCGACGGCGACGTGGACCTCGCGCGCGATCTGCTGCGCACGACCGCTCGCGCCTTCACCGCGGGTCGTCCGGTGACGTCCCCGGTTCGGTCATACGAGGAGCATGTCGCTCGTGCGCTTCTGGCGGAGGGTTTCCGCGAGATGGCAACCGCGATGCTGTTCACGAAGGAGCTCGCCGAGCGCGTCGAAGAGCGCGCGATGGCGCCGGCGGTCGTGCGGTGAGCGAGCCTCGAGTGCTTCCGACTCGCGAGGGCTACGACCTCTGGGCGGCGACGTACGACACCGACGGCAACCCGCTGCTCGCGCTCGAGGAACCTGAGGTCGATCGCGCCCTGGGCGATGTCAACGGCCTCAGCCTGCTCGACGTCGGCTGCGGTACCGGCCGCCACGCGATCCGGCTCGCGCGGGCGGGGGCGAACGTCGTGGCGATCGACTTTTCCGAGGAGATGCTGGCTCAGGGTCGCGCGAAGCCGGGCGCGGAGCTCGTGCGCTTTGCCGCGCACGACGTGACGCGACCGCTGCCGTTCGCCGGCCGCTCGTTCGATCGCGTGCTCTCCGCGCTCGTGCTCGAGCACATCGCCGATCCGCGAGCGTTCTTCGCCGAGCTCGGCCGCGTCGCCCGCATTGACGGCCGCATCGTGGTGACCGCGATGCATCCGGCGATGTTCCTCAAGGGCGTATCCGCTCGGTTCCGCGACGAGACGGGCGAGGAGGTGCGGCCGCGCTCGTACTCGGCACAGCTCTCCGGCTACGTGATGGCCGCCCTCGACGCCGGACTGCGGATCGCCGGACTCTCCGAGCATGCCGTGAACGAATCGCTCGCCGCACGCGTGCCACGCGCCGCGAAGTACCTGGGTTGGCCGATGCTCTTCGTCATGGAGCTCGCTCCCGCGGATCGGCGATGACCTGGCTGGTTATCCTGTGAGCGGTGCCGAGGAGCGAGCATGAGCGCTTCCCGGGCTTGACACGCAAATAGCCCGCCCTCGCCCGTACCGGATATGACCGTTCAACAGAGCGACGAGCTCGAGGCCCTGCTTCGCGGCCTTCCCCCGGACATCGGACAGCGTGTGCGCGCGCTCGACGGGCTGGATGGGCTGCTCGAGATCGTCATGGACCTTGGCCGCCTGCCGGAGGCCCGCTTCGCCGGGCGTGAGGAGATCCTGTCGCAGCGAGAGGTGACCGCCGAGGACATCGCGTACGTGATCTCCCGCATCGGCCAGTTCGGCGGCGACAACCGCGCCGGCATCGAGCGGACGCTCCATCGGATCAGCGCGCTTCGCAACCGCGCGGGGAAAGTCGTGGGCCTGACGCTCCGCGTCGGCCGCGCGGTGTACGGGACGATGGAGATCATCCGCGACGTCGTGGAGGCGGGCCGCAGCATCCTCCTCCTCGGCCGTCCCGGAGTCGGCAAGACCACTCTCCTGCGCGAGGTCGCGCGCGTGCTCGCCGACGAAATGGCGAAGCGCGTCGTGATCGTCGATACCTCGAACGAGATCGCCGGTGACGGCGACATCCCGCATCCCGGCATCGGTCGCGCGCGGCGCATGCAGGTTGCGACGCCGTCGCTGCAGCACGCGGTCATGATCGAGGCGGTCGAGAACCACATGCCCGAGGTCGTGGTCATCGACGAGATCGGCACGGAGCAGGAGGCCGCCGCCGCGCGCACCATCGCCGAGCGCGGCGTCCAGCTCATCGCCACGGCGCACGGCAACACACTCGAGAACCTCATGCTCAACCCGACGCTCTCCGACCTCGTCGGCGGCATCCAGACGGTGACGCTCTCGGACGATGAGGCCCGTCGCCGCGGGACGCAGAAGAGCGTTCTCGAGCGCAAGGCGCCGCCGACGTTCCAGGTGCTCGTCGAGATCCAGGCCTACCAGCGCGTAGCGCTGTACCACGACGTCGCGCAGACCGTCGACGCGATCCTCCTAGGCATGCCGATCGCGCCCGAGACCCGCGAGCGCGACGCGGCCGGAGAGCTGTCCGTGTCGACCTCGGTGCCTTCGCGCGCGGCGTCGGAGGCCGTCGAGCGCCGCAGCACGCCGCGGATCGCCGGGAACGGCGCACGCGAGACCATGAAGGTTTATCCGTTCGGACTTTCCTGGTCGCGCGTCGAGGAGGCGGCGCGAGGGCTCGGCCTGCCGGTCGCGATCGTGCGCGAGCCCGAGGATGCCGACGTCGTGATCACGCTCAAGAATTACTACCGGCGCAAGACCCCGCGTCTCCGGAACGCGGAGTCGCAGGGAATCCCTATCTACATCGCGCGCTCGAACTCGTCGACGCAGATCGCGAGCGCGCTCGCGTCGGTGATCGAGCTCCGCCGCGGCCCCGAGGACCAGGCGCTCGAGGAGGCGCGGGAGGCGATCGAGCAGGTCGTCGGCGGCGAATCCGACGAGGTAGAGCTCGCGCCGCAGAACGCCTACGTCCGCAAACTCCAGCACGAGCTCGTCGAGCGCGCGAACTTGAGCTCGCGCAGCAGCGGGCACGAGCCCTTCCGCCGCGTGCAGATCTATCGGTGAACGGGCTCTTTCTCTCGTTCGAGGGTGGGGAGGCACTTGGGAAGTCCATCCAGGCCGCGCGGCTCGCCGAGACCCTCCGCGCGCGGGGCCGCGAGGTGCTGCTGACGCGCGAGCCGGGGGGCACGCCATTTGCCGAGCGGATTCGCGACGTGCTCCTGCATGCGCGCGAGGTCGACCTCACCGCCGAGACGCAGGCGTTGCTCTTCTCGGCGGCTCGGGCCCAGCACACGCGTGACGTCATTCGCCCGGCGCTGGCCGGGGGGAAGATCGTCGTGGCGGATCGCTACTTCGATTCCACGCTCGCGTACCAGGGCTACGGGTCCGGCGCCGACATCGAAGGCCTGCGTGCGATGACCCGGTTCGCGGTGGGCGATCTCGTTCCCCAGCGCACGTTCCTGATCGACGCCCCCGTCGACGTCACGCTCGCTCGGCTTGCGTCGCGCGCGGGCGCGGCGCGGTGGGACCGCTTCCACGGTGACGACCGTGGGTTCTATGAGCGCGTTCGGGAGGGCTATCTGCGTCTCGCCGCGGCCGAGCCCGGCCGGTTCGTCGTCGTCGATGGGGACCGCAGCGAAGAGGCGATTGCCGCGGACATCCGCCGCCAGGTCGATCAGCTGCTGGGCCTCCCGGCCTAGCGACGGATGCCGCGAGGGCGAAGGGTGACCCCTACGGTGCGCGCGGTCCGGGTCCGGCGCATCGCCAGAATTGACCAATCTCGCCTGACCATTCGCCCGGCCCGAGCGATGCCCGGGGTATAGTCGCCGCCCGATGAAGATGGTCATCGCGATCGTCCATCCCGAAGACGCGGGGGCGCTGGTGGACGCGCTCACCGACAAGGACTACCGGGTCACGCGTCTGCACTCGCAGGGCGGATTCCTCAAGCAGTCGCACGCGACGATCCTCGCCGGTGTCGAAGAGCCCCAGGTCGACGACGTGCTCGCGGTCATCCGCGAGACCTGTCACGCGCGCAGCCAGTACATCAACCCGATGCCGCCGATCATGGAGCCCGGCGAGTTCTACATGCCCTACCCGGTCGAGGTTACGTTCGGCGGCGCGACGGTGTTCGTGCTCGATGTGGCGAGGTACGAGCGCATTTAGCTGACCACCACGACGGTCGATAACTAGCCAAGCGGGTGGCTCGCCGCGTTTGGCGGGTTTCGAGGATGCGCTCAAGGCTGGTGACGTGCATCGTCGCGATTCGTGCGTCGATCTGGAGTGATCAGCTCGATCTCGGGATAGCCCCCTCGAGTTCTTCGAGTTTCACGGCGGCCTCGGTGCGGTTCGCGGCTCCGAGCTTGCCACGCGCGTTGGCGAGATGACGCGCGACGGTGTGCTGACTCAGATTGAGTCGCTCTGCGATCTGACGGTTGGTCAAACCGTCCGCCGCTAGGCGTACCACTTCTACTTCACGTCCAGTCATTCCGACGCCGCGACGCCGACGCGCGCTGACAAGTCGAGCTCGCCGACCAAGCTCATCCGATCGTCGTGCAAGCCTAGCGAGGATCTCTTGCGCTCGTGCTGTTCCAAGGGTCCCCACCGCTTCAATGGACGCAAGCCGAGCAGCAAGGGGAGTAGCTGTGTCATTGATGTGACGCGACGCGATCTCGAGCACGATGTTTGGTCGGCCTGCCGATGAGGCGAACTCCACAAGGGGCTCGCCCCCGATGCTGGCGGAAGAGAGACCGAGTGCCGCGTCGCCGGCGACGTGTGCTGGTACGAGGACGGGCCGTCGCCAGCCGGTCGCCTCAAGTAGAACTGAGAGCCATCGAACCACTGTCGGGGTGGGATTGAGAGCCGCGCTCCATGTAAGCGCGCTGACCTGGGCCCAAATCTGGCCCGACTTGCGAGCGAAGCTCTCGGCAGATGCAAAGTCGGCCGGTCTTCGTGTTGAAATTGCGTGCAGCAGTTGAGGGAGAACTCGCAGGCCGACGCCTGCTTGCGATGCTTGCGCCAGCAGTGCAGGTAGCTCAGGGTGCCGACGATCGTAGTGATCCTGCGCCATCTCTGTCGCGACGCGCCAAGATGATGCGAGAAGCTGCCCCCGCGGCGATCCGAACCGGACTGCGACCGTGGCGGTTATGTCGACGCATGCGCTCATCACATCTGGCGGGCAAAGGCTCAGCAATGGCATTTCGTGATTGAGGATCTGCCACGACCCCAATGGCGAGGCACCTATTGGGCTCCTTACATTCTCAAGAAAACGCATCCGGACGTGTCGGTCGTCACCCATCGCAAGCGCGACGAGCTCCTCAAGATCGGCGGCGTAGGCGCGGAGCGGTTCTGCTTCGTCGCCGAGCCGTTGTGCTTCGAGGGCGAGAGCCGCTGCGGTTGGCAACTTGCCGGCTTGGGCCTCGGCGAGAGCAAGAAAAACGGCATCTTGGAGCTTTCTGTACCGGAAGTGCCGGCCGGGCGGAACGTCAGGCCGTTCCCAGACGACATCAGTCGCTTGGAACTTCAACATTGAGCGCGCCCATCGACGAAAGCGATTGAGCATCTGTCCGAACTGGTATTCGTAGCTTGCGAAAAGCATGGCTTCGTGTGGCCTACTGATCGGCGGAATCTCAGTGCGATCGATTGGCGCAAGCAAGATCTCGCGCATTCCTATCAACTCAGTGCGCGCGATCGTCTCCGCGGTCAGATACGTTCTGAGTGAGTCCCAATCGCCGTAATCGATCGATACGACCGCCTTGTATCGGTCCACGACCGGATCTATTCCAAGCGGTAGCCTCATAACGAGCTGCAGCAGAGCGCGGCCATACACCCCGTCGGTGACGGCCCCGTCCATGACTTTGCGCAGTCCTTCTGCCGCGTCGCGCCAGTCGCCGGTTTCCACGGCCTTCACAAGGTCCTGGGGGAGAACCTCAGAAGATACGGGGGCCCAGAGATCCACGCTGCCCCGGAGTGGCGCGGCAATGAACGGGCCAACCCCGTTCGCACGATCAACCTTCTCGTTTGGCATGCGCGCTCAGATGCCGTCAGCCGGCGGAAACATCCCGACGGTGCTCCCCACTTGCGGCCGGATGGTAGTCCCGAGGTACCTTTCCTGACGCGGGAGCAATCCACCACGTAGGCGCTGACAGGCCCAGTTTCGGCCACGTATCGAAATCCCGCTGCCCTTAAGCCTCTGGTCTGACCAGCCGACTAGTTCGTCAGGGTATCGCCTGGCGAAGGGAGGACGAAGAGGAATGAGGCGCGTTGTTGCGGCTATTGCTGCCCTAGTTGCTCTGGTTCTGGGCGGTGGCGCCGGAGTATTGGGCATCTAGAACTGACTGAATTCGCGTCCTCTAGAGGCGCATGAAAGCGCACGAAAGGGGAGCCTAGAGGCTCTCTTTTCGTACCTCGCGCGCTGCAGGAAAAATTCGCCTAGCCCTTATTCTTCCGGCGGTGCCGGACCCCCTCAGGATTCCAAGTCGTCCGCGGCCGCTTGTGTACGCCGTTCTTCTCGCGGGCGTTGTTGTTCTGGCCCGGGTGTCTATCCCGCTTCCTGAGGCGATCCCTTTCGAGCGGATTCTCTTTTGGACCGTGATTACTTTTGCCCTCGCAGCGCTACCTGTTCGCCTACCCGGTGGCATGCTCGCGTACACAACCACCGCACCCCTCATCGCTGCGCTCTTCGACACGGGCCTGCCGAATCCATTTGCACTCTGCTGGATCGCTCTTGTCGGGACGGTCGAAATTCGGGACCTGCGTCGCGAGGTTCCTTTGTGGGGCACCTTCTATAACCGGCTCGACTACGTACTTTGCTCGTTTGCAGCATGGGCCTCGCTGAGGATTACCGACGACGCAGTTGCGGCTGCGGGTAACCCGTTCGACACGATCGCTCACATCCTTATCGCAGGCGTCGCCTTCAGCTCCGTCAACTTACTTCTTGGCGTAAGCCTCGCGAGCCTCCGTACCGGCGCACCGTTTGGGCGAGTTTGGTCAATAAGCATCAGCAACGTCCTCACGGGTCTGGTCGCACTCGTACCGCTTGGTTGGCTGATGGCAGAGATCGCAGTGAAAGTAGGGCTCTGGGCGTCGTTTCTCTTCTTGGTCCCCCTGTATCTCGCCCGGTACTCGTTTACGAAATACGCGGAGACGCGCGAACTATTTTTCGGCACTGTGAGCGCGTTATCTCAAGCGATCGACGCAAAAGATGGGTTTACGCGGGGCCATGCCGATAGGGTTTCGCGGATTGCGGGCGCAATCGCTCGCCATATGGGTCTCCCCGAGCGCCAGATTGAAGAGATCGAGCTTGCCGGCCTTCTTCACGACATCGGGAAAATCGGAGTGGAGGATCGGATTCTGATGAAGCCGAGTCGGCTTGATCCCGACGAGCAGGAGCTGATGCGTCGACATCCAATCTACGGCGCATCAATCCTCGAACCATCTGTGTCACTCCGACCGCTCGTTCCTCTCGTCCGTTATCACCATGAGAACTACGACGGCTCCGGCTACCCAGAGGGGCTGAAGGGCGATGAGATCCCATTGGGCTCGCGCATCATCATCGTCGCCGATGCATATGAGGCGATGACATCCGACCGTATCTACCGGAAGGCGGTAGGCCACGAGCGAGCCATGGAGCAGCTCAACCGGTACAAGGGGGTCCAGTTTGACCCGGTAATTGTCCGTGCGCTGGAGCGGCTTGTTCAGAATCGTGGCCCTGCGGCCTTCGAGGTTAGTGACCTGCCGCCGATCAATTACGAAACGCTGGCTGAGCTCAAGCGCAGGCTCGCCAGCGAGCCGCTAGTCCGCGACGCTCATGCTGGCTAGCGGGGTTGCTGTCGGGATACTCGCGGGCATCGCGTTCGGAGGGGACTGGCGCAGACTCTCGACTTTCAACCTAAAGCTGTGGCCGATTCTCGTTCTTGCGCTAGCCCTTCGCAGTATCGGAACCCTAGTTCCGACCTCACCACTGATTCTCTATCTCGTCTCGTTGTTGGGCGTGGCGGTCGTAGCCACATGGAATTGGCGGATTGCAGGCGCACTTCTGATCGCGGGCGGCACGACCCTCAACTTGCTGGTCGTGCTTCTGAATGCTGGCATGCCGTACGACGTTGCCGCGGTGATCGAAGTTGGGGCACAGCCGCCGCACGATGGCCTTCATGTGCCGCTGGGTCCCGAGGCTAGGCTCGGATTCCTATCAGACGTCATCCCAGTAGCTCTCCTGAAGTCTGTTCTTAGCCTCGGGGACTTTCTTGTCGCCCTTGGGGGGTTCTTGATCCCTTTCATGTGGCTCCAAGCGCCACCCCAGGCCGACCGCGAACGGCACCTGCGGTCTCCAAACTTCGCCTTCTTTTGGCTAGGCCAGGCGATCAGTCGGTTCGGAGACCCAATCACTCTTGTCGGCCTTGCCTATGTCACTTACACAGCGACGAATTCCGCTCTCTGGACAGCCTCTGCGGTGGTCATTGCCACGGTCCCCAACGCGACGTTTGGCTTCTTCGGAGGTGCGATCGCCGACGCGCTCGGACATAGACGCGTCATGCTCTGGTGTGACCTCGCGCGGGCGCTCTTGCTTGCTACTGTGCCGCTGTTCATCGGGATCGGTGCCCCACTCGCGATTGTGTTCGCTTGCGTCTTGGTGTCGGGCATGTGCGCCGCCGCCTTTAATCCAGCCCGCGTGGCTCTAGTACCGACACTGCTCGACGCCAGCCACTTAGCTCGAGGCAATTCACTAGTCCACGCCACGGACCGAACACTGGAGATTGTTGGAGGACTGGCCGGTGGCCTCCTAGTGGCGACAATTGGGGCGAGCGCCTTCTACGTTGACGCAATCACGTTTGCGCTTTCGGCCATGCTTCTCTCCCGCGTCGCCGTCCACGAGCCCCAGCGAAGTCGGATCACTTGGTCGCGGTTGCTCGGTGACGCGCAGGAAGGTCTGACGATTCTGCGGCGATCGACAGTGCTCTGGTCGAATACGTTGTTCTCGCTGGCCGCCCAGGTGTCGACCCCAATCATCAATGGGCTTACGCCCGTGCTGGTGATTCAGCGATTCGCTGGGAGTGATGCCTCCCTCGGTGCTGCGCAATATGGAGGTTGCGAGGCAGCGATCGCATTCGGCGCGGTCGTCGGCAGTGCACTGCTTCCCCGGTACGCACGCGACGTGCGGAAGGGAAGCTTGCTCGTGTTTGGGTTTGCCGCGACAGGTGCGGTTATCATTCTTATCGCAATCGCTCCCTCCTTCCCGATCGCCGTTGTCCTCTTCGGGTTCCTCGGCATCGCCAACGTCCTCTTCTACGTCCCGAACGTCACGATTCTCCAAGAGAAGACAGCAACTGCGGCTCGCGCACGTGTTCTAGGTGCGCGAATCGCTCTCGTAAACCTCAGTTGGCTCCCATTGATAGTCCTGAGTGGCATCTTGGCCGATGCATTTGGCCCTGCTCTCGTGATCGCGATCGCAGGAGCTATAACCCTTGGGGCGGCTCTGATCGGGACGCGCCTCCGGGCTGTCTACGACGTAGCCTGAGCGCCATCCGTACGGGAGAGCCTTCCGGTTGACATGTACGGTCAGCGTCACACAAACTTGGCCTATCGCACGGGGGAGGGTCGTCCAGTCGGCCATTCCGGGCCCTCGTGGGAAGGAAGCGTACGGAATTGGCGCAAAGGACGATCCTCGTCGCGGACGACGACGCCTCCATCCGTTCACTCCTGAAGCAGCTGCTCGCCGACGAGGGCTATAGCGTCGTCGAGGCCACGACCGGCACCGAGGTCGTGGACAAGGTCAAGGACGTCAACCCCGATCTCGTGATCATGGATGTGCGCATGCCGGAGCTCGACGGCATCGAGGCGCTCAGCAAGCTCAAAGCGAGCTCACCCAAGACGAGCGTCCTGATCATGACGGCGTTCGGCAGCAGCAACAACGCGATCCGAGCGATGGAGCTGGGCGCGTTCGACTACATCACCAAGCCGTTCGAGCTCGACAAGATCAGCCACACCGTGAAGCGGGTCATCGAGTACCGCGACCTCACCAGCGAGGTTCAGGTGCTTCGCGATGAGATCAGCTCGCTCGTGCAGACGGAACGGATCGTCGGCAACTCGCCCGCCATGCAGGAGGTCTACAAGACCGTCGGTAAGGTCGCCAAGGCCGACGCGACCGTCCTCATCACCGGTGAGAGCGGCACCGGCAAGGAGCTCGTCGCCGAGGCCCTTCACTACAACTCGAACCGCCGATCGGGGCCGATCGTGAAGGTCTCGTGCGCCGCGCTTCCGGAAACGCTCCTCGAGGCCGAGCTCTTCGGCCACGAGAAGGGCTCGTTTACCGGTGCGCAGGCCCAGCGCCGGGGCCGTTTCGAGCTCGCCGACAAGGGCACGATCTTCCTCGACGAGATCGGCGAGATGAGCCTGCCAATGCAGACGAAGCTCCTTCGGGTACTCCAGGACCGCAGGATCGAGCGCGTCGGCTCCTCGCTGCCGATCAAGGTCGACATCCGCATCATCTGCGCGACGAACAAGGACCTGCAGCGTCAGGTCGAGCAGCAGAAGTTCCGCGACGACCTGTTCTACCGGCTGAACGTCATCAACATCCACATGCCCCCGCTCCGCGAGCGTAAAGAGGACATCCCCGCGCTCGTCGAGCACTTCCTCGCGAAACACCGCTACAGCGCCACCGCGCAGCCGGCCGCGATCAGCGAAGAGGCCTTGAAGCGGCTCATGGAATACGAGTGGCCGGGCAATGTGCGGGAGCTCGAGAACGTCGTGGAGCGGGCCGTCGTGCTCTCACGCGGCCAGATCATCACGAGCCGCGAGCTGCCGTTCGGGGACCACGAGGCGGGGGAACACGATGAGGAGGGCGACGACGTCTCGGTCGAGAAGTCGTTCTTCAAGAAGTCGGTCGCGCAGTACGAGAAGGATCTCATCATGAAGGCACTCCGCGACGCCAACGGGAACCGCTCAAAAGCCGCGGAAATGCTGGGGATTTACCGCCGTTTGCTCTACGCCAAGATCAAGGAGTTCGGCCTCGAGGGCTATCCGGCCAAGGGGAGGCCGGCCTGATGTTCGCTCTCCTGCGCGCGTCGCTGCGTTTCTTCGTGCTCGGCTTCATCGTCGGAACGCTTTTCGCTCCGCGGTCTGGTGCCGAGACGCGCAAGATGCTCGGCGAGAAGCTCACGATCATGGCGAACCAGATTCTCGAGCTCGCCGCGCTTCCGCCGATCCAGCCGCGGACTGCCGATCAGAATGGCGGCGAGTCGCCGCGCGCGAGACGCGTCGGGGGCGCGCGCGGTACCGATGCCCGCACGTCGATCTAGGGTCGCCGCGGCACGGCCGATGGTCGTGCGGCTCGTCGACGCGAGCGGCGACTCAACGAAGGGTTGGGATGAAGCGGTGCTCGCGGCGGTGAAGGCCGCCAAGGTCAAGGCACCGGTCGGCGTCGAGGTCGGCCGACTCTGGGCCGAGTTCGACGGCTCGCGGCTTTCCCGATACCACGCGTCGGTCAAGGTGGCGTATCGACAGAGCCAGCGCTCGTCTGGCCGGGGTTCGCGCTAGCAGACTTTCGACCGGGTCTCGGTATCTGTTCGGGTCATTGACACGTGATCCGCGCACCTACAACACTCGGCGCGCTAACTCTGGCGTCAGGGGAGTCGTTGGGCGGTGGCGGAGTCCGAGGCACGTGACGCACTCGCGCAAGTTCTGATCGCGAACGACGGCGAGGTCTTGGCGCGCCTGCGCCTCTCAGCCGCCGAGGCGGCCAGAGTATGTAACGTGACGCCGCGCCAACTCATCTACTGGACGAAGAAAGGTCTGGTGAAGCCGTCAGCGGACGGCGACCACGACTACGACGTCTACGCGATGGAGAAGGTCATTCGCATCCGGCAGGCGCTCGAGAAGGGGCACTCGCTCGAGAAGGCAGCCCAGCTCGTGCAGCGCGACATGGGCACGATCCAGGCCGAGGCGAGACGGCTCGACGAGATGGCTCCGGACGACCTGGAGCACGAGCTTCGAGCCCGTTTGGAGCGCCTCGAATCGCGTATCAGCGAGCTCCGGCGGGCTCTCCCGGCCTCCCTGACCATTGCCCGGCTCCGGAAGGCCGTCGCGGTCCTGAGCCGTCTCGATGCCCAGGGGGCGCTCGAAGGCTCCAAGGCCAACGGTGACACGGCGAAGGCCGTCGCGCTCCGCCTCGGCCGCGCCATCGACGAGCTCGAGCTCCTCCTGCGCGAGGTCCAGCCGGCCGGAGCCTAGCCCGCCGGTACGCTTCGGTCGTGCCCGACGCGCTCGCGCTGCTTGCAAACGCAGCCGGCAAGCTCACTCGAGAGGGCCTGCGCGCGACCGGCCGCGGGGCGACCGCGCTCCCCGGCGTGGTGGCGCTTACCCTGGACCCGAACTTCATCACCGAGCTCTCGTCGGAGCTCGGCCATGGCGTGGTGTGCGTCTCCGGCACGAACGGGAAGACAACGACGGCGCGGATGCTCGCCGACATCGCGCGCACCGCGGGCTGGGCACCGATCCACAACCGCTCCGGCTCGAATCTCGATCGCGGAGTCGCCGCGGCGCTCCTCGCCGCCACGAACTGGTCGGCCGAGCCGAGCGGTGACTTCGGCCTGTTCGAGATCGACGAAGCGTCGCTCCCAAGCGCCGTCGCTCGACTGCGTCCGCGGGTCGTCGTCGTGACGAATCTCTTTCGCGACCAGATGGACCGCTACTTTGAGCTCGACGCTCTGGCCAAGAAGATCGGCGACGGTCTCGCGGGACTCCCGGGCGACACGACCCTCGTGCTGAACGCGGACGACCCGCTCGTCGCGAACCTCGCTCTCCGCCGCGACGCGAAGACCCTCTTCTTCGGCGTCGACGACGACACCGTCGGTGGCTCGGTGCCGCAGGCGATCAGCGATGCGACTCGCTGCCCGCGCTGCCGATCGGCGCTCGCCTATCGCCGGGTCGTGCTCGCGCACGTTGGCGATTGGTCGTGTCCCTCGTGCGGGCTCGCGCGGCCGCCGCGCGACATCGCGGCGACGAGGGTCACCCTCGGCGATAGCTGGACCGAGCTCACGCTCGCGGGGACGGTCGGAAGCGTGTTCGAGCCCGTCCGCATACCGATCCCCGGGTTGTACAACGCGTACAACGCTTTGGCCGCGCTGGCCGGCGCGCGCGCTCTCGACATGGGGCTCGCGGAAGCGATTCGCGCGATCGGGAGCTTCCGGCCGGCATTCGGCCGCCTCGAGGCGGTCGAGCTCGAGGGCCGGACGCTTCGGCTCATCCTCGTGAAGAACCCGGCCGGCTTCAACGCCGCGACCTCCGCGCTGCTCGAGACCGGCCGCAAGCCGCGGATCCTCGCGGCGCTGAGCGACCGAGACGCCGACGGCCGCGATGTGTCCTGGATCTGGGACGCGGACTTCGAGACGCTCGCGCCGGCGGTCGAGCATGCGGTGATCACCGGACTGCGCGGCAGGGACCTCGCGCTGCGATTCAAGTACGCGGGTTTATCGAAGGAGCGCATCGAAGTCGTCGACGGCTGGAGACCGGCGATCGAGCGCGCCGTCACGCTCGCTCCGCGCGGCTCCGAGATCGTCGTGCTCGCGACGTACACGGCGATGCAGGGGCTGCGCGACGTGCTCGCGGGCATCGGGGCCGTCGCGCCCTTCTGGGAGGACTGAGAGCGGTGGACCTGCGGATCGCGCACCTCTATCCCGATCTCATGAACATCTACGGCGACAGGGGAAACGTCATCGCGCTCGAACAGCGCGCCAGGTGGCGCGGGATTCCCATCGAGGTGCGGTCGTATTCGGTCGGCGAGTGGGCGGATCCGGACTGGCCCGACGTGTGGTTCTTTGGGGGCGGCCAGGACCAGGGCCAGGACATCGTGGGCGCCGACCTCGCGGGTAAGAACGGCGTGGCCCTCAAGCGCTCGGTCGCGGGGGGCGCCGCGATCTTCTCGGTCTGCGGCGGCTATCAGCTTCTCGGTCACGAGTACGTGCCAGAGAACGCCCCATCCATCCCCGGCCTCGGGATCCTCGACGTGACCACACGTGCCGGAAAGAAACGGTTCGTGGGCAATCTCCTCGCGGACACGCCGGACGCCCAGCTCATCGGGTTCGAGAACCACTCCGGTCGGACGTATCTCGGGTCGGGCGCGAAGCCTCTCGGCACCGTCGTGGTCGGCAACGGCAACAACGGCGAAGACAAGACCGAGGGCGCCGTGCAGGGGAAGGTGATCGGCTGCTACCTGCATGGCTCGTGTCTTCCGAAGAACCCATGGCTCGCCGATAGGCTTCTCGGCTGGGCGCTCGCCCGGCGTCACGCCGACGTGAAGCTCGAACCCCTCGACGACAGTGACGAGCTCGCGGCCCGCATCCAGGCGAGCGAGGTGGCACGCACGCGGACTTGATCCGGTACTCCAGTACCGACTGAGCTTCCCATACGCCGCCGTCCCACACCTCGGTTGAGTGTCAGCATGCCGCTCCAAGCACTTCTTCGCGCGTCGCTCCTTGCGCTGGCGCTTCTCCCGGTCGGGACGCTCGCCGTTCGCGCGGACGATGGTCGGCCTCCGCTCGAGGTCACGCGTTCCCCGTCCCCGATCCCCGTTCCGATCACCCAGCTTCGGCCGAGCGAGATTCGCACCACTCCGATGCCCACCCTCGCTCCCGACGTCAGGGAGCTGCGGGTACCGGCACGCGCCGCGGCCAGGCCCAAGGAGCTCGTGCTCTTCGTCGGCGGATACGGCTCACGAGCGAACGATGGTGCGTTCGACGTGCTTCGGGCCCGGTTCCCCACGGAGCGCTACGACGTACGGCGCCTGGGTGAGGATCCGCGATTCCCCTACGACACCTACGGGAGCATCGACACCAGCGCGGCGGTCCTCACGAAAGAGATCCGCGAGGTCGCTCCGCACTACGCCGCGGTGAACATCGTGTCCCACTCGATGGGCGGTAACGTCGTCGATCGAGCCTTCGCCAACGGACTCTCCGCCGGCGACGGCGTGCGAACCTACGTGGCCATCGCCGCCCCCCACAGCGGTGCCGACTTCGCTCGCGTGCCGACCGCGGTTCTCCCGCTCATCACGCCGGTCAAGGACATCGTGCGCGCTGTCGCCGTCGCCGGGGCGCGTGACCCTGAAAGCGTGGCCGCGCGCGACCTCGCGACCGCGAGACCGATCAGGCCACCGGCCGGTGTGGTGCGGCTGGACGTCAGCCTCGCGACCGACGGGATCGTGAACCAGTACGACGCTCGCGACCCGGGCGTGCAGCAGCGGATCTTCCTCCCCGCCTCCCTCCACGAGCTCGTCGACGGGCATGGCGGAAGCCTCGTGAACCAGCAGATTGCGGACCTCGTCGTCGAGACGGTCCGCACCCACCGGGTGCCGCCCGACCGCCGAGACCCACTGACGATCCTTCTCGCCCCGCTGCTCTGGAATCGCGAGACATGGGTCTGGCGGATGGTCCTCCTGTTCGTGACGCTCGCGGCGCTCACGCTCTGCGCGATCCGCTTCGTGCCGTTCTGCCGACCGGCCATCGACAGGCTCAACGCTCTCTGCGGTCGGTTTCTCCGCTCCGTCGGGAGGTGAGTGGCGATCGCGGGCAGGCGATCGTGGAGTTCGCGATGGTGCTCCCGCTGATCCTGCTGCTGATCATGGCGGTCATCCTCGTCGCGGAGGTCGGCGTGGCGCGTCTCGCGCTCGAGCACGGTGCCGCGGAGGCGGCTCGGACCGGAGCGCTGACGAATGACGACGACCTCGTCCGCGGCACCGCGGCCGCGGCGGTCGCACCGCTCGATCCGTCACGGGTGAGGGTCATCATCGAGCCCGCGCAGAGCGAACCGCCGCGCGCGACCGCGCCACGCGGCTCGCTCCTGCGCGTGCGCCTGCGCTATGCCGTTCCCGTCCCGCTCGGTTTCGTCGGCCTCCCGAGCTTGATCGTGGAGGGCGCCGCCGCGCGACGCGTCGAATGGAGTCCCTGAGGGACGAGCGCGGCCAGGCCCTCGTGGTCCTCGTGCTTCTTCTCGGCCTGGCGTCCGTTGTGGTGATCGGTCTGCGCACCGCCCAGGACCGGCTCTTCGCTGTGACCCATGTCCACCGCGCGGGCGAGGCCGCGGTCGAGGCCGCGGCTCAGTCGGTCGCCGACGCCTATGCCGCGCGGCGTAGGCCAGACGTGAACGGACTCGTCGCCGACCCTCGAGTTGTCGAGGAGGCGCGTGCCGCGGCCGACGCGCTCGCTCGCGAGAACGGCGCTGCCTCGCCCGGCGACCTCGAGGTGACCTGCTCTGGAGGAAAGATCCAGGTTCGGCTGGTGCTCGCCGGTTACGCGCACCACGCCGGCTTCAGCGCCCCCGAATGCTCCCGGCCCTGACCTTCACACCGCGGCGGATCCGGCCGCGTCGACTTTTGGCCGGCGCGATCGGCTTCCTCCTGCTCGCTATTTCGGCGGTCACCGCGTCGCTCTCGTCGATCCCACCGGCCACCGATGCCGCCGCCGCGAGCAAGACGCTCGCGCAGCGCCTGGCGGGATCGACCTGGGCCCTCGCGGTCCCGACCGCGTGGCTCGCGGCGCCCCTGCCGGAGGTCCGCGTTGGCGACAGTGTCGATCTCATGGCGGTACGGACCGGCGATCGGCCATTCGCGCTTGCGATCGCCGCGGATCTGCGTGTGATGAGCGTCGACGAGCGGTCGGTCGTGTTCGAGGTCGATGAGGAGAGGGCGATCGCGATCGCGACGGGGCGCGCATCGGGCCTGCTCCTCGTTCCGCTCCTTCGCTCCGCGCGTTGAAGGTCCGCGTCGCGCTCTGCGGCGGCCGCGAGCTCGCCTCGGCCGCGGAGGTCCTCGGCCTGATCCGGGCGGATCCGGGTCAGGCGGACATTGCTCTTGTCGATCTCCGCGAGAGCGAGGCGGTCGCGCACGCGGCCGCACTCTCTTCGCAGCTGCCACGAGTGGTCGTCGTCGACGAAGATCAGCGCGCCGTCGCCGCCGCACTGGGTGTTCCGAGCCGATCCATCGCGACGTCATGCGAGCCGGCCGTGCTAGGTCCGCTCGTCGCGGCCACGCTGCCGCCCGCGCGAAGGCGCGCGACGCGCTCGATGTTGATCACGTCCGTGCGCGGCGGCGTCGGACGATCGCTGCTCGCCGCGAACCTGGCGCGCCGGCTCGCCTCTGTTCGCTCGACGCTCGCGATCGACCTGACCGGCGGAGGCGCGCTGTGCTGGTGGCTCGGCACGAACCCGGCGGGCTGGGCGGATCTGGAGGGCCTCGCCGACGAGTTGACCGCCGAGCACCTGGGTGTGGTCGCGAGCGAAACCGGCCCGGGTCTTCGGATCGTGGGTGGGCCGCCCCATGCGCCGAGCGCGAGGCTCGCGCAGTCGACGCTTCGTGCGGCGCTCGATGTGTCGGAGCTCGTGCTGATCGACGGACCGACGCTCGCCGAGGAGCGCACGCGGCAGCTTGTGGGATCGGTCGATCGGGTCATCGTCGTGAGCTACGACGATCCGATCTCGATAGCGGCACTCGGGGCCGCGGACGTGCCGGACGGCGCATGGCTCGTGGCCTCGCAGTCCGCCGCCACGACTCTCGGCGGACGCGACGTCTTTCGCGCGTTGCCGCGGGCGGAGGGCGCTGTCGCGATCGCGGCATCCCGCCCGAGCGAGATCGGCGGACCGCTCGGGAAGGCCTACGACGAGCTTGCCGAGCTCCTCGCGATCGACATGACATGACGACGGCGTCACGCTCGCGCATCGAACGCGGAGTCGTTGCGCGCCTCCGCGAGGCGCCGGACGGTCGGCCGCGGCGCGAACAGCTGCCCGGCGCGCTCCGCGAGACGCTCGTCGAGGAGCGCCTCGTCGTGCCCGGCGGCGAGCTGCGGTCGCTCGAGCGTTGGCTCGACGACCGGCTCTTCGGGCTTGGTGATCTCGCGCCGCTGCTCCGCGACGATCGCGTGTCCGAGGTGATGGTGAACGGCACGCGCGGCGTGTGGGTCGAGCGCGACGGCCGTCTCGAGGAGACGGCGATCCGCCTCACCGATCCAGAGGAGATCCTCGTCCTCATCGAGCGTCTCGTCGCACCACTTGGCCGGCGCATCGATCTCGCGAGCCCGCTCGTCGATGCGCGGCTCCCCGACGGTTCGCGGGTGCACGCGGTGATCCCGCCGATCTCCCTTGTCGGTCCGGTCCTCACGATCCGCCGGTTCGCGACGCGGCCGCTTGGTCCCGACGACCTCGTGCGCAACGGAACCGTCTCGCGAGACGCCATGGACTATCTGATCCGCGCGGTCCGGGCGCGCCGGAGCGTTCTCGTGTCCGGGGGTACGTCGAGCGGGAAGACCACCACGCTGAACGCGCTCGGGTTCGCCGTCGGTGATCGCGAACGCATAGTGACGATCGAGGACGCGGCTGAGCTGCGCCTACCACAGCCGAACGTCGTGGCCCTGGAGACGCGTCCGCCGAGCGTCGAGGGCACCGGCGCGATCGACGTCCGTGCCTTGCTCCGCGCCGCGCTGCGCATGCGGCCCGACCGCATCGTGGTGGGGGAGGTCCGCGGCGGCGAGGCGCTCGACATGCTACAGGCGATGAACACCGGCCACCGTGGCTCGCTGACGACGGCGCACGCGAACGGCGCGCCGCACGCGCTCATGCGGATCGAGACGATGGCGCTCATGGGAGGCGTCGATCTCCCGCTCGAGGCCATCAGGGAGCAGATCCGGCGCGGGATCGACATCGTCGTCCATCAGGAGCGCGACTCGAGCGGCGCCCGCCGCGTCGTCGAGATCGCCGAGCTCGCGGCCGATCGCGGCGATCCGTATTCGCTCGATCGGATCTATCCGTGACCGCGCTCCTCCTCGCGATCTCCGGCGCGATGCTGCTCCTGTCCGTGCTCGACGAGCGTCGCGCGAGGGCCTGCGTTGCGTTCGCGGCCCGCCTGGATCCTCGTGCGCGGTCCGCCGCGCGCGACCGGCGTCTCGCGTTCCCCGGTCTCGTCGATGGGCTCGGGGCAGCGCTCGCGAGCGGTCTCTCCGTACAGCTCGCCTTCGCCGAGGTCGCTCCGACGCTGCCGCGGGCGCTCGTGGCTCCGACCGAGCGCGCCGCGGCCAGCCTGGCGCTGGGCGCATCGGTCGATGAGGCGGTGGGCGCCTACGCGGGAATCGTCGCCGGCGAAGACCTCGCTCCTCTCGCCGTCGTCCTCGGCGCGTTCGCCAGGAGCGGCGGCCGCATCGGTCACAGTCTTGACCGCGTCGCGACGCTCCTGCGCGGCCGCATCGCGCTCGAGGACGAACGGAGCGCGCTGACCGCCCAGGGTCGCGTCTCCGCCCTGGTGCTCGTCGCCCTCGCCCCGCTCGGCGCGATCTTCTTCGCGCTCATGACGCCCGAGTACCTCGCCACGATGCTCGACCGAGGGCGCTGGCTCGTGGCGGTCGCCGTCGCGCTCGAGCTGATCGGCGCGCTCTGGCTGTGGAGGATCCTTCGCCTCGTATCGCCTGCTGCGGATCTCGCCTCGCTGCTCGACGCCGTGATCGTTGGGCTCGACGCGGGTCTGACCTTCGAGCTCGCCCTCGCCGCGCTCGTGCGGCGCGCACCGCAGGTCGCGCGCCTGCCCGAGGCCCGGCGGCTGCTGGCGGACCTCGCGCTGGGGCGCGGTACGAAACAGTCCTTCGCCGCGTTCGGCACGAGCGGTCCGACCGAGGCGCGCGTGGCCGCGCTCGTCACCGCCGCGACGAGGTTCGGCTCACCGCTTGCGGGCCTCCTGCTCACTCAGGCGGACGCGCTGCGTGTCGCCGATCGAAGACGCGCCGAGGCAAAGGCGCGGCGGCTGCCTGTCCTGATGCTTTTCCCTCTGGCCTTCTGCGTGCTTCCCGCGCTCTTATGCGTGTTCCTCGGCCCGCCGTTGCTGTCACTCCTTGGTTGAGTGCCGGCATCGCAAAGGCTCGCCTTTGTCGCTTCGAGCGTCATCCGACGGCCATCTGCCCCGAGTCGCCACGAAAGAGAAACCTTGCCGGAACTAGGCCGTATTGGAGGGGTTATTGCGGTGGAAAGGCAGAATTACGGGTAGCCCAAACGGCTGAGGTACGACCTTCCTAGTTGTCGGACCAGCGCCGCGCGGGCAGGCTGACACCCGAGAACGACAAGGAAGGGGGAAACCGAATGCTTGCGTTCCTGCGCGACGACGAAGGCCAGGGCCTGGTCGAGTACGCACTCATCATCGCCGTCATCGCCATCGCCGTGATCGTCGCGATGATCTTCCTTCGCGGCCAGATCCAGAACATCTTTAGCAACATCGGCAACAACCTCACCTAGCGCGCGCCAACAGCGAAACTGAAGGCCGGGCGGCGCCCTCGAGACGCCGCCCGGTCTGTCTTCTAGGGGGAAACAGAGATCGACGCAGTGCGGGCGATCGAGGACGCGATCCTGGTCGCATTCGTCGCTGCTGTCATCTATACGGACTGGCGCTGGCGCCGAATCCCCAACGCATTCACGTATCCGGTGATGGTCGTCGGACTTGTTCTCGGCGCGTTCGAAGGGCTTCCGGGCGACATCTTCGCTGGCGGTCTCTTCGACCACGTCGCCGGCCTCGTCGTCGGCTTCCTCGTCGCGTACCCCTTCTACGCCGCCGGCGGGCTCAAGGCGGGCGATGGCAAGTACCTCATGGCCGTCGGCGCGATCCGCGGCCTCGGCTTCCTGCTCTACGCCGCGATCGTCGGGGCGCTCATCGGAGGGGTGATCGCGCTCGGCGTCATCGCCGTGCGACGGATGCGCCCGGCTGACGGCCCATCCGGAAGCGTCATGAAGGTGTGGATCCCCTACGGGGTCGCGCTCGGGCTTGGGACGCTGCTCGGCCTCGCGCTCGAGCTCTCGGGTGGCCTCTCGGGGGCAACTTTGTGATGGACATCCCGACACCTGTCGCTCGCGCGGACGGCTTGCCTGTATATTGCCGACCGGGGCGGGACGTACGGGCAACGCGACTCTTGAGGGAGCGTTAGTAGGGGAGCCATGGCCGACGGCGAGAAGATCCGCATCCTCATCGTGGACGACATCGCCGACACGCGAGATAACCTCGCGAAGCTGATCGGCTTTGAGCCGGACATGGAAGTCGCGGGCACCGCCGACGGCGGTCAGGCGGCCGTGAACATGGCCAAGAAAGAGCGGCCGAACGTGATCCTCATGGACATCAACATGCCCGACATGGACGGGATCACGGCGACGGAGATCATCTCCAACACCGTCCCCGAGTCCCCGATCATCATGATGAGCGTCCAGGGCGAGCAGGATTACCTGCGCCGCTCGATGCTCGCCGGCGCGCGCGAGTTCCTCGTCAAACCCTTCTCGGCGGACGAGCTGATCAACGCGATCCGCCATGTCCACGAGCTCGAGAAGGTCAAGCGTGCGCGGTACGCGGCGGCCGCACCCGCGGCCGCGGCTCCGGCGAACCCGCTCGCGGCGCCCGGAGCGGCGCGCGAGACAGGCAAGATCATCACGTTCTTCTCGCCGAAGGGCGGCGTCGGCCGGACGACCATCGCGACCAACCTCGCGGTCGCGCTTCACCAGGCGACGCAGAAGCCGGTCGTGCTCGTGGACGGAAGCCTCCCGTTCGGCGACATCGCAGTCATCCTGAACATGAGCCCGAAGGCGAAGACGATCGCCGACCTGGTCGGGAGCTTCGAGAACACTGACTCCGATGTCCTCGAGTCGGTGCTCGTCTCGCACTCGACCGGCATCAAGGTGCTCCTCGCGCCACCGACGCCGGAGTCGGCCGAGCTCATCACCGGCGCGAACGTGAAGCATGTGCTCGAGCTCCTCCGCGAGCGCTACGCGTACATCGTCGTCGACACCTGGCCAAGCTTCCAGGAGCAGGTCATCACCATGCTCGACGTCGCCGACGTGATCCTCACGCTCATGACTCTCGAGATCACGAGCCTCAAGAACGTTCGCGTGTTCATGGAGATCGCGGAGAAGCTCGGCTACGGAGACGACAAGCTGCAGCTGGTCGCGAATCGCAACGACAGCTCCGGCGGCATCAAGGCATCGGACGTCGAGGCGAGCCTCGGCCGCAAGATCCCGCACACGATCGTTTCGGACGGACGCACTCTCGTGCTCGCCGTGAACCGAGGTGTTCCGTTCGTCATCAGCCATCGTGAGAGCCAGGTCGCGAAGGACATCTTCACCCTCGCGCAGCGGCTGACGGCCGATGTGACGGAGCCCGCCGCGGCCGGCGCCCAGAAGACACCCGCCCGCGCCGGGGGCATGCGTCTTTTCGCTCGCTAGCCCGGCGCGCTGATCCCCGTCTGATCTCCGGAACACGCGTCGCTGGACCGTACACTCCGCTGGCGAGGGAGCAGGCGCCCGGATAACGGGCGCCGGAAGGCAGGGTTAAACAAGCACAGATGTCGCTTCTGAGACGCATCGAGGGCACTCGCCCCGGCCAGCCGGCCACCCCTGAGACCCCAGGCGCGCCTCCCGGCCAGCAGCCTCCGCGGCCTCCCGCCGAAGGCCCGCTCTCGCAGACCGCGTCTCCGGCGCGCGATGCGCAGCGCGACGTCCGTGCGCGTCTTCAGACCCGGATCATCAACAACCTCGACCCCCGGCTCGACCTCTCCGACGCGAAGGCGGTGAAGTCGTCGATCGAGGAGATGTTCAACAAGTTCCTCGACGAGGACGGCATCGTCGTCACGCGCGTCGAGCGTCAGCGAATGCTCGAGCAGATCATGGACGAGATCCTCGGATTCGGGCCGATCCAGCCCCTCCTGAACGACGACACGATCACCGAGATCATGGTCAACGGACCGTTCCGCACGTACGTGGAGCGCAAGGGAAAGTTGCAGCTCTCGGACGTGACCTTCATCAACGACGAGCACGTCTCGCGCGTGATCGAGCGGATCATCGCTCCGATCGGCCGACGCGTCGACGAAGCCAAGCCGTACGAGGACGCGCGTCTGCCGGACGGTTCGCGCGTGAACATCATCATCCCCCCGCTCGCGCTGAACGGCCCGGTCGTGACGATCCGGAAGTTCCCCAAGTACCGCATCACCGTCGAGGACTACATCAAGTTCGGCACGGCGACCGCCGAGATGATGGAGTTCCTGCGCGCGTGCGTCGAAGCGCGGCTCAACATGTACATCTCGGGCGGCACGGGCTCAGGCAAGACGACGCTCCTCAACATCCTGTCGGGCTTCATCCCCGAGGACGAGCGGATCATCACCATCGAGGACGCGGCCGAGCTGAAGCTCGTCCAGGACCACGTCGTCCGCCTCGAGTCGCGCGCGGCGAACATCGAGGGCAAGGGCCAGGTCTCGATCATGGACCTTGTCAAGAACGCCCTCCGTATGCGGCCGGAACGCATCGTCGTCGGCGAGACGCGTGGTGGCGAGGCGCTCTCCATGCTCCAGGCGATGAACACCGGCCACGACGGCTCGCTGTCGACCGGCCACGCGAACTCGCCGCGAGACATCCTCGCGCGTCTCGAGACGATGTGCCTGATGGCCGGCGTCGAGCTGCCGGCGCGCGCCATCCGCGAGCAGATCGCGAGCGCCCTCGACCTGATCATCCAGATCTCGCGGCTCAAGGACGGCTCGCGCAAGATCACGAACATCACCGAGGTCCAGGGCATGGAGGGCGACACGATCGTGCTGCAGGACGTGTTCGTCTTCGAGCAGACCGGCTACGTGGAAGGAAAGGTCCAGGGCCGTCTGCGGCCGACGGGCATCCGACCGAAGTTCACCGAGAAGTTCGAAGCGGCGGGGATCAAGCTCCCGCAGAACGTGTTCGGTGACATGTCCGCCAACCTTCGTCGGTGATCGGTCTCGAGTACATCATCCCGGCGACCGCCTTCATCGGCGTCTTGCTCTTCTTCTGGGGCATAGCTTCGATGATGGGCGGAGGGTCTCCTGACTCGCTCGAGGCCCGCATGTCCCGATACGCCGGCGGACCCCAGGTCCAGGCGACGGAGAAGAAGGAAGATCGCAAGAGATCGCGGCGCGACGTCGATCCGTTCGCGACGCTCTCCAGCGACGTCGCCGACAAGAGGTTCGCGTCGCGCGTGCAGCGCGACCTCGCGCGCGCCGACCTCCGCCTCCGGGTCGGTGAGTACTACTACATCCGCCTCGGTCTCATGCTCGGCCTCGCGGCGGTCCTCCTGGTGCTCCGTGACCCGCTCTCCGCCGCGGTCGGCGCGCTCCTCGGCTACTTCGTCCCGCGCATCTGGGTCAGCCGCCGGATCAGCGGCCGCCTCAATGCCTTCAACAAGCAGCTCCCCGACACGATCACGCTCCTCTCGAACTCCCTGCGCGCGGGCTCGAGCTTCCTCCAGTCCATCGAGCTCGTGTCGCGCGAGGCCCCCGCCCCGATGGGACCGGAGATGGGTCGCGTCGTCCGCGAGGTCAACCTCGGTCTCGGCATGGAAGAGGCGCTCGCCAACATGGTCAGGCGCATCAAGAGCGACGACCTCGACCTGATGGTCACCGCCATCGGCGTCCAGCAGCAGGTCGGTGGCAACCTGGCCGAGATCCTCGACACGATCGCGTTCACCATCCGCGAGCGCGTGCGCATCAAGGGTGAGATCCGCACGCTCACCGCGCAGGGCCGCTACTCGGGCTACCTCGTCGCGTTCCTCCCGATCGCGATCGCGGTGACCCTGAACTTCATCAACCCCGAGTTCATGCAGCCGCTGTTCACCGAGACCCTCGGCCGGATCCTCCTCGCCGTGGGCGGGACCATGATGGCGATCGGCTTCTTCGCGATCCGCAAGATCACGGACATCAAGGTCTAGCCGATGGAGATCCTGATCGCCGCGGTCGTCGTCGGGTTCGGGGTCTTCCTCGTCTTCGCGTCCTTCCTCGTCGGACAGCAGCTTGACCCGGTGCAAGCTCGCCTCCAGCAGATCTCGGTCCGGCCGCGAACCCTGGAAGAGCTCGAGCTGCAGCGGCCTCTCGCCGAGCGCACGATCAAGCCGATCGTCCAGGGACTCGCCGGGCTCGTCTCGCGCTTCTATCCCACCAACACCGCGCGCTCGCTGCAGCTCCGCCTCAAGCGGGCGGGCATGGACACGACGAGCGTCGAGTTCTTCCTCGGCGTCAAGGCCTTCGTGGCGATCGTCGTCGCGATCGGCGGGTCATCGCTACTCAACCTCATCACCGGCGACGCGCTGATCACGCTGGGCGGCGCCCTCGGGGGCGCGATCGTTGGCTTCCTCGCGCCGGACTTCTACCTGACCAACCGCGCGAACGCGCGCGGGAGCGGGATCCTCGACCAGCTGCCGGATGCGCTCGACCTGCTCACGATCTCGGTCGAGGCCGGCCTCGGGTTCGACGCCGCGGTGGTCAAGGTGACCGAGAAGATGAAGGGACCGCTCAGCGACGAGTTCAAGCGCGCGGCCGCCGAGCAGCGCGTCGGGAAGTCGCGTCAAGAGTCCCTTCGCGGCATCAGCGAACGAGTCGACGTGAAGGAGCTCCAGAATTTCATCTCCGCGATCATCCAGGCCGACCAGCTCGGCGTGTCCATGTCCAAGGTGCTACGGATCCAATCCGAGCAGATGCGCACCGATCGCCGGCAGCGCGCCGAGGAAAAGGCCGCGCGCGCCCCGATCCTCATCATGTTGCCGACCGTCGGCTGCATCTTCCCGTCGCTCTTCATCGTGATCCTCGCGCCCGCCGCGCTATCCGCCATGAAGTCCTGCGGCTCGGTCTAGAACGCCCCGCGGTCCCCTCGCCGTCACGAACCGAACTCGCGGCACGGTGCTCGCCACGCGGTGCGACGTCGCGAACAACGTTCTGACCCAGGGCTTCGGCCTCATGGGCCGCGCCAGGCTCCGGGACGGCGGTGGGCTCCTCATCCCGCACACCAACGCGATCACGATGTTCTTCATGCGTTTCGCCATCGACGCGGTGTTCATCGACCGATCCTGGCGCGTCGTCCGCGTCGCCGCGGGGCTTCGCCCGTGGGCCCCGGCTCTCTGGGCCCGTGGCGCGGACGGCGTGCTCGAGCTCCCGGCGGGGACCGCGGCGCGGACCGGCACGCAAGCCGGTGACGAACTCATCACGGAGCCGGCCCCGTGGTGATCGAGCTCGTTCATGCGGTTCGCGACGTCCTGCTCGTCCCCCGCTGCGCGGGCTGCGGTGAGCCAGGCGCGTGGTTCTGTTTCGCCTGCCGCGATCTCTGCGACCCGGTGTCGCACGGTGGCCCGCTTCCCGTGCGGGGCGCCGGCACGTACGCGGGCCCGCTGCGCGGCGCGCTGCACCGTCTCAAGTACGGCGGCGAGCGGGGTCTCGCGGACGATCTTGGCGCGCTCGTGGCGCTTGAGGTGGCGCGCGACCTCGCGAGGGGCATCGTGCTCGACGCGGTCGTTCCGGTGCCGCTCCACAGGGCTCGCGCGCTGTCGCGCGGCTATGACCAGGCCGCGCTGCTCGCCCAGGCGGTCGCGATTCGCACCGGCCTACCCCTCCGGCTCCCGCTGCGCCGCGTCCGCGCCGGCCGCCCTCAGGTCGAGCTCGATCGGGCGGCGCGAGCGGCGAACGTCCGCAGCGCGTTCGTCGCCGAGGCGGGATCGCTGCGCCGGCTTCGCGTTGCGCTGGTCGACGACGTGGCGACGACCGGTGCCACGATCGCGGACGCCGCCGCGGCGGCTCGCGCGGCGGGCGCGCGGGCGATGCGCGCTTACGTGGTCGCGGTGGACGCGTGAAGAGGCGCTGGATCGTCCGCGGTCTGCTCCTGTTCGTCCTCGCGTTCGCCAATCTGAATGACATCCGGAGCGCTCCAGGAGCCGCCGAGCCGCCCGGGCTCTGGTCGCCCGACGTGCTGCCGAACGCGCTCTTCGCCTGGACGGTCATCCGCGAGCGCGACCTCGACTACGACGAGTTCACGGCACCTCCTGGCACGACGGCAGAGAACAAGTTCGACCGCGAGGCCTACTTCTTCCGCGCGTGCGGCGTCTCCACGGCGTCGCAGCCGCCGAAGGCGAAGCGCAGCGCCGGGGGTCCTCCGGCGCCCGGCCCGAACGACCACGTCTGTTCGATATTCCCGCCGGGCATGGCCATCCTCTCGCTGCCGTTCTTCGCGCCGTTCGTGCTCGCCGGCTCGAACCCACTCGACATCGGGCTGCTCGTGCATGGCGGCCACGTGGTCGCGGCCATCGTCGAGGTGCTCGCGACGCTCCTGCTCTGGTCGGTGCTGCGCCGTTTCGCCGGCCCGCGCTGGTCGCTGACGCTCGTGCTCCTCTACTTCCTCGCGACGAGCGTCCGTACCGTCTCGAGCCAGGCGCTCTGGCAGCACGCGGGCGTGCATCTCGCGGTCGCGTCGGCGCTCTTCCTCGTGCTGCGCGAGGAGGGAATCCCGGTCGCGCGCGAGTTCGCCGGCGGTCTCCTGCTCGGGCTCGGCGGCGTTGTCCGTCAGACGACGGCTGTGCTCGCGCTCGGCATCGGCGGCCTGCGGCCCGGTCGGCTCCTCGCGGGGCTCCTCGGAGCCGCGGTCGGCATCGCGCCGCTCCTCGCCTACAACGATCTCGCGTTCGGTTCGCCACTCGAGCAGGGTTACGGCATCAAGCCCTTCGACACGCCGATCGTGGTCGGGCTCTATGGCCTTCTCTTCTCACCGTCGCGCGGACTCTTCGTCTACACGCCGTACGTGCTGTTCGCGTTCGCCGCGCTCCTGCGCTCGTGGCGCTGGCCGGGAGAGATCGCGACGCGGTTGCGCTGGCTCTCACTGGTCTGGATCGGGACGCTCGTCCTGTACGCGACCTACGCCGAGTGGTGGGGCGGACGCGTGTTCGGGTCGCGCTTCCTCGACGACCTTTCCCCGGTGCTCTTCGCGGCGATCGCCTGGGGCACATTCGTCGGCCTCATGCGAACTGGCATCGAACGTGTGATCTTCGCGATCTTCGCGCTGTGGTCGTTCGTCCTCTTCCAGGCCGCGGCGTTCCTCTACGACAAGTCGTGGGACACGGTCCCGGTGAACGTGAACGACGATCCGACGAAGCTCTTCAACTGGAGCGACCCGCAGTGGCTCGCGGTGCTGCGGTCGGCCCCGGCCGCGGTGACGGACGAGCGCGTCATCGCCGGGGCGATCCTGAGCGGGCTGGTGCTGGTGCTCTTGCTGCGGCTCGAGCTGCGTGCGGCGCGCGGGAGTGAGCTAGCGTCCCCAGTGTGAGCGCGTTCCTCGTCTTCTTTGGGCGCGGCGGATCGAGCGACATCGAGCGTCAGCTGGATGCGGTGAAGATCGCCATCGGCGGCGTGGTCCTCGGCCGGGCTGGCGACGCCGGATTCTCGCGGCTCTACGGCGTCACCGACGACGCCGAGGCGACCGCGGCGTTCCGGGCCAAAGGCGCGGCGATACTCGTGCCGCAGACCAAACCCTTTCACTTCGGCCAGGAGCTCTCGCGGATCGTGCGCGAGAAGCGGCTCGACCGCGTATGCACGATCGGCGCGGGGGCGGGCGCGCTCTTCGAGACGGCGGAGCTGCGCGCGCTCCGCGAGGACCTCGAATCGAGCGAGGCGGTCGTGCTCTCGAACAACTCCTACTCGGCGGATCTGGTCGCGTTCACGCCGGCGGCGGCGCTCGACGCCATCGACCTCCCCCCGACCGACAACCCGCTCCCGCGGCGACTGCACCAGCAGGCTGGGCTGTCGTCGCGCCAGCTCGAGAAGTCGGCGGCGACGCTGCTCGACGTCGACACGCCGACCGACGCCGCGTTGCTCGCGCGACACCCGAAGTGCCCTCCGGAGCTCCGGGCGATGTCTGCGTGGCAGGACATCCTCGCCGACCGCATCGATGCGCTCATGCGCCTCGTGACCACGCCGGACAAGGAGCTCTTGGTTGCCGGCCGTGTCGGGGCGCCGGTCTGGACTTTCATCGAATCGCAGACCGCGTGCCGCGTGCGGATGCTTGCGGAGGAGCGCGGGATGCAGGCGGCTGGGCGCGACACGTCCGGGCAGGCGCGCAGCGCCCTCGGGTTCCTGTACGAGCTCGTCGGCCCGCGCAAGTTCTTCGGGATGATGGGCGAGCTCGGCGACGGGATGCTCTTCGACATGCTGGTCCTCTTCGCACACCTCGGATGGCGGCCAGGAGGCGAGGAGCGCTTCGCCTCGTACCTGTTCATGGCCGAGCGGATCGCGGCGAAGCCGCTTCGCGAGTTCACCGAAGCCGCGCGTGACGCGCCGTTCCCGCTACTCCTCGGCGGGCACACGCTCGTTTCGGGGGCGTTCTGGACGATGGTGGAGGCCGCGTGGGCGGGGCACCCCGAGCCATGACGGCGCTCTTCGACCACCACGTCCACAGCGACCGATCCGACGGCACGGTCTCGCTCGAAGGACGCGCGAAGACCGTCGCGATCCGGCCGCATGGCGTGTCCGATCACTACCCATGGAGGGACAAGCTCCGGAACGAGGACGACGTCAAGCGCTACCTCGAGGACGGCACGCGTCTCGGGCTTCGCGTCGGGATCGAGTACGACCTCGGGGTCGCACCGCCGCTCAGCGCCGCGACGCGCGAGGCCCTCCATTACGTGATCGGCGCGATCCACCAGATCGAGATCGAGGGGAAGCGAATCGGCTACGACGACGCGGGCGCGTATGTGAAGGGCCGGATCAAGACGTTCAAGCAGGCCGAGCGTTTCCGCGATCCCGCGCTGCAGAAGCGGCTCCTTGAACGCACGCTCGACGTCGTTGCCCAGGGAATCGATCGCGATCGCATCGACATCCTCGGTCATCCGACGTTCTCGGCGCTGCAGGCGGCCGGCGAGCCGGAGCGTGTCTATCCGGCGGAGTGGCAGGAGCGGCTCATCGCGCTCTGCGTCCAGGGCGGGGTCGCGATCGAGATCAACGAGAGCTACGGCGTCCCTCATCGCGAGTTCCTCGTCCGCGCCGCCCGCGCCGGCGCGCTCTTCTCCGTCGGAACGGACACCCACTTCGATCTGCGGCCGCTCGACAAGACCGACGCGATGATCGCGGTAGCGGATCTCGATCGCGACCGATTCCTCGCGGGTCGCCGTATCGCGGTCACCTAGCAGCCGACACCGTCACGACAGCTAGGCGGCCGGGGCGTCCTCCGCCAGCAGCTCGTAGATGAGGAGCGTGATGGCGGCGAGCAGCAGCAGGTGTACCGCGTTGCCACCGAGGTTGAGCGCCTGGGCGACGAACCAAGCGAGGACCAGGACCCAGACCGCCGTCCAGCGGACGCGATGGCCGGTCGCGGCGGTCACGTCGCGCAGGCTAGCGCCCGTATACTTTTCATGCAGGACCACCTGCGCATCCGCGGCAGGAGGGGGCTCGTGTTCCGAGGACTGTCGGTCTACACCGGAAACGCCCACCCCAAGTTCGCGAAGGACATTTGTGCCCATCTGGAGATGCCGCTCGGCCTTGCCGACGTGTTCAAGTTCGCCAATGACAACATCTTCGTGCAGATCAAGGAGAACGCCCGCGAGCACGACGTCTTCGTCGTGCAGTCACTCGTCGGTCCCTCGGTCAGCGACGCGATCATGGAGCTCCGGATCATGCTCGACGCGTTCAAACGCGCCTCCGCCGGCCGCATCACCGCGGTCATGCCGTACTACGCCTATGGGCGTAGCGACAAGAAGGACCAGCCGCGTGTCCCGATCACGGCGCGTCTGCTGGCCGACCTCATCGGGGTCGCAGGCGCCGACCGCTTTCTCACCATGGACATGCACCAGATGCAGATCCAGGGCTTCTTCAGCATCCCGGGCGACGAGCTTTCCGCGCGGAACCTCCTCGTCGAGTACATGCGCACGATCGTCGAGAAGGACCCCGACGGTGTTGCTCTGGTGGTGCCCGACCTCGGCTACGCGAACGTCGCGCGCCGGGTCGCCGAGGCGCTGCAGGTGCCGCTCGTCTTCATGCAGAAGACCCACCGAGACAACAGCGGCCGCAGCGAGGTGGTGAACGTCATCGGCGACATCGACAAGACACGGGTGATCATCATCGACGACGAGATCGACACCGGGACGACGATCCTCAACGCCGTCCGCATCCTGCAGGAGCGGGGCGTCAACGAGATCTACGTGGCGTGCACGCACGCGGTCTTCTCCGGGAACGCGGCCGAGAAGCTCGCCAAGAGCCGCATCGAGAAGATCATCACCACGGACACTGTGCCGCTACGGCCGTCGGCTCGCGATACCGCCAAGATCGAGGTCCTGACCGTGGCGCCGCTGTTCGCGGAGGCGATCCGCCGGATCCACGAGGGTGAGTCCGTCGGCGAGCTCTTTAACCCGCCCGGGTTGCAGCTCCCGCTGCAGGTCACATAGCGATCGCACTTCGCAATCCCGTGAGCTGGCTCTTCGATTCGAACGAGGGCGAGTTGCGCAAGCTGCGCAAGGTCGTCGTGCGCGTGAACCAGCTCGAGCCCGATCTCGAGAAGCGCTCGGACCCGGAGCTCGTCGAAAGCACGGCGCGGTTCCGCGAGCGCCTGGCCAAGGGTGAGGCGCTCGACGACCTGCTGCCGGAGGTCTTCGCGGCGGTGCGCGAGGCCGCGAAGCGCACCCTGAAGCAACGTCACTTCGACGTGCAGCTCATGGGCGGCATGGCCCTCCACAAGGGGCACGTCGCGGAGATGAAGACCGGCGAAGGCAAGACCCTCGTCGCCTCGCTCGCCCTCTACGCGAATGCGCTCGAGGGCAAGGGCGCGCATCTCGTCACCACGAACGACTACCTGGCGAAGACCGGCGCGGGCTGGATGGGACCGATCTACCACGCGCTCGGTGCGTCCGTGGCCTACATCGCGCACGACAAGAGCGCGATCTATGACCCCACCGTTGAGCTCGAGGCGGTGGACTGGCGTCATCGGCACTGGCGCGACGTGACGCGCCGCGAGGCCTATCTCGCCGACATCACCTACGGCCAGAACAGCGAGTTCGGCTTCGACTACCTGCGCGACAACATGGTCATGGACCTCACCGACCAGGTGCAGCGCGGGCTCTTCTACGGCATCGTCGACGAGGCCGACTCGATCCTCATCGACGAGGCGCGGACCCCGCTCATCATCAGCTCGCCCGCCGAGGACGCGAGTGAGACGTACTACACCTTCGCGCGCGTGGCGGGCCAGCTCCACCCCGAGACCGACTACGTCGTCGAGGAGAAGCACCACGCGGTCTCGCTCACCGAGGAGGGCATCGCGCGCGCCGAGAAGATGCTGCGCGTGCGGAACCTCTACGAGGGTGACGTCCAGGCGGTGCATTACCTCGACAACGCGGTCAAAGCGAGAGCCCTCTATCACCGCGACAAGGAGTACGTGGTCAAGGACGGCGAGGTCGTCATCGTCGATGAGTTCACCGGCCGCCTGATGCCGGGCCGGCGCTGGAGCGACGGGCTGCACCAGGCCGTCGAGGCGAAAGAGGGACTCAAGATCCAACGCGAGACCCGCACATTCGCCACGATCACGATCCAGAACTACTTCCGTATGTACAAGAAGCTCGCGGGCATGACCGGCACCGCGGCGACCGAGGCGGAGGAGCTCTTCAAGGTCTACAAGCTCGAGGTCACCCAGATCCCGACCAACCAGCCGATGGTCCGCCTTGACAATCCGGACCTCGTCTATCGGACCGAGCAGGGCAAGTGGGACGCGGTGGTGGCCGAGGTCAAGGAGCGCAACGAGGCGGGGCAGCCCGTGCTCATCGGCACGACGAGCGTCGACAAGAGCGAGCGCCTGTCGGGCGAGCTGAAGCGGCACGGCATCAAGCACGAGGTCCTGAACGCGAAGAACCACGAGCGCGAGGCGCTGATCATCGCGCAGGCGGGACAGCCCGGTTCGGTCACGCTCTCGACGAACATGGCGGGCCGCGGCGTCGACATCCTCCTGGGCGACGGTGTCGTCGAGCTCGGCGGCCTCCACGTCATCGGCACCGAGCGTCATGAGGCCCGGCGGATCGACAACCAGCTCCGCGGTCGTTCCGGCCGGCAGGGCGACCCGGGGTCTTCGCGCTTTTACAGCTCGCTCGAGGACGACCTGATCCGGATCTTCGCGTCGGAGCGCGTCGCCGGCCTCATGACCCGTCTCGGTTTCGACGACGCGACGCCGATCGAGTCGGGCATGGTCACGGGTGCCATCACGCAGGCTCAGGTCAAGGTCGAGGGCCGCAACTTCGACATCCGCAAGCGCGCTCTCGAGTTCGACGACGTCCTGAACAACCAGCGCAACGTCATCTACGACCAGCGCCGCAAGATCCTGGAAAAGGGCAACGTCCGCGAGACCATCCTCGAGTTCCTCCAGCAGGAGGCGGCGGGGTTCGTCGATGCCGAAGCGGCGTCCCCCGACCCCGAGGAGTGGGACCTCGAGAAGCTCGTGGCGGCGATTGGGCCGATGGTGAATCGCCCCGATCTCACCGCGGCGAGCTTCTCCGAGGTGCGAAACCAGGACGAGCTGCGCGATGCCGTCGCCGAGATCATCGACCAGACGTACGAGGCGCGCGAAAAGGAGCTCGGTGAAGAGCTCTCACGCGTCGTGGAGCGCTGGGTGCTTCTGCGCACCATCGACACGCACTGGATCGAGCATCTCACCGCGATGGAAGAGCTCCGCGAGGGCATCTACCTCCGGGGCTACGGACAGCAGGACCCGCTCGTCGCCTACAAGCGGGAGGCGCATGGCTTCTTCGAGGAGATGGAGGCGCGCATCGCGAGCGGGGTGGCGCAGACGATTCTCCGCGTGACGGTCCGCACCGCCGAGCAGGCGGAACAGGCGGAGCAGACGCCGCGGACGCAGACGCACGCCGGCGGCCCGGAGCAACGGGCCGGCGGCAACGGGCGTCCTTCCACGTCGCAAGGGCCGGGGACCAAGCTCGGCCGCAACGACCCTTGCTGGTGCGGATCGGGGAAGAAGTTCAAGAAGTGCCACGGGCGCTAGGGAGGCGAGCGCCGGTTCCGTGATCGACATCAACCTCGACCCGAACGTCCACCTCGGTCCCCTCACGATCGCGTGGCACGGGATCTTCACCGCGGTCGGCATCTTCTTCGGCGTGGCGCTGCCGCTGAGGGTTGTCCGCAGCCGCGTGAGCGAAGAGGCCGCGTGGGCCGTCGCGACATGGGGCGTCATCGGCGGGATCCTCGGCGCGCGGATCGTGCACGTGATCGATCAGCTCCCGTACTACGTTCAGCATCCCGAGCAGGTCGTCTTCATCTGGACCGGCGGCATCGCGATCTGGGGGGCGGCGATCGGCGGTGTCCTGGGTGGCTTTCTCGCCGCGGTGCGCCGTGGGGTGCCGATCGGCTTCGGCGCGGACGCCGCCGCGCCGGGGCTGGCGCTCGGTTTCGCGATCGGGCGGATCGGCGACATCATCAACGGCGAGCACCATGCGACCCCGTGCGCCGCGCCCGCGGGCTTCTGCGTGAATTACACGCACCCCGACACGCTCGGGCAGCTCGGTCCCGTGCACCTCGTCGTTGCGTACGACCTGGTCTGGAACCTTCTCGGGGTCGCGCTCACGCTCTGGCTCCGCCGTTTCATAGGCCGCTGGCCCGACGGGCTCATCTTCTGGATCTGGGCGGTCCAGTACGCGATCGGCCGGTTCTTCCTCGGCTTTCTGCGCATCGACGATCCGAAGTACGCCTTCGGCCTGCGTCAGGACCAGGTCATCGGGCTTCTCGTCCTCGCGGCGGCCGTGCCGATGATCGTCCGGCTCACCGCACGCGGGCGGGCGCAGACGCGTAGTTTCGCGGTCTGATCGACCTTCCTTTCGATCCGAACCTCCACCTCGGGCAGCTCAGCTTCGCCTGGCATTCGATCTTCTCGCTCGTCGGGATGATCGTCGGCAGCATCGTTTCGTTCCGCTGCGCGCGCTACCTGGTGAAGGACGATCGGATCTATCCGTTCGCGATCGCGGTCGTCTTGGGCGGCCTGATCGGCGCGCGCGTCGCCCACGTGACCGACAACTGGGGGATCTACCAGACGCGTCCGCTCGAGATGCTCGCGTTCTGGAACGGCGGGATCGGCACGACGGGCGCCCCGATCGGCTCGAGCATCGCGGGCCTCATCGCGGCGCGATGGCTCCGCCTGCCGGCCGGCTTCATGTTCGACATCTCGGTGATCGGCATCGCGCTGGGTGAAGCGATCGGCCGCATCGGCGACGTCATCAACGGCGAACATCCCTCGGTTCCGTGTTCTGGGCTGCCGTGGTGCGTTCGCTACACGCACCCCGATACTCTCGGCCAGACGCAGAACTACGTGCATCCGGCCGTCGCGTACGACGGACTGATCATGCTCGCGATCTTCGTGGTGCTTCTCGCCTACTGGCGGCGCGTCCGCGGCAGACCGCCAGAGAGCCGCGTGTACTGGGCGTACCTGCTGCTGTTCGGAGGCGCGCGCTTCCTCACGTCATTCCTGCGCCTCGACCCCCTCTTCATCGACGGTCTGCAGCAGGCTCAGGTGCTCGGCCTGGCGTATGCGGTGGCGGGCGCGGCGATGCTGCCGATCCTCACCATGCGTGGACGGCTTGACTCGCCGTCGGCCGGTGCTACTACTACGGACACGTAGTACATAAGGGGGAGGCAGACGATGAGGGTCGCGGTGACAGGCGCGAACGGCTTCGTGGGCCGAACGCTGACGGCGCGCCTGCTCCTCGCTCGCCACGACGTGCGGGCCGTGATCAGCGAGCGGCCCGGCGCGGAGCGTGAGCTGCCCGGCGGCGGCGCCGACCTCGACGTCCGCCGCGCCGACGTGCGGAGGCCGGAGACCCTCCGGGGCGTCTTCGATGGCGTCGACGCAGTCGTGCACACGGTCGCAATCCCGACCGAGCGCAAGCAGCGCTTCGCGGAGGTGAACGTCGCGGGCGTCGCGCACGTCCTCGCCGAAGCCCGCCGCGCCGGCGTGCGACGCATCGCGCACATGTCGGCGCTCGGCGCCGATCCGGCGTCGCCCTATCCCTACCTGCGAAGCAAGGGCGAGGGCCAGGCTCTCGTGACCGGCTCGGGGCTGAGCCACGTCGTTCTGCGGCCATCGCTCCTTTTCGGCGAGGGCGACGACTTCTTCCCGCGGCTCGCGTTCAGCCTCCTTTTTCCCGTCGTCCCGGTGCCCGGCGACGGGCGGGCCCGCTTCCAGCCCGTCCACGTCGACGACATCGCTCAGGCGCTCGTCGCCGCCCTCGAGCGGCCGGACATTTCCGGCGTTCATGAGGTCGGGGGACCCGAGCCCGTCACCTACGACGAGATGCTGGCCGAGACGATGCGCGGGATGGGCAAGCGGCGGCCCACCCTCCACGTGCCCGTTCCGCTCATGAAGCCGCCCGCCGTCGTGATGGGCATCTTCATGCCGGATCCCCCGGTGACCGTCGATCAACTCGACCTCCTGGCGGTCGACAACACGCCGCGCCAGAACGCTCTCGAACCGATCTTCGGCGTGAAGCCCCGGCCATTCCGGGGCTCCCTGGACTACCTGCTCAAGCGGCGCTGACCGCCGAAAAGGAACGTATTTTCTGCGCGGAATTCACGTTTTGCCCCCTTCTCAAGGCGCACGTGAGCGGATAGAGTTTCGTACGGAAACCGACACACATCTGCAGTGGGGAGTGGCGTGATCGGGTCTGCGTGACTGGCAGGGCGATCCCCGACGCGCTCTAGAGAGGAACTGCGGCATGAAGGAATGGATCGTCTGCGAGGACAACTGCCTCAAGTGTTCCTATGGCGCGACGCTGGACTGCGACGGCGATTGTCCCCGTTGCCCGCGCAACACCTATTGCCCCTGCGTGACGTTCGTCTCGTTCGCGGCCGGCAAGCTCGCCCCGGTGGTCGCGCCGGTGGCGACGACGTTCGAGCGCCCGCGCAAGCGTTAGAGCGCCGTGAGCGTCGACCAGGCCGCGCTTAGCTCGTTGCGTGACCGCATCGAGCGGATGGCGGTGTTCCTTTGACCTGCCCGCCCTTTCACAAGAGGTCGCGCGGCTAGAGGCCGAGTCCTCGAAGCCGGATCTCTGGCAGGACCGGCAGCGCGCGCAGCAGACCCTGAAGCGACTCGGCAGTCAGCGCACGCGCCTGGAGCGCTGGGAGCGATACCGCGCGCGCGCGAGGGACCTCGCCGAGCTCGCCGCCCTCGCCGACGGCGATTCCAAGCTCGAGGCGGAGGTCGCGTCCGACCTCACAAAGCTCGCGGAGGAGGTCGCGCACGCGAGCCTCGAGGCGCAGCTCTCGGGTCCGTATGACGATCGCAGCGCCGTCCTGGCCATCTCCGCGGGCGTGGGCGGTACCGACGCGGCGGACTGGACGGAGATGCTCGTCCGCATGTACCTGCGCTGGGCCGAGCGCCGCGGCTTCAAGGCCGAGCTCCTCGACACGACCCCGGGCGACGAAGCGGGCTTCCGGAGCGCCACGATGACCGTCGAGGGCGACTACGCATACGGCTACCTCAAGACGGAGCGTGGAACGCACCGCCTCGTGCGCATCTCGCCTTTCGATTTCCAGAAGCGACGCCAGACCTCGTTCGCCCTCGTCGATCCCACGCCTGAGGTCGAGAGCGAGGCCGAGGTCGAGGTCCGATCCGAGGACCTGCGCATCGACACGTACCGCGCGACGGGTGCCGGCGGGCAGAACGTGAACAAGACCGAGACCGCGGTGCGGATCACCCACCTGCCGACGGGGATCGTCGTGGCGTGCCAGAACGAGCGCTCGCAGCTTCAGAACAAGGAGACCGCGATGAAGATCCTCCGCGCGCGGCTCCTCGAGCGGAAGGTGCGCGAGCAGGAGGAGGCCCAGGCCAAAGAGCGCGGCGAGCTTCGAGCGGCCGACTGGGGCAGTCAGATCCGCTCCTACGTGCTGCACCCGTACACGCTGGTGAAGGACCACCGCACCGGCGTCGAGATCGGAGACCCCACCCGCGTCCTCGGCGGCGACATCGACCAGTTCATCGAGGCCGCGCTCGCTCGTCCGCCGGGCGCACAGAGCGGCGACGGTGGCACCACCCCTGCATGAGATGGCCACGCGCGGCCAAGCGCGCGTAAGGAGACATCGAATGGTGAGCGTGAAGGACCTTCAGGACGTCGTGGATGAGCTCAAGGGCCAGGCGACCAAGCGCGCCTCCGATCTGCTCGGCGAGAGCAAGAGCGAAGTTCGGCGCGCCGTGGGCGGACACTCCGATGCGGCGCTCATGGGCACGCTTGCCCTCGGCCTCGTGCTCGGAGCGATCGTCGGCGCGGCCATCGCTCTCCTCTTCGCCCCGTTCACCGGCGACGAGGCTCGCCGGCGGATCGGCGAGAGCGTGGAGAAGGTGCGTGCCACAGAGGGCGCGGCCGGCAATGGCGCGACGCGACCGGTGTCCGCTGTTGGCAACCCGCCGTACGTCTCGAGCTAGGGACTAACCCTTCGCGCGCCCGATCTCGCGCGCGAGCTCGAGCAAATGCTCGCGCGTGTTCAGCTTCGGGTCCTCGGTGACCCGCTCGAAGAGCTCGTTGAGGATGCGCCCGACCTCGGGGCTGGGCGCGATTCCAAGCTCGCTCATGACGTCGTTGCCGTTGATGGCGAGATCGCGAAGCGAGAAGGCCGACGCGGCGCGGATCTCCTCCTGTACCCGCTCCCAGAGCGCCTCCAGCGCGTACATGCGTGGCGAGCGCGCGCCGCTCCCGATGTTGTCCGCCTTCCGTAGCGCGAAGAGCGCGGGGATGCTCTCGAGGCCCACCTTGCGCACGAAGCGGCGCACCGCGGAGCCCGTCCACTCGGTCTGGTACCAGAACATGTGGTGGCGCACGAGGTGCGTGACGCGCGTAACCGTTTCCTTGTCGAACCGCCACCGGCGAAGGATCTCGCGCGCCTTCGCCTCGCCGACGAACTCGTGCTGGTGGAAGTGGCCGTCCGCATACGTCGCCGGCTTGCCGATGTCGTGGAGGAGCCCAGCCAGGCGCAGCACGTAGCGCTGCGTCGGGTCGCCATCGTCCAGCGGCGAAGCGTCCATGGTCGCGAGCGAGTGATCGAACACGTTCTGCGCCACCGCCTTGTCTTGCGGGGTGTGCTTGGCCTCCTCGAGCTCCGGGCAGACGACCGCGAGCAGCCCCAGATCGGAGAGCATCCGAAAGGCGACCGAGGGCTTGGGAGCGTCGAGCATCTTGCTGATTTCCTGCTGCATGCGCTCGCCGGAGAGGCTCTTCGCGAGGTGGGCCGACTCGCGGATCGCGTCCGCGGTCCGCGGGTCGATGGTGAAGCCGAGCAGCGTCGCAAAGCGGACCGCGCGCAGCATGCGGAGCGCGTCCTCGGCGAAGCGCTCGCGCGGCTCGCCGACCGCCCGGACGATCCTCGCGTCGAGGTCGCGCTGGCCGCCGAACGGATCGACGAGCTCCCCGCTCTTGCCATCGACGCCCGGCCGCCAGGCCATCGCGTTCATCGTGAAATCGCGCCGGGAGAGGTCCTCGTGCAGCGAATCGGTGAACGCCACGCTGGTCGGATGGCGGTGGTCGGCGTAGTCCGCCTCGGTCCGGTACGTCGTCACCTCGATCTCGTGATCGCCCTGGCGGACGACCACGGTGCCGAAGCGGTTCAGATAGAGCGAGTGTCGGAAGACCTGCTGAATAGCCTCCGGCGTGGCGTTCGTCGCGACGTCCCAATCGTGCGGGTCCACACCGCGGAGGGCGTCGCGCACGCAGCCGCCGACGACGAAGGCCTCGTGGCCCGCGGCGACGAGCTTCGCGACCACCCGCTCGACGTCAGCGGGGACCTGAATGTGCGGAATGGTGCGGGTCACGCGTCGAGTCTAGGGAGAGCGGGAGTCGTATCGCGAGCGGCCGAGCTCGCGGCATCTACTCCTCGCCGAGGTAGGCCTTTCGCACCATCGGATTCTCGGCGAGCGCCTTCGCGCTATCGGCGAGGACGATACGCCCTGTCTGCAGCACGTAACCGCGATGCGCGATCGAGAGCGCCATGTGCGCGTTCTGCTCGACCAGGAGCACCGTCATTCCTTCAGCATTGATCTCCTGGATCGTGCGGAACACGAGCTCGACGAGGATCGGCGCGAGGCCCATCGAAGGCTCGTCGAGCAGAAGAAGATTCGGATTGGCCATGAGCGCGCGGCCGATCGCAAGCATCTGCTGCTCCCCCCCGGAGAGCGTCCCCGCCGTCTGGCTCAAACGCTCTTTGAGGCGCGGAAAGAGTCGATACACGCGCTCGAAATCCTGCCGGAGATCGGTATCGGTCCGCGTATAGGCGCCCATCTCGAGGTTCTCCTTGACGGTCATGCGCGCGAAGATCCGTCGCCCCTCGGGTGAGTGCGCGATGCCGAGGCGAACGATCTCGTTGGGGGGGACCTGCGTGAGATCACGGTCGCCCATCCGAACGGTCCCCTTCCGCGGCCGGAGCACTCCGGAGATGGTCCGAAGCGTCGTCGTTTTCCCGGCCCCGTTGCTCCCGATGAGGGTCACAATCTCGCCTTTCTCGACGGTCAGGGATATCCCCTTGAGCGCTTCGATGTTCCCGTAATAGGTATGGACTTCTTGGATTTCGAGCAGCGGCATCAGGCGGTCCTGGCTCTGCCCAGGTAGGCCTCGATCACCCGTGGGTCGTGTTGCACGGCCTCAGGCGCGCCTTCGGCGATCTTCGTACCGTGGTCGAGCACAGTCACCCGCTCGGAGATCCCCATGACGACCTTCATGTCGTGCTCGATGAGGAGGATCGTGATCTTGCGCTCGTCGCGCAGCTGGCGGATGAAGGCCGTCATGCGCCCCGTCTCTCTTGGATCCATACCCGCCGTCGGCTCATCCAGGAGCAGGAGCTTCGGCTCCGTGGCGAGCGCCCGCGCCACCTCGAGGCGACGTTGGTCGCCGTACGAGAGATTCTTCGCTGTGACGCGGTCGCTGTCCTTGAGCCCGACGTACGCGAGGAGCTCGCGCGCGAGCTCTTGACTCCGGAGCTCTTCTCGACGCTCGCGTGGCGTGTGCAGGATCGCCTCGAACGGCGTGGCGCGCATGCGGGTGTGGTGACCCACCAGGACGTTCTCCAGCGCTGTCATGTTCTGGAAGAGCCGGATGTTCTGGAACGTCCGGGCGATTCCAAGCGCGGTGATCTGGTGCGGAGGCAGCCCGGCGGTCATCCGTCCGTCGAACTCGATCGAGCCGCTCGTCGGCCTGTAGAGGCCCGCGATCATGTTGAAGAAGGTCGTCTTCCCGGCTCCGTTTGGCCCGATGAGACTCACGATGGCCTGCAGAGGGATCTCGAAGTCGACGTCATCGACAGCGAAGAGCCCACCGAACCGCTTCGTGACGTTCCGCGCGCGGAGGATGGCGCCGTCGCGTCCGGTCATCGCTGTGACTCGAACAGCTCGCTTCGCTGTTGCGCCGCTTCGGTCTCGTCTTCCTCCGCCGCGTGGAGCTCGGCCTTTACGCGCGCGCTCGGCAGGATGCCCTCCGGCCTGACCAGCATGAGGATGACGAGCGCCGTACCGAAGATGAGCGTGCGCGCACGCGAGATGTCGGCATCGCGTAGCGCATCGATCGCGAACGTGTTCCCGACTCCCCGCAGCATGTCCGAGACAAAGTCGGAGAGCACCCGGTCAAAACCGCCAAGGAGCAGTCCTCCGGCGATGACTCCCGGGATGTTCCCCATGCCCCCGAGCACGATCATGAGGAGGACGAAGATCGAGACCGAGAAGTCGAACTGCTCCGGCGAGATGACCTGGAGATAGCCCGCCCACACCGATCCCGCAAAGCCGGAGAAGCTCGCGCCAAGCGAGAAGGCGAAGAGCTTCGTCGTCACGGGGTTGATGCCCATGGACGCGGCGGCCACTTCGTCCTCCCGGATGGCCATCCACGCGCGCCCGATCCGTGACGCGCGGAGGCGGCCGGTCAGGAACACCGACAGGAGCAGGATGCCGAGCACGAGGAAGTACCACGGCTCCGTCGCGATCCCCCATCGAAGCCCAGGGAGCTCGGGGAAGCCGATCGGCTTCATGCCCTGCACACCCTTGGTCAACTCGGGGGTGTTCCTGATCACAAGCGGGACGATCTCGCCGAACCCGAGCGTGACGATCGCCAGATAATCGCCGCGCAGGCGGAGCGTCGGCGCGCCGAGAAGGACTCCGAAGAGAGCCGCGACGACGGCTGCCGCGACCATCGCGATCCAGAAGTTCACCGGTGCGGTGTCGACGAACGCGAATGGGCTGTCGGAAGACGTGAGGAACGCGACGGTGTAGGCGCCGATCGCGAAGAAGGCGGCATAGCCGAGGTCTAGGAGTCCCGCGAAACCAACGACTACGTTCAACCCGAGCGCCAGCACGATGAAGAGCAGGACCGGGATGAGCTTCGTCTGCAGGCGCAGCCCGAAGATCTGTTCGATGAAGGGATACGCGATGGCGAGGGCAATCGCGATGCCGAGGAACGTCACGCGCTTCTGCTGCGCATCGCTCATCGACGTGAGCGCGCCAAGTACCGGGACCCGGTTCATCTTCATCCGCGCTCCGGGGTCTGCTCGCCGAGCAGGCCGGTGGGCCGGAAGACCAGGATGATCACGAGGAGAGAGAAGACACCGACGTTCTCCCACTCACCGCCGTAGCACGTTACGGTCATCGCGCCCAGGAGGCCGAGAAGGACGCCGCCCAGCGCGGCCCCAGTCACGTTCCCGATCCCTCCGAGCACCGCCGCGGTGAAGGCCTTCAGCCCGGCGGTGAATCCAAGGGTGAAGACGGTGTTGCCGTTGTAAAGACCGTGCATGAGCGCCGCCGCGCCGGCCAGGAGGCCACCGAGGAGGAACGTGAAGGAGATGACCCGGTCGACGTCGACGCCCATCTGGAGCGCGGCCTCGCGGTCCTGCGCCACCGCGCGCATCGCCTTTCCCATCTTCGTGTTCTTGATGACCCAGCCGAGGGCCACCATGAGCGGGATGGCCATCCCGACGACGAACGCGTCCTTCGCGTTGAAGCGGATCAGGCTTTGGGTGCCCGTGATCGCCTCCACGAAGTCGAAGTTGGGAAGCAAGTCCGGAAACGTGATCGGGGTAGGCCCCCGCCAGAACAGGCCGACGTTGATGTAGATGAACGACACGCCGATGGCCGAGATGAGCGGCGCGAGCCGTGGCGCATTCCGCAGGCGCCGGTACGCGATGCGCTCGGCGAGCACGTTGAGGATCCCGCAGAAGATCATCGCCACGACGAGCGCGGCGACGAGCGCAAGCCACGGCGTCGGGGAAGTATTCTGGTCGAAGCCCAGGGCGGCGAGCACGGTGAGGGCTACGAACGTGCCGAGCATGAAGAGGTCGCCGTGCGAGAAGTTGATCAGCTCGATGATCCCGTAGACGAGCGTGTAGCCGATCGCGATGAGGGCGATGAGCGCGCCGTTGCTCAGCCCGATGACCAGGCCAGCGGCGATGAGCTCGCCGGATCCGCCCGGACAGACGACTTGCATTGCCCTCCCGCCTACCTCTGACAGCACGCAGGGGCGGCTCCCCATAGGAGTCCGCCCCTGCCGTTACGACCGCATCCGTCGGATGGTACGCGGTAGCCCGCTACTTGAGCTCCTTCGAGAAGATGAAATCCTTGTTCTTGATGATCATGCCGGCCATGGTGGTGATCGTGGTGTCGCCCTCGGCGTTGAACGACCACTTCTGACCGAGCACGCCCTCGAAGTCCTTGGTGCCCATGATGAGGTCGCGAATCGTCGCCCGGTCCGCCGCCTTATCGCCGGCTTTCTGGATCGCCGCGATTACGACCTTCGCGGTCTCGTAGCTGTAGATCGTGTAGACCTCGGGGTTTCCGCCGTACTTCGCCTTGTACTTGTCCGCCCACTCCTTCGGCTTGCCGGTGTATGCGCTGGCGGGGATGCCGCCGAACGTGATGTACTGCCCCTCGGCCGCCGCGCCCGCCTGCGTGATGAACTCGCTCTCAGCGACGCCGTCCACGCTCATGAACTTGATCGAGGACTTGGCCGCTTTCAGGTCGCGCAGCAGGAATCCGCCGTTGTTGGCGGTGAGGCCGCTGTAGTAGACCCAGTCGGCACCCGAGGCCGCGACCTTGTTCGCGAGCGTGCGGAAGTTGTCGGCTTTCGGCGCGCCCTCGTAGCCGACCTCTTTCAGGTTCTGGTTCTTCGCCTCGGCACGGAAGACGTCGGCGAGGCCTTTCCCGTAGAGCTCGTTGTCGTGAAGGATGTACACGCCGCCGCTGACGCCGAGCTCCTTCATCCAGCGCGCGCCGACGGCGCCCTGGAGATCATCGGCGGGCACCACGCGGCTGTAGTTGCGCTTGCAGCCGCCCGGGTAGTACTTGTCGGGCTCGGATGGCTCGATTCCCGGCGCGCCCTTCTTGGTTAGCCCGGGGTAGGTGTTGGCCGGCGAGATCATGGCGAGATTCGCCTGGCAGAGAATCGGAATCGATACCGCGGCCGCGCCGGAGTTGTACGTTCCCATGTACGCGACGATCCGCTTGTCGTCGACGGCCTTGCGGGCGTTCTCCGCCTCCTTGGCGGTGTCCCAGTTCTGCCGCGCCGGCGTCGCGTCGTCCAGCGCCTCGAACTCGATCGTGAAGTTGCCGACCTTGTAGTTGATCTCTTCGAAGGCCATCTTGAACGCGTTCACCATCGTCTGGGTCTGGCCGAGCGACGCGCCCTGCATCGGCAGGCTCGAGACGACCTTGATCGTTCCGCCGCCTCCTCCGCCAGGCAGACCGCCACCGGCGCAAGCGGACGCGACGAACGCGAGCGCCGTGAGGATCGCGAGTAGTCGCGGGATACGTTTCGTCACTGACCCCCTCCTTGCAAGCACGTCGGGCTCGAGGACCGCAGGCTCCACGGGCCGCGGTACAGAGCGTCCGCCGCGTAACCGTGAACTATAGGTTGGCGCGCCCGCGGACGTGTCGCGACGTTCACACTCCTTACATACCGTAGGCGTGTCGAGCCTTGACCGTTCAAGAGCTCTGTGACGGACGTCGCGGCGACCCGGAGAGGCCATCGGTGACCGCTCTCCGTACGCTCGCCAATGGTGGCCGCGGCGAGGCGACCCGCGGCCGTGAGACCCTAGTCAGCGTGAGCACGCTCACTCGGCGGGTCTTCGCCGGCCATCCGTACCGCATCACCGCCGCCGCGGTGGCGGCGCTCGCCGGTCTCGCGGTCTTCTGGTACCTCGCGTCGCCGCTCTGGATCCGGACATACACGGATGAGGCCCTTCCGACGGGATCGGTCGCGGCCGCGCCCGCTCAGGCGACCGCCGCCACGGCCGCCACGCGGTCTCCCGCCGGGCCGCGAGTCCTGGCAATGGGCGAGCTCGGATATGTCGACGCGCTGCACAACGGGAAGGGGCCGGTACGCGTCGTCGACGTCGGTGGGCAGCGGTTCGTGCGGTTCGAAAACGTTGCCATCACCAACGCACCCGACGTCCACGTCTATCTGTCTCGAGAGACCGGCGGAAAGTGGTCGGAATCGACGAGCCTCTACCTGGGCGCGCTCAAGGCGACGAATGGCTCCTTCAACTACGACGTGCCGGCGGCCGCCGAGATTGCGAGCTACAGGAGCGTCGTCGTCTGGTGCCGCGCGTTCAGTGTCCTGATCACCTGGGCGGATCTCACGTAGGTCCGAGTCCGGGCCGGATGGGCACATGCCCCTTCGTCTCCCGCAGCGCGCGGCCAAGCATGGCCCCGCCTGCGATGGCGCCGGCCGCCGTGGACGCGAGAGCGACCTTCACCATCGCGCCATCCCAACTCCCGACGCGTAGCCCAACGATGTCGAGCAGGATGTAGGCGATCGCCGAGGCCACCGCCGCCGATAGGGCCGCGACAATCGCGACACCGATCGTTCGCCGTCCGAACCCGAGGCTCAGTGCCAGAGCACCGGACGAGATCGCCGCAACGACGAAGACCGCCTCGGTGATGCGAAGCAGCAGCTCTGCTCGCTCGTGCCCGTCCGTCTGCGGGACCAGGGAGGTGAGCCACAGTGGAGCGGCCTCGGTCTCGACGAACACGACGGCGCCAAAGGAAAGCGCCGCGAGGACGATCGGGCCGGGCCTTGGTATGGCAAACGTGCGCGTCACGGCGTATGCCCAGATCGTCCCGGCGAGCAGCGCTACGCTGGGCAGGACCCAGAACGCGGGATGGCCCATGTCGACGCCGAGCTCCGCGAGAGCAAGGTAGGGCCGGGCGACCAGAGACCGCCACCAGTTGGGGCCGCTCTCGATCAGGCGTCCACCGAGGAGAGCCGCCCCAACGCTCGCCACCACCGCACCGAGCGTGAGCAGCGCCGCCACGCCGAGATCGACCCGTGCCTTCACGACCCGAACTACATCCGGTGCTGGGCGGTGGTTCCCAGGTCGTCTACCGGGCCTAGGCCTGGCGCACCCGCAAAACCCATTCCCATCCACGATCCTCGCGACGTCCTCGTACCCGCGCGAAAAAGCCATCGCGCCGCGTCGGGCATGGCCTCGGCGGGATTCTCCATCCCGTCGACGTACTTCACCTGCGTGTACCGCACTCCCTGCTGGATGCGCGAGATCGATCGGGCTGCCGTGAATGCCTTGTGCAGGGCCGACGTGGTCGCCGAAGAGCGTGTCCGGAACGAGCCGACGTGATCCGCCATGAGCTCGACGCGGTAGGCCACTTGCTTCGCGCAGGCCTTGAGCACCTCGTCCTGCTCCGTGCGCCTGGTGTTTCACAGCTTGCGCGCCGAGGTGGGCGATTTGGATCCGCCGCTCGCCTCGATCGTGGGTCTGGGAAATTGGAGCACCCCGGGGTTTCCGAAGGGGGCTCCTTCGGTCGCGAGTATGGTTCAGCCCATGCCCCCGCGGTCGAAGCCGAGAGCGACCCGCGCCCTCAAGCCCCCCGATTCCGCCCTCCGCGCGCGGGCGCGGAAGATCCTCACCCGGCTGGCCAAGGCGTATCCCGACTGGGGACCGACCTTGCGCTTCAGCAACCCGCTCGAGCTGCTCGTCGCGACCATCCTCGCCGCGCAGGCGCAGGACGAGCGGATCAACGAGGTGACCAGCGCACTCTTCGTGAAGTACCGGACCCCGGCGGACTACGCGTCGGCGCCCGCGGGGGTCCTCGAGCGGGACATCAAGGCGACGGGGTTCTTCAACCAGAAGGCGAAAGCGCTTCGCGCCATGTCGCGAGGCCTCCTCGATGAGTTCGGCGGCGAGGTACCGTCCGACATGGAAGGTCTTACGCGCCTTCATGGAGTCGGTCGCAAGACGGCATCGATCGTCCTCGGCGCCGCCTTCGGTGTCCCGGCGATCGCCGTGGACCGCCATGTGGCCCGCGTCGCGGAGCGGCTCGGGCTCGTCCGGCGGGGTGAGCAGATCGAGGACAGCCTGCGGGCGCTCTACCCCAAGAAGGATTGGATCAAGGCGACGTGGTGCTTCGTCCTGCACGGCCGCAGGATCTGCCGGCCCACGCCGCTCTGTCCGATCTGCCCGGTCATCGACCTCTGCCCTTATCCGAGGAAGACGAAGACGCTGCCCGGGGCGAAGCGAGCCAGCCCGCGAGCGCCGCGATCGACAGCAGGGCCGCGTCGCCCGCGATGATCCAGAGGCTCTCGGCGAGGCCGTCCTGCGCCGGCTGGAAAGGAGCGGGCGCGAGCCCGAGCACCTCGGCCAGCACGTAGCCGGCGCCGGCGAGCGCGCCGTGGTACGCGCCGGCGTATTTGGCCAGTTTTCCGGCCAGAAACCCCCCGATCGCGACACCACAAAGCGGAGCGGCGATACCAAAGATCGGCGCATCGGGCCTGGCCGGGAGACCGAGGACGGTAGCGCTCGCGACCGCCACGATGAGGCCGATGGCCACGGCGTTGACCCTGATCGGCGGAAGCGTGCGACGGTCGGCCATGCGTCGAGCGTAGCCGAGGCAAAAAGAAAACCGATCCGCGAGGCCTACGCGGATCGGCGGGTTTGCGAAAGGTGTCGGATCGCGAAACGAAAAAAGCGACGACTCTCGTCGTCGCTCACGACCTATTTACTTCTTCTTCTTGGACGACTTCTTCGCCTTCTTCTTCGCCGGCATCAGTGGATCACCTCCTCCTGGCCACGCATTGGGGGTTATATAGACACACTCACGTCACAAATGTCAACAGACGCAACGTCAATGACATCACGCGGTCGTCGGCGGCACGTCGCGCCGCAGTCGCTCGGCGACACGCTGTCGGAGCTCGGCGGGGGCGACGTCGGAGGTCCCGCAGTCGCGGATGACCCTGAGGAAGCGCTCCTCGAAGACGAGATCGTCGCCGCAGTCGCCGCAGCCCTCGAGGTGCTTCGCCACTTCCTTGCGCTCGGCAGGGCCGAGCTCCTGGTCGAGGAACTCGTAGAGCTTTTCGAGGCAGTCGTCGCAGTCCATCCCGCCCTCCTTCAGTCCGAGTGCTGCACGGGTGTCCGGACCGCGGCGATCCCGCGCTCCCGGGCGACCTCGTACAGACGCTGCTGCAGGAACTTCCGGCCCCGATGGAGCCGGGACATGACCGTTCCGATCGGAATGCCGAGCATCTCGGCGATCTCCTTGTAGGCGAAGCCCTCGACGTCGAGCAGGACCGTCGTCCGGAACTTCTCCGGGAGGGCCTCAAGGGCCTCCTTCACCTCGCTCGAGACGATCCCGTCGAGGAACTCCCGCTCGGGGTCGGACGCGCCGGAGGCGGATCCGTTCTGTGACATGCGCCGGTAGAGCGAGAACTCGTCGACGTCGTCCAGCTCGGCGGTCTGGGGATGCCGGGCACGCTTCCGGTAAGCGTTTATGAACGTGTTCGTCAGGATGCGGAAGAGCCAGGCCTTGAGGTTGGTGCCAGGCGTGAACTGCTGGCGGAAGCGGAGCGCACGGATGTAGGTCTCTTGCACGAGGTCCTCTGCGTCGGCCTCCGATCGCGTCATCCGGAGCGCGGTGCGGTAGAGCGCATCGAGGTACGACAGCGCCTCGGTCTCGAACGCATCCTGCGCCATCCGGCCACTTTATCGCAACGATCCCCGCGCTCAGCGCATTCCCGCTCTGGCGGAGACCATCCTGTCACGCCACCTGATCCCGGAGCTCGACCGCGCCGATGACGCTCTTCGCCTCCTTGGTGACTCGGCCGGCCTCGAGGCGCCGTGAGAGCCGAGAGAGCGTCAAGCAGATCACGAAGTAGATCGTCGCGACGACGAGGAGGACCTCCACCGGGTTGAAGAACTGCGTATAGATCGTCTGGCCTTGGCGCAGCAGCTCGAAGACCCCGATGGTCCCGACCAGCGAGGTGTCTTTTATCACCGTGGTGAGCTGACCCATCATCGCGGGCACCATGAGCCGGAGCGCCTGCGGCAGGATCACGTGGCGCATCGACTGCGCGTAGGACAGACCAAGGGCGCGCGAAGCCTCGGTCTGCCCGCGCGGCAGGCTCAGGATCCCAGCGCGGATGATCTCCGCCAGGACCGCGCTCGTGTACAGCGACAACCCCAAGACGCCCGCCCAGAAGCGAGGCAGGTCAAACTCGGGGCCGAAGATAGGCCGGAAGAGCGACGACCCCTTGATACCGAAGTACACGATGAGCAGCAGGACCGGAAGCGCGCGGATCGCCTCGATGTACGCGATCGCCGGCCAGCGGATCCACGGACGGCGTGACAACCGACCGAGGGCAAAGAGGAGCCCGACGATGAAGGAGAGTGCCACCGAGCCGATCGAAATCGACAGGGTCTCTCGCAGGCCTTCCCCGAAGAAGCGCCAGATCGCGGGGTCCGCGAACATCCCCCAGGTATCCGGCCGCATCAGCGGACCACCAGAAGACGACGCTCGAGCAGATTGACGACGACGCCGAGCGGGATGGTCAGGACGAGATAGAGCAGCGTCGCCGCGATGAAGGCCTCTTCGGCGCGGAACGTCCTGGACTCGACCGTCTCGGCCGCGCCGAGGAGCTCGGTGACGCCGATTGTCGACGCGAGCGAGGTGTTCTTCACCAGAGCGATGGCGATGTTCCCAAGCGGCGGTATGACCGCGCGGAAAGTCTGCGGGAGCTGAACCTCCCGCAGCATCTGTGCGTAGGAGAGCCCGAGTGAGCGGGCGGCCTCGATCTGCCCGCGCTCGACGGCCAGCAGCCCACCGCGCACGACCTCGGCGACGTAGGCGCCGTGGTAGAGCGCCATCCCGACGGATGCTGCCCGGAAGATGTTCTCGAAGAGCTCGCTGGAGAAGCGCAGGCCGAGGAACGGCAGCCCGTAGAACAGGAAGAAGAGCTGTACGACGAGTGGGGTATTTCGGAAGAACTCGACGAATGAGGCGCCGATCCACCGCAGCCCCGCGATCGGCGAGACGCGCATGAGCGCGACGAGAGTCCCGACGACGAGCGACCCCGCGAGCCCGAGCGCCGAGATCTGGATCGTCAGCCAGAGGCCCCCGAAGAAGAGGCCGGGGAACTCGAAAGCGATCGCGCCGGGGATCACGCAAGGAACGGGGGCCGGCAATGTGCCGACCCCCGTTCACGTGAAAAACGCGTCGGTCCGCTACCCAGTCGGTTTGGTCTTCTTGTCGCCCGAGACAGGCGTGATGTGCTTCTCATAGAGCTTGGCCCAGGTACCGTCCTGGATGATCCGGCCGATCCAGGTATTCAGGAAAGGCACGAAGCCGGTACGGTCCCCGCCCTCGTTCTTCTTGACGCCGATGCCGTAGGGCTCCTCGGAAAAGTACTTGCCGACGATCTTGGTATTGGCATCCTGCTGCACCAGACCAAACAGGATCGTCTCGTCGGTCGAGACGGCGTCGATCGAGCCCTGATTGAGGGCCAGAAGGCACTCGGGATAGCTGCCCGCGGGGAAGAACTTCGCCTGAGGTGCGGCCTTGATGACGTTCTGCTCGCTCGTCGTCCCACGCTGTGCGCAGAACGTCTTGCCGTTGAGGTCGGCGACCTCCTTGATCGTGTCGTTCGCTTTCTTGACCAGGATCCGCTGGCCGGTCTGAAAGTACACGTCGGAGAAGTCGATCTGCGTCTTCCGTTCCGCCGTGATCGTGAACGTCTTGATGATCACGTCAGCCTTGCCCTCGGTGAGCGTCGGGATCCGTGTCGGTGATGTGACCGGCACCCACTCGATGTATTTCTCGGGGTCCTCGGATGCGCCGAAGATCCCTTTCGCCAGCTCGCGGCCGATGTCGGCGTCGAAACCCTCCCACTTGCTCGTCACCGGGCTCTTCACGCTGAAGGGCGGGTTGTTCTCCTGAGTTCCAATCCGGATCTTCCCCTTGACCTGTATCGCGTACATGAAGCTCTGGGCATCGAACGTCGGCTTCGCTGCCGCCGTCTGCTGCGGAGTCGGCGTTGCCGTGCCGCCACCACCCGTGCCGGCGCCTCCGCAGGCGGCAATGGTGAACGCGACGCCGAGCCCAACGGTGATTGCGCGCGCAAGACTGCCCAAAATGTGCCCCTCCTTCGCCTAGTGGCGTATGACCTTGCTGAGAAACTGCCTCGCGCGCTCCTCCCGAGGCGACGCGAAGAAGTCCGCGGTCGGCGAGTCCTCAATGATGCGCCCTTCGTCCATGAACACCACCCGGTCGGACGCCTCGCGAGCAAACCCGACCTCGTGGCTCACGACCATCATGGTCATTCCCTCGTGGGCGAGCTGGCGCATGACGTCGAGCACCTCGCGGATCATCTCGGCGTCGAGCGCGCTCGTCGGCTCGTCGAACAGCATGACGCGAGGCTCCATCGCGAGCGCGCGCGCGATGGCCACGCGCTGCTGCTGGCCGCCGGAGAGCCGGGTCGGATAGACGTCGGCCTTTTCCGGTATCCCCACCTTCGCGAGCAGCGCGAGGGCCCGCTCGCGGGCTTCTTTCTTGGAGACTCCGCGCACCTTCATCGGCGCGAGCATCACGTTCTCCGCCGCGGTGAGATGGGGGAAGAGGTTGAACGACTGGAACACCATGCCGACCTCTTTGCGCAGTCGGTTGACGTCCAGGTCGCGAGCGTGGACCTCGATCCCGTCGACATTCAGAGTTCCGCTGTCGATCGGCTCGAGGCGGTTGATCGTCCGCAGCATGGTGCTCTTGCCGGACCCCGAGGGCCCGATGACGACGACGACCTCACGCTCTTTCACCGAGAGCGTGATCCCGCGGAGCACGTGCAGCGCCCCGAAGTGCTTGTGGACGTCCCGGAACTCGATCATCCCACGTCAGCCTAGAAGAAGGGACGTGCCCGCGCGCTACCCTCGGGCTGTGGACCGGCGCCGTCTTCGCGCCATCGCGCGGCGCCTCGCCCGCGCGTACGGCACCCCGCCGGAACCCCGCCACCTCCCGCCCCTCGAGGAGCTCGTCCTCACCGTGCTCTCGCAGCACACGAGCGACACGAATCGCGACCGAGCCTACGCCGACCTGCGCCTGCGATTCCCCACCTGGGACGACGTCGCGGACGCGCCTCTCCCCGCGCTTGCTCGCGCCATCCGCCGCGGCGGCCTCGGGCCGACGAAGGCCGTGCGCATCCGCGCGATGCTGCGCGCGATCCGCGAGAGCGGCGTGCCGCTCGACGATCGAGCGTTCACGAAAATGGACGATCGGGAGCTCTGGGACACGCTCATCGCGCTGCCGGGCGTGGGACCGAAGACGGCAGCGTGCGTGCTGCTCTTCTCGCTCGACCGCCCGTACTTTCCCGTCGATACGCACGTCCACCGCGTCGCGAGACGTCTCGGCCTCGTGCCGCCTCAGGCCGACGCGGTCGCCACGCAGGCCGCATTCCAGCAGAGCGTTCCGCCGGACGACATGTACGCGCTGCACATGAACCTGATCCGCCACGGGCGAGAGGTATGCGTGGCGCGGCGGCCGCGGTGCTCGGTGTGCGTGTTGCGTGATCTCTGCCCACGAGTTGGGGTCACCGAGTCGCGCTAGACTGGTGCTCTCTCCCGCCGACGTAGCTCAGCCGGTAGAGCAGCGGTTTCGTAAACCGCCGGTCGGCAGTTCGAGTCTGCCCGTCGGCTCAGTCGAAAACTTGAGCAAGTTCGCACATTCCCATCACGACGCAGCTACAAGACCGCCATTCAGGAAAGGAGTCGTGGGCGGGAGACTGACCTCTTAGGCGTATGCGCCTTGCAAGCTGGGCTAGCGATCCAAGGACCCTCCCGTGGCAGAGGTCATCGAACGATTTCCGTCTCCGAGCGTCCCACTCTTCACCGTGAGATAAGTCAAGTCGTTGGAACTTCGCGTCCGCTCAGGCGTCCATCCTGCCGGCGTGGTCGCCAGAACGAACCACTCATCTGGTGTCGCGCTCCGACGTATGTTGGTCTGGCTCTGTAGCCGCGATGCCTCTTTTGCGGCTTCTTGAGCTTTCCTCATCAAAAGGGAAGTAGAGGAATTGCCGTGTCACCCGAGGGCCGGTGCTCTGGTGTCTTGGTGCGGCACTTTCCTTCTCTCCGCGACCAGAAAGGCGTCGTCTAGTTCAGGCCGCCAACCGTTGGGCATCGCTAAGATGCCTCGCGCGGGCCGATCGTCTCGGTCCGCAGGCGGGTGAAGCAGATGGCCGAGTTGTCTTTAGCGCAGGAACGCATCTACGCGCAGTCGCTACGCCCGTTCTTTCACCCAATCGCTTCGCTCGACGCTCAAGCAGGTACGCCGTGACGAGCACGGGATGCAGCGGGTCCTCGCGAAGGAACTCCTCGGCGATCGGATAGTGATCGCCGACCTTCAGGGTCAGGTCGTCGCAATGTCTGGCACCTGCCCGCACCGTGGCTCCGCGCTCTCGCTGGGCTGGGTGAACCGGGGCGAAACCGCGGTCACCTGCCGCTATCACGGATTCGAGTGGGTCCGACGGGAGCGATTCATCGAATTCCCGCCCTCGATGTCGCCGGGATCGCGCTCCCGGGCGGAAAGAACTGGCGCAACGATGTCTATCCGACGATCGTGAAGTACGGGTTGATATGGGTCTGTCTCGAGCCCCAGGCGAAGATGCCGATCATGCCCGTACCGGAGTCAGACGATCCATCGTTCATCGCCCTCCCGATCGCGGAGCGTGTCTGGGAGGCCGGTCTTGGTCGCACCGTCGAAGGGTCGCTCGACACTTACCATTTCGCATTCACGCATCGCGGCACGACGGTGATCCGGCCCGACCCGAGGCGCCCAAGGCACGCGTGTCGCTCGACGGACCCTTCTTCCACCTTGAGTACGACATACACCAGCCGAAGAACCTGACGGTCACCTACGATGCGGATGCCACAGCGGGTTCCGATCTCCCCGGATTTGTGACGTCGCATTACCAGTTCTGGGCGGCGCCCAACGCGGTCCTCATGCGCAAGACGAGCGGGAAGGTACGTTTTTCCGTTCTCGTGGCGATGTGCCCAGAGAGCGGTCGTCGCACGCGCCTCTACCGGATCCTTTACCCCGGCCGCGACTGGGCCGTCGACCACGAGGAATTCCAGCGGACCAGGACCTCGTACAGGCCAAAGACCGCGAAGTCGTGGAGAGCGCCCGGCCCTGGGAACTACGCGTCGACCTCGATGCGGAGCTCCATGCCGTGATGGATCGCCCGACCGTCGCCTATCGCCGCGCGCAAGCATGGGCATCGAGTTCCTCTAGCCCGTTTGCGCTAACTTGGCGCGGTCAGTCCCGGCTGAGTCCCCAGTCACTGAGGATTCCCAGCATCGTGGCGCGATCGTCCCCAGACAACGGGGTGAGCGGTGGGCGAGGCGGGCCTGCGCGCAGACCGATGCAATCCATGGCCGCCTTCACGGCCGGCACGTTGTTCGCGTCATCGTGGCGAGCGCGGAGCTCCTCGAACGGCAGCACTCGCGCTCGGACTTGCATGGCCCGCGGATAGTCCCCGGTCTGGAGCGCTGCCATCATGTCGAGAGCAAGACCCGGCGCGAAGTTAGCGATGCCGGATGTGAAACCCTGCGCTCCCGCCAGCGCGAAGAACGGCGCCCACCGCTCGGCGGTGCCGCAGGTCCAGATCGCCCTCGTCCCCCGCGTCCGGGCGACGACATTGGCGAAGCGGTTCGGGTCGTTTACGGCGTACTTCACACCCGCCACGCGGTCGTCGCGCACGAGTTCGGCCAGGAGCTCGTCAGAGGGAAACTCGCTGCGCTTGTAGATCACGACGGGGACATCGAGCGTCTCGACAATGCGCCGGTAGTAGAGTCCCAGCCCCTCCGGCGAGCGATACGTGTGGATCGGCGGCATGACCATGACGCCCTCGGCGCCCCGCTCGACCGCGTAGCGGCCCATCTCGATCGCCGTCTCCGCCGCGTAGCCGATGCAAGCAAGCACGACGGCCCTGCCCTGCGCGATCTTCGCCGTCTCGCTGACGATCTCGCGCCACTCCTCCCGCGTGAGCGCATGGAACTCTCCGGTGTTGCCGCACGGGTACAGGACGCGGATGCCGTGGCTAAGCAAGAACGCCAGGTTCTCCTGCAGTGCCGCGAGATCGAGCCGGAGATCGTCGGGGGCGAATGGCGTGACGGTCGTGACGCCCACACCCGTGAGAGCAGCCCTGACCCGCGCCCCGTTCATCGCCGCGAACCCCTCACGCGAAACCTAACGGCCACAACTCTATCTGTCATGCACCCACGGCCACTTGTCGGCGCGATATAGGCCACCGAGGTCCGCGCTGCTCTTCACGAGTTCGGCCATCAGCTCCAGCAGGTGACCGTGGTAGCGCGCGGACACCGCATCCGTCCCGGGATCGAGCAGGCGGGGGCCATCGTTGTTCGCGCCGGCGAGGGCTGCGACTGTGTGGACGCGAAGATCCACATCGCGGTCGTGCAGTGCCTCGGGGCGCTCGACGGCCGCAGCGATACCGGCCTCGATGGCGTAGGCGCCCCAATTGGAGACCGCCGCCATGATTAGGACATCCGGCACGAACGCGGGCACCACCGTCCCGCCGCAAGGGCACCGGCACCGCGCGGCGCCGGGGACCGCCGCGATAACCGCTTCGCGGATCAGGCCGCACCCGAGCTCGTTCCCGCCGTCACCGATGCAGATCGTGAGGATCCCGCGCTCTCGCGCGATCTCGAACATCACATCCTGCTTCGAGTTGTGTGCCGTGAGACTGCGCCCCAGCGCCGCGTGATGCTCACCCCGCTCATTCGCGCCCGCACGCTCGATCGCGACGAGCGCTTTCGGCTGCATCTGATCGAGGATCGTCCTAGCGGCTCCCGGAGCGGCGGAGGGCTCAAGAGGGAAGGGCACCACCGCACACCCCGTAGGCTGGCTCCGCGCGACATCGACCGGCAGGACGTACAGGCCCGCACCGCGCAGGGTGTCGGTCATGAGCGGGACATTGCGCTCCTCAGTGACGACCACGGGCGTGGCCGAGAGGCCGATGACGATGCTTCGCGCGAGGGTTGCGGCGCCGACCGGACCGTCTTGTTCAGCGCTCGGCAGCGTCCCCACGGGCATCCCGGTGGAGATGAGGACGACGTCGCGCGGCTCGACGCGCTCCACAAGCGATCGCGCGGCCCGACTGCTCAGTGGCTCATCGCCCTGGCTCTCCCGCGCAGCGCGATGGAGTGCGTGGATCACCGACCGGCCTGTCAGGTCGATCGTGATGAGGCGATCGAGGCTTTCGCCGAGGCTCCGGAGTTGCCTCGACTTCGCCTCATCTAGCTGTCGCGCCACTTACCATCCCTCGCCGCCAGGCCAGGAGGGACTCCGCCTCCGCGAAGAGGACCGGTGTCCCTCCGGTGTGGATGAACACGACGGAGTCTCCTGGCCGGACGTCGCCTGTCCGAATGTGCTCAAACAAGCCCGCCATCGCCTTCGCGGTGTAGGTCGTGTCGAGCAGGACGCCTTCGAGTCGTGCGACGAGATCGAGCGCCTCGAGGCCCTCCGGACTCGGAGTCTTGTACTCGGCCCCCGCGAAGTCGCCGAAGTTCCTGACCTCGCTCGCCTCGAGCTGGATGTCGAGCCCCAGCAGCTTCGCAGCCTCCCGGACGGTCGTGACGACGACCGATGCGGCCTCCGGCGCGGGCCGGGCGGCGATCCCGATGACTCTCGCCTCGATCCCGAGCGCCAACGCGCCGAGGACGACGCCCGCCTGGCTCTTTCCCGCGGAACTCAAGTAGATGGCCTCGGCTCGCGCGCCGCGCGACGTGAGCTGCTCGACGATCTCAGCCGCACACAACGCGTATCCGAGGCACGAGCCGAGCGCGAACATCCGCCCTTGATTCAGGGAGTAGACGCGGCGACCCTCTCCACGCAGGCGGTCGACGATGTCAGCGGCAACGCGCTCCGCCTCGGCAGAGCTCGACGCGAGTTGGATGTCCGCTCCGAGCAGCGCGTCCAGGAGCAGGTTGCCCTGCCACTCCCGCCCGGACCCGTGCAGTACGAGGTGGGTCTCCAGTCCATGACGGTTTGCGGCCGCCGCGGTCTGGCAGGCGGAGTTCGACTGGAGGTCGAGGACCGCAACGATGGCGTCCGCGCCCACGCCAATTGCCTCGGCCAGCCGGAACTCGAGGCTGCGCGCTTTGTTTCCGCCGAACGCGAGGCCGGTGAGGTCGTCGCGCTTCATCAGCAGCCGCACGCCGAGGCGTTCGCTCAAGCGCGGCATCTCCTGCAGCGGCGTCGGCAACCATGCCAGGTCGAGGCGTGGGACGGCACCGACCCGCTCCCGGAGGGTGGCGACACTGATCGGTGGCCTAGCGACTGTCGGCGATCTGCTCAACTGCGGACGAACCCTCGCGTTGGGGCTCATGTCGGCTGGGTACTGGGCGGCCGCGCCTGCGCGGTCAGCCCGCCGTCGATGTAGATGGTCTGTCCCGTGATGAAGCCCGCATCAGCGGAAGCGAGGAACGCTACGACGCCTGCGACATCGTCTGGCGTGCCGATGCGACGGAGCGGCAGCTGCTGTCCCGCACGGATGCGGTCATCGGGCGTCGAGAACTTGTCCCAGTTCTCCACGTAGATCGGACCGGGACTCACGGCATTCACGCGGATCCCGAACTCGCCGAGATCCACGGCCATCGCTCGCGTCGCGGCGAGGATCGCACCCTTCGCCGCGTCGTAGGCCGCGGCCTTCTCATGCGCGCGCAGGTCACTGATCGAGCTGACGCTGATGATCGTGCCCGAGCGCTGACCGACCATGATCTCCGCCGCGCGGCGGCTGCAGTGGAAGAACCCCTGCAGATGGACACCAAGGACGCGGTCCCACTCCTCTCGGGTCATCCGATGGAACGGTGTACTCTGCCAGATGCCCGCGCAATTCACCATGATGTCGAGCCTCTCGAACTGACCCGACCACGCCTGAAAGAGTCGCTCGACCTCTTCCTCCTTCGATACATCCGCGCGGACCCCGATAGCGCGTACCCCGAGACCGACGGCGCTCCGGCAGACATCATCGATCGCCTTCTCGTCCCGGCCGTTCACTATCACATGACAGCCCTCTCCCGCCAGACGGAGCGCGATACCGCGACCGATCCCGTGGCTCGATCCTGAAATGATGGCGACGAGGCCTTTCAGACCTGACGTGCTCATGACCGCGCCGTCGCCGAAGCGGCGGACCCGGCGAGCGCCATACCGTACTGGTCCCTCAGTACGCGGGCCAGGTCATCCTCCGTCGCCTCGATGATCGGAATGTTCCGCAGCCGTGTCGCGGTCGCCTCGGGATCCTTGAGACCCGTCGACGTCAGGAGCGCCACGACGACCTCGTCGCCCCTGAGCAGCCCGCGCGCGACCATCTTCTCCGCCACCGCGAGCGTCAGGACACTCGACGCCTCCGAGTAGATACCCTCCTCCGAGGCGAGCTCCGCCTGCATCCGCAGCATCTCGTCGTCGGTCGCGGTCATGGCGATGCCCTCTGTTTCGCGCAACACGCGCAGCGACTGGTAAGCGCTGTTTGCGACGCCTACCGACACAGCGACAGTCGGCGCCGTGGGCATTGCTTCGGTGTGATCGAGGTCCCGAGCGAGCGCGTCCTGGAGCGATCCGAAGACCTCGGCCGCGACCAAGCGCGGCATGCGGCTGCCGGGCGCGGCGATCCGCAGGTCGAGCCACTCTCGGAACGCCTGCCAGATACCGACCATCGAGTCCCCGGAACCCACGGGCGAGATTACGCAATCCGGGAGCCGCCACTCGAGCTGCTCGCAGATCTCATAGCCCATCGTCTTGCACCCCTCGAGCGCGTACGGGTTGGCGCCAATCGGAGGATCGATGAAGTTCTGCGTGGGGAACCAGCCGTACTTCTCCACACCGAGTCGAACGATGGTCCATCGCTCGCGCATTGTCTTCGTGGCGACGACTTTCGCGCCGTACGACTGCATGAGCGTCCGCATCGTCAGCGGGAATTGCGGAGTCGTCACGATGACGGCATCGAGACCGGCGCGGGCGGCGTACGCGGCGGCCGCGGCTCCGCCGTTTCCTGACGATGCGGCGGTGATAACGCTGGACCCCATCGCTACCGCGGAGGAGACACCCGCCGACGCCATGCGGTCCTTGAACGACCACGTCGGATTACGCGATTCGTCCTTTACGTACAGCGCTGACAGCCCCAGCCTCCGCCCGAGGTTCGGACACGCGATGAGCGGCGTGAACCCCTCGCTGATCGAGACGATGTGCTCCTCGTCTACTGGTAGGAACTCGCGGTAACGCCACATCGTGCTCGGTCGATGGTCGAGGGCTTTTCGGCTGAAGACCTTGCCGATCGCCTCGTAGTCGTACTCAGCGATGAGATTGGAAGGCTTGTCGCCCGCGCAGCCGGGACAACCGAGGAACAAGCGACCCGGCGGATACAGGCGACCGCAGCGATGGCAGCGGAAACCCGTCAGGTAGCTCATGCCAATGGCTCGATGCCCCGGGGAAGCGTGGTGATCATCTCTCCGCCAGCCTCCCGGACGATGACGGTGTCCTCGATCTGCACTCCCGCGAAGCCGATCTCGTAGTACGGCGTCTCGACCTCGAAGACCATTCCGGCTTCGAGCGGGGTGTCGTCGCCCGGTCCGAGGAGCGGGACTTCGTAGACCTCGAGGCCAATCGCGTGGCCGACGTGATGACGGTCGTAGTGTGGCGCCCCAGCAGCCCGGACCGCCTCGACCGTACCCTTAAAGACCTCTCGCGCGCTGATGCCGGGTCGCATGATCCGGATCGCGTGCTCTTCGCCTGCAACCATGGCCCCGTACAACCGCTGGATCCGGGCGGGAGGCGCGCCGCGGAATGCGAAGAGCCGGGCGATATCGCTCCAGTACCCGTCCAGCTTGCAGCCGACGTCGAAACGGATGATCTCGCCCTCTTTCAACACGCCGTTCTGCCGCGGCAGGGAGCCCACGGCCGCGCGCCGACCGAACGTGATCTCATTGATCGCCGGCGTTCCGCCGCCCGAGACGACCGCGCGCCGATACTCGCGGATGAGATCCTCCTCGGTGGCACCCGGCGCCGCGACCGTGATCGCTTCCTTGATCGCCCGCTCGCTGAGCCGCAGGGTCGCAGTGAGTCTGCGGATCTCCTCGTCGATCTTCACCGCGCGAATCCGGCGGATCGTGGCCCAGGCGGGGACGAGTTCCAGATGCGGCAGCTTCTCTCTCAGCCGAGGCAGGTGCGCGGCGTCGAATCCCTTCTCGTCGTAGCCGACACGACCTCGGGTCAGGCGCGCCTCCTCGAGCCCAGCCAGCAGACCCTCGAAGGCATTCGCTCTGGCGGCAGCATCGACTACCCGTGCCTTGACCCCGAGCTCGTGCGCGTCCAGCTTCGCCTCCGGATCGACGAAGCGAAAGAAGGTCCCGTAGTGGATCGCTCGGGTCTGTGGCGGACATGCCAGGAGGATTGCGCCCGCGTCCCCGAGCCCGGAGACAACGACCGGGTCTCCCGGACTCTGGTCGCTGATGATCGCGAAGACCTGCGTCGTGTAGCGGCTGATCGCGAATCCCGTGCTCTCGAGCCCACCGCTCAGGTAGTACACGTTCTCGGGAGTGCAACCGATAACCCCATCCAGCCTTTCCCGCTGCAACACCGCCTGGGCGCGCGGGACATTCACGAGCGTCACCACATCGTCTCCTTCGAGCAACCTCGCGGGTATTCTCGCGTCCTTACGCCGGGATTCCGCCGATCGACGCGCCGGCAGCCGCGGCACGCGGCAGGACCTCGGTCGCGAAGGCGCGGATGCCCTTCTCGACTGACTCCCCAGGCGGCGGATGCGGCATGAACGTGACGCCAGTAATGCCGAGGTCGGCCATGGCGGCGATCTTCTTGGCGACCTCGTCCGCGGTACCCGCCCAAGCGAACGCATCGACGAGCGAATCGGGAACGAGATAAGCGGCGGCGCTCGCCCTCTCGCGATCGCGATGCGCGGCGACCGACTCTAGCTCCGCCGGTACCTCCACGCCCGCGGCATGCACGAAGCTCCGATCCGGGTAGCTCGCGGCGAGCATGCGGGCGACCATGGGGCGAAGCGTGGCCTTCGCGCGCTGCCGATCCTCATCGATCCAACCGTCGACCCGGCTCACGAGCGCGAGGTCCGACAGATGCCGCCCAGCCCTCCGTGCGCCGTCCTCGACGCGCGAGAGCGCGTGCTGAAGCCCCCGGGGCGTCGCATAGGTCGCGACCATGACCCCATCGGCCTTCTCGCCCGCGACGGCGAGCACGCCGTCTCCACGACTCGCGACGTAGATCGGGATATTCGGTCGCGCGGCGAACGCGAGGCGCACGCCGTTCAAACGCACGATCTCGCCCTCGAACGACACCGTCTCACCGGCCAGCAGCCGGCGGATCACGGTGATGGCCTCCGAGATTGCACGCGCGGGCCGCTTGCGCTCGATGCCGAGCCGGTGCAGCCCGGTTCCGCCCGCGCCGAGGAGTAGAACGGCGCGCCCGTCGCTGAGCTCGTCGAGGCTTGCTATGGCGACGGCGGTAAGGGCCGGATGCGCGCTGTACGGGTCGGCGATGAACGTCCCGAGCTTCAACCTGCGACTTGAGAGCGCCGCGACCGCGAGCCCAATGTAGGGATCCCTGTAGAACTTCTCGTTCGCGTACCAGAGCACGTCGTACCCGAGCTCCTCGCACAGCCGGACCACCGCGGCGAGGCGAGGAGGCGGTAGGTCCTGCAGCTGGCCGATGCCTGGGGCGATCATGCCCTCGGCCTCGGGGCGACCTCAGATGCCGAAAAGACATCCTCCGCGAAGTACTGGATGTCCTCGAGCGTCGCCTCCACCGTGGGGCTGATGAAGCTCATCGTCGCCATCAGGGATGCACCCGCGTCCTCGAACGCCTTCACCCGCGAGACGATCTCCTCGGGCGTTCCGATGAGGTTTGCTTCGACGAGTCTTCCCATGTCGACCGAGCGCAACGTCGATTCGCCCAGCGTGTGCAGGTGCCGGTACATCGGGCTCGACTCGAAGTTGCGAATCGCGCTCTCGTGGGTTCGCGCGATGCAGACCATCACCTGCGGTGCGACGACAATTTCGCGAGGATCTCGACCCGCTTGCTCGGCGGCGCGCTGGAGCTCGACCACGCCTTCACGAAGCTGCGATGGGGGGATCGACGCAGGCAGCCACCCATTCCCGTACGCGACAGCACGACGTATCTGGTTCACGTGGTTTCCGCCGACGTAGATGGGAAAGGGGTTTTGCACCGGCTTGGGGAAGAGCTCGATCCCTTCGAATCGGTAGAAGCGGCCCGAGTAGCTCGCGCGCCGTTCGGTGAAGAGGAGCCGCATCGCCGCGAGACCCTCGGCGAGCATCTCGCCGCGGTCGATCCCTTTGGATTTCGGCCTGAGGGCCTCCAGTTCCTCGCGATAGGCGCCGACGCCGACGCCGAGTAGGACCCGGCCGCCGCTCGCGTGATCCAGCGTGGCAACCTGTTTGGCGAGGAAGACTGGCTCTCGCATCGGCACCACGAGCACCGCCGTGCCGAGCCGGATCGTCCTCGTGTGCGCCGCAACGTAGGCGAGCGTGATGAGCGGTTCGAAAAAGCGCGGGGGCGTCGCGTGCGCCTCTCGCACATAGCGCGGCGCGGTGATGTGATCGTTCCCCCAGACCGAGTGATACCCAAGGCGTTCCGCCGCTTGACTTATACGCACGACGTCGTCGAGGTCCGCGAACGGCAGGGGCATGCTCAGCCCCTCTTTGCAGGTCGGTATCGACACCGTGTAGTCCATGCGCGCGCTGCCGCTAGAAGCCCACGCGCCCACGCAGCGTCGGATCGAGCAGATCGCGCAGCCCGTCGCCCAGGAACATGAACCCTGCGACAGCGATCGAGATGAGGATCCCGGGGAACGTCGGGATCCACCATGCGGTCAGGATGTAATTTCGTCCGCCGGCCACCATCGCCCCCCACTCCGGCGTCGGCGGGACGGCGCCGAGGCCGACGAAACTGAGGGAAGCCGTCGTCAGGATCGCGATACCGGCATCCATCGTCGCCTGGACGAGCACCGGAGCGACGCTGTTGGGCATCAGGTGGCGGACGATGATTCGGCGGTCGAGACAGCCGACGCTTCTCGCGGCCTCGATGTACGGCTCGGCACGCGCTTTCAGGATCGATGCGCGAATGAGACGCGCGTAGCGCGGCCAGTACGCAACCGCGATGGCGATCATCGCGTTCTGCAGGCCAGGCCCGAGCGCCGCGACCACTGCCATGGCGAGCAGGAAATGCGGGAAGGCGAAGAAGACGTCCGCGACGCGCATGACGATCTCATCGACCAACCCGCCGTAATAACCCGCGAGCGAGCCGAGCGTGCCACCGATCGTGAGCGCGACGCCGAGAACGAGGATGACGATCTGCAGAGAGATTCGCGAGCCGGCGACGACCCGGCTGAAGATGTCACGACCGACGGTGTCGGTCCCGAACCAGTGAGCGAGGCTCGGGGGCTGAAGCGCGTGGCCCAGGTCCTGGGCCGTGCTGGGGTACGGCGCGATGATGTCCGCTAATACGGCCATGCCGAGCACGACCAGGAGGAGCGCGATGCCGACCATCGCTCCGACATTGCCGCGTATACGCCGCGTCGAGCGGTACCACACTCGAGCA
>DASYTL010000030.1:0-1584 GCA_036002305.1 Candidatus Limnocylindria bacterium
CGGCCGGAGCGAGCCTGACCGTCGAGGCGCCGGAGTTCGACCCGAGCGACATCCCCGACGATCGCCTTCGCCTGATCTTCACCTGCTGTCACCCGGCGCTGGCGCTCGAGGCCCAGGTCGCACTCACGCTCCGCACGCTGGCCGGCCTCGAGACCGACGAGATCGCCCGCGCGTTCCTCGTGCCGACCGCGACGATGGCGCAGCGGGTCGTGCGCGCCAAGGGCAAGATTCGCGACGCGCGCATTCCGTACACGGTGCCCGACACGCACGACATGCCCGCCCGGCTCGACGCGGTGCTCACGGTGATCTACCTCCTATTCACCGAAGGCTACGCGGCCACGCGAGGCGAGGCCCTCGTGAGGACCGATCTCTGCGTCGAGGCGATCCGGCTCGGGCGCCTCGTGAGGGCGCTGATGGCGCCGCCGCCGCCGGAAGCGACGGCCCTCCTCGCCCTCATGCTGCTGCACGACTCACGGCGCGACGCCCGTCTCGACGAGGCCGGCGACCTCGTCCTTCTCGAAGAGCAGGATCGTCGCCGCTGGAATCAGCGGCAGATCGCCGAGGCGCTTCCGCTCGTCGAGGAGGCGCTTCGCGGTGGTCCCGGTCCGTTCGCGCTGCAGGCGGCGATCGCGGCCCTGCACTGTCAGGCGACGCGGGCCGAAGATACGGACTGGCCTCAGATCGTCCGCCTCTACGATCTGCTCGGGCGCCGGCAGCCCTCCCCCATCGTGTCCCTGAACCGCGCGGCGGCGATCGCGATGGTGGACGGCCCGCGGCCGGCGCTCGCGCTCATCGATGCGCTCGCCGCCACCGGCGAGCTCGACCGCTATCACCTGCTGCATGCCGCGCGCGCCGATCTGCTGCGCCGGCTCGGCTCCGCCACGGAAGCGGCGACGAGCTATGCGCGAGCGCTCGCGCTGGTCACCAACGACGCCGAGCGCCGATTTCTCGAGCGGCGGCTGCGCGAAGTTCAGCCGCCGGGACCGTGACGAGCGCACCAAAAGCAAATCGGGCACCTCCACTGTTCCGGAAGTGCCCGAGGAACACCTTCGGCCCTCGCGGGCGAAGGCACGGGGAGCCGCACCGCCGTCGGCGTCCCAGGAAGGTCGAGGTACGGCCGATCAGGGAACTCGAGCCGCAGTAACTGCGGGCGCGCCACTGGCGAGCGCGGACGCGCCCGAGCGGGATCGCGCACATCGATCGTCTGTGTCTTGACCGCTACCGACCGCACCGGATTCCCTTGGAGAGCGGAATTGGTGCTGCGCCCGCCCCCGCGGTCGTGGGCGGCAGTCAGGATGCCGCCAATCTGAGACGACACCTCACGAACGAGCGAGTTGGGACGTTTACCTGGTGTGAGCCAGAAGCCCTTCGAAGAGATCGTCGCCGAGCACGGACCGACCGTGCTGCGTGTGTGCCGCGCCGTCCTGGGCCCGGTCGACGCCGAGGACGCGTGGTCGGAGACGTTCCTGGCCGCCCTGAGCGCCTACCCGCGCTTGCGCCCGAACAGCAACGTCGAGGCGTGGCTGGTGACGATCGCGCACCGCAAGGCGCTCGACCACGTGCGCGCGGCATCGCGCCGCCCCG
>DASYTL010000031.1:0-3264 GCA_036002305.1 Candidatus Limnocylindria bacterium
GTGACGAGGCGCGCGTCTTCCTTGCGGGGGACGGACGCGCCGATGCCCTGGGCCGTCGAGCGTGTCGGAGCGTCGGGCATGCGTCAGTGACTCGCCAGGTGCTCGATCTCACGAATCAACGGCCACGTCTCGAGCCCGGCGCGCAGCGCTGGGTGCTCGGTCGCGTCGCGACGCTGCCTGACGATGTCGGCCGCGGCGCTGTAGCATGCGCGCGCCTGGTCGCGGCGCCCGTTCGCCGCGTGGAGACGGCCGAGCGCGAGCTGTGCGAGCCAGGTCTGCCGCGGCTGGCCGATCGTCTGCGCGATCGCCAACGCTCGTCGCAGCGCCTCCTCCGCCTCGTTCCAGGAGCGGCCGGCGGCGGCACTCTCGCCCTTGATCCTCCAGGCCCAGCTCTCGTACTTCGCCGACCGGCTGGGCGCGGCAATCTCGAGCGCCTGGTCGGCGCAGCGCCGGGCCCCGGCCGGATCGCCCCGCAGCAGGGCGAGCTCGGCGAGACTCACGTGGCAGTGGGTCGTGTATCGCCACGTCATCCAGCGCGAGGGCGGCGGATACGCGACGACATGGCGCGCTTCCTCGAGCGCTTCGCCGGCTGCGGCGACGTCGCCCTGCGCCATCCAGGCATCAGCCTCGTTGATCCGGATGAAGGCGCGGCGCTCGGCCCCCGTCCCGTGGCCGGCGCGGGAGGAGCGATTGGTGACGTCGTAGGACCGCTCGGACAGCGCGATCCCCTCCGCGAAGCTTCCGCAGCTCAGGTGCAGCCACCCGACCGTGTTGAGGAAGCGCGGGATGAACGCGTCATCGCCGATCTTCTCCGCCAGCCCGAGGCCCTCGGCGAGGGCGGCGAGCGCCCGGTCGTACTCGCCGAGCTCCGCCGCGGCGACGCCCTCCGTCCATAGACAGCGCAGCAGCGGGATCACGAGGCGATGCTCGCGGGCGATCTGCTTGCCTTCGACGCTCAGCGCGATCGAGTCCCGGTACTCGGCCTGCCAGCTTTTTCGCCCCGCCAGCAGGTGGAGCGCGAGCGCCTGACGGCCCCGATCGCCGACGGCCCGGGCGAGGTCGAGGGAGCGGCCGATGTCCGTGCCTGCCTCGTCGAGCCGGCCGCTGACCGCGTGCATGTAGCCGCGGATCAGCAGCCCGGCGCCCAGCACCCCCTGGGCGCCGATCGCCTCGGCGATCTCGATACCCTCGCGCACGCGGTGCATCGCCGCCGGAAAGTCCTCCGCCCACTGCAAGGCGGACGCGAGCTGGACCAGCGCGCCCGCCTCGGCGGGACGGTCCTCGACACGCCGGCTGAGGGCGACGAGCGCCTCGGCCGCCTCGCGCGCGCCGGCGAAGTCGCCAATCCCGAAGAAGAGGTCCGAGCGGGCGCGGTGAATCGCCACGAGGGTGGTCGCCGGTACGCCGTCGCCCAGCCGGCGCGCGGCGTTCAGCGCCTCGCCGAGGAGATCGAGCGCCTGGCGCAATCCGAACGCCTTCGTCGCCTTGTCGGCAGCCTTGAGCAGATAGTCGAGCGCCCGCGCCCAGTCCTCGGCGCGTGAGAAGTGATGGGCGAGCACCTCGAAATGTTCGGCCAGCCGGTCCGCATACAGCTCCTCGATCGCGAGGCCGATGAGCCCGTGGAGGTCCTTGCGGCGCTGCACGAGCAGCGACGCGTAGGCGACGTCTTGCGTCAGCGCGTGCTTGAACATGTAGGCGAGCTCGGGGAAGAGATGGCGCTCGTGGATCAGCTCCAGCGCCGTCAGCTCGCGCAGCAGGTCGTCGGTGCGCTCCCGGATCTCGGCCAGGCGGTCGATCAGCCGCCGCGTGAACTCCCGACCGATCACTGCGGCCAGCTGCAGCGTGCGCTTCGGCGCCTCGGCCAGCCGGTCGATGCGCGCGGCGATGACGTCGTGAATCGTCCCCGGCACGGCCAGCCGCGCGAGCGGCGTGGCGAGCTCCAGGCGCCCCTCCACGCGGTGAAGCACGCCGCTCTCCTCCAGCGACTTCACGAGCTCCTCGACGTAGAACGGGTTGCCCTCGGCCGTGCGGCCGACGAGTGCCCGCAGCTCGTCGGGCAGGCCCTCCGCCGCGAGCACGGCGGCTGCCATGCGCGCGCTGTCGTCGGCCGACAGCGCGGCGGGAACGATCCGCGTGACGTAGCTGCGCTCGCCAAACGGGCTCGTATAGCCCGGCCGATAGCTCAGCACCACGAACACGCGCAGGCTCGGCACGCTGTCGACGAGGGTGGCGAGAAACTGCTCGCTCGCGCCGTCGGCCCAGTGCAGGTCTTCGACGACGATGACCTGGAGCCGCCGCTCCGCGGCGCGCGCCAGGAGCCGCCGCAAGGCCTCGAACGTCTCGCCGCGACGCTGGGCCGGATTCATGGCCCGCACGTCGGCGTCACCGGGATCGATCGAGAGCAGCCCGCGCAGATAGGGCACGGTCGCGTCGAGGCCCTTGCCGACCTCGGCGACGCCCCGGGTGATCTTGGCTGCGATGCCCGCTTCACCGTCGGTGTCGTCGATGTGGAACTGTCGACGCACCAGATCGACCAGCGGATGCAGTGTCATGGCGCGGCCGAAGGAGAGGCAATGGCCCTCGTGCCATTCCGCTTCATCGCTGATCCGCCGGCGCAGCTCCAGGAGCAGTCGAGACTTGCCGATGCCGGCTTCGCCGACGACGAGCGCGACCTGGCCCTGACCCGTCTGGGCGCGGGCGAAGAGATCGAGCAGCGTACCGAGCTCGCGGTCACGCCCGACGAAGGGCGTGAGCCCACGATCGGCCTCGACCTCGAGCCGCGTGCGCGCCTCGTGCGCGGCGACGACCTGCCACGCGGCGATGGGCTCCCTCTTGCCCTTGACGTGAAGCTCGCCCAGCGGACGCGTGTCGAAGAAGCCGTGCACCAGGCGGTGCGTCGCCTCCGAGATCGTCACGTGCCCCGGCTCGGCCGCTTGCTGGAGGCGTGCCGCGACGTTGGTGGTATCGCCGACGGCGGTGTAGTCCATGCGCAGGTCGCCGCCGATGCTGCCCACGACGACGAGCCCGGTGTTGAGGCCCTGGCGTGCCTGGAACGTGATGCCGCGCGGCGCCAGCTCGCGCTGGTAATCCTCCAGCACCCGGCGGATGCCGAGCGCGGCGTGGACGGCACGGCGCGCGTGGTCCTCGTGGGCGATCGGCGCGCCGAACAGCGCCATGATCCCGTCGCCGAGGAACTGGTTCACGGTGCCCTCGTAGCGATGGACCTCGGCCAGCATGAGATCGAACGCGCGGCTCATGAGGCGG
>DASYTL010000032.1:0-462235 GCA_036002305.1 Candidatus Limnocylindria bacterium
GGGCAGGTCACCTACGTGTTACTCAGCCGTTCGCCACTCACTTCAGTCCTTGCGGACTGAAGTCCGTTCGACTTGCATGTTTTATGCACGCCGCCAGCGTTTGTCCTGAGCCAGGATCAAACTCTCCGAAAAACAAGAGACCGTCCTTTCGGAACGGTCACTACATCTACTTCGAGTTCGATCCAAAAAATCGACGAGTCCGCGCTGTGCGTTCCTGCCACTCTTCAGCTGTTAAAGATCGTGCCCCGACCTCCCATGCGGAACTGGCCACGGGCGTGATGCGGACGCAAATCGTAGCAAGGATGACCTTGCAGCGTCAACGCCTTGCGGGGTTGGGACGCCCGTCTTCCGGGTACGCCCTCAGTAGGTAGAACGTCGGCGCGCTCCCCGTGGCTCCCCCAGGCCGCGCGCCGCCTGCTCTGCCTCGCTAGAGGCCGCGCCGGCCTTCCAGGGCTCGGCTGACAGTCACCTCATCCGCCCACTCAAGATCCCCGCCCATGGGCAGGCCGCGGGCGAGACGCGTCACGCGCACGCCGTTGCCGTTCGCCGCGGTGAGCTGAGCGATGTACATCGCCGTCGCGTCACCCTCGAGGTTCGGGTTCGTCGCGAGGATGAGCTCCTCGATCCCGCCGCCGCGCAGGCGCTGGACAAGCTGCGGGATCTTCAGGTCGTCGGGACGCACGCCGTTCACCGGAGAGATCGCCCCGTGTAGCACGTGATACAGACCGCGGTACTGCGCCGTGCGCTCTATCGCCAGCACGTCCAGCGGCTCCTCCACCACGCAGACGGTGTGCTTGTCGCGCTCGTCGGAGGCGCAGATCGCGCAGGGGTCGGCCTCGGCGATGTTGAAGCAGACCGAGCAGTAGCGGAGATCGGTCTTCACCGAGCGCACCGCGGCCGCGAGCGCCTCGGCGTCGCCGGGGGACGTGCGGAGGATGTGGTACGCGAGCCGCTGCGCGGTCTTCGGTCCGACCCCCGGCAGCTTCGAGAGCTCGTCGATCAGGCGCGCGAGCGGACGCGCCAGGGCCGTAGGCACATCACATCCCCGGAAGCTTCAGGCCGCCGGTGAGACCGCCGAGCTTGTCGGCAGCGAGCTGCTTCGATTTGGCGAGGGCATCGGTCGTCGCGGCACGCACGAGGTCCTCGAGGGTTTCGACGTCGTCGGGGTCCACCGCTTCCTTCTTGATGCGGACTTCCTTGCACTCCTGGGTGCCCGATATGACCACGACGACGGCACCGCCGCCCGCCGATCCTTCGACGGTCATGGCTGCGAGGTCCTCCTGCGCCTTGGCCATGTCCGCCTGCATCTTCTGCGCGAGCTTCTGCAGGTCTCCGAAGTTCTTCATTCGATCTCCATGATGCGGTCCGGCCGACCAAGGGTATCGATCGCGGCGCGCAGCATCGGGTCGTCCGTTGCCGTCTCGGGCACGCCGGGCTGGCGCACGCACTTCACCCGAATGGCCGCGCTCAGGATCTCCGACAGGTCCTGCTCGAGCTCGCTCCGCCGCTTGTCCTGCCACAGCGAGCGAGCGAACTCCTCGCCGAATCCGATCACGATCGTCGTGCCCTCGATCGCGAGCGGCTCCGCCTTCGCGAGCTGCGCGGCCTTGCCGATGCTCCGCTCCTTCGCCCGGTCGACGAGCTCGCCCCAGGCTTTGCGAACGGACTCGAGCTTCACGACCGGCGACGCCGCGCCGACCGCCACGGCCTCCGCCGCCACGCGACGCTCCGCGATCGCCACCACGGCAGCGCGTGGGATGTCGCGGCGGGCCGACTCCTGCCGGTTCTGCGGGGCGGTCGTTCTTGACGCCGGCTGATCGGCCTGCCGCTTCGGCTCGGGCGGCGCGACGTTCTGGTTCGACGTCACGAGGTCGAGGATGGCAAGCTCGAGCGGCAGCGGCGTGCCGTCGCTCGTGCGCAGATGTTGCTCGGTCTCGACGAGGCGTTTGGCGATGCGCGCGAGCTGCTCGAAGGAGAGGTGCTGGGACTGCGCGCGGAGCTTCGCCGCGACCTGCTCGCTCGCGGTGTCGGGGACCTTGCCGGTCGCGACGGTGACGACCAGCGCGCGAGCGTGATCGATCGCGCGCTTCACGAAGAGCCGCAGGTCGCGCCCTTCGTCCACGAGGCGGCCGATGAGCTCGACGCCCTTGGCCCCGTCGTTCGCGACGAGCGCGTCGAACAGCGTCGCCGTTTCCTCCCAGTCGGAGGCGCCGAGCAGCGCGTCGATCTCACTGAGCGTGATCGCGCCGTCCGCGAACGCGATGACCATGTCGAGCATGCTCTCGGCGTCGCGCAGCGAGCCCTGCGCGTGCCGCGCGATCGCCTCGAGCGCGTTCGCGTCGGCGTGGACCTTCTCCTGCTCGAGGATTCTCTCGAGCTGCGCGACCACGCCTTTGTGCGGGATGCGATGCAGGTCGAACCGCTGGGTGCGCGAGACGATGGTCGCCGGGATCTTCCCGGATTCCGTCGTCGCCAGGACGAAGATCGCGTGCGGCGGCGGCTCCTCGAGCGTTTTCAGGAGCGCGTTGAAGGCCTCCGTCGTGAGCTGATGGGCCTCGTCGATCACGTAGACCTTGTATTGGCCCTGCGAGGGGGCGAAGCGGACCTTGTCGCGCAGATCCCGCATCTCGTCGATCCCGCGATTCGAGGCTGCGTCGATCTCGATGAGGTCGAGGAAGCGGCCTTCACGGATCGCGACGCAGCTCTCGCAGCGGTCGCAGGGCTCGCCGTCCTTCGCGTTCGGGCAGTTCACCGCCTTCGCGATCAGCCGCGCGATCGAGGTCTTCCCCGTCCCGCGAACGCCCGCGAGGAGGTACGCGTGGGCGACCTGGCCGGCGGCGATGGCGTTCCGGAGCGTGCGCGTCACGTGCTCCTGACCGACGATGGCGGAGAAGGTTTGGGGGCGGTAGCGGCGATAGAGGGCGGTGCGCTCCGGCACGCGAGGATGGTAATGGGATATGGCCGTGCACCCTCCGTCGATCACGACATCTCGAGCACGCGCACGCGCCTTGGCTCGGATCAGGCTTGCCTGCGGCACGAAGCGACGACCGCTTACCGCTGCTTCCTTCCGGATCTGACGGGGTTCACGGGCCGTTTCTGCACAGGACCCGATCGTCGACGCCGCAACGCGCGCGCAGGATCCGCGATGTCGGACCTCGGGAGGGGATTCAGCCCCGCTGGAGCGGATTGCGGGTACAGGGCACCGCTGGCTCCCCGCCTAGCACGACCATCACGATGGTATCGCGCGGCGCGCGCGGCGACGGATGAACAGTGCGCCCGCAGCGAGGAGCGCGCTCATCGCGATCAACGCGACCGCGAGTGTGCCGCGGTCGTCGGCGCTCGTGCCTGGCAGCGACCGAACACTCGCGGTTGGCGTAGGCATCGCGACTGACGGTGTCGGCCCGGCCGGAAGAAGGACGGCGAGGGGTTCCCTTGCGCGTCGACGGCGATGCGGACGCAAGCACTGCCTGCCCCCGCGCTGAGAGGCAGCGCGAGGGTGGCGTGGTCCGGCAGGGCGCTGCTCTTCTCGCCGGGCATCGTGAAGAGGGCGCTCGTCGCGGTGACCCCGTCCGCACAGCCGATGGACGCGACCGAAACGATCTGCCACTCCTCGATGCCTTTCGGGGCAGGGTCGGGAGTGGCCGTGTTTACGTTCTGGACATCCACGCCCCAGACGCAAATCTCCTGACCCACTTGCGGAGGGACGCTGCCGCCGATCCCTAGGCGACGCCGCTCCTCTGTGCCGAGCCGCACGGTCGGCCTGCCAGGTGGCGGCACCGCGACGAACGAGGTGACGCGACCGCAGACCGCAACTCGCGGGGTCAGCGCGAACGCGGGCGTCGCTGATACGAGCATCCCAGCCAGCACCGCCACCCCGAGAACCGCCCGCATCAGCACCGGTCTATCGTGATCCCGCGGCAGAGCCGGCAAGCCTAGGGGGTGGCCGGCACCGGCCGAGCGAGCGCCTTGTTGCGCTGGAACAAAAGGGTGCGCCCATGCGTTCTATGGGCGTGAAAACTTCGGGACTCCCCTGCCGCGCCGACCTTGACTGCGAGGCCGTCTACCGGGTCACCCCACAGGACTCGATGGACGCCCTGCGTGAGGCCGCGCGCGAGCGCAACAAGCACGAGCTCGAAGTGCATGGCTACACCCATGTCGCGACGACGACACTCGGCCACTCGACGTTCGCCCAGGGCCCGGCGGCTCCCCGCCGGCGTGGCCGCAGGCGCCGCGACGAGGAGCTCAACGTCATCTAGCCGCGGCTAGCGGTCGCGCTCGATGATCCGATCCGCGACTTCAGCGAGATCCCTCCCGATGATGTCCGGCCGCTCGAGCAGCGGATTCCACAGGACGCCTCGCCGCTCGACGAACGCGGCCGCGCATCCAGCGCGCATGGCGCCGTGGATATCCCACGCGTGCGCGGCGACCATGCGCATCTCCTCCGTCGAGATGCCGAGGTCCCGGGCCGCGGTCCGATAGGCCTCTGCCGCGGGCTTGAGACGCTTGGCCGCGTCCGCGCTCAGAGCCTTCTCGAAGAGATCCGCGAGCCGCGCATGTCGCAGCTGGGCCTGCTCCACCTCGGCCGTGGAGTTGGTCAGCGCCGCGAGCCGATATCCCGCCCCGCGCAGACGCTCGAGCGCGCCGCGCACCTCCGGATGCGGCGGCAGCTCACGCACCTGCGCGAGGATCGCCTGCTCGTCAGCGGGGTCGACCTTGAGGCCACGGCGTTGCGCGGTCATGCCGAGCGCGGCCTTGAAGTGCTGACCGAACGGCACGTAGGGCCCCGTGATCGTAGTCAGGAAGGCTGACTGCAGCATCGCTTGGAACCATTCCATCCGGACCGTCGCGTCACCGAACACGCGCTGGAAATGTGGATCGAGCGCGCTCAGGTCGAGAAGCGTCTCGTTGACGTCGAAGACGAGGACACGCCTCAAGGTGTGTCGGCGGAGAGGGTGGGATTCGAACCCACGGGGCTTTCGCCCACCCGCTCTCCAAGCGGGCGCACTAGACCAACTATGCGACCTCTCCCGACGTGATTATCGGGCGGAGAGGGTGGGATTCGAACCCACGAGGCTTTCGCCTACCGCTTTTCGAGAGCGGCACCATCAACCACTCGGACACCTCTCCACACGGAATTCTACGGTCGCGCAAGACGTTCCTAGACTCAGTTCTCATGCCGATCGGCCGTATTCACTACGCGTGGGTCGTTGCCGCCGTGACATTCCTTGCGCTGCTCGTCGCGTCGTCCGTGCGCGCGGCGCCCGGGATCTTCATCAAGCCCTTCGAGGCGGAGTTCGGCTGGGACCGCGCGAGCATTTCATTCGCTGTCGCGATCAGCCTGATCACGTTCGGCCTGGGCGGCCCGGTCGGTGGGACGCTCGTCGATCGGTTCGGTCCGCGGCGATCACTCATCGTGGGGCTCGGCGGGATCGCGGTCGGGCTGTACTTCCTGCTGTCGCTACGCGAGCTCTGGCAGCTGCATCTGCTGTGGGGCGTGTTGATCGGGGTTGGGACCGGGATCGCCAGCCAGGTGACCGGCGCCACGGTCGCCCACCGCTGGTTCCGCACTCAGCGCGGTGTCGTCATCGGACTGTTCGGAGCGGCAACCTCGGCCGGCCAGCTGATCTTCGTCCCTTCGATGATGGCCCTCACCGTGAGCGACGGCTGGCGCAGCGGGATGGTGCTGCTTCTCGTCGCGACCGTGGTGGTCGCGGTGCCGGTGCTCGTACTGATGCGCGACCGTCCAGCGGATGCCGGCGTGCGCGCGTTCGGCGAAGGCGAGACGGTCTCGGCGGACGAGCGCGCGGCGGACGCCCGCTCGACGCCGCTCGCGGTCGCCATCCGGAACCGCGACTTCTGGCTCCTCGCCGGGAGCTTCTTCGTGTGCGGCTACACGTCGAACGGACTCGTCGGCACGCACCTCATCCCGCATGCGATCGAGCACGGGTTCTCGCCCGATACCGCGGCGAGCGCCGTCGGGTCATGGGCGCGCTGAACATCGTCGGCACGCTGGCATCGGGCTGGTTCTCGGACCGTTATGACAACCGCAAGCTCCTCGCGCTCTACTACGGCTTTCGCGCGATCTCGCTCGCGGCCCTGCCAGTCGTGCTCGGGATTCCCTGGCTGTACGTCTTCGCGGTCGTCTACGGGCTCGATTGGATCGCCACCGTGCCGCCGACCGCGAACCTCACGGCCACGATCTTCGGGCGGGCATCCCTGGGCCAGCTCTACGGCTGGATCTTCTTCTCGCACATGGTCGGGGCAGCCCTGGCCGCGTACGCCGGCGGATTCTTCCGCGGGCTCCTCGGCGACTACCACCTCATGTTCATCTCGGCGGCGCTGATGGGCATCGTCGCCGTTGGCCTGTCGCTCCGGATCAGCCCACCCGCTGGCGCACAGAGACCGGCTCCGGCCCTCGAAGCCGCGCGTCCATAGGGCGGACGGAGTACCGTTTCGAGCGGAGGATCGACCATGGCGGTCCAGACGAAGATGCGTCTCAGCAAGGGCAAGGTAAAGGGCATCGACGCGTGCGCGGACGACCGCGGCATCATCCGCGCGGCCGCGATGGACCAGCGCGGATCGCTCATGCGCGAGATCGGAAAGCAGGGCGGCAAGGCCACGCCCGAGTCGCTCACCGAGTTCAAGACCGCGGTGACGAAGATCCTGACCCCATACGCAAGCGCGATCCTCATGGATCCCGAGTACGGGCTTCCCGCTCTCAAGGAGCGCGCGCCGGGAACCGGCGTGCTGCTCGCGTACGAGAAGAGCGGCTACGACGCCGATCCCGAGAACCGGATGCCCGACGTGCTCGAGCACTGGACCGTTCGCCGACTCGTGGAAGCGGGCGCGGACGCGATCAAGGTGCTCATCTACTACGACCCGTTCGACGACCCGGACGTCAACGACCGCAAGGAGGCGGTGATCGAGCGCATCGGCGCCGAGTGCGCCGGCAACGACGTCCCGCTCTTCGTCGAGCCGCTCGCCTACCGGAAGGGCATGGACGAGAAGGGCCTCGAGTTCGCCAAGCGGAAGCCCGACGCGGTGAAGGCGTACATGGCGCGGTTCTCGGAGGCCCGGTTCGGCATCGACGTCCTCAAGGTCGAGGTCCCCGTGAACATGGCCTACGTCCAGGGATCGAAGGCCAACAAGAGCGGCGAGATCGCGTACACGAAAGCGGAGGCGCTCCGCCACTTCAGGGAAGCGGCCGACGCGGCCACGAAGCCGTTCATCTACCTCTCGGCGGGCGTGAGCGACGAGGTCTACCGCGAGTCGCTCGGGTACGCCGGTGAGGCGGGCGCGCGGTTCAGCGGGGTGCTCGCGGGCCGGGCGACCTGGCTCGAGGGCCTGCCCGTCTACGCGAAGCAGGGCCGCCCGGCGTTCGAGGCCTGGCTCAGGGACAAGGGCGTCAAGAACATCCAGATGCTCAACGAGGTTTTGGACCGCGTGGCGAAGCCGTGGTGGACCGTGTACGCAGGCCGCGAGGCGGTCGCGAGCTAACACCTATCCTCCGGCGGTGACCGTCGCGCCCGCCGACGTCGTCCTTCGCACGAAGGGCCTGGTGAAGCGCTTCGGGGAGATCACCGCGGTCGACGGCCTCGACCTCGAGGTGCGCCGCGGCGAGGTGGTCGGGCTCCTCGGCCCGAACGGCGCCGGCAAGAGCACGACGATCGGGATCGTGCTCGGCCTGATCACACCGACCGCCGGATCCGCGGAGATCCTCGGCCGCGACGTGCGCTCGCGGCGCGGAGCTGCCCTCAGGGGCGTCGGCGCGATGCTCGAGGTCACCTCGTTCTACCCGTACCTCTCCGGGCGCGACAACCTCATAGCGATCGCGATCCTGCGCGGCGGCGGAGCGCTGGCGCGCGTCGACCCGCTGCTTGCCCGGCTCGGGCTCGCCCAGCGCGCGAGATCGAGTTTCCGCACGTACTCACTGGGCATGCGCCAGCGCCTCGGCGTCGCGTCCACGCTGCTCGCCGACCCGGCGCTGGTGATCCTGGACGAGCCCGCCAACGGCCTCGATCCCGCGGGCCAGCGCGAGATCCGCGAGCTCATCCGAGAGCTCGCGAAGGAGGGTCGCGGCGTGCTCCTCGCCAGCCATCTCCTCCACGAGGTCGAGCAGGTCTGCGACCGCGTCATGGTGATCAAGAAGGGAAAGCTCATCGGGAGCGGCACCATCGCCGAGGTCACGCGGCGCGGCGGCTATCTCGAGATCGCCATCGCCGAAACGGCGCGCGCCGCTGGGATCCTTCGCAGGCTGCCTGGAGTGAAGGAGATCCGGGAAACCGCGAATGGCATCGACGTCATCGCCGATTCGGAGCGCGGCGCCGACCTCAACCGTGCCCTCGCGTCAGCCGGCCTCTACGCGAGCGCGATCGTGCCGCGGGCGAGCTCGCTCGAGGACGTCTTCCTCGAGCTCACCGAAACGGAGGCTGCCCCTGCTCAGGCTGCTGGGTAGCGACCTCTTCCGTCTGCGGCGCCGCTGGATGCCGTCGGTCATCCTCGCCCTCGTCGTCGTCATCGCGTTCGCCCTCTACTTCCTCGTCTGGGCCGGCACCAACGCGCAGCTCCAGGCGGTGAGGAGCGGGCAGATCCCCGAGCCGCGCGGCGGCACCGCCCAGCTCGAGGAGGCCCTCCGCATGCTCGGTCCCGACCACGTGCAGGAGATCGGTGTCGGTGTCGTGGTCGGCATCGGGCGTGTGATGCTCATCGTCTTCGCCGCGAGCCACATCGGCACCGAGTTCGGCTGGGGGACACTCAGGACCCTCCTCGCGCACGGCGCCGGACGCGGGACGTTCCTCGCCTCGAAGGCCGCGTCGCTCGGCCTCTTCGCGGCCGTCCTCGTCGCCGTCGGCACGCTCGGAGCGATCGGCGCGAGCTACGCGGTCGTGGGGCTCGGCGGCGGCTCGAGCGGAGCCGGGGTGGATCTCGAGGCGGTCGCGAGCATCGCGGCGAAGGGCATCTACACCTGCCTGCCGTACATGGCGCTCGCCGTCGGCATCGCGGTGCTGGCGCGATCGGCCGGCGCCGGGATCGGGGCCGGGCTCGTGGTGCTCTTCGCCGAGGGAATCATCGCGGACATCCTCGTCGCGCTGAACCGCGACTACGCGCAGATCGTGAACTGGGGCCTCGCCCGAAACGTGACCGCGCTCGCGCGCGCCACGAGCAACGTCGAATCTCCGTCCGCTGGAATCTCGTTGCCCGATCCGGCGCAGGCCGCGATCACGCTCGGCGCGTACACCGCGATCTTCATGGCTATCGCGTACTGGCGCCTGCGGACCCGCGATGTGACGATCGGCTAGGGACCGAGCCTCCATCCGCGCCGTGAGAGGAGCATCGCGATGCCCGCGATGATGAGGAACACCGGCCAGATCCGACCGAACGGGATATCGAGCAGGAAGATCACGACGAGCGCGACCAGGACGAGGCCGCCGATGATCTGTCCGGTGGCCGCGGGCGTGTCGCCCGCGCGCACGCTCGAGTACCCGCGCTCGAGCGTGAAGAAGGCCGGGATCAGGATGAAGAGCGCCCACCAGTTGCGGATCTCGGTGCCGAGATAGCTCTGGATGAGGAAGATGACGCCGAGGCCCACGAGGACGATCCCGGGGATCCAGCTCCCGTACCCGAGGTATGGCCGCGCTCGGGGCTCGTCGCTCATTGCGCCATCCTAGTCGGGGCGATCGCGGCGCTGCGCTTCGAAGAATTCGCGCAGCAGCCGCTCGACGTCGTCGCGCAGGAGCGGGTAATAGCGCCAGCGCGGGTGATGGTTCATCCAGCCGGCGTCGAGCAGCTCGGCCACCGATCGGACGGCGCCGGCCTTCTCGTCGGGCGCGCCGAAAACGACGAGCGCGATCCGCGCGAGCACGGCGGCGCCCGCGCACATCCCGCACGGCTCGACGGTGACGTAGAGCGCGCAGTCGCTGAGCCGCCAGCGACCGAGCACGCGCGCGGCCTCGCGCATCGCGATGAGCTCGGCATGCGCCGTCGGGTCGGCGTCGACCTCGCGGCGGTTGTGCGCGCGGGCGACCACGCGTCCGTCCCGCACGACGGCCGCCCCGATCGGCACGTCGCCGTGGGCCGCCGCATGACCCGCCTCGGCCAGCGCCTCGCGCATGAAAGGATCGTCGTCGCCTGGGCGGGCAAGCGTCGCCTCGTCGGCGAACGGCGTCCCGGAGTGCGGTCGCTCCTTCATACGCCGAGGTAGCGCGCTTCAACCTCGCGCGCGGCGGCGAGCTCGGCCGGCGTGCCGCCAAAGACGAGCGTGCCCTTGTTCATCACGTGCACCCGCTGACCCACGCGCGTCGCGAGGGCGAGGTTCTGCTCGACGAGGAGGACCGCGAGGCCGGTCGCCCGGAGGCGCGACAGCGTCTCGCCCAGCTCGTCGACCAGCTTCGGCGCGAGTCCTTCCGACGGCTCGTCGAGAAGCAGCACGGAGGGGTTGCGCATGAGCGCGCGAGCGATCGCGAGCATCTGCTGCTCGCCACCGGAGAGGAGGTCGCCGCGCACGCTGAGCCGCCCACCGAGGGCCGGGAAGAGACCGAGCACCCGAGCCTCATCCCAGCCGCCGGCGACCGGGCGCGCGGCGACGGCGAGGTTCTCCCGGACGCTGAGGTCGCCGAAGACGCGGCGGCCCTGCGGCACGAGCGCCACGCCCGCGCGCGCGACGCGGTGGGGCGGCGCGCCGGTGAGATCGATTCCGTTCACCAGGACGCTGCCCTGCCGCGGCCGTAGGAACCCGGCGATGGAAGCGATCGTCGTCGTCTTTCCGGCGCCGTTCCGGCCGACGAGCGCGACGGCCTGGCCCGGCTCGACCGCGAGGTCGACGCCTTGGAGGACGTGGCTCTCGCCGTAGTACGCGTGTAGGTCGCGCACCTCGAGCGCGGCCGCGGTCACGCGACCGCCACCGTCTTGCCGAGATAGACCTCGTTCACGCGAACGTCCCCGCGCACCTCGGCGGCGGTGCCGTCGGCGATCACCCTACCCTCGTGAAGGACGGAGACCCGGTCCGCGAGCCGGAAGACGACGTCCATGTCGTGCTCGACGATGACGATGGTCAGCGCGCGGTCGAGGGCCGCGATGAGCTCGGCGATGCGCGCGGTCTCCGCGGGCGACATCCCGGCGGTCGGCTCGTCGAGCAGGAGCACCCGCGGGCGCTGAGCGAGCGCGACCGCGAGCTCGAGCTGCCGCCGCTCGCCGTGGGACAGCGCGCGGGCAGGTACGCGCTCGCGCTCCGCGAGACCGACGCGGTCGAGGAGCTCGTCGGCGGCGGCGTATTCCGACCGCGGCGGCGCGCCGAACGGCCGGTATGGACCGGCGCGCGCGGCGACCGCGAGCGCGACGTTCTCGCGCGCCGCGAGTGGACCGAACAGCTCGTTGCGCTGATACATGCGCGCGAGACCTCTGCGCGCGCGCCGCCACGGGGGGAGCCGCGTGATGTCCTGGCCGCCGAGGCGCACCGTCCCGGCGCTCGGTGCGAGCTCACCGGTGAGGACGTTGAAGAGCGTCGTTTTCCCCGCCCCGTTCGGGCCGATCACCGCTCGGCGTTCGCCCTCCTTGACGATGAGCGTTACGCCGTCGAGCGCGACGACCCCGCCGAAGACACGCCGCAGATCACGCACGTCGATCATCGCGACCTCACCCGTGCCCAGGCGGCCCGTCCGACCCCGACGATCCCCTGGCGCGCCAGCAGCACGAACGCGACGAATACGAGGCCCAGGACGGTCTCAGACACCGGGATCGCCGAGGAGAGCACGCGCTGGATGTAGAGGACGACCCCCGCGCCGACGACCGGGCCGACCAGCGTGCCCGCACCGCCGATCAGCACCATCACGAACGCCTGGACCGAGTTCCCGATACCGACGTCCTGCGCCGAGACGAAGCGAAGCGAGTAGGCCGAGAGCGCCCCGGCGATCCCGGCGAGCGCGCCCGCGACGACGAACGCCGAGAGCTTGAGGCGCGTCGTGTCGTAGCCGAGTGCGCGCATCCGTCGCTCGTTCTCGCGGACGCCGACAAGCGCCCGGCCGTAGGCCGAGCGCGTCAGGATCCACAAGAATCCCGCGACCGCGAGGAAGACGACGGCCACGAGGACGTACATCCGTTCCGGCGCGTTGAACTCCAGGCCGCCGAGCGTCGGCCGGCCCACGCCGGAGAGGCCGTTCGACCCGCCGGTGACCGAGGTCCACTGGAACGCGATGGCGAACACGATCTGCGCCAGCGCGAGCGTGAGCATCAGGAAGAAGATCCCCTCCGAGCGCACCACGAGCGCGCCGATGACCAGGGCGAGCACCGCGGCGACGAGCGCCGCGGCGCCGAGCGTCACGGCGAGCTGGTCGGTCCCGAGGCGCTGGCCGGCGATCCCCGCGGCGTACGCGCCCGCGCCGAAGAACGCTGCGTGTCCCAGCGAGGGCATGCCGGCGTGACCGACGAGCAGGTCGAGCGAGAGCGCGAAGACCGCGAACACGAGCATGTCGCGCAGCACCGTCGTCGCGAACCGCGACGATTCCCAGGCCGCGCTCCAGTACGGGAACGTGACGAGCCCGCCCGCGATGGCGGCGATAGCCGCAAGGCGCACCGCGCGACTCAGCGCGCGATCCGGATCCGGCCGAGCAGCCCGGTCGGCCTGAAGAGCAGCACGAGGGCGACGATCGCGAAGATGACCGCGAGCGCGAACTCCTGGAAGAGGACCTTCCCGAAAGTGTCGGCGGGGCCGACGAGCACGCTGCCCGCCACGGCCCCGCCGAGCGTGCCCAGGCCGCCGACGACCACGACGATGAGCGAGTAGAGCAGGCCGTCGACGTCCATGCCCGGCTGCATCCCGAACACCGGCGCCGCGACCACGCCAGCGAGCCCCGCAAGGGCGGCGCCGACGGCGAAGGTGACCGCGAAGAGCCGGTCGGTGTTCACGCCGAGCGCGGCGAGCATCTCCGCGTCCTCAACGCCGGCGCGGATGAGCATGCCCAGCTTCGTGCGGCGGTAGATCGCCGCCATCGCCCCCGCGAGCGCGACACCGAACGCGATCACGAAGAGCCGGTAGACCGGATATACGCCGCCGATGAGCGAGACGGACCCGTCCAGGCCGGGCGGGAACGGCAGCGAGCGGACCTCGCGGCCCCATACGAGGCCGATCTGGTCGGCGATGACGAGCGCAACACCGATGGTGAGCAGCACCTGATCGAGATGCCGCCCGCGGAGCCGTCGGAGGAGCAGCGGCTCCAGGACGAGCCCGAGAAGGCCGAGCGCCGCGGGCGCGACGAGCAGCGCGAGCCAGAACGAGCCGGTGCTCTGCACGACGGTGAGCGCGACGTACGCGCCGAGCATGTAGAACGCGCCGTGCGCGAGGTTGACGACGTCCATCATCCCGAACACCAGCGACAGCCCGGCGGCGAGGATGAAAAGCAAGGCGCCGAACGACAGTCCGTTCAGCGCCTGCTGGAACCCCAGCTCGAGGCTCACGCCGAATTCACTTCCCCGGGTCGGTCACCTTCGCGATCTTGTCGAGGATCGTGTTCACCGTCTGCCCGCCCTGCGTCTTCACCTCGCGGATGTAGATGTCCTGGATCGGGTTGTGCGTGGTCTTGTCGAACGCGAAGTCGCCGCGCGGGCTCTTGAAGGTGACATCCTCGAGCGCCTTGGAGAGCTTCCCCTTGTCCGAGGTATCGCCGCCGACCTTCTTGAGGGCCTCGTCGAGGGCCCGCATGCCGTCGTAGGCCTGCACCGCGAAGACGTCGGGGAGCAGCGGGTACTGCTTCTGGAAATCGGCGACGAACTTCTTGTTCTCGGGGTTGTCGAGCTCGACCGCCCAGAAGAGCGAGGTGATCGCCCCGTTCGCCAGGTCCTTCACCTCCTTCAGCACGTCCTGCTCGGTGAGGAAGCCCGCGCCGTACATCTTGTAGCCCGCGGCAGGCAGGCCAAGCTGGTTCCAGGAGCGGATGAAGCCGATCGCGTCGGCCCCTGAGAAGAAGGAGTAGACGTTCTTCGTCGGCTGGTTCTTGATCTGGGTCACGAACGGCGCGAAGTCGCTGTTGCCGAGCGGTGGCGCGACGTTCCCGGTCGTGCTCCCACCGTTCTTCTTGAGGCCGCTGGTGAAGTCGGCGGCGGACTCGGTGCCGAAGCCGTAGTTCGCGTACGCGAGGAAGAACTCCTTCGTGCCCTTCGCGGATACGTAATCGCCGATCGGGTACGAGATCTGGTAGGACGAGAACGAGACCCGGAAGACGTACGGGCTCTTGCAGGCGGGCGTGCAGTTGGGAATGTCGCGCGTGAGGAAGTTCCCGCCGGCGTTCGTGTCGATGAAAATCATCTTCGCGTTGTGCACCACGTTGCGGAGGCCGTAGGCGAGCGGCGTGGGGACGACGCCGAGCAGCACGTCGACCTGGTCCTGATCGATGAGCTTCTGGGCCTTCTGAAGCCCGGTGGCGGTGACGTTCGCGTCGTCCTCGTAGACCGGCTCGGCGCGCCGACCGGCAAGCTTGTTGTCGTTCTGCTTCAGATAGAGCTCGGTCGCCCTGCGCATCGAGTTGCCGAGCTCGGCGTAGACGCCGGTGAACGGAAGGAGCTGGCCGATTTTTAGCGCCTTCCCCTGGGTGGCCGACGGGCTCCCGCCCGGGGTGACCGCCCCCGGCCCGCAGGCCGCCAGAGCGGCCGCGGACGTGGCGACGAGGAACTGCCGCCGCGTCAGGCGATACGAATAGCCGCGTTTCTCGGCGAGGTCGTTCTTGGCGAATCCGCCCATTAGCGCCCCTCCCGCGTCGTGGTCAGACCGGCCTAAGTATGGCTCTAAGCCGACTCGCGCTCGAAGAGCGTGGCCAGGCCCTGCCCCACACCGATGCACAACGTCGCGATGCCGTAGCGGCCTCGTCGTCGCTCGAGCTCGCGCAGCAGCGTGCCCGCGAGCCGCGCGCCGGACGCGCCGATCGGATGGCCGATCGCGATGGCGCCGCCGTTCGGGTTCGTCCGATCGTCGGGAAGACCCAGCGCGCGTATGCACGGGATCACCTGGGCGGCGAACGCTTCGTTGAGCTCGATCGCGTCACACTCCCGCGGCGTCACGCCCGTGCGCTCGACCAGCTTGCGCACCGCCGGGATCGGGCCGAGCCCCATGTAGTCCGGATGCACACTCGCGGACGCGCTCGCGACCACGCGGCCGAGCGCGCGCAGGCCGAGGGCCTCGGCCTTCTCACGTGCCGCGATCAGCAGCGCCGCCGCGCCGTCGTTGATCCCCGACGAGTTCCCGGCGGTTACCGTGCCACCTTCCTTGAAGGCCGGCTTCAGCTTCCCGAGCTTCTCGATCGTGCTGTCCCCGCGTGGGTGTTCATCCTCGGCGATCAGCTCCTTGCCGTTGTGGACAGGCTGGATCTCGCCGGCGAAGAAGCCGTCCGCCTTCGCGCGCGCGTAGCGGTCCTGGCTACGGGCCGCGTAGCCGTCCTGCTCGGCGCGGCCGACATGCTCCTTCACGCATACGTTCTCAGCCGTCTCGCCCAGCGAGATCGGGTGATAGCCGAGATCGATCATCCGCGGGTTGACGAGCCTCCAGCCGAGCGTGGTGTCCGCCAGCACGCGCTCGCCCCGCGGGAACGCCTCCGAGGGCTTGAGCGTGACGAGCGGCGCGCGCGTCATGCTCTCGACGCCTCCCGCGACGACGACGTCGGCCTCGCCCGATCTAATCCGGCGCGCGGCGTCGTTCACCGCCTCGAGCCCGCTGCCGCAGAGCCGGTTCACGGTGACGCCGGGCACGCTCTCGGGAAGGCCGGCGAGGAGAGCGGCCATGCGGCCGACGTTGCGGTTGTCCTCGCCCGACTGGTTCGACGCGCCGAAGACAACTTCGTCGATCTCGGCGTCGGAGATGTCGGTGCGTTCGAGCACCGCGCGGATGACGTGTGACGCGAGGTCGTCCGGGCGCACCTGCGCGAGGCCGCCCCCGTACCGGCCGAACGGCGTGCGCACGTAGCCGAGGATCACCGCGTCCCGAGGATGGATGCTCAACGGCCTTCGAAGTCCGGCCTGCGCTTCTCGCTGAACGCCCTCACGCCACGAGCGTAGTCGCCCGTCCGGCCGGCGCGGTCCTGCAGCGCCGCCTCCACCTCGAGGAACTCCTCGAAGCCACGCGCCATCGCCGCGCCGAGACCTTCCTTGGTGAGCGCGAAGGCTTCGGTCGCCCCTCGGGCGAGCGCGGCCGCGAACTCGCGCCACATGCGAGGGAAGTCCGCGTCCGGCCATACGCGCGTGACGAGACCGATCCGCAGCGCTTCGTCCGCGTTCACGGGCTCGCCGGTGAGCACCATGTCGAGGGCGCGCCCCCAGCCCACCAGCCGCGGGAGGAAGAAGGCCGAACCGGCGTCCGGCACGAGCCCGACCCGGCCCCAGGCCGCGCGGAAGGTCGCGGACGAGGCGGCGACGCGGACGTCGCAGGCCACGGCAAGGCCCAGTCCGGCGCCCGCTGCGACGCCGTTCACGGCGGCGACCACCGGCTTGCGCATGGTGCGGACCCTGGTGATGAGCGGGTGATAACGACGGCGCAGCTCATCGCCGAGCCGCAGATCGTGGCCCTTCTCGATCATCGCGAGCCGATCGTCGAGGTCCTGACCCGCGGAGAACGCGCGGCCTGAGCCCGTGATCACCACGGCCCGGATGGAGGTGTCGGCCGCGCAGTCGGCGATCGAAGCGTTCAGCGCTTCCGTCAAGCGCTCGTCGAAGGCATTCAGCACCTCGGGCCGGTCGAGCGTGAGGATCGTGACCGCGCCATCGCGCTCGACGCGGAGCGGTGAGCGCGTCGTCACCTTCCTTGCTCAATCTCCGGCCTGCGGTCGGCAGAGATGCTCATGGCTGGCCGATTCGCTCGGCTCGGCGGAGCCGGGCCTCGCTCATCTTCCTTTGAACGTCGCCTTCCGCTTGTTCACGAACGCGTCGACGCCCTCGTTCTTGTCCTCGGTCGCGAAAAGCAGGTAGAAGGCCTTGCGCTCGAACTCGAGGCCGGCGTCGAGCGTCGAGTTCCACGCGAGGTCGACCGCCTCCGTGGCGAGGCGCGCCGCGACCGGCGGCTTCTCCGCGATCGTCCGCGCGAGCGCCTTGGCGTCGTCGAGCCAGGATGCCGCCGGGTAGACCTGCGCGGCGAGGCCGATCGCCTTCGCCTCGTCGGCTTTGACGCGCCGCCCGGTCAGGATCAGCTCGTTGGCGCGGTATTTGCCCACGGTGCGCGTGAGCCGCTGCGTTCCCCCCGCGCCAGGGATGATCCCGAGGTTGATCTCCGGCTGCCCGAACTGCGCGGTCTCGGACGCGACGATGATGTCGCAGGTCATCGCGAGCTCGCATCCCCCACCGAGCGCGTATCCCGAGACCGCCGCGATGATCGGCGTGCGGATCCGGCGGATCGCCTCCCACCGCGTCGTGAGGTCCTGCTTCAGCATCGTGACCGGCGTCGCGACCACGAAAGTCTCCTTGATGTCCGCACCCGCGGCGAACGCGCGCTCATTCCCGGTGAGGACGATGCAGCGGATCGCGTCGTCGTCGTCCAGGTCCGTGAAGGCCTTGACCAGCTCGTCAAGGACCTCTTCGTTGAGCGCGTTGAGCACTTCCGGCCGGTTCAGCTGGACGACCGCGATCGGCTCCTCGCGCGTGACGATGATCGTTTTCGGCATGCGCACCTCCCCGCGACGTGAGTGTGCCGCGTCGGAGCGATCGGCGCAGGTCGCGGAACGCTCGCGTCAGCGCGGGCATCTGATAACCGGCGGTGCGTCCGCTCGGATTGGGCAGCACCCAGGTGGTCACGTCGCCGACCCTTTCGGCCTGACGCCCTCCTCGCGCGCGTGGCCTGCCGAAGGCCACGCGGTACGCGCCCATACCGACGAACGCGACCACCTTCGGACGGTACCGCCGCACTCTCGCCTTCACCCGGCGCGCGCCGCGGCGGAGCTCGTCGGCCTCGAGCTCGTCCGCGCTCGCGGTCGCACGGTTGACGAGGTTCGTGATCCCGATCTTCCGTCGCAGGAGCTCTTCACGATCGGCCGGCGAGAGAAGGCGGTCCGTGAGCCCCGCTTCGTGCAGCGCCCGCCAGAAGCGATTGCCTGGACGGGCGAAGTGCTGCCCGACCGCGCCCGACCAGAGGCTCGGGTTGATGCCGACGAAGAGCACGTCGAGGCCAGGAGCGATGACATCGGGAATGCTCTTTCCTCGCGCCGCTTCGAGGTCGGCGGCCGTCGGACGACGCGGCGCTATCGGATCTGTCCCTTCGGCGGCGGCTGGCAGCGTGGGCAAAGATACATGTCGTCGAGGCCATGCCGAGTCCGGACGATCGGGGTGCCGCAGCGCGGGCATGGCGTGCCCTTGTGGCCGCGGACCCTCATGTGATCGCGGATCTTCGTGCCGAGCTCGGGCGGTAGACCTTCCTCGACCTCCCGTACCCCGCGTGCGATCACGTCGACGAGTGCGCGGCGAAGTGACCACATCTCCTCGTCGCTCAGCGTCGCCACACGACGTTTGGGGTGGAGCTGGGCTTCCCACAGGATCTCGTCGGCGTACGCGTTTCCGATTCCGGCCACGAACGACTGATCCATGAGCAGGTTGCGGAGCTCGCGCCGAGTCGCCCGGGCCTGTGCGCCGAACTTCTGCGCGGTCCAGGGGAGCTCGCCGGCCTCGGGGCCGAGCTCGTCGAAGCCGTGCACCGCGGCCATGCCTTCACCCTCGTCGAGCACGTGGACCTTACCCATGCGCTTGTCGTCGCGGTATCGCAGATCGCGCCCGTCGTCGAGGACGAGCGAGAGCGCCATGGTCCGCGTCAGCTTCGCTTCCGCGTCGGCCAGCTCGAACACGCCGGCGAGCATCGGATTGACGACGATGGAGCCAGCGTCGAGATCGAAGATCAGGAACTTCCCGCGATGCCGCACGCCGGTAAAGTGCCGGTACGCGAGCGCCGTCTCCACCGGCCGCGTCGTGCGAAGCACGAGCGGGTCCCCGACGCGCACGAGCACGATCTCCCGTCCGACCAGCGCCTTCTCGAGACGCCCGCGCACGACGTGGAGGTCCGGCCACTCGGGCATCAGCCGCGGACCGCGTCCAGCCAGCGCGGCTCGGGAAGGTCGAAACGCCTCGCCGCCCACGTCAGACACGACCCCAGCTGCGCGCGTTGCCACGGACGGAGCCTCGGGAGTCCTCCGCCGATGGCCGGACGCCACGCGCGATCGGCGAAATAGCCGGCGATCCCCGCGAGCGACGCGTCGATCAGCTCCGCGCGGAGCGGCAGCACCTCTTCGTACCACGCGAGGACGCGCTCCGGCGGGGGTCCGCCTTCGAGCGGTACGGCCTGCACGAACGCGACGACGTCGAATTCGGCAGGCCCGACGCTGGCGAAAGGCCAATCGAAGATGCGCAGCCGGTCACCCTGCAGGCGCACGTTGTCGGACCGGGTGTCGAAGTGGAGAAGCGCGAACGGAGGCCGCGCGTGCTCGAGGCGGCGCTCGTGCCCGATGAGGACCGGGAGCGCCACGTCGATCCATTCGCGCGCGTCGTCCGCGCGGCGTCCGGCGAGCGATGCCGTCCCCGCGAGCTCCCCGGTGCGCGCGAGCGTCCGCCAGAAGCGGGTATGAGCGAGGTATGGCTCGCGCGACAGCCATCGCGGAAGCCGCACGCCAAGCGTGTGCTTGTGAAAGCGCGCGTACGACCTGGCCGCCCGCTTCGCCTTCGCCGCTGTCCAGGGCGGCACCGTGCGAGGGCCGAGATCCTCGAGGAGAAGCACGTGCCAACCGTCCCCGCGGATGGAGCCGAGGAAGCGCGGCGCCCAGGGCGAGATCAGCCTCTCCAGACCGCGGTAGGCACGCTCCTCCTCCCGTACCACCCACCTGACGCCGCTCCCCTTCGGCGCGGGATAGCTCGCCTTGAAGAACGCGCGCCTGCCGTTCGCGAGCCTCAGACGAAACGTCGCCGAAGGGGCGTAGCCGCCGTACACGCGCTCGGCGCGCGCCACCGGTGCGCCGAGGACCTTCGCAACCTCGTCCTTGATGTCTCTCGGGACCGCGGACCAGGGCGGCTTCGGCTCAGCGCCCTGCCGCGACACTGGATTTCATCTGCTGCCGGGACTCGCGCGCGTCCTCGACCGAGCCCTCGTCCTCGATCGTCGAGATGTCGCCGGAATCCCTGTCGAGGATCACCGCCTTCAGAACCCGGCGCATGATCTTCCCGCTCCGCGTCTTCGGCAGCACGTGAGAGGCACTGGCGATCGCAACCTTCTCGTTCACGCTCGCTCCCGCAGCTTGTACCGCTGGATCTTGCCGGTGACCGTCTTCGGCAGCTCGGGCACGAACTCGATCCAGCGCGGGTACTTGTACGGCGTGATGCGATCCTTCACGAACGCTTTGAGCTCCTCGGCGAGCGCCTCCGATGGCTGCCTGCCGTTCTTGAGGAGCACGAACGCCTTGGGCTTCACGAGCTCGTCCTTGTCCTTGGCGCCGACCACGCCGCACTCAAGCACCGCCGGATGCTCCATCAGCGCCGCCTCGACCTCGGCGGGCGACACCCATTGCCCCGAGACCTTGAGCATGTCGTCGCTGCGGCCCTCGTAGGTGAAGTAGCCATCGGCGTCGAGGTGGTACTTGTCGCCGGTGACGTACCACTCCCCTCTGAAGGCGGCCTTCGACTTCTCGTGCTTGTTCCAGTAGTAGGCCGCGCAGGAATCACCCGCGACCCAGAGGTTGCCGGTCTCGCCGGGGCCGAGCGGGCTTCCGTCGTCGTCGACGATCTTGGCCCGATAGCCGGGCACGGGAGTGCCGCTCGTTCCGCCCTTCGCCTTCCCCGGGAAGTTCGAGATGAAGATGTGCAGCATCTCCGTCGCCCCGATGCCGTCCAGGATCTCGAGGCCGAAGCGCTTCTTCCACTGGTCGAAGAGCGGCTTCGGGAGCGCCTCTCCCGCGCTCACGCAGAGACGCAGCGACGAGAGGTCGTACTTGAAGTCCTGCTCGGGGTACGCGAGGAGCGCCGCGTAGAACGTCGGCGCCGTGAACAGGATCGTCGGCTTCTCCCCCGCGATCAGGCCGTACACGAGGTCCGGCGTGGGGCGCTCGGGCTTGTATACGCTCGACGCGCCGACGCGGAACGGGAAGAACACGCCGTTCCCGAGACCGTACGCGTGAAAGAGCGGAGAGACCGTGAAATGGCGATCGTCCTCCGTCGTCCCGAGGACCAGGGCACCGTAGGTATCGGTGCAGTAGATCATGTCGTGCTGCAGGTGCACGGCGCCCTTTGGGAAGCCGGTCGTGCCCGACGAGTAGAGCCAGAAGCACGCATCGTCCGGAGTGGTGTCCGCAGGCGACAGGTAGTCCGCCGCCCCGGCGAGCAGCTGCTCGAGCGAGAGGACGCCCGCGGGGGCTTCGCCGCCCGCGACGATGACGTGCCGCAGCCGGGGCACGTCCTTGCGGACCTCGACGACCTTCGGCAGAAGCGGCGCGGTGACGACGATTGCGACGGCGCGGCTGTCGTTCAGGACGTACGTGAGGTCGCGTGGCGTGAGCAGCGTGTTGCAGGGGACGGGGATCGCCCCGATCTTGATCGCCCCGAAGAAGGCGTAGACGAACGCGGGCGAATCGACGCACATGACGACGACACGCTGCTCCATCGCGACGCCCAGCTCGCGAAGCGCGTTTCCGCAGCGGTCGACGTTCGCCGCGAGCTGGCCATACGTGACGGTTTGGCCCTGGCAGCGGATCGCGACCGTCGACTCGCGCACGCCACGATGTGCGTCGATGAACGTCTCCGCGGCGTTGTACCGGGCGGGCAGCTCTGCGATCCGCGGCTCCCCCACGTCTGCGATTATGCGATGCCCAGGCCCTCCAGGGACCCGAGGAAGCACCGGCGGATCTCCGACGCGCCGACCAGGCTCGGCTCGATCGTCTGCGCGAACCAGGACGGATCGCCGGTCAGGAAGTGCGAGTGGAGGTCGACGGTCGCGCCGGACGCCTCTCCGGCCCGCTCCAGCACGGCATTCACCCGGGCATGGTTCTCGCGGACGACCTTCGGATCGACCTCGTCGCCGAGGAAGTTGTTCCGATCGTCGCCGAAGCTCGGGTCATAGATGTTCGCGATCAGGACCGGCCGCACGTCGAGAGCGGCGAGGAAACGGCGGAGCTCCCGCTCGAACGACCTGACCCCGTCGGGATTCGGCTGGAGTAGGTAGCGAAGGATGTCGTTCCCTCCGACCGAGAGCAGGGCGACCGCTGCGGCCGGCGGCGGCGATGCCGGGAGCTGCGTCATCAGGTCGGTGACCTCGTGCCCGTCGAGCGCGCGATGTTCGAGCGTGACCTTCCACCGCCGCGAGAGATCGCGACCCGCGAACTCCGGGAAGAGGCGGTCGTCGTTGCGCGCGAGCAACGCGCCGGCGTTCAGCCCGCGCTCGTTGTAGCGTCCGGAGTCCAGCACGGAGTCGCCGAACGTGAACAGCGTGAGCACGTCCATCGCCGCGTCAGGGCCCGATGCGGCCGGTCATGACGGGTTCAGCTCCACGTACGAGTCCATCACCTCGGGATGCTCCCGCCGCAACCGGTCCCGAAGGCGCGCGAGCAGCCGCTCGGCCTCGCCGGCGGTGAGGCCGTCGCGCACGGACACCCTCGCGAGGACGAGGAGCTGCTTCGTGCCCATCTGCACGGCGCGCAGATCGATGACCTTGTCCACGCCCGGCTCGCTCGCGATCGCGGCACGGAGCGACTCTCTGACATCTTCGGGCGGGGCCTCTCCAACGATGAGGGCGCGGGCGCTCTGCGCGAGCTGATACGCCACGTAGATCAGGATCAGGCCGATCACCGCGCTGGCGGCCGCGTCGAACCGGTGGTCGCCGGTGACCGCGGCGAGGGCCAGCCCGGAGATCGCGGCGACGAGGCCGGCCAGCGCGGCGGTGTCCTCGTAGAGGACCGTCCGCAGCGCGGGGTCGCGGAGCTCGTCGAGGAACTCGCGCACCGGGACACCCTCCGCCCGCGCCGCATGTCTCAGCTCGCGTACCGCGACGCTGAGCGACAAGAGCTCGAACCCCATCGAGAGGCCGAGCACGACGAAGCCGACCGTCATCGCTTCCAGCTGGTGGGGATGGGTGAAGCGCTCGTAGGCCTGGTATATGGAGAAAACGCCGCCGCCGAAGAATAGGAAGAGCGCGACGACGAGCGCCCAGAAGTAGCGCTCCTTTCCAAAACCGAGCGGGTGCCGTTCGGTCGGGGGACGCACGCTCCGGCGGATCCCGACGTAGAGAAGGATCTGGTTGAGCGAATCCGCGATCGAGTGTGCCGTCTCCGCGAGGAGGGCTCCGGAGCCGGTGATCGAGGCGGCCGCCCCCTTCGTGAGTGCGATCGCCATGTTGCCGGCGAAGGCCGCGAAGACCGCACGCGTCGTGCCCTCGGCCATCCTCTAGTCTCCGCGCCTCGTCCAGAACCCCTTCGGGTCGTAGTCGCGGATGATACGAAGCACCTCCGCGCTGGGGCGCTCCGTCTCGTGCACATCGGCAGCCGTTGACAGCGGCCAACCGGTCTCCTCCCGGATCCGTTCGACCGAAACGCCCGGGTGATGTGACGCGAGCACCGCCGCGCCGTCGACGAAGCGGAAGACGGCGAGCGTGGTGATGAGCACGCTCGGCCCGCCGCGCGGGAGACCCCCGCGCCTTCGCCAGTCGCCACCCGTCCCGTAACCGGGCGACGTCACGAAGTCGACCTTCTCACGGAGACGCCTCTTGTCGTGCGGCATGATCACGATCAGGCGGTGGGCGAGGCTCGCGATGTCCGCGCCGCCGCCCGATCCGGGAAGCTGCACGCTCGGCCGGCGGCGGTCGGGTCCGATGGCGGTCGTGTTGAGGTTCCCCTGCATGTCGATCTCCGCGCCGCCGATGAACCCGGCGTCGACGTCGCCCCGCTGCAGGAGGCCCATGAGATCGATCGTGCGCGCGCACCAGACCGCGCCGGCGACGTTCGGGTTGTCGCCCATCGTATAGAGCAGCTCGGCCGCGGGCTCGTCGCGGACGATGCCCAGCTCGAAGAGGCCGACCGCGTTCGGTGCGTGGGTGCGTTTCGCGACCACGAACGCGATGAGCGGCAGCCGCATACCCACGAAGACACGTTCGCCGTCGCGGATCTCGCGCGCGGCCTGCGCGACCATGATCTCGCCCGGCGCGAGGTCGCTCAGAACCGAGCCTCGGCGGCGGGCCGGCCGGTGTCGCGGAGCGCGGTCCAGCGGGGGCCGAGCTTGGCCAGGTATGCGGAGCGGTCGGCGACGCCGGTCACCCACTCCTCGATCCACGCGTCGAAGCCCTCGACATCGCGGGTCGCGCGGTGGTACTCGTGAAAGAAGGCATGATCGCGGCGGTAGCGGCCCTGAAGCGGCGAGGGATGACACGCTCCGGGCTCGTGGACGACCGCAGCGACTTTCGTCGCGGGAACGATGGTGCGGTTGGGGTCGGTCGCGATGACCGAGCGGTCGACGATCTCGTCGGCGAGCACGATCACGCTCCTCGCGGCGAGCGCGGCCTCCTGCGAGACGCCCCAGGGCCCCCAGAGGTGCGCGTTCCCGTCCTCGTCGGCGCGCTGCACGGCGACGACGGCCACGTCGGGGACGATCGCGGGGACGAGCAGGAGCTTGTCGCCGGAGAACGGGTCGGTCGATTCGCGGAACGTCCCGTTGGCGCGCGGGATATCGCTCCCGAGGAGCGTCCGGGTCGGGAGATACGGAGCGCCGAGGGCGCCGGCGAGAAGCGCCTGCGCGACCGTGAAGTTCGAGTGATCGCGCACCTCGATGCGCCGCGGGATGCCCTGTTCCATCGCGCGGCGATACGCGTGCGCGAGCCCCGCGGAAACGTTGCCGACCCACGCTGCCGAGACCCGCGCGACGCAGCCCGCGCCGATGAGCTGATCGAAGGCGATGTCCGAGATCGGTCCGACGAGATGGAGGTCCTGCCGCCGCTGCCGGATGACCTCGTGCGCGAAAGCGAACGGGATCGCGGGCTCGAGCGCGCAGCCGAGTGCGACGGAGTGGCCGTCCCGCACCAGGCGGCCGACGGCGTCGCGGAGCGACAGAAGCTTGCTCGTCACCGCAGCGAGGCTACCGAACTACTTTCCCTTGTAGATCGGCTTGCGCTTCTCCACGAACGCGGTTACGCCTTCTTTCGCGTCTTCGCTCTTGAAGAGCTCGATCAGCAGCTTGCGCTCGAGCTTCAATCCTTCCTCGAGCGGCATGCCGAAGCCCTGGACGGTCGCGAGCTTGATGCGGCCGATCGCGTGGGTCGGCCCGGTCGCGTATGCGCGCGCGCGCTCGAGCGCGCGGTCCAGCAGCTCGGCGGCGGGCACGACCTCGTCGACGATCCCGGCCGCGAGCGCACCCTCGGGAGGCAGGGTCGTGCCGCGGAGCATCAGGTCGAGCGCCTTCTGGCGGCCGATGAGGCGCGGGAGGCGCTGCGTGCCGCCGGTCCCCGGAAGGAGGCCGAGCGTCACCTCCGGCAAGCCGATCCGGTACGAACCTTCAGCCGCGATGCGGAAATCGCAGCAAAGCGCGATCTCGAGACCCCCGCCAAGGCAATGGCCGTTGATCGCCGCCACCACGACCTTGGGCGTTTTCTCGAGCTTGCCGATGGCTTCGTTCGCGCACACGACGAAGGCGTTCTGCTCGTCGAGTCCGCTCTTCGCGAAGACCGACACGTCGGCGCCGGCCGAGAAGAAACGCTCGTTCGCGCTGCGCACGAGGATGGCTTTGACGGCGTCGTCGCGGCGCGCCTCCTCGATCGCGCCGTCGAGCTCCTCCATGAATGTCTTGTCGTACGAGTTAGCGGGCGGCCGATCAAGCACGATCCGCCCGATGGAGTCCTGCTTCTCGAGACGAACGCTCATGAATGCCCCCTGCCGAAAAGTTTCTAGACTCTAGACCGACTGGCGAATGACGCGCGCGCAGGCGCTTTGCGGGCGTTCCGCCCAGCGCACGGGAGGATCTCTTTTGGCAACGATGCTCATCGACGGTCAGACCGTCAAAGCGCAAACCGGAAAGACCCTCGAGGTCCGCAACCCCGCGAACGGGGAGGTCGTCGACACGATCCCGAAGGGATCGGCATCCGAGGTCGATGCCGCCGTCGAGGCCGCCGCGAAGGCGCTGCCGGGCTGGGCGTCGCTCTCCGGATCGAAGCGCGCCGCGCTCATGCACGCGGCCGCCGAGAAGGTGAGGGCCGCCGTGCCCGAGATCGCGCGCCTGCTCACGCTCGAGCAGGGCAAGCCACTGGCGCATGCCGTGATCGAGGCGACGCGCGTGGCGGAGAACCTCGACTTCTTCGCGGGATTCGCCGACAAGCTCCGCGGCGACTACGTCCCGCTCGAGGAGCAGAACAAGTTCGGGCTGACGCTGCGCCGTCCGGTCGGCGTCGTCGTCGCGATAACGCCCTGGAACTTCCCGCTGACGCTCATGGCGAACAAGATCTGCCCCGCGATGGCCGCCGGTTGCACCGTCGTCCTCAAGCCCGCCTCGACGACGCCACTGGCCACGCAGAAGACGATCGAGATCATCAACTCGGTCGGGGTCCCGGCGGGCGTGCTCAATACGGTGCACGGCCCGGGTGCGGAGATCGGCGACGCGCTCGTGTCGCACCGGAAGGTGAACAAGATCGCGTTCACCGGCCAGACCGAGACGGGCAAGCGGATCATGAAGCTCGCGGCGGAGAACGTGACGCGCGTGAATCTCGAGCTCGGCGGCAGCGATCCGATGATCGTCTGCGACGACGCCGACATCCGGCGCGCCACCGCGGCCACCGCGATCGGCCGTTTCTTCAACGCGGGCCAGGCGTGCCTCGCCGTGAAGCGCGTGTACCTCTTCGAGGCCATCGCCCAGGAGTTCATGACCAAGATCGCCGACCGCGCGGCGAAGGAGTGGCCGGTGGGCGACGGGCTCAAGGAAGGCGTGAAGATGGGCCCGCTCCACACCGAAAGGCAGCGCGCGGAGGTCGAGGCTCAGGTCGACGACGCCGTGAAGCGCGGGGCGAAGGTGCTCGCCGGCGGCAAGCGGCCCGAGGGCAAGGAGTTCGAGAAGGGCTGGTTCATGCAAGCGACGGTCCTCGCCGACGTGCCGGAGGACTCGCGGATGGCCACCGAGGAGGTCTTCGGCCCCGCGCTGCCGATCTTCATCGTGAAGGACCTGGACGAGGCGATCGCGAAGGCGAACGCGAGCGTCTACGGGCTCGGGTCGTCCATCTGGACGAAGGACCTCGCGAAGGCGCGCAAGGCCGCCGAGCTCCTCGAGGCCGGCTACACCTGGATCAACGACATCCAGGTGGCCTACGACCAGCTCCCGTTCGGCGGCACCAAGCAATCAGGCTTCGGCAAGGAGCACGGCATCGAGGGCCTCGACGGCTACCTCGAGAAGAAGTCCGTGGTGCTTGCGTATTGATGGCACCGGAGGACACCAAGGCGCTCATCGCCGAGGCGGAGGCCATCGGCCTGTTCAAACCGCACGGCGCGTTCGAGGTCCACTGCTCGCACTGTCACGCGCGGCTCGACGGACGCGGGGACTGCGCGACCTGCGGCCTGATCGGCCGTCCCGCCGCGGAGCTCGAGCGCCGCGCGCAGACCGACCCCGAGGGAACGGGCAAGCTTCTGCGCGTCGCGATCGAAAAGCGCAAGGCGTTCAAGCCGGTCGGCGCGCGCGAGAAGTCGCAGGAGCGCTGAAAAAGAAGAGAGCGGCCGTCTCCGGCCGCTCTCCTTTTATCGACCTCGCGTTATCGACCTCGCGACGTCAGGGCTTGGGATGCAGGGTGATGTTCCCGTGGATCAGATCGAAGTCGGGAGCGCTTCCCGGCTCCGTCGGGCAGATGGAATCGTTGCCCGCGGGCGGTCCCTGCAGCTTGTCCTTGACGCCGGACGACGGATTGCCGTTGTCTTGGAACGAGAAGTGGACCGCGCTCTCAAATCCGAGGGACCCTGCCGATCCGCTCGGGAACGGCAGCCCTGAGGTCTGCACCACGCTCGAGGTCACGAATGCCCGTGAGGGGTCCGGACCGATCGCGAAACACGTCGGCCTCGAGACGAAGTGGCTTGGTCCGACGGCGAAGGTAGTGCCCGTACTGAGGTCCGGGCAGAATTGGTTCTCCGGGATCGTTTCGTTCAGCGTGCCGAAGAACGTTTCGTCGCCCGCCTGGTGGACGTTCACGGAAATGTTCACCCAGACCTGGTCCGTATCGTCGACCGGTACCCACCCGAGGCTCAGCAACGACGACCACGATCCGGGCAGCTTAGCCACGGTGCCGCCGTCGACGCTGCCGCCGCCGCCGCCCGGTGGCGGAAAGAGGGAACACGGCACAAGCCACCGACCGCCCGCGACGATGAACGGGCTCTGACCGGGCGAGGCCAGTGCTATCCGCCCGAACACCGCGCCGAGCCCGAGAGGGACCTGGACGAGCGTGCAGGAGAGACCCGCGGGATAGTCGATCATCGCCTGGATCGACTCGGTGAGACCCGTGAGGGTGTCCGCGTCCACGACCAGGCTGACGCTCGTGCCGTCGCTGCAGTTGAGAGTCACCTGGGTCTCCCCGATGGCAGCCACTGGCAGCATGGCTCCGATCGCCAGACCCACCGCGATAGCGACCGTGAGAAGGATGCGCCTCATTTCGTTCCTCCCGATTTCCCGACGCTAGCCAGCCTGCTGCACGACGCATACCCAACCGCGCGGCTGGCCGGGTTGGACCCGAAGGACGAGGCGCTCGCCTGAATGGCGGGAGATTCGAGCGCTAGGTCGGTACCACGGACTCCACTTCGCGACGCAGCGCTTCGTCGGACCACTCGAGATGCTCGCCGTTCCGCTGGGTCGAAGGAAGCACGAGATAGGCGACCACGCGGGCGGGCACCCTTGGATCCTTGAGCTTCCCCTCTTTCTGCGCCGCGCGATATTCGTCGCTCCGCGGGAAGTCGGCGGTCGACGTGCGCCGGATGCGCTCCTGCATCTCTGTGTCCATGTAGCCGGGATTGAAGGCCGTTGCGGTCACGCCCGTGCCCTCAATCTCTAGAGCGAGGCTGCGCATCATCTGCACGACCGCGGCCTTCCCGGCCGAGTAGGCGGTCCAGCCCGCCGACGGCCGCGTCGCGGCGCCGGACGAGATCGTCACGATTCGTCCGTAGCCGCGGTCGAGCATCCCCGGCAGCACGGCCCGCGTGGCGAGGTACGTCCCGCCGACATTGATGGCGACGCTCCGGAGCCAGAGCGCGGCGTTCGACCGCGCGAGCGGCACCATCGGATCGACCATTCCCGCGTTGCTCACGAGGATCGTCGCCGGCCCCACCCAGCGTTCGGTCGCGAGAAGGAGCTCCTGCACCTGCCGCTCGTCGGCCACGTCCGCGGTCTGGGCGAGCGCCTTCCCACCGGCGCGCTTGATCGCCTTGGCCACCTCGTCGAGCTCGGGCGCGTTGCGCGACGCGATCACGACTGCCGCTCCCATGGCGGCGAGTCGCTCGGCGACGGCCCGGCCCAGGCCGCGCCCACCGCCGGTCACGATCGCCACGTGCTTCGTGAGCTCGGCCATCAGCTCACCCCGACCGCCGCCTGGCGCGCGAACGCCGCGGCGAGCCGGTCGATCTCCTGCTCGGTATGCAGCGCCCAGAAGGAGATGCGGATCGCCGGCGCAATGCCCGGCTCGTCGATCAGCTTTACCGCCATGCGCTCCTCGTCCCACATCCGGCGCACCAGGTCGGCGACCTCGCCGCGCGGCTCGACCACGACGATGCCGGTCGGCGCGATCGGTGTGGATCGCACGACGAACGGAAGGTCGCGAAGCCGATCGAGCAGCCGCGCGCGTAGCGCCTTCACCCGCTGGCCGACCCACGATCCGAGGGCGCGGTGCACGGCGAAGGTCTGCCGCAGGCCGACGAACGCGCCCGCGTCGACGGTCCCGGTCTCGAATCGCGTCGCGTTCCCGTTGTAGTCGGTGCTCCCGGGCGCAAGCTCGAGACGCGAGCGCCAGCCGAGGCGCGTCGGCGTGAAGAGCGCGAGGTCCCGCACCCAGAAGCCACCCGTGGCGAGCGGCCCGTGCAGCCACTTGTGGCCGAGGGTCACGACCGCGTCGGCGCCCAGCTCGCCCACGTCGACGCGGACCTGACCGAGAGCCTGGGCCGCGTCGACGATCGAGATGGCACCGGCATCCCGCGCGAGCTCGCACGCCTCCGCGGCAGGAAGCAAGTCCCCGGTCTTGCACGACACGAGCGAGATGAGGAGCGCGCGTGCTCCGTCGCGCATCGCGCCGCGAACCTGCGCAAGGAAGCGATCGCGGTCGCGATGCCATTCGACCTCGCGCAGCCGGTCGCCGTTCTCGGCACGCCGGCGCAGCGGATAGAGCGCACTGCCGTGCTCCTCCGCGGTGGTGACGATCAGCGACCCGCGTGGGATGGTGAGTCCGGCGACGAGCGTGTTCAGCCCATCGGTCGCCGATTGCGCGAGCGCGACCCGGGCGGCTCCGCCGGCATCGCCAACGGCCGCGGCGAGATCGGCGCGCGTTTCCTCGAGCGCCGCGTTATACGCCGCGTAGCCCACCTGGCCGAACATACCGACCTCGTTCAGCCAGGCGCGGAAACCTTCGGCGGCGCGCTGCGCCACCGGGAAGGTCGGCCCGGACCCCGCGACGTTGAAGTACAGGAAGTCGCCGCGCAACGCCTGCAGCGCGGCCGGGCCGGTGTCCGGGTGTTCGTCGATGCCCGGGGCGACGTCGCTCATGCGGTGATGATGCCCCGTATGGCGAGGCCGGCGGTGAAGAGCGCGGCGAGCCCGAGGGCCACCGATTGTCCTCGAGGCGTGAGCCCGCGGACCAGGGACGCCGCGAGCGGCATCGCGAGGAGGATCGCGAAGCCGTAGAGGATGTGCAGGCTGTCGCGCGGCGGAGCGCGGAACGCGAGGACGACCAGACCGAGGGCGCCCTGCACGACCGACGCGATCACGGCGATCGCGATCGCGCCGCGGAAGCCAGCCGTCGGACCACGGTTCCGCGCGCCGAGCGAGATGCCCCATACCCCGACGGCGGCGAAATAGAGCACGAGCGCGCGGGCGACGAGCGCATGCGACAACAGGACGACGTCCACGCACGACGAAAACTAGCCCATATCCTCGATGAATGATCGACGTGCGCGGGGTCACCCGCCGCTTCGACGCACTCGTCGCCCTCGAAGATGCGTCGTTCGCGGTTCACGCCGGCGAGATCGTCGCCCTTCTCGGCCCGAACGGCGCCGGCAAGACGACGGCGAGCCGCATCATCGGCGGCATCCTCGCCCCGAACGAGGGCGACGTGCTCGTCGACGGGGTGTCCGTGCGCGAGGACGCCAACGCGGTGCGCGCGCGATGCGGCTTCGTCACCGACCAGCCGTCGCTCTACGACCGCATGCCACTCCGCCGCTACCTCGGCTTCTTCGCGCGGCTGTACGACGTCGCGGCTCCCGACACGCGCGCGGCGGAGCTTGCCAAGCTGCTGGGCCTCGACGAAGTGCTCGACCGAAAGCTCGGCGCGTTCTCGCGCGGGATGCGGCAGAAAGTGGCCATCGCGCGGGCCCTCGTACACGACCCGCCGGTCCTGCTCCTCGATGAGCCCGCGACGGCACTCGATCCCGAGATGGCGCAAATGCTCCGAGGCTTCATCGTCTCGCTGCGCGCCCGCCACCGCGCGATCCTGCTCACGACGCACGACCTCGACGAGGCGCAGCGCATCGCCGACCGGGTGGTCGTCCTCTACAAAGGACGGGTCGTGCGGACCGGTGCGGTCACCGACATCCGCGCGGCGGGCCGGCCGCGCTATACGGTGACGTTCGCCGGCGATGCCGCGGCGGCGCGCCGGGCGCTCGGGGCCGCCGGCATCGAGACGGAGCCCGCCGCGGCGCGAGACGGTCTCGGGGCCCTTCGCTTCACGAGCGAAGATCCCCCGCGCACGAACCCCGCCGTCCTCCGCACTCTCCTCGAGGCGGGGCTCGCGGTGGTGACGCTCGCCGCCGAGGAGCGCTCGCTCGAGGACGCGTATCTGTCGATCCTCGCCGAGGTACGGCGATGAAGTGGTGGCTCATCGCCTGGCGCGAGATCCGCTGGGAGGTGTTCCTCGACCGCGGATCGCTCCTACGCGCCGGGATCTTCGTGATCATCCCGCTCTTCTTCGTGATCTCGAACCGCGGGATACCGCCCGGCGCGGCGGGCGACACCGCGCTCCTCGGGCTCGCGCTGCAGAGCGTGTTCTTCCCCTCCCTCGGCGGCGTCGCGCTGATCGCCGCGACGTTCGCGGCCGAGAAGGAGAACGGCACGCTCGTGCCGCTGCTCGCGGCGCCGATCCGCGACCTCGACATCGTGCTGGGCAAGCTGGTCGGCATGGTGCTGCCGGTGATGACCACCTGCGCGGTCACGATCGTGGCGGCCTACGCCCTCGCGGCGTACCGCTACGGCGCGGAACGGGTCGCTCGCGTCCTCACGCCCGAGCTGCTCTACGCCTTCCTCGTCCTCTCGCTCCTCTACCTCGTGACAACCGGCAGCATCACCATGATCGTGGCGGCGCGGGTGCGCTCGAGCCGCGCGGCGCAGCAGATCGCGGGGCTCATCATCGCCGTCTCGGCCGCGATGTTCGCGGGGCTCGGGTTCTTCGCATCGCGCATCGGCGACGGGTGGCCGCTCGTCGCGCTGGGAGCCGTCCTCGTGCTCTTCGACGCGCTCGCGCTCGAGGTGGCGCGCCGCGTGTGGCAGCGCGGAGAAGTGATCGGTCGCGTGTGACCTTGACGGGCGAGAGCCCAGCCCCTAGCGTTCGCGTCCTCATGCGCGCGGCGTTCGTCATCGACATTTTCAGCGAGCTCCTTGCGGGAGCTCGATGGGGAGGCGCGCGCCGCTAGCGCGACGGACGGACGAGCAGCGTGAAGCCTCCCGGATGTCGGGAGGCTTTTTCATTCGTGGAGGTGCGGCAATGGCGAGCACGGTCGAAGAGCGGCTCAAGGAGGTCGCGGCGGTCGGTCAGGAGATCGCCGAGACCGGCGTCGCCTACCTCGACGGGAAGTTCGTCCCGCTGGCCGACGCGAAGGTATCGATCGCGACCCACGCGCTCCAGTACGGAACGGGCGTCTTCGAGGGCATCCGGGCGTACTGGAACCCCACGCAGGGCCAGCTCTTCGCCTTCCGCCTGCGCGAGCACTTCGAGCGCATGGCGCGCTCGGTCCGGATCGTGCGCATCGCCCTCCCCGGCGATGCCGAGACGCTCTCCGGTCTCGCGGTCGAGCTCCTGCGCAAGAACGCCTACCAGAACGACGTCTACATTCGGCCGCTCGCCTTCAAGGCGGCACGCTCGGTGAAGGTCGCGCTCGAGGGCCTGCGGGACGGCTTCGGGATGTACGCGTTCCCGCTCGGAGCCTACCTTCCGACGGGCGGCCTGGTGGCGCGCACCGTCAGCTGGCGGCGCACGTCCGACGACGCCATCCCGGCTCGCGGGAAGCTCACCGGCGCCTACATCAACACCGCGCTCGCGGTGGATGAGGCCCACGACTACGAGGCCGACGAGGCCATCTTCCTGACCGCTGACGGCCATGTGTCGGAGGGCGGCGGCGCGAACCTGTTCATGGTCCGTGAGGGCACGCTCGTCACGCCGCCGGTGACGGCCGACATCCTCGAAGGCATCACGCGCGACTCGATCCTGCGGCTTGTGCGCGAGCTCGGGATCACCGTCGAGGAGCGGCCGATCGACCGCACCGAGCTGTACGTTGCCGAGGAGGTCTTCTTCTGCGGCACCGGCGCTCAGGTCGCGCCCTGCGTCAAGGTCGACGGGCGGACCATCGGCGACGGCGCGATCGGGCCGGTCGCGAAGAGGATCGGCGACCTCTACTTCGCGATCGCGCGCGGCGACGACAAGCGGCACGCCGAATGGCGGACGGCGGTGTACAGCTGACCGCCGTCGCCTATCAGGGGCTCGCCGGCGCGTTCTCGGAGGCCGCCGCGGCGGCGCTCTTCCCGGGCGCGGGCCTCGCGCCGCGGCGCACGTTCGCCGAGGTCTTCGCCGCGCTCGAGGCTCAGGAGGTCGACGCCGCGGTCGTGCCGGTCGAGAACACGCACGCCGGCTCGGTCGCCGACGTCTACGACCTGCTGCGGCAGCACGCGGGCGCGAAGATCGTCGCCGAGCTCATCCTCCGCGTGAGCCACTGCCTGCTCGGCGTCCGCGGCGCGCGCTTGGACGAGGTGCGCGTGGCGCGATCGCATCCGCAGGCGCTCGCGCAGGTGGAAGAGTTCCTTCGCCAGCACCGGATCGCGCCCGAGGTCGCGTTCGACACGGCGGGGGCGGCGGCCGAGGTCGCCACGGCGGGCGACCCGGCGATCGCCGCGGTCGCGAGCCGGCGCGCCGGCGAGCGGTACGGGCTCGACGTCCTCGCGGACGCCATCGAGACGTCCGGCGAGAACTTCACCCGGTTCTTCGCGCTCGCGAGGGATGATGACCTCGGCGTCGCCGAGCTCGTTCCCGCCGCGCTTCGCGCCGGACCGACCAAGACGAGCCTCGTGTACAAGACCGCGAACCTTCCCGGGGCGCTCGTCCGCTCGCTGCAGCCGTTCGCCACGGCGTGGATCCAGCTGACCAAGATCGAATCCCGGCCGAGCCGCGCGGCGCCGTGGGACTACGTCTTCTACCTCGACTTCGAGGGCGACCCGACGGCCTGGCCCACCAAGGAAGCGCTGGCGCTCATGCGAACGTGCTGCGAGTGGACGCAGATTTTGGGCACGTATCCCGCGGCGACGAAGGTGCTCGAGCCGGACTAGCGAACGTCGACGGCCTCGCACACCGGCGTCTGGCTACCCCCCGGCGTGGGGCCGCCGCTCATCACGTACAGCGTCACGCCCACCGAAACGACACCCAGACCGTGACGCGCCGTCGGCAGGTCCGGACCTCGTGACCACGTCCCAGTCGCGCCGTCGAAGATCTCGACCTCCCTGAAAGTGCCCTGCGGCTGCTCTCCGCCGACGAAGAAGAGCCGCTGATCGATCGCCGCCGCGCCCACGCCGCCGCGCGCGGTGGGCGCGTCCGGCATCGCCGTCCAGCGATCGGCCGCCGGGTCGTAGCACTCGAACGTCTTGAGGTTCTGCGCCATCGACAGCCTGCGGCCACCGACCGCGCACACCCGTCCACCGAGAGCGGCGGCGGCGAGATGGTCGCGAGGCGTAGGGATCGCGGCGGACTCGCTCCAGCGATCGGTCGCCGTGTCGTACACGTATGTCGGGCCCACGAGCCGTCCCGCGGCCGCGCCGCCCACCACATAGATCCTGCCGCCGATCGCGACCGCGGCGGCCTGGGAACGCGGCGCCGGCATGGCCGCGATCTCGCGCCATCCCTGCTCGGCGAGGCGGAACGAACGCGCCGTCGCGACGCCGTTCACGTTGCCGCCGAGTACGTAGACCCCGGGCGGCGACCCTTCCGCGTCGACGCCCGCGGCCATCGGATGGTCGACCTTGAGCGGATAACGCGGCGCGCTCGACCAGAGATCGTTCCTTCCCGCGTACGCCTCGACGACGTCCCCTCCGCCGATACCACCGACGACGTAGACGATCCCCCGGAACACCGCGGCGGCGACCTCGCTCCGCGGTGTGGGGATGTTCGCGATGCGCCGCCACGCCAGCGAGACACTCGACGTTGGCGACGGCGTCGCTGTCGATCCGCCGAGCGAGGCCGGCGTCGGTGGCGGCGTCGGTGACGCGGCCGGGTTCGCGCAGGCGGCGAGCACGATGGCGATCAGCGCGAAGCGCATCACTCACCTATATATAGGTGTGAATGCCGAACGGGGCCATCACCGCGGTCGCGGGACTCGTGGCGTCGTTCCTCTCAGGGCTCCTCGGGATCGGTGGCGGCCTCGTGCTCACGCCGCTCCTCCTCTATCTCCCACCGCTCCTTGGCGGGGCACCGATCCCGGTGAAGATCGTCACCGGCCTGACCATCGTGCAGGCGATCTCGGGCGGGCTGCTCGGCACGCTGCGCCACCGGGCGTACGGCAACGTCTCGCCGAAGCTCGTGTGGCTGATGGGGCCGCCGAGCGCCGCCGCGTCCTTCGTCGGCGCGATCGTCTCGCGCCGGACCCCGGACAACCTGATCCTCCTCATCTTCGCCGCGCTCGCCTTCGCCGGCGCAATCATGCTGCTGATCCCGGTCACACCGCGCGATGGTGACGCCGAGAACATGAAGGTGGATCGCCGGCTCGCGTTCGCGATCGCCCTCTTCGTCGGATTCTTCGGCGGGATGGTCGGGATCGGTGGGATCGCGTTCATCATCGCGGCCCTCGTGTACCTTCTGCGCGTACCGCCGCGCATCGCGATCGGCTCGTCGCTCGGCATCGGTCTGTTCGGCGCGGTGGCCGCGCTCATCGGCAAGGCGGCGACCGCGCAGATCGATCCGCCGCTGGCCGCGATCGTGTTCGTGGCCGCGCTCGTCGCATCGCCGGTCGGCGCCGCGGTGAGCGTGCGCGCGCAGCCGCGCGCCCTCTTGCTGATCCTCTCGATCGTCGTCGCGCTGGCCGCGGTCCGCATCGTGATCACAGCGGTCACCGGCACGTGAACGAGACCGCGGTGCACTTCGCGCGGAGCGAGATCGACGCCGAGGCGGCGGCCGGTGCGCTCCGGGCGAATCGCCTTCACCCGCGCGTGGCCCGCGACGACGCTGACGGCATGCTCGGCGGGGCCGGGAGTGGATCTTTCGGACGATTCGTCGTCCTCGTGCCCGAGCACGAGGCGGGGACGGCCCGCGCCATCATGGGCGAGCCCGTGCGCCGCGAGGTGGAGGACCAGCCGCTCCTGCGCTCCGCGCTGATCCTCGGCGCGATCATCGTCGCGCTGATCGTCGCGGCGTGGTCGCTCACGCGCTTGGGCTCCTAGTCAGCGCGCTCGGGCCTCGCGCTCTTTCGGCAGGATCTCCTCGCGGTCTACGTTGAGCGCTCCAGCCCGGCGCCCGGTTTCACGATGAGGCTCTCGAGCTCCCGGTGCTCTCGTCGAGCCTGACGTCCTCGGCCGCGACGGTCGCCCGGTGGTCGCCGGGGCGGCCGGTGGGACCGGCCAGAGGTAGGCGCTGGCCGGGAGCGAGTAGCTCGCCGGCGCCACCCACTCGGCGGGCGGCAGAACGTAGACGGTCTCCGCAAAGGTCGGGAGCGCGTCCAGCTCCTCTTTCGTCAGGCTGAGAGTGATCGTGTCCCCGCTCGGCTCCGCCGCGGCCAGCGCATCTTCGGCGACGATGACCGCGCGTCCGAGCAGACGGCCGGTCCTGATCACGAGCCCGGTGATCCTCCCGCTGTCGGGATCGACGATCACCCGCCGGATCTCTCCGGCGTCGTGCCCGTCGCGCGTCCTGACCTTGGCGTTCAGATCGATGCGCATGCGCTCCTCCCGTCGGGCCATTCGCCCCCGGGGCGGTCGCAGCAGATCGTGTTCCTGCCTCGGATCAGCGCGGGACGTCGATGTTCGCTCCGCGGCGGATCCCGGTGCCTTCGAGCAGCGCGGGCAGCCCTCGTTGCTCGCCGCGCAGAGCGTCGAGTAGCCGGAGTGCCTCTTCGACGCTCAGGTCGCGGCGGAAGTCGGTCAGCGCGGTCTGCACCGACGGCGGCCCCGAGGCCCCGGTCGCGCCGGTCGAACCGGGAGGGGCGGTGCCGCCCGGCCGCGCCGTGCTCGTGGGACCGGTCGCTCCGGTCGCGCCGCCCCCCGGCGGCTGCGACGGCCCCGGCGGCCCGGTGCCCTGTCCCGGAGGCCCGGACTGTGGCGGCTGCCCCGCGGTGTCGAGGAGGCGGTCGATGATCTCGATGTTGAACTTCGCGTCGCGATCGTTCGGGTCGAGGCGCAGGCCCTCGACGTACGAGGCGCGTGCCTCGACGATCCGACCGAGCCGGAACAACGCGTTCCCGCGGTCGTAGAACGCGATGGCCCGGGTCGTCCCCTTGGCGGTCTCGAGGGCGCGGCGATACTCGACGAGCGCACGTTCGTGGTCGCCAAGCTTCGCGAGCGTATTCGCGAGATCGATCGCGACCTCTGGCGAGCTCGGGCGCCTCGCCAGTATGTCGCGGTACCGCGTGAGCGCCGCCGCCGGATCGTGAAGGTAGAGGCCGTTCGCGGCGTCGACCTCGTCGGCAAGCGGGTCTGCCGAACCGCATGCGGTCACGCCGAGGAGCGCCGCGCCGACCAGCCCCAGAAGGCGACGACGCGCCGACGGACGTGCCCGGGGCACCCGCGGCCGGGGCATCTGACGGCGCTCGTCGACCACCCACTCGGCGATGAGCGCGAGGACCGCGATGCCGAGGAAGATCTGGTAGCGGTCCTCGGGCGTCACCCCGCCCTCGGCGACGATGACGCCCGTGTCGATCGCGCGCAGCGCCTCGGCGAGCGATCGCGCCGCCGCCTCGTCGTCGTAGCGCCGGTACTCTCCGCGGCCCTGCTCGGCGAGCGAACGGAGACGGGACTCGTCGAGGCGGCTCGTCACCTGGGTCCCGTTCGCGTCCACGAGCATCTGCAGCAGCCGACCGGTCGCGTCGTACACGGGGATGGACCCGCCTTCCGGCGTCCCGACGCCCAGCGTGAAGATGCGGATGTTGCGCTGAAGCAGCGGCTCGACCAGCGGCAAGTCGGGGCTCAGGTCTTCCCCGTCGGAGACGACGATGATCGCCTTCGGGCGCTTGTCGGCCTCGGGGCCGGTCGGGAACAGGCCCGCGGCGCCCTGGAGCGCGGCGCGCAGCGAGGAGCCCGGCGTGATCTTGAAACCACGGCCGGAGGTCTCAAGGGCAGGGCCGACGATCTTCGTGTACGCCGTCAGCGGGTAGCGGATCACGCTGTTCCCCGCGAAGAGCGTGAGGCCGACGCGGCCCCCGCCCAGCTGGTTCCCGAGCGCCTCGATCGCCTGCTGAGCCACGTGGAGGCGATCCGGGGCCACGTCGCGGACGGCCATGCTCTGGGATACGTCGAGGGCGATGACCGTGTCGACGATCGCGCTGGCGCGCTGGCGCGGCTCTTCCCCGATCTGCGGCCCTATGAGCGCCGCGACGACCCCGAGGCAGGCCACCGCGACGAGCGCGAGCTTCACCAGCTGCCGCGTTGGGCTGGCCGATGCGAGCCGCGCGCCCTGACCGCCGAACGCGGCGAGGGCGCGCTGGCGGCGAGCGAGCGCCAGGGCGCAGAGCCCGACGAGAAGGAGCGCCGCGAGCGCGAGCGGCGCGAGCTCGGGATGGGCGAGCGACACCTTCACGGCGTCCTCCGAAGGATGGTCGCCCCGAGAGCCAGCTCGACGAAGAGGAGCGCGGCGCCGAGCAGCAGCAGGCCGAGGTATGCCTCCTGGCGATCGGTGTACTCGCGGGTCCCTACCCGCGACTTCTCGAGCGACTCGATCTCGCGGTACACGTCGGCGAGCGAGCTCTCGTCGGACACGCGGTAGTACCGGCCGCCGGTCTGCTGCGCGATCTTGCGCATGAGCTGTTCGTCGATGGTGTCAGATGGCGCGTCGGAGCCTCCCTGGATGGTGAGGGCGCCGATCGTGTATACGCGCACGCCCAGGAGCTGAGCCATGTTGGCGGCGTCGAGCGGCGTGATCTCGCCGCTGTTGTTCTCGCCGTCGGTGAGGAGAATGACGACCCTTGACTTGGCCTCCGACTCGCGAAGAACGTTGATCCCCGTCGCGAGGCCGGTCCCGATGGCCGTGCCCCCCGCGAGCGTGCCGCTATCGATCGGCCTCACCAGCCTCTGAGACGCCGCGTAATCGAGGGTCGGCGGCCCCAGCACGATCGCCTCGCCGCTGAACACGACGATGCCTACGCGGTCGTTCTTCAGCCCGCCCAGGAAGTCGTTCACGACGCGCTTGACCGCTTCGATCTTCGACGAGCCGCCGAACCCGGGCTCGGCCATCGAGCCGGACGTGTCGAGGACGAGAACGACGTCGATCCCCTCGGAGACCGTCTCGATCGAGGCACGCACGATCTGCGGCCGCGCGAGCGCCACGATGAACAGGGCGAGCGCCGCGACACGCAGGGCAACGAGAAGCCAGCGCGACCGCACCCGCCAGCCCGGCGGGAGGACCGGGACGAGCCCGATCGACGAAAACAGCAGGCCGGCGCCCGGCCGGCGCGCTCGGATGAGGCTCAGCGCGATCCCCGCGATGAGCGCCCCAAGCAGGGCCAGCATCGACGGATCCTCGAAGCGCATCGCGCCGAGGTCGCTCACGTCGGCTGACCCTTCAAGAGGTCGTACTGTTCGGCGGCGGCCGCGCGGCGCATCGCGTCGATCGCGGAACGCACGGCGTGATGCGCGCGCGCCGGGTACGAGATCGCCCGGTGGAAGCGGGCGGTCTCGCCCTCGCGCAGGATCTCGTAGATCGTCGCGATCTCCGTGCGATCGATCCCGGCGCGCAGCATGTCCTCCCGCAGCTCGCGGGGCGTGCGCTCCGTCGCCGAGAGTCCGAATCGGTCACGAACGTACGCGCGCAGCGCTTTCGACACGAGGGCGTAGTGCTCCGCGTAGCGGCCCTTCTCGGGGAGTGCGAGCGCGGCGACGCGATTCAGCTCGGCCATCGCGCGCTGGGCCGGCGTGAGGAGCACTTCGCCTTCGACCTGGCCCGCGCCGCCGGCGCCCCTGGCGGCCCGGCGCGCCTGCCGGATGATCAGCACGAGCATCACGAGCACGAGCAGGGCGAGGGCGGCCTGGATCGCGAGCGTCGGCACCTGCGGCGTCGCACCGGGCAAGCGCAGCTGCGGCTTCACCGGCTTGATGTCGTCGGAGCTCTCGCCCGGCTGGATCACGCTGGTGATGAGGATCGGGATCTCCGCGGTGGCCACGACGCCCGTGTCGCCGGCGGGTCCGCGGTAAGTCACGTGGATCGCGGGGAAGATCAGGTTCCCCACGCGGAACGCGGTCACCCTGTACTGGAACGTGTAGCGCGTCCGGCCGTCCTGTGATTTGGAAAGCTGGGGGGGAATCGTCTCAAGGACCTCGAACTCGTCCATTCGACGATCGACGCCGCTGTCGCTGACCGCGTACCCCGCGTCGGTCTCGACCAGCAACGTGAGCGTGATCGGATCGCCGATCGTGATGCCGCGTTTGCTCACGGTCGCGGAGACGCTCACCGGTCCGTCGGCCGCGGCGATCGATCCGAACGCGAGAACGAGCAGCAGCGCGGCGGCGATGGCGCGCATCAGTTGCGCCGCGACCGCGCGTTGAACAGCGCCAGGAGGGCCGGAACGTACGGGCGGTCCGTCGAAAGGTCGACGCGATCCACGCCCATCCGGCTGAATGTCCGCAGACGTTGCGCGCGCCGCTCCCGTGCGGCCCGCGCGAACCCCTCCCGCACGCCGGCCGCCGCGGTGTCGACGTACGCGACGCGTCCGGTCTCGGCATCCTCGAGAGCCATGAGCCCGACCGACGGAAGCTCGAGCTCTCGCGGGTCGCTCAGGATGAGGGCGATCACGTCATGCCGGTGGCCGAGCGCCCGCAGCGGCGCCTCGAAGTCGACGTCCAGGAAGTCGGAGAGCACGAAGACGACGTTCCGCTTCTTGGTCACCTTCGCGATGAAGTCGGCGACGCTCGCGACCTCCGTCCGTGAGCGGCGTGGCTCGGCGAAGAGCAGCTCGCGGATGACGCGCAGCAGGTGATGTCGCCCCTGACGGGGCGGGAGGAACTCGACCACGCCGTCGGCGAAGAGCACCAGCCCAACGCGGTCGTTGTTGTGAAGCGCGGTCACCGCGAGCAGCGCGGCGACGTCGGCGGCGAGCTCGCGCTTGGAGATGTTCGCCGTGCCGAACCAGGCGCTCGAGGAGACGTCGACCGCGAGGTAGATGTTCAGCTCGCGCTCCTCGCGGTATTTCTTCACGTACGGCCCGTTCATGCGCGCCGTCACGTTCCAGTCGATGGTGCGGATATCGTCGCCCGGCTCGTATTCGCGCACCTCCTCGAAGTCGAGCCCGGAGCCCCGGAAGACGCTCCGGTAGGTGCCCACGAGCGCCTCGTCCGCGAGGATCCGCGCCTTGATCTCGACCTGCTTGACCAGACGCAGGACCTCGGGCGGGACTGGCTCGGGGTGGGCGGTGGGCACGGGACGCGGAATGCTCGCCACGACTCAGGGGACCGCGACGTTGTCGAGGACGCGAGCGATGACGGCCTCGGGGGTGATCTCCTCCGCCTCGGCCTCGTACGTCACGATAAGCCGGTGACGCATGACGTCGAGGGCGACCGCCTTCACATCGTCGGGCAGCACGTAGTCGCGGCCGTCGAGGAACGCGTGCGCGCGCGCCGCGAGGGACACGTAGATCGTGGCGCGGGGCGACACGCCGTAGGCGATGAGCGGCTTGAGTTCCACGAGCTTCGGGCCCTGCGGATCGCGCGTGGCGAAGACGATGCGGACGACGTAGTCCTTCACCGCATCGTCCATGTGCACCTGCCGCACGGCGGTGCGGGCATCCTGGATGGCCGCCGGAGTCGCGAGCTTGCGGACCGTCACGGGCTCCTCGATGGTCTGCCGGTCCATGATCACCCGCTCCTGGTCCGGCGTCGGGTAACCGATGACGATCTTCATCATGAAGCGATCGACCTGAGCCTCCGGTAGCCGATACGTCCCCTCGTGCTCGATCGGATTCTGTGTCGCGAGCACGGTGAAGAGCTCGGACAGCGGGTGCGTCTGGCCGCCGATCGAGACCTGACGCTCCTGCATCGCTTCGAGGAGCGCGCTCTGCACCTTCGGCGGCGCGCGGTTGATCTCGTCGGCAAGCAGGAGATCCGTGAAGATCGGCCCGAGGCGCGGGCGGAATGTCTGATCGTTGGGGTTGTAGATCATCGTGCCGTTGAGGTCCGCCGGAAGCAGGTCCGGCGTGAACTGGATGCGTTTGAACTCGGCATCGATCGTGTCCGCGAGCGTCTTCACGGCGAGAGACTTGGCGAGGCCGGGCACGCCCTCGACGAGCAAGTGCCCGTTGCAGAGCATGCCCATGAGCAGGCGGTTCACGAGGTAGTCCTGGCCGACGATCACACGGTGGATCTCGTGCAGGACCGGGGCGATGAAGTCGCCGCGCCGCAGTACCGAGTCGTTGGGCGCCGGCGCGCGAAACGGGCTCGCCACCATCAACAGAGTAGAGGGTGACCTCGCGGAAGGTTCGCCTCCTAGGGCCTCTCACCCTCGCCGGTGGCCGTGTGCTTCGCGAGCGCGCGCTGAATGCGGCTCATCGCGTGGCGGGTCGTGAGCTGATCCCAAGCCGTCACCGACACTGGAAGCGGAGTCCAGAGCGATGTCCCTGATGAGGCTCTCGATCTGGTCCGGGGTCTTGCTCAGGTCGTCGACGGGAATGGCGTACCGCATCGCGCGCGCGACCGCGATGCACCGCGCGCAGCCGACGTTCTTGCCGAACGTCAGGCTCTCGAGTCGCACGGTGCTGGCGCCACGAGGGAGAGGACGATCTGCACGGCGACCGCGATCGTGCGGCAATCGGTGCAGGCCGCCCTGCGCGAAGCCGAGTTCACAGGCACGTCGCCGGTCGTCACTCGCTGCGGCTTGATCGACGCGCGAGTCTTGAAGCGAAGATCGTCCCTGTTTCTCGAGGCGGACCTCGTTGTGCGGTGCGCCGGCGGGGAACTCGTCGATGACGACGGCCGCGCCGAGGTCAGCAGCAGGGGTCGGCGATGCAGGCGCGAGGCTCCGCGTCGGGACGGCGCTCGGGCTCGGGGTTGCGGTGCTCGGGACCATGCATTCTCGAGTTCTTCGCAGAGGCGGCGATGGCCGAGCTTGTTGCCGAGTACCTGAGGAAGCACGGTCTGCTTGACTTCAAGGTGCCGGAGCCGAGACCGCCGCGCTGAACGCGCGCGGCTGCTCGGTTGGGTGATCCCAGGCCGCGGGCAGGCCGATCCGGGGCCAAACGTGACTACGCGCGCAAAGCTCGACGAGCCTTAATAGGCGAATCGCCGTGCAGCGGCGCAGGTTGCGGACGCAACACGCGCGCCCGCATGTTCGCCGAAAGCGACGACGCCGCTGGCGTACAAGGGAAGTCACGGTGAGCGGCCAGCCAGCACTACCGATGAAGTTGCCGCTTGCGAAGCGCCGCCAAGCATGGCGTCCCCTGCCTCTCCGCGCGCTTCCCGAAGTGTCGTGCGAGCGCTTGGTGCCGCACAAATGCTGGTCGCCGGATAAGCGCGTCGGTCGGCGGTACCGAATCTTGCATTTACCCCTAGTTCAGCGAATCACTAGAGTCAGGCGTCCGCATGGACGCCCCAGCCACGGTCGAGCAAGGACTGACCTACCAGCGGCTCATCCAAGCGATCCGCGACGGTCCTCTCGCAGGTAGATGGCTCTTTGCTTGGGTCTTCCTTGCCCAGCTGGGCCATCTCATCGAGCACATCGCAAAACGACTCACAGGGTCAGGTCTCTTCGGGTCCAACTTCGATAGCGAAGTCTCACACCTTGCCTTCAACGGAGCGATCGCGATCGTTTCGCTGTTTCTAGTGGCCGTCTACCCGCGCCACCCTTGGGTCTATCCGCTCGTTACGTTTTGACGATCTCTTCAGTGGCGAGCGCCGCGAAGCCGACGATCGCGGCCTGGACGGCGGGCCCGCGGAACCGCATCGCGCGCATCGCCAGATGTCAGCGCACGTCGGGTGCCATCACGGGTGAGCGCACGAGCCCGCTTAATCGGCGACGCAAGTATGCGTGGACTAAAGCGCTTGCACGTTCGCCCGCAAAGGCAGTATGAACGCGCCCGATGACGGAAGCGCTCAACGGCCGCTCGCGCCGCGCGCCTCGGGGACGGACTGCGCCGATCGATGAGTCGGCGGTGCGGCTCGCGCAGTCGGTGCAGCTCTCGCCACGCGCGGAGCGCGACGCGGTTCGCGTCCTTGAGTGCGCGGCCGACCTCACGCGCATCAACATCGTGCGCGCGTTGATGGAGACACCACTCGCCGCGAGCGATCTGGCGCGGATCGTCGGACGGAGCGCGGCGGCAACGAGCCAGCACATGCGCGTGCTGCGCGAGGTCGGCGCGGTCATCCCGACCCGGAGCGGGAACGTGATCCGCTATCGGTTGTCAAAGGAGCCGAGCGCCGTTCTGCTCGAGACGATCGCCGGGGCCTTCGACCTGCTGAACAAGCGGGAGTGAGCTCCCTTTAGGCTCCGACCGTGCGGCGGCTCATGTTCAGTCTCTGGTACTGGCTTCCGCGGCGCCCACCCTGGGACACGGGCGTGGTGCCGCCCGAGGTGGAGCGTTTCGTCGCATCGCACCCTCCGGGCCGGGCGCTCGATCTGGGATGCGGGACGGGCACGAACGTGGTGTACCTCGCCGATCAAGGCTGGAAGGCCGTGGGCGTCGACTTCGCGCCCAGGGCGATCGCGAAGGCGCGTCGGCGGGCCGAGCTCGCCGACGCGACGCGCTGGTGCGAGTTCCGTGTCGGGGACGTGACGCGGCTCGACGCGCTCGAGGGGCCGTTCGACTTCGCGCTGGACATCGGGTGCTTGCACTCGATCCCTGCCTCAGGACGCGTGCGCTATGCCGCGGGACTTGCGCGATTAGTGCGCCCCGGCGGGACCTACCTGCTCTACGCGTTCGCACCGGGTGGGCCTGCCACGGGCATGACCGGTGACGACGTGCGCGCGACGTTCGCGGATGCGTTCGACGTCGTGCGCGTGGAGGAGGGCACCGGGATCCCTTCAGCGTGGTACACGCTCGCGAGGCGGTAGCCTCTTCTTCGAGGGCCCCGTAGCTCAGTGGATAGAGCAGCAGCCTTCGAAGCTGTTGGTCGGGCGTTCGAGTCGCCCCGGGGTCGCAGATATTGGTACTCGGGTACCCACCGCCCGTCCTATTCGCGCGAGGTTGACGCGACGGCACGCTCGCCTTCATGCGAGCGTGCACGAAATGTGGCGAGCTGAAGCCGCTCGAGGCGTTTCCACCGATTCGGCGGGGCCGAAGCTGCAGTCGTGGTGTCGCGACTGTTTCGCCGGGGCGAACGCGCGGAACTACAGGCGGAACCATGAACGCGAGAAGACGAGGTTGCTCCGACAAGTCAAGGAGCGGCGTGCGCAGGTACGTCAGAAGATCATCGAGTACCTCGCCGGTCATCCGTGCGTCGATTGCGGCGAGACGGACATCGTCGTCCGTTGAGTTCCCACCTCGGCGACAAGGTGGCGGACGTTTCGGTCTATGCGGGCGGCGGCAGATCCTGGGAGCGCGTCAAGGCAGAGATTGACAAGTGCGAGGTGCGCTGCGCGAACTGCCACCGACGAAAGACACGCGAAAGGACGGTGAACCGACGAAGGCCGATCGATGGGGCAGAGTCCGAGCTACGAGTCGCATCGCCTCCGATCCAACTGAGACTTGACGCGGCACTGGGCATCCGAACGTGCCGCGTCTGCGGCGAGACGAAGCCGCTGGCGGAGTTTCCGTACCGGTCAGTGATCGCCCAGACCCGTCAATGGATCTGTCTCCTATGCCAGCGCCGGTACACGAAGGACTGGTACGCGCGGAACAGGAAGCGCCACATCGCGAACGCGCGGAGACGGAGCGCCCATGCGACCGCGGAGTTGAAGAAGCAGGTTCGGCGATATCTGCTCGGACGACCGTGTGTCGACTGCGGCGAGTCTGACCCAGACGTGCTCGATTTCGATCACCTCAGAGACAAGCGATCCAACGTAAGCACACTCGTCCAAGGCGGCATCTCCTGGAAGACACTGCATGACGAGATCGCGAAGTGCGAGGTGCGATGCGCTAACTGCCATCGCCGCCGGACGGCCAGGAACGCTGGCTACTATCGAGCGCTCGCGACAGTCGCTAGAATCGATGAGCCAGGACCCCGTAGCTCAGCTGGATAGAGCACTTGCCTACGAAGCAAGTTGTCGCGCGTTCGAGTCGCGCCGGGGTCGCAGTAGTCAGTTCGCGATCCTCCTCACCACGCGTTCCAGTCCTCGCACCTCGCCATCGAACTCCGCCGGCAACATGAACACCCGCATCCCCGCACGTTCCGCGCCCGCGTCCACGGGATGATCCCCGACCATCAACGTCTCACTCGGCTTCACGCCAAGCGCCTTCGCCGCCGCGAGAAAGATCGCGGGATCCGGCTTCTCCGCGCCGACCTCGAATGAGTGCGTGAACGAATCGACCAACCCGTCAAGGCCGTGCTTCGCGAACACCGGGCGCAGATCCGCGGGCACGTTGCTGACCACGCCGACCTTGAGCCCGCGTCGACGGATAGCCTCGAGCGTCGGACGGGTATCCGCGTAGGGCACCCACGAATTCGGATTCATCACCCGCTCGTAGAGCGCGGCGGAGAGGCCGGGCACCACCTGATCCGCGCGCGCGAACAGCTCCATCCACACGCGCCGGTGGGCCTCGGGAGACAGATCGCGTCCCTTCGCGATCTCCTCCGGAGTCTTCCCCGCGGCCCAGAGCTCGTCCCACAGCGCGCGCGCCCGGGCCTCGCTGACGGGCACGCCCGCCGAGCGAAGGAACGACACGATCACCTCCGGTGCGTGGGGCGCGTGAAACAGCGTGTCGCCCCAATCGAAGAGCACCGCGCGCAGGGGCGCGCTCACCGCCGCAGCCACTCGTGCTCGGGGTCGAACGTCACGCACCATTTCCGCACCGGGCCCGCCATGACATTGAGGTAGTAGAGCTCGTAGCCCGGCGCCGCGGAGACGGTGTGATAGCCGCGCGGGACGAGAACGAGATCCCCGTCGCGCACCGACATGGTCTCGTCGAGCGAGCGATCCGCGGTGTACACGCGCTGCACTGCGAAGCCCTTGACGTCGCGCAGCCGGTGGTAATAGGTCTCCTCGAGCTGGGTCTCGCTCGGCGGGTCGTCCGTGTCGTGCTTGTGCGGCGGATAGCTCGACCAGTGCCCCGCGGGCGTCACGACCTCGGTGACCAGGAGCGACTCGGCGGGAGCGTCTTCCATGAGGATGTGATGGATCGTTCGCTCCATGCTCCCGCTTCCGCGCACCTCGCGTCTCATCTCAGCGGGCCGGATGTGCCGCGCGGGCGTTCCGCGCTTCGCCGGCGCCGATCCGATCGCGATCTCCACGTCCCCGCGGACCGCCCCGATCTCGAGCGTCACGCCGGGCGGCGCGTACACCGCGTGCGGCGGCCCGTCGAACGGGGTCGCGCGCTCCCCGACCTCGGGCCAGCTCGCATCGCCCGCGCGGACCGCGCATCGCCCACCGATCACCACGACGCAGACCTCGGATCCCTGAGCCGGTACGGCGAGACGGCCACCGCTCGCGATCCGTGCGGCGCGGAACGTGACGTAACGCCAACCGGCCGACCGCGGGGTGACCGAGACAGCGCCCTCCCGGCCGCGCACGAGCAGCGAGCCCGCGGTCACAGGTAGCGCCGCTGCCTGCGCTTGCCTTCGTCGTAGCGCTCGCGCGCTTCCCGCACGCCCTTCGTCTGGGACGTCTCGGCCACGGGCACGTCCCACCACGACTCGTAGCTCGGCACGGCGGCGTACTGGTCGACCTCGATGTGGATGACGACGGTCCGGTCGATCCTCTTCGCCGCGGCCAGGGCCTCGCGCAGCTCGGCGATTCCGCGAGCGCGGATGGCGTGCGCCCCGAGGCTCTCCGCGTTCTTCGCGAGGTCGGTCGGAAGATACGGTCCCGGATCGCGCTCGCCGTCGACGCCGAGCGACCCTTCCTTCGGTTGACGGAACTGTGTGCCGAATCCGTCGGTGCCGAGCGAACGCGACAGGCCGCCGATCGACGAGTAGCCATGGTTGTCGACGAGGACCACGACGAGCTTCGCCCGCTCCTGCAGTGAGGTCACGATCGCCTCGTTCAGCATGAGGTACGAGCCGTCGCCGACGAGCGCGTAGACCTCGCGCTCCGGAGCCGCCAGCTTCGCGCCGAGCGCGCCGGCGATCTCGTACCCCATGCACGAGTACCCGTACTCGACGTGGTACTGCTTGCGGTCGCGCGTCCGCCAGAGCTTGTGCAGCTCACCGGGCATCGACCCCGCGGCGCACACGACGACGTCCGTCGGCGCGGAGAACGAGTTCACAACGCCGATCACCTCGCTCTGCGCGGGCAGCGGCGCGTGTCCGAGCGCGTAATGGCGTGTCACCTCGGCATCCCATTCCTTCGCGAGCCGCGCGCACTCGTCGCGATACGCGCGATCGACCTCGTGGCCGATCCCCGCGAGCGCCTCGAGGGCCGCCCGGGCGTCGGCCGGGACCATCAGCGCGCCGTGCTTGGCCACGTCGATCTCCGCGACGTTCACATTGACGAAGCGCACGCTCGGATGCGCGAACGCGGACCGGGACGCGGTGGTGAAGTCGCTCCAACGCGTGCCGATGCCGATGACCAGGTCAGCGTCGCGGGCGATCCGGTTCGCGGCAAGCGTTCCGGTGGCGCCGATCGCGCCGAGCGCCGAGGGATGGTCGTACGGCAGCGCGCCCTTGCCGCCCTGCGTCTCCGCCACAGGGATGCCGGTCTCCTCGACGAACTGCCGGAGCGCGTCCGAGGCGCAGGCGTAGATGACGCCGCCGCCGGCGACGATGAGCGGCCGCTTGGCGCCGCGGATGGCGGCGACCGCGCGCGCCAGCGCCGCGGCTTCCGGAGGACGCCGCTCGACGTGCCAGACCCGCTTCGCGAGGAACTCGTCGGGATAGTCGTAGGCCTCGACCTGCACGTCTTGGGGGAGGGCGAGGGTGACCGCTCCGGTCTCCGCGGGGCTGGTCAGCACGCGCATCGCCGCGAGCGCGGCGGGAATGATCTGCTCGGGGCGCGTGATGCGGTCCCAGTACCGCGAGACCGCCTGAAAGGCGTCGTTCACCGACACATCGCCCCGAGTCGGCAGCTCGAGCTGCTGAAGCACCGGGTCGGAGACGCGCGACGCGAACACGTCGCCGGGCAAGAGGAGCACCGGCAGCCGGTTCACGGTCGCGAGGGCCGCGCCCGTGATCATGTTCGTCGCGCCCGGGCCAATGGAGCTGGTGCACGCGAACGTCCCGAGGCGGTCTTTCATCCGCGCGTAGCCGATCGCGCTGTGCACCATCGACTGCTCGTTGCGAGCCATGTGGTACGGGAGCAGATCGGGCCGCTCGTGAAGAGCCTGACCGATGCCGGCGACGTTCCCGTGGCCAAAGATCCCCCAGCACCCGGCGAAGAACCGCTGCTCGACTTCGTCTCGCTCCACGTGTTGAGCCGCGAGGAAACGCACGAGCGCCTGCGCCATCGTGAGCCGCGTCACGCCGACACTCTGCGCGCCAGGACCGCGTCGATCTCCGCCTGGGTCGGCATCGCGTCCGCGCATGCGAGCCGCGACGCGACGATCGCGCCGGCGGCGTTCGCGACCTCGAGGGTGCGGGCCAGCGGCCATCCCGAGAGCAGCCCGTGAGCGAGCGCGCCACCGAACGCGTCGCCCGCGCCCAGGCCGTTCAGCACCTCGATCTCGACCGCGGGGACGTTCACCTCGTCCCGCGCGGTGCGCGCGTACGCGCCCTCGTGCCCGCGCTTCACGACCGCGAGGCGCGGCCCGAGCTCGAGGAGCGCCGCGGCCGCGGAGCGGGCATCCCGCAACCCGGTCGCCATCTCGACCTCGTCGGTGTTCCCGACGACCACACTGGCGTTACGGAGCGCCTCGTGCGCGAACCTCCGGGCCTCGTCGGCGCCATGCCAGAGGTGATGTCGGTGGTCGAGGTCGTGGATCGTGAAGTCCCGTCCTCTTCGGGCATCGAGCGCGGCGAGAGTCGCGGTGCGGCTCGGCTCGTCCGAGAGTCCGGTGCCCGTGGTCCAGAAGAGCGGAGCCGCCGCGATCGCGGCGAGGTCCAGCTCCTCGCGCCTGATGTTCATGTCCGGCGCCTTGGGCTCGCGATAGAAATAGATCGGGAAGCGATCGGGCGGGAAGATCTCGCAGAAGACGATCGGCGTCCGCAACGTCGAATCCGTGCCGACCCAGCGGGCGTCGACGCCGAAGCCCGCGAGGGCCTTCCGCACGTAATCGCCGAAGCCGTCGTTGCCGACCTTGGTGATGACGGCCGAACGCCGCCCGAGGCGCGACGCGGCAACCGCGACGTTCGTCGCGCTGCCGCCGAGCGATTTCGCGAACGTGCGCACCTCGGCGAGCGTGACGCCGATCTGTTCCGGGTACAGATCGACCCCGACCCGGCCCATCGTGACGACCTCGGGACTAGCCATTCCCCCTCAGGTACCCGAGGCTCCGCGCGACCCAGGGCGGCGGGCTCTCGGGTGCATGGTCAAGCATGACGTCCTGCTCCAGGACGTACCAGCCTTCGTAGCCGCTCGCTCGCAGGTGCTCGGTGACCTCGGCGATCCGCGCCACGCCTTCGCCCAGCGGACGGTAGAGCCCGCGCCGCACGGCGTCGTCGTACGACACGGTTCCCGCGCGGACGCGCTCGGCGAGGTCACCGTCGAGATCCTTCAGGTGAACGTGCCGCACGCGCGATCCCGCCACGCGCGCGACGTCGACCGGATCCGCGCCACCGAGCGCGATGTGGCCGGTGTCCAGGCAGAGATAGTGACCGCACTCGTAAAGAAAGTGCATGACGTGATGGCGCCTCTCGATCACCGTGCCGAAGTGGGGATGGACGACCGTGGTGAGACCGCGCTGATCGGCGATGTCGGCGACGCGATCGATACCCTCGAACAGGACGCGCCATTGGTCGTCGGAGATGTCGCCGCCGGCCGCGTACCCGGGTCGGCCGGTCCCCGCGGCGAGCACCAGCATCTCGGCGCCCCCACGCGCGAGCCAGTCCGCCTGCCGCGTGACCGCGGCCAGCTCCTCCGCCTGGCGCCGGCGGTCGTGCAGCGCGGCGTTCACGAAGCCGCCGATGAGCCGCAGGCCCCGCGTGTCGAGCAGCGCGCGCGCTCGCTCGGGGTCGGACGGCAGGAAGCCAGGCGGTCCCGCTTCCGTCGCGTCGAGACCGAGAGCGCGCATGTCGGAGAGCACGCGATCCGGCGCGAGCTGCAGTCCCCAGTCGGGCACCTCGCAGACGCCCCACGAGATCGGCGCGGCCGCGAGCTTCATCTGCGTCAAGGAGTTTCGCAGTCTAGAGTCGCGCGAGTGAAGATCGCGATCCTCGGCGTGGGCCGGCTCGGCGCGTTCCACGCCAAGGTGCTGTGCGAGCTCCCAGGCGTCGACGAGGTGCGGATCTATGACGCGGACGCCGTGCGGGCCGCGAATTGTGCCCGCGAGCTCGGCGCGAAGCACGCGGAGTCCGCAGATGCGGCCATGGCCGGCGCGGACGCGGTCGTGATCGTCACGCCTACGGGAACACACGCCGACCTCATCCGTCGCGGACTCGACCGAGGACTTGCGGTCTTTTGCGAGAAGCCGATCGCCCTCGACCTCGAGTCGACCAAGCGCGTGGTCGATCATGTCGAGAAGACGAAGGGCAGAGTGCAGATCGGCTTCCAGCGCCGATTCGACGAGGGCTTTCGCGAGGCGCGCCGCCGCGTACGCGACGGCGAGCTGGGCACCGTGTACAGCTTCCACATGACGAGCCGGGACGCGCTCCCGCCGCCCGACGCGTACATCGAGACCTCGGGTGGCCAGTTCGTGGACCAGCTGATCCACGACTTCGACGTGACGCGCTGGATGTTCGGCGACGAGGTCGAGGACCTCTACGCAACGGGTTCGACGCTCGGCTTCCCGCAGTACGCGGCGTGGGGCGACGTGGCCACGTCGGCGGTCGTGCTCAGGCTGCGGGGTGGGGCGGTCGGGCTGCTCCAGGCGGCGCGCCACAACGAGGCCGGCTACGACATCCGTGTCGACATCTACGGGGCGAAGGACACCATCGCCATCGGCCTCGATCCGCGGACGCCCGTCTCGTCCGTGGAGCGCGACGCGCCCCGTTTCAAGAGTCCCGCGTACCCGACGTTCTTCGTCCGGTTCGACGCCGCCTATCGCGCCGAGCTCGCGCACTTCCTCCGCTTCGCGCGCGGCGAGGCGGAGAACGCCTGCACCGTTCGCGACGGGCTGGAGGCGCTCCGTCTCGGCCTCGCGGCGGGCCGGTCGCTGCGGGAGCACCGCCCGGTCGCGATCGAAGAGATCGCTTGACGGTCAGGGTCCAGTTCCTCGGGAGCGGCAACGCGTTCAGCGACGGCGGTCGGGCGAACGCCGCGATCCATGTCACGGCACCGGGCGTATCGCTCCTGCTGGATTGCGGCGGATCAGCCCTCCCCGCGATCAAGAAGCACATCGACCCCGCGACGATCGACGCGATCGCGGTCACGCACCTGCACGGCGACCACTTCGGCGGGATCACGTACCTCGTTCTCGAACAGCACTTTGCCGGGCGGACGACGCCGCTGGTCGTTGGCGGGCCACCCTCGCTCGAGCAGCGCCTGCGCGCGGCGGAGCAGGCGCTCTACCCGGATTTCTTCGGCGCGGTCAAGCTCGGGTTCCCGTTCAGCACCGCGCTCCTCGGCGAGACGCCTACTCCGCTCGGCGGCGCGAAAGTGACCGCGCTGCCCGTCCGCCACGTCCGCCTCGCGGAGCCGCACGGCCTGCGCGTCGAGGTCGCCGGCAAGCTGATCGCGTATTCCGGCGACGCGCGCTGGAGCCAGCATCTCGTGGCGGTCGCGCAAGGCGCGGACCTCTTCATCTGCGAGGCATCGTTCTTCGACGGCGAGGACCCCTCGCACATCTCCTACCGCCAGATCATCGACCACCGCGACGACTTCGGCGCCACGCGGATCGTGCTCACCCACCTCGGCGCGCAAACCCTGGCGCACGCGAGCGAGCTCGAGCTCGAGGCGGCGACCGACGGGACCGTCGTCGCGATCTAGCCGACATCACCCTCGACCAGCGCCGCCAGATGCGTGCGCCCGCGCGCGCCCGTACAGGCGAACGAGGAACGGCAGGGCGAAGAACACCACCGCGACACCGAGGATCAACGAGGTGCCTGGACGCCTGACGATCCCGAGGATGTCGCCGTCGGTCATGATGAACCCGATCCCCGAGCCGCGGAGCCAGGCGGCTACCGAGGTACTCGCGCTCGACGATGACATCAGGCACGTCCCGCCAGTGCGCGTCGAACGCCTCCTCGATCTGGCGCAGCAGCGCCGCGAGCTCCCCGGGCATCGCGGCTACGTCGCGATCAGGTGGACCCGATCCGGTCGCAGCGAGAGCGAGACCGCGCCGTCGAGCGGCGCGCCCGCGCCCGGGTCAGGCTGATCGACGATCCATTCGCGATCGTCGACCTTGACCCAGTACCGCATCGTGTCGCCGAGGAACGCGCGCCGCGCGATCGTGCCGGCGAGCACGAGGCCATCCTGACCGCCCGGACTCCCGGCGGGCGCGATCGCGAAGCTTTCGGGCCGAACGCAGAGCTTCACCTCCTGTCCGGGCGAGAGGGCCACGTCCGCCGGACGGCGCACCGGCGCGCGGTGCGGCCCGAAGGCGACGGTGACTTCGTCGTCGCCGACCCCGGCGACTCTGGCGGGGACCAGGTTCACGGCGCCGACGAAGTCGGCGAGGAACGCGGTGCGCGGGTGGTAGTAGATCTCCCACGGCGGTCCGGCCTGCTCGACCTTGCCCTTGTTCATGACCGCGATCCAGTCCGAGAGCGAGAGCGCCTCCTCCTGGTCGTGCGTCACGTACACGAAGGTCATCCCGAGCCGGCGCTGCATGATGCGAAGCTCGACGCGGAGCTGCTCGCGGAGCTTCGCGTCGAGGTTGGAGAGCGGCTCGTCGAGAAGGAGCACCTCCGGCTCGATGACGAGCGCCCGCGCCACCGCGACGCGCTGCTGCTGTCCACCCGAAAGCTGGTTCGGCCAGCGGTCCTCAAGGCCGGTGAGGCCCACGAACGCGAGGGTTTCCCGGACCCGGCGCTCGCGCTCGTCGCGCGAGACCTTGGCGAGCTTCAAGCCGTAGCCGACGTTGTCGCGGACACTCATGTGCGGAAAGAGCGCGTAGTCCTGGAAGACCATGGCCGTGCCACGGCGGTGGGCCGGCAGATTGTTGATGCGCCGGCCGGCGAGGACGATGTCCCCCTCGTCCGGATCGTAGAAGCCGGCGATCATGCGCAGCGTCGTCGTCTTGCCGCACCCCGACGGGCCGAGCAGGGTCGCGAACGCCCCACGGGGGACCTCGAACGAGACGTCGTCGACGGCGGTCACGCCGCCGAAGCGCTTGGTGATACCGGCGACGCGCAGATGGGCGTCAGGCACGCGCCGCTCCGAGTGCGATGCGTCCGCGCCCGACCGCGGCGACGACAAGCAAGGCGATGATCGCCATGCTCACGTCCGCAACGGTGAACGCGGTCGCGCCGCCCCAGTTGAAGTCGTTCACGAGCTGGAAGATGGTGATCGTAGCCACCACCGACTGCGGCGTGAACAGGAAGATGACAACCGACAGAGTGGTCACCGCGCGGACGAACGTCGTCACGAAGCCAACCCGGAGCGACCCGCCCAGCATCGGGACCAGCACGTCGCGGAAGCCGCGGAGGCGGCTCGCGCCCAGGCTGGTCGCGGCTTCGTCGATCGAACGGTCGATCTGGCGCAGCCCAGCGACGGCCGCCTGGTAACCGACGGGTATGTTCCAGAAGATCATCGAGATCGTGATGAGCGCGCCGCGATCGAGCCAGTCCAGCCAGGGTTCGTTGAACGCCATCGCGTAGCCGATCCCGAAGAAGAGTCCGGGCACCGCGGCCGGCATGATGAGCAGGAAGTCGAGGGCGCGCCGCCCTCGCCACGTGCCGCGCTCGACGAGGAATCCGGCGAACATCGCGAAGACCGCGGAGAAGGCCGCCGCGACGAGCCCGAAGGTGAGCGTGTTGCGCAGGCTGAGGTTGTGCGCGCCGATGTACTCCAAATGCTGGGTCGTAAAGGTGAGGTTCGTGGGGAACGCGAACGTGAGTGCGCTTACGACGAGCGTGCCGTAGACGAGGAGGATGAGGAGCGCGAGCGCCGAGCAGGCGAGCAGCGCGCAAATCGAGACGACGCGCGGCACCGGTGGACGCGGCATCGACGACGCGCGGCCGCTCACCGTGACATAGGCACGTCCGCCATCGAGACGGATCTTCGAGACGTAGAGCCCGAGCGCGAGCAGGAGCAGGATCGTGCTCACGACGGACGCTCCCGTGAGGTCGGCGAACCCCGATATGAGGCCGTACGCCTGCGTCGGCAGAACGGTGTAGAGGCCTCCGATCAGCGCCGGGTTCCCGAAGTCCTCGAGGACGTAGATGGCGGTGGTCAGGATCGCGGCCCCGAGGCCCGGTCGCGTCAGCGGGAGCGTGACCGAGCGGAAGACCTGCCACGGGCCGGCACCGAGGTTCCGAGCAGCCTGTTCGAGCCGGGCGTCACTCCGGGAGAGCACGTCGGCGATGAGCTGGTAGGCGAACGGGAAGAACGCGATCGTCTGCACGCCCCAGATCCCGTAGAGGCCGAGGATGTTCGGCGACAGCCCGAAGACGTGGTAGGTGATGATCCCGCGCGGGCCGAAGAGAAGGATGTACGCCGCGGCGACGACGAACGGCGGCGAGAGCAACGGAAGGATGCCGATGACACGGAAGAACGGCTTGCCCGGCATGTCGGTGTAGACCATCGCGTACGCGTAGACGAAGCCGAGAAGCACCGCGGTCGTCGTCGAGAGCACGGTGACGGTGATGGAGTTCTGGAGCGGTCTAACCCACGAGCCGAAGCTCAGGAAGTCGATGTAACCGGCCGGCCCGGGCGTGGCGAGCACGCGAAGCTGCGGGTAGACGATGAACGAGAGCACGAGGCCGGTGACGATCGCGAGCGCGAGCAGGAGCGACGGCTCGCGCCGCAGACTCGTCACCTGCCCGGTCCTCTTCCGCTAGAGGCCTACCGCCTGCTGCCAGGCCCTGACCAAGCGGTCCTTGTTCGCCGAGGCCCAGTCGCGGTCGTAGTTCACGAGCTCGACCGACTGGAGCGTGGGCGCGCCGGGGGCGGGAGCGACGTCGGTGCGCACGGAGACGCGGTTGGAAAGGCGAACGTTGAGCTCGCCGGCCTCCTTGGTAAGGACCCAGTCGATGAATGCCTTCGCCGCGGGCAGGTTCTTGCTGCCCTTGACGATGCTCACGCCGCCGATCTCGTAGCCGGTGCCCTTCGGGATGCTGAGGTCGATGCCCGGGTTCTTCGCCTTCTCGCTGAGGATGTCGTGCGCCCAGTTCGGCGCGCCGACGAACTGGCCCTGCGAGACGAGCGCGATCGCCTGCGGTGACGTCCCTGGGTATTGCGCGACGTTGGCGTGGAACTTCTTCATATAGTCCATCGCCTTCGTCTCGTCCCTGCCGAAGCGGAATACCTGCGTCGCGATGAAGATGTAGCCGCCGCCCGTGGTGATCGGGCTGCCGAGGACGAGCTTGCCCCTGTACTTCGCGTCGAGCAGATCGTCCCACGACGTCGGCTTCGGGCCGCCGATCTCCTTGTTGAAGCGGTCGGTGTTGGTGATGATCCCGAAGATCCCGAAGTAGAAGCCGGTCCAGTTCCCGTTCGGGTCCTTTGCCTCCTTCGCGATCGCCGACGCGTTCGGCGAGGTGTATGGCTCGAGGAGCCCTTCCTTGCCGAGACCATCGTGGAAGGACGAGTCGCCGCCGATGAAGATGTCGGCTTTCGGGCTCGCCTTCTCGGCGCGGATCCGTGTCTGCAGCTCGGCCGCCGCCGCCAGGGGCACGAGGTCGATCTCGACGCCGGGTACCGCCACCTTGAATCCCTTGATGAACTCGTTGTTGGTCAGCTCGTTGAGCGCCGAGTAGACGGAGATGCGTCCCGTCGGCTTCGGGGTGCCCGTCGCGGTCGCCGCCGCCACCGAGGGCGTGGGCGTCGGCGCCGTTGTGGCGCCTCCGCACGCCGCCACGAGGGCGGTCGCGCTCGCGAGCTTCAGGAATCTGCGCCGATCGAGCTCTGGTGTCATCGAACCCCTCCCACGTTGCCTGCCGCCGATACTACGCTCGTGACCGTCCTACGGACGTCGACCGACACCCGCGACGGTGCCGCCTCTCAGAACCGGGACGCCATGCGGCGCCTCGTCGCCGAGCTTCGGGAGCGTCTGGCGAACGCGCGCCAGGGCGGCCCCGAGCGCGCACGCGAGCGGCACGTCAAGGCGGGCAAGCTGCTCCCTCGCGAGCGCGTCGAACGGCTGCTCGATCCGGGCAGCGCGTTCCTCGAGCTGTCGCCGCTCGCGGCCTTCGGCATGTACGACGACGAAGCGCCGGGCGCCGGGATCATCACCGGCGTCGGCCGCGTGAGCGGCACCACGTGCGTGGTCGTCGCGAACGACGCCACCGTGAAGGGCGGCTCGTACTACCCGCTCACGGTGAAGAAGCACCTGCGGGCGCAGGAGATCGCGCTCGAGAACCGGCTCCCGTGCGTCTACCTCGTCGACTCGGGCGGCGCCTTCCTGCCGCGGCAGGACGAGGTCTTCCCGGACCGCGAGCACTTCGGCCGCATCTTCTACAACCAGGCCCGCCTCTCGTCGGTCGCGATCCCGCAGATCGCGCTCGTGATGGGCTCGTGCACGGCGGGGGGCGCCTACGTGCCGGCGATGAGCGACGAGACCGTGATCGTCAGAGGCCAGGGGACGATCTTCATCGGCGGCCCGCCGCTGGTGAAGGCGGCGACCGGTGTGGACGTAAGCCCCGAGGATCTCGGCGGCGCGGACGTGCACACGCGCGTATCGGGTGTCGCCGATCACCTCGCGCTCGATGATCCGCACGCGATCGCGATCGCGCGCGACATAGTCGCGCAGCTCGAGCGGCCGACGTTCTGGGGCGACGACCGCGAGGAGCCCGAGGCGCCGGCACACGACCCTGAGGAAATCTACGCGCTCGTCCCGAAGGACATCCGCACGCAGTACGACGTCCACGAGGTGATCGCGCGGATCGTGGACGGCTCACGCTTCCGCGAGTTCAAAGCGCTCTACGGCACCACCGTCGTCTGCGGGTTCGCGCGCATCGAGGGGTTCCGCGTCGGGATCGTCGCGAACAACGGCGTGCTCTTCAGCGAGTCCGCGCTCAAGGCGGCGCATTTCATCGAGCTTTGCAATCAGCGCAAGGTGCCGCTGGTGTTTCTCCAGAACATCTCCGGCTTCATGGTCGGCCAGGAGTACGAGGCCGGGGGCATCGCCAAGGACGGCGCGAAGATGGTCACCGCCGTCGCCTGCAGCACGGTGCCGAAGTTCACGGTGATCATTGGAGGCTCCTTCGGGGCCGGGAACTACGGGATGTCCGGCCGCGCCTACTCGCCCAGGCAGCTCTGGATGTGGCCGAACGCGCGGATCAGCGTGATGGGCGGCGAGCAGGCCGCGACGGTGCTCTCGCTCGTGGGCACGTTCAAGGACGATGCCGAGCGAGAGGCCTTCAAGGGACGGATCCGCGAGCAGTACGAGACCCAGGGCTCGCCGTACTACTCGACCGCCCGTCTCTGGGACGACGGCATCATCGACCCCCAGGACACCCGCACCGTCCTCGCCCTCGGCCTCGCCGCGGCGCGCCATGCCCCGATCGAGGACGTTCGTTACGGCGTCTTCCGGATGTGATCTAGGACCGGCCGGGCAGGAGCGCCTCGACCTTCGCGAGGAGCGCGTCGACGTCAAATGGCTTGCCGACGATCTCGTTGGCGCCGAGCTTGTCCGGCTCCGCCAGCGCGGCGGGGTGGGCGGTCACCACGACGATGGGCGCGGCGGGAAAGCGCTTCCGGAGCATGGCGATCCAGGACAGGCTGGGCTCGCGGCAGTAGGAGGTGAGCGGCACCAGGTCGGTGATGACGAGGTCCGCGTCGGCGTCCGGCGGAAGGTCCTCGAGCCTCGGGGCGGCGATCCGGTGGTGGCCGGCTTCGGCGATCAGGGTCCCCAGGAGATCGAGGATCACCTCGTCGTCGTCGAGCACCACTATCCGAGCCACACCGCGAGTCATATCGGTGGGGTAACGAATCCGCAACTTTCGCAGGCGCTCAAGCGAGGCCCCCGGCACGGACGATGCAGGCACAACGCCCTACGGAAGAAATGTTCGGTCGAGATACGAGCGTGGAAGCGATCCCTGGCCAGCCCATCGACCCGGCCGCGGTCGCGGAGGCTGAGCGTCAGACGCTCTCGCCGCTGTCGGAGCAGCGCATGCGTCGCCTGCTCGAGGTGCTCTGCGACGGCACGCGGCTCAAGATCGTCCGGGCGCTGCGCGACAACCAGCTCGCCGCGAGCGACCTGGCGCGCGTGCTCGGACGGAGCCGTTCGGCGACCAGCCAGCATTTACGCGTGCTGCGCGAGGCCGAGGTCGTCCAGCCCATGCGAAACGGCAACGTGGTCCGCTACCGGCTGGCGAGCGACCTGAACGCGCAGATCCTCGAGGACATCGGCAACGCCTTCGACCGCCTCGAGCCCGGCACCGCGGCCTAGCGCTTCGGCAGATCCTCCGGGACGTCGACGTCCCGCCGCCACTCCCCCAGCGCATCGACCACCGACCAGTCGCTCTCCGAAAGGACCAGAGCTTCGAGCCCCGCCACGAGCGCGCGAAGCCGCCGCTCGCCCCGGCGGACGAGCTCTCCGGCGAGCGTCAGCGCGGGCCTCGTGGCGAGCGCCGCGGGGAGCGGTCGCGGGCCATCCTCGTCGGCGAGGAGCACCGCGCTCCGCCCTGAGGCGGCGAGGCGACGGGCCATCAGATCGAGCAGCTCGGCGCGCAGGCCGGGCATGTCCGCGCCCGCGAGGATCGCATGATCGCCGACGACCTCTCCGAGTCCCACGAGCGCGCCCACCAGCGGCCCCTCGTGAGCGCGCGGATCACGGACGAACCGAACCGGACCCGAACCGTCCGGGAGCGGCGGGTCGGGAGCGGCCGGCGCGAGCACGACGACGACCTCTTCGCATGCCGCGGCGAGCGCCCGCAGCGAATGGTGAAAGAGCGGCTCGCCGCGAACCGGTTCGAGCAGCTTCGGACGTCCGAAGCGCCGCGCGGCCCCCCCTGCGAGCAGTATCCCGGACGGTCGCCTCATGCGCGGCCAATCTCGACGATCGCGTTGTAGTCGGGGACGCCGGACACCGCGTCCCGCCGCCCCGCCGCGATGAGCGCATTGGCCTCCGGCCAGAACATCTGCACGTTGCCCGCGCGGATCGGCGCGAGGTGAGCGCGGGCCCGGAGCGAGGCGCCGTTCTCGGCGCGTACGACGACGGGGTCACCCTCGGCGACACCGAGGTCGCGAGCGTCCTCGGCCGAGACGAAGAGGGCGTCGCGGGCAGCGCCGGTGAGCGGATCGCGGTCGCGCCAGACCATCGAGTTGAACTGCTTGCCGCGCCGGGTGGAGAGGCGGTAGCGCCCAGCAGCCGTGGGTCGCGGCGCGGGCATCGCCGTCGAAAAGCGCGCGCGCCCGTCCGGCGTCGGGAATCTCCAGCCTTCGCATAGGCGCGCCCCGCCCCATTGGAATTCGTCGCCACCGTTCCGCAAGTCCTTGATCGGGGCATACGCCGGGACCACGTCGGCGATCTCCGCGCGGATGCGCTCGGCCGAATCGAGCCCGACGAGTTCGGCGCGCTCGGGATACGCGCGGCGCGCCAGGTCGGCGAAGATCGCCCACTCCGCGCGTGCTTCCCCCACGCGCGGACCCGGGATTTCCGGGCTCAGCACGACCCGGCGCTCGGTGGTGGTCTCCGTTGCGCCGCCGGGCTGTTCGTAACGGGTCATCGCCGGGAGCAGCAGGACGGCGTCTCCCTCCACCAGCATCTGCGGCGACACGACGATGTCCTGGTGCACCCGGAGCGGAACCCGTGCCAATGCCGCTTCGACCGCGGCCGGCTCCGGCAACGTGTCGAGAAAGTTGCCGCCGCTCGACCAAAGCACATCCATCTCGCCGCGACCGGCGGCCTCGACCATCTCCGCCGCGGTGAGCCCGCGCTCAGACGGGACCGCGAAGCCGTATCGCTCGCCAAGGGCGCGCGCGCTGTCAAGAGCGATCGGCACGCCGCCCGGAAAGGCGGTCGCGTACGCGCCCATCTCCGCGCCGCCCTGCACTCCGGAGTGTCCGCGGATCGGCATGAGCCCGGCCCCCGGTCTGCCGACGTTGCCGCGGGCAAGCCCCAGGTCGACGATCGCCTGGACGTTCTCGGTGCCGCAAACGTGCTGGGTGACACCCATCGACCAGACCAGCACCGCCGATCGCGCGTCGCGGTACATGCGCGCGAACGCCCGGAGGTCCTCCGGCGTGCTGCCCGCCTTCGCCGCGAGGTCGTCGAGCGGCGCCGGCGCGAGCGCCGTTCGCAGCGCGTCGAATCCCGTCGTGTGCTCGCGAACGAAGTCTCCATCAATGCCGCCTTCCTCGATCAGGACCTTCAGCGCGCCGCGCGCGAACGCCAGATCTCCACCGGTGTGGACCGGGAAGAACGCGTCGGCGATCTTCGTCCCGAACAGGGCGCTCTCGAGGCTGGACGGCACCCAGTAGCTCTCGAGTCCGGGCTCGCGCAGCGGATTCACCACGGCCACCTTGGTACCGCGCTTCCGCGCGAGGTAGAGGTACTTCATGAATACGGGCTGCGCGTTCGCGACGTCCGCTCCGAAGAGGACGACGAGGTCGCTCTCGATCACATCGCGGTAGGAGCACGTGGTCGCGGCCACGCCGATCGCCTGGCGCAGCGCACCCGTGGACGGAGCGTGGCAGACACGCGCCGCGTTGTCGATGCTGTTCGTGCCAAGGAACCGCGCGACCTTCTGCGCCGCGTAGTACGTCTCGTTGGTGAGGCCGCGTGCGGTGAGATAGAAGCCGATGCGGCTGGGCGTCGTGGCCCGGATGGTGACCGCGGCCAGATCCAGTGCCTCGTCCCAAGTGACGCACCGGAAGCCGGGCTCGCCGAGGCGGCGCAGCATCGGACACGGAAGGCGCCCGAGCGCGCGCAGCGCGCCCGACGATCTCGGAAGCGCTCCCGCATCAGCGAGGACCGCGGGATCGAGGGCGCGCGCGGTGTTGACCTTGAGGAGATCGAGCCGCGTGGTGCAGAGGTGGACCCCGTCCATCGTCCAATCGCGGAAGCCGGCCACGCCGAGCGCGCATCCGTCGCACACGCCGCGCGACAGGATCCGCCAGGCGTAGGGAAGGTCGTGGCGGTTCTCCCAGACGGTGCGCACGATCTCGAAGTAGTGGTTGGGCTTGGTCCGCCCGAGACCGTACGGGACCGGGCTCACCCACAGGCTCGGCCTGACCACCCGCCGAGTCTAGGTGGGGAATGATCCGGCGAGCTCGCGTGTTCGGGGTGGCGTGACCGTCGCGGAGCTGCGTCACGCCAAGGACGCGTACTTCGGAGGCGCGCACGACTCACCGCTCTCGGTCGCGCAGCGCGCGCAGTTCGCCGGCCTGCGCTATTTCCCGGAGGACGCCGCCTACCGCATGACCGTCACCGTCGATCCCACGGGGGGCGGCGATCTCGGGGACGTCGAGATGAGCGATGGCTCGACGAGCCGGTTGCGTCGCGTGGGCACCGTGCGGTTCGACGTCGGCGGCGAGCGCGTCGCGCTCGTGGCGTACGAGCAGGGTGATGACCTCTTCATTCCCTTCCGCGACGCGACGAGCGGAAAGGAGACCTACGGCGCCGGCCGCTACGTCGAGGCGGAGCCGCTCGGAAGCGGCCGCTTCGAGCTCGACTTCAACCGAGCGTACAACCCCTATTGCGCGTACAACGACGCGTGGCGGTGCCCGCTACCGCCGCGCGAGAACTGGCTCACGGTGTCCATCAAGGCGGGCGAACTCTCCTTCCACTAGTCGTCACACCGGCAGCGAAAACCAGAAGCGCGTGACGCCGTCCGCGGAGTCGGCGCCGACATTCCCACCGCCGCGCTCGACCAGCTGCTTCACGATGGCGAGGCCGATGCCGGCGCCGCCGCGGGAGCGATCGCGCGATTTCTCGACACGATAGAAGCGCTCGAAGACCCGTTCGAGCTCGGGCGAAGGTATCCCATCGCCGGTGTTCGAGACCGCCACGCGGACCTCGCCGTCGCCGCGATCGGCGGTGATGGTCACCCGGCCGCCTTGCGGTGTGTAACGGACGGTGTTCTGCAAGAGGTTCGCGAGAACTTGAGCCAGATGGTCGGGATCCGCACGGGCTCGGAGCGTGGCAGGGACGCGAACCTCGAGCGCGATCCCCCGGCGCTCGAACGCGGGCGACACCAGCTCGACCGAGGCCGCGACGGCGCCGTACAGATCGAGAGGCACCAGCCGGGGTGGGGTTCGGTCGACGTCGCCTCGCGCGAGATCGTCCAGGGACCGCGCAAGGCGCACGAGCCGATCCACTTCCTCGTGCAGCGAGGCGAACGACTCACGACTCGGCTCGACCACGCCGTCGCGGAGCGCCTCGAGGTAGCCCTGGAGGTTCGTGAGCGGCGTTCGCAGCTCGTGCGCCGCGTTCGCGACGAAGTTCATGCGCTCGCGTTCGTGCTCCTCGAGCCGTTCAGCCATCTGGTTGAACGAACCTGCCAGTGAAGCGATCTCTCGCGGACCCTCGGCCGGCACGCGCACGCGGAGGTCACCTTCCGCGAGGCGCGCCGCCGCCGCGCGGATTTCCAGCAGCGGGGCCACGAGCCAGCGTCCGAGGATCGCGGCGACCGCCAGGCTTGCGATGCCTGCGGCGGCGATGGCCGCGGTCAGCGCACCACCTACGGTCTGCTCGAACATCTCGCGCGCCGTGGCGACGGTCGCCCCGTGCTCGACCATCAACCGCTCGAAAGCGGTGCCGCCGGCAACGCGGACGCCGACGGCGACGATCGCGATCGCCAACGCCGCCGCAGCCAGCGCGCTGAGCGCGATCCGCGCGCCGATCCCGCTCACGAGACGAGTGCGCGATAGCCGACGCCGCGGACGATCGCGACATACCGCGGCCGCTCCGGAGAGTCGCCGAGACGCTCGCGCAGCCGGCGTACGTAGACGTCGATCGTGCGGTCGAGCGCATCGCCGTCAGCCGTGCCGTAGAGCGAGTCGAGGAGCGCGTCACGCGAGAGCACGCGGCCGCCGGCCTCGACCAGAGATACCAGAAGACGGAACTCGACCGCGGAGAGCGCGAGCCGCCGCCCGGCCTGCAGCACTTCATGTCGCTCACGGTCGATGACCAGATCTTCGAGCCGCAGCGGTTCGGGCGGGGCGGCGTGCCTGCTCTCCGCGCGCCGGAGGATCGCCTTCACACGGACCACGAGCTCCGCGGGGGAGAACGGCTTGGCGAGGTAGTCGTCCGCGCCCTCGGCGATCCCATGCACGCGGTCCGCCACGGACCCCCGCGCCGAGAGCATGAGGATCGGAGTGTCCGACTCCTCCCTTACCCGACGTGCCACGGACATGCCGTCGAGCTCGGGAAGCATGAGGTCGAGGACGATGAGTCGCGGCGCCAGCTCGCGAACGGCGGCGAGCGCCGCGATGCCGTCGCCCGCGGTCGCGACCGTAAAGCCATCACGCTCTAGGTATGCCCGCACGAGGTGCGCGATCTTCGGGTCGTCCTCGACGACCAGGATCGGGCCGGTCTCGGCGCTCGCAGTGCCCTGCATGTGAGGAGTCTCGAGGCCGATTGTGACGCCGGCGTGACAGGGCGTCATCGGACCGCAAGGGCGACGAGCCACGCTCTGAGCCAGATCATCCATCGGGAGGTACCCATGCGAAGGCTCATCGCCGGTGCGGTACTGGCCGCGGCCACACTCGTCGGCACCGCATCACACGCGGACGCGACTCCCGTCGAGTTCGGGACGATCTGGCTCGACGACACGCTCGTCCGGACCCTTCTGCCGCCCTCCGCGCAGCCGCGGGCCGGCACCGACGACTTCTATCGCGTGCCCGGCACGGGCGGAGTCGCCGCGGTCGGACCCGGAACCGGCGACTACCACGGCGGCTCGTGGAAGGTGTTCGACGTGACATGGAACGGCGCGCCACGTCCACTCACCTCGGCGGCGGCGGTGCTCGCCGCGGCGGCCGCGGGCGAGGTCACCATTGCGCGGAACGCGGCGGCGGACTTCCGCTGCCCGATCCAGCCGTAGCCCGTGGCTTTCGTCCGTCGACACCTCGTGCTGAGCGCACTGGGGGCGGCCGCGCTTCTTGGCGCGGTCGCCCTGCCTCTCGTCGCGTTCCTGATCGGTCCCGCGCTTGTGAAGTCGACCCTAGTCGAGGACCTCCCCGCGACGGGCGCCGCGTCGCAAACAGCCGAAACGCTCCGGCGGGGTGAGCTCGTGCGGATAAACGCCGTCGACTACGGGAGTGGCGCGGTGCGCATCGCCAAGGTGGGCGACCAGCGCGTCCTCCGCTTCGAGAACGTCGACATCGCCGGCGCGCCGGACATGTACGTGTACCTCTCGGACCGGACCGACGGGCAGCCCGGGGCGTTCGTCGACCTCGGCAAGCTGAAGGCGACGAACGGCTCGTTCAATTACCCGATTGCCGCCAGCGTCGACGTCGCCTCCGTGCGCTCGGTGGTGGTCTGGTGCCGGCAGTTCACGGTCACGGTCACGTATGCCGTGTTGAAGTGAGTTCGTCGCCCTGAGCCGCGCCCGCTGTCGAACGAGCGCCATCGCCAACTAGGATTGGTCCGATGGCCTCCGAGCCCAGCGACGAGGCGCTTGCCGCACGGGTCGCGCGAAAGGACATCGCCGCGTTCGCGATCCTGTACGACCGGTACGCGCGCCGCGTGTATGCATGGTCGGCGCATATGGTCGGGACCGCGGAGGCCGAGGACGTCGTGCAGGAGAGCTTCCTTCGACTCTGGGACAAGGCCGAGCAGTTCGACGCCCGCCGCGGACGGTTCGCGTCGTGGTTCCTCGCGATCGCTCGGCACCAGGTCATCAGACAGTTGCGTAGGCGCGGCGTGGATCGGCGCGTCATCGCGGCTGACGAGATCGAGCGCGTGCTGGGCGACGCGATCGCGTCCGGTCGCGAGCTCGACGAGGAAGCGTCGTCGCACGAGAGCTCGGCCGCGGTGCTGGGCGCGCTCGCATCCCTTCCGACCGAACAGCGCCGCGTCATCGTGCTCGCGTACTTCGCGGGCTTCACGCAGTCGGCCATCGCGAAGATCACGGGCGCGCCGCTCGGCACCGTGAAGAAGCGCACCCGCCTCGCGCTGCAGAAGCTGCGCGAGCGCCTCGCCGACGCGCTGGGATCCGGCTGGACGGAGACGGGCTAATGGCAAATGAGGACATGAAGGAGTTCGACGAGTCCGGCGTGGCCGAGGAGCTGCCCGGGGCGCTCGCCATGGCGTCGCCGCATCGACAACCGACGGAGCTTCGCGGCCGCGTGCTGCGGGCCGCGGAGGCGCGCGCCGGTCGCTCGCGTGGATTCCGCTTGGATGCGGCTTTGTTTCGTCCGCTTGGGGCGATCGCCACGCTCATCCTCGTGACGGCGCTCATCGTGTGGAACCTCCAGCTGCAGCAGGGCCTCGCCGACGAGCGCACGCTCCTCCAGCAGCTCCGCGAGAACGCGCGGGAGTCCGTGATCTTCGAGGTCGTCGATTCCCCCGGCTCACAGAAGGAGATGCTCCGGGCCGTCGGCCCCGGGCGTCCGGGCGAGGACCCGCCCTACGGGAAGGTGTACACGAACGCGAATCACTCTGAGGTAGTCGTCATGGGCGGCCGGCTCCCGAATCCGGTGGCGGGCCACGAGTATCGCCTCTACCTGACGGACCGCTCGGGCGCGATCGTGAACGTCGGCGTTCTCAAGGTCGACGCGAGCGGCTTCGGCTACCTCATCTACCAGAGCGGCATGCGCGGCCCGGCGTATCCAGCCGCGCGTCTTTACCTCCAGCCCTCCGGTGCGACCAGCCCAGGCGGGACCCTGGTCCTCGCGTTCACCGCACCGTAAAGGGATCCACTCCGCGCTTTCCGCGCTAGTACGAAGCGGCGAGTTCGGGCGCGGGAGGACATCATGGTCCGCTCATTCGCGGCCGCGAGCGCGGTCACGCTCCTGCTGGTGGCGGGCTGCGCGCCTTCGGGACCAGCCGCGAGCCCCGCGCCTCCCGCCGCGAACGCCACGCAGCCGTGCGCGAGCGGTGGGCTCGCGATGAGCCCGCTCCAGTCGGCGGCTCCCACACCGGTCCGGACCCCGGCCACGACGACCGCGCCGCCCGCCGCTTCGCCGGCGGCCGCCTCGCCGACGCCGACGCTCCGCCCCGCGCCGACAACCGACCGGGTCGGTTTCCCCGAGGACTACCAGACCAAGTTCAAGTTCGCATACGCCTTCGACCGGCGCGACGCGAAGAGCGTGAGCTACATCTGCTTCAACGACGTCGCCGCGACCGTGAGGCAGGGTCAGCCATTCCCCCACGGCAGCGTCGTCGTCTTCGAGTCATGGCGCCCCAAGCAGGACGCGCAGGGGAACCTCGTCTACGACCCGAACGGGCACATGATCCGCGAGTCGCTGAACGCGATCTTCGTGATGCGGAAGGAGCAGGGCTTCGGCGAGGCATACCAAACGTTCCGGACCGGCGAGTGGGAGTACGTGGCCTACCGGCCCGATAGGAGCTACCAAACCACCCCGCAGATGTCGGGCAACTGCGCCGCCTGCCACTCTGCGGGATCCCACAGGGATCGCGACTGGACCTTCCGCGCCTGGGACCTCCCCTTCACCATGGCACAGTGGGCGCAGGCGCCTCTTCCCGTGACCAATGAGGTGAGCCTCAACCGGATGGCGTTCTTCCCCGCGACGCTGACCGTGAGGCCCGGGACGACCGTGACGTGGACGAACAGCCTGGTCGACAAGACCGATCACACCGTGAACGCGAACGACAACTCGTTCCGCTCAGCAACCTTGCGTCCCGGCGAGTCGTTCACTACGTCCTTCACAGACGTCGGCACCTATCTCTACTTCTGCTCGCTTCATCCGGATCAGATGCGCGCCCGAGTGGAGGTGAAGAACTGACCAGAAGGGCGGGCTAGGGCCTCCGCAGCTTCAGCGTCGCGAGCCCGTGCTTCATGTAGTCCTGCGCGATCGCGCGATATATCGCGACCTCCTTTTGCAGTCGCTCATCCTCGGAGAGGCGTTCGCCGACCGCCTCGAGCGCGAAGTTCACGCCGCGCATGTACGGCGGAAGATGCTCGAGCGGAAACGGGACCCGACCGGTGTCCGCCGGAGAACGGGGGCCGGGAGATAGAGGATCCGAACGGAGGTCGCGGCGCGGCGCATCCCTCACGGTGTCGAGCGCATCGAGGAGCTCATTCGTGAGCGGCCGGTCCGCGAAGTCGCGTCCGACGTACCGATAGGCGATCTCGAGATCGCGCCCGATGACGAACGCGGCCGGCCGGGCACGCTGTTCCTTCTCGTGATACACACCGTACGCCCAGATGACGGTCGCGTCCGGATCGGCGAGCATCGGGAACGGCAGGAGGAGCTTCTCCACCATCGCCTTGTTACGGGCGGCGCCGTCGACGGAGATCCCGGCCACGGTCGCACGACGACTCGTGAACTCTTCGTACTGGCGGGCGCAGCTGACCAGCTGCCCATGGCAGTAGGGTCACCAGTCGCCGCGGAGGAAGAGGAGCACGACCGCATCGCCAAGCTTGTCCGAGAGCCGCCACGGTCGTCCGTTCTCGTCTTCGAGCGTGAAATCGAGCGGGAGGTCGGCCATACGCAAACGCTAGACGACGAACACGGACTTAGCCGCGACGCCCCCTTGGATGCGTGTGAGGGAACTCACACGTTGATCATGCAGTCCGCCGCGTCGAGCGAGATGAACGCATCCGTTCGGTGGGACTGCGCAGCGTCGCCGGGGCCGTGGTATACCCGTCACCTTCGGCGGAGGGCGGTTCGCACGACGTGCGCTCTCTCCGTTCTGGAGCCAGTTTGGGGAGGTGGTGGATGGGAAAGGAAACCCTTCGTTTCCTGCGGGCAGGAGCTCTCGTCGCGGCCGCACTGCTGCTCGGTCAATCGGTCGCGCTCGGCGCCTCCGGGCCGAGCGTCCGAGGAGGAGGCATCGTGGGCGGCGCTCTCGGCGTCACCTCGCAGCTCGGGTTCACCGCGACCTCGGCGGGCGGCAGCTTCCTCTGCGTCATGGCCGGTCGCTCCGGCGGTTTCGCATTCCCGGGCTGGGCGAGCGTGTCGCAGATGGAAGTCCAGGGCAGGGTCACGCCCGGCACGCTCGTGCCGAGCGGCGCAGGCGTGACGTTCAGCGGCACGGCGACGATCCGCATCGTCGGCAAGACCGCGGCCGGCGACGTCCTGACGGCGACGCTCACGGACGTCCCTTTTGACTCCTGGCAGACGGCGGGCGGCGCGGGCATCGCGCGGCACACGCTCACCGTGAACCAGGGCGATCTCGTCATCGGTCCCGCGCCGCTGAGCGCGGGGCGCATCACGATCACGCCATAGGGGGAAAGACATGCGACACCTCAGGCTTTCGTTCGCATTCCTGCTCGCGCTCTCGCTGATCGCAAGCGGAGGCGTGAGCGCGGCCGACAACATCTCGGCCAAGCTCGACTGGCATGTGGCCGACGCGTTCATCCAAGCCGGCACTGGTCTGTCGCAGACAGGGGCGGTCGCGCAGGTCTCGAGTGGCCCGTTCGCCGCGCATCGGGTCCGCATCAGCGGCAGCGGCACCTTCAACACGGGCTCGATGAAGGCGACGGGCGGCGGCGCCCTCGTCCACACGGACCAGGCCGGCCAGGTCCAAGGATTCGCGAACTGGACCGCGACCGGGGTCCAGAGCGCGACGCTCTACCCGTGCGGCGAACCAGGTCTTCCCGACAACTTTTGCGGCGGAATCGTCGCGTTGAACGTGCACATCAGCGGCACCTCGGTGACGCTCGGCGCGCTCGAGGCGGATGGCGTCCTGACGATCGACTGCGAGATCAATCCGCCGGCGGCGGGCGGCGTCGAAGGGATCAAGCTGAACGTCCCCGCTTTCCCGATCAACTTCGACACGACGATCTTCAGCCCGGGCGGCCTCACCGTCTTCGTCTCTCGCAGCCACCCGTAGGCATTGAGTCGCGAAGCAGCGAGGACCCCCGCACCTCGGGGGTCCTCGTGTGTCTCTTGGCATGCTCCTGGCCGGCCTGACGACCTCCTTTGGGCTCTGGCTACCGACCGGCGGCGCGCTCGGCGTCCTCTCGGAGCACCAGGCCGACGAGCCGGCCATCCGAGGTCGTCACCGGCGCCCTGTCGAGGCGATTTCGGTCCATGTACTCGAGCATCTCGATCGCGCTGACGTTCGGCCGGAACGTGCTCGGGCCGGGCCGCATGACGTCAGCGACCCCCGCGTCGGGATCGCCGGCGAGCTCCTTCTTGAACATGCGGCCGAGCACGACGCGTTCGGCGTTCACGACGATGCAGGTGCCCCAGTCCTTCGATCGCTCTCGCGCGATGGCGACCGTGTCGTCGATGCCGCATGTTGGCACGTCTGGGCGCGTGATGTCTTTGATCCGCGCGAACTTCGCTTTCCCTTCGAGCGGGAGCCCATACGCGCCCCAGTCCGACTTCCCCGCGGAGTACTCGTACACATCGGTGAACCCGAGAGTCTCGAGCCGCCACGCGGCCCGTGGGCTCATGTCTCACTGGAAGTCGTGGCAGTAGACCACCACCGGCCGGTCCCTGCGCAGCTGCGCCGCGCTCTTCGCGTCGAGCTCCTTGAGCGCGATGCTGATCGCTCCGGGCAGGTGCTCGTCCTCGTACTCCTCGCGCGGGAGGACCTCGACGATCTGCGCGCCCTCGCGCATGAGGCGCTGCACGTCTTCGCGGCCGACGATCTTGTGCATCAGGTCTCTCCCTTCGTCGCAGCGGTGCGGTGCTTCGGGCAGAGCAGGCGCTCCGCGGGCCAGCCGTCGACGAGCTGCTCGCGCCGGATGAGCAGATCGCAAATCCGGCAGTACAGGTCGCCCTGGCGCATCCAGCGCGCTGCCGGCCGGTCCGCCGCGCGGACGAGGTCGCGCCCGCAGCAGTAGCAGGTCATTCGTAGGTCCCAGCGTGGAGCGGTAAGCCGAAGCGCCGTGCGCGTTCGGGCATGTCGTCGCTGAGCTTCCCGCCCAGTCCGTCGACGATGCGGTTCATGAAGGAGAAGAGCGCGACGTGCGCGGCGATATCGACGATCCCCGGGTCCGAGAAGCCCGCGGCACGCAGCGCCTCCACGTCTTCGCGCTCCACCGTCCCCGGACGAAGCGTCAACTTCTCCACGTACCGCAGCATCGTGCGGTCCTGCTCGGAGATCGAGGACTGCGAAACGTCCAGGCGGATCATCGCGTCGGCTAGATCCTCGTCGTGCGTGAGTCGACCGACCCACCCGGCATGGGCGAGCACTCAGAAGGTGCAGTCGTTAAGCGCGGAAACATAGGCGGCGATCATCTCGCGCTGCACGCGCGTGATGTCGGACGGACCGAAGCGCAGCGCCTGGTTCAATTGGTTGACCGCCGCGAGGCCGGGCCCGTTCGTGGTCATCACCTCGTAGGGCGTGAACATCCTCCCGCGCTCGATCTTGAACTTCGCGAACAGCTCTCTGAGCTCGCCTTCGGCCTCCTCGGCCGGGACCGTGCGGATCCAGGGCATCCTTCACCTCCCACGCATCAGGATGCCAGCCGGCGGAGCGCAGGCTCGTCGGCGACCTCAATGAGCCGGGGCCGGTTCCGCACAATGCCCTTGCGCTCCCACTCCGCGATGAGCCGGGACACCGTCTCGCGCGAGGTCCCGATCATGCTGGCGAGGTCTGCCTGAGACATCCCGTCGACGACCGGCGTTCCGCCAGCCCCCTTCGCCACTCTCAGGAGAAGCTCGGCGAGTCGCGCTGACGCCGGATCCGACACGGAGCGCTCGACGGCCTGCTCGAGCTCGAAGAGCTGTCGCGCAAGGATCATCGCGACCTTCGCGGCCAGTCGGGGGTGAGTTGCCATCGCTCCGAGGAACTGCGCCGCGGGCGCGTCGCAGACAAGGACATCGTCGACCGCCACGACGCGCTGGTTCGTGGCCACCGCGCCGAAGAGCGCCGAGGTCCCGAAGAGCTGCCCCGGCCCGAGCACCGCCACGGCCACGTCTCCCTGGAGCACGCGCACCCGACCCGACTTGACGACGTAGATCCGGTCGCCTGAGGGCCGGACCACCACGTCCTGGCCGGTCCTGCAGCTTCGCATGCGCAGCAGCGCCCCGAGGCGCTCCATTTCGATCTCGCTCATGCCTTCGAAGAGATCCAGGCGCCTGAGAAACCAGAGCTTGGTCATGTGACAGCCATCACAGCGTCGCGGCCGAGATTAGCTCTCCGTTCCTCGCACGGTGTGACATACCGCATACCGAGACGGCCTCCGGGAATCTTCAATGCAGCGGCCAGTTTCAGTTTTCGACGGAAGGAGGTGTCTTGGTGCAACGTCGGTACGCCATCGGTGGCATCATCGCGGGTCTCTTCGGAGGACTCGCCATGACCGTGTACACCATGATCGCCGAGCTGCTCGCCGGCCACAGCATGTTCACGCCCAGTTACATGGTCGGCGCGCCGATCGTCGGGATGGGCGCGATGGAGCGAGGGATGAGCGGCGGCGCGTTCTACCTCGAGCTCGTCCCCGCGATCGTCGGCATGGTGGTTCACCTCCTGTGGGCCGCGTTCTGGGGCCTTGTCTTCAGCGCGCTGCTATGGACCACGCGTTTGACCGGCTGGGCGGGCTTCGCTCTGGGGATCGTGTACGCCTACGCTGTCGGGACGGTCATGAGTCTCTTCGTCATGCCCGCAGTCGGCCTCAAACCCACGTGGGAGATGCCCGGACCGGTCTTCTTCGCCCTCGACCATCTCACGTACGGGCTGCCGCTCGCGATCTGGGCGCTCGCGTTCGTCCCGCGGGCAGAAGCATCGAACCAGATACGGCAGGGAGAACGCCACGCCGTCTAGAGGTGCTCGACGCGCCGGCCGCGCGAGAACGGGAGCGCTCGTCGTGGCGTTATCGCTGCTGCTCGGCGCCTGCGCCACGCCGAGCGGCGGCGACGACGGCCGCTCGGCCTGGCGCTCCATCGTCTGCGACGCGGCGATCGGATCGCCGGCGGGTGCGTCCGACAGCCCGGGCTTCTCGACCGCTGGCTGGAAGACCGACTTCGCCAAGCACTGCGTCCCGCTCTCGGAGATCACGTCGGGCGGCCCGCCGCGCGATGGCATCCCGCCGCTCGACCGGCCGGCATTCGTCGAGACATCCGCCGCCGACTCCTGGCTCCAGCCGCAGGAGCCGGTCATCGTCGTCGCGGATGTGGACGCGGCGCGCGCTTACCCGCTCCAGATCCTCATCTGGCACGAAATCGTCAACGACACGCTCGCGGGCAAGCCTATCGTCGTCACCTTCTGCCCGCTCTGCCACACGTCTTTGGTTTTCGAGCGTGTCGCGGGCGGCCGCGCGCTCACATTCGGTACGACCGGCAATCTCCGCTACTCGGACTTGGTGATGTGGGACCGGCAGACCGAATCGTGGTGGCAGCAGGCCACCGGCGAGGCGATCGTCGGCGAGCTCACCGCAGCACGCCTTGCCCGCGTGCCCAGCCTCCTGCTCTCGTACGAGGTCTTCAAGCGCACGCATCCGCGAGGGATGGTCCTCTCGCGCGACGGCGCCGAGGCCGAGGTGCGGGCAAAGACCGGTCGCGGCCGGGATTACGGCACCAACCCCTACGTGGGATACGACCGCGCTGACTCTCCCCCCTTCCTGTTCGGCGACAGAGCTCTCGACGGACGACTTCCGCCCAAGGCACTCGTCGCCGTCGCAGCCTTCGCCGACCCGCCCATCGCTTACCGCATCGATGGACGGTCGGGGCCGGCCGCCATCAACGACGCCGTCGCCGGGCGGCGGATCGTGCTCCTCTACGCGACCGGCCTTGCGTCGCCGCTCGACAAGCCCACCACCGCCGCCGGCGCCGACGTCGGCCAAGCGGCCTTGTACGAACCGATCGTCGACGGCCGCCCGCTCACGTTAGACGCCGCCGCGGACGGCCGGTTCGTCGACCGCGAGACCGGCTCGAGATGGCTGGTGAGCGGGGTGGCGATCGCCGGACCCCTCGCGGGCCGCCGCCTGGGGCGGCTCGACCACGAGGTGACCTACTGGTTCATCTGGTCCGTGTTCCGGCCCGAGACGGAGGTCCGAGCGCTCTAGAGTTCCAGAGCGTGGCGTCCTGCTGCGATCGGAACGGGCTGAGCCGCGTGTTCAACGAGAAGCGGTCCGCCGCCGACGCTCGCAACTACCGCCGCAAAGGGCTCGATGTCGACTCGCGACGGATCGTGGACTTCCTCGTCGCGCGCGGCATCGGTGGCGGCACGCTCCTCGAGATCGGCGGCGGCGTCGGAGCGATCCAGATCGAGCTGCTCCGCGCCGGCGCCGTGCGCGCCGAGAACGTCGAGATCGTCCCCGCCTACGAGGCCGTCGCACGCGATCTCGCCAGCGAGAACGGAGTAGCTGACCGGATCACGCGGCGCGTGGGCGACTTCGCGGTTGACCACGCGGACGTCCCAGGCGCCGACGCCGTCATCTTGCACCGAGTGGTCTGCTGCTATCCCGACATGGCCGGCCTCGTCCACCCGGCCGCCGATCGCGCGGGCCGCTGGCTGGTGCTCACGTTTCCCGCGGCGCGCTGGTGGATCCGTGCGGGACTGCGCGTGATGAACGGCATCCAGGTGCTCATACACAGCTCCTACTGCGCATACGTTCACGACCCGGCTGCGATCGACGCGATCGTGCGGTCCTCCGGAGTGCGGCCGACGGTCTCGCGCCGAGGCTTCATCGGGGAGCTCCTGGCGTTGGAGCGTGTATGAGCACGGTTCTCCTCGAGAGCGACGATCGTGGGGTCGCGCGCCTTACGATCGCACGCCCAGATCGCAAGAACGCGTTCGATGCGGAGCTCATCGCCGACCTGACCGCGGCCGTCGCGAAGGTCGACCCGGGGGCGCGCGCGGTCGTCCTCCAGAGCGAGGGGGGCGCGTTCTGCGCCGGCGCGGATGTCGAGTGGATGCGCTCGATGGCCGATTACTCGCTGCAGGAGAACGTCGCGGATTCCACCGCTCTGGCGCGCATGTTCCGCGCGCTCTACGAGCTCCCGATGCCGCTCGTCGCGCGCGTGCATGGCGCGGCGATCGGCGGAGGGGCGGGCCTCGTCGCGGTCGCGGACATCGCCATCGCCTCGGCGGACGCGAACTTCGCGTTCACGGAGACCCGGCTCGGCATCCTCCCCGCGGTCGTGTCCCCGTACGTCGTGCGGAAGATCGGTCCCGCGCACGCGACGGCGCTGTTCGTGACCGGAGTCCGCTTCGACGCGCTGCGTGCTCTCGAGATCGGGCTCGTCGAGGGCGTCGCCGAGCCGCTCGAGCTCGATCCGCGCGTCGACTCGATCGTCGACGCGATCGTCTCCGGCGGTCCGCAGGCGGTGAACGCGGCGAAGCGCCTGGTGCGCGATGTCGAGGGGCGCCCGCTCGACGACGTCGTCGAGCTCACCGTGCAGCGGATCGCGAACATCCGGGTCGGCGACGAGGGCCAGGAGGGAATGCGCGCGTTCCTGGAGCGGCGCAAGCCGCGCTGGTGACGACGCTCCTCGTCGCGAACCGCGGCGAGATCGCGCGACGAGTCATCCGCACCGCCAGGCGCGTCGGGATCCGTGCGGTCGCGATCTACTCGGACGCTGACGCGCGGCTCCCGTTCGTGCGCGAGGCCGACGCCGCGATCCGCATCGGGCCGGCCCCGGCGCGGGACTCCTATCTCGCGATCGACCGCGTCATCGGTGCCGGGCGGGAAGCCGGCGCGGACCTGGTCCATCCCGGGTACGGGTTCCTCGCCGAGCGGCCCGAGTTCGCGAGCGCCGTCGACGGCGCCGGCATGCGCTTCGTGGGGCCGCCGTCGAGCGTGCTCGAGGCGCTCGGCGACAAGAGCGAAGCGAAGGCGATCGCCGAGCGCGCGAAGGTGCCGGTGCTGCCTGGCTACCGAGGGGCGGACCAGAGCGACGAGGCGTTCCAGAAGGCCGCCCGGGCGGTCGGTTACCCAGTGATGATCAAGCCCGTCGCTGGCGGCGGCGGCATCGGCATCCAGTCCGTGCGCGAGGAGCGCGAGCTCCGCGACGCCCTCGCCCGCGCCCGCCGGCTCGCGAGCGGGTCGTTCGGCGACGAGCGCGTGCTGCTCGAGCGCCTCCTCGATCGCCCGCGCCACGTGGAAGTCCAGATCGTGGCCGACGATCACGGGAATGTCGCGAGCTATCTGGTGCGCGATTGCTCGGCGCAGCGACGGCACCAGAAGATCGTGGAGGAGACTCCCGCGCCAGCTCTCGGCGACCGGCGGCTCGGCGAGATCGCGAAGGCCGCGACGGACATCGCGCGCGTGTCGCGCTATCGCAACGCCGGCACGGTCGAGTTCATCGTCGACGAGAGCGGCGACTTCTACTTCCTCGAGGTCAACGCGAGGCTGCAGGTGGAGCATCCCGTCACCGAGCTCGTCTGCGGGGTGGATCTCGTCGAGCGGCAGCTCGAGGTGGCGCTCGGGGAGCGCATCCCGGTCGAATCGTCCCGGACAGGACACGCGATCGAGGCGCGGGTGTACGCGGAGGACCCGGCCGCGGGCTTTCTTCCGTCGACCGGTCGGCTCGCGCACGTTCGCTGGCCCGACGATGTTCGAGTCGACGCGGGTTACGAGGAGGGCGACGTTGTCACGCGTCACTACGATCCCCTGCTCGCGAAGGTGATCGCGCACGGCGCGGATCGGGACGCCGCCCTCGCGACGCTGGCGCGGGCCCTCGGCGACACCGAGGTGCTCGGCGTCCGGACGAACCTCGCGTTCCTGCGCGCGCTGGTCGCGCATCCGGCGGTGCGCGAGGGACGAGTGGACACCGGACTTGTGGAGCGGGAGCTCGCGAGCCTGGTCCCGGAACGGCACGCGGCTCCGGATGAGGCGTACGCGCTCGCCGCCGCGGCGGTGGTGGCCGCGGCGCGCGACCGGCGCGATCCGTGGACGGGCTCGGGAGCCTGGCGCATCGGCGAAGGGCGGGCCACGATCGTGCCGCTCCGCGAGGGCGCGCGCGAGCGCGCGGTGCGACTGGTCGGAAGCGGACCCTACGAGTACGCGGGCCATCACGTGTCCGCGACCGACGAGCCGCACCGGTGGACGGTCGACGGCCATCCGGCAGCGGCGGCGAGCGTGGACGGCGCGGTCTGGGCGGCGTTCGGTGGTGAGACCTGGGAGCTCGACACCGCGCCGCGCGAACGCGATGTCGAGCGTACCCCCGGCGCGGAGGTAGCCGCGCCGATGCCGGGGGTTGTCATCGCCGCGCCCGCGCAAGCCGAGCGCCGTGTGCGGCGGGGCGACCTGCTATTCGTCGTCGAGGCGATGAAGATGGAGCTGCGGGTCGAGGCGCCGGCCGACGGAAAGGTCACGCGCGTGCTCGCGGGAATCGGCCAGCAGGTCGAGCGCGGCCAGCGCCTCGCCGATTTCGAGGCGGACACCGCCTGACCGAGCTTCCCACGGGCGAGCGCGACGCCGCGCGACTCGCGCTCCGCGAGGGCTGGCCGGTGATGGGCACGACGCTCGTAGTGGGAACGACCTTCGGGGTCGTCGCCCGACAGGCCGGTCTCGAGCCGATCGAGATCGCGGCGATGAGCGTCCTCGTGTTCGCGGGCGCGGCGCAGTTCGCCATGGTCCAGCTCTTCGCCGCGTCCGCGCCTGTGCCAATCGTGATCGCGACGGTCCTCTTCCTGAACTTGCGGCATCTGCTGATGGCGACCTCGCTGCGTCCGCACCTCGAGCGATTGCCGCTGAGCCGCCGGATGGCCGCCGCCTTCGTCCTCACCGACGAGAGCTTCGCGATGGCGACCGGATACGTCCGCCGCGGCGGGACGAGCCTCGCCTACTACCTGACTTTCGCGGTCGCGCTGTTCGTCCTCTGGAACCTCGCCACGCTCGCCGGGATCGCGCTCGGGAGCGCGATCGGCGATCCCCGGCGCTTCGGCATCGACTTCGCGATCACCGCCACCTTTGTGGGCATCGTCGTCCTCGCGATCCGACGGCCCGCCGACGTCGCCGTCGCGATCGTCGCCGGCCTTGTCGCCGGCGCGCTCGCGCTGGCCGGCGCGTCGACGATCGCGGTCATCACCGCGGGCGCCCTGGCACCGTTCGTCGGCGTGCTCCGGCGCCGATGATCTGGATCGCGATCTTGGGCTCCGCGGTGGCGACCTATCTGACGCGGTCGCTTCCGCTCGGGGTCACGCCGCGCGGACGCGTTCCCGCCGCCGCGTCGCGGTACCTCGAGATGCTGCCGGTGGCCATCATCGCCGCGCTGGTCGGTCCGGCGGTCGTCGCCCCGGGCAACACGCTCACGCACGGGGCCGAGCCGATCACCGCGGCCATCGTCGCGGCCACGGTCGCCTGGCGACGAAGCCTGCTGGCGGGCGTGATCGTCGGCGTTGCCGCCGTCGCGCTCCTTCGAGCCGTCTGACCGGGGCACCTCGCTTGCGGCGTGGCGGGCGGGGAGGTGCTGCGATGCAGGACCTGGTGCTCAGAGGCCTGCGCGTGGCGATCCTCGCAACCGACGGAGTCGAGAATGTGGAGCTGACGTTTCCGCGTCTCGCGCTCGAGGAGGCCGGCGCCGAGGACGCGCATCCCGACGACTTCGACGCCGTAATGCTGCCCGGAGGTGCGCTGAACGCCGACGTACTGCGCATGGAGATGGCCGCCCGCGAGTTCGTGCAGCACATCGACCAGGCCGGCAAGCCGATCGCCGCGATCTGTCACGGGCCCTGGCTCCTCGTCTCCGCGAAGCTGGTGAAGGGCCGCCATCTCACGAGCTACTACACGCTCCAGGACGACATCCGCTGTGCCGGCGGCGAGTGGGAGGATCGCGAGGTGCTCGTCGACCGCAACTGGGTGACCAGCCGCCAGCCCAGCGACATCCCAGCCTTGAGCCGCGAGATGCGTTCGCTCTTCGCGGCGGCGCGCGGCAAGACGGAGAAGCGCGCCCAGGCGCCCCGCTAGGACCAGCGACCGCGGCGGACGACATCCGCCGCGGGCCGATGCCCGCGCTTGAGCGACGGCGAAGGCCGGTCACCCGGCTTCGCGTACCCGACGGCGATCGCGCCGACCGCCGTGTACTCGTCCGGTATGCCGAACGTCTGGCGCAGCCTCGCCTGATCGAACACGCCGAAGAACACCGCGCCGAGGCCCGCGTCGACTGCGGTGAGGAGCGCGAGCAGCGCGGCCATGCCCGTGTCGACGTCCCAGTACGGCACCGGCCAGCGCCGCTCGTCCATGTCGTCCCAACCTTTGTCGGGCTCGCTGTATCTCCGTAAATAGACCATCTTGTTGCTGAGACACACGATGAGCACCGGCGCGTTGAAGAGATCCGGCCACTGCCAGCCATCGCGCCTCTCGCTCGGCCAGAGCGCGTCCCAGTAGCGCGCGGTCGCGTCCTTGCCCTCGAGCACGAGGAAGCCCCAGCCCTGACTGAACCCGGCCGACGGCGCCCGTAGGGCGTTCGCGAGCATCCGCTCCACGAGCTCGTGAGGCACGGGGCGGTCCTCGAAGCTGCGCACCATCTTCCGTTTGCGGACGACGTCCTGGAATTCCATCAGGGCTTGCGATACACGCCGTGCTGCCGCCGCAGGAGACCGGCGTCTACGAGGTAGCGGCGAATGGTCGCGTGATCGGCGTGAACCGCCTGGAGGATCCGGTTGACCTCGTCCTCGCCGTAGTCGCGCCCGCTCGCGAACCGGTCCGCAATGTACGCGAGGACCGCTCGCCGGCGATCGCGCGACGCGGGCACGGTCTCGAGCCGGCCGCCGCGGAAGTAGCGCGCCAGCTCGGCCGGCCCGTCGAACTCGGCGCGTCGCACGTCATTCCCTTTCGGCCGCTGCATCCGTGCCACGATATCCGCGCCGTGACGGCCATGGAGCGCACGCCGAAGAGAATCACGATCGTCGAGGTCGCGCCGCGAGACGGGTTACAGGCCGAGGAGCGCGTCCTCCCCACCGAGAACAAGCTGGAGCTGCTGGACCGTCTGGCCGATGCTGGCCACCGCGTGATCGAGGCGACGAGCTTCGTCAGCCCGAAGGCCGTCCCCCAGCTCGCTGACGCGGAAGACCTCATGAAGCGGCTCCGCGCGCGGCCCGGCGTCCGCTATGCGGTGCTCGTCCCCAACGAGAAGGGCTTGGAGCGCGCGCTCGCGTGTGGCGTCAAGGAGATCGCGGTGTTCGCCTCCGCGAGCGAGAGCTACTCCCGCAAGAACCTGAACCGGTCGCGCGACGAGGCCCTCGCCGACTACCGCGGGGTAGTCGCGCGCGCAAGGGATGCGTCGCTCCGCGTCCGCGGGTACCTGTCGATGATCTTCGCGGACCCCTGGGACGGCCCGACGCCCGCGGACGCCGTCGTCGACGCGGCTCAGCGGCTCCTCGAGATAGGCTGCGACGAGCTCTCGCTGGGGGACACCATCGGCGTCGGCACGCCCGGGCACGTGACCGCGCTGCTCGCGGCGCTCCGCGCTGGGGGCCTGCCGATCGACCGCGTCGGCTTCCATTTCCACGACACCTACGGGCAGGCGCTCGCGAACGTTCTGGCCGCGATTGCCGAGGGCGTGACCGTCTTCGACGCCAGCGCCGGCGGCATCGGAGGCTCGCCCTTCGCGAGGATGGCGGGTGGCAACCTCGCGACCGAAGACCTGGTGTGGATGTGCCGCGGCATGGACGTCGCGACCGGGATCGACCTCGAGCGGCTCGTGGAGACGAGCCGCTGGCTGGGGAACGCGCTCGGGCGCGAGCTGCCCGCTCACGTCTCCCGCGCGCTGATTGCGTCGAGAGGGGGCTTGCCCGAGCGTCGAGAATGAGACGCCTCAAGGGGGGAACCATGGACATCGTGCGAGGACCCACGTTCACCGTCCACGTGAGCGCGCCGCCAGATCGCGTCTACGCGTACGTCGCGGACTTCCTACGGCATCCCGAGTGGTCGCCGGACGATATGAAGATCGAGTCGCAGACCCCGGGGCCGTCGCGCGTCGGCAGCCGGTTCAAGGCCGTCGGCACGCTTCAGGGCAAACGCAATTCGTCCGAGCTCGAGATCACGGCCATGGAGCCATCGCGGCGGATCGTCTTCACGGCGACGGACAAGTCCGGGCCGATCTTCCACACGTTCACCTTCACGCCGGAGAACGGCGGCACGAGGGTCGACCGCAACCTCTCGGCGGAACGGATGCCGCCGCTTCGGCAGGCGATCAGGACGCTGATGATGTATCTGCTCGTCCCGCTCGCGGTACGCCCGAACTTCATGAAGGCGCTGAACATGATGAAGGCGAACGTCGAGGGAAAGGCCGCCGCCTAGGTAGCCGCGGCCTTCCGCAGCTCCGCGCGGCGAGGCTCCCTCTTCTCGCGGACCGCTGACACGGCGGGCACGCCCGATCCGCGGACCAGCTTGTCGAACGCGGGGACGTCCGTCCTCGCGATCTGACGCCATTTCGCGAGCTGCGTATCGGATCGCTTCGCGAGGTCCTCGAACACGTCGTGCATGGCTTTCGTCGGCGCGAAGTCGGCGCTGCCCACGGCCAGGGCCAGCCCGCCGATCTTGAGGTTGAGCTTCGCCGGGTAGTTCAGCGTGTCCTGCCGGCTCTTGGCCTTCACCTGGATGAGCTCTTCCTCGACGCCCGCGATCTTCGTCTTGAGCGCCGCCGCTGCCCGCCGCAGGCGCGCCGCGCCTCCGGTCCCTTCGGCGCGCTTCTCCCATCCTTCGACCTGCGTCCGCAGGGCGCGCATCGCGTTGATGGCCTCGTGGACCTCGCTGATCTTGTCCCGGATGCGCATGCGCAGCGCGAACTGCGCCTCGAAGTCGGCCTGCGTCGCCGACGCGCGGGGGTCCTTGCGGATCTCAAAGCTCGCCTCGTGGCGCTCGCCGTCGGCCTCGAGCCGAACACGGTACTGGCCGGGCGGGTTGACCGGGCCGGCGAGGGTCGCCTCGGCCGACTCCCAGGTCGGGTCGTCCTCGACACGCACGGCATCCGGCTGTCGCATGTTCCACCCGAAGCGGTTGAGCCCGGCCTCCTTCGGTACCTTCGGCTCGCGCGACTGCTTGATCTCCTCACTGCGCTTCTGCTCGGGAGTGAGCGGCCTTTCCGGCTTCTTCTCCTTCGGCTCGGGTGGCGCGCTCTTGAAGGCGCGGATGGTCTTCCCCTTCGCGTCCATGAAGGTGAGGGTCACGTCGCCCTCCGGCTTCTCGCGGAGCCAGTACGAGACGAGGACGCCGTCCGGGGGATTCTGTCCGGCGTCGATGTTGATCGCGGCTTTTTCGCCGCTCGGCTTCTCGACCTGCCGATACGTGACGATGGTCGCGCCGGTCATGCGGTAGTTCTTGCCGACCTTCCCGGGCTGAGGGAAGCCGAAGTCCGTGCGGAACCGCACGGTCGGCCGCGGCGTGAAGAGACGCGCCTTCTTGATGGCCTTCATCGGATCGGCCGCGAGCTGACGGATGGGCGACAGATCGTCGAGCACCCAGAAGCTCCGGCCGTGCGTGGCGAGCACCAGGTCGGAGTCCTTCACCACCAAGTCGTGGATCGGGACGGCCGGGAGGTTGCCGCCGAGCCGCTGCCATTTCTTCCCGTCGTCGAATGACACGTACACGCCCGTCTCGGTGCCCGCGTAGAGCAGTCCCTTGCGGGTCGGGTCCTCCCGGATGACGCGCGTGAAGTCGTCCGCCGGAATCCCGTTCGTGATCTTCGTCCAGGTGCGGCCGTAGTTGCTCGTCCCGAAGAGGTACGGCCGGAAGTCGTCGTGCTTGTACCGGTTGGCCGCGACGTACGCGGTAGCGGCATCGTGCGGCGAGGCCTCGATGATGGAGACCAGGCTCCACGAGCCGATGCCGGGGGGCGTGACGTTCTTCCACGTCTTCCCGTCGTCACGCGAAACGTGTACGAGGCCATCGTCGCTGCCGGCCCACAGGACGCCGCGCTGCACCGGAGACTCGGCGAACGCGAAGACCGTGCAGTAGTACTCCGCCCCGGTGTTGTCCTTGGTGATCGCACCGCCGGAGGGCGCGAGCTTGCTCCGGTCGTTGCGCGTCAGGTCCGGGCTGATCGCGTCCCAGGTCTGGCCCTCGTCGCGCGTCCGGAAGATCCGGTTGCCGCAGTGGTAGAGAACGTTCGGGTCGTGCGGCGACAGCGCGACCGGCGCCGTCCACTGGAACCGGTAGCGCAGCGATGCGGCGCCCTCGCCTGAGCTCGGCTCGGGCCAGACGCTGATGAGCCGCGTCTGTCGCGTCCGGCGATCGTGCCGGGTGATGATCCCCTGGTATTCCCCGGCGTAGATGACGTTGGGGTCGTCCGGACGCACCGCGATGTGCCCGGCCTCGCCGCCGCCCACCGGGAACGCATCGGCCCCGGTGATGCCGGCGATCGCCGCGCGGCTCGGCACGCTCATGGACGTGTTGTCCTGCTGGCAGCCGTAGATCCGGTATGGGATCTGAGCGTCCGTGGTCACGTGATAGAACTCGGCCGTCGGCTGGTTGTAGACGGATGACCAGCTCTCGCCACCGTTGAACGTGACCACGGCGCCGCCGTCGTTGCCGTTGATGATCCGATTCGGGTCTTTCGGGTCGATCCAGAGGTCGTGATGGTCCCCGTGCGGGATCGAAAGCTCCTGGAACGTCTTGCCGCCGTCGCTCGAGAGCCACGCCGAGACGTTGAGCACCCATACCGTCTCGGGATCGGTCGGATGCGCGAAGATGTGGTGGTAGTACCACGCGCGCTGCCGGAGGTTGCGGTCCTCGCTCCCCCGCTCCCAGCTCTCGCCGAAGTCATCGGAGCGGAAGACGGCACCGTCCTCGGCCTCGACGATCGCGTAGACACGACCGGACTTGGCCGCCGACGCGGAAACCCCGATCTTGCCGAGCGGTCCCTTGGGAAGGCCCTTCGCGCGGGAGATCTCCGTCCAGGTGTCGCCGCCGTCGTTGGAGCGGAAGAGCCCGCTCCCCGGTCCCCCAGAGACAAGCTCCCACGGCCGGCGGATCGCCTCCCAGAACGACGCGTAGATGATCCGCGGGTTGTTCGGGTCGATGGAGAGGTCGCTCGAGCCTGCCTTGTCGCCTCGATGCAGGACGCGCTTCCAGCTCTTGCCGCCATCCCGCGAGCGATAGACGCCGCGCTCGGGATTCGGACCGTGCGCGTGTCCGAGCGCGGCGACATACACCGTGTCGGGGTCTTCGGGATGCACGGCGACCGTGCTGATGTTCCGGGTGTTCTCGAGTCCGAGGTGCGCCCAGCTCTGGCCGGCGTCCGTGGAACGGTAGACGCCGTCGCCGTGCGAGACGTTGCCGCGGATGCAGCTCTCGCCCATGCCCGCGTAGATCACGTTCGGGTCGGCCTGCGCGACTGCGATCGCTCCGACCGAGGCCCGCTTGAAGAACTTGTCGGTCGTGTTCTCCCAGTACTGACCGCCGTCCATCGTCTTCCAGACGCCGCCGCCGGTGGACCCGAAATAGAAGGTGTTTCGGTCTCGCGGATGAGCCGCGACCGCGCCGACGCGGCCGCCACGGAACGGTCCCGCGCAGCGCCACTCGAGGCGGTCGAAGAAATTGGCGACCTCGCGACCGGCACGCGAAGAGCGGCCCGCGCGGCGAGTGGACGTGGTGGAGCGGCGCTTCGTGGGCATGAGAGGCCTCCCCTGTGTCTGGAGCGAGAGCCTAGAGCTTCCGACTAGACTCTGCCGCCATGGAAACAATTCGCCGGGTGCTCGACACCCCTCTCAACGCGACCACCGCTGTCACGCTGGTCACCCTAGCGATCTCTTTCGCCATCGCTGAGCCGTTCTTCAAGTTCCACAGCTTCACGCTCGAGACGCTCGCTTTCCTGGCGACCTGGTGGGTCCTGCGCCGGCTCGGTCTGCTCATCGTCCGCCGCTAACTGGCGCTCCCGAGCTTCATCAGCGACGCGATCCGGTGGCTCTTCGCCGCCGTGCTCGCGCATCAATATGTTCCGCTCTTCGTCGTCGTGGCGATCGAGGAAGCGGGAATCCCGCTGCCCGCCCCGACAGACGTGGTCATCGCTTTCTTCGGCTATCGCGCGCGCGGTGACCTTCCCGAGCTCGCCCAGGTCGTCCTGATCTGCGCGCTCGCGTCGACGGCGGGCACGCTCGTGCCCTATTCACTCGCCCGGCGCTTCGGCGTGACGATCGCGCATCGGCTCGCGATGTGGATCGACGTCGACCCTGCGCAGGTTGACCGCTGGACCGAGCGCATCCATGGCCACGGGTTCATCGCGGTGCTCGTCGGCCGCCTCGTGCCGGGCGCGCGCGTCGCGATGTCGCTCGTTGCCGGGACGGCACGGGTGCCCGTCCACCGGTTCTCGCCGGCGGTGTTCTGCGCCGCGCTGCTCTACTGGTCGCTCTGGGTCGCCATCGGCGTGAGCGTCGGCCCGACCCTCCGCCGCCTCGCCGGCCCCTACATCGAGTGGTTCGTCATCGGGCTGCCCATCGCGGTCCTGACGTTCTTCGTCTACCGACATCTGCGCGCGCGCCGGAAATGGGCCGCCCGAGCCTGACGCTCGCGCTCGCCGTCGCCGCGGCGCTCGCGCTGTGGCAGGGGCTCTGGCTCGTCGCCGCGGTCGCGCTCGCGGGGCTCGTGCGTCTCGGTCGAACAGAACGGATCGCGATCGCGGCCGACGCGATCGTCTTCCTAGGACTCGTCGGTCAAGCGGAACCGCTCTGGGTGGCGGTGCTGATCGCGGCGAGCTGGGTCGCCGGCGAGCACGATCGGGGGACGATCCTGATCCTCACCCTGGCGTCGCTCGCCGCGTTCTTCGTGCCGCTCGATTGGACCGTCCTCACCGCGCTGCTCGCCGCGCTTCGCGTCTGGGCCGCGGCCTGGCATCTCGTCCGCGCTCGCCGCGCCGTCTAGCGCCCGGACGATCCCCGCGAGCGCGCGGATGAACTCGGCGCGCGTGTTCGGCATCGCGATGCGGTGATAGCGAAGCCCCGCGGCGCGAGCCTGCGCCGCCGCCGCCACGTCGAGGTCGTAGAGCACCTCGAGGTGATCGGCGAGGAACTGCACCGGTACAACGAGCACGTCGGTCGCGCCCTCGGCGGCCAGCGACGGGAACACGTCGACGAGGTCCGGGCGCAGCCATTCCTCCGCGGTGTGGCCGGCGCTCTGGTACGCGAAGGTCCATTGTCCGAGCCCCGAGGCCTCGGCGATCAGCCGCGCGGACTCGCGGAGGTCAGCGACGTAGCCCGGCTCCGCGTCGAACACACGCCTCGGGACGCTGTGCGCCGTGAGCACCACCGCCGCCGCGGCGCCGGCCAGCCGCGCGAGCGATTCGCGGACCGCGCTCGCGATCGCTCCGATGAACGCGGGCTCGCGGTACCACGACCGCGCGAGCGCGAACGGGACGGGGCATTCCTCGGTCATGGCGCGCTCGTACCCCGCCATGAGCACCGGCGACCACTGCGGCGACATGGGGACGGCCACGACGCGCCGCGCCCCGTCGGCGATGAGCGCGCCGAGCTGCGCGCCGATGCCTGGCTCGGAGAACCGCATCGCCGCACGAGCGCGGAAGCTTCCGCCGAGCTCGCGTTCCAGGGCGGCGGCCTGCGCCTGGGTGATCGCGACCAGAGGTGAGCCTCCGATGATCCGGTAGCGCCGGCGCATCTCGGCGACGAGCTCGGAGGACGGCTCGCGGCCACGGACGCGGGCGAGGTACGCGGCGACGTCGGCGTCGCCCGAGGGCGCGCCGTACGTCATGAGCAGAACTCCGGTGGTCACGCGACTAGGGCTTCCGTCTCGCGCTTCACGAGGTCGGTCAGTCGCGCCAGCGTGTCGGCGTCCGTCCCGGGAAGGACACCGTGGCCGAGGTTGAAAACGTGCCCGGGCCGCCCGCCGGCCTCGGCGAGGATGGCGCGCGCCCGCGACGCCACCACGTCGAACGGCGCGAGGCAGACCGCGGGATCGAGGTTCCCCTGCACCCCGCGCGGCCCCAGGCGCGACCACGCCTCGGCGAGGCCGACGCGCCAGTCGACGCTCACGACGTCGCATCCGGCGTCTGCGAGCAGCGGGAGCAGCTCGGGATTGCCCGTCGCGAAGTGGATGCGCGGAACGCGCGACTCGGCGAGCTCCGCGAAGATCCGTCGGGAGTACGGCAGCACGGCCCGCGCGTAGTCGTCGGCGGAGAGCGAGCCGGCCCATGAGTCGAACAGCTGGATGACGTCGACGCCCGCCGCGACCTGCGCCCGGAGATACCTGACGATGACCTCCGACAGCGTGCCCATGAGACGCGTCCAGAGGTCCGGCTCGCCGAACAGGAGCGCCTTCGTGCGCGCGAGATCGCGTGACGGCCGCCCCTCGATGAGGTACGAAGCGAGCGTGAAGGGAGCCCCCGCGAAACCGACGAGGGCGATCGTCCCCGGCAGCGACCGGCGGAGCTCGCGGATCGCGGTGAACAGGTACGGCGTGGCTTCCTCTGCGGCGACCACCCGCAGCGCGGCGACGTCGGCGGCCGTCCGCACCGGACGCTCGACGATCGGCCCGACGTCGGCCTCGATGTGGAACGGAACGCCCATGCCGTCGAGCGGCAACATGATGTCCGCGTAGAGGACCGCGGCGTCGACGCCCAGGCGCGCCACCGGCATCGCGGTGACGCGCGCGCTGAGCTCCGGCGTGCGCGCGATCTCGAGGATCCCGTAGCGCTCGCGCAACGCGCGGTACTCGGCGAGGCAGCGTCCGGCCTGCCGCATGAACCAGACCGGCGTGCGCTCGACCGGCTCGCGCCGGCACGCGCGCACCAGGAGCGGCGCGGTCAACGCGCGAGCGCGCGGCGGGCGACCGCGCCGTCGATGTGGTCCAGCGCATCCTCCAGCGACATGGCCGCGCCGACGAAGATCGGCGTCTCCCGCTCCGTGTACGCGGACGACTCGGTGTCGCGCAGGTCCGACACCAGCGACACGAAGCGGCGGACGTCGGGCACCTCGAAGGCGACGACGAATTCCTGATCGTCGATGCCGAAGCTGTAGCCGGTGTGGATACGGATGTCGGGGTAGCGGTGTCCGGTCGCGAAGTGCGCCGCCATGATCCGAGTCCGTTCCTCCTGTGGAAGGGCGTACCACGCGCGCTTCTTCGTCATCGGGTACACGACGAGGTACGGAAGGTCGCCGACCGGTCCGGCCGGACGCTCGCCCTCGCCACCGTCGTGGCGGTGCCCGCCGAGGTACGGCGACGGGCGCCGCGCCGCGAGGTACGCATACGGCCGCGCGCTGTGGGCCCAGAGGCGCGTCGCCGCGCAGCGCGACTCCCACCGGCGGATCGCCTCGAGGTCTTCGGCGACGCACCAGAGCAGGAGGTCCGCGTCGGCGCGCGTGCCGACCAGCGAATAGGCGTGCACTGACAACGCCTCGGTTCGCGCCGCCTCGGCGAACTCCGCCTTGTCGACGTCGCGTCGGCGATCATCGAGGCGGCGCCAGTCGCCCGAGACCGCGAGCGTCAGATAGCGGTAGAGCTCGTTCACGCGACCTCCTGGAGCGACTCGCGCGCCGCCCGCGCGATGACGTCGATCGCCTCCTCGTCGTGCGCGAGGGACAGGAACCAGCACTCGAACTGGGAGGCTGGGAGCAGCACGCCCCGGCGCAGCATCGCCGCATGGAACGCGGCGAAGCGGTCGCGATCCGACGCGCGCGCGTCGTCCTCGTTCCGCACGGGACGATCGGTGAAGAAAAGCGTGAGCAGCGACCCCGCGCGCTGCACCCGCGCGGCCACGCCCGCCGCGCGCGCGGCCGCGGCGAGCTCGCGCTCGAGCCGCATGCCGCGGCTCTCGAGCGTCGCGTAGGCGGCGTCGTCGAGCAGCGACAGCGTGGCGAGACCGGCGGCCATCGCGAGCGGATTCCCGGAGAGCGTTCCCGCCTGGTAGACGGGCCCGAGGGGCGCGACAAGCGACAGCAGCGCGCGCGAGCCGGCGTACGCGCCGACGGGCAGGCCGCCGCCGATGATCTTTCCGAGACACGTGAGGTCCGGCCGCACACCGAAGAGTCCCTGCGCGCCGGTCCTGGCGACGCGAAAGCCGGTGATGACCTCGTCGAACAGGAGCAGCGCACCGGTGCGGTCCGCGATCTCCCGCAGCCCGCCAAGGAACGCGGGGTCGGGAACGACGCACCCCATGTTCCCGGCTATCGGCTCGACGATTATCGCGGCCAGAGGTGTCGCGGCGGCGGCGCGAGCCACCCCGTCGAGATCGCCATAGCGGACGGTGAGCGTGTCGCGCGCGACGGCTTCGGTCACCCCGGCGGAGTCCGGAAGGCCGAGGGTCGCGAGGCCCGAGCCCGCCCGCGCCAGGAGCGCGTCGGCATGGCCGTGATACGAGCCCGCGAACTTCAGGATCGCGCTGCGCCCGGTCGCGCCGCGAGCGACCCGCAGCGCGCTCATGACCGCCTCGGTGCCGCTGGACACGAAGCGCACCATCTCGGCGCTCGGAACCGAGGCGACGATCTGTTCCGCAAGCTCGACCTCGGACGGCGTGGGCGCCCCGTACGACGTGCCACGCCGCGCCTGCGCCTCGATCGCGGCGACCACCGCGGGATGGGCGTGCCCGGCGATCAGCGCGCCCCACGAGGAGACGAGGTCGACGAACACGCGCCCTTCCGCGTCGGTCACGCGGCATCCGCCCGCCGAGACGATGAACGGCGGCTCGCCTCCCACCGCGCGGTAGGCGCGCACCGGGCTCGAGACGCCGCCGGGCATCACGCGCTGGGCGCGCTCGAGCAGCGCGGCGTTCGTGTCCACGAGCTTCATCGCTCGCGGATCCAGGACGCCGCCTCGAGCGCGAAGTACGTGACGATGGCCCCGGCGCCCGCGCGCGCGATCGCGGTGAGCGACTCCAGCGCTCCGCGGCGCAGGTCGAGCCAGCCGCGATCCGCGGCGGCGTGCAGCGCCGCGTACTCGCCGCTCACCTGGAAGGCCGCGAGCGGGACGTCAAAGCGCCGGCGAGCCGCGGCGAGCACGTCGAGGTAGGGCCCCGCCGGCTTCACCATCGCCATGTCCGCCCCCTCCTCGAGATCGGCCGCGATCTCCGCGAGCGCCTCGCGCCCGTTGCGCGGATCCAGCTGGTAGGCGCTGCGATCGCCGAAACGCGGGGCGCAATCGGCCGCTTCGCGGAAGGGCCCGTAGAAGGACGAGGCGTATTTCGCCGCGTACGAGAGGATCGCGGTCTCGACGAGACCCGCGTCGTCGAGGGCCGCGCGGATCGCCGCGACGCGCCCGTCCATCATGTCCGAGGGCGCGACCACGTCCGCGCCGGCATCGGCGTACGCGCGCGCGGCCGCCGCAAGGAGCGGGAGGGTCGCGTCGTTGTCGATCGTGCCGTCCACCCCGAGCACACCGCAGTGACCTTGTGTCGTGTACTCGCAGAGGCACACGTCGGCGATCAGCGCGAGCTCCGGAGAGCGGTCGCGGAGCGCCCGGAGCGCCATCGGGACCGGGCCGAGCGGATCCGCCGCCGGCGCACCGCGGTCGTCCTTCTCCGCCGGCAGTCCGAAGAGGAGCAGGCCACCGATCCCCGCGGCGGTCGCCCTTTCCGCGATTCGCGGCAACTCGTTGACCGGCACGCGCGCGTGCCCGGGCAGCGACGCGATCTCCATCCGGCGCGCGATGTTCGCGTCGACGAACACAGGCAGGACCAGCGACGCCGGGTGGAGGCGCGTCTCGGCAACGAGCGATCGGATCGCCGCGCCGCGGCGGAGCCGCGAGCGTCGAAAGCGTGCGGGTGCGCTAACGACCGTCGGCATGTGCCACCTCCTCGCCCTGCCGCGCCGCCGCCGCCACGGCCGACGCGAGCCCTAACGCGTCCGGCGCGCGCGCGGTTGTGGGCACGACGCCGACCAGCTCCCGGACGGCTTGAGCTGTCGTCGGGCCGATCGCGACGAGCTTCGCGCGCTGGAGGACGCGTGCGCCGAGCTCGCGAACGCATCCTTCGACGGCCGACGGCGACGCGAACACGACGACGACCCCACGTCCCTGCGCGACGGCGTCGCGCGCCGACGCGATGTCGCCACCGGCTCCGACGACCGTACGGTACGCGACGAGCTCGCGCACCCGCGCGCCCCGCTCCCGCAGGACGGCGGGCAGGTCCTCCGTCGCGCGATCGGATCGCGCGAGGAGCACGGTCCCGCGAGGCAGCGGCAGCTCGATCGCGAGCGCGCTCGCTGACGGCCGGCGCGCCACGAAGGAAGGGACGATGCCGAGCGCTCGGAGGCGGGACGCGGTCGCGGGCCCGACGGCGGCCACGGGCGCTTGAAGCACGACGCCGCACGAGGCGACCGCGGCCGCGCCCGCTCCGCTTGTGACCACGATGAGGTCGTCCGGTCCGAGCTCCGCCAGCGCCCGCGCCAGAGGCCTCCGGTCGGGCAGCGGCTCGATCCGGATGCACGGCGCGATGACGACTCGCGCGCGCAGCGCACGCAGCTCGTCGGCGAGCTCGCGATCGTCCTCCTCGTCGCGGGTGAGCACCGCGGTGACGCCACCCAGAAGCGAGGCCTCGAGCGCGCGCGCCGCGGCGGACGCGAGCGCCGCGGGGTCCGGACCGACGCCCTCGAAGCGAGCGATCTCATCGCCGATCGCGAACGCGGCCCTGAGCCGGACCGCCCGGCCTTCGCCGCGCGCGAGCGCTCCGAGGCGCAGCGCGCACGTCGCGCCGAGCGCCGACAGGAGCGCGCGCTCGGCATCCACCGCCAGGTGGACCTCGCGATCGTCCAGCCGCTCGAGGCGCGTGCGGATCCCGTGATCGTCCGCGCGGCACTGCACCGCGAGAGCTCCCTGGCCGGGCGCCGGCGGCATCGCGTCCTCGTCGAGCACCTCGGCCTCGCCGACCGCGACCCCGAGGCGCCGCAGCCCCGCGAGAGCGAGCACCGTCGCGTCGTACTGCCCGCTCGCGACCTTGCGCAGCCGCGTGTCGACGTTGCCGCGGATCTCTCTCGTCACGACATCGCGTCTGAGCGCGCGGAGGAACGCGGCTCGTCGCGGGCTCGACGTGCCGACGACGGCGTGCTCGGGGAGCGAGGCCAGCCCGCCTCGCGTCGCCGTGACCAGCACGTCGCGCGGATCCTCGCGCTCGGGTACCGCGGCGACCACGAGGCCCTCGCGCGCGGCGGTCGGGAGGTCCTTCAGCGAGTGGACCGCGGCATCGATCTCGCGCCGGAGAAGCGCCTCTTCGATCGTGCCGACGAAAGCCCCGTCGCCGAGCTCGCGGATCGGACGGTCATCGGCGTCGCCCGCGGTCCGGACCACCCGGATCTCGGCGTCGTCTCCGATGCGCGACGCCACGAGCCGCGACTGCGCGAGGGCGAGCGCGCTGCCCCGAGTGCCGATGACGACGCTCACCGTTCGATCCCGAAGAGCTCGCGCGCGGCGGTCGCGCGCGAAGGCTCGTTCCGGAGCGCGACGGTGGGCTCGTGCAGGAGCGATCCGGTGAGCGCCCGCGCGAGGCCCGCCACCACATCGCGGTCGCGCTGGCTCAGGTGCCCGAGCTTCGCGAGCGCGCGCTCCAGCTGCCGCCGCCGTAGCGTGTCGGCGCGCGCGTGCAGCGCGGCGATGACCGGCGCGGCGTCGCGGGCCGCGCGCTCGCGCATGAACGCATCGGCGGCGCGCGCGCAGGCCGCCTCGCCTTCCTCGACGACGCCCGGCGCCACGGTGGTATCGGCGGTCAGATCGTCGACCGTCCGGTAGCGGAGTCCATCAAGCGAGCGCGCCTCCTCGGTCAGGCTCCGCGGCATGGCGATGTCGACGAGCGCGAGCTCGCCGAGCGCCAGACGGCGGCGCAGCCGCTCCGCGGTGAGGACCTCGCCACGCGTGTCCGCGGCCGAGATGACCCCGTCGGCCTCGGCGAGCGCGCGACCCAGGTCCCCGAGGGCCAGGGCCTCGCCGCCGGCCATGTCGGCGACCTGTCGCGCGCTCCGGCCCCCGCGGCTCACGACGAGGATCCGAGCGACCCGTCGCGAGAGCGCGCGCGAGGCGAGCTTGCCCACCTCGCCGGCTCCGACGATCAGGACCGTGGCGTTCGCGGGGTCGCGAATGAGCCGGAGCAGCTCGTCGACGGCCAGCGAGCCGATCGACCGGGTGACCGAGCCGAGCGCGGTCGTGGCGCGCAGCAGGCGACCGAGGTGCAGCGCCCGCTCCACGGCGGCGGCGAGCAGCGGATGGAGACCTGATGCGCGTGCGCCGTACGAGCGCCGCAGCTGGCTGAGGATCTGACGCTCACCGGGTATGGCGGAGTCGAGACCTGCCGCGATGCGGAAGAGATGGTGGACGGCGTCGGCACCCGTCCGTTGCACGACCGCGTCGAGCACGCCGAGGCTCGCGACGGACTCGGCGAGCCACGCCCGCGGCTCGCTGGCCGTCTCGAGGACCGCGAGCAGCTCCACGCGATGGCACGTGACCAGGGCAAGCGCGCCACGCGCGGCCACCGTGGCGGCCGACTCCGCGAGGACCTCCCGCGCCGCGATCGGCGCGTCCCGCTGATGCAACGCCCAGGAGACGAGGGCTTCGGCGATGCCGCCGACCGTACGTTCATCCGGGCGACTCGCAAGCGCGATCCCGAGGTTTGCCTAACGTCTCCGCGAATTAGGGATCATCGGCACGCGCGCCTGGGTGCCGTGGTCACCAGCGGTGGTAGGCGGGATGCCCCGGCTTCACCGCGACGAACGTGCCCCGCGCGGTGGCGCAGACCTTGCCGCCCGCGCGGAGCTCGGCGTCGACCACGGCGCGATCGTCGGCGAGCTCGACCGGTCGCGCGACGAGCTCGATCGGGCCATCGGTCGGCGTCGGCCGCAGAAGCTTGATTGCGTACTCGGCGGTCACCGTGCACGGGGGCGTCGCCGCGTTCGCGCGCCGCATGAGGTGATACGCGGCGGTCCAGTTCGAGTGGCAGTCGAGCAGCGCGCCGGCGATGCCGCCCGAGAGCGCTCCCGCGAAGGCCTCGTGGTGGACGGACGCGCGCCAGATCGCGACGACCTCCTCGCCGCGCACCACGCTCTTCACGCGCAGACCTTCTTCATTGCGGGGACCGCAACCGAAGCACGTGCCGTTCGGCGCGTAGCGGTCCTGCAGCGCTTCGCCGCCCACCCGACGAGGCTAATGGGCAGAATCGAGGTGTGCCCGGAGAGTGGTGGAGGGAAGGCGTCTTCTACCAGATCTACCCACGCTCATTTCAGGACAGCAACGGCGACGGCGTCGGCGACCTCAACGGGATCACCGCGCGGCTCGACCATCTGAACGACGGAACGCCCGTGTCGCTCGGCGTCGATGCGATCTGGCTCTCACCGTTCTACCGCTCACCGATGGCCGACTTCGGCTATGACGTCTCTGATTACCGCGACGTCGACCCGGCCTTCGGGACGCTCGCCGACTTCGACCGGCTCCTCGCCGAGGCGCACCGCCGCGGCATCCACGTGATCGTCGATCTCGTGCCGGGCCACACATCGGACCGCCATCCCTGGTTCGAGTCGGCGCGCTCCTCTCGCCGCGATCCCAAGCGCGACTTCTATGTCTGGGCCGACCCGCGCCGCGGCGGCGGTTCGCCGAACAACTGGCGCTCTGCGTTCCCGCGGGTAGGCGGCGCATGGACGTTCGACCGCGGCACGGGCCAGTACTACCTCCACCACTTCCTTCCCGAACAGCCCGACCTCAACTGGTGGAACGAGGAGGTCCGCGCGGCGATCGACGATGTGCTTCGATTCTGGCTCGACCGCGGCGTCGACGGCTTCCGCGTCGATGTCGCTCACGGGCTGGTCAGGGACCGCGCGCTTCGTGACAACCCGCGGATGCAGCTCTTCGGCCGCCCGCGCCGCCGCAACTGGGACCTCGACGAGGTGCACGAGATCCACCGCAGGTGGCGCGGGATCCTCGATTCATACGAGGGCGACCGCATGGCCGTCGGCGAGGTCGGCGTGCGCGACCTGGCGCGGCTTGTCCGCTACCACGGGCAGGACGACGAGCTGCAGCTCGCGTTCAACTTCCGCTTCCTTGACCAGCCGTCGTGGAGCGCGGAGGCCTTTCGCGCGGAGGTCGAGCGGTGGGAGCGGCTCCTGCCCGCGACGGCGTGGCCCGATTACACGCTCTCGAACCACGACCGGCACCGCGCGGCATCGCGCTTCGGCCTCGGGCGCCCGGGCGTCGCCGCGACGATGCTGCTGACGCTTCGGGGTACGCCGTTCCTCTATTACGGCGAGGAGATCGGGATGGTCGACGGCACGATCCCGGCTGAGCGCGTCGTCGACGTCGACGGTCGCGACCCCGAGCGAACCCCGATGCAGTGGGACGCCTCACCGAACGCGGGTTTCTCTTCGGCCGAGCCCTGGCTGCCGGTCGCCGCCGGACACGAGAAGCGGAACGTCGCCGCGCAGCGGGACGATCCCGATTCGCTTTTCTCGCTCTACCGGCGGCTCATCGGGACGCGCAAGGGCTCGCGGGCCCTTCGCCGCGGCTCGTACCGCACGGTTCCCTCCCCGCGCGGGGTGTTCGCGTACGTCCGCGAGGCGGACGGCGAGCGCGTGTTCGTCGCGCTCAACTTCACGAAGGCGCACCACCGCGTCAGCTTCGGCGCCGCCGAGGGGCGCGTGCTCCTCTCGACCGACCGCGCGCGCGACGGCGAAGAGGTCGGGCTTCAGCGAGTGGCGCTCGCGCCCGACGAGGGCCTCATCCTCACGCGGCGGTAGGCGAGAACGCCGAGGGCGCCGAGAGCGAGGGTCACGAGCGCGAGGATCGCCCAGGGCGGCTCATCGGCCGGAACCGCGCCGAGGAGGAACACCGCGGCGGCGCGCGGCGCGAGCGTCAGACTGAGCGACTGCCCGCGAACGCTCCCTGACGCTCCGGGGCCGATTGCGCGATGAAGCACCGCTCCCGAAAGACCGAGCTTCGCGAGCGGCACGTCGACCGAACGCTGCTCGTCGCCGTTGATGGACACGACTGCCACATCGCCGGCGGGCCCGGATCGCGCGTAGACGGCGAGGCCACGTTCGCCCCGCACGTCGGCGAACGCGCCCCGGCGCAGCGACGGCGTCGCCTGACGGAGCGTCGCGAGATCCCGCACGAGCTGCCGGATCGTCTCGTCTCCGCCCGTCCATGGCATCGGGCGGCGGTCGTCCGGATCGGGACCGCCGGGGAGCGCGACCTCCGTGCCGTAGTAGAGGATCGGCGTGCCCGGCATGGTGAAGAGGTAGACGAGCGCCTGCGCGAGGCGCGCCTTCCCGACCGCGTCGGGCGCGTCTCGTCCGACGAAGCGCGGCACGTCGTGGTTGTCGATGAAGATCGCACGCCGATCGGCGTTCCCCGCGCCCAGATCCTGCGCGAGAGTGGGCGGGAGCAGCAGCTGCGAGAGGTCGCCCCGCGGGTCGAGGCCGATGCGCACGCTGTCGTACGTCTGGAAATCGGTGACCGCGTCGAAGCCCGCCTCGAGGAAGCCGGACTGGTACCGATAGCCGGAGCTGTACACCTCGCCCAGGATCCAGATCGGGCGGGCGCTCTTGATCTGCGCGGTCCAGAGGCGAAGGAAGTCCTTGGGCAGGTGCCGCGCCGCGTCGACACGCAGGCCATCGACTCCGCTCGTGGTCGTCCAGTACGCCCAGGTCTCGCGCAGGACGTCGCGGACGGTCGGGTTCTCCGTGTCGAGGTCGGGAAGCCCGGCGAGCCAGCAGCTCTCGACGCTCTTCTGATCGGCGAAGTTGATCGGGCAGTGCGGATGGAAGTAGCCGGCTCGGCGCGGATCGCTGAGCCACGGGTGACCGTACCCGACGTGGTTCAGGACGACGTCGAAGATCACCTTGAGGCCGCGCGCGTGCGCGGCGTCCACGAGCTGGCGGAGCTTCCCGACCGTGCCGAGGTGCGGGTCGACATCGTGATCGTCGAGCGGCCAGTACCCGTGGTAGCCGCCGTTCGTCTGCACGGCGAACGGGGTGATCCAGATCGCCGTCATGCCGAGCTCCTTGATGTAGTCGAGCTCGTCGATGACACCCTGGAGGTCGCCGCCCTGCCACCAGTCGGCCTTCCCTGGGATGCTGTCGCCGTCGTTGCGCGGATCGCCGTTCCTGAAGCGATCCGTCATGACCATGTAGATCGCCTCGTCCCGCCAGTCGACGACCGTGGCCTGCGACGGCCGGCCCGGCGCGACGCTCGCGACGACGACGATCGCCGCGAGCACGAATCTCACGCCGGCACGAGCACCGCGGCGTCGCCGGCCGCGAGCGCGATCCTTCCGCTCGATCGCGTGCCGGTGAGGAGGTCGATGCGCTCGCCGTCCGGCAGGCACACCTCGCTCGGGAAATCGCCGGTGTTGATCGCGACGTAGAGCTCCTCGCGCGGCGCGTCGGTGGGCGCGAGCGGGCCGGTCGACGAGCGCCGGTAGGCGTAGACGCGGCGCGCGTCGTCGACCACGACGTCCTCGAACGCGCCCCACGAGAGCCAGGGCCGCCCGCGCCGCGCATGGATGAGCGCGCGGTAGGTGTCCCGCAGCCGGCGGTCCTGTTTCGCGGGGTCCCACTCCATGCAGCGGCGGCAGTCGGGATCGTCGCCGCCCTCCATCCCCACCTCGTCGCCGTAATAGACGAGCGGCGCTCCGCCGGCGGTCAGCAGCAGCACCGCGGCCTGCCGCGCGCGGTCGGTGCTCCCGCCGAGCTCGGTGCGGATGCGCGCCGTGTCATGGCTGCCGAGGAGATGCATGAGGCCTGGCGTCGCCGCGAGGTCGTACATGTGGCGGATCGACGCGGTCCATCCGGCGAAGCGGCTGGGCGCGATCTCGCGGCGGAGGTAGTCGAGCACCGCGTCGCGCCAGGGGTAGTGCATCACCGAATCGAACTGGGCGCCGTCGAGCCAGCGGATGGCGTCGTGCCACGCCTCGCCCACGATGAAGGCGTCGGGCTTGGCCGTCTTCACGCGGTCGCGGAACGCGCGCCAGAAACGATGGTCGACCTCGTTCGCCACGTCCAGGCGCCAGCCGTCGATGTCCGCCTCGCGGATCCACTTCTCGCCGATCCCGACGAGGTAGTCCCGGAGCTCCGCATTCGCGGTATTCAGTTTCGGGTGGCTGCGCGCGCGGTTGGCGAACGTCTCGTAGTTCACCGCGTCGAAGTCGACCGGAAAGCTCTCGATGCGGAAGAACCAGTCGCGGTACTTGCTCGCCTCGCCCTTCTCGCGAACGTCCTTGAACGCGAACCACCGGTCTCCCGAATGATTGAAGACGCCGTCGAGGATCACGCGGATGCCTCGGCTGTGGGCGTCACGAACGAGCAAGGCGAGATCCTCGTTCGTGCCGAAGCCCGGATCGACGCGTTCGTAGTCCGACGGGTCGTACTTGTGATTCGACGGAGCGGCGAAGACCGGGGTGAGGTACAGGCCGCCGATTCCGAGGTCGGTGAGCCAGCCCAGGTTCTGATGAACGCCGGGGAGGTCACCGCCGAAGAACGATCGCGCCGTCGGGGCCTCGCCCCACGGCCGCTTCCACGGCGGGTCGTTCATCTGGTCGCCGTTCGCGAAGCGATCCGGGAACACCAGATAGAAGGTGGTCCCCGCGACCCAGGGCGGTACCGCGAATCGGTCGATGGGCAGGTCGTACGGGTAGAAGAAGTGCCCGGCGTGATGCTTGCGCGCGGGGCGGCGCTCGAGGAATCCGTGTTCCGAGAAGAAGCGAGTCACACCCGCCGTGTCGGTGAGCTGGAAGAAGTAGCGAAGGCGCGAGGTGGGCATCGGGAGCACGACCGACCAGAAATCGCTGATGCCGTCGCTCGCCTCGCGTGCGAGCTCAAGTGTCCCCTCGAGGCCCGGCTCATATTTGTCCGCGAAGTGGCAGCGGACTGCCGCGAGATCGCCCGCCTCGGCGAGCACGCGAACGTAGAACCGGTCGCCGCCGAGCGGCTGCACGAACGGCGCGCGAGCGCGATGCCGGATCGCGGCGAGCCTCAGAGCCTAGCCCTTCACCCCGCCGACGGTGAGCCCGCCGACGATGTACCGCTGGAGCGACAGGTAGACGACGGACACGGGCAGCGCCACGATGATCGCCATCGCCGAGAACTTCGACCACGGCGTGTTGTCGGCGTACTGGCCGGTCATGCCCCAGAGGGCCATGGAAAGCGTGAAGTTCTCCGGGTTCGTCAGGAACTGCCAGCTCATCACGAACTCGGTCCAGCCGGTGAGGAAGCCGAGGAACGCGGTGACCGCGAGCGCGGGCGTCGCGAGCGGGAGCATGATCCGAAGGAACGTCTGCGTCGGCGAGGCTCCGTCGAGGTTCGCGGCCTCCTCGAGCTCCTTCGGGATCGTGTCGATGTACCCCTTGAGATTCCAGATCGCGAACGGCAGCGCGCCCGAGATGAGCGCGAGGCCGACCCCGAGAAGCGAGTTGCGCAGATTGAACGAAAAGTCGCCGGCGTTGATCTGGACCTTGTTGAGCATGACGAAGAGCGGAGCGAGTGCCGCGACGGAGGGCACCATCAGCACGACGACGATCGCGATCATGAGCGCGCGACGCAGGGGGAAGTGGAAGCGCGAGAACGCGTATGCGGCGAGCACGCCGACCGCGAGGGACCCGAGCGAGGTCCCCGCCGCGAGCAGGAAGCTATTGAACGCGAGCTGCGGGAGAGAGACGGGATTCGACGTCGGGCGATCGATCACGTCGATGTAGGCCTGGAGCGAGGCGCCAGGCGGGATGAGCTCGAGCGACGTCGGCCGGGAGATGTTGCGTGGGTCGAGGGACATGCTAACGACCCAGAGCATCGGGAAGAGGACCGTGAGGCTGATGAATATGAGAATCGCCTGCAGGAGGAGCTGCTTTCCGAGCCCGGCCGGGAGTCGTCGACGGCGACTAGACATAGCTCTCGGTCGCCTTCGAGATGCGGTTCGTCAGCAGTGTGAGCACGAGGAGGATGAGCATCGTGTATATGCCGAACGCCGCCGCGACACCGTAGAGCCGCTGCTCGTTCACCAGGCGGAACGCAGTCGTCACGAGGATCTCGGTCTGTCGCAGCGGCCCGCCCCCCGACGTCATGTAGATGAGATTGAAGAGGTTGAAGGTCACGATCATCCCGTACATCGCCGCCGGGATCATCGCGGGACGAAGGAGCGGCAGGGTGATCCGCGCGAACTGCTGCAGGCCGGACGCGCCGTCGATCGAGGCGGCCTCGTAGTACTCCTTGCTGATGCTCTGCAGCGCGCCGGTCGCCACGATAGTCATGAATGGCCAGCCCAGCCAGATGTTCGTGATGAGCAGCGCGAAGTACGAAAGCGGAAGCGGAATGCCTGGGATCGGTGGATCCACCTGGTCGATCCAGCGGATGTGGAAGCTCTCGGGGGACATGCCAAAGAGCCCGCCGACCGCCGCGAGCGACTGATTGATCGCGCCGTAGTCCGGATCGAACATGTTCCGCCAGACCGTAGCCACGACGAGTGTGGGGATGACGATGGGAAGGATGAAGATCGCACGGTAGAACCCACGGAACCGCAGCCCGGGTGAGTTGAGGATGACCGCGATGACAATCCCGATCGCCACGTGGAGGATGACGTTCGAGAACGTCCAGAAGAGGTTGAAGCCCAGCATCCCCCAGAAGTTGAAGTTCGGGATCATGGCCATGTCGTTCCTGATCAACGCGGTGAAGTTATCGAGACCGACGACATTGGGCGGGTCCGCGTCGAAACGCAGGTTCCGAACGCCGTAGTCGGTGAACGACATCCAGAACTGGAAGAGGATCGGCCAGTAGGTGATCGCCCCCATGATCACGGCCGCCGGCAGGATGTAGAGGTACGCCATGAGCCAGCGGGGCGTCCCGCGTCGGGAGCCCGCCGGCGCGGTGGTCGCGGCCTCGGTGATCGCGTAGGTGGTCACGCCATGTCGCTCCCTGAGTGTGCGGGGGGAGCGCTCGCTCCCCCCGCTAAAGCGCTATTTCTTGTTCGCCTTGTTCATGGCCGCGCAGGCTTCCGCGATGCCGGCCTGTGGAGTCGCTTTTCCTTCCATGATCTTGGTAACCGCGTCGCCGAACGGACCCCAGTAGTTCCCGAACTCGCTGCTCTGCGGCCGGGCAAAGCCGGTCGCGGAAGCTTCGGAGAACGCCTTCACGAGAGGATCGCTGACGGTGACGTCGGTGCGCACGGGCACGTCCCCCGCGACGTCCGCGTAGACCTTTTGCCCCGCGGCGTCGGTGAGGGCGAGGGCGAGTGCGATCGCGCCGTCGACGTTCTTCGCGCTGGAGTTGATGTACCAGCCGTCGACGCCGGTGAGCGGTCCGGCCTTGCCCTTCGGGCCCGCCGGGATCGGCGCGACACCGAGCTTCGCTCCGAGGTCCTTCTTGTAGTCGCCGAGGACCCATGGGCCGTTGATGATCATGTCGACCTGGCCCTGCCGGAAGCTCGTGTCCGCCCTGCCGCCGTCGGTCTCGAACTTCGCGCCGGCTTTCTTCAGATCGAGGTTGTATTGGAGCGCGTCGGCCCAGCCACCCTGGTCGGCCACGCACTTGCCATTCGCGTCCATGAGGTTCCCGCCGAAGGCCTGGGACCAGCCGAACATGTGATAGCCGTTCTGATTCTGGACGATGCTCTTGCCACCCTTGACCAGGTTCATGAGCTCGTCGGTGGTCTTCGGTGCGTTCGCCACCTTGTCCTTGTTGTAGTAGAGAGCGACTGCCTTGAAGAGCATCGGGATCCCGTAGAGCTTTCCGTCGACCTTGAGCCCGTCGACGCCGAGCGGCGCGACCTTGTCGAGCTTGCCCTTGAGCTTGTCGTCGAGCGCGAGGAGCAGCTTCGCGCGGACCTCGGTGCCGAGCTCGTCGTTCGGCGCCGTGAACAGGTCGGGACCGCCGCCCGACGCGGACTCGGTCTGGAACTTGTTGAAGATCTGATCGAATGGGATCGCGAGGACCGTGATCTTCGCGTCGGGGTTGTCCTTCTTGATCTTGTCGATCAGCTGCGTGAGCGCCTGCTCCTCGGAGCCTCCGGTGTGATACGCGTGCCAGAGCGTGATGTTCCCCTTGATGCTGCCCGCGGCGACCCCGCCGCCGGTGGTGCCCCCGCCGCCGCAAGCCGCGGCGACGATCAGCGCCACGAACAGCACCGCGATCGATCTGAGATTCATGCTTCTTCCTTCCCCCGAGCGATGCTCGAGACGTGATGAGGCTAGTCGCTAGCGCGCCGCGGCTCTCGCCATGCTTCGCTTCCCTGCCCGATCAATACCTCCCTTCGCAAGGCCGAGGCTGTTGGACTTCGCGGATGGCGCACGTGTGGACTCGCGTAGCAGCAGCTCGGTCGGCAGCACGATCCGCTCGCGCGGGCCGCCGTCGTCGAGCTCCCGCATGAGGAGCCGCGTCGCCACGCGGCCCTTCTCGGCGATGGGCTGATGGACCGTGCTGAGCGGCGGCTGGCTTGCCGCCGCGAGCGGGATGTCGTCGAAGCCGATGACCTCGAGGTCCTCGGGCACCCGCAGCCCCATCCGCTTCGCGGCGCGGAGCGCGCCGAGCGCCATGATGTCGCTCACCGCGAGCACCGCAGTTGGGCGCCGTCGCGACTCCCAGGCGGCGGTGAACGCATCGTCCCCGCCGTCGAGCGTCACGAATGTTCGGACGACGTCATCCTCGGTCAGGGCGACCCGGTTCTTCGCGAAGGCGCGGCGATAGCCCCGCAGCCGGCGTCCGCGCACACCGAGATCCTTCTTTAGCTCATCGGGCGGCGCGTGGAACGTGAGGACGAGGACCTTGCGGTGTCCCCGCTGGAGCAGCAGGTCGGCCGCCGCGTAGGCCCCGCCCTCGTCATCGACATTGACCGACGACGCGGTCTCGGCGTCGCCGTCGACGATAACGAAGGGAACGCCGCGCTTGCGGAGCCGCGCTACCTCCTCGTGGCCCTCGTCGAGGCCGATGATCACGAAACCGTCGACAGGCGCGGCCGCGATCGCGCGCTCGAGCGATCCGCCGAGCGGAGTGACCGTCAGGAGGCCAATCCCGCGCTCGTCGGTGAAGCTGCCGATGCCCTCGAGGAAGGACGCGAAGAACGGGTTGGCGAACACGGTCGCGATCGGCTGCGGGAACAGCACGCCCAGAACGCCGACGCGCCGCGAGTGAAGCGCGCGTGCGTGCGGGTTCGGCGCGTACCCGAGGTCGCGAGCGGCGTCGAGGATCCGCTCCACGGTGGTGGCGCGAAGGCGCTCCGGGTCGTTGAACGCGTGCGATACGGCCGCCGGCGAGACGCCCGCCTTTCCGGCGACGTCGTGGATGGTGACGCGAGCCAAGAACCCCTCCCGCGCTCGTGAAACCTTTCATGAAAGGTTTCACGCGGGATTTTTCAGTCCCTAGGCTCGCCTGTCAAGGGGACGAACGTGCTCGAGCGGGAGGTCAGACCATCAGTCCAGGCGCGCCCGCGTTGGCGGGTGGCCGGGATACTTACGCCCCGTGACCGAGGCCGTCGTCCCGGCTCGCGCGGTGGGCCGACCGGCGGGCGCCCTTCCGGTGTTCCAGATCTTCCAGCTCTCGATCTACTGGTTCGGCATCAACGCGATCTGGGGCGGGCTCAACAACGTGATCCTGCAGCGCCGCATGAACGATCTCGCCGGCCCCGCGAACGCCGGCGGCGCGCTCGCTCTCGTGACCGCGCTCGGCGCGATCACCGCCATGGTCGTGCAGCCCACGGTGGCGACGATCTCGGACTACACGATCACCCGCTGGGGACGGCGGAAGCCCTACATCGTGATCGGCGCGATCCTCGACGTCGTCTTCCTCTGGGGCATCGCGACATCGAACACGTACGTGTCGGTCGTGGTCTTTGTCGTCCTGCTTCAGATCTCCTCGAACTTCGCGCAGGGCCCGTTCCAGGGCTACGTGCCCGACCTCGTGCCCGCGCAACAGGTCGGTCTCGCGAGCGGGCTGATGGGGCTCATGACCATCTTCGGACGGATCGGCGGCGTCGCGATCGCCTCGGTCGGGCTCTTCACCGGTGACTTCTTTCTTTCGACGATCGGACTCGGCCTGCTCGAGCTCGCGACGGCGCTCGTCACGGTCGTCACGGTGAACGAGGGCCGCACCGGGCCATCGCGCGAGGGCCGGAGCTGGCTCCAGATCGCGACGGCGGCGTGGGGGCTCGACATCCTGCGCGAGCGCAGCTTCCTCTGGCTGCTCGGCTCGCGGCTCTTCGTGCTGATGGGGACGATCACGCTTACCGACCTGATGTTCTTCTACATGAGCCGCTCGCTCGGGCTCTCCGATGCCGAGGTGGCCGTGTGGATCAACGTCGCGACCGCGGTCGTCGCGGTCACCACGGGCCTGACCACGTTCCCGGCGGCCCGTCTCTCGGACCGCGTGGGCCGGAAGCCCCTCATCTACTTCACCTGCGCCCTCGGCGCCTTCGGCATGCTCGGGGTCGCGCTGTCGCCGAGCATCCCCATCGCGATCGCGTTCGTGATCCCGGTCGGCATCGCCGCGGGCGCTTTCCTCGCGGTGGACTGGGCGCTCATGACGGACATCATCCCCAAGGCGACGACCGGGAGGTACATGGGAATCTCGAACGTGGTCACGACCGCGGCGGGGCCGATCGCGGTCGCGATCGGCGGCATCGCCATGGACCGCGTCGGCGCGCTCGACTTCAGCCTCGGTCCGCGCGTCGCATTCTCGTTCGCGCTCATCTACTACGCACTCGGCGCGCTCCTCCTGCGGCCGGTCGACGAGAGGCGGCGCGAGTAGCGCGCGTCAGCGGACGTCGATGATCCAGAACACCCCCTGATCTTCGAGCCAGACCGTCCCGTCGATGACCGGCCGCAGGTTGAGCCGGTGCACGCCGCGGATCATCGGCGCCCGCACCTTGATGCGGAACTCCGCGACTTCGCCGGGCGCGACGGCGGCCACGGTCGTCGTCGCGATCCGGTCGTCCCAGAGCCAGTCCGCCGCCATGCCCAAGCGGTATGGCTCCTTGTCGTCGCGGTTCAGGCCGAGGTTCGCCTGACGGCCCCAGATGCCGCGCTGCCAGGTCTCGGTGCCGGTGTTGGTGAAGCGGATCCAGAACTCGGCGACCTGGCCCGGCGCCATCACGAGGTACGCCGATTGCGAGGGGATGAACGCACGGATTCCCGCGCCAAGTGCGTCATCTTGACGTCAGAACAGGCGTTCCATATCGTCCCTCTCCAGTGCGAACGGCCGTTCGATTCCCCGCACGCGTCAGCCTCGAGCAGATCCTCGACCGGCTCGGGCGTGACGCCGAGTTCAAGCAACTGGTCACGCGGTGGGAGCGCCTGCCGCCGCGGCGCGCGAGCTACGCAGAGCTGCCGGCATGGCTCGATGGACGGATCGGGGCCACGCTGCGGCGCCGCGGGATCCTCTCGCTCTACTCGCATCAGGCCGAGGCCCTCGAGGCGGCCCACGCCGGCAAACACACCGTCGTGGTCACGCCGACGGCCAGCGGCAAGACGCTCTGCTACGACCTGCCGGTCATCGACGCGATCGCGAAGGACCCCTCGGCGCGCGCGCTCTACATCTTCCCCACGAAGGCGCTCGCGCAGGATCAGCTCGCCGAGCTCGAGCGCCTTGCCGCTGACGTCGACATCGAGCTCAAGACCTACACCTACGACGGCGACACGCCGCCCGCCGTCCGCGCCGCGATCCGGAGCGCTGGTCACGTCGTCATCACCAACCCCGACATGCTCCATACCGGGATCCTTCCCCACCACACCAAGTGGGTGAAGCTCTTCGAGAACCTGCGCTACGTCGTGCTCGACGAGCTCCACACGTACCGCGGCGTCTTCGGCTCGAACGTCGCGAACGTGCTGCGGCGCCTGCGCCGCGTCTGCGCGTTCTACGGATCGCACCCGGTCTTCATCTGCACCTCGGCGACGATCGCGAACCCCGAGGAGCTCGCGCGGAGGCACGTCGAGGACGACGTCGTCGTGATCGACCGGAACGGCGCGCCCCGCGGCGAGAAGGTGCTCGTGTTCGTCAACCCGCCGGTCGTGAACCGCTCGCTCGGCGTCCGCAAGAGCGCGCTCTTCACCGGACGCGACATCGCGGCGACGCTCCTCGCTTCCGGCGTCCAGACGATCACGTTCACGAGATCGCGGGTCGCGACGGAGCTGCTGCTCACCTACCTCCGCGCGCGCTTTCCGCAGCCGCAGTGGCCGCCCGATCTCGTGCGCGGCTATCGCAGCGGCTACCTTCCGTCCGAAAGGCGCGCGATCGAGCGCGGGCTGCGCGACGGATCGGTGCGCGGCGTGGTCTCGACGAACGCGCTCGAGCTCGGCATCGACATTGGCGCGCTCCAGGCGGCCGTCCTCATCGGCTACCCGGGCACCGTGGCTTCGACCTGGCAACAGATGGGCCGGGCGGGACGGCGGGAGGACCTGTCGGTCGCGTTCCTCGTCGCGACCTCGCTCCCGGTGGACCAGTACATCGTCCAGCACCCCGACTACGTCCTGCAGCGCTCGCCCGAGGCGGGACTCGTGAATCCCGACAACCTCCACCTGCTCGTCCAGCACCTGAAGTGCGGTGCGTTCGAGATCCCGTTCGAGCGAAAGGAGCGTTTCGGCACAGAGGACACGCCGGGCGTCCTTTCGTACCTCGACGAGCAGGGGATCCTCCACGAGGCCGACGGCCGCTACCACTGGTCCGCCCAATCGTTCCCAGCGGAAGGCATGTCTCTGCGGACCGCGACGTCGGACAACGTCGTGGTCGTCGACCAGACCGACGGCAGGCAGCGCGTCATCGGCGAGGTCGATCGCTTCGGCGCTCCGCTGATCCTGCACGAGCAGGCCATCTATCTCCACGAGTCGCGGCAATTACAGGTCGAGAGGCTCGACTGGGAGAACGCGAAGGCGTACGTCCGCGAGGTGAAGGTCGACTACTACACGCAAGCCGGCGAGTCGGTCCGCATCCGCGTGCTCGACGAATTCGCACGGCAGAGCTCTGAACACTTCGGCCGCGCACACGGCGAGGTCCTCGTGTCGGCGATCGCCACGATCTACAAGAAGCTCACGATGTACACGCACGAGAACATCGGCTGGGGAAAGATCCACATCCCCGAGCAGGAATTACAGACCACCTCGTTCTGGCTGTCGCTTCCGGAGCGCGCGACCGCGGGATGGCCGAAGGAGCGGGTCGAGATCGCTCTCGCCGGGCTGGGCAACCTCCTCCACGGGCTCGCGCCGCTCCTCCTCATGTGCGCCCCGCATGACCTCGGGCTCGCGGTCGAGGTGCGGTCGCCGCACACCGAGCTGCCGACGATCTACCTCTTCGACATGACCCCCGGAGGGGTCGGTTTCTCAGAGCGACTCTTCCGCTCGACCGACGCCCTGCTCGAGCGCGCCCGCGAGCACCTTGACTCCTGTGGCTGCGGCACCGGCTGCCCGTCCTGCGTCGGTCCGGCGCACGCCCTCGGCCACGACGTGCGCGAGGCCGTCGCGGATCTCCTCTCCCCTCGATGAACGATCTGCGAGAGCGCATCGCGGCGATCGTCGAGCGCGACCGCAAGCGCTTGGATGGGGAGCGTGGGGCTGACGGACTCGCGGCGCAGACCGAAACCCTCTCTACGCGCCGGGGTCCCCCCGGCCTGGCGGCCGGCTCCCCAGCTCGCGGGGGCCCTCGGTCTGCGCCGCTCACCGTCCCATCACGTCCCTTCGAGGTGCACGAGCGGCGGATCGCACTCGACGAGCTCGGGCTCGAGATCGTCGGCAGGGGAGCGTGCGATCCGCTTTTGATCGCGCACCTCGGTCTCAAGGGCGAGCCGCCGCGACTCTGGACGGACGTCCTGTTCCTGGATACGGAGACGACGGGGCTCTCTGGCGGGACCGGCACGTACATCTTTCTCATCGGCGTCGCTCACGTCGCCGAAGAAGAGCTCGTTTTGCGCCAGCATCTCCTCCTCGATCTTGCCGCGGAGCGTGACTTCGTAACAGAACTCAAGAGAGCGATCGAGCCCTTCCGCGCGTGCGCCTCCTACAACGGCAAGGCCTTCGACATACCCATCATCCGCACGCGATTCGTGATGGCGATACGGAGCGAGCTCACCGTGGATGAGTCGCACCTCGACCTGCTCCATCCGGCGCGGCGGCTCTGGCGCGATCGGTTCGGATCGACGACGCTCCGCCAGCTCGAGGAGAGCGTGCTAGACGACGGTCGCACCGCGGACATACCCGGATGGCTGATACCCGACGCGTACTTCCACTACCTGCGAAAGCGGGATCCGGCGGTCATCGCGCCGGTCCTCGCGCACAACGCGCGTGACGTGCTCTCGCTCGTGCGCATCACCGACCGCGTCGCGCGCGCCGTCGACGCGGCCCGGAGCGGCCAAGCGCCCGACCACGCGCCCGCCGCTTTCCTCCTCGCCCGCGGCTTCGACCGAACCGGCGAGCGAGACGCCGCATTCGCCTGCTACGAGAGCGCGTACTTCGACGGCGACAACCCGCTGCGGGTGAGGCTGGCTCTCGCGTTTTCGCGACATCTCGAGCAACGCGGCGAGAGCGACCGTGCGCTGCGCATGCTCGAAACGCTGCTCGATCTCGGGCTCGGGACGACACGCTGGCGCGAGCAGGCCGCGGCCAGAGTGCGCAGACTCACGAGGAAGAAATGGCGAAGCGCGCTGCGGACGGCGAGCTAGCGATCCGTCCACTGACGCCGGCACACGTCGACGATCTGAAGGTCGTCACGGCCGGGACCTGGGGCTCGACGTGCTGGGACCTTTACCCGCGGTACACGGCGGAGCAGCAGCGCAAGCTGCGCCTCGCCGCGCCGGCCGGCACCGAAGCGAAGCGTCGCGCGCACGTCGCGCGCCTCGCGCGGCGGCGGAACGCGCCGGGTCTCATCGCCTACCGCGGGAAGGAGCCCATCGGCTGGGTCTCGATCGGCCCGCGCTTTGACTTCGGCCGAATCGCCGCGTCGCGCGCGACGCCGCCGGTCGACGACACCGCGGTGTGGGTGATCCCGTGCATCACGGTCCGTCGCGGGCATCGCGGGCAAGGCGTGGCGGTGTCCTTGATCCGCGCGGCGGTCGACTACGCCGCGAGGTTCGGCGCGCCGGGGGTCGAGGCTTATCCGCGGGCCGCCAACGCGCGGCTCCACGATGACTTCGTCTTCTTCGGCACCGAAGCGATGTTCCGGAAGGCCGGCTTCCGGCAGATCCGCGGGACGCTCCCGAAGCTGCCGAAGGGCTGGGTCCCGCGCGTGACCATGCGCCGCTCCATACGCGCGTCCCGAAAGCGCTGACCGCGCGCGTCGGCGCATCATCCGCGGGTGGCCTCGGCGGTCGAAGAGAGCATCTGGCGGTACCAGGAGACCGAGCCTCGCATCCGGGCGTTCGCGCGCTACGACGCAGAGCCGGGGCTTCTGCTCGACGCGGCGCTCGTGGTGACCGGCGCGACCGGGCCGCTGCTGCGCGTCCCGGTCGGCGTCAAGGACATCTTCGACACCGCCGGCGGTCCGACCGAGCGCGGCAGCGCGTTGTACGCGGGGCGGATCGGCGAGCGGGACGCCGACGTCGTGCGCAATCTCCGCGCGGCAGGTGCCGTGATCATCGGCAAGACGATCACCGCCGAGCTCGCGTTCTACCACCCCGGCCCGACCCGCAATCCGTGGGATCTCTCGCGGACGCCGGGCGGATCATCGATGGGCTCTGCCGCGGCGGTCGCTGCGGGCGTGGTGCCGATGGCCGTCGGCAGTCAGACGAACGGCTCGGTCATCAGGCCCGCGGCGTTCTGCGGCGTCGTCGGCTTCAAGCCCACCGCGGGCCGACTATCGCGCGAGGGGGTCTTCGAGTTCTCCAAGACACTGGACAACGTTGGCGGATTTGCGCGCTCCGTTCACGATGTCGCCGCGCTCACCGCCGCGATGGCCGGCGAGCCGGTGGAACGCTGGTGGTCCGAGGACACGGCCACGCCCAAGCTCGCGGCGCTGCGGACGAGTGAGTGGGATCGCGCCGAGGACGCCGCGCGCGAGCGTTTCCAGGCGGATGTCGACCGGCTGGCCGCGTCCGGCGGCCCGGTCGAGTGGCCGGTGCCGCCTACGGGACTGGATCAGGGCCCGGCGATCCTCCGCACGATCATGCTGTTCGAAGCGGCGCGCGCTCTCGCGAAGGACCTCCGGGGCCGCGAAGAACTGGTGAGCGAGACCGCGAGGCAGCACCTTGCGGAGGGGGCCGCTATCTCTGACGAAACCTACCGTTCCGCGCTTCGCGAGCGCGATCGTCTCATCGCGGCGTTCGCGTCGTGGGCGGCTAAGTACGACGCGGTGCTAACGCCGCCCGCCATGGGCGAGGCTCCGACTGCGGACACGACCGGAGATCCGCGGTTCTGTTCCCGTTGGTCGCTCGTCGGTGCACCGGCGATCGTCATCCCAAGCGGGCTCGGACCGCATCGTCTGCCCCTCGGCCTGCAGCTTGTCGCTGGACCGGGCGACGATCGCCGCCTGCTCGCCGCCGCGGCGTGGTGCGAGGCGCGGCTTCCAGCGATCGGGTCGCCCGCTCTCTAGTCGGCCGCCGCGGAGACCTCCACGGCTCTCGCGTGCCGACCTCGAGCACGAGCGCGACGCCGACGAGGATCGCAGCAGGACGAACAGCACGAGGTCGAGCGCTCAGTAATACTCCCGCGCCGAGTCCCGACCGCTCTGGCCCTGCTCGGCGAGCGCGAAGGCCATGTCGACTGCCTGCTGCGGCGTCTGCGCGTAGTGGAGCTCGGCGATCTTCGCCTCATCGAGATGCTTGCCCTGGTAGGCGACCTCGCGCATCCGCGACGACCAGCCGCCGGTGCCCTCGAGGATGACGGTGGGCTTGAGCTCGTAGGCGACGGTGAGCTCGTTCAGCGTGCCGATTCCGCCGGAGATCATGATCACCGCGTCGGCAGCGCGCACGGTGAGGGTGTTGCGCATCCAGCCCATCCCGGTGGTGATCGCGATGTCGACGAAGTCGTTCGCGTCGCGCTTGTCGAATCCCGGGAGCATGCCGACCACGAGGCCGCCGGCCTTCTTCGCGCCGCGGCTCACCGCCTCCATGACACCCGAAAGGCCGCCCGTCACCACGATGCCGCGCCGCTCCGCGATGAGGCGTCCGACCTCCTCGGCCATGCGCAGTGCCTTCTCAGGTACGGGGTCGCGCGGATCCTTCGCGCTCTTGCCGATCACGGTGATGAGGACCGGGCGGGTCATGGAGCGGTCAGCATAGGTTCGCGCTCCAGCAGCGCGCGAAGCGCCGCGGGCCATGCGAACCAGTGCCGCGACACGACGGCGCCGCTCATCTCGTCGTAGGCCTCGGGCAGCATGCCGTCCCACGTCTCGACGCGCTCGAGACGCTCTCGGGCGCGCCGCTCGCGCTTGGGGTCGCCGGTCACGCGCGCGACGATGATCTCCTGCAGATCGCCGAGCGGCCACGGATGAGGCGTATGCGCCGAGCCAAGCCCCGACAACGCTCCGCCGAAGTAGGCCTCGTTGCGGTCGCTCCAGGCGAAGTCGATCGTCGCGCGCCACCGCGGGTCGTCCGCGCCGACGAATCCCCACCCCGGCGCGAACACCGTCGGGAAATCGTTCGCGTCGTGATAGTGGCGAGCGTCGGCGCCATCGGGGCCGGCGATCGCGTAGGCGAACCGGCCTTCGCTCGTGAAGTGGCGCAGCGTGGCGTCGCGTACCTCGCCCGCCGCGCGATGGTGGAACGCGTCGAGCACGCGCCACAGCAGCACGTGGCTCGAGAAGTGGAAGGGCTGCGCGAGCGGATCGTCGGCGGGCGTTTCGGCAGTCGCGATGAGGCCGGCGGTCGAGCGCTTCGCGAGGAGCGCATCGAGTGTCTCCATTCCGGAATGCTCGTAGCGGCTCACCTCCGACGTCCTCGTCAGGCGCATGTGGTCCAGGAGCAGGAGCAGCGGGAAGAGCTGCTGGTCCAGCTGGAATGCCGGATCCTTCGCCTGACCCGACGCGAGCGAAGCCCTTGGCCACCAGCCGTCCACGCGTTCGGCGACCTCGAAGGTCCAGCGAATGAAGTCCTCGACCAGGGTGACGACGCGCGGCTCGCGCGGACCGACGGCGAGCAGCGCGCGGCAGACGTAGTAGGCGTCGCGGGTCCACACGAGCGGCAGGATCTGGTGGTCGGCGAGGATCGCGACGCCTTTGCGGGCGCGCGCCGCCGCACAGTCGAGGGGGTAGCTCACGCCTCGGCGGATGGCCCGCCGCGATTCGTCCGCGAGCTGGAGCCAGGCCCAGAGCCTCCGGCGTGCGTCGAGCTCCCGCTCTACGAGAGCTGCGCCGTCGCGCGCCAGGTCCACCGCCTCGCGAATCGCCGCGTCGCGGTCGGCCGCGAGGGCGACCGCAAGGACCACCGTCGCCTCGTCTCCCGGATCCATGACGATCGGAGGCGATTGCGCGAACGCGGCGGACGCGCCGAGCGCGCGGTCGTCGATCCAGTACAGCGCTCCCTCGATGTCCGACACGTTCGCGCTGGGCGCGGGGGGCAGCGCGCCCCCGCGTGTGAGCTGTGTGTACTCGGCACGCGCCAGACGTAGCGCGCCGCCCCAGCTCGGGCCGTCGATGTGCCCACGGGCGGTCAGGCGCAGGATCTGCACGGCTCCGGCTCTCCCGGTCGGAGCGACGGTGATCACCTCGAAGCGGCCCTGGGCCCGCTCGACGACGGCGTGCGGGAAGGAGCCCTCGATCAGGTCGACCGTCGTCGGCTGGTCGTCGAGGAGATCGAAGCCGAATGAGAGCCTCGCGGCCTCCGCGAGCGAGGCGCGGTACGCGCGCACCGCCGCCTGCTCGTAGCGGTCCCCCGTGAACGCCTGCGCGGTCGTGAGCTCGACGCGGCCGTGGACGGGGTGCGTGATCCCGAGCGAGAGCCAGCGACCGTTCGGCGTGACCGTCCCCGAGACGATGCCGTTGCCGACGTCGAGCGGCTTGTAGGGCTTGCCGCTATCGAGCGGCTCGGCCCGGGTCAGTTCGGGAGCGCCGAGCCGTTCGCCGCGTCCATCCATCGCACGCGCGATTCGTCGAAGCGGAGCCGCACCATCTCGTCCGGCTTCACGCCGATGCCGATCGGCGCCTGCACCTTGACCGCGGTCTTTCCCACGAGGGCGGTCACCAGCGCATGCGAGCCGAGCGGCTCCACCACCAGGACCTTCGCCGGAACGCCATCGGTGCCGATCTCGATGTGCTCGGCACGCACCCCGAGCAGCATCTCGCGACCGGCGTGCTCCGCGCGGCCGCGGGCGAGCGGCACGCTGTAGCCGTCGCCCTCGAACCCGCCGTTCCGCATCGCGCCGCGCAGGAAGTTCATCGGCGGCGACCCGATGAAACCGCCGACGAACTGCGAGGCCGGGTTGTCGTAGATGTCCATCGGCGCGCCGATCTGCTCGATGACGCCTTCGCGCATGACCGCGATGCGGTCGCCCATGCTCATGGCCTCGACCTGGTCGTGGGTCACGTAGATCGTGGTGCGCTTGACCTCCTTGTGCAGTCGCTTCAGGTCGGCGCGCGCCTGCAGGCGGAGCAGCGCGTCGAGGTTGGAGAGCGGCTCGTCCATGAGCAGCACCGGGGCGTCCATCACCAAGGCGCGTGCGACCGCGACGCGCTGCCGCTGGCCGCCCGAGAGCTGCGCAGGATAGCGATCGAGGAACGGCACCAGGCCGAGCAGCTCGGCCCCCTCACGCACGCGCCGCTCGATCTCGGGCTTTGGCCGCCGCTTCATGCGCAGCCCGAAGCCGATGTTGCTCCCGACGGTCATGTGCGGGAAAACCGCGTAGCTCTGGAAGACCATCGCGATGTTGCGATTCCGCGGCGCTAGGTCGGTGACGTCGCGCTCGCCCATGCGGATGCGGCCGTCGTTGACCTGCTCGAGACCGGCCACGCATCTCAGGAGCGTCGTCTTGCCGCAGCCGGACGGCCCGAGGAGGACCATGAACTCGCCGTCGCGGATGTCGAGCGAGACGTCCTTCAGCGCCGGCGTCTTGCCGAAGCTCTTCGTGACGCGCTCGATCGTGATCCCGGCCATCAGCGCGACCCCCACAGGTTCATGAGATATCGCCGGATCATGAAGATGAACACGACCGCGGGCAGGACCATGAAGAGCCCGCCGGCGAACTTGAACGCCAGGGGCGAGGTCGAGAGCGAGGCGAGCACCTGGGCCGGCAGGGTCCGCTGGCGCAGCGTCAGGATGGTGGCGGCGAACACCTCGTTCCACGAGATCACGAACGTGAAGATCGCCGCGGCCGCGAGCCCAGGGAGCGCGAGCGGCAGCGCCACGCGGAGGAACGCGCCCCAGCGGCTGCACCCGAGCGTCTGCGCGGCCTCCTCGAGCTCGTGGGACACCGCCACGAAGACGCCGCCCGTTACGAGGATGATGAACGGCAGCGCCATCGCGGTGTGCACGAGCGCCACGCTGATGACGTTGTCGTAGAGCCCCAGCTGCAGGAAGGTCACCGCGAGCGGGATCGACAGGATCGCGATCGGAAACATCTTCGTCGCCAGCACGATCACCTGAAAGGCCTCGCGCCCCCGGAAGCGGAAGCGGGCGAGCGCGTAGCCCGCTGGAGTGCCGAGCGCGAGCCCGAACACGATGGTGATGAGCGCGACGACGAGGCTGTTGATGGTCGACGGGATCACGCCCCGCGCGTCGAGGAAGAACTGCATCGTTTCGGTGGAGAAGGACGTCGGAACCAGGGGCTTCGGATAGTCGAAGAGCTTCGCCTGCGGCGTGAACGCCGAGATCGCGATGAGGTAGAACGGCACCAGGACCCAGATCGCGAGCAGGACGGCGCTCCCGTAGATCAGGGTGCGGTCGAGCACGCGCGGGCTCAACGCTGGACCTCCGCCTCGCGCAACCCGAGGACGCGGAGATACACGACGGTGGCCACGATCGTCAGGCCAAGGAGAAGCACGGCGTAGGTGGCGGCGAGGTGCTCGTTGCGGTTCGCGGCGTACCAGGTGTACGCCTCGCCGGCGAGCACCGGCATGTTGCGGCCCGCAAGTGCGAACACGACAGCGAACGTCTGAAACGCGAAGATCGTGCGGATGATGAGTGCCGACTGCAGGCTCGGGCGCAACAGCGGAAGGACCACATGAATGGTTCGGCGGATTCGGTCGGCGCCGAAGAGATCGGCGGCCTCAAAGAAGTCCCGTGGAATGAGCTGCAGTCCGGCGATCAGGATGAGCAGGACGATTGCCGTAGCCCGCCAGGCCTCGGCGATGACGATCGCGCTGACGATGCCCGCGAAGTTCTCGAACGATAGGTAGAGGATTGGTTGGTCGATGACACCGGCACTCTGCAACGTGCTGTTCAGGTAGCCGCGCTCGGTGAAGACGGCGAGCCAGAGGATGCCCGCCGCGAGGTCCGAGATCGCCAGCGGGATGGCGTAGATGTACAGGAAGAAGCCGTGCCCGCGAAAGCGCGAGTTGATGAGGAGCGCCATCGCGAGCGCGAGGACTATCTGGAGCGGAACGATGAGGAACAGCAGGAGGAGCGTGTTTCGCCATGCATCGCTGAAGTTGACGTCGCTGAGCATGCGTTGGAAGTTCTCGAGAGTGAGCCCACCGCCTTCCGCCAGTACGGCCAGGAGTAGCGCCTGGACCATGGGGATGAGGATGAGCAGACCGAGGAACGCGATGGATGGGAGGAGGAGAGCGAACGGCAGGAACTGCTCCGCGCGCGTTCGCATCCTCCCCTGACTCCTAGGTCACTTCACCTGACAGGGCCCGCTCGAGGTGCCGTCGGGACCCCAGCACTTGGCGTTCGCGTCGGTGATCGCCTTCTGAATGATCGCGCCTTGCTCGTTCAGCACGGTCTCGATCGGCTCGTTCCTTACGGTGATGCGAAGGAACGTATTCGTGATCGCGGTGTTGAATTCACCGCCCTTGGCGCCGAGTCCGACCGGCAGCGGAACGACCTTCGCATCCCTGGCGTTCGCTTGCTTCGCGACCGCATCGGCCTCCAGCTTGAGGCCCTTGCTCAGATCGTCCGGAAGCTTCACATCCACCACCGGAAAGAAGCTGTTCTCGCGCAGCGTGATGAGCTGCGTCTCCGGCTTCAGAAGGTGGTCGATGAGCGCCTCCGAGCCCGCACGGTTCGGTGTCGTCTTCGGGATCGCCAGGCCGATGACGACGCTCATGTAGTAGCGACCCTTCGGCCCGGCGGGCGCCGGAAACGCGACGAAGTCGTCGGGCCTTGCCTTGAGCACTTCGATCAGGCGCGCGGCGTGGTCGAGGCCGAGCCAGACCTCTTCCGATTGGAGCGGCTCCTGAAGATTGGAATATGTGGTCGACTGGGGGTTGGCATACTTCCAGAGCTCCTTGAGGTCATTCCACATCGTGACGGCGTCGGCGCTCTTGAACGTCGTGACCAGCCCACCGGTGTAGGACGGATAGAAGTAACCCTGAACAAGTCGGTGGATCAGTCCCGGAGTGGCGCCGCCCCCGAGCGAAAAGCCGTATCTCCGCTGTCCTGTCTTGTCCGTGATGTTCTTCGCCCATTCGATCAGCTGCTTGTACGTGAGCGCGTTCAGATCTGCACCGCTTGGCAGGTACTGGAGCGCCTTCTTGTTGGCGGCCATGAAATAGGTGGCTTGCATCCACGGTATGTAGAGCTGCGCGCTGCCGCCGAACTTCCCGAGCGTAAGCATGTCCTGCGGGATCTTCTTGTCCTTGTGCTTATCGGCGAGCTTCGTCAGATCCTCGAAGTAGCCCGCGGCGGCGAGAGCGCTGAACTGTCCATTCTCCAGTCCTGCGACCCCAATTTGACCTTCGCCGCCTGCCTTGGCCTCCGCCGAGATCTGGTTGAGGATGACCGGCTCCTGATCCGTGATGAAGTCGAGATTCGCGCCCTGGTAGGCGGCCAGGATCTTCTTGCGGACGTTCTCCTGCTCGAGTACCGGAGTGAACTGCGTCGATGCGAAGACGAACGGCTTGCCCTGTTCAGTTCCGCCGCCAGACGACGGGCCAGTCGTCGAGCACGCCGTTATGAGGATCGCTGTGGCGGCTGCAAGCGCCAAAGCTCGTGCGCCCACGCGTCGCATTTCCGTACCTCCCTGCCTGGACGGGGACCGCCCCCACGTGACTCTAGCCGTATCGGAACAGGACCTGCAGAACGCAGGCTGGCCGGCGAAGTCCGATCCCGAGACTGGCGAGCGCCTCAGCGTGCGCCCTTCCCGCGTTACCGGCGCCGACCACCAGCGCTCGATGCGTCACGCGGCGAATTGTCGCCGCTCGGGTGCCGCAGAATCCGGGCGTGGCCGACATCGCCCCGTTCCGGGCCCTTCGCTACAGCGAACAAGCGGGGCAGCTCGGCGATCTGCTGTGCCTGCCCTACGACGTGATCAGCGAGGCCGAGCGTGACCGGCTCTACGGCCTGAGCCCGTACAACTTCGTGCGTCTCGAGCTCCCGAAGCCCGACGGCGACCCCTACGCGCGCGCCGCCGCCGACCTGACCGCGTGGCGCCTCCGCGGCGTGATGAGGCAGGATGCCGCGGACGCGGTGTACGTGCACGATCACGAGTTCGCCGTGGGCAAGGCGCGCGTGCGCCGCCGCGGCATCCACTGTGCGCTGCGGCTCCACGACCCCGCGGAAGGGATCGTGATGCCGCACGAGCTGACCTTTCCGCAACCGAAGGCCGACCGGCTCGCGCTCCTCCGTGCGACGCGCACGAACACCAGCGCGGTGTTCGGGATGTTCGCCGACACGCGCGGCGAGGTCGCGGGGGCGATCTCGCGGCGCATCGAGGGCGCCAGGCCGATCGCCGAGGCGACGGCCGGTGACGAGCGCCACCGCGTGTGGGCCGTCGGCGACCGGCTCGCGATCGCTGAATTCCGCGACGCAATCGCGAAGCGCCGCGTGTACATCGCCGACGGCCATCACCGCTATGAGACGGCGCTCGCCTATCTTGCGGAGCGCGGCGCACGCGCTCCCGCCGACGCTCCGATCCGCTTCACGCTCGCCTACCTCTGCGCGATGGACGATCCGGGGCTCCGCATTCTCGCCACGCACCGCATCGTGCGTGGAGACGGGATGCTCGACCGCGCGATCGATCGCTACTTCAGGAGTTCGCCGATCGACGCTGGGGCGATCGAGGACATCCAGCCGGGGATCGTGGTCGCGCGCGCCGGACGGTTCACGCATCTCGATCTCCGCGAGGACGCCGACCTGTCGGGGTTGCGCCCCGCATGGCGCGATCTGCCGGTCGCGCAGGCGGAGGAGCTGCTGCTCCGCGACGCGCGCGAAGGTGGGGCCGAGATCACGTACGAGCACGACACGAAGGCGGCGATCGCGGCCGCGGTGCAGGGGGCCACCGCCGTGCTGCTCCGTCCGGTCGATCCCGAGACGCTTCGCCGCGTGGCCGACGCCGGCGAGCGACTGCCCCAGAAGACGACCTACTTCTATCCGAAAGTGCCAGCGGGGCTGGTGGTCAGGGCGCTCGACTGACGATGGCCGTCGATCAGCAACCGCCGGCCTCGGTCGTCGATGCGAATGGCGAGCCTCGTTTCGGTCTCTACCGCGGAGCACCGGAGCGCGTCGACCTCGAGCGGCTCGCGGGGAAATATGGGCGAGGAGCGCTCTACCGGTTCGCGCATCGGAAGCGCTGGCGCTGGGCGATGGTCGCGACACCGCGCGTTCTCGTTGCGTTCGCCATCGCGGACCTCTCGTACGCAGCGAACGCCTTCGTCCTTGCGGCGGATGTCGACGAGCGCAAGGTGCTCATCGATCGCGGATTTCTCGGCTTACCGAGGCTCTCGGTGGCGGTCGGCGACCGCCCGGCGCGTGACCACTCGTGGTTTCGCGGTCCCGGGATCGAAGCGGTGATCCGACCGGCACTCGCGGGTTCATCGATCGGCGTCCGGGTCCGGACCTCGGGCTTTGACCTCGCCGCGGAAATGGACGCGACAGCGGTCCCGTCCGTCACATTGATCGCGCCCGTCACCGACGGAGGAATGGTGAACGTCACTCAGAAGGCGAGCGCGCTCCCCGTCACCGGGGAGGTGCGCACGCCGGGCCGCACGTACTCACTCGACGGCGGGCTCGGCGGATTCGATTACACCAACGGCCTGCTCGCACGCCACACCGAATGGCGGTGGGCGTTCACGACCGGGCGCAGCGACGACGGCCACACGATCGGGCTGAACTTGGTTGAAGGGTTCAACGAAGCAGGCGCCGCGAGTGAGAACGTTCTCTGGGTCGATGGAGCGATCCTTGCGCTCGGTCACGCGCGATTCGAGTTCGACCGTGGGTCAACGCTCTCACCGTGGCGCGTCACAACGCGTGACGGCAGCGTCGACCTCGAGTTCGAGCCGATCGGCCAGCATCGCGAGGAACGGAACTTGATCATCGCCCGGAGCTCATTCGTGCAGCCATTCGGGACTTTCCACGGAACTGTGCGCACCCCGAGCGGGCCGCTACATGTGAGCGCGCTTCCCGGAGTCGTGGAGGATCAGCGGGTCACCTGGTGAGCTGCGACTCGCGCAGCGGGGAGGGAGGGATTCGAACCCTCGAGGCCCCTTGCGAGACCTGCCGCGTTAGCACCGCGGAGCACTCGACCACTATGCGACCTCCCCGAGGTCACCAACGGCGTATTCCAGTCTATCCGCGCCGGCAGGTTCAGGCGAGAGGCGAGCCGCTCCTTCCTCGCCTCACCGCGACGATGTGCGCGAGCGCCGAGAGCGCGATCTCCTCCGGCGTCTGCGCGCCGAGATCGAGACCGACCGGCGTGTGCACGCGCGCGAGCGAACGCTCGGAGGTCCCGGCCGCGCGAAGCTCCTCGAGCAGGTGTCCCGTGTGCCGGCGGCTGCCCATCATCCCGAGGTACGGCGCCTCCGACGCGAGCAGCGTCCGCAGAGCCTCCTGCGAGAACTCGCGGTCGTGCCCCGCGATGACCACGTAGCTCTCCGGACCGGCACCGATGCTCGCGAGATCGGCCGCGCCGCGCACGACGATCCGCTCATCGGCGCCCGGCGCGTCCGCTTGGCCGAGCGTGACTGCGCGCACCGTGAATCCCAGAACCTTCCCGATCGCGACGAGCGCGCGCGCCACCGGCCCGGTGCCGACGACGATCAGCTCCGGCCGCGCGGACGATCCGGGCACGGACTCGCCCGGCGCGAACGGTCGCACCTCGACCCGCACCCGCGACGACCTGTCCCAGTCGTAGGTGCGCTCGAGACGAATACCTTCACGCAGGGCCCGAGCCGCGTCCGTCGCTCCCGAACGGTCGAAGCCGTCGCAGCCAAGGGTGCCGAAGGTGGCGCCGTCGGCTATGACGCCGAGCGCCATGCCTTCGCGCGACGGCGGATCGCCCTCCGTGCCGGTGACGGTCACCAGCGCCGCGCGCTCACCTCGTTCGAGGGCTTCGCGGACCGCGGCTCTCGGCTCCACGGCTCGATCGTACGAGAGGAGCGGCGGCCTGGACGCCACCTGCCAGAATCAGAGCGGGAAGCACACGAGGGAGGGTCACGTGAGAGACATCGTTGGCCAGCGTTCGGGCAACCCGGTGCTCAGGGAAGCGACGTTCCGAGGGCTTCCGGCCACCGGCGAGGTCATGACCATCGAGGGGACGGTGAACAGGGCCTACGTCCTGCTGCTGATTCTCCTCGCGGGAGTCGCCGTCACCGTGGTGTCGGACCAGCGCGTCCTGCCCGGCCTCATCGGGATCGGCGCGATCGGCGGACTCGTCGTCGCGATCGCCACCGTCATCCGCAAGCAGTGGGCGCCGATCACGGCCCCGATCTACGCGTTGCTCGAGGGCCTGGTGGTCGGCGGCATCTCTCTCATCATGGAAGACGCGTATCCCGGGATCGTCCTCTCGGCGGTGGCGCTGACATTCGGAACGTTCTTCGCGCTGCTGACCGCGTATCGCTCGCGTCTGATCAAGGCGACCGAGAACTTCAAGCTCGGCGTCGTCGCGGCGACGGGCGCGATCTTCGTCGTCTACGTCGCGCAGGCAGTCCTTTCCCTGTTCGGCGCGCAGATCGGGTTCCTGCACGACGCGATCTTCGGCGCCGGCATCCTCGGCATCGGCGTGAGCGTGGTGGTCGTCATCGTCGCCGCGCTGAACCTCGTGCTCGACTTCGACTTCATCGAGCAGGGCGCCGCGAACGGCGCGCCCAAGTACATGGAGTGGTACGGCGCCTTCGGGCTGCTCGTCACGCTGGTGTGGCTCTACCTCGAGATCCTGCGTCTCCTCTCGAAGCTCCGCAGCCGCAACTAGCACCCGGTCCGTAGAAACGAGGAGCCCCGCCGAAAGGCGGGGCTCCTGTGTTATCCGCGAGGTGCCGGACCGGACGCTACTTGGGCAAGAACTGCCGGAGCCAAGGATCGGCGAAGTAGATGGCGAACGCCGCTGTCGCCACCCACATGGGGATGCTGACGTCCTTGGTCTTTCCGCTGGCGACCTTGAGCAACGAGTACGCGATGAAGCCCGCGCCGATGCCGTTCGTGATCGAGTACGTCAGCGGCATCAGGAACAAGACCAGGAGTGCTGCAAAGCCGGTCGCGAAGTCGATATTCCCGATCTTGTTCAGGTCCAGGACCGGTCGGAACATGAACCAGCCGACCAACATGAGAACGGGGGCCGTCGCCTGCGGAGGCACGATGCCCGCGATCGGCGCGAGGAAGACCGAGAAAAGGAAGAGGACCGCCGTGACCAGGCTCGCGAGCCCGGTCTTGGCACCCTCCGCGACCCCCGCGCCGGATTCGATGTACGTGGTGTTGCTCGATGTCCCGAAGATTCCGCCGAAGAACGCGCCGAGAGAGTCGACCCAGAAGACGCGGTCCGCCCTGTCGATCGTTCCATCCTTCTTGAGCCAGCCGCCCTCCGCCGCGACAGAGACGACCGTGCCGGCGGTGTCGAAGAAGTCGGACAGCATCAGCGAGAACACGGTGAGGATCGCGACGAAGAAGCCGAGTCGGAAGACTTCGAGGAGCGCAAGGCCCGATGGTCCGGTGGTGAAGACCGCTCCGATGATCGAGAAATCTGGAAGCCTCGCCCAATCAGTCGGCATGACCGCGACGCCCGGAAGTGCCTTGTACGTCGCGCCACTCGTGGCGGCGTTGACCAGGATCCCGACGACCGTCGCGCCGATGATGCCGAGGATGAGCGAGCCCTTTACGCCCCGCGAGTAGAGAAACGCCGTGAGGAGCAGACCGCCGAGCGTCACGATTGCGGTCGCGCTGTTGAGGTTGCCCTTGTCGAGTGGATGCGCTTGGGTCACGTCGCCGGTGCCCATTACCAGGCCGCCTTCGAACGCGCCGATCGCGAAGATGAACGCGCCGATGCCCGCGCCGATGGCGATCTTCAGGGGCACCGGTACCGCGTCGAGCAGCGTGCGGCGCACGCCGAGGGCCATTGCGATACAGATCGCGATGCCTTCTAGCGCGACGACTCCCATGGCTCCCTGCCACGAGAGTCCTGCACCCTTCACGAGACCGAACGCGACGACCGCGTTGATTCCGAGCCCCGCCGCCCCCGCGTAGGGGTAGTTGGCGTACAGGGCCATCGCGCCGGTGAACAGGGCTGCCATAAGTGCTGTCGCCCCGACGCATGCGTCGAATGGAACTCCCGCGGCCGAAAGGATGGAAGCGTTCACGACGAGGATGTAGGACATGACGAGGTAGTTCGTGAGGCCACCTCGGATCTCGGTGCCGATCGTCGAGCCGGCCGCGCGTACCTTGAATTGCCGCTCGATCCAGTCAGTGGTGCCGCCCATCGCGGCTGCGCGTGAAGCCATGCGTTCCCTCCTCCGCCACGCTCACACCGACGTGCGAAGGCGCGGGTGCTTGAACATGGAAGCGAGCTCTCCCCCGCGGCCCGCGCGGACTATACAGCGGACGCGAGCGCGTTTGACATCGGAGTCTGCGGCCGAGCGGGCGTATGCGGTGCCCGCCACAGATGCTCCCCACGGCGATCGCCAGTCGTCGTCGTTCGTAACGGAGTGGCGGCCGCCCGCGGCGTCCGGGGTACGCCTCGGTCTTGCTAGGTCGGGCGATATCGACTGTCGGCCCGCACCTCTTCACCGGGGCCGATACGCTCGCCAAGCACCTGCTCGCGCGAGAGCGGCTGGTCCCAAACCGAGAAGAACTGGCCGAGTGTGTAGACGGCGCTCACGCTGTGCCCCACGGATGTCGATCTCCAGATGCACGTGGATGTGATAGCTCAGCATCTCGGTGCCGCTGCAGGGGACCGCTGCTTCGCTGGACGGTCCCGGCGCGCCACCGCCATTGCCGCAGCGCGCTTCGTTGGCCGCGCCATGTAGCCCACGAGCGCGGCCGGCCCGCCGAAGCCGATCGTGCCGAGCTTGAGGAAATAGAGCGCGAGGTCCCGCAGCGTCATCTGCTCCGGCGTCTTCACGCCGCCTCCCTGAAGACCAGCGCGCCGCCGCGCTCTGGCGCGAACGCGTAGAGCTGGGCCGTCGCAGGATCCCAGCCGATGGTGTGCGCGCCGAGCTCAGTCACGATCGTCTCCAGCTCCTCGAACCACTCGGCGTCGAACACCATGACGAGGCCGGGATCGCCAATCGCCACGTAGATTCGTCCCCGTCGCTCGTTCACCATCAGCACATCGGGCGCGCCGCGCAGCGGCAGCCGCTTCACCGCCGAGGGGCCGCTGGCGAGCCGATCGATGACCACGAGCTCCGCACCGTCGGCGGCGCAGAAGAGCCGACCCGGCAGGAGCGCGAGGCCGTGCGGCCCCGCCGTGCCGACCTCGATCCGGCTCGATTCCATCAGCACGCCGGCGTCGATGGCGAGGATCACCGCGGGCTCTTGGATGTTCACGTAGACGGCGTCGGCGGAGCGGTCGAACACGGCCCAGCGCGGCCGGCCTGGCAGCCCGATCGTGGCGACCACCCGGCGCTCGGCGAGCGAGATGACCGAAGCCGTGCAGCCCGTCCCCGCGGGCTCGCCGAGGTTGAAGCTGTAGAGGTGGTTTCGCCGGGTGTCGAAGGCGAGGCCGTTGGGCCGCGGGCCCACCGCGACCTGCGCCAGCAGCGTCTCGTTCGAGCAGCGAAAGACGCTGACCCGCGCGGCAGCGCGGTCGCTCGAGAAGAGCAAGTCGCGCTCGGTGTCGATCAGCACGCCGGCGACACCGGGGAGGTCGGCGAGCGAGCGCAGGTAGGCGTTGCTGCGGCAGTCGATCACGTCGATCGCGTTCGTCGCGGTGTGCGCGACGTAAAGCCGGCTGCCCATGCGGTCGAGGAAGGAGTCGGCGTGGTCGAAGGCGGTGCGCTCGCCGCCGGGCAGCGCGATGAAGCCGACGGGCTCGAGGCTCACGCCGGCTTCGCGTCGACCTTCTTCTGGCAGTAGGCGTAGAGCGCGTCGAGGACCCCGCGCGAGGCCTCGCGTTGCTTCTGGTCGTCGGGGTAGTGCAGGTGCCGCAGGCCGTCCAGGACCGCCTCGATCCCGACCGACTCCGGCGTGACCGTCTTGTCCGCGGTGTCCGCGCCGCGGATGACCTTGGCCATGTAGGCCATCGCCGGATCCTTGTCGAGCGCGTACTTGTGCACGAACGCATCGAAGCTGCACTCCGGCCCGTGATGGCCGAGCTCGACACCCTTCACGTCGTACGGTGTGGCGCCACGCTTCTGCGCTTCGGCCAGCACCTGGTCAGCGGGGACGTAGATGAACTCGGCCGAGGGGTCGACGAACTGCTCGATGAGCCACGGGCAGGCGACCCGGTCCACCCGGGGATGTTCGCGAGTGATCCACTTCATCGTTGACACCGTCCTCCGTCAATTGCATCGCGTCGTTACGATCGCGCCGTGTCGCGTCGCTGGCTGCTGCTCGTCTACACCGTGCCGACCACCCCCTCGCGCACCCGCGCCTACGTCTGGCGGGAGCTCCGCCGCGAGGGCGCGCTGTTGCTCCGCGATGGCGTCGCCGCCCTGGCGGACGGGCCGGCCGCTCGCCGCTGGGCGGCGGAGGTTGCCAAGCGCATCGGCGCGGGCGGCGGGACCGCCACCACCGCGACGGCGACCTTCGAGGCGGCGCCTGAGCGCCGGCTCGTCGCGGCCTTCCAGAAGGAGCGCGAGCGCGAGTACGCCGAGATCGAAAGCGCCTGCGACGGTCTGCTCGAGCACATCGCCCGGGAGCAAGAGCACGCCCAGTTCACCTTCGAGGAGCTCGAAGAGCTCGAGGCCGATCTCGGCAAGATCCAGCGCTGGTTCGCGGACGTGCGCCGGCGCGATCGCTTCCAGGCGCCCAGCGCTCGAGCGGCCCAGCGCGCGATCGCCGTCTGCGAGAGGCGCCTCGCGGAGTTCGGCGAGCGAGCCTCCCGGGAGGATCTGGCCGCTCGTGCCGCCGGCCCGCTCGCCGCGACCGCGCGTCGCGTTCGCAGGCGCCGCGGGAAACGCGGCTAGGTGGCTACCTGGGCGACGCGCAAGAACCTGCACGTCGATCGCACCGCATGCCCGTGGCTGGTACGGCGGTTCATCGACCCGCAGGCGAAGTTCGTGTTCGTCGGTCCGAGGGAGCGTGGCCCGCGCGCAAGCCGGCGCTTCGACATGCTCGATGCGGAGTTCACCCACGAGGGACCGAGGTGCACCTTCGAGGTGATGGTCGCCAAGCTCGGTCTCGCGGACGACAGGGCGCTGCTCGAGATGGGGCTCATCGTCCGCGGAGCCGACATCTCCACCCTCAAGCGCAAGCGGCCCGAGGCCGAAGGGCTCGAAGCGATCATCAACGGAATCCAGGCCACCGTCCCGGACGACGCGGAGAAGCTGCGCCTGACCCATCCCCTCTACGAGGCGCTCTACGCCTACTGTCAGCTCAAGGTCCGCGGGCGCAAGAGCCGCGACCCGCGGCGTCCGACGCTGCGCACCGCGCGCGTCGTCAAGGATCACCTCGCGGAGTAACGTGGCTGAACGCATATAACAGTCGTTAGCATACGAAACGTCGACATTGCGAGCAGCGGGGGGCCGGAATCGATCGTTTTCGCGTTCGGCGCGCGGGAGCATCCTCTCGTCCCGCGCAGACGCCCGCAGGTTTCGCGGTGGGGGGTCACGTCCGGGCCTGCCTGACCCGAGCGCAAGAACGGCGCGCGGTATTGACGGCGCGGCTACCGCAGGAGCACCCCTCGAGACAGCACGCGAACGGTCCCGGTGAGCGGCGCGGCTTCTGTGGCCTGACGCGTCGCGACGTCGACCACGACGACTCGATACGTTGGGGGAGCCGGCGGCGGGGTCGCGGAGGTTGGGCTGCCCTCCGTAACCAGGACGGCCGAGCCGTCCGGCCGCACCGCCGCGAGGCCGAGACCCCCGGTGCTCGTGTACAGCGTCGTCGACTGGTCCGTCCGGTACCGGAAGAGGTCGATCTTCTGGCCCATTCCCCAGATCACCTCGTACGGCGCGCTCGGACCCGGTCGCCAGATCGGAAAGAGAGAGATGCGCGAGGCGCTCCGCACTTGCTCGGCCTGCGTGACGTCGAGGATCGGCCACACCCGCAGGACAGTCAGGTTGTCCTCCAGCATCATCACTAGCTTCCCGTCGGTCGAGGCCTGAACACTGAACGCGAGAGCCAATCGCGGGACCTCCGCGCGTGCGAAGGGGCTCGCCGCGGTCCCGTTCCAGGTCACGTACTCGGTCGCGTATCCACCTGGGCCAGTGACGACCGCCGACGCGATCTGCGCGGGCCGATCCCAGGCGACCGGGACGAACACGCGGCCTCCGGTGACCGGCGCCGCGGCGGCCCGTGTGCCAGGTGGCGTCGATGTGAGATCGAGCAGCAGGAGGTCGTACTGGGCTGGGCCGCCGGACTCGACGCCGCCGCCGCCGACGGTCTCGCGGCTATGCGTCGCGACGAGGAGGCCCTGTCCGTCATTCGACCACACGACGCTCCCGCCCAGGGTCTGGTCGGGGACGGTCATGACGCTGCGGTCGCTCCGCGGGTCGGCGACATCGAGGACGCGCAGATCGGTCGCGCCGACGTTCGGTGTTGTGCGCCAGTACGCGAGGCGCTTCCCATCCGCGGAGACCGCCGGGGAAACCCCCGCGAGCTCGAAGACCGGCGCGCCGTCGCGCTCGCGTCGCACCACGACGCGTTCGTCACCGGCGGACCCGCTCGTGAACACGTACCCATACCGGTCCCGGGCGGCGACCGGCGTCGTTGAAGGGCTTGCGGCACCGGTAGGCGTCGCAGCCGGAGTCACTGTCGTGGTCGGCGTCGAGGTCGAAGGCCGCTCTGTTCGCACCGCCCAAAGGGATAGTCCGGCCACGACCAGGGCAGCCGCGACGGCCGCGCTGGCCCAGATGACTCGGCGCCGGCTCGTGTTCGAGCCCAGCTTTGCGATCTGCCTACCTTGCTGAACGGAGTCGTCGACGGAAGAAAGCGGCGCCAAGGACAACCAAAGCCAACAAGCCTAGGGCGAGCTGCGCGAGGGGCGCATCAGCTGGCGCCGTACTCGTGTTGGGTAGACCGCCAGCGGGCCGAGGTGCACCGCTCGGCATTGGCGCGGCCGTCGGTTCAGCGCGATAACCAGCTGAGCCCGCTGGCACGAACCCCACGAAAGCCCAGGTCGCAACGAAACCGCCCATCACCGGCGTCGGCGCAGATTCGGTCGACCGGATGCAGACCCATGCCGTGCCCGGTGAAGTGAACCTGGGTCCCTTGTGGAATGACGACGTACGTCCCGGCAGGGGCAACGCAGCCAGCGCAGGTATGCGACATCCATTGAACCCTGACATCATCCCGGTTCGTCCCGCCTCGTCCCGTCCCGGTGGCTGTACGCGTGGCTGTACAAGGACCACAAGCGGGCTTCCTTGATCGCTGAACCCGCGAAAACGCCCCACAAAATGCGGAGGGGGTGGGATTCGAACCCACGGAAGCCTTGCGACTTCAGCGGTTTTCAAGACCGCCGCATTCGACCGCTCTGCCACCCCTCCGGGCCAATGATGATGGGGGTTTTCGCGGTCGACAGCTAGCGTTGACGACAACGGCTGACGACAACCCAGATGCATTCGCGCTCGAGTGAGCCGATGCACCCGGGTGTAGCCTCACAGACAAAGAAAAGCCCCGGCGCGGCGTGAACCGCCCGGGGCACGGCACGGAGGAAAAGCTCCATGCGCGACGAGCCTAGCGCGGCTCCTCAGGTCCTCGATCTCGAGCGGCGTCGCGCGGCCCGTGAGTTCGCCCGCCATTGGCGTCAGGTTCGCAGGATCAGGCTAGAGGCGTACCACAGGGACCTCGGCGGGACGACCGCGCCAGCGATGCTCCTCCCTCTGCCAGGCGGCGCGAGGCTCATCGTTGACCGAACCTTTTCAGACGAAGAGCTCGATGTCGCTGCCGATTGGGCCGCGCTCGAGCTGCATGACCGAGCCTGTGCCGTCCACGAGCGGGCCGACCTCGACGCATCCGTCGGCCGCTGGCGATCACCAGCTCCGGAGTGCCCCGGCCTGCCGGAGCTGGCGGCATGGGCACGGGGCGACGGCACCCCCCTGATTGAGCGCACCGTCGCGGCCGCGAAACGCGAGTCCTCGGCGTGAATCGTGACGCTGACGAAGCTGAGGAGACGCGGGCGATCGAGGCGCTCACCGAAAGACTTCAGGCGCTCACACGGGAAGTCGTGCACGACTTGTGGCAGCGCGGCGGAGAGTTCACGGCGGCTGACGTATTCGAGGCGAGTGTGCAGCGACTCGGCCGTCTATCCGCAGCGGATGAACGCCTCGTCCGAACGCTGCGGACCGCTCTACTCGCGCACCCCGACGGGCTCATGACCTCTGCTCGGCGCGGGAGCGGCGACAACTAAAGCTGCGGCGCCGACGACCGCCTGCACCGGGCGGTCGTTCCATTTTCCGGTGAAGGCGTACCCTCGTCGCCGACAGACGCAGCGTGGCGCGGGAGGTCACGGCTGAGAGGCATCGCGCGGATGTCCGACGATCAACTCGAAGCTCTTCTCAATCGGCTCGAGCGCGCGATGCCGAAGATGACCCCCTCGCAGCGCGAGCGCGTCGCGCGGCACGTCCTCGAAAGAGACCCGGATCTCGCGCTGGCACTGCCGGCACTCGTCACCGCGATCCGGACCGCGAAGCGCGTGCAGCTGCCGCTGCGACGCGACAGCGTTGGCTAGCGGACGCCTTCGGTGCCCCTCTGTGCCTCGAGCGCAGAACCCTCAAGAATCCTCAGGCGCAATCGATGCCCACGAAGCGACGTCTCCACGAGAGCGCGGGTCTCGGCCCGCCAGGCGGGCTCTGTCGTCGCGACAACGAACTCCTCGGCCGTGACCGCGTCGGCGATCCGGATGAGGCGTTCTGCGACGATCTGCTCCCGCGCGGCCGTCTCCGCGAGACGGTCGGTCGTCTTGGCCTCCCCGATACAGATGCGGCCCTCAACAACTGCCCAGATGTCGACCTCCGCGAGAAGTTCGTCGCCCCGATAGACGTCGAGCTCGGGCCCGAACATGAAGCCACCGAACGGACGCACGGCTGCGCGCAGTGCTTCGAGCGCAAGGATCGGCGCACGGGCGTTCTCGACCACGGCCTGATAGACGATCTCATCGAGCTCGTAACGCCACGTCGGCTCATCGGATGGATCCCGCCATGCTCGCTGCGAGAGCGGCCATGTCGCTCGGCATCGCGTGCAGACAAACGTCTGCGCGAACTCGCCAGCGCGATACCAGCCGTCGAAGCGGCAGCGAGCGCACTTGAGCGCGATCCCCCGCCGGAGGATCCCGCGCTCCGTATACGAGTCGAGCAGCGCACGCACCTCATCCGTTCCGGCGGCCGTGACCGCCTCGAGATCCTTCACCGAAAGGAACCGCCGTTGCAGGCGCGTGAGATAGACACCGGGGCCTCGTTTGTCGGCCCCCTTGCGGCCCGGTCCTGGCGGTCGAAAGGCATCGAGTAACGCGCGACTGCGCGGCCCGGCAAACGCCTTTACCAGCGCAGAGAAGCCACCGAAGAGCTCCATCGCGCCACTGGTGAACGCGCCCGCGGTGGAGATCTCGCCCCGCATGCCGGAGGCGCCCAGTAGGGCGTTGAACATCTCGACTGGTTGCGGCATCCGTAGCCGCGGCCGCGCCAGGCGCTGATCCAGACGAAGTCCAGCCGGCACGAGTCCGCGGCTGTGTGAGACATAGCTCGTCCCTTCGCGAGAAGATCTCACCTTCTCACCGAAGCCCACGCCGCGCGTGAGCAGCGGGCCGATAGAGACTCGCGTCGGCAAGGGCGTGTCGTCGATCGTCGCTTCGACCTGCCAGTCCACCGCGTCGGGGTCGTCCGCGAGTCCGACCGAAGGCAATGGAGTGTTCAGCAAGCCGGCCATCTCGTCGCCCTGGAACGGCTCGAAGCGCATGTCCCCCTGCCGCTCGCGATCGAGAAGCCGACGCGGGAGTGGCACGCGCAGGTCGTCTTCGTTCAGTGGTCCGACCTCGGCGAAGTCGAGGTCACTGCGTGCGGTGTAGCCACGTTTCGTCGCTCGCACCTCGGCGAAGAGTTCGGCCAGAGCGTCGCCGTCGAGCGAGGCTGACCCGAACCTCGTCCGCGCGTCGGAGTGGCGTCGTGCGTCCATCAAGAAATCCGCGGCGGCCTCGCGCATCGCATCGGCTTCCTCGCCGCTTTCCTTCGGGGCGACAGGGAGCCAAACGCCCTGACCCGTCAGCCGCTCGAGCGCGTATGCGATGCAGAAGTCGACGAAGGTGTCGCCGGCGACGACGGTGAACGGCGCCTCGTCCTCGCGCCTTGCGGTGAACGTCGAGTACCAGTTGCAGCCCGCCGCGGTCCATCCGAAGGGCGACGCGTCGACATAGCCGGCCTCCTTCCAACCTGGATCCGGAATGCCGCTGGCGCCGCGGACCGTCCGGTGCCAGCTCCACGAGTTCGACTCGACGCGTCCCCGGTAGGCGAGCTCGACCAGCACGGGGAGATCCGCTGGTTCCGCTCGGTCGTTCATTCTCGGAATCTCGCGGGTATTGAGCGAGTCGGAATACGTCGGCGAAACCGCGCCGAGCCGCATCGCAAGGAGCAGCTGCGCTCGTTCGCTGAGGAGCGAGGTATCGAGCAGGTTCATTGTCCCGTTGCCCTCGAGGCGACGGACGTGCCGCATGTCGACGAGAGGGCGGTTGGTCTCACTGTCCGCCGTGAAGAAGTGATGGTCGATCCCGTGGTCTCCGCGCATCCAGGCCGACAGCGTGCGGCGCACTCTCTCGGCCACCGCGGCGGAAGGCGCGAAGTCCCCGAGCGGACGACGCATTTCGTCGTCGGTGAAGATCTCCTGGCGCATCTTTTCGACCGAGATGCTCGTCCCGGCCGCTGCCGCGGAAGCGAACCGGTCCGCGTCGGCGTCGAAGGCCGCAGGGTCGGCCATCTGGCTGCCGCGCCAGCTCGGTCGATAACTGCTAAGCCAGTCCGCGTCAAAGCTCTCGAGGATCGGCCAGAAGAGATCCGGCAGCTGGTCGGCTCGATCGCCGACCATCGGCGCGATGATCGCGCTCAGGCCACCCCATGTGCGCGTGAGGCACTCGACCACTCGCATCGCATTCGAGCGCCAGTTCTTGTCCTGCGACACGAACACAGCGACCCGCGCAGGCCGAACCGTGACGCGGACGAGGCGGTGGCTCGGACCGGACGCAGCCCCGATCAAGGCGGCCGGTTTCCCCGGGTGACATGGGCGCCGCCTGGACCCTCAGGCTCAATGGTGAAGCGGATCCCGAGCTTCGTCCGCATGAACGTCTGTACTTCGCGGAGGTTCGCGTTCTGGTAGTCGCGCGTCCGCGTAGCGAGCGCGATGTCGTTCGCGCCAGCATTCTGTCCCTTCCGGCGAGCAACCTCGACGTTGTTCATCAGCATCCGGGCGAGGCCGTAACCGGCGCCGAGATGGCCGATGATGTCGCGCGGGAGTGATCGCGCGAGCGTGGTCTGGTGGGCGCTCCACGCTTCTCCGCGAAGCTCGATCGGCGCGAATTCAGAGGTGGTCGGTCGCGCCCATGCGTCCGCCATCGCCACGTTGCCCGATAGCTCGAGGGAGACGAGCTCGAGCGCCCCGATGAGCTCGCGGCGCTCGCGCGCCGCGACACGACGGCCGTCGAGCCACCAGACCAAGAACGCACCGCCGGCGCCGCCGAGCAGCACGAGCGCAATGTCGATCGCGCGACTGAGATCAGGCATTCCCCGACCGAGCCTGTCGAGGCAGTCGCCGCTCGATCGCGGATCGCTCGTCGCTTTCGATGAACCTCGCCGTGCATCCACTGGTCTCGCGAAAGTCGGCCGCTATCAGGACGCGCGTTTCGTACTCGAACTCGCCCAAGAGGTCGCCGTATCGCACACGGATCTCGAGCGTCCGAGGGCCGTAGCCGATCGCCTGCACCGGTCCCAGCCTCGTCTTGAAAGGCTCGAGTCGCACGCCGCTGCCCAACGTCGACGGGATATCGATCTCATCCGTCTCGAAGAGCTCTCTGGTGTCGCATTTCAGGTCCACAGCGAGGAGCCGCGCAGGCCCTGGACCTTCATTCGTGCAGAGGACGTCGATCGCGAGAAGCCACGGCCCGCGGTCGGGCGCACCCGCCCAGCTGACCATCGGCCCGGGCGAAAAGATCCCGCAGGACGGCGACTGCCAACGAAGCATCGGGAGGAATTCGGCGAATCTGGACTCACGAAGCTCGGCGAGCTGCTCGCGCGAGGTCGCGGCCTGCTCTTTCCCCGCGGTCGTCTGATCCCGAAGGAGCTCGGTCTCCTCGCGCGTGGTGCGGGCTAAGCGGTACGTAGCCAGGGCGAGGGCGATCGTCGCGAGAGCGACGGCGATGCTCGCCCACGCGGCCCACTCGGTCGCATCGCGCGGCCAGTGAACCTCGAGCCCGAGGATCAGAGTCCGAGCAGCTGCTTCTTTTTCGCTGCGAACTCCTCCTCCGTGATCGCGCCCGCATCCTTGAGCTTCGCGAGACGCGCGATCTGCTCGATCGGATCCGCGGACGCCGGCGCGGACGGAGACGTAGCCCTCGTCTGAATGCGGTTGCGGATCCAGTCCGCGAGCTCGCGGGCGACGGTCTTGTCCATGTTCTGGATCTTCGAGCGATTGCCCGCGGCGTCGATCTCGATCTCGCCGAAGACCATCCCGGTCTTCATCTGGATCGATGAGATCTTGTCGTAGGCGAAGTCCTCGGTCTTGAGCCCGACGATGCCCTTGTCAATGAAGATCAGCCGACGATCAGTAGCAACCATGATCCCGTTGCCGCCGTGGTAGGTCCCGCGCGCCATCTTCATCGGTTGCTCGTCGGTCCAGAGGATCTTCGCTAGCTCTTTGACCTCGCCGCCGGTGCCAAAGCCGAGCTTGGATTCCTTCGCCAGCTTTTCGATCTCGGCCTGCCTGTCGATCACTTCGGCCCCTCCCACTCCCACTCCGTCTCCCGGGAAGTCTGCGGGTCTCGTCAAGCCATCGTTGACCGGATAAAATGGCCCGCAGACGGAGTCCGGGTCGCCCCTGATCAGGGCGCGCAAGCTCAGCGGCCTCTCACCGCAGAGGCCCGGATCCTCCGGTCGCCTGAGAGAGAGGTGACGCGATCGCTCGAGAGACATCGGCGTCGAGCACGTGCGTGATCTGCGGCGCCGAGGCGAACATCAACTACGCCGGCGAGTTCCTGTGCGGCGAGCACGCGTCGCGGCGGCCGAGTTATTTCCCTGGGGGAGATCCGCCCCACGAGCCTCGGGGGAGGCGGAACGATGCGGCACCAATCGCTCCGAGCCTGGCTGAGATCGCGGGCGACATCGAGGCGCGCCGCCGCGAGATCCAGGTTCGCGCCCTCGAGGTGCAATGGGAAGCGCGTTACGCGACGCTCGACGAGGCGAGCTTGAGGATCGTGAACGCGGAGCTTGAGCGGCTCGTTCGCGTCCACGGGTCACGAGGCCTGACCAAGTGGATGGCGGCAGAGACGGCAAGGGATCCGAGCTCGCCGCTCCACAGGTACATCTGGCCCGATGCGCTCGCGATCGACACAGCCCCCGAGGGCTTGCCTGAGGCGCCGCAGGTGAACAGTCCCCGGAAGAACAAGGGCGGTCGTCCGCGGGACGATCGTGACGCGAGGATCAAGATCGTTGAGGAGAAACTGCGGAGCCTCCGCAGCGCGGGGGCACACGGGATCCTGTCAGTCCGCGAGGTCGCGGCCGCCTCGCCCGCTCCGATCGACGAGCGCACTCTCGAGGGTTGGGCCCAGGAGGATGCCCGCGTCAAGGATGTGCTCCATGAACGTCTGACCGACCCCGAGGGCAAGGCGGGGTGAAAACAACCGAAGCAAACTAGTTCCTCGCGCCTTTTTCGCGGCTCTTAGCCATTGCTGAAGCGTCGCGACAGGCAGGACGATGCCGGCATGCGCGCTCTTCACGTTCCACTAGCACCCGATGCCGTAGAGAGGCTCGCCCAGCGCGCACGCGTCGAGCGACGCACTCCGCAGGACCAGGCCGCGGTGATCTTGGAGCAGGCCCTAGGGATCCGCGACCGTGCTCCCGAAGGGCGCATCGACTCCGCAGCCCCTGCCGAGCCACAAACCATGCAGGAGGGCGAACAGCGATGACTCTCGCGCGCCCACCAGGGATCCAAAACGCGAACACGCCCCGCAGTTCAGGCGGAGCGTGTCCAAATTCGCGAGGAGGTCGTGGCGATGGCACTCGCCGACACCCCCCGCGATCATAGCCGTGCACTCGTTGTCCGATCACGCAGCCAGGTCGTCCTCGATGCGACCAGGCTCGGGCGACATCACTTTGCGCGCGCAATCCCGGACCGAAGTCGGCTCCTCGACCGTTGCGCGCGCTGCGAACTACTCAACCCGCCCCGCGTCGTCGCGGACGCGTGCGCGCCGGACGACTTCCTCGTCGGCTGCTACTCGTGTCCACGCTGCGGGTATAGCTGGTGGACCTCCTGGGATCGCGAGTTCGTCACGTGAGTGGACGCTCGATTCTCCGCAGCGCCTCGGGGAGGTTCGAGGAGATTCCGATCGACGAAGAGCGCGATACGGCGACTCTCGCGCTGGGTTTGGTGAACACGGCTGGGGCGCTGCGCGCTTTCTTCTCCCTCGAGCCGAGAGGTCAATGGGGCGCGGAGCTCGTGGATCCAGCGAGGCGCCGCACGCTCTTCGGCGAGATCGCGCTCGCCGGCGAGCTGCTCGAGCGGATCCTGACGCTCGCCGAGGACATCGCGTCGACCGCATCGTCCGGCGAGGATCTCAGGCGCGTGCACAGCGAGATCCGCGCGCTGCTGATCCGCGCAGACAAGGACGTGGAGCAGGCGACGACAACGCGCTCCTCGAACCGACGCGATCGCGAGCGTCGACGTCCTCGCCGCGGTGCGGTTTCTGTATGAGCGAACGCGAAGCGCCAGGGAAGCTGGAGCTCAGCGTCGCCGGCGAGGTCTATCGCTGCAGCTGGTCCATCGGCATCAAGGCGGAACTCGAGCGATTCTCCGAGCACCGCGACGAGCTGACCGCCGAGCTCACGGTTTACTCGACGCGCCCGCCCCGCGCTGGCCTGCTTCACTCGGCCCGTTTCAACCTCATGAGCTCGCAGGCGAGGAGCACGCTGGCGAAGGCGCTCGCCAGTCGCGATGACGACCTCGACTGGTACGACCTCATCGAGTCGATGTGCTTCGTGGTGCGCGAGCGCTACCGCAACGGCGAGCCCTCGATCGACATGCGCGACTACACGCCGACCGGTCGTCCGCGCTGGCTCATCGAGCCGTTCCTCGAGCACGGCGGCCCGACGGTGTTCTTCGGCGACGGCGATTCGGGCAAGACGATGATGGCGATCGCGATCGCGGTCACCTGCGCGACCGGAATCCCCGTCTTCGGTCAGCTGCAAGGCGAGCCCGGCCCGGTCCTCTACGTCGACTACGAGACGGACGAGGAGACCTTCTACGAACGGCTGACCGCGATCTGCGCCGGCGCCGGCGTCCGCGAGCGGCCGCCGATTTACTACCGACGCCAGGGCTCGAGCCTGCGCGACGCCGCGCCCAGCATCCGCCGGGAGATCGACGAGCGGCGGATCCGCGCGGTCACGATTGACGCGCTGGGGCAGGCCTGCGGCGATGACCCGCAGGCGCCCGATGTCGTGCTCGGTCTGTTCAACGTGATCCGCTCGTTCAGGGTGCCGACGCTCGGCGTCGACCACGTCGCCAAGAACGCGTCCGACCAGGGCAAGGCCTTCGGTTCGGTCTACAAGCACAACGGGCCGAGGGTCACGTGGCTCGTCGAGAAGGCGCAGGAGGAGGGGGCGAGCAGCTTCGTCGTCGCCCTCGTGAACAAGAAGCGCAACAACGGGATCAAGCGTCCGCGTCTCGGCTACCGCATCGAGTGCGAGAGCCAGGACGACGAGAGCCTGGTCGCCGTGCGCTTCCGCGGCGCCGACCTCGCCGTGGACTTCCCGGAGAAAGCATCGCTGCCGCAGCGCATCCTCGCGGAGCTCGGTCACGCGACCGCGGCGCTTCAGCCTGCGGAGCTAGTCGAGCGGCTCGGCGCACGCCCCGACCAGATCCGCGCGCGTCTTCGAGATCTGCGGCGCGACGAACGTGTGGTCGCGCTGCCTGATGGCTCGTACGCGCTTCGCTCGAGGTCGGCGTGACGTACACCCGTACACCCCAGTACGTACACCTGTACGCCGCCGTGGCGGAGGGGCGTACACCCCCCTCCCCAGGAGTACGCCCAACCTCGAAATCATTGGGGTTTTGCCCGTACACCTGTACGCGCTGTTACACGAAAACCCCAGCAAAAGGCTCACGTACACCCCGAGAGACCCTTAAGGGTCTCGGTGTACGGGCCCGCACTTCGAGCGGCACCGCCTACTTCGTCACCTCCGCGGTCGACGGCGTGGGCTCCGTCGGCTGCTGTTCCTTCGCGCTGGGTCCCGTCGCTCGTGTGGTCGTCCACGAGCGGCGGGATCCGGGCTACCCCCACCCCGGCCTCGATTCCCGGGCGTCGGATCGAGTCTCCATGCGGAGCTCCGCGCCTATAAACGCAGAGTTTCAGACGGGACTTTCCCAGCCCAGCGCTCCCGCCCGATCGTCCGTAACCTGGGTGTTGACGGTTGCTCGCGGGTGCGCGCCCGCAACCGCATGTAGCGACCGCAACCTGCTCGGATCCCGCCTCTTTTGCGCTGATCGGACGGTGCGGGACGGTAACCGGCCCTCAAGGCCGACACATTTCTCCCGAAACGAAGCCGCGCCCGGGAGCCCCGCCCGATGACCGTCGTATCGGCAACGCCTCAGAGGAGTCTCATCACGCCCCCGGTGCCGATCGCCGGAAGGTGCAACGCGAAGCTTCGCGGTCCACGCGCCGGACGCCTGTGTCCGAACTATCCGGTGACGGGGCGCGCCCGTTGTCGGCTCCACGGTGGCGCGACACCGCGGGGCGCGGCCTCGGTTCACTACAAGCACGGCAGGGATTCGCGCGCCGTTCAGGACGCGCAGCGGTTCGACCGCGACGTCACTCGCGTGCGTACGTGGGCGCTGACCACCGCGGCCGCGCTCCCACCTGGCCGTCTGCGCGATCGACTCGAGACGCTCGCCGGCGAGATTGGCGATCAGCCATGAGGAGAGACCAGTGACACTCGAAACCGAAACCCTACGCGGCGTGCCGATCTTCGACGTAGGCACCTGGAACGGGGTGGGCTACACCGACGCGGACCTAGACGCGATGGTGGTCGCGTTCCACGAGCTCCGCGGCATCATCGATCCACCCGTCAGGCTCGGCCACGACGAGGAGCAGGAGATCCTCACGAGCTCGGGGCATCCTGCGGCCGGCTGGGTCGAGCGGATCTATCGCGACGGCTCGCAGCTCGTCGCCGACATCTCGCGCGTGCCGAGGACGATCGCCGAGCTCGTGCGTGCGGGGGCCTATCGCAAGGTCTCCAGCGAGCTCCTCCTCGACGCGACCTTGAACGGGAAGACGTATCCGCGCGTGCTCTCTGGCGTCGCGTTCCTGGGCGACGAGCTCCCGGCCGTCAGAAGTCTCGGCGACATCGTCGCGCTCTATGGCCAGGCCTGGCGGTGGGCCCGCGCATCGGCGCCTGCCGCATTCACCGCCACTTTGCCTCGGCGATCGGCGATCACATACACGGCGCGGTTCGCGCCGACGAAGGAGAGAATCATGGCGACTCAGACAGCAGATCCGGCCGTGCTCATCGGGATCTACGGCCTCCCGGCCGACGCACCGGCCGCAGACCTGGTGAAGCGGGTCCAGAACCTCGAGGGCGCGCCTCGCGACTCGCTCACGCAAGCCGATCGCGACTCGATGACCGCGGTGCGGCGTGCGTTCGGGCTCGCAGCCAACGCGGAAGGCAGCGAGGTCCTCGCCGCGCTTCGCACCAGGCTCGCGTATGCGATCCGCGACGGGCATCCGAAGCTCGTCTTCGCGAACAGGCATGACAACCCCGGCGCGCGCGCGGACTTCGCGATCGCGAAGCCGATCCTGAAGGCGCTCGGTCTTCCGGCCGACGCCGGGCCCGGGGACGTCCTCACCCGGATCGCTGTGATCGAGGAGCAGCGCAAGCAGGCTGAGACCGAGGCCATCAACGAGGCGCATGCGCTCGAGGAGCTGCGCAAGCTGCTCGGCCTCGACGCGACCGCTACGGACGACGACGTCGTCGCCGCGATTCGCAAGGAGCTGCAGGCGCCGGCGGTCATCGACGAGGCGATCCTCACGCGGAAGCTCGCACCAGCGCAGCGCGGGTGGGCCGAGCACTTGGCCGCGAAGCAGGGCGTCGCCGCGTTGCGCGCCTTCGTCGCGATATCCGGCCCGTACGACGTTCGCTCCGACGAGATCATCAGCGACGGCGCGCAGGAGGCCGTTCGCTGGAGCCGCGGCCGCCTCGACTTCGCAACCGCGATGCATGCGTTCGCCCGCGCGCACCCCGAGCTCGTGACGATGCGCCAGAGGCAGCGGCTGAGCTAAGTGAAAGGCGGAGGTAGGAAAGTGGCAACGATGATCGAACAGAGCGCACCCGCGGCCGCGCCGGCCGAGCTCACCGCGGGCAAGACAAGCGGCGAGATCCGCGCCCAGATCGCGGTCTACGAAGAGTTCGAGGAGACGCGCACGGAGCTCGTGGCCAAGCGAGAAGAGCTCGGCACCACGAACCGCGGCCGCACAACGTTCACCGGCGGCGAGACCGAGGAGCAGAGCGTGGAGATCCACCGCCGGATCGAACGCGTCTCCGCGCTCCGTGTTCGCGTCGAGTCGCTCGATCGACGAGTCCGCAGCCTCGAGGCCCAGATCTGGGATCCAGCCCTTGAGCTCGCGTCGCTGCGGTCGGCCCTCGCCGCCGCGGAGGCGCGCGAGGCACCCACCTCCCTCGAGCTGCGGGCGCGCGCCATCCAGCTCAAGGACCGCATCGCACGCGATCGCGAGCTCCTCGAGATCGCACGGGGCGCGGTGACCAACGCGAAGCGCGCGCTGTCCGACCCGAATGCGAGGGCCGACGTCGCGAAAAAGACGCTCGCACGGGCGCGCGAGGACCTCGAACAAGCAGAGAGCGTCTACGAGCGCACCGTCGCTGAACTGCAGCCGCAGCTCGACCAGGTCCTCGCGGCCGTGCCGATCGCCGAGCAGCGGGAGAACGAGGCGCACTACGAGGCGGCGATTGCCGAGTCCAGGGAACGGATCGACGCGGCCCGGGAGCGGAAGGATGCGGCGCTCAAGGTCGCGCGCGAGGTCGAGGGCGAGCTCGAGGCACTGACGAGGGCGCACGACAAGCTGCTTAGCGAAGCCCGAGGCGTGACACACATCGGCTACTCGGGCTAAGGAGGAAAGCATGGCCACCAGACTCAAGGCGAAGGCGACGATCAAATACGACCCGAACCGGCCGGCCGCCGCACCGGGTGAGATCTTCGAGCTGGACGAGAACAAGTACGCCGCGTCGATCGCACAGCTGCTCGAGACGGGCGACGCCGAGCTCGTCGCGATGCCGAAGAGGCAATCGGCGAAGACCGACGCCGATGCGTGACCTGCTCGCGCGTCTCTTCCGCCGCCGCCGACCAGTCACAGCAGGTGATGTCGCCTTGCGCATGCGTGTGCTGATCGACGCCAATCGATACGCACGCGCGCGAGAGCGAGCCGCGGAGCTCCGGCGCCGTGTCGATCTCGAGCAGGAGGCGGCGATCTCGCCGGACCTGCAGTTCGAGCGTCGCAAGTGACCGTGTTGTCGACGATCTGGCGCGGCGTGGCGCCGAGCCGGTCTCGCCCTCAGGTCACCATCGAGGTCGGCCCCCAGACCTTCGAGGGCACGTACACGCGCGTGCATCGCTTCCTCCTCTGGTCATGGACCCGCGTCGTCCAGCGCACCTTCGTCATTCAAGCGCTCTCGCTGCGGGAGCTGCTCATCGTCCACGAGCACCTGCGATCGCTCGGCCACGAGATGGACGGGCTCGCCCCCCGCGAGGCGCTCTACATCGCGCTCGGCGATCGCGATGCGCTGCGCCTCGAGCACGGGCGTGCGCGCGAGCTCTGGAACGCGTGGCGGGAAGCGAACCTGCTCGCGGTCGGCAAGGCCGAGAGCGGGTCGTCGTCGCGCGACGGTTCCCGGAGTGTCCTCGACTTGGTCTTCGATCTCGAACGCTGGCCCTTCAACTTCGCGCTGGAGCGGATCCTCGAGATGAGCGCGGCCGAGGCCACGGCGCGGCTCGCGCGCTGGTACGAAATTCGCGCGAAGGAGGCCACAAACGCCGGACCTGACGTTTAAGGTCAAGGGCGACGTCAGCGATCTGAAGCGATCGCTCGACGAGGCACGCCGCGAGGTCTCGCGCGGGATCGGCAGTGTGCCCGGCCTCGGAGGATTGCTCAGCGGCGGCATCGCGGCGGCCGGCCTCGCTCTGGTGAAGAAGGCGATCGGCGACTACCTCGACCTCGCGAAGTCCGTCCAGCAATTCGGGGTCACCGCGCAGGCCTCGGCACAACAGGCGTCGACGCTCATCGGGGTCGCGCGCCAGCTCAGCATCGAGACATCGACGCTCGACGGCGCGTTCAACTCGTTGAAAACGGCGGTCGCCGCTCACCCTGAACAATTCGCCGCGCTGGGCATCGCGCTCGAGAACGCTGACGGATCCGCACGCCCACTCATCGATGTCTTCGCAGATCTTCGCACCCGCCTCGCCGGCGCGACGAAGGATGCCGGCACGCTGCAGGTCGCGCAGGAGCTCCTCGGCGCGTCGTACAAGGATCTGCTCCCCCTTCTCGGCCTCACCGAGCAGCAGCTCGCTGCGTTCGAGGCGCGCGTCATCGAGTCGGGCGGGGTCATCGACGAGCAGGGCATCCAGAAGGCGATGGAGTGGCAGGTCCAGACGCGCGAACTCGAATCGACGTGGGTGAGCTTCACGAACACCTTCGGCCAGATCGTGGTCCCCGGACTCGTTAACGCCGCGCAGGGACTCGGGCCAGGCCTTCGACACGTTGGGCACGGTGATCCACGACTCGCTCGCGAATGCGGGTGCGTTCCTCAACGGTCCCGGTGGTGGCGGCACGAATCCCCTCGACGTGATCGGCAACGCGATGGATGAGGCGCAGCGTCGCCACGACGCAGCGGTCGCTCGTACCGCCGCCACCGCTCGCGCGATCGTCAACGCGTCAGCAGGCGGTGGTGGTCCGAGCGTGGGGTTCGCGTCGCTGGCGAACCAAGCCGCCGCGCAGCGAGCCGCCGCCGATGCTCAGAAGGCGGCCGCCGACGCTCTCAAGGACCGCATCGACGCGATCCGCGAGGAGGCGAAGGCCCGCCAAGACGCACTCCGCGATTCCATCGATGGCTTCCAGAAGGAGCACGACGCCGCCATCCGCACGATCCAGGACGAGCAGGACGCGCGAGGGGCGGCCCATGACAAGGCGATCCGCGCGATCGAGGACGAGCAGCGGGCGACAGACGAAGCCTTCAGCGCACGCGACCGTGTGCGCTCGGACGAGATCGACGCGTTGCGCGAGCAGATCCGCGGGACGGAGGAGCTCGGCAACCTCGAGCAACGCCGCCAGGACATCGCCGACGCCGAAGCCACTACGGCGCACGAGCGCGGTGTGCAGGTCTTCCGCGAGCGCAACGAGACCGAGGAGCAGTACCAGCGTCGGGTCTTCGAGCAGCAGCGGCGCATCAAGGACGCCGAGACCAAGCTCTCCGACACCAAGAAGGCGCTCGCGAAGGACGAGGCGAGGGCCCAGATCGAAGAGCGCATCCGCGCCATCGAGACCGTGGCCGCCGCCGACAGGCGCGCCCTCGAGGACTACAAGCAGGCCTCCGAGGACCGCCTGCGCGCGATCCGGGACGAGATGGACCTCGAGAAGAGCCAGGCCGACACGCGGATCCAGCAGCTCCGGGACGAGGAGGCCGCGGTGCGCGACCGCATGACCACGATCATCGACACGATCCAGAAAGAGACCGACGCCCAAGTCAAGGAACTGGAGACCCGCCTGAAGGCGATCCAGACGTTCTCCGGTGGTGTCGTGGCCGCGTACGGTGCGCAGGTCGTCGCGGCGCAGGCCGCACGCGACGCCGCACGCGAGGCTGCGGCCGCGCAGGCCGCTGTACTGGCGCACCCCTATTCGCCGCCATCCACCACGACCGGCGCCGGGAGCCACGGGCCAATCATCGACTCGCCACCGGGGCCGCTCTTCCCCTTCGACCTCGGGCCCGCAGCGGCACCCACCGACCACGACTACCCACACACAATGCGCTTCAGCGAGCCCGCGCGGATCATCGGTCGCAGCGGCACCGACTACGGGACCCTCGCGGCTCGCGGCGCCGAGGACGTGACGTTCGGCGGCGTCGGAGGGCGAAGGAGCGCGGGTGACGGCGGGGTCGCCTCGACCGTGAACGTTTACGGACTCGGACTGGACGAGGCAGCGCGCATTGTCGCGCGGCACGTTGAGCGAAACTTGGAGCGGAGAGCGGGGGCCATCGCTCGCGCCGGATCGTGGGGCCGCCGATGAGCGCGGGCGTCCTAGCGCGGGTGGCGAAGCTGGAAACGGGCACAGAGGGCCATTCCCAGCAACGCGGCCCGACCGCGGACGCCTTTCGCCAGGAAGGTCATCTAGTGCGTCCTGAGCCAGAAAAGGCCTCAGAAACCCCCGCGGAGTTTTCTAGGGCCGCTCGGTGCGGACATGGCGCGGCGCCAGGACGGCGCGGGCCAGTCGGTTCATGTCAGCGCTGTCGCGCCCTCGCCGCGGCCGCGGTGCGCCTCCGTCAGGCGGCGGAGGCCCTCGAGCTCGACGCGGACCTGAGCTCTCTCGCGACGGAGCTCCGCGCGATCGCCGCGGATCCGGCCGGACGCAACGCGGCACTCGTGGTAGTGCGGACTGAGCGGGCCGCCGCGGCCGAGCGCATCGAGTTCGCGGAGCGGCCCAGCCACCGCGATCGTGTGCAAAGGGGCCTGCAGGATCGTCGAGGACGCGCGCGGACGAGGGGCCGAGTGCTACAGCACTCGGCCGGGGCGGCCCAATGAGGCCCGCGTGACGTCATCGGTGGCGCTCGCGACGAGCGAGCTTCTCCCCGGGTCAAGCGTGCCGAGACTTGCGCTGTCCCCTGAGGAAGCGGCGGCCGCGATGGGAGTCTCGCGCTCACGAATGTTCCAGCTGCTGGCATCCGGGGAGATCCCGAGCATGAAATTCGGGCGCGTGCGGCGCATCCGCGTCGAGCGCCTCCAGGAGTACCTCGATCGCGTCGAGGGCGAGCAGTTGCCTCTAAGGGCTAGCGGTGCTATCACTTATTCGCGTGGGCAAGCCAGGGAGGCCGAAGATGGGCGAGCGAGCGGACGTTCTCGTGCGCATGCCGGTCGCGCTCAAGCGAAAGATCGAGCAGCGCACCATCGCGGCGAAGCGAAGCCGCGGTCTGGCATGGAGCCAAAACGACGAGATCGTCGCGATCCTCGAGGACGCGACTAAGGGGAGGCGTGGGAAGTGAGAAGGCGGAATGCTAACGGCGAGGGCACGATCACCCGCCGGCGCGACGGGCGCTGGGAGGCGCGTGCGACGCAAGCGGATGGGAAGAGGAAGTGTTTCTACGGTGCGACCCGCCATGAGGTCGACGACAAGCTTCTCGCCGCCCGTCACGCCCAGAAGCGGGGTCTCCCCATCGCTGACGATCGAGCCAGCGTCGGCGAGTTCCTCACACAATGGCTCGAGGCCGCGAGGCCGTCACTCCGGTCGCGCACCTGGGAGCGGTACGCGGAGCTCGTTCGTCTCCACGTCGCGCCGGTGATCGGGAGGACACCGCTCGCGCGCCTTAGCCCGCAGCAGCTCCAGCGGCTCTACGCGCGCAAGCTCAGCGACGGCCTCTCGCCGACGACGGTCCACCACGTTCACGCCGTCGTGCACCGCGCGCTCGCGCAAGCGGAGCGGTGGGGTGCCGTGGCGAGGAATGTGGCGTCGCTCGTCGACGCGCCGCGGATCGCGACGCACGAGATGGCGACGCTCAACGAGCAGGAGGTCCGCCGCCTCGCCGCTGCGCTCGAGGGACACCCGCTCGAGGCCGTCTTCGTCCTGGCCTTCACGACGGGTATGCGTCTCGGTGAGATCCTCGGGCTGCGCTGGCGCGACGTCGAGCGCGAGGGCGAGATCCACCTGCGCACGACGATCGAGCGCGACGGCGACGAGGTCATCTTCGTCGAGCCGAAGACAAAGGGTTCGAGGCGCCGCATCCTCCTTACAACGCATGCTTCCGCCGCCTTACGCCGTCACAGAGTCCGTCAGGCCCAGGTACGGCTCGCAGCCGGGCCTGCGTGGATCGACCACGACCTCGTGTTCTCTAACGCGATCGGCGGTCCTCTGCCCGAGTCGACTCTTCGAGTCGCTTACCGCGCGGCGCTCGCCGGAGCCGGGCTGCCTCGAATCCGCTTCCACGACCTGCGGCACACTGCCGCGACGATCGCGCTCGGCCGCGGCGTGCATCCGAAAGTTGTCAGCGAAATGCTCGGGCACTCGCGAACCGCTATCACGCTCGATCTCTATAGCCACGTCACGCCGACAATGCAGCGCGAGGCAGTCTCCGCTATGGAGGCGGCGCTCGGCGGGCGGTAGCTGTGGCTGCCGGATGCTCTCGGCTTATCCTCAAAGTCCGACGCTGTCGCAGCTCCACGCAGGCTTACGACCGCCGGGGAGGCCGTATCGGATGCTGCCGAACAGCGATCAAGGAATGGGGATTCTCCTCGGCGCGGTCGGACTCGGTGCCCTGCTGTGGCTTGCGGGGAAGGCCGGTTGGATCAGCCTCTCGTTCTTCGGCTTCAACTTTCAACGGCCCCGGGCGAGGTCTCACCAAGAGCTGGAGTGGGAGCGCCAAGATCGGCTCGAACGAGACCGAGCGGAAAACCGACAGACCGAGGTTGCTTTCGTTCGCTACGCCGAGGCTGCGGTCGGTATGGTGCCGATGGTTTCGGCGACCGGCCCAGCGAACGAGATCCTCCAGGCATGGTTCGACGTCGTCGCCGGCGCGCTCGACGCCGCGCTGACGAAGCGGCCGGATGATCACTTCAGGATCGCGGTCTGGGGTGACTTCGGCGACCCCGAGGCTTTTGCGTTGCTCGGCTGCGCCAACCACAACCGAAATGATCTCCGCATCAAACGTTTGTCGAAACAGGGAACAATCGGCGGGCACGCCTGGCGTTCAAAGGCCGGGGAGTACCTTTGTGCCGACATTGCCAAAGATCGCAGGTACAAGAGCAGGTCCGGCACCCCGCGTCCTTACAAATCGATCTTCGCGATTCGCCTCGGCGACGGCTCGTCGTGGGGCGTCGTCACGATCGATGGCTCTCACGCCGACGGTTTTACCGTTACCGATTTGTCAATCATCCGACGGTTCGCGAGGCTAGTTTCGGCAGGCGCGACGATTGCCGTGGCGAAGTACGCACCGAAGGGACCCCAGGCTGGAGAGACTTCGACGGAGGAAACCACGCAGACGATGGTCACGAGCGGTCAACGAAACGCGGGAGAGGAGAAGCCGGAGTGATTAGTCGCGAGCAGCTTCGACAAGCATCGCCGCAGGTAGAGACCGCGACCACCAAATACGTGAAAGGTGAGATCAGCCGCGTCGAGTACGAGAAGCAGGTCCAGGGCGAGCGCGAACAGGACCGAAAGCCGCCTGCGGAGAGCAGCGGCTAACTGATTCCGCCACTCCGGTCCGCCGGTGAGGTCGGATGTCCGCTTTCTGACGACAACGGCGACGACAACGCGACTGGATGTATCGGTACCGAACGGGACGGACATTCTCGTATTTGAACGGAACGGGACCTATTGGGACCGCGCTCGCAGAATTTCAAGACCGCCGCATTCGACCGCTCTGCCACCCCTCCGAGGCAATAAACATAGGGCTTTGCACACGATTTGTGGCCGTGCAGAACGTTTGATGCCCATTCACATGCCAACACCGCTGCAGCTTGGTGCCGTTCCATGCGCCGTCGAAGATCCAGAGGTGCTGGTCGGAAGAATCCATGCGACCGCGGCATACAGTACGCACCCGGTGGGAGCCAAGCCAAGAGGGGCCGTCGAGCGCAATGAGCGGACGTCAATCCGGCGCGCCCTACGCGCTGGAGATACGCCGGAATTGGACCCAGCCCGTCATCCGTTGCTCCAGACGCCGAGCGCCGTGCCGCGGACGCGGTCGAACAGCGAGTAGCGGAATTCCGGGCGGTCGGGCGCATGGCGATTGGGCGTGTCGGGCGTGGAGTTGCGTCAGTCGAGATTCTGCGCGCCGCCCGCGGCGCAGGTACCGACCTGATCGTCGTGGGCGTGGGTGGCGACGGCCGCGGTGGCGCAGGTTCGCTTGATCGCGTCGCACGGAGTGTGCTGTGGGGATTCCGCGGCTCGGTCCTGATCGCGCGTGCAGGTCACGCGATTGCGGAGTACGCGGTCGACACGAATACGACGGCCTGGGCGCCAAGTGTCATCCAACGATTGCACTGACGCGGTCGCGGGCGACGCCGCCCGCAGCGTGGATGGGTGAACTTGGGAGATCTGCGACGGACAGAGGAGGCGACGTGGGAGGTTGACTGGGCGAAGCCCGCGACCGCAGCGCGCTCAAGAACTCAGGAGAGGGTGGCAGGAATCCCCCGCCAGGGGGTGTTGAGCTTCGAGCGCAGCAGACCGTGCGTAGAGCGATGAGCAGATGCACGGCACACGTCACCGATGCCTGATCCGCACGGCACCGACAAGAGTCTCTCATTCACTTTGTCTGCGAAGCTCCTGAGCATCGAAAACCCGCGGACCCCGCGGGCGGCGGGCTCACCTTTCACGACGAGCAGTGAGCGTACTGTCCGGGTGCTCAACGCGTGGGTCATGCCTGGAAGCGAGTCCTCCCCGCATCGTTTGCCGCGATCAGGGCCCGATACGGGAGTGAGGACTGACGTGGAGGCACCGCACCAGGGTCCGCGTGCGGCAAGCCCGCTAGGTTCCGTCTCCGGCTGCCGCCTCGGTCGGCGCGACGCGCGTCGCGCCGATCCAGAAGCCACCGACGACGTACGCGATGGCCGCCCAGTTCGCCATGACCGCGGGCGTGAATCGCGCGTACCCGGCGAGCGGCGACCGCTCTCCCATCCGACGCGGCGTGCGCACGCTCGCACGCCGTCGCGACGCTCACACCGCTGACGCCGACGCACGACCGACGCGCAACCGTCGTCGTACCGCCGTCGATCTGACACGCCCGGCGCACATGCCTTGCGTGGCCCTCCCGGACGAAAGCGCCACGGGAGGGCACACTCGATGCGCGACCTGCGACCGCGCGATATCCGGCTCTACCCGAGCCTGCTGAGCTTCCTCACGATCCTCGCGATCGTGATGACGATCACCCTGTGGCTCACCTACCCGCACGCTGACGCGCTCAACGTTTACCTCACCGTCATCTGGTCGTCGTACTTCCCCCTCGTCGCCATCGGGCTCGCGGGCGCCATCGCGAACGGCAAGGTGATGGCCTCGCGGTACACCGGCCGCACCGGGAAGAAGGTGATCTTCCTGCTCCCCACGGTCGCCCGCGCCGATGTGCTGGGGGCGCTCGACCGGGTCATCGACAGCGTGCTGCAGAACGCCCCGCGCAACCTCACCAACTGGCGCATCGAGGTGCTCGTCTCCGAGGGCTCGTACGGCATCAGGCACCTCCTCGAGCGCTACGAGAGCCACCCGAACTTCCGGCTCGCGGTGTGCCCGATGTCTTACGGGACGCCCAAGCAGACCCCCCACAAGGCGCGTGCGCAGCACTGGGTGACCCAGGAGCACATCGCCGCGGGCGAGGGCGGCCCGGACACGTGGATCTACCACCTCGACGACGACACCGGCGTCGGACCGGACACCATCGCCTCGATCGCGGAGGTCATCGAGCAGGGCAGGTACCTGCTCGCGCAGGGTGTCCTCACCTACCCGCACCAGCTCTCGAGGAACTTCTTCTGCCGGCTCGCCGATTCGGTGCGGCCCGCAGACGACCTCACCCGCTTCGCGTTCTTCAACGGCCTCGTGCACAGCCCGCTCGTCGGCGTCCACGGCGAGCACCTGCTGGTGCGCGCGGACGTCGAGTCGCGCATCGGGTGGGACTTCGGCCCGACGGTGACGGTCGAGGATGCCTACTTCGGGCTCACGTTCGCCAAGCTCTACCGGGGCCGGTCGACGTTCCTGCCGTCGTGCTCGTACGGCGCCTCGCCGGCGACGGTGCGCGACCTCATCCGCCAGCGGCGCCGCTGGTGCGGCGGGCTGATCTCGCTCATGTTCGATCGCTCCCTCTCGGGCCCGGGTCGCGCGGTGCTCACGTACTCGATCCTCAATTGGGCGAGCGCCGCGTTCCAGCACATCGGCATCGTGCTCCTCGTCGCGTGGGCCACCGGCGCGTTCAACACCTCGCCGGTGTGGTCGTGGGTCGCGCTCATCTGGGGCGTGAACATGACGTACCAGTTCTGGCTGTACATCGAAGGCCTCAAGCTCAACCTGCGGGTGTCGCGTCTCGAGCATCGGTTCCCGCGCTACTGCGCGCTCGTCGTCGCGGGGATCTGGTGCTTCTCGGCGATCGAGGCGACCGCGGGCCTTCTCGGGTTCTGGGACTTCGTGCGCCGCGACCACTCCTTCGTCGTCATCGCGAAGCCCACGTGAGCCGGCTCGCGCCCGCGATCGTGGTGGCCGCGCTCGCGGCGGCCTGCGCGCCAGCGCCCGCCGCGACCAGCCCCTCGCCGCCCGCCTCCGCGGACGGCGGCGGCAGCGGCGGCGGATCGATCGCGGCGACCGCGACCGCGGCGAGGGCGACCCCGTCCCCGAGCCCGACGCCCTACACGCGGGCCGCGCTCCCCGCCGTCCACCGCGGGATGGCGGTCGTCGTCTACGGGACCGAGACGCACGGGGATGAGCACGCCGCCGCGGCGGACCGTCGGTTCGCGCAGCTCGCGACGCTCGGCGTGAACGTCGTCTCGCTCAACTTCGCGCTCACCACACCCTCGGTCACCGCGTCGACGGTCACGACGGACCCCCGGCTCACCCCCGACGACGACCAGCTGCGCACCACCATCCGCGCGGCGCACGCGAACGGCCTCGCGGTCGTCCTCCGCCCGTACCTCGACGAAGCGACGCTCCCCGCGCCCGAATGGCGCGGCACGCTCCGGCCTGCCGACAGCGCGGCGTGGTTCGCGCGCTACACGGAAGTGCTGGCCGCGTACGCGGCGCTCGCCGAAAAGGAGCAGGTCGAGGCGATCGTCGTCGGCACGGAGCTCAACTCGCTCGAGGCAGACCCGCGCTGGCGCGCGGTCGTCGCCGCCGTCCGCGGCGTGTTCGGCGGCCGGATCGGCTACTCCATCAACTACGACCGGCCCTACCTGCTGCCGTGGGCCGACGCCCTCGACTTCATCGGCATCGATGCCTTTTTCCCGCTCCAGGCGCCGGCGACCGCGACGGCGGAGGAGCTCGAGCGTGCCTGGGCGCCGCACGCCGCGACGCTGGCGCGCGGCAAAGCGGCGGCGCAGGGGAAGCCGTTCGTGCTCACCGAGGTCGGCGTGACCTCGCAGACCGGGGCGCACCGGCGGCCGTTCGCGTGGGACCAGGGCACCCCGGCCGACGAGGGCGCGCAGGCGCGCTACTACGCGGCGACGTGTGCGGCGCTGCGCGGTGTCGTCGACGGCATGTACTGGTGGTCGACGACGATCGGCCCGACCGTCGATCCGAAGAGCTTCGATCCGCTCGGCAAGGCCGCCGAGGCCGAGCTGCGGCGCTGCTTCGCGAGCTAGGGCAGCACGCCGCGGTACAGCTCGCTCGCGGCCGCGGCGCGGAACGCGTCGAGCGACGCCGCCGAGGACGCGACGCGCCAATCGGTCTCCTTGCGCTCCTCGAACCACACCACTCCGCGCACGCGCGGGAAGCGCGACGGGATCGTCTCGACGAGCCCGGTCCGGATCCACGCCGCCTTGTCGCCGCCGGCCTCGGCGCTCGCCGTCTCCGCCACGAGCATCGGGCGGGGGCTGAGCGCGACGAGCGCGTCGTACGAGGCCGCGAACACGTCCACGAGCGAGGTCCAGCCGCCCCACGGCAGCGCGGTGCCGCCGTTGTAGCCGTCCAGCGCGATCCAGTCGACGAACGCGTCACCGGGGTAGACGTCGCGGAACGGCGTGGTCGTCGGGTTCGCGACGTTGGGGGACCAGACCCATCGGACGTTCGTCGCGCCGGCCTCGTCGAAGATGCGGTGCACGTGCTGCCACGCGAGCCGGTACTCGGCGGACGTGTTGCCGTTCACGCCGGGTGACCACGAGTTCCAGTCGCCGTTCATCTCGTGCGCGAAGCGCAGGTAGAAGGGCCGGCCCCACGCGGCCGCGGCGGCGGCGAAGGCGCGCAGGTAGGGGTCGTGGTCGCCGCGGACGATGGTCCGCAGCGCGTAGCGCGGCTGGTCCACGCCGCTGGTGTAGTTGTGCGGCTCCCACGTGAGAAGCGGCATCGCGCCGCGCGCCGCGACGGCGTCCATCTTGCGCGCGTCGAACTCGCGCACCCCCTCGTGCGCCCAGTCCTGGTACCACATGACGATGCGCGGCGCGGCCCCGACGAGCGCGGCGAACGCGTCGAGACGCGCCGGATCCCACGGCGCTCCGCTCACGTACGCGCCGAGCGCGATCGGTGACCGTGCCGCGGCAGTCGGCGCGGGCGACGGGGACGGAGAGGGTGCGGGCGCTGACGAGGAGGCCGAGGAGCGCGGCGTGACCGAGGGCCGCGCCGCGGGAACGCCGGTGGACGGCGCGGACACGACCATCGTCGAAGCGGCCGGCGTGCCGGAGACTGCGGGCGCCGCGGGAACGGACGCCGCGAGAACGGGCGCCGCCGGAGCCGCCACGCTCGCCGTGCTCGACGGCGTGGCCGTGGGCCGCTCGGCGAGGACGGCCGCAGGCTCGGACGTCGGCTCGGAGGCCGCCGCGTGCGGCCCGCACGCACCGAGGAGCGCCGCAAGGACGACGAAGAGGGCCGTCGCTCGCCGGTGCATCGACGGAGCAACGGCGCGGACGCGCCCTCGTTACGCGGGCGTCGTCAGTGCGTGTGCGCGGGTGACGGCGATGCCTGCGGCGCGACCTTGCGGAAGTTCTCGGTGAGCTCCGGTCTCGGGCGAGGTGTAGCTCTCGATGTTCCCGTCGTCCGCGTCGCGCGCGATCGCGGGATCGAGGGGGAGCTTCCCGATGAGCGGGGCGTTCGCCGCGATGACGAGCTCGAGCCCCTGCGAAGGGCCGAAGACCTCGAGCCGCTCCCCGTCCGGCGTGGTGACGTACGCCATGTTCTCGACGACGCCGAGGATGTCCCCGCCCAGCTGCTTCACGATGCGGAGCGCCTTCGTGACCTCTCGGCCCGCGCATACGCCCGCGATATTCGCGGTGGGGGGTCGCGTCCGGCGCTGCCTGACCAACGTCACGGCGCATCGCTAAATGGAAGCGATGAATTCGCTGATGGCGAAGAACCCACCGACGATGTTGATGAGGTACAGGACCCCCGCGATTCTCGCGAGACGCCGCGGGGACGTTCCTGGCGTCCCTTCCATCATCGTCTTCAAGACCGCCGCATTCGACCGCTCTGCCACCCTCCGATGCAGTAATGATGCGTGTTTCACCGCGATCCGACTACGGCATCCGATCGATTGACGGCAACGTTGACGGCAACCCCGTACTGGATCCGAGCGGGCTCGGTGGCTGGCCCTTAGGGTTAGGGCCATGAACACCACACCGATTGTCCTGGTTCCCGGGTTCTGGCTCGGCGCGTGGGCGTGGGACGAGGTCGCCGCCGCCCTGCGCGCCGACGGGCACGACGTCACGGCGATGACGCTGCCCGGTCTCGAGTCGGCAAACGCCGACCGGTCCCGGATCACGCTCGCCGACCACGTCGACGCGATCTGCGAGGCGGTCAAGGCGAAGGCACGTCCCGTCGTGCTCGCCGTGCACAGCGGCGCCGGGTTCGCCGGCTACGCGGTCACCGACCGCATCCCGGAGCGGATTGCCGCGATGGTCTACGTCGACTCCGCCCCGGGGAAGGGCGCGCCCGACCCCGGGTTCACCGCTGTCGAGAAACCTCTGCCCACGGGGAAGGAGCTCGAGGAGAACGAGAACCTCGACGGTCTCAGTGAAGCGCAGCTCGAGACGTTCCGGCGGCAGGCCGTTCCCGAGCCGGGTGCCGCGCTGCGCGAGGGCGCCGAGCTGAGCAACGACGCGCGCCTCGACGTGCCGACCACGGTCATCTGCACGGGGTACCCGTCCGAGAAGGTCAAGGCCGCCGTCAAAGAAGGCTACGCCTGGCTCGGCGGCCTAACCGAGCTGCGCGACGTGACCTACGTCGACCTGCCGACGAGCCACTGGCCGATGTGGTCGCGCCCGCAGGAGCTTGCCGCGGTCATCAGCGACGTCGCGAAGAGCGCATCCGGCGCTGGACGGACCCCTACGCGAACCGCAGGTGGCTAAGACGGACTTCAAGACCGCCGACGAATACATCAAGACGTTTCCAAAGGATGTTCGGGACAAGCTGGAGACGGTCAGGCGGACCATCCGCTAAGGCGTACCAGGTGCAATGGAGGTCATCAGCTATCAGTTCCCGCATTCAAGTTCCACGGCTGGGTGTGGTACTTCGCGGCCTACAAGGACCACTACTCGCTCTCGTGCCCTCCGCCATTCACCGTCTTCCGTGCGTTCGAGAAGGAGCTCTCGCGCTCTGAGGTGACGAAGAGCGCCATCCGCCTTCCTCTCGATGAACCGGTACCGGAGCTAATCGGTGAGATGGCCAGGTACAGGGCGAAACAAAACGTGGAGACAGAGCGGAAGAAGGACAACCAGGGCCCAAGCGGACCTCGTTCCGACCGCCCTCGAGCAGCTCAGACGCGGTGACGGGAGGGGCGATCGCCATGGTGACCCAGACCAAGAAGAAGCCGGCCACGAAGACCAAACGCCCAAAAACCGTCGATGACTACCTCGCGGCGGCGCCGAAGGACAAGCGTGCCGCGCTCATGAAGCTCCGCAAGACGATCAAGGCCGCCGCGCCGAAGGCGACTGAAGGCATGAGCTACGGGATCGTGGGGTACAAACAGAATGGGAAGTACCTCGTGTACTTCGGGTACTGGAAGGCCCATATCGCCCTTTATGGGACCGGCAGCCGGTTCATCGAGGCGCACACCGCCGAACTGAAGCCGTACGTCCAAAGCAAGGGCACGATCCAGTTCCCCGCTGAAAAGGCCCTTCCTTACGGGCTCGTGACGAGGATCGTCAAGACCCGCGTCGCCGAGATCGAAAAGACCGCGATTACATCGGGCTCATGAGCTGAAAGTAGTTGTTGTCCGGATCGGAGAACGTGGCGATCCACCCTCCGGTGCCCCGTCTGGGTGATAGGGCTCCCGAACTAGGTTGCTCCGGCAGCTCTGAGTTTTTCGAACTGGCTCTTCACGTCAGGCTCATCCATGTTCCAGATGACGCGCCCTGGGGCGCTGTTCTTACCTTCACTTGATCGTGCAGTCCAAAGGTGACCCAGCCACTCCCCAGCTGCCAGCCGAAATAGCCACCCTGATCCCAGGTCGGCGCTCAAAATAGCTTCGTGTAATAGTCCCTGAGCTTCTGCGGGTTGTCGGTCCGGATCGGTATTCCGTTCAGGTTCATGCTCTCCCCCTGACTGCTGCGAAGTTCGCGCGGTGCTCGCCTGTGGCGGTGTAGAGCCTAGTTCAAGGACTATGAGCTGGCCGCGGCCTTCAGCCAGCGGAGGATGCTGGCGCTGTCGATGTCCGTGGCCGTCCGCACTTTCAGCATGCGATTGCCCTTTCCGCTCCCCTCGAGCCTTCGCTTCGGATCGACGAGGGCCTCCGGCGGCGCGAAGAAGTTGATGCCGACGTGCTCCTTGAACGACGCGAGCGCGCAGATGTTCTTTCCGTTCCGCTGATAGAAGGGCACCCCCCACTTGATCGAGGCCGTCGCGTCCGGAACGCCCTTCACGACGAGAGCGCGAAGCTTTTCGAGCAACGCGCGTTGCTCCGGCGACTGCTGCGCGAGGTAAGCGTCGGCGGCATCCTTCCGCCCGCTCGGCGCGGGCTTCTTTGCCCCGGTCTTCTTCGCGGTCGCCTTGCGCACGGCCATCTTCAGCTCCTCTCGTTCACGACGCCCCTCAGGCTAGAGGGTCGGGCGCGCCCGGTATCCGAGGAGCGCGAGCGCCATCGCGCCGACGAGGAGACCGAGCCCGAAATAGAACATCGGCGTCGCCACCATGCCGAACACGACCAGCGCGATCCCGGCGAGCGCGAGGATCGCGGGCGGAAGGACCCCCGGCGCCCGCGAGAGCGCCGCGCGCGAGACGAGCGCGGCGGCGATGAAGAACAGTCCAACCGACGCGGCGGCGAGATAGGCGAAGGAGCCGAGGATCGCCAGGATCAGCGCTCCGACGAGCAGCGCCGCGCCCACGACGGCGAAGACCGCCGAGGAAACGGGAGCTGACCGCATCGGGCAAGTGTGCAGCGGGAAAACGCCTTCGCAACCCGACGCGTTGCGGCCGAACTATTCACCTGATCGGGGGACCAGCTAACACACCGTGCCGACACCTTCCCGCGCGAACCAGGCCATAGATTCGGTCGGCCGATGCCCCGATCCACCGTCGACTGTCCGAAGTGCGAAGCGGAGATGGCGGTCGACTTCACCTACTGCGGGAAGTGCGGCACCCGGCTCGTGGCTCCCGAGCAGATCGAGGGCGAGACAAGGCAGGTCACCGTCCTCTTCGCCGACATCTCCGGCTTCACCGCGCTCGCGGAGCGCCTCGATCCCGAGGAGCTGCACGAGAACATGCGCACCGCCTGGGACGCCATCGCAGGCGAGATTCGCGCGTCCGGTGGGCTCATCGAGAAGTACATCGGCGACGCGGTGGTCGCGGTGTTCGGAGCGGTCGGCGAGCAGGCCGATCACCCCGAGCGCGCGCAGCGAGCCGCGGTCGCCATCCTCGGCGCGCTCGACCGCGAGAACGAGCGCATCGCCGAGCGCACCGGCCGTTACCTCGCGCTTCGTGTCGGCGTGAACACCGGTCTCGCGGTCGCGGGCGCCATCGGCGACAGGGAGAGCGAGTTCGGCGTGCTTGGCGACGCGGTCAACGTCGCGGCGCGTCTCGAGCAGGCCGCCGAGCCTGGGGAGATCCTCGTCGGTGACGCCACGTATCGCCTGACCCCGGGCCTCTTCGCTTACGAGCCCCACCCGCCGGTCGCGGCGAAGGGCAAGACCGCTCCGCTTGTTGCCTGGCGGCTGCTGCGCGAGGAGACGGCCGTCGCGGATCGCGCTCGTGCGCCGCTCGTTGGCCGTGACGGCGAGATCGCGTCGCTCGTCGGCACCCTGGATGAGGCCCTTGCGGGCAAGGGCCGCATCGTGTCGATCGTCGGCGAGGCGGGACTCGGGAAGACGCGCCTCGTCGACGAGCTGCTCGCGGACCCCCGCGCGCTCGGTGCGCGCGTCGCGCGTGCCCGATGCTCGCCATACGACGCGCATCGCGCGTACGGTGCGATGTCCGATCTCCTCCGCCGCGCGCTCGCGATCTCGCCAACGGCACCGACGGAGATCGCGCACCGGACCCTGACCGAGACGCTCCCGGGAATGGAGCCGGAGGCCGCGAAGCTCGTCCTCGCCGCGCTCGGCTACGGCCTGACGCTTCCGCCGCTGTCGGGCGACACCCGCCGGAAGCTCCTCGACCGCGCGATCCGCGACCTCATCCTCCGGGTCGCGCGGACCCAGCCGGTCATCCTCGCGCTGACCGACGTCCACTGGGCGGACACCGCCTCGCGGGAGTTGCTCGCCGCGCTCGCGCCGGCGCTCGCGAACAGCGCAGCGCTCGTGCTCACGACCTACCGTCCGGAGCTCACGCCACCCTGGAGCACCAGCCGCGGCCATCTGCAGATCCGACTGACGCCGCTCGAGGCGCCGGCAAGCGCGACCCTCCTGCAGGCGCTCCTTCCGGCGGGCGCGCTTCCGCAGGAAGCGATCGACGACATCGTCACGCGAGGCGCCGGCAACCCGACATACATCGAGGAGGCGGCGCGCTGGCTCCTGGCGACCGGCGTCGTCGTCGAGCGGGACGATGCGAGCCCCCTCGCGGACGTCAGCCGAATGCGCGAGCTGCCCGATAGCCTCCCGATGCTGCTGCTGCGGCGCGCGGAGCAGGCCAGCGGCGGCGAACGGCGTTTGCTGAACGCGACCGCGGTCGCCGCGCGGTCGTGTGAACCGGCGCTCCTGCGCGGGCTTTTCGGGCTCGGAGTCGACATCGAGGCCGGCCTCGCGGGGCTGTGCTCGCGCGGCCTCCTCGAGGTCACCTCGCACGGCGACTATCGCTTCCGCCAATCGCTCCTGCGGGAGCTCGTCTACGACTCGGTCAGCCCCTCCCAGCGGCAGGACCTGCACGGGCGGATCGGTCAGGTCATCGAGAGCGTGATGCCCGAAGTCGCGGTGCAGCAGCCCGAGCTCCTCGCGCACCACTTCGCCGAGTCGACCCACACCGGCCGCGCGATCGAATACGCCATGCGGGCGGGAGAGCGTGCCGTCTCGGTGCACGCGCTCACCGACGCGCTCCATCACTACCTGATGGCGGCAGACACGGCGCGGCGACTGCCCGGCGGCGGCGCCGACGAGCGCGGCCGCGCGCTGCTCCGCGCATGCGAGGCCGCGCGGGCGCTCGGGCGCGAAGACGCGCTCGCGATCGCCGAGGAAGGCCTCAGCGCGGGGCCATCCGACGATGTGATCCGCGCCGCGCTCCGCAGGCGCGCCGGCGAGCTCGCGGCGCGGTCGCGCCAGACCCAGCACTCCGCCGAGCATCTGGCCGAGGCCGATCGGCTCACGCCGCCCGACGGCCGCGAGCGCGCCGAGCTCACGCTCGCGAAGGCCTTCCTCGCGCGGTCCGACGAGCGGCCGGCTGAGGCGTTGACCGTGGGACGCGCCGCGGTCAAGGAAGCGCTCGCCGCGAACGACCGCGCGCTCGCGCTCGAGGCGGAGGAGGCGGTCGCGAGCTTCGCCGCGGACGCCGGCGCCGCGGACGAAGCGCTCCGCGCGACGGAGCGCTGCGTCGAGCACGCCAACGCGATCGGTGACCTCGCCGGCCTGGGCCGCGCGCTGGCCACCCTTACGTACGCCGCGCTCGACCGCGGCGAGCTCGCGAAGGCGGAGGATCTCGCGAACCAGCTCCTCGGGGCGCAGTCCCGGCTCGGCGATGTCGGCGGCGAGGCTGCCGCGCTCCGGGCGCTCGGACGGGTGTTCTTCGGGCAGGGCCGCTTCGCCGAAGCGGAGGCGACGCTCGGGCGCGCGCTCGCGCTGGCCGACCCGTTCGCGCAGGGGCCGCAGCCCGCCGATCCGGCGTCCACGCTTCTCGTCCTTGGGTCCCTGGCCATCGAGCGCGGCGACTTCGCCGCGGCGGCCACGACCTTCGCCCAGTCGCGCGCCGTCGCCGAGCGCTCGCCTGCGCGCGATCACGTCGCGGCGCGCGTCGCGGCGGAGCTCGCTCGGCTCGCGCTCCTCCAGGGCGCGATCGACGACGCGAAGCAGCACGCCTCTGCCGCGTACGTAACGGCGACCGAGCACGAATGCCGCCGCTGCGGCGCGGGCATCGCCGCGACGCTCATCGAGGTCGCGTGCGCGAGCGGCGACCTGATGCTCGCCGACGCGCGCCGCACGGAAGGCCTCGAGCACGCTTTCCGCCTCGGGCTCCCGGTCGCTACCGCCGAGATCCGCGCCGCGTCCGCCCGTCTTCTCGCGGCCCGCGGCGATGTGGTCGCCGCGCGCCTCGAATGCAACGAAGCGCTCGCGGTCTTCGAGAAGCTCGGCCCGACGTACCACGCGGAGCGCACGAAGCGCCGCATCATCGAGCTCGACGTCACGGGGCGCGCGCAGACGGCCTAGAGGGCGAACTCTCCCGGCGCGATCTTCTCGCGCCCGCCCATGTAGCCGCGCAGCGCCTTGGGGATGTCGACCGAGCCGTCCTGGCGCTGGTAGTTCTCCATGATCGCGATCATGAGTCGCGGGAGCGCGAGCCCCGACGCGTTCAGCGTGTGCACGTACTCGAGCTTCCCGCCGGCCTCGCGCCGGAAGCGGATGTTCGAGCGCTCGGCCTGGAACGAGCCGCAGTCGGAGGCCGACGACACCTCGAGCCACTCGTTCGACGCCGGCCCCCACGCGTCGATGTCGAAGCCGCGCATCGCGTTGAACCCCAGATCGCCGGTGCAGCGCTCGGTCACGCGCACAGGCAGCTCGAGCTTGTCGAGCACCTCGACGGCGAGCTCGGTCATCCGCTCGAGCCACTTCGGTGAGTCTTCCGGAGCGCAGTGCACGACCATCTCGACCTTGTCGAACTGGTGCCCGCGCTTTATCCCTCGCACGTCTCGACCCGCGCTCATGTGCTCCCTGCGGAAGCACGCCGTGTAGGCGACGTAGCGCCGCGGCAGGGCGGCCGCGTCGAGGACCTCGTCGCGATGCAGCGCAACGAGCTGCGGCTCGGCGGTCGGGACCAGCCAGAGATCGTCCTGGGTGTCGCGGTAGAGGTTCGCGTCGAAGTGCGGAAGCTGTCCGGTGGCGACGAGCGTCTCGCGACGCGTGAGGAACGGCGGGTAGATCTCGGTGAATCCCGCATCGATCTTAAGGTCGATCATCCAGGCGATGAGCGCGCGCTGCAGCGCGGCGCCTGCTCCGCGGAGCACGTAGAAGCGCGAGCCTGAGAGCTTCGTTCCGCGCGGGATGTCGAGGATCCCGAGGGACTCCCCCACCTCCCAGTGCGGCTTCGGCTCGAGCCCGAGCTTCTTCGGCTCGTCCTTGCGGACGACCTTGTTGTCGTGCTCGTCCTTCCCGGGAGGGACCCGCGGATCGATGACGTTCGGGATCCAGAGGAGCTTCTCGTCGCGCTGGGCCTCGAGCGCGCCGAGCTCGGTCGAGATCGTCTTGATGCGCTCGCCCACCCTGCGCATCTCTGCTTTCACCTCGTCGCTCGGAGGACCGCCGCGGCTCGCCTTGTTGCGCTCGGCGCTCAGCGCCTCGAGCTGCTTCCTGAGCTCGCGGGCCTTCTTGTCGAGCTCGAGGATCTCCTCGAGCGGCGCATCGAAGCCGCGCGCCTTGAGGGTCTGGCGCACTTCCTCGGGGTCCTCGCGGATGCGCTGGAGAGGCGTCATGAAGCGCGTGCCATTATCCGTGCTCTCCCGTGTACGACGTGGTGCTCGTCGCCTTCGAGGGACCGGACCGCTACTCGTTCGTGGGCGGTCTCGCGACCCGCATGATCGATCTCGCCGACGCCCTCGTCGACCGCGGTCACCTCGTGCGCCACATCTTCGTCGGCGACCCGCGGCTACCGGCGCGCGAGGAGCGCGCCGAGGGCCGCCTGGTGCTCGAGCGCTGGTCGCAGTGGATCAGCGCGTATCACCCGCGCGACGTTTACGACGGCGAGGACGGCAAGTGGCGCGACTTCTCGCGAACCGCTCCGCCGCACCTCGTGGAGCTGGTCGCCGCATCCGCGCTGCGGCAGCGACGGACCGTGCTGCTTTTCGAGGACTGGCAGACCGCGGACGCGGCGATCGCGACCGCGGCGATCCTCGGGCTGCGCGGGCGCGGGGCCGCCGCGATCCTCTGGAACGCGAACAACACCTACGGGTTCGGGAATATCGACTTCGAGCTGCTCCGGCGCGCCGCGTCGATCACGACCGTGTCGCGCTTTATGAGAGCGGAGCTCGCCGCCGTCGGCGTCGACGCCGCCGTCCTCCCCAACGGGATCGCCGAGCGTTGGCTCAAGCCGCTGCCGCCGACCGAGGCCCGCCCGCTGCGCGACGCCTTCGGGGACCGGCCGACCTTCGTGAAGGTCGCGCGCTTCGACCCGGACAAGCGCTGGCTCTGGGCGATCGACGCCATCGCGGTGATGCGCGACGCGGGCGCGCGGCCGCGGCTCCTGATGCGCGGGAGCCGCAATCCGTACGGCGAAACGGTCGGCGACCGAATCCGCGCGCGCGGGTTGTCCGTCGAACGGGTCGCGCTCGGCGCCGAGGCGGCGACGAAGGACCTCGCCGCCACCGTGGCCCAGAGCAGCACCGACATCCTCTTCCTCGACTACTTCATCGCCGAGCGCACGCTCCGCGCGATGTACCAGGCGGCGGACGGCGTCCTGGCGAATTCGGTGAAGGAGCCCTTCGGTCTGGTCGGCCTCGAGGTGATGGCCTCCGGAGGCGTGGCGTACGTCGGCCGCACCGGCGAGGACTACGCGGTGCCGCTCGGGAACTCCGTCGTCATGCAGAGCGACGACCCGCGCGAGCTGCTCGCGACGCACCTATCGCTCAGGGGACGGCCGGAAGTCGTGCGGGCGATCCGGGCCGACGGGCGCGCCACGGCGAAGCGCTTCGTGTGGCCGCGGGTGCTCGATGGCTACGAGGCCGCGTGGGAGACCGCGTTCGCGCTTCAAACCTAGCGGCGCTCGAGCACCTCGTAGCGCACCGCACGGCGGATGACGAACGGCTCGTGCCGCAGGCGACGGCGCGTGGCGGGGTCGACCTTCCAGCGCACCCGATGCACGAAACGAAGGTGATCGTCGAGGTAGTCCTGCAGCCCGGCGAGGCCCGCGAAGTGGACGCGATGCCAGAAGCGTCCACGACGCCGCGAGCGGAACAGCCCCTCCCGAACGACGGCCGCGACGGCTCGGTCCGAGGCGCGGTCGTTGCCGAGCTCGGCGGCCGCGGTTGCGATCAGGCCAAGAGAGCGAAAGCCGCGCGGCGTGACGTGCTCGGCGTGCGCGAGCACGCGCGAGTCAGGCCGCGCGTCGACCAGCAGCCCGTGCGGGCCGAGGACCCGGTGCGCTTCGTGGAGGGCATCGACCATGCCCCTGCGCGCGACTCATCAGAGCGTCCACGACATGATCACGACCTCGAACCGGGCATCGGGATACGGGAGCTCCTGCGCCGCGCCGACGCGGAAACGCACGTTCGCGAGCCCGGCCTCCCGCGCCTTGGCATCGGCGTCGCGGATCGCGTCGGCGTCGGGATCCACGCCTTCGACCTCGCGGGCATACGGCGCGGCGCCGAGCGCGAGGCGACCGTCCCCGGTACCGACATCGAGAACGCGCTTGCCGCGCAGCATGCCCGTACCGCCGTACTGGCCGAGCTCGTCCAGTGCCGGCGGGCGCAGCGCCGAGGAGATCGCGGGGAGGCGACGTCCGACCGCGAAGCTAGCCGTAACGCTCACGAGTGCCGGGCAGCATAGCTCCGGCGCGCGAGCCGGCGGTCGCCCGCGCCGGGTCCATGAGCGAGCTCCGGATGTCGTCGGGCGGCTCGGCACCCGCGAACCACCACACGACCTCGAGGTTGGCGCGGAACAGCTCGTCGAAGACCGCATCCTCCGGCGACGAGTTGCGGCTCGAGTACCACCAGAACCAGTCGCTCCCTTCGGCCACCATGAGCGGCTGGCGCACGCTCTTGGGCATGAACCGGAGCGCGCCCCACTGCTCCTGTGCGAAGCGCCGCGTGCGCTCGAGCGCGCCCCACGCGCGCGCTTGCGCGGGCTCGCCGCTCCACACACGAAGGCTGCCCTCGATCCACGAGCCGGTGTGGAGCCTGGGCAGCTCGCTCGTCGCCGGCGAGCGCTCGAGGAAGTCCGAGATGCGGACCGTCTCGAACCGCTCGTCCGCCTGGAGCTTTCCGTAGAGCGTGCGGAGGAAGTCGTTGCCGTTGTTCGGGTACTGCTCCCAGGCGTTCTCGCCGTCCAGGATGATCGATGCGACGTATGGCCCGCCCTCGTTCGGCAGGCGATCGCGAGCCCGTTCGAGCTTCGCGATCATGTCGGCCACCGCGTCGTCGGGCTTCATGTCGCCGTAGACGAAGCCGATCCGGTCGGAGAGCTCGCGATCGCGGAAGATCGCGGCGGGCCCGTTGGGAAGGCGGTACGGCCGATAGAGCAGCGCCGGCTCGAGCAGCGCGCCGACCTCGTCGCGCTTGAGCTCGACGTTCACCGATCGTGCCAGCACGCCCTCGTCCGACGCGAACCACCGCAGGCCGACCTTGTGGATGGCCTCGGCGGTCTCCGGCGAGACCGCGCCCTCCGACGGCCAGACCCCGCGCGGCTTGACGCTGAATGCGCGCTCGTGCGAAGCGATCGCCTCCTCGAGCTGGAACGCGGCGTCGTCCGGATATGCGAACGGCGGGTCCGGCAGCTGCGCCGAGGGATCGGAGCGCAGCGCCGATCGGACGTCGATGATCAGGGGGAGGATCGGGTGGTAGTAGGGCGTGGTCAGGATCTCGACCTGCCCGTCACGCTCGAGGCGGTGATAGAGGTGCGGCACGCCTGACGCCATGAAGCGCTGGCGTCCGATGACGTACCGCACGTCCTCGCGTGTGAAGCGCGCACCCTTTTCGGCGAGCTCGATGAGGCGCTGGTCCGAACGGATGTCGTCCGGGTCGATCCACGCGAGGTTGAACCAGAGCGCCAGGTCGACGAAGTAGTCATCGGATAGGAGCTCGTGGCGGTCGCCGGTCGCCATCGCCAGCTGCAGGAGCCGGCGGTACTCCTGGTAGCGGTGGATGACGTTGCCGTGATGGATCGAGAAGAAGCGGCGCAGCATGTGCTCCTTCTCCTCGTCGGTGAGCACGCCGTCGACGGTCCGCATCGTGAGTCGCGTGTCCTCGTCGTCGGCGCCGCGCGCGTAGTCCTCGAGCTGATCGCGGAGGCTCGGGACCATCGTGAAGTTCACCTTCACCCGCGGGAACTCCTGGAGCAGCCGAGCCATGTGGAGGTAGTCCTTCGACGCGTGCAGGCGCACCCACGGAAGCACGAACTCGCTCGTCTGCGGGTGCTTGTAGTAGGGCTGGTGCATGTGCCAGAGGATCGCGACGGGTAGCTTCCCGTTCATCCGCCGCTCCCCAGCTCGTCGAGCCGGCGTCGCATGAAGTCGGCGTCGAGCGAGGTCAGCAGCCAGCCCGCCTTCGGGCCGCTCGGCTTTCCGAGGAAGGCGAGGTAGATCGCCGCGAAGGCCTCCCGCGAGACCTTTCCCTCGGCGGTCACGAGGCCCCATTTCTTCGCGTACTCGTAGAGCTGGTTCTGCATCTCCTCGGCATCGTGTACCCGCCCGATCAGGTCCTTGATCGCGACGAGGTATCGACGCTGGACGGGGCTGAGCTCGACGTCCGGCTTTTCAGGAAGGACGGAGAACCTGGCCTCATCGGGCGCCCAGCGGTCGAGCCACACGCGCGCCAGCTCCAGGCGGCGACGCAGATCGCGAAGCTCCGCTGGGGTGAGCCGTGCTCCCTTGCGCTTCTCGGCCTCGGCCTCGGGCTTGATGCTCGGGATCTGCAGCCAGTCGGCGAGGATCTGGAGGCGCACGCGGAAGCCGGGCCGCTCCGGATCCGGCGAGACCTGCGAGAGGCGCCAGGTCTTGCCGAGATCGCTCGCCGGATCCTGGAGGTGCGCGTCCGCGGCGCGGTCGTACTCGTCGACGAGTCGCGGAAGGGTCATACCTCCTGGATCGAACTCGAGATGACGCCTCGGATGGGTGCGCAGCATGAGGAACCGGATGATCTCCGGCGGATAGATCGACACGAGCTCGACCGCGGTCGCGCCGACGCCTTTGGACGTCGACATCTTCTTGCCGCCGAAGGTGAAGAACTCGTGCGCGAGCCCCGCCGGCGGCTCTTTCTTGAAGACCTCGCGATAGATCTCGTTCGAGCGGTCGCGCGATCCGCCGGCGGTGAGGAGATCTTTCCCGCCCTCCTCGTACGTCACCCCGAAGTGATCCCACTGCGCGCACCACTGCTCGTTCCAGAGGAGCTTCGCGTTCCCGCCGAACGGGGAGATGCGCCCGCCGTGCCCGCATCCTCGCGCCCACTCGACGTAGTCGGGCTTGCAGACGTACGCGACCGTCTTGCCGTCGTAGTCGGTCGCGAGCGTGGTGCCGATGCGCCCGCAGTTCTCGCAGATCACGGAGATCGGCAGCCAACCCGCGGGGTGATCCACGTTCGCGACGCGCTTGTGGATGGCGCGGATCGCCTGGGCGTTGCGCAGCCCCAGATCGATCTGCCGGTCGAGCGCCCCCGAGCGGTACAGATCGCGCATGCGGTGGAACTCGGGCGTGATCCCGAGCCCGGCGAACAGCGCGATGAACCGCGAGGCGTGGTACTCGGCGAAATCCGGGGCGACCGACGGATCGGGCGACGGGATCGCGCTGAGCGGCTTCCCCATGTGCTCGGCCATGCCGGCCAGCTCTTTCATCGATTGGGAGTCCATCGGGTCGTAGTCATCGATCGTGTAGACGAAGCGCACGTCGAGGCCGTGCCTTTTGAACGTGCGATACAGGGCGTCGCTGATGATCGGCCCCCGCAACGCCGATATGGGCACCGCGCCCGAGGGAGTCTTGGAGTCGCGCACGACGTGCGGCCGCCCGGGCTCGAGGAGCTTCGCCTCCTCGTCGGCCCAGAAGGCCGCGTCGTGCCCGGAGCTCAACTTACGGCGAGGATCTTCATCTCCACCGCGCCGGCCGGAACGACCAGCCGGACCGTTTCCCCTGCGCGGTGACCCATGAGTGCTTTGCCGACCGGCGACTCGTTCGAGATCCGCCCCTCCGACGGAGCGGCCTCGGCCGAACCGACGATCACGTACTGCTCGCGCGCACCGTCGGCCTCGACCATCACGTGGCTACCGATCTCAACCAGCTCGTGGTGCGTGCTCTCATCGATGATCTGCGCATTCTTCACCATCTGCTCGAGCGTCAGGATCCGTCCCTCGAGGAACGCTTGATCGTTCTTCGCCTGCTCGAGCTCGGAGTTCTCCGTGAAATCACCGAACTCCATCGCCGCGTGGATCCGCTCGGCGACCTTCTGACGGCCGCTCGCCTTCAGCTCGTCGAGCTCGGCCTGGATCTTCCGTAGGCCCTCCGCGGAGACGTAGACAGGCTTCTCTGGGTTGATCATCGGAGCCTCCGCTCTCCGCACGGCCTCTGGCCGTGCGCGCCCGAGAATTGAAAAGCGCTGAAGGCCGCAGGCCCTCAGCACTCAACGGGGCGTACTGTTCTGTGCGTCGAATTGTACGCCAACCGGCCCGCTCCGGCGACGCTACGCAGGCGCGTGCTGGGTTGGTACGCCCGCTCCGGCCGCGACCTCCCCTGGCGCCGCACGCGCGATCCCTATCGGGTCCTGGTGAGCGAGGTCATGCTCCAGCAGACCCAGGTAGCGCGCGTGCTGCCGGCCTACGGCCGATTCCTGCGCCGGTTCCCCACGCTGCGCGCGCTCGCGCGCGCGTCGCTCGGCCACGTCCTGCGCGAGTGGAGCGGCCTCGGCTACAACCGCCGCGCCCGCGACCTCTATCGCATCGCGCGGCGGAGCGACGGGCATCTGCCGCGGACCGCCGCGGAGCTCGACGCGCTGCCGGGGATAGGGCCCTACACCGCGTCGGCGGTGGCGTGCTTCGCTCACGGCGATCACGCCGCGTTCGCGGACACGAACATCCGCCGCGTGCTCGGCCGCGCGATCCTCGGCCGGAGCGCGACCGATCGCGAGGGGCGTGACCTGGACGAGCGCTTCATGCCGCGTCGCCCCGCGGCGCGCTGGCATCACGCGCTCATGGACATCGGCGCGACGATCTGCGTCGCGCGCCGGCCGCGATGCGACGACTGCCCGCTGCGCGCGCTGTGCGCGTACACCGGCGCGCAGGACGGCCCCCGCCGGAAGCAGTCGGCGTTCGCGACCAGCGACCGCCGCGTGCGTGGTGCGATCGTCCGCGCGCTCAGGGATGAGCGGGGCGGCCTGACGCTGGCCCGTCTCACCGGCATCGTCGGCGACGCGCGGGTCCCGCGTCTCGTGGACGCGATCGTGCGCGAGGGGCTCGCCGAGAAGACCGCCGAGCGCGTGCGGCTCCCCATGTAGTCGCCGCGGGTCTCCGCGGAGCCGCGGCTTAGTAGCGCGCGCCACGTTCCAACGCGCAGGAAAGCGGGCGGTCGTCGACCGCCCGCTTCATGTCTTGTTGCGTTCGGGTCTCAGACCGGTGCCGCTACCTTCCGGCACGCCGACCACGGTGGCACTCTCGCGCGCTGTGAGCAGCTATTACGACCTCCTTGGCGTCCCACCGAACGCGACCGAAATGGAGATCCGCTCGGCCTACGGCCGCGACGTGCTCCGCCTCCAGGAGGCACCGAACGCCAAGACCGCGGAGTTCCGCACGACGCTCGACGCGGCGCTGGCGACGCTCACCGACCCGACGAAACGAGCGGAGTACGACGCCGCGCTCGCGGCATATGTGCAGGATGCCGCCGCGGTGTCGGTCGACGAGTCCGATCAGGCCTTCACGGCGGCACGCAACGGTGGGATCGCGTTCGCCGCGGGCGGACTCATAACGGCGGCGAGCTACGCCTTCTCTGACGGGACCTACCTCCTCGCCTGGGGACCGCTCATCTTCGGCGGCATCGCGCTGGCGGTGGGGCTCGTCAAGTACCTGCGGGTCCCGGCGGGCAGGCGCCGGCCCGTGCACCTCATGTTGCTCGGCGGCCTCGTCGCGGCGGGCGTCCTCTCGGCCGGATTCGTCGCGGTCAGCGAAGGCATCGGGTCGCAGGAGGCGGGCGCGCGAAGCGACTGGAACGCGATGATCGATTCGACCAACAAGAAGATCGAGCAGGCCGACGCCCTCGTGGGCGGCGTGGCCAGCCACTCCGCGTGGCTGCCGCAGGATGCCGTCGACATGGAGCAGGCTTCGCGCCTCTACGCGGATGTCGCCGAACAGGTGTCGCGCGCGACCGCACCGTCGCGGCTCGATTGGTATCGCGTGGCGATGGCCCAGAACTTCCGCGACGCGGCGAGCATCACCCACGAGTACGCCATGCTGACCCCATCGTCGTCGCCGGGCGCCTTCAACACGCTGAGCGCCCGATGGGACGCGCGCATCAACGACTTCAACAAGCTCTCGGACCGCTTCGAGGCCGAGGAGGGCAAGAAGCGCTAGGCGCGGCCGATCAGGCCGGCTCGAGACGAAGCGTCGTCGGCAGCACGGAGCGGCGGAGCATCGCGTCGAGCGAGGCGCTCTTCGGGTACTTCTTGCGGTAGCGGCCGGACGCGCGGCGGACGGACTCGGTGTCGGACGCCGGGACCGCGCGGACGCGGATCCGCTTTCCATCGACCACGAGCGCGCCTGGAGCAGCCAGGAGCTCCCGATACCAGCGCGACGTCTTTCCGCGGTAGGTGCGCACGAAGACGTCGTCGCCATCGACCACGACCCAGATCGGCACGTCGTGCCGGCGACCTTTCGGAGAGAGCGTTTCGATGTCGACCTCGCGGACGCGATCGAGCATGTCGAGCGTGGCCTTCGGAAAGCTCAATCTCGTTCGGGCAGCGGCGGTCCGGCGATGGCGAGCCCGTGACGGTCGGGCGGTAGGAACGTGCGCGCCGTCTCGACCACCTGGTCGAGCGTGACGGCGCGCAGCTCGCGCGGATAGCCCTCCAGGTAGTCGGGCCCGAGCTCGAAGAGCTCGCCCTCAAGGAGGAGCGCGGCGACGCCGCCCGGGCTCTCGCGGGCGACGTCGAGCTCGCCGACAAGCTTGTCCTGCGCGAGGTCGAGGTCGTCCTCCGAGACCTTCCCGTCGACGATCTTGCGCAGCTCCTCGAGCGCGACGGTCACCGCTCGCTCCACGTTGATCGGGTTCACGCCCATCCGCACGACCCAGGGCGATTGCCCGCGCGAGCTGCCGAGCGTGCTGAAGACGTAGTACGCGAGACCGAGCTCGTCGCGGACCACGTGACCCGCGCGGCTCGCGAAGGTGTCGGCGGCGAACACCATGTTCGTCACGCGCGCGGCGACGAAGCGCGGGTCGGTCCGCGGCAGGCCCGGCCAGCCGAGGACGACATCGCTCTGCGTCTTGTCGGGCACGACCTCCAGGCGCTTGACGGCGCTGGTGAGCCTCACCTCGGGAACGGTTCGTTCCTCTCGAGGCGCGCCCGCCCGCCAACCGGAGAAGGCCGAACCGGCCGCGTCGAAGACGTTCTTCGGCTCGACGCCGCCGGCGACGACGATCACCGCGCCGTCGGGACGGATCGACCGCCGGTGGTACTCGCGCAGATCGTCGGCGGCGGCGGCGCGCACCACCTCGAGGTCGCCGATCGGACGCGCATGGAACGGGTGGGTCGGCATGTAGACGATCTCGCGCCACGCCTGCTCGGCGACCGCCCGAGTGTTGCGGGCATCCTCGTTGATCTGCGCGACGGTCTGCTGCCGAACGAGCTCGACCTCGGCCGGGGGGAAGGCCGGCCGGATCACGGCGTCGGCCATGAGCTCGAGCAGCGTGTCGAGATCTTCCGCGAGGGACTGAGCGCTGAAGGTCGCGGCGTGCGACCCGACGTCGAGGCGGGCGGCGGCGCCGATCCCATCGAGCGCGTCCGCCCACGCCTTCGCGTCGCGCGTGGTCGTCCCGCGGAGCATCGTCTGGGCGGTGAGGCGCGCGATGCCGGGCCGGCGCGTGGGCTCGAACCATTGCCCGCCCTCGATGGCGAGCAGCACCGCGGCCGAGCGCAGGCCCGCGATCGGAACGGCCGCGACCCGAAGCCCGTTCTCGAGGCGGTGGCGGCGCACCTCCATCAGGCGGCCTCGGGTACGAAGTGGCCCACGGTTCGCCCCTTCTCGTGGAACACCGACTCCGCCGCGCCGCGGATCTCCTCCGCGGTGACGGCCGCCAGGCGGTCGTACCACTCGGCCAGCGACGCGGCCGCGCCGCTCGCGAGCAGCTGGCCGAAACGGAAAGCGCGCCAGGTGATGGTGTCGGTCATGAACGAGCTCGCCGACAGCATCTGCCGCCGGGTGCGACCGAACTCGTCGTCGGTCAGCGGTTCGCGTGCGATCCGCGCGAGCTCGTCGAGGATGACCTTCTCGACCTCCCCGTGCGTGATGCCCTGCCGCAGGTGCGCCTCGACGACGAAGAGGTAGGGATCCTTGGTGAGCTGGTACGACGCATCCACATCCGTGGCGAGGCCCGTGTCGACGAGCGCGCGGTAGAGGCGCGACGAGCGGCCCGAGGCCGCCTCGCCGCCGCCCGCGGTCGCGCCGGCGAGGGCGACGGCCAGGGCCGAGAGCGCGGGCGCGCGCGGATCGGCGGCGCGCGGAGCCTTGTGTCCGATCTGGATGATCGGCAGAGCGCCACCGGCGCGACGCACGATCACCCGCTTCTCCCCGTACTGCTGCGGCTCGGGCGCCCTCGGCGGATCGATCGGCGCCTCCGCTTCGATCGGACCGAACGCCGCCGCCGCGCGGTCGAGCAGCTCCTCGGCGGATGCGTCGCCGGCGACGATGAAGTACGCGTTGTTCGGCGCGTAGTGCCGCCGGTAGTGCGCGTAGAGGCCGTCGCGCGTCATCTGCTTGATCTCCTCTTTGCTCCCGATCACCCCCTGGGCGTAGGGATGCCGCGAGAACGCGACCGCCTGCAGCTGCTCTCCGAGAAGGAACGAGGGATCGTTCTCGAGGCCCTCGCGCTCGCTGACGATCACGTTGCGTTCGGCCTCGGTCTCCTCGGGCGAGATGAGGGCGTTGCGCATGCGGTCGGCCTCGAGCTCGAGCGCGATCGGATAGCGCTCCTTCGGCACCGTCTCGAAGTAGCAGGTGACGTCCTCGCTGGTGAAGGCGTTCCAGAGGGCACCGTAGCGCGCGAGGAGCTTGTCGAGATCGCCCTTCGGGTGCCTCGGCGTGCCCTTGAAGAGCATGTGCTCGAGGAAGTGCGACATGCCGGTCGTGCCCGGCACCTCGTTGCGCCCGCCCACCTGGTACCAGACCCAGAGCGAAACGACAGGGGCATGCCGCGCCTCGAGCGCGTGCATCACGAGCCCGTTGTCGAGACGGCGCGAAGCCGGGGCGTCGGTGGCGGTGGGGATGCGAAAAAGTCTAGCGTCCGGGCTAGGGCGTCCCGAATCGCGCGTCCAAGACCGCTCGCACCGCGATGGCCGAGTCGACCGAGCCGAAGACGCCGGGCCGCTCGGTGTACTCGTCCAGCACCGACGCGATCGCGATCGAGGGTTGCTCAAACGTGCCAAAGCCGATGAACCAGGCGTCCACTTTCCCCGGAAAGCTCGTCTCGGCGGTGCCGCTCTTTCCCGCGGTGCTCACCTTGTAAGTGCGAAAGACCGAAGCGACCGTTCCGTCGAGATCGGTCGTGACCGCATGCATGCCGTCGCGGATCAGCGAAAGGTCGGTCGGGATCGAGAGCGCCGAGCCGAGCTGCGCTTTCGGGAACGTCTTGACGACCCTGCCGTCGCGGTCGCGGAGCTCGATCACGAGGCGCGGCTTCCAGAGGAACCCGTCGTTCGCGATCGTGGCGGCGTAGTTCGCCATCTGGAGGGGCGTCGCGAGCAGGTACCCCTGCCCGATCGCGAGGTTCGTCGCGTCGCCCGGGTTCCAGACCTTCTCCGCCGGGTTGGTGAAACGCCCCTGCTTCCAGGCCGGGCTGGGCACGATGCCCTCGGCCTCGAAAACGAAGTCGATGTCCGTCGCCTTGCCGAGACCGAAGCTCTTCGCCGTGTTCGGGAGGATGTTCGGGTCGCGATCGTTCAGGCGCTTCCCGATCTCGTAGAAGAACGTGTTGCAGCTCCGTGCGAGCGCCGTGCGCAGGTCCATGAGGCCGAGCTGGACGGGCTCGTGGTTGACCTGCGCCCACTGTTCGCCGTACCCGGTCCAGACCGCGGGACAGTCGATCCGGTCGCCCCACTTGTACACGCCGTTGCGGAGCGCGGCCGCGGCCGTGATCGGCTTGAACGAGGAGCCGGTCGGGTACTGCCCGAAGGTCGCTCGGTTGAAGAATGGCCGCCTCGCGTCATTCGAGTACCGCGCGATCGCCGCGCTGTCGCCGGAGACGAAGGCGTTCAGGTCGAAGGTCGGCCGGCTGGCGAGAGCGAGGATCTCGCCCGACCAGGGGTCCTCGGCGACGATCGCGCCTTTCTGCTCGCCGAGCGCGTTCTCGGCGGCGCGCTGTAGCTTGGGGTCGAGCGAGAGCACGACGTCGCGGCCGGGCACCGGCGCCGTTTCGGCGAGCGTCTCGACGGACAGCTCGTTCGGCTCGACGATGCCGAGCCTCCACCCGAAGCTCCCACCGAGCTCGTCGTCGAGGGTCGCCTCGAGCCCGGTGTCCCTGCGTCCGATCAGATCGCCGGCCTGGACGCCGCGCGCGGTCTTCGCCTTCGCCTCGGCCTCGCCGGCCTCTCCGAGGTAGCCGAGCGTCTGGGCCGCGAGCCCGGTCGGGTAGCTGCGGACGCGGGTCGGCTGCACCTGCACGCCTTCGATGACGGCGAGGCGCTGCCGGATCGGATCGAGCTTGTCGGCCGACGCGATCACCTTGATCGGGACGAAGAGGTCGGGCCTTACCCACGGCTGCGTGTACTTCGCCTTGATCTCGTCGGCCGTTATGCCGAGGACCGAGGAAAGCGACGCCAGCATCGCGGCTTCGGAGCGGACCTGGCCGGTCACGACGCCGACCACGGCCGCTTCGACGAAGGTCGCGAGCTCGGTGCCGTCTCGCGCGATGATCCGTCCGCGCGAGGTCGGCAGGCGCGTCATCCGAACGAGCCGGCCCGCCGTCAGGTTCGGGAGGATCGCCTGGGGCGTCCAGGCAATGCGCCACACCGCCTTGTCCTTCTCGCCGACCATGACCATCTGCAGAGCGGTCTGCCTGGTGAGGTCGCCGACGCGCTGGGTGTGGAACGTGACGGTGAGCGCGACCGTCGCTTTTCGGGGGTCGGGCGACCCGTTCGGGAGCGCCGGATGCGTCGCCGAGTCGGGCTTCGCCTCGAGCGAGCGGAGCGTCATCTCCTCCGCGATCCGCGGAAGCCGCTCGATGAATCCCGCCGGCGTGACCTGCGCCTTCGCGTCCTCGGTCAGCAGGTCCCACATCGCCTGGTAGTCCGACTTCTGCCAGGCCTCCGCGTACTGGCGCGCGATCGGCTCCGGCGGGGGCGGACCCGGTTCGCACGCCCCGAGCACGGTGGCGCACAGGATCACGAGTGCGGACGCGATCCTCTTGCCGCTAGTAGCCAGCGGCCTGGCCCTCGCGGCGCGGATCCGCGCCTCCGGCGAACGCTCCGTTGGGCTCGATCGCGATCGCCTGCGCGCCACCGGTCATCTCGTCCCAGTCACCGAGCACGGCCACCTCGTGACCCTTCGCCGCGAGGGCTCGGCGGACGGCCTCCGGATAGCGGCGCTCCATCTTCAGCGTGCGCCCTGAGTCGTGGTACCAGCGTGGCTCGTCGATGGCCCGCTGCACATCCATCCCGAAGTCGATGAGCCCGACCGCGAGCTGGAAGTTGGTCTGCACCTGCGCGTGCCGGCCAGGTGTGCCGAAGACGAACCTGGGCATCGATCCATCCAGGACGACGACCGTGTTGAGCGTGTGGACGGGCCGCTTGCCGGGGGCGAGCGCGTTCGGCGAACCCGGATCCAGCGAGAAGCCGATGAGGCGGTTGTTGAGCAGGATCCCCGTGCCGGGCACCACGCAGGCCGCGCCGAATGCGCTGAAGACGCTCTCGATCAGCGAAACCGCGTTCCCGTCGCGGTCGACGACGGCGAGATAGGTCGTATCCGCGGGAGTCATGAGCGAGCCGGCCTCGCTCCGCTCGCTCGCCTTCGCGTTGAGCGCGCGACGGCGGCTCGCGACGAACCCGGGGTCGAGGAGACGGCGAGCGTCGAAGTCGACGTGTGCGGGATCGCCCGCGTGGGCATCGCGATCCGCGAACGCGAGCTTCTTCATCTCGACCATCAGATGGACGAGCTCGGCGCCGCCCCACTCGTGCGAGCGAAGCTCGAGGCCCTCGGCGATCGCGAGCTCCTCGAGCAGGACGTGCCCCTGCGAGACCGGCGGCTGGCCGAAGACCCGCAGCCCTCGGTACTCGACCGAGATCGCGCCCGGCCGATCGGTGCGGTGAGCGGCGAGGTCGGCGCGATCCATCGCGCCTCCGATCGACGCCATCGCCGTCGCGAACTTCTCGCCGAGCTCGCCACGGTAGAAGGCATCGGCGCCGTCACTCGCGACGGAGCGCAGCGTCGCCGCGAGGTCCGGCTGCTGGAGCATCTCGCCGGCGCGCGGCCAGCGGCCGCGGGGACCGAAGACCTTCGTCGCCTCTGCGTCGCGCGCCAGCCGCTCACCCTGTTCGGCGGTCGCCTCGGCGAGGACATCGCTCACCGGGAAGCCGCTCTCCGCGTAGGCGATCGCAGGCGCGAGGGCGCGGTCGAGGCCGAGCCGACCGTGGTCCGCGGCGAGGTCGGCCAATCCCCCGATCGCACCCGGGACCGTCGCGATCGCGGGACCCTGATCCGGATAGCCGGCGCCGAAAAGCTCGGTGTCGATGGCGTGCGGCGCCGCCCCCGACCCGTTGTACGCGCTCACCTCGCGCGAGCGCGCGTCGTAGACCAGCGCGAAGAGATCACCGCCCATCGAGGTGCGGTGCGGCATGACGACGGCACAGACGGCGGCCGCCGTGACCGCCGCGTCGACGGCGTTCCCGCCGTCGCGGAGCGCGGCGAGGCCCGCCGCGGTCGCCAGGTGGTGTCCGCTCGCGACCAGACCGTTCGCGGCTCGGACCGTCGGACGAGTGGTCAACTCGATGCGATGTTACTCAAGGGGCGATCGTCATCAGCAGGCGTGACGCGAACGCGGACACCGCCGCGATACCGATGCCCAGCGCGAGGGACCCCCGCGGGCGCGGCACCATCGGCGCGAGCGCCAGCCCGAGGAGGATGAAGAGGAAGTGCGGGCTGCCGTCGGTCAGCAGGCCGCCGAAGAGCACGTAGCCGATCGCGACCCACGCGAGCTCCGCCGGCCTCTCGAGGACGATCACGAGCGCGCACAGCGCCGCGGCGATCACCGCGCCCCAGAGCACGAAGTCGGTGAGCGTCGCGGCCGGCCGCCCGCCGGTCTGCGTGTAGGCAAGTCCGCCCATCGCGAGCGTATCGAAGCTGGCGGCGAAGAACCGCGCGACCTTTCCCATGCGGCTCATCGCGGGGCTCGGGGCTCCGTCCCGAGGAAGAGTCGCGTGTAGCCGACGGGCTCACTCGGGGGGAGAGGCTCGGGGACCGTCCCGTCGAGATGCAGCAGCATCGCGTGCTCGTCGCAGGCGAAGCGCTTCGGGCAGACCGGGCACTCCGCGGCGCTCTTCTCGGGGAGGCGCCCGAGGCTCGTCAGCGTGAAGCCGCACCGCTGGAAGAACTCGGGCACCAGCGTGAGCGCGAACACCCGCCGCAGCCCGAGCCTGCGCGCCTCGGCCACGCACGCGTGGACGAGGGCGCGGCCGATGCCGCGGCCGGAGGCCTCGGGCGCGACCGCGAGCGAGCGCACCTCGGCGAGATCGGGCGTCAGGACCGCGAGCGCGCAGCATCCCAGGAAGCCCGAGACGTCCTGCGCGACCACGAAGTCGCGCAGATGCTCGAGCAGAAAGTCGCGAGATCGCTCGAGCATGCGGTCCAGAGCGGCGTAGCGGTTGATCAGCTCGCGCATGTCGTCGACGTCTTCGACGCGTGCGGGGCGGATGGCGACGCTCATCGCAGGGCCCTCGTGGCCTCGTCGAGGGCCTGGCGCACGCGTTCGGGCGCCGTCCCGCCGGGAGAGTTGCGCGCGGCGATCGACCGTTCCGGACGGATCTCGTCGAGGGCGCTCGCCTCGAACCGCTGTTCGTAGCGCCGAAGCTCATCCAGCGTCAAGCCTTCGAGATCCTTTCCTTGCGAGAGCCGATCGCGCACCAGCCGGCCGACGATCTCGTGGGCTTCGCGGAACGGGACGCCGCGCCTCGCCAGGTGATCGGCCAGGTCCGTGGCGCCGAGCATTCCGCGCTCGGTCGCGTGCCGCATGCGGTCGCGGTCGAACCGCAGGCCACGGATGACGGTGGCGAGGGCCCTGAGCGCCCACCGGAGCTCGGTGGCGTCGTAGAGCGGAACGCGCTGCTCCTGCAGGTCGGAGCCGTACGCGAGAGGCAGGCCCTTGATCGTGGTGAGCACGGCGACGAGGTCGCCGAAAAGCCGGCCGGACCGTCCCCGAACGAGCTCAGCGACATCGGGGTTCTTCTTCTGCGGCATGATGCTCGACCCCGTCGCGTGCCGATCGGCGATCTCGGCGAAGCCGAACTCGGCGCTCGTCCAGAGGACGAGCTCCTCCGCCAGGCGCGAGGCGTGCATCGCGGCCATCGCCGAGACGTAGACGAAGTCGGCGATGAAGTCGCGATCCGCGACGGCGTCGATGCTGTTGCGGAAGACCCGGTCCAGGCCGAGCTCACGGGCGGCGGAGCTCGGGTCGAGCGGATACGGCGCCCCGGCCAGCGCGCCCGCGCCCAGCGGCGACGTCGAGGTTCGGTCCCTGGCCTCCGCGATGCGGGCCCGGTCGCGTCGTAAGGCCTCGACGTGGGCGAGGAGGTGGTGCGCGAGGGACACGGGCTGCGCGCGTTGCAGGTGCGTGTAACCCGGCATCACGGTGTCGACCTCGTCGGTGGCGCGCTCGACGAGAGCTCGCGCGAGATCGACCACCGCTTCGTCGAGGTCCCCGAGCGCATCGATCGTGAAAAGCCGAAGATCGAGCGCGACCTGGTCATTGCGGCTGCGCGCGGTGTGCAGCTTGCCGGCGACCTCGCCCACGAGATCACCGAGCCGGTGCTCGACGACCGTGTGGACGTCCTCGACGTCCGTCGGCCATGGGAAGCGGTCCTCCTCGACCTCGCGCAGGATCCGCTCGAGCCCGGCGACGATCCGTTCAGTCTCTTGGGGATCGAGGATCCCCTGACGTCCCAGCATGCGCGCGTGAGCGAGGCTGCCGCGCACGTCGTGCAGGGCGATCCGATGGTCGAGATCCAGCGAGCTCGTGAACTGGAGGACCGAGCGATCGAGCGACGACGTGAACCGGCCCGACCACAGGGGTCTCTTCTCGTCGCTCATCTCTTGCGTGTCGCCTTCGCGCCCTTCTTCGGGGCGCTCAGCGCCTTCCTCGGAACATCGAGAGAGGCTTCGCTTCCCTCACCCCAGAGCGCCTGCGTCCGCGCCTGAGTCCGGAGCGGCAGGCCGAAGACGCGAATGAACCCCTCCGACGCTTTGTGATCGAAGGCATCGCCTTTCCCGTACGTCGCGAGCGACGTCGAGTAGAGCGAATGCGGCGAGCGGCGGCCGGTGACCGTCGCGGTGCCGCGGTCGAGCCGGATGCGCACCTCGCCGGTCACGAAGCGCTGCGTGCTCCGGACGTACGCCGCGAGGTCCTGGTGGTGCGCCGAGAACCAGAGCCCGTTGTACACGAGCTCGGCGTACTCGCGCGCGACCTGCGCCTTGAAGCGCAGCGCCTCCTTTGTGAGCACGAGCGTTTCGAGCGCGCGGTGCGCCTGGTGCAGGAGCACCGCGGCCGGCGCTTCGTAGATCTCCCGCGACTTGATGCCCACCAGGCGGTCTTCGACCATGTCGATCCGACCGACCCCGTACCTGCCGGCCAGGTCGTTCAGCTTTTGCACGAGGTCGACGCCGTCGAGCTTTGCCCCGTCCACCGATACCGGCGCGCCCTCCTCGAACGCGATGGCGACCTCGCGCGGCTTCGCCGGCGCCTCCTCCGGATCGACGGTCCACTGGAAGACGTCGCGGGGCGGGGCGCCCCACGGATCCTCGAGGATGCCGGCCTCGATCGAGCGGCCCCACAGGTTCATGTCGACGCTGTACGGGCTCTTCTTCGTCGCCTCGACGGGGATCCCGTGCTTGCGCGCATAGTCGATCTCCTCGTCGCGGGTCATGTTCATGCCGCCGCGCATCGGCGCGATGACGGTGAGATCCGGCGCGAGCGCCCCCACCGCGAGATCGAAGCGAACCTGGTCGTTGCCCTTGCCGGTGCAGCCGTGCGCGACGAAACGCGCGTTCTCCGCGCGCGCCGCGTCTACGAGCAGCTTCGCGAGCAGCGGACGGCCCAGCGCGGTCGCGAGCGGGTAACGCTCCTCGTACAGGGCGCCAGCCTGAAGCGCCGGCCAGACGAAGTAGCGAACGAAGATCTCGCGCGCGTCCTGCACGATCGCCTTGCGCGCCCCGCTGGCGATCGCCTTCCTCTGCACCGCATCGAGATCGCCGGTCGCCCCGAGATCGCCGGTGCACGTCACGACCTCGAACCCGAGAGCTTCGCGGAGCCAGGCAACGGCGACGCTCGTGTCGAGCCCGCCCGAGTACGCGAGCACGCAGGTCTCGCCCACGTACGGTTTGGTCATCTCGTCTCCCTTCGCGCGATGCCGAACGTGGTCAGGCGGCCGAGCAGTGACCGCGCGTGCCGCTCCGTCGTCGCCGCGACGAACACGGTGTCGTCGCCGGCGAGGGTGCCGACGACTTCCTCGACGCGCGCGGCGTCCAGCGCGGCAGCGAGCGCGTTCGCCGTTCCCGGCAAGGAGCGCAGCACCACGAGGTTGCGCGCGAGCACGCCCTCGACCGGATAGTCCTCGCAGAAACGGCGCAGCCGTTCGAGCCCGCCGCCCGGCGCTGCGGCCGACGGAGGTGCGTAGGCATGCGTGCCGTCGCGCGCGACCTTCACCAGGCCGAGCTCGACGATGTCGCGCGAGACCGTGGCCTGCGTGGCGGCGAACCCCGCGCCGCGCAGGGCCCGCACCAGGTCGGCCTGGGTGGAGAGCCGCTGCTGCGACACGACGCGCAGCAGCGCCTGCTGACGATGGTGCTTGCGGGCGAGCGCGTCCCTCATGCCGCCGCCTCGAACACCGTGCCGACGTCCTCCCCGGCGAGAAGCCGCTCGACCGAGTCGATGCCGCGCGTCGCGACGATCGCGGCGCGGCAGCCGGCCGCGGCGGCGATGAGGCAGGCTTCGACCTTCGGCAGCATGCCGCCCTCGATCGTGCCGTCGTCGACGAGCGAACGGGCACGGTCGGCATCCAGTCGCCCGATCACGCGGCCGTCCTTGCCGCGCACGCCGGGGACGTCGGTGACGAAGACGAGCAGCCGGGCGCCTAGGCTCGCCGCGATCGCGCCGGCGGCGGCGTCGCCGTTCACGTTCAGGATCTCGCCGCCCTCGCGATCGAGCGCCGCGGGGGCGACGACCGGCACTCGCCCCGCGTCGACGAGCTCTTCGAGGAGCGCGCTGTCGACGAGGGCGACGCGGCCGACCAGACCCATCTCGGCGTCCTCGCGCTCGGCGCGAAGCATCCCGCCGTCGATCCCGGTGAGGCCGACCGCGGGCACGCCGCGCCCGATGAGCGTCGCCACGATCCGGCCGTTCGCGAGGCCGCCGAGCACCCCGAGCGCGAGGTCCCGCGTCTCGGGATCCGTCACGCGCGATCCCCGCACGAAGCGCGTCTCCATCCCGAGCCGATCCGCCCACTCGCTCACCAGCGGTCCGCCGCCGTGCACGACGACCACCGGCTGCCCGGCGTCGTTCAGCGCGACGACCGCGTCGAGGGCGGCGTCGGTCTCGGCGCCGACCGAGCCGCCGATCTTGAGCACGAGCAGGTCCCTACGTGGTGTATTCGGCATTGATCCGCACGTACTCGGCGGAGAGATCGGTTCCCCATGCGCGGGCCGCGCCCGTGCCGAGCCCCAGGTCGACGTGGATCGAGATCTCCTTCTGCTCGAACAGGCGACGGACCTCGTCGGCGTCGAAGGGGACGGGCGAGCCGGACTCGTACACCGCGACATGGCCGATCCGCACCGACGCCCGCGTCTGATCGACACGGGCCCCCGAGCGGCCGGCGGCGGCGAGGATGCGGCCCCAGTTCGGGTCGGCCCCGTGGATCGCCGTCTTGACGAGGTTCGAGGTCGTGATCGTCCGGGCCGCCAGCTTCGCATCGCCGCTCGCTGCGGCCCCGGTCACCGCGACATCGAAGACGCGGGTGACGCCCTCGCCATCGGCGAGGATCTCGCGTGCGAGCCTCTCGCAGAGCCCATCGAGAATCGCGCCGAATTCCTTGACCTCATCGCCACGGACCTTGACGCCCGAGGCTCCGTTGGCGAGGACAAGCAGCGTGTCGTTCGTGCTGGTGTCGCCGTCGATGCTGATGGCGTTGAAGCTCGCGTCCGCGGCGACGCGAACGACCGATCGAAGGTCATCGACCTCGATGTCGGCGTCGGTCATCACGAACGCGAGCATCGTCGCCATGTTCGGGTGGATCATTCCGGCGCCCTTGGCGACGCCGCGCAGGTGCACGACTCCACCGCTGAGTGGCGCCTCGACCCCGACCAGCTTCGGCTTCGTGTCGGTGGTCATGATCGCGTTGGCAACGTCGCCCCAGGCCGCGGGCCGGAGGCCCATCGCCTTGACGGCTTTCGTGATCCGTTCGACGGGGAGCGGCACTCCGATGACACCGGTGCTCGCGACGGCCACCTCGTACGGGTCGCAGCCGACGCGCTGCGCGGCGGCGCGCGCCATCGTCACCGCGTGACGCTCCCCCTGCTCGCCGGTGCACGCGTTGGCGTTCCCCGAGTTCACGACGATCGCGCGCAGCCGCCCCTGCTCGAGGTGCCGCCGCGTCACGACGCAGGGCGCGGCGATCACCTGATTGGTGGTGAACACGCCGGCCGCGGCGCAGGGACGGTCGGAGACGATGAGCGCGACATCGGTCCGGCTTGGCTTCCCGTCTCTCACCCCGGCGGCCGCCGCGCCGGCCGTGAACCCCGTGACGTCGTGGGTCATGGCCACAGCGGAAGCGCCTCCAGGCCCGTCGTCTCCGGGTAGCCGAAGCGCGCGTTGAAGTTCTGGAGCGCCGATCCCGCGGCGCCCTTGACGAGGTTATCGAGAGCCGCGAACGCGACGAGCCGCGCGTTTTCGTCGTCGACCAGAGCGTGCACCAGGCACCAGTTGCTGCCCAGCGTCGCCTTGGTCGCCGGATACGTCCGCACGACGCGCACGAACGGCTCCTCCGCATATTCGCGTGCGTACGCCTCTGCCACGTCCCTCGCGGTCTTGCCGGACCGCAGCGGCACGTAGCAGGACGCGATGAGCCCCCGATTCATCGGGATGAGGTGAGGGGTGAACGTGAGCCTCGGATTCCTGCCGAGCAGCGCTGCCGCTTCCTGCGCGATCTCGGGGGTGTGCCGGTGCTTAGGGACTCCGTAGGGACGCACGCTCTCGTCGATCGTGCCGAACAGAAAGGCGTCCTCGACCGCGTGTCCCGCGCCGCTGACGCCGGACTTCGCGTCGATCACGATGTCTTCGGTGATGAGCCCCGCCTTCAGCGCCGGAAGGAGGGCGAGGAGCGCGGCGGTGGGATAGCACCCGGGGTTCGCGATCAGCCGCGCGCCGCGCACCTTCTCGCGCGTCAGCTCGGTGAGACCGTAGACCGCCTCCTTGAGGAGATCGGGCGCCGGGTGCGTGTACCCGTACCAGCGCTCGTAGAGCTTCGGGTCACGCAGCCGGAAGTCGCTGCCGATGTCGATGACCGTCCGGCCGTCGTCGAGCCACGCGCGCGCTTGCTTCGCGGCCTCGCCCGCCGGAAGCGCGGTGAAGACGACCTCCGCGTCGCCGACGTCGGAGCCGATGACGAGCGCATCTGGTGCCGCGTGCAGATGTGGCTGGACGGAGCGCAGCGGCTCGCCCTGATGAGATCGGGCCACGACGGCGACGAGCCGGGCATCGGGGTGACGCAGTACGAGGCGCGCGAGCTCGCCGCCCGCGTACCCCGTGGCGCCCACGATCGCGACCCTCGTCGGCATGAGCGACAGATTATGCGGGATGGCGAATAATTATGCAATCGCTGCGCACCGGGAGCCGCGACCATTTCTGGCCCCGGTCTCGCTTTCTAGGGGAAGATCCCTCGCTTCGAGATGGCGCCGGCCACGCGCTCGACCGCGACGATGAACGCGGCCTCCCGCAAGGGGCGGTCGTACGCCTTCGCTTTCGCGAGGACGAGCTCCATCGCGCGCCGCATGTAGATCTCGAGGCGCTTCTCCACCTCCTCGAGCTCCCAGTAGAACTGCGCCCGGCTCTGCACCCATTCGAAGTAGCTGACCACGACCCCGCCGGCGTTCGCGAGGATGTCCGGCACGATGAGCACCCCGCGATCGGCGAGGATGCGGTCGGCCTCGGCCGTCACCGGGCCGTTCGCGCCCTCGACGATGATCGGCGCGCGTATCTCGTGCGCGTTCTCGCGCGTGATCTTTCCTTCGAGCGCCGCGGGGATGAGCACGTCAACGTCCATCGCGAGCAGCTCCGTGTTCGAGATGCGCGCGACGCCCGGCAGCCCCTCGAGCGTGCGTGACGGACTGCGGCGCGCGTGCTCGATCGCGCTCGCGACGTCGATGCCCTGCGCCGAGGCACATCCCCCACTGACGTCGGAGATCGCGACGATGCGACACCCCGCCATCGCCAGGGACTTCGCGGTCACGCTCCCGACGTTGCCAAACCCCTGGATCGCGACGCGCGTGCCCTGCGGTTCCTTCCCGCCGCGGCGGAGGACCTCGAGCGTCACGAAGGCGACCCCGCGTCCGGTCGCTTCGGTGCGGCCACGCGACCCGCCGAGGTCCACCGGCTTGCCGGTCACGACCTCAGGCGAGTGCTTGCCGGTCATCATCGTGACCGTGTCGACGATCCACGCCATGGTCTGCTCGTCGGTGTTCACGTCCGGCGCGGGGATGTCCTGCTCGGGCCCGATGATCGGCAGGATCGCGGCGGTGTAGCGCTTGGTGAGCCGCTGCACCTCGTTCGTCGAGAGGCGCCGCGGATCGACCGCGACTCCGCCCTTCGCTCCGCCCAGCGGCAGGTCGGTCACCGCGCACTTGAAGGTCATGAGCATGGCGAGCCCCTGGACCTCCTCGAGCGTCACCGACGGATGGAAACGGATGCCGCCCTTTCCGGGCCCGCGCCCGGTCGAATGCTGCACGCGGTAGCCGGTGAAGACCTCAAGGTGGCCGTCGTCCATGGTCACCGGGAGGGCGACGATGAGCGTTCGCTCCGGCTGCTGAAGGAAGCGATGCATACCGGGGTCGAGCGAGAGCGCCTTCGCCGCGCGGTCGAGCTGCGCGAGCGCCGACTCGAGCAGCTCGTGTCCTGGATTCGCGGGGCTCGGCATCCTGAGGACGGTCACGCGCGGACCCCTTTGACCATGAGTGTGGGCAGGGCCGCAGACTAGCAGCCGTGAACGACGTGGACACCGTCCACATGCGGCGGGCGCTGCGGCTCGCGGCTCGCGCCTCCGGGCGCACGAGCCCGAATCCGCTGGTCGGCGCTGTGCTGGTCCGTGACGGCCGCGTCATCGGCGAGGGCTATCACCACGCGGCCGGCGAGCCGCACGCGGAGGTGAACGCGATCCGCAAGGCGGGCGATGCGCGCGGGGCGACCCTCTACGTGAACCTGGAGCCGTGCGCGCATCACGGCCAAACGCCGCCGTGCGTTGACGCGGTCCGCGATGCGGGCATCGCGCGAGTCGTGATCGCGATGCGCGATCCGGACTCGCGGACCGACGGCAGGGGCGTTCGCGCGCTGCGCGCGGCCGGGATCGCGGTCGAGGAGGGGCTGCTGCGCGCCGAGGCAGAGCGCCTGAACGCCGGATTCATCTCGCGCATCACGCGAGGCCGGCCGTTCGTGCTCGTGAAGCTCGCGGCCACCGTCGATGGCCGGGTGGCCGTGCGCGGACGACGCTATCTCTCCGGCAAGCCCGCGCTTCGCGAAGTGCATCGGCTGCGCGACCGCTTCGACGCCGTGCTCGTCGGCATCGGCACGGTCCTGGCCGACGATCCCGCGCTCACCGTGCGCGAGGTGAAGGGCCGCGACCCGCTGCGGGTCGTCGTGGACGCGGACGCGCGCACGCCGCCCGCGTCGAAGGTCGTGCGGGCGAAGGACCCGCAGCACACCGTCATCTTCGTGGCGCGCGACGCCGACGTCCGTCGCACCAACAAGCTGCGTGACGCGGGCGTGCTTCTCGCGACGGTGCCGCGCGCGGACGGCGGGCTCGACCTCGGCGCGGTGCTCCGATGGCTCGGCGAGCACGGCGTGAACACTGTGCTGAGCGAGGCCGGCCCGCACGTCGCGGGCGCGCTCGTGCGTGGCGGCTTCGCCGACCGGCTGCTGCTCCTGCTCTCGCCGATCGCCGGAGGGGATGGGCCCCCGGCGCTCGAGGGCGTCGCCGCGGCGAGCGACCTTCGCGACGTTCGCGTCCGCAAGCTCGGTCAGGACCTCGCGGTGGAAGGGTCCCTGGCCTAGGTGTTCACCGGCATCGTCGAGGAGATCGGGACCGTGCGCCACGCCGAGGCGACCGATGCCGGGATGCGGGTCGAGGTCGCCTCATCGCGCGTCGTCGAGGACCTCGCGGTCGACTCCAGCGTCAACGTCTCGGGCGCGTGCCTCACCGTCGTGGAGCGCGACGCCCACGGCTTCGCCGTCGACCTCGTCGCGGAGACGCTGTCGCGCACGACGCTCGGCCGCGTCATCCGCGGCACACGCGTGAACCTGGAGCGCGCGGCCACGCCCACGACCGCGCTCGGAGGGCACTTCGTGCAGGGCCACGTCGACACCACCGCGAAGCTCCTCGGCCGGCGCGAGGAGGGCGGCGGCGCGGCCAGCCTCCGCTTCGCGCTGCCGAAGACCGTCGCCCGGCTGGTCGTCCTGAAGGGCTTCATCGCCCTCGACGGCGTCTCGCTGACGGTCGCGGCGCTCGGCCGAACGTACTTCGAGATTGCGCTCATCCCGCATACCGCGGAGCTCACCACCCTGGGCGCTCTGCGGCCGGGCGACGCGGTGAACCTCGAGACCGACGTGCTGGCCAAGTACGTGCGGCGCCTCGTCGGGAAGGGATGACCACTCCCTAAACTTGAATCGATGAGTCCCCCCGGTCGCCAGGAGCCGAAGCGTCCAAAAGTGGTGAAGCCGCGGTCGCCCTTCGCGACGGTCGACGAGGCGATCGCGGACATCCGTGGCGCAAGGATGGTCATCGTCGTCGATGACGAGGACCGCGAGAACGAGGGCGATCTCACCATGGCGGCCGAGCTCGCGAGCCCGGAGGACGTCGCCTTCATCCGCAAGTACGCCAGCGGCGTGATCTGCGTTCCGATGACGGCCGAGCGCCTGAGCGAGCTCGACCTCCCCCAGATGGTCTCGCGGAACGAGGCGCGGCTGGGGACGGCATTCACGGTGAGCGTCGACGCGCGGGAGGGCATCACGACGGGGATCAGCGCGACCGACCGGGCCCGGACGATCAAGGTCCTGGCGGACCCGCGCACCCGGGCGCATGACCTGGTGAAACCGGGCCACATCTTTCCGCTGCAGGCGCGCGAGGGCGGCGTGCTGGTCCGCGCCGGCCAGACCGAGTCGGCCGTCGATCTCTGCCGGCTGGCTGGCCTCGCCCCGGTAGGGGTGATCTGCGAGATCACCAACCCCGATGGTTCGATGGCGCGCCTGCCGGAGCTCAAGCGCTTCGCGAAGCGGCATGGCCTCAGGGTCATCACGGTCAAGGACCTCATCGCCTATCGCATGGCGCGCGAGCGCCTCGTCGAGAAGGTGGCCACCGCGAAGCTCCCGACCGAGTACGGCGATTTCACCGTTCACGGGTACAAGGCAAAGGTCGGCAACACCGAGGCCGAGCACGTCGCGCTCACCATGGGAGACGTCGCGACCGGCGAGCCCGTGCTCGTCCGGGTGCACGACGAGTGCCTCACCGGAGACACCTTCCGCTCGGTGCGTTGCGACTGCGGCGAGCAGCTCGAGATGGCCCTCGCGCGGATCGCGAAGGAAGGGCGGGGCGTCCTGCTCTATCTGCGGCAGGAGGGACGAGGCATCGGGCTCATGAACAAGCTGCGCGCGTACGCGCTCCAGGATCAGGGTCTCGACACCGTCGAGGCGAACGAGCGCCTCGGGTTCAAGGCCGACGAGCGCGAGCGCGGGGTCGGCGTGCAGATCCTCCTCGATCTCGGCGTGCGCCGCGCGCGCATCCTGACGAACAATCCGCAGAAGCTCGTGCCGCTCTATGGCCTCGAGGTCGTCGAGCGCATCCCGATCGAGGTCCCGGCCCGCGAGACCAATCGCGGCTACCTCTCGACGAAGCGCAGCAAGCTCGGCCACCTGCTCACGGTGGTCGACGCCGACCGCTAGGGGGTAGTCCGGCCCTCTTTCCAGGCGGTGGCGCTCGCGAGGAGCTGCTTGTCGGTGCCGCCGCGCAGCCGGCCGTCGAGTGTCGAGACCGGCGACTTGTTCTCGAAGTGGAAGACGACCGCGACGCCCTCGAAGTGCTGCACCGTTGGCGCGGGGACGGTCTCCATCTTCGTCACTGAGGACCAGGGCCGGTCGTCGTCGAAGATGAAGACCTCGCGCATGATGTGGATCCCACCCGGGTCGATCACCGTCTGCACGCGCGTGCTCGGGAGAATGGTGACGATCGCGAGCAGCAGCACCGCCGCGGAGATCGCGGGGTTCAGGATGATCGCAGCGAGACCGCGGCGGGCGACATCTACCGGGCGGCGCGCGCCTTCGTGCCAGCCGCGCAGTGTTCCGCGCGCCCAGGCGGTGGCGGCCTTCCCCATCGCGACCCGGACGATGCCCGCGGCGAGCATGGCGGCCGCCGCGAACGCGGCGACCAGGACGCGCGGATCGAACCCGGCCAGCGGGGAGTCGATGAGGTAGGCGCCCGCCGCGACCGGCGTGCGCGTGGCGATGGCCAGAGTGTCCGGGAGGAGCGCGGTGAAGGTGAGCCCGGCGAGACCGAACACCAGACCGACGACGGAGGGAACGAGCGGGTCATCTTCGTCGTGGAAGTGGTCCTTCAGCGAGTCGGTCGCGTTCTGCAGCTCGAGGAACGCGCTGCCCGCGAGGTCGAGGCTCCCGCTGCTCGCTTCCTTCACGACGCGGGCCAGCGGACCGGCGAGGGTCGGCTCGGCAACGCCCTCGACTGGGATGGCGAACGCGACGGGTCGTCCGTTCTTGATCCGGACGGAAACCTTGCCGCGCCTCGTCTTGATCTCCTTGATATCGCTCCATGCGACGTCGATCGGCTCGACTCCGTTGATGCGGAAGCCGAGCTGCTCGAGGGTGATCTGCAGCTTTTTCTCGGGGTACCCCATGACGATCGGCCCGCGGAGCAGCACGCCGCTCGGCGGTAGGACGAACCGGGGCTTCGGGGGAGGCTTGACCTTCTCCGGCTTGGCGACCTTGACCTTGACGGGCTTGGGCGCCTTCTCGGCCTTGGCCGGCTTCTCCTTCTTTTCTTTCTTGGCCTTCTCTTTCTTCGTTGGGATCGGCGGGGCCTCGACCGCGGTTGCCGTCGGCATCGCCGAAGCGAGCGGCGGGAGCGGCGGAGGCGCTTCGCGGATGGGCGCCTCGGGTGCGGGTGGCGCGACCGGAGTCGGCATGTACTGGGACCGCGCCTCCGGCTCGGGAGCCGCGGGTTGAGGCGGAGGGGGCGTGTATGCGGGCGGCGTGTACGCGGGTGGCGTGTAAGCGGGCGGCGTGGCCGGCGCCGTGAACTGCGGTGGCGCGGCCGGCTGTGCCGCGGATGCCTCCGGGGGCATGCCGGTGAACTTGCCCATACCCGCAAAGAGCGGCGGCGGCTCGCCTGAGCTCGGCGCGGCGCTCGGCGGCGGCGCGAAAGACGGCGGAGCGGCGGTCATCGGCGGCTCAGGCGGCGCGGGATGCGCCTCGGCCTGTTCCTGCTGCTCGCGCCAATGCTCGCGCCAGCCCGGCGGAGCCGGGACGAGGCCGAGCGCGACGAGCCGCGGGTCGACTTCGTCGGTCATCCGGCCACCCGGGGACAGCTCATACGTGGGCTAGATTGCGCCAAGTGCCGAGTGGTGGGAAGTCGCCCGCGAGGGTGAGAAATCAGTACCAGGGAGCGCGGGTCGCGATCGTGCGCGCTCGCTGGAACGACGAGATCACGCGCGGCCTGGCCCAGGGAGCCGTCCAGCGCGCCCTTGCGCAGGGCGCGAAGGTCGAGGAGTTCGAGGTCGCCGGCTCTTTCGAGCTGCCCCCGGCGGTATCGGCGCTCGCAACCTCCGGGCGCTTCGACGCCGTGGTGCCGCTCGGCTGCCTGATACGCGGGGAGACCCCGCACTTCGACGTGCTCGCGCAGGCGGTCGCCCGCGCCCTGGCCGAGCTCGCCACATGGCTCCCGGTCGCGATCCCATTCGGCGTACTCACCTGCGAGACGATCGAGCAGGCCCGCGCGCGCTCCGGGAGCGAGCGGAACGTCGGTGCGGAGGCGCTGGACGCCGCGCTCGAGATGGTGACGCTGCGTCACGCGATCGCCTCGAGCGAGGCATCCGACTCGCGTAGAGCCAGGACGCCGACATCTCGCTCGACGCGGACGAAGCGGAGGCGCTCGCCCGGCAAGCGCTGAGCGACGAGCCCGAGGTCGCTCGCGATGACGGTCGCGATGATCGGATAGCCGCCGGTCGCCTGATGCTCCGCAAGGAGCACGATCGGCGCTCCACCGGATGGGATCTGCACCGCACCAGCGACGACCCCGCAGGTGAGGATCTCGCCCTCGCGCGCGGTGACTCGCGGCCCGCGCAGGCGCGCGCCCATGCGGTCGCTCGCGGGATCCACCTGAAATTCGGCTGAGAAGAACAGCGATTGGGCCTCGTCCGTGAAACGCTCGACATGAGGCCCCGTGATGGCGCGTATCTGTCCGGTGTCGTAATCGGGCTGGCGAGCGCTCCGTCCGGCTCGCTCCGGGTCCACCCGGGCATCGCCGAGCGGCATCGCGTCGCCCGCCTTGAGCGCGCGCCCGAATCCCGCGGGCAGATACGTCGCGCGACTGCCGAGGATCGCCTCGCTCGCGATGCCGCCCGAGACGGCGACGTACGCGAACCGCGCTCGCTCACCGACGACCAGGCTGAACGTCTCGCCGGGCCGCGCGAACGTGGCCGTCCATCCCGGCATGGCATCGCGCCCACGGAGCGCGACGTCGCGTCCGGTCACGGCCACAAGGCGGCGGTCATCGCAAGAGAACGCGAACGGGGCGCCGACGACCTCGATCGCCGCCGCGCCGGCTTCGTTGCCGACGAGCGCCTGCGCTGCCCGGAACGCGAAGTGGTCCGCGGGCCCCGATGGCGGCACGCCTTCGCGTAGGTGAGCGAACCGTCCGGGGTCCTGGACCGTCGCGCGAAGTCCGGCGGCGTGGATCCGGATCACAGCGGGACGAATCGCACGCGGTCGCCCGGCCTGATCAGCGCGGGCGGGTCTTTCGCGGCGTCGAAGATCGCGAGCTCTGTGCGGCCGATGAGCCTCCAGCCACCCGGCGATGCGAGCGGATAGACCGACGTCTGCCCATCGGCGATCGCCACGGAGCCTCCCGGCACGCGCTCGCGCGGACGCTCGAGTCGCGGCGCGACGATCCGCGGGTCGAGCGAGCCGCAGTACGCGAAGCCCGGAAGGAATCCGAGGAAGAACGCGCGGTACTCGCGACCGCAGTGCAGAGCGACGAGCTCGTCGACCGTGAGCTTCGCGCGCGCCGCGGTCTCTTCGAGGTCCGGCCCGTCGTAGCGCGTCGGGATCTCGACCGTACGCGTTCCCGCGGCTGGCGCGGCGTCGCTCGCGGCGGCGATGCGACCCGCTTCGCGCTCGGCGTCGGACGGTGCGATGCGGAGCGGGTCGAAGCGCACCACGACCGACGCGTAGGCCGGGATGGCCGGGCCATGACCAAGCGCGTCCCAGGCATCGGCGACCGCACGGCAGCGCTCGACGATCACCTCGTCGACGCGGTCCCCCATTTCAATGAGGAGCGCGCTCTCTCCGAACGGACGGACCCGAACGGGCGTCAGGACCGGAATGGAGCGACCTTCACCTTGGCGCCGTTCAGCGCGTCGCGCACCGCGCGCGCGATGTTGGCGGCGCCGGGAGTGTCGCCATGCACGCAGAGCGTATCCACCACGAGCTTGACGAAGCTGCCATCGACGGCGGTCACGCCGCCGTGGCGGACGAACGAAAGGGCCTGCGTGGAGCACTCGACGGGCTCGATGAGGACCGCCCCCGCGATGGAGCGCGACTGCAGCGTGCCGTCGGGCTCGTACGCGCGATCGACGAAGCCCTCACGCGCGACCTTCATGCCCGTCTCGCTCGCTTCTTTCCACATCGCCGATCCCGGCGGAGCGAATATGACGAGCTCGTGTCCGCCGGTCGCGGCCTGGATCCCGAAGACAATGGTGCGCGCGACCGCCGCATCATGCTCGCCCTGGTTGTAGAGCGCGCCGTGCGCCTTCACATGGGTTACGCGTGCTCCCATGCGAGAGGCGATCCCGATGAGCGAGTCGAGCTGCCGGCGGATCGATTCGATGAGGTCGCGCGAGGACATCTCGAGCGGCACGCGGCCGAAGCGCTCGCGGTCCGGATAGCCGGGGTGCGCGCCGATCTGGACCTTATTGCGCAGCGCGAGCTCGACAGTCGTGCGCATGGTGTTCTCGTTGCCCGCGTGTCCGCCGCAAGCGATGTTCGCGCTCGTGACGAGCGGCATGATCGCGGTGTCGGTCCCGGCGCCCTCGCCGAGATCGGCGTTGAAGTCGATCGACCCGCGCACTTTTCCCATGAGACTAACGACGGCGCGTGACACAAGGTGTCTGACACGTTGCGAGGCGCCTGCGATAGGACGGCCGCGTCAATATGGCGACGGAGCTGCGAGGGGCGGGCATGCCGTGAGCGAGCGGGTCGCCTCGTTGTCTATCGCGACGACCCGAGCGAGCGGTATGCCCGCCCTCAGCAGGCAGAAGGATCAGATGAAGAGTGGCGCCAGCACCAACGTGATGGTCGAGAGCAGCTTGACCAGGACGTGGAGGCTCGGGCCTGCGGTGTCCTTGAACGGATCGCCGACGGTATCGCCGACGACCGCCGCGGCGTGCGCCGGCGTTCCCTTGCCGATCACCTGCCCCTTCTCGTCGCGCAGCTCACCGAGCTCGATGTACTTCTTCGCGTTGTCCCACGCGCCACCGGCGTTGTTGAGCACCGTGGCGAGGATGACGCCGGCCATGGTCCCGACCATGAGCATCGCCGCCTCGGCCTCCGCCTTGAGCAGCATCCCGACGACGACCGGCGCCAGGACGGCGAGCGCGCCGGGGGCGATCATGTTGCGAAGGGCCGAGGCGGTGGTGATGTCCACGACCCTCGCGTAATCCGGCTGCTCCGTCCCGTTCATGATCCCGGGGTGCTCGCGGAACTGGCGGCGGACCTCCTCGATGATGGCCGCTCCGGCGCGACCGACCGCGCGGATCGCCAGCGACGAGAAGATGTACACGAGCATCGCTCCCAGGAGCCCGCCGAGGAAGACGTTCACGCTGGCGAGGTTGACGGTGTGGAACGGTTTTCCGGTCAGCTCGGCGACGCGATCGAGGTACGCCGAGAAGAGCAGGAAGGCCGCGAGCGCCGCGGACGCGACCGCGTACCCCTTCGTGAGCGCCTTGGTGGTGTTCCCGGCGGCGTCGAGGCGGTCCATCCGCGTCCGAACCTCCTCGGACGCGCGCGCCATCGTCACGACGCCGGCGGCGTTGTCCGTGATCGGCCCGAAGGTGTCCATCGCCAGGATGAAGGCCGCGCTCATGAGCATGCCCATCGTCGCGACGGCGGTGCCGTACACCCCGCCGTTGGGGAGCGCGGTGACGTCGCTCCATCGCTGCCCGAAGGCATAGGCCAGGAACAACGCGATGCAGATCGTGATGACCGAAGGCGCGGTCGTCTCGAAGCCCACCGCGGTCCCCGAGATGATCGTCGTCGCGGGTCCGGTCTTGGCCGCCTCGGCGATCTCCTTGACCGGTCGCGAGTTCCCCGACGTGTAGTAGCGCGTGATGTACACGAACGCTTGGCTGGTGAGGATGCCGACCACACCGGCGAAGAAGAACCAGTACCACGCCCCCTTCTCGTTGAGGAGCGTATTCGTGACAAGCGCCATGAAGAGGATCGAAAGACCGGTGGTCACATAGAAACCGAGGTTGAGCGAGTTCATCGGATCGCCTTCCTCGCGCCCTCGTACCAGGAAGATCCCGACGACGCTCGCGATCAGGCCGAACGCCCGGACGACGAGCGGGAACAGGATCCAGGCGACGTTCCCGGTCGCCACAAAGATGGCGACGCCGAGGATCATCGCGCCGATGTTCTCCGCCGCGGTCGACTCGAAGAGGTCGGCGCCGCGGCCCGCGCAGTCCCCCACGTTGTCGCCCACCAGATCCGCGATGACGGCCGCGTTGCGTGGGTCGTCCTCCGGGATCCCAGCCTCGATCTTCCCGACGAGGTCGGCACCGAGGTCAGCCGCCTTCGTGTAGATGCCGCCGCCCAGCTGAGCGAAGAGGGCGACGAACGACGCGCCGAAGCCGAAGCCGACGATGAGGAACGGCGCCTGACCGGGGTTCCCGAAGCCGTTGTACGCGATGAACATCACGAAGACGCCGATGAGTGAAAGGGCCACGACGAGGATTCCCGAGACCGCCCCGCCGCGGAGCGAGATCCGCAGAGCGTCGCCGATGGAATGCTGCGCGGCCGCTCCCGTGCGAAGGTTTGACTTCACGGCGACGAACATGCCGATGATGCCGGAGAGCATCGAGGCGGTAGCGCCAACAAGGAAGGCGATCGCCGTCCGGATCGCGAGCTCTGCGGGGGAGATGCCCTCGACTTTCTCGAAGAAGTAGACGACGCCAGCGATGAGGACGGCGCCGCCCAGCGCGAGAAAAGCGATGGTGCGGTACTGCCGCCGGATGAAAGCCACCGCGGCGACGTAGATCGCGTCGGCGACCCGCTGCATCTCGGGCGTCCCGATCGGGGACCGAAGCACGTCCCACGCGAAATAGCCAGCGACGGCCAGCGCGATAACGCCTGACAGCGGGACAACCCAAACCAGAGGCGTGTCCAATGAGATCCCCCAGAGCCGGACAAGAACTAAGCGCCCGCCCCGACGGAGGGGGCCGCAGCGCTTCGATGCCAGTTTAGGTCAGCGTTCGTGAACGCGCAAACCGGCTAGAGTTTCGAGCTATGCCACCGCAGAAGGCGTCGAAGTCGCAGCCAAAGGCCGACGCATCAGAGAAGCAGAAGGCTAAGGACCGCGACTGGCTCACCACCGCCGAGCTCGCGACCAAGATCGGCTGGCGGGAGCATGCGCTCCGCGACGCGATGCGCGGGAAGGACCTACCGGGCGTGCGCCGGACTTCGTTCGGCTACCACATCGAGGCGTCCGCGGTCGAGGAGATCTCCAAGACCCTTGGGGCGCCACCCCCGAAGCCCAACTCGCCCAAACGCGCCGGCGCTCGGCCCTAGTCGCGTCTAGCGCTTCCGCAGGCGCGCCGGGAGGATCTGGAGCTCCTCGCGGTACTTCGCGACGGTGCGCCGCGCGAGCCGTATCCCGTGCTCCTCGCGCAGCTTCTCGACGATCTCCTGATCCGAGTACGGGCGCGAGCGATCCTCCGCCTCGATGATGTCCTTGATGACGTCCTTCACGCCGAGCGAGGCCGTGAAGAAAGTTGAGAACGGGATGACCTCGCCGGCCGGGAGCAGCACGAACTTGCCGGCGGTCGCGCGGCTGACGGTGGACTCGTGCATGCCGATCCGCTCGCCGACCTCCGCCCGCGTCAGCGGACGCAGCGACTGAACACCCTTCTCGAGGAAGTCGCGTTGGCAGTCCACGATGACGTCGGTGATGCGCGCGATCGTCTGGCGGCGCTGGTTGATGTTGTCGATGAAGAACTTCGCCCTGGTCACGTACTGGCGGATATGTTGCCTCTCGTCGTCGGTCATCGTCGGGGCCTGGTTGCCCGCGCTCCGCGCCGCCTGAAGATCAGCGACGAGCTTGCGGTAGACGGGGTTCACTCGCAGCGAAAAGCGTCGCGATTCGATGACTTCGACCTCGAATTCCCCGCGCTCATTCTTCACGATGATCACGTCGGGCCGCAGGGCGACCTGCCGCCCGCCGATGCTCGTGCCGTCGGGCCCGGCCGCGAACGCGTGTGCCGGGTACGGATTGAGGCTCTGCTTCACCCAATCCCAAGAGCTCTGCACCTCGTCGCGCGTGATCCGCAGCGCCTGCGCGATGTCCCCGAACTTGTGCTCGCCGAGCTCGCGCAGGTGGTCGGCGACGATCGCACGGGCGTGCTCGGGTATCTCCTCGCCGATCTCCGACAGATGGTCGATCTGGATCAGCAGGCACTCCCGCGTGTCGCGGGCCCCGATGCCCCATGGCTCGATCCCCTGGATCGTGCGGAGGGCCTCCAGCGCGTCGGCCTGCGGGAGCTTCATGGTCTTCGCGATGTCCTCGATGGAGAGCTCGAGGTAGCCCGAGTCGTTGAGGTTGCCGATGATGTACTCGGCGACCGGGTGCAGCCGTCTCGGCATCAGCACGCGCGCATTCCACGAGAGGTACTCGGCGAGGGTCTGCTCGGCCTCCGCGCGGACGATCGGGTCGAGCTCGTCGTCTTCCTCGTCCCGCTGCATGAGGCTCGTGCCCTCGAGCGGCTCGGTCTCGAGATCCTCACCCTTGGCGTACGGCTTGTTTCCGATCCCGAAGCAGTTGAGGCATACGCGGCCCGCGAGCGGCTGACCGCAGAGCGGGCACACCTGCACCTCCTCGAGATCCAGCGCGGGGTTCTCCTGAAGCTCCTGGTTGATGACGTCCTGCAGCTCGAGCGAGCTGAGCTGAAGGATGTAGTTGGCGGCGATCTGTTTCGGGGTGACCTTGAGCTGCTGCTGCGGAAGAAGTTTCAGGTCCACCTCGGCTACCTTACCGCAGGGTGATAGTGCGCGCGGAATTCACTCTGTTCGCCGCCGCGATCGCGCTGTCGTTGGTGGCCCTTCTTGTCGCACCGCAGCGCATCGCCCAGGCATGGCGCGTGCCCACCGCCCTGTTGATCGGCGCGATCGGCGCGCTGACACCGCTCCTTCTCTATCAGCTCATCGACCCGTCCCTCTCCGCGGGACGCGCGCTCTGGGAATGGTCGGCGGCCGGAGGACCAGCCATCCAAGCGTCATACCGCCTCGACGGTGCGGCGACGGTCGCCATCGCCGCCGGTGTCGCGTACGTCGCCGCGAGCCTGCTCGCGAGCGCGCGATCCACGGCCTCGCCCCGCGCCCTTCCGGCACTCGCGCTCGCGATCGGTTTCGTATTCATCGCGGTCGTCGTGACGATCGATCTGGTGGCCGCGACGGTGGCCATCGCGGTTCTCGCGTCGCTGACCGCGTTCGCCGCTCTCCTCGTCGCGCCGGCGCACTCAGCGATGCGGCTCGCGGCGTACTTCGCGATTGGCCTCCAGGGGTTCGTGGTCGCGGCCCTGCTCATCGCTCGGCAGGGAGGACCGTCGCTCGGCTTCGCGGCGGTCGCGCCGACGGCGATCAGCCCCGGCGCGATCCTCGCCGCGACGGCCGGCGCAGCGCTGTTCGCGGGTCTCTACCCGTTCGTGCCGTGGCGCTACCGGCGCGCGCAGGCCGTCCTCGACGCCGAGCGCGAGCCGCTCCGCGGCCTGCTCGCGATGCCGGCCGGTGTCGCCGCTTCGATAGTGCTGCTGCGACTGGTCGGGGCCACAAGCATCGATCTCTCGACGCTCGGCCTTCCCGCCATCGGCGTCGAGACGCGCGTCGCGCTCATCCTCCTCACGCTGGCGGCGTTCGCGGTCCGGGCACGCGCTCGCGGGCGCGCGTCGCGCGGAGCGATCGTGGCCACGCTCCTCGGGGTGACGGTGCTCGCCGCCTACGACGAGCTTCGTTGGAGCCAGGTCGTGCTGTCCGCCGCGCTCCTCACTGTGCTCTATGCCGCGGCGGTGTCGCTCGCGCTCCCCGAGCAATGGGACGTCGCACGCCATGACGTCACGCTGGCCACGCTCTGGGTGGCCCTCGCCGCCGGCACGCCCGTCGCGCTCGGAGCCGGCCTCTTCGTGCTGGTGGGCGCGGCATTCGCCGCGCTCGTCGAGAGCGTCTGGATGCCCCCGCACCGTGCCTACATCGCGACGATGACGACGAGCGTCTGGACGGTCACCGGCCTCGTCGGCGTCGCGATCGGCGCGGCCGGCGCGCCCAATCTGGCGACCGGTGTGAGCGCGGTCGTGGTGATCGCGTTCGTCCTCGGGCTTGAGCTCTGGCAGGCCGGACGTCGCCTCGCGCTCGGTGAAGCGCCGCCCGACCTCGATATCGCGGCCGCGGTGGCCGCGCTTATCGGGACCGTTCTCATCGCGGCCGTCCTCGCGCTTCCCATCCCGAACGCTCTCGCTGAGCTCGGCCGACCGCTCGATGTCATCGACCCGATCGTCGCGATCGGCTCTGTGATCGTCGCCACGATCCTGGTGATCGCGGCGCGCGTGCTGCGCCCGCTCATGCCGGACCCCGACGCGCTGGCCACGCGGCTGGGGCGTTTCGTCTGGGCGGCCGATCCTGTGCCGGCCGGCATCGCCGCGTTCCGGATGCTCGAGCGGGCGGTCACCGCCACGTCCGCGGGCTTCGCGCTGTTCGAGCAGCGCGCTGGGGTGTGGCTCGCGGCGCTTCTCATCGTCGCGCTCTTGATCTGGTCGACCCGCTAGTGATCGCGCTCGGCATCGTCGCTCTGGCGACCCTCGCGGCCAACGGCTCGCGGCAGCTGCGCTACTCGGCGGTCGCGCTCCTCGGCGTATCGGTCGCGGCGAACGTCATAACCGCCGGCCGGCTGACGGTCACACAGCTCGCGGTCGAAGGATGCGGTGCCCTCGTCGCGTGCGGCATTCTCTATGTCGCCGCGCGCGACCGCGCATACGGCGAGGACCCTGGCTGGCGCCTGTGGCTCGCGACTATCGTGGCGGCGGCCGCGACCGCGGCGTGCTTCGCGACCGTGCGCACCGCGTCCAGCGAGGTTGTGACCGTACCGCTCATCGGCGAGGACCCGAGCGGCGTCACCGCTCAGGTAGCCGCTTTCTGGCTGATCTCGTCCGGCGTCGCCATCCTGGTCACCGCGCGGACGCCGGTGCGCGGCTCGCTCGGGGCGCTGCTCATGGTCACCGGCGTCCAGCTGCTGGTGCGGCTCCTCTACATACCGCAGCTCGGCCTCACGCTGATGCTCGCCTGGATCGAGGTCGTGATCGCGCTCGCGGGCGCGTTCCTGATCGTGAACGAGCGGGTCGTCCGAGAAGGATGACGCTCGCGGCGGCGCCACTCGTCCTCGCGGTCGCCGCCTGCGGCGCGTTCGTTCTTCGCAAGCGGCTGAGGCTCGTCGGTCCCTTCTCGCTTCTCGCGATCGCGGCCGCGTTCGTGCTGGTCGCCGCGATCCCGGTCGAGGCGACCGGCACGCTGCTGGATCTCGAGATGCGGACGACGCCGTTGGGACAGCTCGCGTCCCTTGTCATCCTGTCCACGCTGTTCCTTCTCGTCCTCGACGTGTGGATCGACGAGCCCGCGTACAACTATTTCCCCACCGCGCTCGCCGTTGGCGCGACCTCGCTGGGTGTCCTCGTGCTTACCGCACCACTCGCGATCTTCGCGCTCCTCGTGCTCGGCCTGCTCGTTCCGGTCGGCTCGTTCACGTTCCAGGTGCAGCGGAACCGCTCGGTCGAGGCGGCGACCCGGCACTTCGCGTTCGTCGCGCTGGGCGGCTGCTTGGGGATCGGCGCGCTCGCGCTCTCCGCGAGCCTGCCGCACGAGCAGCCCGCGAGCACGTTCGTGCTCCTCGCGGTCGTGCTCGTCGTCGCGTTCGCGCTGCTGCTCGCGGCCATCCCCTTCCACACGCACGCCGCCCTGCTCGCGAGCGAGGTGCCGGCGGCGGCGCTCGCGCTCTACTTCGGCGTGCTCGTGCCCACGACGTTCATCGCGTTCGTGGAGATCCTGACCCTCTCGGGGCTGCTTCCGGCGATCGTCCAAGTCGTGAAGGTCCAAGACCTCCTGCATGGGATCGGCCTTGTGTCGGCGGTCGGTGGCGCGTTCCTCGCGAGCGGCGCGCCCGACCTCCGCCGGCTGGTCGTGTACTCGGTGATCTCGAATCTGGGCGCCGCGCTCGTGGGCATCGCGACGCTATCCGGTCCGGGGATCATCGGCGCGCTCGCGAGCGTGATCGTCACCGGCGCGTCGGCATCGGCACAGCTCCTCGCGGCCGGGACGCTCGAGCGACGCAGCGCTCCGGACCGGCCGATCGCGCAGCGAGCGCCGCTCGCGGCGCTCGCGTTCGTCGTCGGGGGCTTCGCGATGATCGGCGCGCCGCCCCTCCTCGGCTTCCCGGGCCGGTTCTTCATGGAGCTCATCGCCTACCAGTTCGCGCCGATCACCGGCACACTGCTCGTCGCGGCCACGCTGCTCTTGATCGTCGGCCAGCTGCGCGCGGTGCTCGCGCTCTTCGGCTCGGGCGTCGAGCGCTGGACGGTCGAGCCACGGCCCATCGCCGGCATCATCGGCGGCGTGATCTTCGTCGCACTCTTGATCGGCGGCATTCAACCCGACGGCTTCCTGCGTCCGATCGCCTCGTTCGCGGATGAATTCTTGAAAGCATTGAGGCCCCTCTAGGCCTCGTCGGTGCGCGTTGGGTCCTGTCCCGGGGTCCGCGGGGGCACCCGCGGACCGCGCACAACTCGCTCGCCCGTGCCGCCGCGCCGATGCCCGCGGCGGGGGTGCCTCGCGGCGGGACTCGCCCCCGTACGCCAGTGGCGGACTTGGTCCATCCGCAGGGGTAGGGCGAAGGGACCCGCGAGCACGGGAGGCACGCCTCGCGCGCGGACGCCGCGGGTCGCACGCCGAGGGCATGCCCGCGGCGAGGGGTGCCTCGCGGCGCAGCGGGACTCGCCCCCGTACGCCGGTGGCGGACTTGGTCCATCCGCAGGGGTAGGGCGAAGGGACCCGCGAGCACGGGAGGCACACCTCGCGCGCGGGCCGGGAGGACGGGACCCGCGGCGGCGCCTCTACGACGGGGCCTTGTCCTCAGACATCCAGCGATCGATGTCGCGGGTGTATTCGACGACGCCGTCGGGGAACCAGAGCCTGATCTCGGCGGCCGCCGTTTCCGGAGCATCGCTCGCATGCACGAGATTGCGCAGGCCGACGAGCGCGTAGTCGCCGCGGATCGAACCTTCGGCGGCCTCGTGCGGACGCGTCCCCCCCACCATGGCGCGCACGACGGGGATCGCGTTCGGGCCTTCGAGGACGCAGGCGATGACCGGCGAGGCGGTGATCGTCTTCACGAGGTCGTCATAGAAGAACTTCCCCTTGTGGATCGCGTAGTGCTTCTCGGCCATGGGCCGATCGACCTTGAGCAGCCGCAGCGCGGCGACACGCAGACCGCGCTTCTCGAAGCGTGACAGCAGCTCGAACGCGATGGCCCGTTCGATGGCGTCCGGCTTGAGCACGACGAGCGTGCGCTCGGCGCTCAGGACGCGATCTCCATCGCGAGCTCCTCGGCCGAGGGCGGCACGATGGCCTCGAGCGACGCGCGCGGCCCCACAGCGGCGAGGTATGCGCGCTCCGGCCGCAGGTACTCGCGGGCGGCGCGCTGGATATCGGACGCGCTGATGCCGTCGATGATGTCGCAGACCTCTTCGACGCTCCGCACGCGCCCGAGGAACAGCTCCTGTCCCGCGAGCCAGCCCGAAACCCCGCGCGTGTCTTCGAGTCGCAGCTCGAGCCGTCCTTTGGCGAAGTCGCGCACGCGCTCGAGCTCCTTGGCGGCGACCGGCTCGTCGCGGAGGCGGGCGACCTCGCGCATGATCGCCTTGAGCACCTCGGCGCCGTTTTGTGGCGCGAATCCCGCGTAGACCACGAGGTTGCCGGCGTCCGAGTAGTTCGCGTCGTAGCTGTGCACGTCGTACGCGAGCCCGCGCTTCTCGCGCAGCTCGAGGAAGAGCCGGCTCGACATCCCCTCCCCGAGCACGGCGTTGAGCATGTCCATGACGAACTTGTCGGGATGGGTCGTGTGCACGCCTCGCCACCCCACGCAGAGGTTGGTCTGCTCGGCGCGCTTGCCGAGCATCTTCGCGCGCGCTTTTCCTGCGGGCGGCGCGGATTTGAAGCGTGGCGCTTCGCGCGTCGTGAGCCCGCCCAGCGCCTCATCGACGGCCGCGATCGCGTCGTCTGCTTTGAGCGGACCGGCAAGAGCTACCACGGTGCGGGACGGCGCGTAGCCGCCCTGCATGAACTCGCGCAGCTTGTCCGCGGTCATCCCCAGGACGACCGGCTCTCGGCCCGCGACTTCCCAACCGAGCGGGTGCCGGGGGAACAGCAGCTCGTCGACCAGCGTGTGTACCCGGTCCTGCGGCTGATCTCGGTACATGCGCAGCTCCTCGACGATGACGTTGCGCTCCGACTCGACGTCGGAGGGACGCAGCATCGGCGCGCGGATCATGTCCGCGACCACGTCCAGCGCGACCAGGTAGTGCCGCGCGACGACCCGCGACCAGAACACCGTGACCTCTTTGTCGGTCGACGCGTTGACGACGCCCCCGCGGCTCTCGATCTCCTGGCTGATGTCCGCCGCGGTCGGCCGCTTCGCCGTCCCCTTGAAGACCATGTGCTCGAGGAAGTGGCTGGTCCCCGCGTCGTCTTTCGACTCCACGCGCGACCCGACGCCGACGTACACGGCCATCGAGACCGAGCGCGTCTCCGGCATCTCCGCGACAAGGACGCGCAGGCCGTTGGGAAGCATGACGCGGCGGTGCTCCAACGGCTTGAACGCTAGCAGCCATCGGGGGGCTTCGCCCCCCGACCCCCGGCGGAGCCGACGGTCAGCGGCAGAAGACCATCGTCATATACATCGCGTCGGGTCCGATCACCGCTCCAACGCCGACGCGCCTGAACGTGGGATCCATGATGTTCGTGCGGTGGTTGATCGGCTCCCACGGCTCCGCCATGAACTCGATGTGGAGCGCGTCGACGTTGTCGTTCCATATCTTTCCTGTGTTCTCGCCGTACCAGCCGGTCCCGCATGCGGGAACGTTGCGCGACTTCGCGGTCCCATCGGGTCCGTCGTGGTACACGTAGCGAACCTGAGCCTCGGCGGCGCTGTGCGCGCGTGCCGCGTTCGCGGCGACGGCATCGCTCAGGAGCGGCACGAGGCCCGCGCGCGCGCGCGACGCGTTCATGAGCTCGAGCATGTGGAGCTCGGCCCACGCGGTCGTTGGGTTCGTGAGGACTGCGAACGGACGCAGGGTCGGGCGCGGGGCCGGGCGTGGCGTCGGTGCGGGAGTCGGCTCCGGCGTGGGCTCGGGTGTCGGGTCGGGTGTGGCCACCACCTCCGGCTCGGGGACCGGGTCGGGCACGACCTCGGTCAAGTCGAGACGGGCGGAGGCGGTGAACGGTGCCTCGCTCGACTTGGCGATGGCCGACAACGCGAGCTCGTCGCGGAGCGCGCCGATGGAACCGCGCGCGAGAGGCTCGGCACGGGCCGCCGCGGGTAGATCGGCGGTCGGGCCCGCGACTTCGGCGACCTGGCGCTCAGGCCTGACCAAGAAGCTCGCGACGACCAGCGCCGCGAGCATCGCGTAGAGGCCAAGGCGCGCGCCGATTGTCAGCGGCGAGCGCCTCTCATTCGTGAGAGAGGCTCCCTGCACCCGACGAGATAACGAGGCTCGCGCCCGCACGTCGCGCGGCGGCCAGATGCTCGCGCTCGGCCGCGACCGGGTCGAGCGCGCCCTCCCCGGCCGTTACAAAGGGCGCGTGCTCGTCGACGGTGAAGTAGGACACGAGTGGCCGGTCGGCGAACGCCGCGAGTCGCGCCACGACGTCGAGGCCGGGCGCACCGGGCTTAATTACGATCGCGTCGGCCCCTTCGGCCATGTGGCGCCGAGCGCGGGCCACCGCGGCTATCGCGTCGTCCGCGGGAATGAGCGGGACCGCCCGGTCGGCGATCCGGACCGCGCCCACCGCCACGCGATGCGTGACATAGAGCGCGCTCTCGAGCTTGACGACCCCAGCCACGGGCACGTCGTCGCGACCGGACGCGGTCAGCGACGCGCGGAGAGCTCCCACCGTCCCATCGAGCATCCCCGACGGAACGAGGAGATCGGCGCCGGCGTCCGCGTGCACCCGCGCGATGACGGCGAGGTGCTCGAGGGTGCCCGGGACGTCCGCACCACGCTCCCCGAACAAAACGCACTGACCGTGCGCCGTGTACGCGCAGACGCACACGTCGGTCGCGACCGCGAGCTCGGGTACCGCCTCCTTGACCGCCCGGATCGCCCGGGGCACGACGTGATCGCGCTGGCTCGCGAGGATCGCGTGCTCGTCCTTGCGGTCGCTGATTCCGAAGAGCAGCAGTCCGGCCAGGCCGGCCGACGCGGCGGCGCGCGCCTCGCGAACGACCTCGGTCAGCGAAAGACGCTCCAGCCACGACGCGCCCTCGACCTTCTCACGGTCCTCGACGGCGCTCGACACGATGACCGGAAGGATCGTGCGGCCCGCAAGATCGCTCTCGGCGAGGACCCGCGACCACACCGGATGCTCGGCGAGGCGGCCACGCGCGAGCGTCGCTTCCCGCATGACGGGATGGTACGCAGATGACGGGCCAACACGAGTGGCCGCGGGCTACCATTTCCACCATGAGGCGACGAACGGCCGCCCTTCTCGCCATCGGGGTGGGGTGCGTGCTTGCGGTCAGCTGCGCGGCTTTTGCCGCGGCGCCTGGACCCATCGCGGAGACGGCGGCCTCCGCCGCCGCGCCCGCCGCGGCGAACGCGCCGTCCGCGCTCGCCGCCCAGGCGGCCGCGGTCGTCGAGCCCGCGCCGCTCGTCGTCCCCAAGGCGGCGCCGGCTTCCGCAGGCTTCGAGGAGATGAAGCACGTTTGGCAATCGTTGAACAACTGCGGACCGGCCGCGGTGGTGATGGCTCTCTCCACGCTGGGTGTCGACGTGTCCCAGGAGACCGCGCGCCTTCCGCTCCGTGGGACGAACGTGATGTCCGGCATGGGCCCGCAGCGGGTGAACGGCTGGGTGAGTGAGAACTTCGGCCTGCGCTCGGTGTGGCGCAACAACGGAACGAACGATCTGATGCGCAGGCTGGTCGCGAACGGCTTCGCGCCGATGGTCACGCAGTGGATGCAGGATCCATGGGTCTCGCGTGTCGCGCACTGGCGCACCATCCGCGGCTACGACGACGCGGCGCAGACCTTCTATGTGAACGACTCGATGCTCGGCCGCATGGTGCCGCTCTCGTACCAGTGGTTCCAGAACAACTGGCAGCCCTTCAGCTACCGCTACATGGTCATCTACGACCCGAACCACGAGGCGCTGCTCAAGGCCATCATCGGCGATGACTGGAACGACATGAACATGCGAAGGAACTTCTACGAGCGCACGAAGGCGGAAGCCGTCGCGCACAACACGTCGGCGGCCTGGCTCGCGTACGGCGAGGCCGCGTACGGCTACGGCAAGTTCCAGGAAGCGGTCGCGGCGTTCGAACACGGCATCCAGCTCGGGTCGGTGCAGGGTGTGTTCACGCTCCGCTCGAGCTACCCGCAGGCCCTGCGCGGGCTCGGGCGGCAGGAGGAGGCGGCCGCCGTGCAGCAGCGCCTCTCGACCTCGACCTCATCGACCGTCGCGGCGCCGCCCGATCCGCTCGCGCTCTTCCTCGCGTGGGAGCGCACCCTGCCTCGCGGAGGACGTGCGGTCAGCGAGTAAGGCGACCGAACCCCGGAACGAGAACGCGTTTCCGACGTACTAGTGGTGTGATCCGCCGGGCATGCCTCGCCGCGGCCCTCCTGCTTGCGGGCTGCGGGTCTCGTGGCGAACCGCCGGAAAGCGGCGTGCTCGCGGGCGCGGCCGCGACGCCCGTTCCGACGCCCGGCAGCCCGACGGGCACGCCGGCACCGGGCTACGCGCGCCTGAGGGACGACGCCGGCGGCTGGAGCGTGGACGTTCCCCAAGCGTGGCGTCACCGGACCGGCCCGCAGCACGGGTTCGAGGCGCGCAGCTTCGACCCGGACGTCCCCGATGCGCAGAACCGCAGCATCGCCTACCTGCCTCCGGACGGCGCCATCTACGTTGGCATGAACATGCGGCAGAACCCCGATCGGCTCGAGGCCGCAACGTTCGTGGCGCGGTTCGAGCTCGGCCGGATCGACCAGCAGATCCGGGAGCACGCTTCGGTCCGGGTGGCGGGCCAGCCGGCGGAGCTCTACTCGTTCTGGCGGAGCCAGCCGACCGACTTCGCGAAAAACGAGCCGACGCTCTGGTGGTACCTGCGCTCGCCGTTCTTCGACGATCGGATGGTGGTGATCAGCGCATTCCCCGCCGCCTCCCCCTTGCGTCCCGAGGTCGAGCGCATCGTGGCGAGCCTGCAGTTCTACCAACCCGCGCCGGTTCCCCTGACGCCGCTCGTGAGCCGCGCCGACGCGCTGGCGCAAATCAGCGCGCGGCCCGGTCATGTCCTCTCACGCATCGAGGCGAGGCTCGTCCTCTACAAGGAGTTCGAAGCCGCCGTGGGCGACAGGCGTGCCTTCGGGATCGATCCGGACACGCTGGTCTGGGTCGTCGCGTACGCCGGGCAGATCCCGAGCAACAGGCACGGATTCGGTGACTCGTCGCCATGCACCTGGGCGGTGAGCGTGCTTGCGGCGCGACCACCCGACGCGGTCGGCTCCTTCATGTGTGCGAATGCCTCGTGGCCAGCGTGGTTCGACTCGCTGGAGGATCGAGCGCGCTGAGGCGTCAGCCGCCGGGCGTGATCAGGTGAACGGGGTTGCCGCGGATGTTCACTTCCCAGGTCGTGATGTCCTGCTGGCTCGCGCCGGTGTTGTACTCGATCTTCCACCAGCCGGGACCAGGCTCGCCGGGCGGCGTCGGCGCGGTGTACGTCGCGGGGATGGCCACGGAGATGGTGACCCACTGGTTGTTGTAGTAGTTGCAGGATGAGTCCGACGTCCGAAGCTGCGTGGTCGGCCCACCAGTGGTGGGCGCGCCGCACTGGCTGCCGGTCGCGCTGAACGTGAACGTGGGGTAGACGAACCCGGTGGTCGTCGGCAGCCGGATCTTGAAGACCGTGTCCGAGATATCGCCGGGGTCGAAGAGCTTGATCTCGAGGGTCTTGCCGGCGTGCGCCGCCTCGACCTGCGCGAGGTAGAAGACCGAGGCGTTGTTGATGACGATGAACGCTTCCATCCGGCTCTGGCCGTAGACGCGCGCCGCCGGGCCGGAGCTCGCCAGGGCCTGGACGCCGAACCCGTTGATGGCGTCCTCGCCGGTGTCGCCGTTGGCGGACGTCACCTGCAGGCGGTACTGGCCCTCGGTGAGGCCATTCGCAAGCTGCCACCATTTGTGGTGATACGGGCTGTTCTCGCAGTTTCCGGAGCTGGAGCCGTTCGAGCCGCCACCGTAATCCTGGTTGCCACGGTAGATCGGGCCCTTGTCGACCTGGTTCGAGTCGAGGAAGAGGTTGCCGCTTGTCGCGAGCATGGTGTCGTCGCCGAGCGTGTAGGGCGTGCCGTTCATGTCCCAAAGGTTGTACGTCGCCGAGATGCCGACGCCACCTCTCGTGAACCCGAACCAGAAGTCGCCCACTCCGAGGCGCCTGCCCGTCGACGTGCCGGCGCCCGTCGCGCAGAACATCGGGTCGTAAAGCCACACGCTCCCGCCGACGGTGCCCGGGCCGAACTCCACGATGTACTGGTAGCCGTTGGCGTCGAAGCCGGTGTTCAGCGTCGGCCGCGGGTTGTAAAAGGTCGAGTAGGCGTCGCCGTTGCCGCGGTCGCTGCCCTTCGCCTCGACGCCGCCGAAGAAGCCGAGCGGCTGCAGTGTCCCGGAGCCCGTCGCCGACGTGACCAGCGGGCAGTTGGGCGGCGTGTCGGTGTTGCGGCAGAGCCGGTTGATGCCGAAGTAGTCCTGCGGGCTGCCCATTGGGACCGGCAGCACGAACTCCGCCCGCGCGTTCCGGCGCGCGCTGAACGTGTCGAGGCCGAAGAGGCGCCCGAAGAACGTGCGGATCGGCGCGCGCACCACCACGCCGAGGATCCGGTTGTTGAGCGCCTCGGGCGCGGCCGTGACCGTGACGCCGTTCTGGCCGTCCGTGAAGCCGTTCTTCGAGGATTCATTCTTTGCCGCGGTGACCGCGGCGCTAACGTTCCCCGGCAGGTAGACGACACCGGCGAGCGCGGCGGCGTCGGCGGCACGCTGGACACGCATGAGGTTGAGCTCGTACCAGGCCACGTCGGATACGAGGCCGGTGAAGCCCAGCAGCACGACCAACATGAGCGCGACGACGATGAGCGTCTGGCCGCGCTCATCGCGGCAGAACCTATCGCGACGCATTGAGGGCCATGACGGCGCGGTCCGTCATCGTGAATTGGTCGAAGTACGGCACGAGGAAGCGGAGCGGGGTGCGCCCGCGGTAGTTGTACACGACGGTCACGCCGAGCGAGTCCGCCGGCGGCGCGTTCGTCCGCGAACACGGCAGCCACGCTTGGCTCGCCTGAGCGAAGTCGAGCGCCTGGCCGTCGACGACCGGGCCGCCGTTCAGCTGGTAGTTCCAGACGTTCACCAGGCCGCTGGCGGGATCGCCTGTGGAAGTCGACTTCCAGATGCGGATCTGGGAGACGTCCGACAGCGTGATCCGCGAGCCCGCGCCGGTCAGCACGCGCTCGACAGCGGCGACGACGTTGGGGTCGACGGTCGCGGCGTTCGGCGACTGGCCCGAGCCGCAGCCGAGAGCGCCGCCGCCGTTCACCAGCGCGCTTCCCACGCGCGCGCCTTCCCGGCTGGCCGAGTGCATGGTCATCCCGTCGCTCAGCGCCGTGGCGAGCTCCACGAGGCCGAAGACGAGGAGGAGCATGACCGGCGGAAGGATCAGCGCGAACTCGACCACGCCCTGTCCGTCCTCGCCGCGCAGGAACCGCCTCATCGCTGCGGCTCCCCGCGCGTGATGGAGGCCTCGGTAAACGTCACGCCGCTGCCCGTCAGCCGAGCGAAGCTCGTCAGCCAGCTGTGCTGATAGGTGACGCGCACTCCGATGGTGTCGACGGTCGTGTGCGTTCCGCCGCAGCCGCCCAGGGTGACGCAGCGCGAGCCCTCGAGATAGGCCCCAGTCGTGAGGGTGTAGGGGATGGTGGTCGAGGTGCCGTCCGGGTAGTCGCAGGTGGTCGACCCGGTCCGCGTGTAGATGTTCTGGTTCGAGCCGATCTGAGCGCCGTTGCGGTCCGACCAGTAGATCGCGATGGTCTGGATCCTGATCGCCCGCGCCGGCGAGACGATGTCGCTCTCGACGCGTTGGACCACGACGCAATCCGTGCCGTCGATGTTGCCGCCCTCGGCCGCCAGCATCGAGCCGTCGCGGCTCGCGAACATCACGGTGTTGCGCGAGTTCCAGACGAACGAAAACTCGATGAGCCCGACCACCAGAAAAAGGAGGATCGGGCACAAGAGCGCGAATTCGACGAGCGCTTGCCCGCGCTCAGACCGTCCGAAGGGCACCATACGCAGGCTAACGGCGAGACCCCTGGAGGGGGTGTGGGACCTTTGTCTATTGCCCCGAGGGGGCTAACTAGTACGTTCGGCCCAGCCTCGGCGGCCCCGCGACGGCCCCCGCGACGCGTGTCCGGGAGTCAGCCAACGGCACGCAGCCTGGCAAGCGAAGCGGTACGGAGGAGCCGTGCCCCGGCCTCGTCCAACAGGTCGGGCGTCTTGCAGAACGTGAAGCGGATGAGATGCCGCCCCAGCTCCCGTCGCGAGAAGAACGACGATCCGGGAACGCCCGCGACGCCGACCTCGCTGACGAGCCAGCGCGCGAATGTCGTGTCGTCATCGAAACCGAACGGCCGGATATCACAGAGGACGTAGTAGGCGCCCTCCGGGGTATTCGGCGCGAAGCCCGCCGCATCCAGCGCGCGCACCAGGAGATCCCGACGCGCGCGGTACTCGGTGGCCAGCCGCTCGTAGTAGGGCCGGCCGAGACCGAGGGCGACCGCGATCGCCTCCTGGAGCGGCGCGGGCGCGCCGACGGTTACGAAGTCGTGCACTTTGCGGATCCCGGCGGTGAGCTCGGGCGGGGCCACGATCCAGCCCACGCGCCAACCGGTCACCGAGAACGTCTTGCTCGCCCCCGAGATCGTGACCGATCGCTCGGCCATTCCCGGGAGCGTCGCGATCGGAATGTGTTCACCGACGTACTTGATGTGCTCGTAGATCTCGTCGGTCACGGCGATCGCGTCGTGGTCCCGGCAGAGCGCGGCGATCGTCTCGAGCTCGGCCCTGCTGAAGACGCGTCCGGTCGGGTTGTTTGGGCTGTTCACGATGATCGCCTTGGTGCGCGCGGAGAACGCGCGGCGCAGCTCGTCCGGATCGAACGTGAACGCGGGCGGACGCAAGGGGACGAAGACCGGCGTCGCGCCGCAGATCGCCGCGTCCGGGCCGTAGTTCTCGTAGAACGGCTCGAGGACGATGACCTCGTCACCGGGATCGACGACCGCGAGCAGCGTCGAGACCATCGCCTCGGTGGATCCGCAGGTGACGGTGAGCATCGTCTCGGGGTCGACGCGCATTCCGTAGAGCTCGCCGTACGTCCGCGAGAGGGCATCGCGCAGGGACTTGGCACCCCACGTGATCGCGTACTGGTTGATGTCGGCGTCGATCGCCCGCTTCGCGGCCTCCTTCACCTCCGCCGGCGCGGGGAAGTTCGGGAAGCCCTGAGCCAGGTTGATGCCGCCATGCACCGCGTTCAGCCGCGTCATCTCGCGGATGACCGACTCCGTGAAACCGATCGTCCGCTCCGCGAGGCGCGCCTTCGCGACGCGCATCAGTACCCGGCCTCGTAGTCGACGCGGTTGAGGAGAGGCTCCCCCGCTTTGTACCGGCGCAGATTCTCGGCGAACAGGGTGAGCGTGCGGTCCCCGACTCGGGGCGAGTCGCCCGAGGTGTGCGGCGTGAGGATGACGTTCTCGAGCGTCCACAGCGGGCTGCTCGGCGGCAGCGGCTCGGTCGCGAAGACGTCCAGGGCGGCGCCCGCGATCCGCTTCGTCTGCAGGGCATCGATCATCGCCGGCTCGTCGACGATGGCACCGCGCGCGATGTTCATGATCCAGGCCGTCGGCTTCATCCGCGCGATGACCTCGCGCGAGATCGCGCCACGGGTCGCCGGCGTCAGCGGGGCGGTTATCGCGAGGTAGTCGGCCTCCGCCACCACCTCGGCAAGGCGCTCCGTTGGCACGACCAGACCGACCCCGGGCTCGGGCGTTGCGCGCCGCCGGACGCCGATGACCCGCATGCCGATCGCGCTCGCGAGCCGCGCGACCTCCCCGCCGATGCTCCCCATCCCGAACACGACGATCGTCGCGTCGCGAAGCTCCTGATGATCGTGGTCTCTCCATTCTCGTTCGCGCTGCTTGTCGCGGTAGCGGTGGAGGCCACGCGACGCCGCAAAAACGAACGCGATCAGATGCTCCGCGATCTGGACGTCGTACGAGCCGCTGTTGTTGGTGAGGACGATGCCGCGCCGTGCGAGCTCGGGCATCGGCATGTTCTCCACACCCGCGGACACCGTGTGGTACCAGCGGAGCTTCGGCGTGGCGTCGAGCAGCTGACGCACCCGCCCCGGATTGTTCCCGCCGAACGCGACCTCCGCGTCGGCCGCCGCGCCGAGGCTCTTCTCGTCCGCGATCGCGATGATCCGGTCGTCGGGAAACTTCGCCGCGACCGTCTCCGGTGAAGTGCGGAAGGCCGACCAGACGACGATGTTCGTCATCGTCCGCATACTACGGACCCTCGTGCTCGCCCTCTCCGGCACGCTGCTGAACGCGGCGACCGTGCTCCTCGGCGGTCTCATCGGGACGGTCCTCGGCGAACGTCTACCCGAGCGCCTCCGCGAGAACGTCATCCGTGGCGTCGGGCTCTTCACGCTCGCCATGGGCGCGAAGTTCGCGATCGAGACGACGAACCTGCTCTACATGCTCGGCGCGATGCTCCTCGGCGGCGTCGCCGGCGCGCTCTTCGGCGTCGACCGCCGGTTGAACGAGCTCGGCGAAGCGCTGCAGCGCCGGTTCGCACGCGGCGGGTCGAACACCGTCGCCGAGGCGTTCGTGACCGCGGCGATCATCTTCTGCGTCGGACCGCTCACGTTCCTTGGGTCGATCCGCAACGGGCTCACCGGCGACGCGAGCCTGCTCAGCGTGAAGAGCGTCCTCGACGGGTTCACGGCGATCGCGCTCGCGGCGACGCTCGGCTGGGGCGTCCTGCTGACGATCCCGCTCATCCTTCTCTATCAGGGCGGCCTGGCGCTCGGGGCGTCGCTGTTCAATGGACTGCTCACCGATCTGCAGCTTCGGGAGATGAGCGCGGTCGGCGGCTTGCTCATCATCGGCGTCGGTCTCAAACTTCTCGGCATCCGCGACGTGAAGGTCGCGGACTTCCTTCCGGCGATCATCGTGTCGCCGCTGCTGATCGGAGCGGTCGCGAAAGTCATGGAGGCCATCGGCCGGTGAGCGCACGAAAGACGATCGAGCTGCGGAGCGACACCTTCACGCTCCCCACGCCGGCGATGCGCCGCGCCATGGCCGAGGCGGAAGTCGGTGACGACCAGTACGGCGAGGACCCCACCGTCAACCGGCTCGAGAAGCGCGCGGCGGAGGTCGTCGGCAAGGAGTCCGCCGTCTACGTCGCGAGCGGGATGCTCGGGAATCTCTGCGGGGTGCTCTCGCAGACCGAACGCGGAGACGAGGTGATCCTCGGCGACCTCGCTCACATCTACCAGAACGAGATGGGCGCGTCCTTCGTGCTCGGTTCGCTCCAGCCGCGCGTCATCCCGAACCGGAACGGTCTCCCCGCGCTCGAGGACATCGAAGCGGCGATCCGTCCGCAGGGGATGTACCCGCGGACCGCGCTGCTCTGCCTCGAGAACTCGCACAACAACTGCGGCGGGTCGGTGATCACGGTCGACGAGACCAGGGCGGCCGCGGATCTCGCGCACCGGCGTGGGATGCGGGTCCACCTCGACGGAGCGCGGATCTTCAACGCCGCGGTCGCGCTGGGCGTCGATGCGCGCGACCTGTGCGCGCCGGCCGACACCGTCCAGTTTTGCTTCTCGAAGGGCCTCGCCGCGCCGGTCGGCTCGATCCTCTGTGGCCCGGCGGACACCGTCGCCAAGGCCCGTCGCGTCCGCAAGCTCCTCGGGGGAGCCATGCGGCAGGCCGGGGTCATCGCGGCGGCGGCGCTCGTCGCGCTCGAAGAGATGCGCGACCGTCTCGCTGAGGACCACCGGAACGCCCGGCGCTTGGCGGAGGATCTCGCGCGCATACCGGGCGTTCGCCTCGACGCCGACCGGGTCGTCACGAACATCGTGTCCTTCGAGGTCGACCCGGCCTGGATGGACGCCGGGGCATTCGTGAAAGCCTGTGCCGAGCAGGGCCTCCGACTTTCGAGGTACCTGGGGAACTCGCCCCGGCTGCGAGCGGTCACGCACCACGGGATCGAGCGGACCGACATCGACGACGCCCTCACAATCGTCGCGGCGGTCATGTCGCACGCCCGCACACCGGTGGCTGCCGCCGACTAGCCCTCCGTAGTCGCCAGGCGAAGCAGCACCGCACACTGCAGGTGCTGTGACCACATACAGCATTTTGCGGAGGTACCGCGCGCGAGCCCCAATTGGTACTAACGGGGGAGCGCGTAAGGATTGGCAGGGTCCGCTCGTTACATAAACTGACGACTCAGTGGGTAGGATTTTTCGCTTCGTGCATGCTTGGCATGACGACCTTGGCCAGTCCATGGTCGAGCTCGCGCTGCTCCTGCCCGTCCTGGTTTTCGGCCTGATCGGCGGCGCCGACCTGGCTCGAGCCTACGCCCTCCAGCTCGCCGTGCAGAACGGCGCGCGCGCCGGCGCGGAGAGCTACGCCATCGACTTCACGCCGACCCCGGCTGAGGCCGTCGCCCGTTCGATGGACGAGATGTCCCGCACGCCGGGGATGGACCCGAACTTCGCGACCATCACGGTCACGGTGGCACAGTCGGACGGGCTCACGCCGTGCATCTCGCCGCCCACCGTCGCGACGCCGTGCTTCGTCACGGTGCAGGTCGAATACCAGTTCCGGACGATCGTCCCCTGGCCGCTCGTCCCGAACGTCGCGAACTTCAACCGCATGACCACGATGAGGACCTTCTATTGAGCCGCCTCGTGCGCTTCTTCCACGAGCAAGGCACAGAGAACGAGCACGAGCGCGGTCAGTCGCTCGTCGAGTTCGCGCTGCTCCTCCCGTTGATGCTGCTCATCATCACGGGCCTGCTCGACGTCGCGCGCGCCGTCTGGCAGGAGAACACGCTCGCCTACGCGGCGCGCGAGGGCACCCGCTGGCTCATCGTTCACGGCTCCGCCGGCAGCCCGGCCACCGACGCGACCGACCCGAACGACCCGGTGGTCAATCAGGCCAAGACGATCGTCCGGCAGGCCGCGATCGGCGTGCAGAACGTCACGGTCACGGTCCAGTTCCCCGACTTCGTCGGGCCCACGCGGTGCAACGACCGCAACTGCCGCGTGATCGTCGACGCGTCCGCGCCCTTCGTCCCGCTTCCCTCGCAGTACCTGCTCGGCTCCGCGTACCAAATCACCCTCCGGGGAGGGTCTCAGTTGGTGATTCAGCGATGAACAGCCTCCGTCGATTCTTCTTCGGACGCGAAGGCGAGCAAGGACAGGCCGTCGTGCTCTTCGCGATCCTGATGCTCGCCCTGCTCTTCGCCGTCGGTCTCGCGATCGACGCCGGGCAGCTCTACTCAGCCAAGCGCACCGAGCAGGAAGCGGCGGACGCGGCCGCATTCGCCGGCGCGGTCGTCCTCTACCAGGGCGGCACGAATGCGCAAGCCATCGCCGCGGCGACGGCCGACGCCACTTTGAACGGGTACACCCACGGTGTGAACAACACCGAGGTTTACGTGTACTCGCCGCCGATCTCCGGCTCCTACCAGAACAACCAGCATGTGGAGGTCGTGATCACGCGCCAGGTGAGGACCTCGCTCGTCCCGGCGCAGGCCGCGTTCAACCCGGTCCGCGCGCGCGGCGTGGCCGGCGCGGAGGCCCTCAACAACGGCTACGCCATCATGGCGCTCGACCGCGGGAATACCTGCAATGCGTTCATCACCTCCAGCAACGGCGACCTGCACCTCACCGGCGGGGGGATCCTCGTGAACTCGAGCTGCACGCCGAACGCGGCGAACAACAGTCAGAACGACCCCGCCCGCTTCACGATCCAGTCCCCCTATAGCCTCGACGTGAACGGGGCTGCCACCGGGAGCTGGTTCACGATCCCGGTCAACACCGGGTACAACCAGGTCGCCGACCCGTTCGCCGGCTTCCCCAAGCCGAGCACGAGCGGCCTGCCCACCTGCAACTCGCTGGCGGCGTGCCGAGACGTCCTCGGTAACCAGAACCCGGGCGTCTACACGGTGAATCTCGGTGGCAACGGGACCCTCAGGCTCAATCCCGGCATCTACATCCTCAAGGCGGGCATGGACACGGCTGGGAACGCCGACTTTGGCGGCACCGGCGTCTTCCTCTACAACACGTACATGACGTACCCGGCGGCCCCGGGCGCCCTCCCGGACTGCGGCATGATCAATCTGCAGGGAAACGCGGCGAGCACGCTCTCGGCGCAGACGACCGGCACCTGGGCCAACCTGCTCGTCTACCAGGACCCCGCGTGCACCGACGAGATGAAGATCGGCGGGAACGCCAGCTTCACCGGCACCGGCTCGATCTACCTGCCGAACGCGCGGTTCCGGTTCGACGGCAACCCCTCGACCCTGAACGGTAGTCAGCTCATCGCGCAGACCGTGGACATCCAGAACGGCAACATCACGATCAACTACAACCCGGTGAACACCGCGCAGCCGATCCTCCCGCGCCTCGCCGAATAAGAACCATCCATCCCGAAGGGCTGAAGGGCCGCCGCAGGGCGGCCCTTCTTCATCTCTAGAGACCGAGCTCGCGCTCGAGCAGCTTCGGCGGGAGCGAGCCCGCGCCGAGCAGCCGGTCGTGGAAGAGGCGCATTCCCCACCCCTGCGCGCGCGCCCTGTCGCGCAGCCCGAGGATCGCGGCGCGGCCGAGGGCGTAGCTCGAGGGCTGCAGCGGGGTGAGCGTGTAGCGGTGGACCTCGGCCAGCGCGTTCGGCGGCTCCAACCGAGGCCGCTCGACCATGAACGCCACCGCCTCGTTGAAGCTCATCTCGCCGGTCGAGAGACCCACGTCGACGATCACACGCGCCGCGCGCCAGAGCAGGTCCTTGAGGCGGAGCAGGCGCGTCGCCGGGGCATCCAGGTAGCCCAGATCGGTCATGAGCTCCTCGACGTAGAGACCCCAGCCCTCGACCATCAGGTTGGAGCGAAGGGCCTTGCGCACCATCGAGAGATTGTCCGCCGCGACGGTCAGCTGCAGGTGATGGCCCGGATAGCCCTCGTGGCAGGCGATCACCGCGATGCCCGCGCGCGGATGGCCCTCGAGCCGCTCGCGCTTGGTCTTCTCGTCCTCGTCGGCCGTCGGGAGCGTCACCCAGAACCGACCCCTGCGCGCCGACTCGAACGGCGCCGCGCCGACGTACGCCGCGTAGGGGTACGTGGGCCGCTGGAACTCGGGCATCGCCTCCACCACCAGGTCCTCGCCGTACGGGATCGTGGCGAGCCCGGCGGTCGCGACCGCCTCGCGCGACCGTTCCATCTCGAGGCGGTACGTCTCGACGAGGGTGTGCTCCGATGGGTGGTCCTCGCGCAGCTCGGCGATCGCGGCGCGCCAGTCGGCGTACCCCATCTCGCGCGAAGCCTCCGCGACCGCGGCCTCGGTCTCGCGATAGAAGTCGTCGCCCCACGCGCGCAGTGACGCGGCGTCATGGTCGAGGAGCTCCTTCTCGCGCAGCCAGGCGTCCGTCGCGTCGCGGCCGATCGCGAAGGTGCCGCGCGCACGCGGCCGAAGCTCGTCGCGCAGCCACGACTGAAAGGAGTAGAGCGCGGCGGCGGCCGCGTCGGCGGTGAGGCGGAACGCGCGCTCGGCCGCGCGCTCGAGGGCCGTGCCACGCGGCAGCATCGCCGGCGCTCCCTCCCGAAGGAACTCGGCGCCGGCCGGCACCGACCGCAGCGCGATGTCGATCCATTGCGGCGGAACGAGCGCGCCATCGAGGTTCGCCTTCGCTGCCGCGATGACCCCGGGCGCGTCGGTCAGGCGCTCGGCCAGCGTGGCCACGCGCTCGGCGAGCGGCGCGTGCTCGCGGAGGAAGAGGTAGTACGCGCCGCGCGTGATCGCGTCGGAATAGAGCGTGGGCTGCCTGCGCCAGCGCGCGAACGGCCGGAGCGCGCGGTCGCCGCGCAGCTCCGCGAGCATCAGCCTGCGGTCGACGCTTTCGCTCGGGGTGAGCTCGCTCGTGTCGAGCTGCTCGAGGCGCGTGAGCCAGTCGTCGGTGAATTGGTCTCGCGCGCTGAAGCCGTCGGCGCTCAGGTCACCGAGACGGTGGTCGTGGTCGTGGATGCCCGCGATCGTCGCGGCCACCGGATCGAGCGCGTAGCGCCCGTGGACGAACTCGTAGGCGAGCTGGCCGAACCCCGTCTGTTAGAGCGCTTGCCCGCAGTTCGTGCAGAACTTGGCGTCGCTCGGGTTGGGCCGGCCGCAGCTCTTGCAGTAGACCGTCGTGCTCGGCGCGGGCGGCGCCGCCGACGCGGTCCCTGTCGTCGCCGACGTCGCGGACGCGGGCTTATCGCTCGTCGACTCGTCACGGAAGCTGCGCACGCCGCGGCCGAGCTGACCGAGCACGTCGGGAAGCTTCCCCGCACCGAAGACGATCAGCACGACCGCCAGGATGAGGAGGAGCTCCGGACCACCAATGTTGGGCATCGTTCACTCCCTCGCGCCCCGAGGGCGCCTCGATTCATCCTCAGTCTACGCACCATCACACGAAAAGCCCGTCGAGAAGTCCGAGGAAGAGCGGTATGACGACGAGGAGCATCAGCGCTGGCAGGTAGCAGAGCACAAGCACGAGCGCGAGCCGAGTCTCCACCTGCCCGGCGGCCGCCAGGCCTTGCGCGCGCTCCGCGGCTCGCACCCGATCACGCTCGTCGCGCAACACGGTCAAAGCGCCGCGACCGAGATCGCGCGAGCGCTCGAGCTCCGCCGCGATCGTCGCGAGCTGGGCAAGGCCGGCGGCTTCCGACTCCCGTGCGAGGGCACCGAAGAGCGGAGCGCCGAGGGAATACGAACGCGAGGCGCGCGCGAGCGCGGCATCGATGAGAGAGGCGCCGATTCCCCGCGCGGCGATCGAGACGAGCGCGGTCTCGACCGGACGGCCACTCGCGACCAGCGCCTCGGCCCATTCCACGAGAGTGATCAGCCCCTGATCCGCGTCGGCGCGCCGACGCGCCGCAACGCGCTCGACGTACAGGGTCGGCAAGACGAAGCCCGCATAGGTGGCGGTGATGACGAGGAGTGGTCCGATCGGAAGAATCAACGCGATCGTCGCCGCCACGACCGCGCCCGTCAGGGCACCGACCAGCTTGGCGCGGACCAGATCACCATCGCTCCAGCCGAGACCGCTCCGGGCGAGATCTCTCGTAGTCAAGACGGAGCGGAGCCGTCCTCGCACGATCGCAGGTGGGGCGAGCATCAGGAGCCTGCGCCGGACGGCCGACGGAGGATGGCTCGCGAGGATCGCCGCCGCAGTTGAGACGGCCGCAAGGAGCGACCCGATGATGTTCAACGTAGCCTTCCAGCGAACGCGCGCCGGGTCGCGAGAACGCCGATGACCTCCAGCGCGATCGCGGCAGGCACCAGAACCGTGCGGCCGAGCGGTCCCGCGAGCGTGGCGCCGAGTGAAGGCACGGTCAGGGCCAGATACATCGAGAGTGCCGGGACGATCGCGGCGAGCAGCAGGACCTGCGAGCGCAAGCCGCTCGTGCGCGCGCGCACCTCCTCTTCGAGCCGCTCCTCGAACGCGAGGCGATCGGCCACCGCGCCCACCAGCACGGCGGCGCGATCGCCCGGCAGGCGTGACGCGACGCCGATGGCGAGGGTCTCGACCGCCATTCGTACGCGCCCGTCCTGTGCGCGAGACGCGGACGAGCGGAGCGCCTCATCGAGGGGCGCTCCGAGATCGAACTCGCGAAGTGCATCCGCGAATGGCCGACGCGCCAACGGATCGTCGCTCGCGTCGATCGCTCGGCGCAGCGCCTCGGCCAGAGAGCGGCCTGAGCGCAGCCCGGCCTCGGTCGCGCGAACGAGCCGCGTCGTGCCGAGACGACTTCGCCGCCGCGCGGTTTGCGCCCGCGAGCGAGCCGCGATAGAGGGCGCGATCACGGCGGCGAACATCGCGGCCGCGGGCGGGAATCCAACGGAGAAGGCCAGCGCCGCGGCGACGACCACGCAGACCGCCCTGATCCCCTCCCATTCCCAGAGCGATCGGGGCCAGCCAGCGTCTCCCAAAGCGTGCATATCCGGATGCCGCCCGGGGAGCGAGACCTCGCGGGCGCGCGGGGCCAAGAGCGAACACGTCACCGCAAGCGCCACGGCGAGCGCCCCGGCCATGGCGATGCTCATCGCAATCGCTGAGTCAGCCGGGTCGGCATGCGCACCGCTCGCTCGCCGGCGCGCCAGAGGCTCGCGACACCGCTGTCCTCAACCGCGGCGATCTCGCGCACCGACCGGATTCCGTCGCGATCGCGGGCGACGTGCACGAGGATGTCGATCGTTTGTACGACGTGACGCGAGATGGCCGAGTCCGCGAGCTCGCCGGCCCGCGCGAGGAGCAGACCGAGCCGGTCGAGCGCGCCCTGCGCCGATCCGGCGTGGATCGTCGTGAGCGCACCGTCGTGCCCCGTGCTGAGAGCCTCGAGCAGCGCGGACGCCTCACGCGGCGTTCGCACTTCGCCGACGAGGATGCGGTCCGGCCGCATCCGCAGCGCGTTGGCCACGAGCTCAGCGGTGCCGACCCCGCCTCCCTCTCGAGCCGGAACGCACTCGAGATGCACCGTGTGCGAATGCGGGAGGACCAACTCGTTGGTGTCCTCGATGACGACCAGCCGCTCGTCGCCAGGGATCGCCGCGGCAAGCGAACGCAGCAGAGTGCTCTTTCCTGATCCTGTCGGGCCGCTGACCAAGACATTCGCGCGCGCCCGCACACATGCCTCCAGCAAGGCGGCGGCGTCGCCGTGTAGGCCGCTCGCCGACCAGGACAAGGTCGGACCGCGGAGCGGCACCGACATCCGCCGAAACTTTCTTATCGATAGGCTCGGGCCGCCGATCGGCGCGATCACCGCGTTCGCGCGGCTGCCGTCGCGCATCCGCGCGTCGACGAAGGGTCTTTCGAGAGTGAGCTCCCGGCCGACGCTGGCCGCGATTCGATGAGCCAGCTCCGCGACCTCATCAACGCTCCGGAAGGAGACCTCCGCGCGGACCAGTCGTCCCGCACGTTCGCAGAAGACGTCGGAGGGGCTGTTCACGAGCACGTCGGTCACGTCCGGGTCGTCGAGGAGAGGCTGTAGCGGCCCGAAGCCGAAGAGCTCGGCGCACATCGCGTCAAGCTCGCCGTCCTCGATCCCGACCCCCGCCGACGCGCGGACGCGCTCTCTGAGCAACGCGCGGCGCGTGGGGTCCGCGTATACGGCGAGGAGACCGGCGGGATCGACGCCCGTGGCGACCTCGGCGCGCACGCGCGCGACGAGTGCGGGATCGGTCAACCGATTGCGCGGAGCAGCGAGTCGATCGACCGCAGCGTCGGCCCGCGAGCGGCGAACGCATCATCGGCGAGATAAGGGTCGTGAGGGATCGCCGCGAGGAGCGGGAACCCGACCCGCTGTGCGATCCGCGCCGCATCGTCCTCGCTCGCCCCGGTGACGACGAGCCCCACGGCGCACGGCGACGCTCGAAGGAGCGGAACCGCGCAGAACGCGGCTTGGAGCTGAGACGAACGGGGCCCGCTGACGAGGCAGAGCCGATCGAGGGAAGCAAGAATCGTCGGGTCGAGGGCATCGGCGCCGGCCCCCAGATCGAGCACCGCCGCTCGACCCGCGGCACACGAATCCACCACGCCGACGAGCCGATCGGCGTCGAACGTCGCGTGGAGCGACGGAGCGCCTGGCAGGAAAAGGACGGCCGACCAGCGGGACACGAGCTCGCGCTCCCGGCCGGGTTGGAGCAGCGCATCGGCGACGCTGGCCGCCGCGAGGCCTGCCCGAAGTGCGAGCGAGGGCGCCCAGCGGTCGAGGTCGACGAGGAGGGGCGCTTCACCCCCCGCCGCCGATCGATGAGCGAGCAGCGCCGCCACGGTGCTCGCGCCGGTGCCGGCCGCAAGGGACCAGAATCCCACCCGCGATCCTTTGCGCAGCGCGGCGGGCCGCGCCGGCGTGAGCGGCGCGAGCGGCTCCGTCCGCCCGGTCGCCTCGCGCATGAGGGCCAGCGCGACAGCGGCGAGCGGCGATGCGTCGAGGAACGCGCGGAGCCGGCTCAGGCGAACAGCCATCGCGCGAGCAGGCCCTGATGGACGAGGGCGCGGTGCTCTGGCGGAGATCCGATCGCCGCTCTGTCGAACACCACCGGCCGGAGCGCACGGCGCGCGTCCGCGCTTCGCAGCACCTCCCGCGTCGTCCACGCGCGCCGACGCCAGCCGATGGCGGCATCGACGCCGCGGAGGAGGTCGCGCACCAGGACGCGGCGCGTCACGCTCGGCCGTCGCCACGGTACTGACCGAAGGAGCCGCTGAGTCTCCAGGCCGAGAGGTAGCGCTCGAACGTGCACGAGGTCGAGCGACAGGGCCCCGAGCGGCAGGGGTGCGAGGTCGCGGCCAAGCGCGACACATGTGGAAGGGTCGGGCGCAAGGGCGCGCTGGGCGCCGTTCGCGCGCACTCCCGCGAATGCGAGGAGCCGCTGCGCGCGTTCGGCGTCCGCGTCAGCCACCTCGAGAAACGCGCCCTCGGGTGTGCGGGCGAGGGTCACCGATCCGATGGCCGCGATGGCGGCGTCCACGGCTCCATCGGCGAGGCGCCTGCAGGAGAGGACCGCCACTCAGCGCGATCCGGCGAAGGCCAGCACGAACGTGCTCGTGGCGATCCGATCGGCGAGCCGTACCTCGTCGGCCGGCTCGATGGCGATCACCACGCTCCCGATGCGTTCGGTGAATCCGGCCGTGCCGGTCTTCGACGCGGTCGGCAACACGTGCGGAGCGCCAGTCTCGGTGCGTACGTCGAGGACGAGGGCGGACTGCAGGAGCAGCTCTGTCGTGCGGCCGGCCGGCGCGCGGCCCGCGACTGGGACCGCGAGGACGTCGATACGTGCGCCTGGCACGATCGCACCACCGACCGCCTGTCCGGCCGCCACGGGCAGCGCGACGGCGCGCATTCCGATGGGGAGAGCGAGCCCGGTGTGGAACGCCGCGGCATCATCGGACAGCGCCGCGATGAGCACGACTTGCCCGCGCCAGAGCGGGGCACGCGGGATCTTTCCCACCGCGGCGGTCGTCTCTGACAGAGCCCCGGCCGGGACGACGTCGCTCGGAAGGGACGCGATCACGAGGTCGTCGTTGACGAGCGCATGCGTCGCATCGAGGTCACGGGCCGCCATCACGACCGGCGTGCGTTGAGCACCCACGTAATAGAGGACTCCGGCGAGGGCGCCGGATGCGAGCGCCAGCGCGACGAGGGCACGTTGTCCGATCAACTCTGGAGCGCCGGAGCCCGGACGATGATCGAGATCGGCGCGTCTATCGTCCGTCGGCCGGTCTCGGGCGTATCGACCTCCACGCGAAACACGAGGTCGTACGCGGCGCCAGGCGGTGCGAGCCGCTTCCAAGAGGTGCGGAACGGGATCGCGCCGCCGCCGGTGGTCGCTACCGCATCGCCGGGCTCTCCGTAGGTGACCGCCCACGAACTGACTGGGATCTCGCGGTCGTCGACGAACGCACGCAGCCATAACTCCACCGGCCGGCCACGAAGGACCTCGATCCGACTCAGCGGCAGGCTCGTCGGACGGAGCGAGAGGCCCGGCCGGATTGGACGCCGGGCCGTCATCTGCGGCACGGGCGTCGGACGCACCGCCGCACAACAAGGTGGCGCCGGTGTCGGCGCGGCCGGCCGGGGCGTGGCGGGTGCGAGCGTTCTGGCGGGCGGCAACGTCGACAACCGCGACAGTTCAGCATCGTCCTGGAAGAACACGACACTGACGGCGATGAAGCCGGCATCGGTCAGTACGAAGTTCTCGTAGTAAGCACCCGCGACCGAGCGGCCGTCGTTCAGGGTGCGCCGGCCGTTGAATGCCGAACCGTCGAAGATGCTCGCGTCTCCTGTTCCGACCGTATCGAGCACCCGCGCATACGAGCCGGTCGATTCGTGGATCGTCGTCGTGCCGTATGTCGTGAGTAATCCACTTGTGGTCACGACGTCGGCGACGTAGGTCTCGGTCACGTAATAGATGCCTGGCGGTGGGGCGACGAAGGGGACCGGATCCGCGCGCCGCGGCTCGGCCGCGGGGCCTCCACCTCCCTCCTCCTCGTAGGCGGTCTCACGCGCGAACACCGACGACGCGGCGCACGCCAGCAGTGCGACCGCCACCGCGGGGGCCCAGCGCCTCATCGCGCCGAGCTCGCTGCGAGAACTGCGACGCTCGTCACCGGACGGAAGAGGAGCGCGCCAAAGACCGGAGTCCTGAGGGGTACGTCCGCCGCGATGCGCACGGTCGGGCGTTCGTAACGAGCGCCGGTTCGCGCGTCGATCGACGGCGCGGAGGGAAAGACGGCGATGTCCGCGGCGGCCGCGATCTCGTCGGCGGCGGCCGCCAGCAGCGGTGCGGAAGGTCCGAGCTGCCGCGCAAAGTGCTCGCGAGCGACATCCCGCGCATCCGCGGCAAGACGCAGGACACCGGACCGGGCGAGCTCAGCAGCGTCCTGGTCGTTGACGGCGACGAGCGTCGCCAGGTCCGCCGCGGCGCGCACGCGGGCGGCGGCGACGCGCAGAGCGCCGAGCTGCAACACTCCCGCGAGCACGACGCAGAGGAGCGGGAGGAGCACGACGGTCGTCACCGCCGCGGTCCCGCCATCGTCGCGGAACGGGCTCACCGGTTCACCTCGCCGCGGGAGATCGCGGTGGAGCGGATGGGGATCGAGGTCGAGAACAGGAATGGGATGCTGACGCGATATTCAGAAGCGACCGAAACGCGAATGGGCTCGCGCCAGCCGACGCGCGAGGGCGCCACCTCAACGGCCGCGCGGCTCGGGTCGATGCCCGAGGCGCGCAGGTGATCGGAGAGGAAGCCACGGACCTCGGGCCCGTCGCCGCCGACCTCACCGGCGTAGCGGGCGGCCTGGATGGTGACCGCGTCCTGCGCCAGCCATCGTTCCAACGCCGCGCCGAATTCGAGGATCGCGAAGAGCAGCGGCACGAGGATGGTGATCGCGAAGGTGGCCTCGAGCGTCGCGAGACCTCGCTCGTCCCGCACGATCGTCAGCGCACCGACTGCATCTGGCTGACGAGCGCCTGCAGGCGGGCAACGAGCCCGTTGTTCCACGCCGTCACGCCGATCACGAGCGTTCCGAGCACGACGGCGGCCCCGATGATGTACTCGATCGTCGCGAGCCCTTCGGCCGCGGTCATGAAGCGGCGAACCGTCGACACAGGCGCCTCCCCGTTGTGATGTCAGGAGGCTCGCCTCTGCGTCAGCCGCGAGCGATGGTCATCTCGGCCGGTACCGGAGTACCGGTCGGATCAGCGCCGGCCGAGCGCCTTGTTCGCCGCGCGCTGGTCCTTCACCCCGAGCCCGAGCGTCGTGCTCTTCCGCGACTGGCCGAGCATGTACGCGGACTCGATGTTCACCTTCTTCTTGGCCAGACGGTTCGCGGCGCGCGCGAGCGTGCCGGGCTTGTTGGCGAGGCGCACCTCGACGACCTTGCGGTCGCTGGAGATCCGGTACTTCTTCGCCTTGATCGCGCGGCGCGCCCTCGCCGCGTCCTTGTCGTCGACGACGATATGGACGATGCCGGTGCCGCCGCCGGTGGTGGCCGCGATGCTCCGCATGTTCACGCCGGCGTCGCCGAGCGCGCCCGCGAGCGCGCCGAGCTGGCCGGCGCGGTTGGGTAGCTTGATCGTGAGCTCTACCGCCATGTCGTTCCCTCCCCAATGCCTTTGGCGAGGGCGATTCTAGGCTCGCTTCTTAGAGGACGATGCGGCCTTGGCGCTGGAGCGAGCGCCGCGGCTCGATGCGCTCGGCCCAGTGGATGGCGCCGAAGACGGTGAGGAAGTACCGCAGGCGCTTGCTGCGCTTGCGGCGCGCCTCTCGATCGGTGTAGGGGTAGCCGTGCGGACGGAACAGATCACGGATGCGTTCCACGATCGGCTCCTCCTCCCAGGTCACACAAGGAGCCTGCGCCCCCGGGAGGCGGCCGGCGATCACACGTGAAACAAACGGACTGTGATGCCTGATGCGCTCAGCGGGCCTTGTTTATGCCGATCCTGATGCGCTCGTCGGAGAGCGGCCCGCCGATCTCGAGGTGGCGGATCACGCCGCCCTTATCGATGAAGAACGTGCTGGGCAGAGTGAACACCCCGAAGCGCCGCGCCGTCTCGGCCTCCGTGTCGAGCACCGGCACGAGGCGGTCGAGGGCGAGCTGTTCGAAGAACGAGTGCACCTTGTCCCCTGTCTCCAGCAGATCGACCTCGAGGAACACGACGTCGGGCTCGCCGGCCGCTATGCGCTGCAGGGCCGGCATCTCCTGCCGGCAGGGCAGGCACCAGGTCGCCCAGAAGTTCACGACGACGACCTTCCCGCGGTAGCTCGAGAGGCGCACCGGCTTGCCGTCCGAGCCGGTCCATTCGAAGTCGGGCGCGATCGCCCCGATGCGTCCGCCGACCCCTTCGCCCTCGATCTGCGCCCGCACGACTCCGGCGTCCTTGGGCGGCGGCTGCGTGAACGGCAGCGAAGGCCAGAGCAGCGCGGCCAGCGACGCGAGCGCGATCGCGCCGATGATGATCCCGGCAAGCCAGCGCGGGAGCGCCGTCGGCTCGCGCTCAGGGCCACGCGCCGCGTCGAGCGCGCTCATCCGAGCAGCGGCAGGAAGTTGAAGAGCTGGGGCAGCTTCGCGATCTGCCCGGACACAAGGACCAGGCCCATGGCGATCACGAGCGTACCGCCGACGAGGTTGACGACCCTGAGGTGCGCCGAGAGCCACCGCGCCACGCGGCGCGCCCAGCCGAGTCCCCCGGCGACCGCCAGGAACGGCAGCCCGAGCCCGAGCGTGTAGGCGAGGAGGAGCACCGTGCCCGAACCCAGATCGCTGCCGAGCATCAGGGTCAGGATCGCGCCGAGGTACTGCCCCGCGCAGGGCGTGAATCCGACGCCGAACGCCAGACCGATGAGGAAGCTCCGCGTGAGGCCGGTGGTGCCGCCCTCGAAGCGCACGTCGAGCTCGCGCGCGAGGAACGGGATGCGTATGAGGCCGAGCATCTGCATGCCGAGCAGCACGAGGAGCAGGCCGCTCACGCGCTGGAGCCAATAGACCATCTCGCCGGCGAACGTCCCCACCAGCGCGATCGCGATCCAGAGCGCGGTGAACACCGCGGAGAATCCGAGCACGAACGCGAGCCCGTGCGCGAACGTGCGCGCGCGCTGCGTGCCCGAGAGCGCCGCCTCGCCGGCCATGTCCACGAGGAACACCGGCACGAGCGGCAGGACGCAGGGCGAGAAGAACGACAGCATCCCGGCGCCGAACGCGAGCACGACGTTCATGCCCACAGCGTAGGGGCCGCGGGTCGGTCAGTCGGCGGCAGACGCCTTGCGTGACCGCGCGTACACGAGCAGGTCGAGGCCGTAGAAGCGGCCCGGGCCCTCGAGCGTCATCGCGCACTTCTCCGCGACGCGCCGCGATCGCGTGTTGTCGGCGAGGATGAGCGCGACGATGCGCGCGAGCCCCATCTCCGCGAAACCGTAGTCGATGAGCGCGCGCGCCGCCTCGGTCGCGTAGCCGTGACCCCAGGCGCGCGGCGCGAGCTCGTACGCGACCTCCACGTCGGGCCCCTTCCCCTCCACCGGGAAGAGGCCGACCTGACCCAGGAACTCGCCGCTCGCGCGCAGGTCGAGAGCCCAGAGCCCCAGACCGGGTGGCTGCCGCTCCGTGAACGCCATCGTGCGCGCGAGGCGCTGCGCGGTCTCCGCGACGTCCTTGGAGGGCGGACTCGGCGTCCACCGCATCACCTCGGGCGAGCCGAAGACGTCGTGCAGGCCCGCCGCGTCGCCATCGCGATAGGGGCGGATGACGAGCCGCTCGGTCTCGAGCGGGAGCGGCACTAGCCGATCGCTTGGGCGAGATCCCCGATGAGGTCATCGACGCTCTCGATGCCGACCGAGAGCCGCACCAGTCCGGCGGGTGGCGCGAGCTTCGTGCCGCGCACCGACCCATGGGTCATGGCGAGGGGCACCTCGACGAGCGATTCGACACCGCCGAGCGATTCGGCGAGCGCGAAGATCTTCGTCGCCGCCACGGCGCGCTTCGCCGCGGCCTCCCCGCCGCGCAGCTCGAACGAGAGCATCCCGCCGAACGCCCGCATCTGCCGTTTCGCGAGCGCGTGCTGCGGATGCGTCGGCAGGCCGGGGTAGTTCACGGCGGTCACTTTCGGGTGCTCGCTGAGCCACTCCGCGACTGCCTGCGCATTCGCGGAATGGCGCTCCATCCGCACGGCCAGCGTCTTCGCGCCTCGCAGCACCAGCCACGCATCGAAAGGGCCGGGCACTCCGCCGGCGGCGTTCTGGATGAACGCGATGCGCTCGCGCAGCTCGTCGTCGTTCCCGGCCAGCGCGCCGCCGACCACGTCCGAATGGCCGCCGAGGTATTTGGTCGTCGAGTGCATCGCCAGGTCGGCGCCGTGCTTCAGTGGCCGCTGCAGGTACGGGCTCGCGAACGTGTTGTCGACCACCGCCAGGGCCTTTCCCTTGTGCGCGATCTCCGCGAGAGCGGCGATGTCGAGCACCTTTAGCAGCGGGTTCGACGGCGTCTCGATCCAAACGAGCCTGGTGCTCGGCCGCATCGCGCGGCGCACCGCGTCGACCTTGCGCATGTCGACCGCCGTGAACGTGATCCCGGCGCGGTCGAACACGCGCGCGAACAGCCGATACGTGCCGCCGTACACGTCGTCGCCCATGAGGACGTGATCGCCCTTTGACAGGAGATGTGCGATCGCGTCGGTGGCGGCCATGCCCGACGCGAACGCGAGACCCCAGCGCCCATCCTCGAGCGCCGCCAGGCAGATCTCCAGCGCGGTGCGCGTGGGGTTCCCCGTGCGGGCGTACTCGTAGCCCTTGTGCTTTCCGACCGCCTCCTGGGCGAAGGTCGAGGTCTGGAAGATCGGCACGACGACCGCGCCGGTCGCGGCCTCGGGGTCCTGGCCGGCATGGATGGCGAGCGTCTCGAATCCGGGCTTGCGCGGTGCGCTTTTCACTTGCGGCCAGTATGCAGAGCGCGAGAGCGATGAGCCCGTGGCCCTCGCTCTCGCGCTCGCGCGCCGACTCGGGTGTGCCGGCTAGTGGCTGGGTAAGCGCTCCTCGATGGGCCGGCGCTCGCCGTTGCCGGGCCCGACCCGCGCGGGTGTGGGCGTCGACTCGGCCCGCTCCATGGCCAGCTGCGCCTGACGGCGCCAGTCGGCCCAGATCTGACCCGCGACCTCACGTCCGCCAAGACCGAACGCCAGGCCGAACGCGAGCGCGAAGGCGCCCACGACACCCATGAACAGGATGTTGATCAGGTTCGCCGCGACGCCAATCTGGTTCGCGGCGGCAACGACCCCGAAGGCGAACACGGCGGCGAACGTGACCGCGCCGAGCGCGCGCGCGTTCGGGAGCCCCGTGCTTCCGAGCGCGCCAGTGACGAGATCGCGCGCGACCGTGGCGAGCCACGAGAACGCGGCGAGGATGAAGATCGCGACGAGCAGGTTCGGGATGAACGCGAGGATCTGGTTCACCACCGAGCTGACCGCCGTGAGGCCCACCGCGTTCGCGGCGAGGACGATGAACACCAGCCGCACGTACCACTTCACGATTCCGGCGATGACGCCAGCGGCGTCCGCGCGGATATTCGCACGTCGCAGGAACCCGGCGACGCCAGTGCGCTCCGCGAGGGTGTCGATGCGGATCAAGCGCAGGAAACGGACGAGGAGTCCGGCGATCGCGCCGGCGATGATCCAGCCGATGACGAGGAGCAGCAGCGCGCCGATGAGCGAGGGCAGCGCGGCGACGATGGCGATGAGCGCCGCGCTGAGCGCCGTGATCACGGCGGTCCCGAAGTCGGTGATTGGCGTGACGGACACAGGCATGCGTTCTCACACTCCCAAGCAGGCGTTTGCGTGACCCGCTGCAGTCGGCGGACCAGATATGTGGAGACGCGCCTTCGGTTGTGCGACGAACGTGCGACCGCCCGGGGGGCTGCCTAGCTCGCGGTGTGGCTCTCCTCGCGTTCGATTTGGAGGTCCCGCTCTCGCGCGATCAGCGTGGCGAGCTTGTCGCTTTCGGCGAGCGCGGCGCGGACACGCGTGCGGATCGCGTCGACGAGCGGGCCCGAGGCCGACTCCGGCGGCAGCTCGCGCGCAAGCTTCACCGCCACGTGGACCTCGTTCAGGAGCTCTCGAAGCGACTTCACGGACTGTACGAGGTCGAGCGGCGCCTGCGGCGAAAGGCCGCCGTTGCCGCCGAACGTGGCGCCGGGCACCTCGGCCCGCGATACGCGGATCTCTCCGCCCGACGTCACCTCGGGGAAGCCCCGAGAAAGACCCTGGCGTATGCCCGCGACCTCGTCGGACAGCGACGAGTACCCGGCGAGGTCGATACTGGACCACGCGCGCGTGATGTTCACCAGCTGCACCCGGTTCTCGGCGCCATAGCGCTCCAGCAGCCGCGAGATGTGCACCTTCACGCCTTGCTCGGAAATGCCGAGCTCACGCGCGATCTCCTTGTTCGTCGCGCCGCGCGCGACGTGGCGGAGGATCAAGTGCTGGCGCGGGGTCAGCGGACGCGCGATCGGCATGGCCCGAAAGTATATATACTTTCGTTCAATACCCCCCTCCCGCTCAAGAAGTGGGCGAATAGGTACTTGGATTACGGCCCGTCATCAGAGACAACGAGCTCGACATGGGGACTGGGGTGGCGCGGATCTCGTTCGTGTGTGTCAAGCCTGCGCACCTGGACAAGAGTGGCGCGCTCGCCGACCACATCACGATCCACGAGAAGGATTGGGCCTACTGCGCTCTCGACGCGCGCGCACGCGACCACGACTGGAGCGCCACCGGCGGCGTCTCGCTCGGCGAGATCGAGCTGCTCGTCCGCGGGATGCGCGAGAAGCAGCGCGCCGCCAAGGACGCTAGCCCTTCAACGCCCCGGCCAACAGCCCGCGGATGAAGTAGCGGCCAAGCGCGACGTAGATGATCGCCGGAGGCAGCGCTGTCAGGAGCGCGCCGGCCATCTGGATCTGGTACTGCGCGAGCAAGCTTCCCGCGAGACCCTGCAGCGCGACGGTGATCGGCTGCTGATCGGGATCGCTCGCGATCGTCACCGCGAACAGGAACTCGTTCCAGATGCTCGTGAACTGCCAGATCAGCACGACCACGAACGCCGGGATCGAGAGCGGCAGCATGATGTGGCGGTAGATGCCCAGGATGCTCGAGCCGTCGACGCGCGCGGCCTCGACGAGCTCCGTCGGGACCGCGGCGTAGTAGTTCCGGAAGATCAGCGTCGTGATTGGTATCCCGTACACCACGTGCACGAGGACCAGCCCAGGGATGCCGCCGTAGAGGCCGATAGCCTGCAGGACGGTCACGACCGGGATCAGGACGCTCTGATACGGGATGAACATCCCGAACAGGAGGAGCGTGAACACGAGGTTTGACCCAGGGAAACGCCATTTCGAGAGCACGTAGCCGTTCAGCGAGCCGAGCAGAGCCGACAGCATCGTCCCGGGCACGACGAGAAGGACGCTGTTGAAGAACGCCAGGCGCAGGCGATCGAATGCGGCGGCGTACGCGTCGAGGTTCGGCAGCCGCGGCAGGTCCCAGGGTGTCGAGTTCGAAACCTCGATGAACGACTTCAGCGACGTGACGACCACCACGTACACCGGGAGCAGGTAGAAGACCGCGACCGCGAGCAGCAGGACATAGAGAACCGCGCGTCCTGGCCGAACACCGCGGCGGCGTCTCGCGGCGAAGGCGACGCTCATGCGCGGCGCTCCTCACGCTGCTGCCAGATGAGATACGGAACGATGAGGACGGCGACCATGAGGAGCAGCACCGTGGCGATGGCCGCGCCCCGGGCGTAGAGGTTCTGCCGGAAGGTGGCGATGAACATGTGCAGTCCGGGCATGTCCGTGGCGAATCCGGGCCCGCCGAACGTCATGACGAAAACGAGGTCGAAGATCTTCAGCGAGATGTGGCCGAGGATGATCACCGCGGCGAGGAGGATCGGGTTGAGCAGTGGCAGGATGATGTGCCGGAACGTCTGGAGCCAGGTCGCGCCGTCGACCTGCGCCGCCTCCCGCAGCTCCTCGGGGATCGACCGCAGGCCGGCGAGGAACATCGCCATGCAGAAGCCGCTCATCTGCCAGACCGCGGCGATCACGACCGCGTAGAGCGCCGTGTCCACGTTGGTGAGCCAGTCCGACTTCAGAAATCCGAGCCCGGCGCGCTCGAGCAGCAGGTTGATCCCGTAGTTCGGGTTGAAGACCCAGCGCCAAACGGTGCCGGTGACCACGAACGAGATCGCGAGCGGGAAGAGGAAGACATTCTGGAAGAGGATCGTCCCCCGCAGGCGCTGGTCCAGGAGCAGGGCGGCGCCGAAGCCGAGGACGATCGATGCGGTCAGGAAGAGCGCGGTGAACCGGACCGTGTTCGAGAGATCGGCCTGGAAGCGCTCGAGCTCGAGGAGCTGCCGGTACTGCTCGAGACCGACGAAGGTGTAGTCGGGGACGATCCCGCGCCAAGCCGTGAGCGACACGAAGCCGGTGTAGCCGATGAACGCGTAGACGAAGATGCCGACGAGGACGGCCGACGGCACCAGGAGCAGGACCGAACCGGCGCGCTCGCCGAAAAGAGCGGAGCGGCCCCGCCGGGGCCGCTCCGCGAGTACCCGCTGGGCGGTGGCCATTACGCCTTCAAGTACTGGTCCGCCAGCTTCGCAAGGTTGGCCGCGGTGGCCGAGTCATCGCGCTTCTGGATGAACGTGCCCATCTCGTCGTTCATCGCCGAGGCGAACGCCTCCGGCGCGGCCGAGCCGTGGGCGATGCTCGGTGTGAGCGCGTCCTTCTTGAAGTCCTCGATGAACTGCTGCGCGATGGCGTCGAAGATGTCCTTCGAAACGTCGGTGCGCGCGGGGATCGACCCCTTCTTCGGGTTGAACGCGGCCTGGCCCTCCTGCGAGCCGCAGACCTTGATCCAGGTCTTCGCCGCGTCCGGGTTTGGCGCGCCCTTGGGCAAGCCGAAGGTGTCGCACACGATCATGTACGTGCCCTTGGTGCCGGGCGCCGCCGCCGCGCCAAAGTCCGTGTTCGCCTTGAGATTGAGTGACGTGAAGTAGCCCTTCGCCCAGTCGCCCATGATCGTGAACGCGCTCTGCCCCTTCGAGACGCGGCCCGCGGCCTCGTCCCAGTCGATCGTGGGGTGATCGCTGTTGATGTAGTCGAACATCCGCTTCGTCGTCGTGACGGCCTGCTTCACCTTCGCATCGGTCCACTGGCTCTTGCCGTTGAACAGGCCGCGGTAGGTGTCGGCGCCGGCCGTGGCGACGATGTTGTTCTCGAGCAGCATGGAGATCTGCCAGTTCCCCTTCGAGCCGAGCGCGAGCGGGGCCTGGACCTTTCCCTTGAGCTTGTCCATCGCGCTGAAGAACTCATCGAATGTGGTCGGCGGCTTGATGTTGTTGTCGTTCAGGACCTTGACGTTGTACCAGAGCGCGTTGCCGCGGTGCACGTTCACCGGGACCGACCAGATGTCACTGCCTGAGCTGACGATCGTCTTGAGATCCTTTGGCATCACGGCGTCCCAGCCCTGCTCGCTCCAGATCGACGTGATCGGGTCCATCTTCCCCGCCTTGACCCAGGTGCTCACGAGCTCCTGCCCGGCGTGAACCTGGAAGCTGTCCGGCGGCTTGCCGCCCTGCATCCGCGTGGCGAGGACCGCCTTCGCGTTCGTGCCGGCGCCGCCGGCGACGGTGGCGTTCTTGATCTCGACGTTCGGGTAGTTCCTCTTGTAGATGTTGAACATCTCGGCGAGGCCGTCGGCTTCGCCGCCGGCCGTCCACCAGCTGAAGATCTCGAGCGTGCCTTTGATGTCCCCCGACGGCTTCAGCGGAGCCGCCTGCTGGCAGGCCGCGAGAAGATCACCGAGGACGACCGCGCTCGCGGCGGCGCCCGTGTACTTGAAAAGCTGACGCCTGGTGAGACTCATGGACTTCCTCCCCCGATTCAGGCCGCGGAGATTATCCGCCTGCCGGCTAAGAGCGTTTCCGCCGATGCGCGACGAACTCGAGCAGGTCCGCCTTGGTAATGATCGAGACCGGGCGGTCGTCGCGGGCCGCGAGGAGCGCCGGCGCCCCGCCGGAGAGCTCCTGGTAGAGCCGCTCGATGTCGTCGGTCGCCTGCACGACGGGGAACGGCGGGTCCATCACCCGCTCGACGCGCTCGTCGACGAGCGCCGGCTCGCGGAAGACCCGGTCGAGCATGGTCTTCTCCTGCACGCTGCCGACGATGTCGGTGATCGCGCTCGCCGCGCCGTCGGCCGTGACCGGGATCTGCGAGATCCCATAGCGCTGCATGGTGTCGATCGCCTTCCGGATGCTCTCGTTCTTCGAGACAACGATCAGCTCGGGGGTTCCGGCACGGTCCTTGACCACGTCGCCCACGGTCGCCGGCACGACGAAGCCGAGGAAGCCGTTCTGCCGCATCCACTCGTCGTTGTAGATCTTCGAGAGGTAGCTGCGCCCGGAGTCCGAGAAGAGCACGACGACGAGCGCTTTGTCGTCGAGGTCCTTCGCGAGCTCGAGTGCCGCGAACATCGCGGTACCCGATGAGCCGCCGACGAGGATCCCCTCCTCGCGCGTCAGCCTCCGCGCCGTGAGGAATGAGTCGCGATCACTGACGCGTACCCAGCGGTCGACCATCGCCGGGTCGAAGGTGCCCGGATAGAAGTCCTCGCCGATGCCCTCCACCTTGTAGGGGTGGATGTCGCCCGTGTAGAGCGAGCCCTCGGGGTCTGCGCCGACGATGACGACGTCCTTCTTTTGTTCCTTGAGGAATCGCCCCGCTCCCGTCACCGTCCCCCCCGTGCCGATCCCGGCCACGAGGTGAGTGATCTTTCCCTCGGTCTGCTCCCAGATCTCGGGCCCCGTGGTGCGGTAGTGCGCCTCGGGGTTCATCGCGTTGTAGTACTGGTTCGGCTGGAACGCGCCCGGGATATCGCGGGTGAGCCGATCGGCGACCTTGTAGTAAGACTCCGGTGACTCAGGTGGCACGGCGCTGGGACACACCACGACCTCGGCCCCGTACGCGCGTAGCAGATCGCGCTTCTCCTGGCTCTGCTTGTCGGCCATCGTGCAGACCAACCGGTAGCCCTTGATCGCGGCGGCCATCGCGAGACCGACGCCGGTGTTGCCGCTCGTCGGCTCGACGATCGTCCCGCCCGGCCGGAGCAGCCCCCTCCGCTCCGCGTCCTGGATCATGAGGAGGCCGATGCGGTCCTTGACGGAGCCGCCCGGATTCAGGTGCTCGAGCTTCGCGACGATCGCCGGCCTGAGTCCCTTGCCGATGCGCGAGAGACGCACGAGCGGCGTGTGCCCGACCAGCGCGAGGACATCCGCGGCGATCGCCATCCGGTTGCGATGGTAGTCCGCGGGCTAGTGCCCTCGCGGCTCGACGAGCAGGTAGATCCCGACGAAGATCAGGACGATCGGCACGAAGAACGGCACGAGGCCCGAAACACCCTGCAGCACGCTCGGAGCGACGACGTCCACGAGCGCCACGGCGCCGAGCAGGGCGGCGGGCACGAGCGGCGCCCAGCGCTGCGGAGCGAGCACGAACACCGCGACCAAACCCATGGCGAGCGCGCCGAGGAAGATCGGGAACCGCGTTTGGGCGGGCAGGCCGAACCAAAACGGGATGAGCAGGCCGATGGCGAACCCGATGAGCGTCGCGGCGGGGACGAGGTACACGTACTGCTTCGTCCCGAGCCACCATGCGGCGCCGAACGCGAGGCCGAGGAAGAGGAACATGGCATAACCCGCGTCCGCCCGCCCCGCGGCCTGCAGCAGGAAGCCCGCACCGATCGCGAGCAGCACCGCGCCGCCGAGGACGCCGCGACGAGATGCGCCAGCGCCGGGACGCATGCCTCCGCTCATTCGTCGGGCAGCTCGCCGTCGCCGAGGTGCCGCGCGTCCTCTCCCTGCAGGAACTCCCCGTACTTGAGACCGGTGCCGGTGTTGAAGACGACCACCTCGTCCGTCTCCGTGATCCAGCCAGCGCGGCGCAGCTCGCGAGTGACCGCGAGAGCGCAGCCGCCCTCGGGGCAGAGGAGCAGCCCCTCGGCCTCGCCGGCGAGCGCCATCGCCTCGGCTATCTCGGCGTCGCTCACGGCGAGCGCGTTGCCCTCGGACTCGCGGAGCGCGCGCAGCACGATGAAGTCGCCGAGCGCTTTCGGCACGCGGATGCCCGCGGCGAAGGTCGCCGGGTCGGGCCAGGGCCGGGATTCATCCATCCCCTTGGTGAAGGCGTCGACGATCGGCGCGCATCCGCCGGCCTGCGCCGCGACGAAACGCGGGCGCTTTGAATCGAGCCAGCCGATGGCGCGGAGCTCGTCGAAGGCCTTCCACATGCCGATGAGGCCCACGCCGCCGCCCGTCGGGTAGACGATCACGTCGGGTACGCGCCAGCCGAGCTGCTCCGCGAGCTCGAAGCCCATCGTCTTCTTGCCCTCGATCCGGTAGGGCTCGCGCAGCGTCGAGGCGTCGTACCACCCGCGCTCGGCGCAGACACGCTTCACCACCGCGCCGGCCTCGGCGATGGAGCCTTCGACCGTATACACCTCGCCGCCGTACGCCGCGGCCTCGCGGACGATGACGCGCGGCGTCCGGTCGGGCATGACCACGACGACGCGGACGCCCGCGCGCGCGCCGTAGGCCGCCCACGCCGAGCCGGCGTTCCCCGCGCTGGGGAGCGCCAGCGTCTCGACGCCGAGCTCGGCGGCGCGCGTCATCCCCACGGCGGCGCCCCGGGCCTTGAACGTCCCCGTCGGGAGCAGCCCCTCGTCCTTCACGCGCAGCTTCGGTATGCCGATCTCCTCGCCGAGCGACGGCGCGTCGAGCAACGGCGTGTTCGGCTCGCCGAGCGACACGACGGTGCCCGAGTCCTGGTGCGGCAGCAGCTCGCGGTAGCGCCAGAGCGTCTCGGGACGTGACTGCAGCTCGTCCGGCTTGACCGACTCGCGCACGCGCCGCAGGTCGTACCGGACGAGGAGCGGCCCGCCATCCGTCTTGCAGACCTGCGCGATCTGGTCGAGCGGAAAGTCCTCCTGACAGCGCGAGCATTCGAGATGCGTCGCGAACGAGGTCAAGCGGCGCGTTCGATCCTGGCGCCGAGCGCGCGCAGGCGCTGGTCGAGATCCTCGTAGCCCCGGTCGATCTGCTCGACGTTGTTGATCGTGCTCGTCCCCTTCGCGCAGAGCGTCGCCGCCAGGAGCGCCATGCCCGCGCGGATGTCGGGGCTTCGCAGGTCCGAGCCGTAGAGCTGCGAGGGGCCGACCACCACGACGCGGTGCGGGTCGCACAGGACGATGCGCGCGCCCATGCTCTCGAGCGAGCCGACCCAGTACATACGTCCGGGGAACATCCACTCGTGGATCAGCACCGTTCCCTCAGCCTGCGTCGCGACCGCCGTCGCGATGCTCGTCAGGTCGGAGGGGAAGCCGGGCCAGATCTGAGACTGCACCTTGGGGATCGCTCCGCCGATGTCCTGCTCGATGACGAGCTTGTCGGTCGCCTTGACCACGAGGTCCTCCCCGCTCACCTGCGTGTCGACACCGAGGCGCCGGAAGACCAGCTGCGTCATACGCAGATGCTGCGGGACCGCGTTCCGGATGGTCGCCTGGCCGCGCGTCATGGCGATGGCTCCGACGAGTGACCCGACCTCCATGTGGTCGCTCAGGATCGTGTGCTCGATTCCCTTCAGGCGCTCGACCCCGTCGACGGTGATCGTGTTGGTGCCGACGCCCAGGATGCGCGCGCCCATCTTCATGAGCGCGAGACCGAGCTGCTGCACGTGCGGCTCGCTCGCCGCGTTGCGGATCACGGTGCGGCCCTTCGCGAGCACCGCGGCCATGAGCGCGTTCTCGGTCGCGGTGACCGAGGCCTCGTCGAGGAGGATCTCGCCGCCGACGAGGCCGCTCGTGTGCATGCCGTATCCGGACTGGCTCGCGTCGAGCTCGGCGCCCAATGCGCGGAGCGCCAGGAAGTGCGTGTCATTGCGCCGGCGCCCGATCACGTCCCCGCCGGGGAGGCCGAGCTTCACCTTCTTGTACCGCGCGAGGAGCGGTCCGGCGAAGAGAAGCGACGAGCGTATCTCGCCGGCGAGATTTGCCGGCACCTCCGTGCTCCGTAGCGCGCCGGTGACGCGGACCGAGTGCGCGTCGAGCTCCTCGACCTGCGCGCCCAGGGCGCTCAGGATCTCGAGCATGCCGCGCACGTCGCGGATGCGAGGCACGTTGCGGAGCGTGACCGGGTCGTCGGTGAGCAGGCTGGCGGCGATGAGCGGAAGCGCCTCGTTCTTGTTGCCCGCCGGTGTGATCTCGCCGCGCAGCGGCGTGCCGCCTTCGACGATGAAGCGCGCCATCCGGCGCAAGGGTAGCGGCTCGGCTTCGGCCCGGGCTCAGTAGCCCAGCGCGATCCCGATCTTCGTGCCTTCGACGCCGCCGCGCAGACGATCGCCGTCGATCTGTATCGCGCCGGGGCGCGCGAAATTCGTGGCGAGCACGTCCTCGACCTTGAGCTCGACCACGTGGCCCAGCGAGGCGAGGGCCGAGCGCGTCGCGTCGGCGATGCGCGAATCGACCTCGAGCTTCTCACCCTCGTCGTGGACGCGCGGCCGGCTGGTCGCGTCCTGCGGGCCGTCCCCGTAGTCGAGGGTGTTCACGATCACCTGCACGACCGCGCTCATGATCTTGCGGCCGCCCGGGGCGCCACAGACGAGGAAGGGCGCATCGGCACGCAGCACGATCGTGGGAGCGCCGGCCCACAGCACGCGCTTGCCGGGCGCGATCGAGTTCGGGGTGTCCGGGCGCGGATCGAACCAGTACGTCCCGTTGGTGAGCACGATCCCGGTGCCCCTCGCCATGACCCCCGAGCCGAACCCGCCGCCGAGCGTCGCCGTGAGCGAGACGAGCATCCGATCGCGGTCGACGGCATTGACGTGGGTCGTGTTCGGCAGGTCGGCCATCGAGGAGAGCCGCTCCCTGAACGCGGCGCGAAGCGCGACGGCCACGCGGTGCAGGCTCTCGGCGCCGAGCTGCGGGTGCGAGCGCAGATCCTCGCGGCCGAGCAGCTCGAGGGCGCGCGCCACGGTCGGCCCTCCGGTGAGACCGGGCAGCGTCAACACGCGGTGGCCGCGGTAGCCGAGCGCGAGCGGTGGCCGCTCTCCGGGCTCGTAGGTCGAGAAGTCGTCGAGCGAAAGGACCCCGCCCTGCGCGCGGACATCGTCGACGATCGCGGCGCCGAGCTCACCCCGATAGAGGGCGTCCGCGCCGTGACCAGCGATGAGCTCGAGCGAGTGCGCGAGGTCAGGCTGCACGAGGCGCTCGGGTGGCTCGAAGCCGGTGGGCGGGCGGTACGGCGCTCCGCCCGCGCGGAAGTAGACCCGCTTCGCCTCGGCGTTCCGGTGCAGCCGCGCGGCGTACGCGCCGAAGATGAGCGTGCCGTACCAATCCATGACGAACCCGTCGCGCGCGAGGCCGATCGCCGGCGCGAAGAGCCGCGCCCAGGGGAGCTTCCCGAGGTGCCGGTGCGCGAGCTCGTACGCGGCGACCGCACCCGGCACCGAGACCGAGAGCGGCCCTTCGACGTTCGCCTCGTCCCGCACCGACGGCCAGCCATACATCCCCGACCGGGATCCGCCGCCGATCAGCTCGAACATGTCCGGCCGCGACGCGAGCGGCGCCCGCGTCGAGCCGTCGAAGGAGTACGACTTTCCCTCGCGCCAGACGACCAGACCGGCGATCCCCCCAAGCCCGCTTCCGATGGGCGACGTGACACCGAGGGCGAACGCGGTCGCAAGGGCGGCGTCGAGCGCGTTCCCACCATCGCGGAGGATCTCGAGCCCGGCTTCCGCGGCGAGCGGATCCGCGGTGACCATTCCGCCCGTCGAGACGGCCTCGCTCTTGGTGAATCGCCATTCGCTGCGCGCGGGGTCGGTCATCGCGGCGTAGCGCTAGGAGAGCTGCTTCGTGATCCGCACGCCCTCGTCCGCCGTGAACGCGCGCATCGTCTGACTTCGTCCGTTCCCGCCAAGGCCGTACTCGAGGGCGTTGCGGAGCGCCACGTCGTCGTTCGGCGCGTCGGTGATGACGACGGCGTCGTACGGGCCGAACGTCAGGTAGACGTCGATGAGCTTGCTGCCGGTGCGCTCGAGCCGCTCGCGGCTCGCGGCGACGCGCTTATCCCAGTCCTTGATCGTCTTGATGCCCTGCTCGGTGAACTGGATCAGCGTGATGTATCGGGCCATGCGTCGATCTCCTCCCCTGCGAATGCCGCGCGAGCATAGCGGGGCTCGCCGCGCGCGGTCCGCCCTAGGCTATTCGGGTGAGGTACGCGGCCGTCGGGTTCGACCTCCTCACCGCGCTCCTCGACACGTGGTCGCTCTGGTCAGAGGTCGCGGGCGACCGCGAGCTGGGCATGCGCTGGCACGCGTCATCGCAGGAGCTGCTGCGCGGCAAGCCATATCGGCCGTTCGAAGACATCGTGCGCGAGAGCGCGCGGGCCGTCGGGATCGACGCGAAGCGCGCGGCCGATCTGCTGCGGCGCTGGGGCGATTTCGCCCTGTGGCCTGACGTGCCGGAGGTCCTCGAGCGGCTCGACGGTACGACGCGCTTCATCGTGACCAACTGTTCGCGCAAGCTCGGACGCCTCGCCGCGTTCCGCGCGGGCCGGTTCGATCTCGTGCTGACCGCGGAGGAGGCCGGCGCGTACAAGCCCGATCCGCTTCCTTACCGGATGGCGCTCGAGCGGCTCGGGCTCGACGCGGCCGAGGTCCTCTTCGTCGCGGGCTCGGCGCACGACGTGGGCGGCGCGGCCCGCGTGGGGATGGACGTGTACTGGGCGAACCGCGGCGGGGCGCCCGCACCAACGGACGGGGCCGCGCTGCGGGAGGAGCCGGACTTTCGCGGTCTGCTCGACACGGTCGGCGCGGCGTGATCGGAAGAGCCGCGATCACGCAGCGCGACGACGGGAGGGTCGTGGACCCGCGCACCGACGCCGAATGGCTCGACTGGGTCCCCGCGGGCGCGGTGCGCAACTGGTGCGACGGCGACCTCCTGCTCGACTGGCTGGCCGAGTACGGCGAGCAGCACGGCTTCCGTCGCGACGATCAACTGCCCGGCTACGAGCGCGTCTTCGATCTTCCGCGGTACCTCATGGAGCAGGGACGCCGCTTCGAGCAGGCCGTCCTCGTCGATCTCCAGGCACGATGGCCGGTGACGCGGATCGCCATGCGGCCCGACGAGTCGCGGTCGCTCGCGGCGGCGGAGGCGACATGGGACGCCATGAAGAACGGCGCCCCGGTGATCGCGTCGGCCGTGCTGCGCGATCCCGAGCGGCGCACATTCGGCATCGCCGATCTCCTGGTGCGTTCCGACGTGCTCGGCGAGCTGTGCCCCGACGCCTTCGTCGGCGATCAGCTCGAGCTGCCGGTCGCGGCGATGCGCCACGGCCGCCACTACCGCGTCGTCGACCTGAAGTTCTCGACGCTGCACCTGCTCAAGGACGGCGGTCTCGGCGCGGGCCAGGTCGACGTCATGGCGCAGTGTTGGATCTACAACGAAGCGCTCGGCCGCGTCCAGGGCTACACCGCGCCCGCCGCGTACGTCGCCGGGCGCGCCTGGCGTCAGGGCGCCGAGCGTGGCGATCGCTGCTGGGAGCGGCTCGGCCGCGTCCCGCGCGACGCGTACGTGCGTTCCCGCGAGGAGGACCTCGCGAGCGTCGTCGCGCGCGGGCTCGCATGGATCCGCCGCCTGCGGACGGAGGGCGCCGAGTGGCGCGTGCTCCCGCTGCCGTCCGTGCCTGAGCTCTGGCCGAACATGAAGGCCAACGGCGACTTCCCCTGGCGCTCGGCCAAGGCGGAGGTCGCGGTGAAGCTCGCCGATCTGACGTTGCTCCCACGCGTGAACACCGAGCTGCGCGCCGCGGCGCACGCGGCCGGCGTCACGAGGTGGGACGACGCGCGCACGGCCGCCGCGCTGTTCGGCATCGACGGGGACCACGCGCGGACTCTCGATGCCGTCATCGGCGTCAACAGGGACCCTGGCGACGTCGTGCGGCCCGCCCGCGTCACCGCTGATGAGGCCGAGTGGCGCCGACCGCCGGCCGCCGAGGCGTTCGTCGATTTCGAGTTCGTGCACGATCTCGACGATGACTTCCGAACGTTTCCCCGGAAGGGCGGTCAGGCGCTCATCTTCCAGATCGGCTGCGGGACGTACCCCGATCGGATCTGGTCGTTCGCGCAGTTCACGGTCGACGATCTCACCGTCGACGCCGAGGCGCTGATGATCGACCGCTGGCTCGCGCACCTGGCCCGGCTCGCGCGCGACACGGGAGCGAGCTCCACCAGCGACGTGCGGCTCGTCCACTGGTCGCTGGCCGAGGAGTCCAACTTCGAGCGCGCCTACGAGTCCGCGCGTTCGCGGCATCCGGACCGCGATTGGCCGCCGCTCGCCTGGTACGACCTGCTCGGTCGCGTGTTCCGCGCGGAGCCCGTCGTGGTGAAAGGAGCGTTCTCGTTCGGCCTCAAGTCGATCGCCCGCGCGTTACGCGCGCATGGCTTGATCGCGACCGAATGGGGCGAAGGGCTCGCCGATGGCGCCGGCGCGATGGTCGGCGCGTGGTCCGCCGCCGCGGATTCGCGCGCGCGGGGCCGGAGCCTCACCGAGTCGCCGGTGATGCGGGAGATCGCGCGCTACAACGAGGTCGACTGCCGGGTGATGGCCGAGATCCTCGACTACCTCCGCCGGGAGCGCTGACCCCGGACGAGCGGGAACACCTCCTGCGCGAAGCGATCCATCTCCTCGCGCTGCGGGCTGCACTGGAGCAGAACGAGATCGACGCCGAGGCGCTCGAGCTCCCCGACCCGCTCGGCGACCTGCTCGGGCGTGCCGACGAGCCCGGTGCGCAGCCCGCGGTTCGAGACGCTGTAGTCCTCGAGCGATACCGGCGTCTCGAGCTGCGAGCCCTTCACGAAGTCCTGGTAGCTCGCGTAGCCGCGCGCGCTCGCGCGCACGTCGGTGATCCGCGCGATCTCCTTCTTCACCTCGGCGTCGCTCTTCCGCACGACCGCGTACGCGGCCACGCCGAAGCGAAGCGGCTCGAGCTCGGGACGCTTGGCCCGGCGCGCGCGCATGTCGGCGATCTTGGGCGCGAGCACCTCCGGAGGATCGCCATGCATCAGGTACGCGTCGCAGTCGCGCGCGATGAGGTCCTTCGCGGCGGGTGACTCGCCGCCGGCGTAGAGCACGGGCCACGGCTTCTGAACCGGCTTCGGCGCCAGACGCGCGCCTTTGACCGTGTAGTAACGGCCCGCGAGCGAGTACTCGTCCTGCGTCCACATGCCTTTCAAGACCGCGATGAACTCCGCCGTCCTCGCGTAGCGCTCGTCGTGCGCCACCCAGGTCCCGCCGTACTGGTCGCTCTCGGACTGCCACCAGGCGCTGACGACGTTGAGCGTGAACCGGCCGTTCGAGATGTGGTCGATCGTCGCGGCCTCCTTCGCGACGAGCGCGGGCAGGCGGAAGTTCGGGCGCACCGCGGTCATGAGCTCGAGCCGGTCGGTCAGCGGCGCGAGCGCGGCCGCGGTCGTCCACGCCTCGAGGCAGTCGGCCTCGGGCCCCTTGATGTCGTTGAGGTTCAGCTCCGCGATGAGCGTCAGGTCCCAGCCGGCGCGCTCCGCGCCTTGCGCCAGATCGCGCTGGTAGGCGAACGTGGCGGGCATGCGCTCGTCATCCACGTTGCGCAGCCATCCGCCGAAGACCGGCATCCAGAAACCGAAGCGCATTGGCTGCCGGCCATTGTCGTCGAATGCAAGACATCTAACGAAAGCGGCCGAATGCGTCGCGCATCACGAATCCGCGCGCGTCCGGGGATGTTTCATTGTGCAGATTCACCACAGGAGGACGACCCCCTTATGGCACTCTCCCTACCGGACACTGCTCCGGTTCACGTCGACCCCCGCACGCGAACGCAGATCGTCGTTGCCGTCATGCTCGGGCTCTTCCTCGCGGCCCTCGATCAGACGGTGGTCGGCACGGCGCTCCCTCGGATCGTCACCGAGCTGCGAGGCAACGACATCTACACCTGGGCCTTCACCGCGTACCTGCTCACCGCGACGATCAGCGGCCCCATCTACGGCAAGATCTCGGACCTCTTCGGACGCAGGCCGGTGCTCCTCTTCGCGGTCGCGGTCTTTCTCGTGGGCTCGGCGCTCTCCGGCTTCTCGCGCGAGATGTGGCAGCTCGTCGGCTTCCGCGCGCTGCAGGGGCTGGGCGCGGGGGCGCTCTTCCCGATCGCGCTCGCCGTGATCGGCGACCTCTTCGAGCCGGCGGAGCGCGGCAAGTACCAGGGCCTCGTCGGCGCCGTCTTCGGCCTCAGCTCGCTCATCGGCCCCGCGATCGGTGGACTCATCACCGACACCGTGGGCTGGCAGTGGGTCTTCTTCGTGAACCTGCCGATCGGAGCGATCGTCTTCGCGGTCATCTGGCGGGCACTTCCGTCGGCCAGGCCGAGCGGCATCGCGCCGCGCATCGACTACCTCGGCGCGAGCGTGCTCGTCGCCGCCCTCGTCCCGATCCTCGTCGGTCTGACCAACAAGCAGACGGGCGCGTGGGGCGATCCGACCGTCGGCGGTCTCATCGCCGTCGGGCTCGCCATTGCCGCGGTCTTCGTCTGGGTCGAGTCGCGCGCGGCCGATCCCATCGTTCCGCTGTCCCTCTTCCGGAACCGCTCGTTCACGATCTCGATCGTCGCGATGTTCATGGCCTCGATGGCGTTCTTCGCGCCCGTGGTCTTCCTGCCGCGGTGGTTCCAGGTCGTCGGCGGCGCGAGCGCGACGCAGTCCGGCTACCAGATCCTCGCGCTGCTCGGCGGTCTTATCTTCAGCGCGATCGCGTCGGGCCAGATCGTGGCGCGGACCGGTCGGTACAAGCCCCTCGCGCTCGGGGCGACCCTTCTGCTCGTCACCGGGCTCGTGCTCCTATCGAACCTGCGGGCCGACACGCCCCTCCCGGTGCTCTGGTCCTGGATGTTCATCACCGGCCTGGGAGTGGGTCCGCTCTTCGCCATCTTCACGCTCGTGGTGCAGGGCGCGGTGCCGCAGCGTCAGATCGGCACCGCGACCAGCAGCCTCACGCTGTTCCAGCAGGTCGGCGGCAGCGTCGGCCTCGCCGGCGCGGGCACGGTCTTCGGCTCCCGGCTGATCGAGGAGGTCCCGCGGCAGATCGCGGCGGCGCCGCTTCCACCGGAGGTCGTGTCCGGATTCCCGGCTTCCGGCGCGGGCGTGCTGAACCAGCTGTCAGGGGTCGGCGATCTCGGTCAGGCCATCCTCTCGGCCGCCCCGCTCGCGGCGCGCGCGCAACTCGAGCCGTTCGTGCCCGACATCGTCGCCGCGATCCACCGCGCGTTCTCGATCGCGACGGCTGGGACGTTCGTCTTTGGCATAGGCGCCGCGGTGGTCGCGGTGATCATGGTCGCTCTGCTGCGCGAGGTGCCCGTGCCGGCGGCGGCCGCGCAGCCCGCGGGCCGGCCGGAGCGCGCCGACTCAGGCCGGATCCCGGTGGCCGGCGAATCCGGCAAGTGACGCGAGCCGGCTAGGCCGGCTCGGGCTCCAGGACCGGGTGATGGAACGCGCGGACGGGCGACCAGAGTAAATAGAGGAACGCCAGCGCGGCGATAACGCCCGCCGCGAAGAGAGTCGGCCGAAGGCCGATGAGATCGGCGAGGATCCCCGCGCCGATCGCGGCGGGCGGTGCGACGCCGCCCGCGATGAAGCGCGTCGCGGCGTTCACGCGGCCGAGAAGGTGCTCCGGCGTTACGGCCTGCGTCAGCGTCTGAGAGCTCACCACCCAGAGCGGCACGGTGAGTCCGAGGAGAGCCTGAGAGCTGACGAGCACCGCCGCGGCCATCACCGGCGTCCCCGCCGCGAATGGCAGGAGCATGCGGCTGACGGTCTCGAGGAACAACGCGGCGATCATCACCGGTCCGAGGCCCCAGCGCGACGTCAGCGGCTCGGCGAGCGCGGCCCCCAGAAGGCTTACCGGGCCGATCGCGGCGAGCGATAGCCCAAGGAGCGCCGGCGACAGCCCGAGCTCGCGCGTGCCGTAGACGACGAGAACGGCCTGGACCGCGAACCACTCGACGTTCGCGAGCGCGATCGCCGTGATCGCGCGAAAGAGGATCCGGTGTCCACGCATCCAACGAAGGCCTTCGGTGATCTCGTGCCACACGCTCGCCGCGCGCGCTCGCGCCCGCGGCGCCTCGCGTGCGCGTATCGCGGCGATCAGAACGGCGGAGACGATGAAGCCAGCCGCATCGCACAGCATGGCGATCGGCGCGGAGAGAGCCTGCACGAGAACGCCGCCGAGCGACGGCCCGGCGACCTGCGCGAACGCGTTCGAGGCCTGCAGCCGGCTGTTCGCGGCGACGAGCTGCGAGCGTCCGGCGATCGCGGGAACAATGGCCGCGCGCGCCAGCTCGGTGGCGACCGCGAAGGCGCCCCCGAGGAAGGACACCACGTAGAGCTGCGTGAGCGTGAGCGCTCCGAGCGCCGCGGCCAGAGGGACCGACGCGATGACCAGGGCGCTTCCGACGTCGGAGACGATGAGGATCGGCCGCCGCGGGAGGCGGTCCACCCACACTCCGATGAAGAGACCGACGACGATGGAGGGCGCCATCTGCGCCGCGACGAGGAGGCCGGTCTCCGTCGCTCCGGCACCGAGCAGCAACACCGCGGTGAGCGGCAGGGCGAGCACGGTGATCTGGCTGCCGATCCGGGCGATCGTGAAGCCGGTCCAGAGCTTCACGAAGTCGCCGTCGCGCCAGAGGCGCATCAGGCGGTCAAGCCCGCTTGGGCACCGACCGAGGTACGAATGTCAGGAGGCGGCCGAAGGCACCGTTCACGACGCCGACGCCGGCGATGATGAGAGCCGTGCCCGCGAGCATCCGGGCGTCGATCGGCTCACCGAGGACGACGAAGCCGAGCGCGATCCCCACGACGGGGAGCACGTAGGCGACGAGCGCGGTGCGCGTCGCGCCCCAGCGGCTGAGCAGCCGGAAGAACGCGAGGTACGCGAGACCCGAACCGAGCAGCCCTAGCCACACGATCGCGAAGACCGCCGCCAAGTCGGGCCGCGCGTCCCAGGGGCGCTCGAGCGCGATCGCGATCGTTCCAGTGATGAGGAACGCGATCGTGACCTGGAACACGGCGGGGATCATCGGCGGGAGCTTGCGGACATAGCGGCGCGTATAGACACCGCCGGCCGCGTAGCTCACCGAGGAGCCCACGAGCGCCACGTCCCCCATGATGTCCGACCCGGATCCACCGAGTCCGCGGCTCGTCAGCACGATCACACCGAGGAAGCCCACGACGAGGCCGACGACGCCGCCGGCACGGAGTGGCTCGTCGGGGATGAAGAGCGGCGCGAGGACCGCTACGAACAGCGGCACGAGCCCGGTCAGCACGGCCGCGAGGGATGAGTCCACGCCCTGTTCCGCCCAGGTGATCAGCGCGAACGGCAGCGCGATGTTCAGGATCGCCATCACCACGAGGTGACCGTAGGTGGCCGCTTCGCGGGGCAGCCGCTGGCGTGCGAGCCGCACGACCGTCCAGAGCAGGAGCGCGCCGATCGCGAGGCGGAGCGCCACCAGCGTGAACGTCCCGAAATCGTCCACCGCGATCTTGATGAAGAGATAGCTCGAGCCCCACATGAAGCCGAGCGCGAGGAAGATCAGCCAGTCCGCGCGGGAAGCCCGCACGAGCGCCCTCCTTGAATGGATTCAGAAGAGTGAACAGGACACGTGCCGGCGCTGTTCATGAGATTCGACGCACTCGGACGATCCGTTACATGTTTTGCACTCGGGCGGGTCTCATCGAGCGCGGCGACCGCGCGCTCGTCCCCGCCGTGCGTTCGCTCGTCTCGACTGTCGAATCCCAGGAAGATGAGTAGCTCCATCGATGTCTGTCGCGCCTCCTGCGCATGACGATGACGCGAGACCGGTACTCTGATAAGGTCCAGTTCGATGCCAGGAACGAGTACCAGTTCGGCCGCCGAGATGCTGGTCCCGCTCGACCTCGATCTCCCCACCCCGCTCCATCGCCAGCTCGAGCAACACCTCCGTGACGCCATCCGCAGCGGACGCTTCGGACCCGCATCGCTCGTCCCGTCGACACGCTCGCTCGCGCGGCAGCTCGGCGTGTCACGCGGCGTCGTCGTGGAGGCCTACGAGCAGCTCGCCGCGGAGGGCTATCTGCTGGCGCGGCCCGGCGGGTCGACGCGCGTCGCCCCGACCGCGACCCCGGCGAGGCCGCGCGCCTCAGCCCCGGCCGCGGTCCGTTTCGCCGCCGACTTCCGGCCGGGCCAGCCCGACCTCGACGAGTTCCCGCGCGCTGCGTGGCTGCACTCTGTGCGTCGCGTGCTGAACGAGGCGCCCAGCGCGCGCATGGCGTACCTCGACGGCCGCGGGATGCACGAGCTCCGCGAGGCCCTCGCCGCGTATCTCGATCGCGTGCGCGGAACGGCCGCGCGGGTGGACGATGTCGTCGTCTGCAGCGGCTTCGCCCAGGGCCTCCGCCTTGTCGCCCAGGTGCTCCGAGCGTCGGGCGCGCGGCGGATCGCCATGGAGGACCCGTCGTACGCGGACGCGCGCGAGATGGTGCGCGCGGCGGGCCTCGCGGTCGTCGGGCTCCCGATCGACGAGTCGGGGATCAATCCCGAGCTCCTCGACCGCGAACGGGTCGACGCGGTGATCGTCACGCCCGCGCACCAGTACCCCACGGGCGGGGTGCTGCCCCCCGAGCGGCGCGCCGCCCTCGTCGCGTGGGCGGTGAGGCGCAGGGGTCTGATCATCGAGGACGATTACGACGCCGAGTTCCGTTATGACCGCGAGCCCATCGGCCCGATCCAGGGACTCTGTCCGGATCGGGTGGTGTATGCCGGCACCGCGAGCAAGATCCTCGCGCCCGGCCTGCGGCTCGGCTGGCTCGTCGCTCCGTCGTCGCTGGTGGAGGCGATCGCGGCGGCCAAGCTGAAGAGCGACCTCGGCTCGCCGGCGATCGACCAGCTCGCGTTCGCCGACTTCGTCCAGCGTGGAGAGCTCGACCGCCATCTCCGGCGGATGCGCCCGATCTACCGCCGGCGCCGAGACACGCTCCTCGCGGCTCTGCGCAGGCATCTTCCCGATCTGCGTCCGGCCGGAGCATCGGCGGGGCTGCATCTCCTGGCCTGGCTGCCACCGGACCTCGACGAGGACGCGGTCGTGCGCTCCGCCGGCGACGCCGGACTCGGCCTGCAGGGACTCGCCGCCTCACGCATCCGCCCGCAGCGCCAGGGAGGAGGGATCGTTTTCGGCTACGGATCGGTCACCGAGAGAGCCATCAGCGAAGGCGTGCGCAAGCTGGCCGCGGTCGTGAGAACGCTACGCGCCGGCCGCTAGACGGTTCGCGGTCGCGCTGCTTCGCCCTTAGCACGCGCAGTAATACGGCCCGGCCGGTCCCTCGTTCTGGATGAGCTGCGCGAAGGGGCCAGGGTCCTCGGGATCCCACACCGCGTTCACCACCTCACCCGTGGCCGGAAAGACCTCGCGAGCCCTCGCGAGCAGCGCGTAGTCGCGTTCGTAGATCCAGCGCATTCCGTCGCGGGGCGCGCCGGCAGCTTCGCCGCTGCCGATGGCTTCGCTGTACGCGAGCCACGGGAGGTCGACCCCGCTCGCGATCGGCAGACCGATCCATTTCCAGACGCGCGGGTTCACGTCGAGGAGCAGGTGCTCCTCGCGCGCCGGATCCCAGATGAACTCCACCTCGCTGATGCCGTGGTAGCCGAACGCGTCGAGGATCGCCGCCCCGCGCTCAGCGATCTCGGGCACCTGCTCACCGACCACGAGACAGCCGGTGCCGAACCCCTCCGGGTACTGCTCGAGCTTTCGACCGACGAACGCTCCGCGCACTCCCCCGTCCGGCGCGATGTACGAGCAGAACGAATAGAAGCCGCCCGCGGGGACATCCACGATCTCCTGCGCGACGCAGGCGAGGTCAGCGGCATCGCGCGCGAACCTGACGAGATCGGCCGCGGTCTCGGCGCGGAAGACCTTCACCCCGAATCGATCGTAGAAGCGGCGCTGCTCGGCCGGCTTGATGATCGCTGGATAGCGGATCTCGCGCGAGGTGGCCTTGGGATCGTTCAGGGTGTACGTCTTCGGGATCGGGATGCCGAGGTGATGCGCGTCCGCGTAGAGACGCCGCTTGTCGAGGACACCCTCGATCACGGCGAGCTCGCTGAACGGGATGCGGTAGCAGGCCTCGAGCTGCGTGCGATAGCGCGCGACGGCCATCACCCACTCGTCGTTCGTGGGGAACAGCACCGCGCCCTCGCCGAAGCGCTCGGCGTTGTCCAGCAGGTACGCCACGAGCCCCTTCTCGTCCTCGAGCGGATTCGGGCAGGTGTGGCGCTCCCTGACGGCCCGCGACGCCTGGCCGAGGCCGCGGGGGTCGGGGTCGAGAGCGATCACCTCCACGCCGCGGGCCGCGAGAGAGCGCGCGACGGCAAGACCGGTGATGTGGCAGTTCATGACGATCGCGCGAGGCCGCCTGCTAGACGCGGTCAAGGGCGTGTTCGAGGTCGGCGAGGATGTCGTCGGGGTCCTCGATGCCGACGGAGACGCGCAGGAACCCGTCGGTGATGCCGAGACGCTTGCGTTCGTCGGCAGGGAGCCGGCGGTGCGACGAGATCGGCGGGTAGAGCACTTCCGTGAAGAGATCGCCGATGGTCGTCGCGGACGCGGCCAGCTCGAGGGCGTCGAGGAAACGGAACGCGGCCCGCCGGGTGTCGTCGCGGAGCACGAATGAGACGACGCCGCCGTAGAGCCCGCCGAACTGTCGCGTCGCGAGATCGTGCTGCGGGTGATCGGGAAGGCCGGGGTATCTCACCTGCGCGACCTTCGCGTGGTTCCTCAGGTGGCGCGCCACCGCGAACGCGCTCTCGCACTGCCGCCGCACGCGGAGCGCGAGCGTCCGCAGCCCACGAATCGCCAGCCACGCCTCGTGCGGAGGGAGGTAACCGCCGTCGAGGATCGTCCGGTCTCGCATCGCGCGCGCGAGCTCGGGGGATCCCGACACCACGCCTCCCATGACGTCGCCGTGGCCGTTCAGGTACTTGGTGAGCGAGTGAATGACCATGCTCGCGCCGAGCGTGGCTGGACGGAACAGCACCGGAGTCGCGAAGGTGGCGTCGACCGCGAGCGCGGCGCCGTTCTCCCGCGCCAGCCGCGCCAGGGCGGCAACGTCGTTCACGCGTAGAAGCGGATTGGCGATCGCTTCGACGTACAGGAGCGCCGTGGGCTTCGCGCGCAGCGCCTCCGCGATCGACGGGTGGTCCGTCGTGTCGACGAACGTGATATCCGCTCCCCTTTCGCGCGCCCAGCGCTCGAAGAGCGCTCGCGTCTGCCCGTAGCAGTCTTCCTGCGCGACGACGCGGCCGCCCCGCGAGATCGCGCACGCGTCGACCGCGGCGGCGATCGCGGCCATGCCGGTGACGAAGCAGGTCGCCGCCTCGACCCCATCGAGCTCGGCGAGCGCGCCCTCGAGCGCCGCGGTCGTCGGAGTGCCGTAGCGGCCATAGACGTAGCCGGCCCGTTCGTTTCCGAATACCGCGTCCTGCTCAGCGGCGGAGCCGTAGTCGAACGCCACGCTCTGCACGAGAGGCGGGACCACGGGCCGACCCTCGCCCGGGGGGAGCGAGCGGGCGGCGCGAACCACGCGTGTGCCCGCTCCCAGCTCCCTCCGGTCCATCAAGGGGACCAAAGGTACTATTCGGCCGGCGTCGTCTCTTGCTTCTCTTCCTCGGGCGCCGATTCGAGGGTCTTCGCGCGTTCGATGAGATCGGCCACCTTCTGACCACCCTTGCGCCCGATGCGCTCGAAGTGACCGGCGCCGTACTTGGCGGTCACGGCGCGGCCACCCTTCTTGCCGATCCGGCCGAAGAACTCGGGACCGTACTTGTTGGCCGTGCTCGATCCGCCCTTCTTCCCGATCCTCTCGTAGAACTCAGGGCCGTACTTCTCGCTGACCAACCGTCCACCCATTCGTCCAGCTTCGGCGACGGTCATGCCGCCACCCGCTTTCCGTGCCATGGCCTGCTCCTTTTCCGAGTGAGCCACGTACGGGCAGGTGTCATGCCGAGCAGGCGCCAACAAACCCGCGCTGCGTAACAGTTGCGCAACGATGCGCCGCCTTTGATGCGTGGCGGCTCTGCCGCGCCCAACTTTGGATCCTGTCTGAGCTGCCGATGGCGTCCCGAGTCCCGTCCGAACATTGCGGCGTACAGTCCGCGCCGATGGAAGCCCCGCCGAAGATCAGGCCGAAGAGCCTCGATGACTATCTCGAGCAGCTCTCGAAGGGCGTCTTCCAGGCGGGCATCAGCTGGCGCGTCGTGGACGCGAAGTGGCCCGGCATCAAGGAGGCCTTTCGCGATTTCAACGTCGAGCGGGTCGCGCGGATGAGCGACCGGCAGATCGACACGATCGCCGAGGACGAGCGCGTCATCCGCAGCCGGCCGAAAATCGCCGCGGTGGTGCACAACGCAAACGCGCTGCTGGATCTCGAGCGCGCGGGCGGTTTCAAGCGGCACCTGGGCTCGTTCGGCGATTACGAGACGCTCGCGACGGATCTCAAGAAGCGTTTCAAGTTCGTCGGCGACAGCGGCGCCTACCACTTCCTCTACACCGTGAATCACCCGGTGCCCGACTGGCGCGATTGGGCGAAGGCCCACGGCATCAGCTGGGGCAAGAAGGCGGTCGCGCCTACGCGGCCGGCGCGATCTCCAGGTCGATCGGCTCCTCGCGCACGAAGATAGCCACGACGACCGCGGCGAGCGTCGCCGCGATGAAGCAGAACGCGCCCAGCGCCCAGAACCCGGGCCCGTCGATCAGCAGCCCACCAATCGCGGCGCCCGCGACGATGCTCACGCTCGTCACCGATGCTGACAGCGCAAGCAAGGTCCCGCGGGCTTCGGGGACCTGCTCGGTGAGGAGCGTCGTGTTCGAGGCGAAGCGCGCGCCGATCACCGCTGAGAGCAAGAGATTCAGCAGCGCGGTCACGATGAGCGGCAGCGTGAGGTTCGTCTGGAGCGCGAGCAGCGCGCCCGAGAGCACGACGCTCCCCGCCACCACTGGCTTATGGCCGATCCGCACCCCGAGGCGCCCACCGAGCTGGCTGCCGAAGAGCACACCGAGCCCCTGAGTCAGCGCGAACGTTGACGCCACGCCCTGCGATAGCCCGAAGACCTGCTGGAAGAAGACGACGATGTACGTGGACCAGGTGAACCAGTAGAGGGCTCCCAAAAAGCTGGACGCGATCGCGCCGATCGCCGAGCGGTTCGTCACAATCGAGCGGTACATCTCGCGGACCTTTGATTCGTTGAGCGGTACCTGCGCCGGTCGGAGCTTCCAGATCAACATGACCGTCGCGGCGATCGACAGGACGCCGACCATCGCCACCGAGACACGCCAGCTCGTGCCCTCGGCCACGATGCCGGCGAGCGGCACTCCGATGACCGATGCGAGCGTGTTGAGCCCGATCACCGTCGACATGGCCGGTCCCCGTTCGCGATAGGAGAAGTTGTCGCCAACGGTCGCGGTCACGTTCGGCCAGATCAGTGACGACCCGATTCCGGCGATCGTGCGCATCGCCACCAGCACCGCGAAGCTCGTCGCGAACGCGCCTAGGAACGTGAAGATGCCCATGACCAGAGACCCGGCGACGAGGAATCGCCTTCGTCCGAACCGGTCCGAGTACGGGCCGGTGAGCACGGCGAAGAGGATGCCGGGCGCGCCGTAGGCCGCTACCGCGAGCCCCGCGGTCCCAGTCGTGATCGAGAATTCGTCGGCGATCTGCGTGAGCACAGGCGCGATCACCAGGCTCACGTACACGGCCGCGAAGGTGAGGAAGCCGAGGAGCCCGAGCAGAGTGCGCCGCTCGCGGGGACTCAAGACAGCGGGCGGCCGCTGAACGTGTGCAGGAAGCGTCCGAACGCGCGAATGTGATCGATGTAGTCGGTGATGGCGATGTTCTCGTTCGGCGCGTGATTCGCCGACGCCGCGTTCCCCGACCCGAATCCCGCGACCGGGATGCCGAGCGTGTCGCACACCTGAGCCATCGGCCCGGAGCCGGCAAGCAGCGGGTACACCACCGGATCCGTCCCGTACGCGGAGCGGCACGCCTCGACGGCCGCCCGGGCGGTCAGCGAGTCGGTCGGCCAGCGTGAAGGCCGCTCGCCGTGCCCGGCGACGACCTCCACGTCGTCGAAGCCGCGGCGATCGAGATGCGCGCGAAGGAGTATCGAGACTTTCTCCGGCGTCAGATCCGGCACGAGCCGGAAGTCGATCTTCGCGCTCGCGATCGCCGGCAGGACGGTCTTCGAGCCGGCCCCCGTATACCCGGAGACGATCCCGCAGATCGTGCAGGTGGGTTCGAAGAAGTGCTTCTTTCGGAGCTCGACGCCGGTGAGACCCCGGACGAAGCGCTGGATGCCATGGATCCGGAGCATGCCCGGCTCGTCGAAGGGAAGCCGCTCGAGCAGAGCGAGGTCCGCGGGCGCGGGCGCGCGGACGAGGTCCATGAAGCCGTCGATCGTGATCTCGTCCCGTTCGTTCTTGAGCGTCGCGAGCGCCCAGACCAGCCGCCAGGCCGGGTTGGGGACGATGGTCGCGAGCGAAGAGTGCGCGTCCTTCGTCGCGCCCCGCACGCGGAGCTCGACGTATGCGATCCCCTTGAGGCCGCACGAGATCGTCGGCCGTCCCGCGGCGTCCTTGTAGCCGGCTTCCCAGATGCACCCATCGGCCCTCAGTCGATCGGCGAAGCGTTTGACGAACGCCGCGAGGTGCGCCGAGCCGCTCTCCTCCTCGCCCTCGTAGAGGACCCGGATGCGGAGCGGCAGCTCGCCGACCGTCGCGCGATAGGCCTCGATGGCCTGCAGGCGCGCCATGAGGTTGCCCTTGTTGTCGGAGGTCCCGCGGCCGAACAGAAAGCCCCCGCGCTCGGTCGGCTCGAACGGCGGTGACTCCCACTCCCCGAGCGGATCGGGAGGCTGCACGTCGTAATGGTTGTAGACGAGGAGCGTTCGCTCGCCGCGACCGGTCTCGCCGACGATCGTCGGCGGGCCGCCGTCCGCGGTCAGCGCGGACGCTTCGATCCCGGCCCGGCGCGCACGGGCGAGGACGATCTTCGCCGTGTCCGCGACACCGATCCCCTGGGCCGAAACGGTCGGTTGCCGGATGAGCTCCTTGAGCTCGTCGACGTATTGGGCCGACCGAGCGCGGACATACGCATCGAACGCAGCGAAGGCGGTCACTCGCGGAAGGCTATCGTCAGATCGGAGCGATCGTCGTGCGCGTCTTGCTCTTGCCGAGCTCGCACCGCGGCGAGTAGGGCGTGACCTCGATCCAGCGCTGCTGGCAGAGGTAGTGGACGATGCCGTCCGCGTCCTCGAGGGTCTCGCGCTTGTAGACCTTGGCGCGCGGGATCATGTAGATACAGTCGCCGCAGTTTTCGGGAAGCGCGCGCCGTGGACGGTTAACCGCACGGGCGACCGCGAGTGCGAACGCGAGACCCGCGACGGCCACGATCAGGAGCGCGAGAACGATGAGAAAGATCCCGAAACTACCCATATCCAACGCGGCCTCCCGACCGTAACCACCTTAGCAGGAGGTCTGTTCATGACGATGCTGCGCCTAGCGATCTCGGCGCTGGTCCTCAGCGGGCTCGTGCTCGGGGCCTGTGGCGGCGCCGGGAGCGGCGGATACGGAGCGACGCCCGCGCCCGCCGGCGGCACGCAACAGCCGGCCCCGTCGTCGGCGCCGCCATACTCGGAGCCTGGCTACTAGGTTCGGGATCCATTTCGGCCAGCTCGGCCGACCCCTGGCGGAGATGCGCCGGCTCTGGCACTTCGCGGACGAGCGCGGGTTCGATTGGTTCTCCGTCTCGGATCACTTCCAGGAGACCCCGCCGCAGGGCGGCGATGGCGATTGCTACGAAGCGGTCTCGACGATGACCGCGCTCGCGATCGAGACGAAGCGCGTTCGCGTCGGCTGTCTGGTGTTCTGCGTTGGCTACCGGCACCCGGGTGTTCTGGCGAAGGCCGTGACGACGATCGACCACCTCTCCGACGGCCGCGCCGATTGCGGCGTCGGCGCGGGATGGGACGAGGTCGAGTTCGCCGCCTACGGCATCCCCTTCCCTTCGATCAAGGAGCGCGAGGACCAGCTCGAGGAATACGCGGAAGTCCTCCGGCTGCTGTTCGATCGCCGGCGCGCCGACTTCGCCGGAAAGCACTACCGCTTCGTGGAGGCGCCGAACAACCCCAAACCCCTGCAGGAGCGGCTCCCCATCTGGATCGGCGGATCGGGCGAGCGCCGGACGCTGCGAACCGCCGCGCGTTTCGCCGATGGCTGGAACGCGCCGTACCTCTCCCCGGCCGAGTGGAAGCGCAAGAGCGCGGTGCTCGACGACTGGTGCGCGCGGCTGGGCCGCGATCCGCGCGCGATCATGCGCACGGTCAACGTCGGCTTCTACATGGGTGCCGACCAGCGCGGCGCCAAACGGCACGATGAGCTCTACCAGCAGCACTGGGGCAAAGACACCCGCGGGTTCACCGGTTTTCTTCGGGGCACTCCTCCTGAGGCGCTCGAGGTCGTCGCCGCCTTCCGCGACGCCGGGGCGGACCGCGTCAACATCGCGCTGCGCAGCCCCTACGATTGGGAGGCCCTCGAGGCGTTCGCGAGCGAAGTCATGCCGAAGTTCGCATGAGTTGTCCGGACATCGCTCGGCTCGACGCGAAGACGTTCGCGAAGGCGATCGGCGAGCTCGCCGACCTGCTCGCGGACGCTGTCGGGAGCGGTGCGTCCGTTGGCTTCGTTCTCCCGTTCGACGCGAGTGAGGCCGCGGCCTGGTGGCGAGGACAGGCCGCCGACGTGACCGCTCGCCGGCTCGTCGTCCTGGCGGCGTCGATCGACGGCCGGCTCGTCGGCACCGTCCAGCTGCGCCTCGCGCAGCTGCCCAACGCCCGGCATCGCGCCGAGGTCGCGAAGCTACTCGTCCACCGCTCCGTCCGGAGGCGGGGCGTCGGCCGCGCGCTGATGACGGCGATCGAGAACGAGGCCCGCGAGGCCTCACGGACCCTGCTCGTCCTGGACACCGAAACAGGCAGCGAGGCCGAGCGTCTGTATCTGTCGCTGGGGTGGACCTTTGTCGCGGCCATCCCTCGGTGGGGCGAGAACCCCAGCGGCGGCCTGCGACCGACGTCGATCTACTACAAGGAGGTCGTTTGACATGCGTCGTGTGCTCGTCGCGTTCTTGCTTCTCGGCTCCCTGGTCGCCGTCGGCGCGCCGGCCTGCGGTGGTGGCGGAGGGAGACCGAGCCCGAGTCTCTACGGGTACAGCCGCTAGGAGACCAGGGAGGACCCCGGCGTCAGATCGCCGAGGCCCTCCCTCGATCAGTCGTCGTCGCCTTCCTCGTCGTCGTCGCGTCCGCCGAGCGGTATGCGCGTCACCGTGAAGCGGGTCACGTCCTCCTCGGGCTCATCCCCGGTCGCCGGCGTGAGCGCGAGCGCGGCGTTCGTGACGTAGATGAAGCCGCCACTGATCACCGGGCTCGCCGGGAAGAGCAGCCCTATCGGCGTCCCCTTCCGGATGCCGCCGAACGACCCGCGCGTCGCGACGATGCGACCGTTCGCGTTGAGCGCGACGAGGCGATCGTTCTGGTTTTCGGCTACCCATAGCCGTCCCTGCTGATCGAAGACGATCCCGTCCGCTCCGTTCAGGCTTTCGGCGAAGACCGAGAGATCGGCGGCGAGCGGAGCGGCCGACACTCTCAGCTTGAACACGCGGTCGTCACCCGTGTTCGCGACGAAGAGCGTCTTGCCGTCGGCACTGAAGGCCAATCCGTTCGCGCCGAACGGCGGGAACGCGTGGCTGCCAGGCTGAAGCCGAGCGTCGGCGAACCAGGTGCTGACAACGCCGGCGGTCGTGATCTTGAAGATCCGGCCACCGAATGAATCCGACACGTAGAGGTTCCCGGACGAATCGACCGCGAATGCGTTCAGCGCACAGTTAGATCCCGCTCCCCCACAGACATCGATGCGCGCCGCCTCCGCGGATGCGGCCGACAGCGGCAGCGTGTACTTGACGGCGTCCCCGTTGCCGAAGTCGGCGACCCACAGCGCGTTGCCGACGACGAGCATTCCCAGCGGCGAGTACGAGATGTTCCTTGTCCGATCAGCCTTGAGCTGGCCGTTCGAGCCGAACACGTAGATGCGGTTCGCCGGGGTGAATTCGAATGTGGCGACGTAGATGTTCCCTTCGGCGTCGGCGGCGATCCCTTCCGGATGACCTGGACCTTCCGGAAGCGTCGCGAACCGGCTGACGCCGCCCGGTCTCGCCTGCGCGGGGATGGCGAGCGCGAGCATGAGCACGACGAGGACGAGAGCGAAAACGACGCGTGACGAACGAAGCGCCATGGGTCCCTCCCCGGTAGCCTGCGCCCCCTTGCGGGCGCGGAGAGCATAGTCGCGGGTCAGATGGCGCCGCGCCTTGGCATCGAGCCGTTCGCGAGCGAGGGGACGCCCGGAGCGTGGATGGTCCGCTGGCGGGTGACGAACCTCGGCGCCCGGCCGGTGCGCCTGCTCGCCGCGACGCAGCCACACGCTCAGTTCCGTACCGACGAGATCAAGGTCCCGCGCGATGTCAGACCGGGCGGAGAGACCGAGATCTCGCTTCCGGTCCGCTTCGACGAGACACCCGGCTCCGTCATCGAGAACCCGTTCCTCATCCTCCGCTTCGCCGACGAGGAGGGCGAGTGGCGGGCGCTCGCGCGCGTCCGCGTGACCGCAGGACCCGGTGGCCGCCCGATCGCGGGGCCGCTCGTCGTCGTCACGAGCCACCGCGTGGGCGGAATAGGCTCTTGGTCGTGAACGAGGAAGACCGCACGCTCATGCAGCGGATGAAGGGCTGACGCGGTAACTGAAGCCTCGGCTTCGAAGAGACCACGGGTATGGTCTCCAACGTGCTCGAGATGGATCAGGACGACGTGACAAGAAGGCTGAAGAGCTTCAAGAAGAAGTACGCCGCCGATCCTGAGTTCAAGAAGCTCCGCGCGGGCCTGCCTAGAGATTGGCCGCTCTGATGCCCTCGGTTGCGCGGAAAGTCAACGCGCTCCGGACCGAACTTGTCCTGGACCTGGAGAAGCGGAGGATCGCCTTCGACCTCAAGCACGTTCGTGCTGACGCGATCATGGTCCAGATCTATGACCCAGGCTAAGAACGAAACGACGCCGCGCAAGCGCTCCATCGGCTAGACCTTCGCGGGCAGCCGTACCTCCGGGTGACGCAGATCCAGGTTGCCGGTCTTCCCGCTCCAGTACACGTTCCGCTCACCGGTCATCGCCTGCACGTGGCCGTCCCACTCGAAGTTGAAGGCCTCGACGCCCAACCGCACGGCGCGCCGACAGCGCTCGCGCGTCTCGTCGTCGGTCGCGTAACGGCGAATCGCCTCGATCTGCCGATCGCCGTGGCCGGTGTCCTGCTCGGCGTGTAGCTCGTAGGTCGCGGCCGCGCGGCCGGAGAACCCGTAGTGGCCGGTGAGCTCCTTGTACACACGCGCGGCGGCTCCGTCGGGACCGCCGTGCATGGCCTCGACGAACGCGAGCAGCGAGATCCCCTCGAGCGCCGTCCGGTTCTGGCACCCGGAGCGGATCATCTCGATCGCGGCGAGGGTGCCGGGCGCGGCATCGGCCTTGTCAGCTTCCTCGCGGGAGATACCCGCTTCGTCGAGCATCTGCAGCATGATGTCGACGTGGGTCTTCTCTCCGCCGAGCTCTTCCATGAAGTTCTCCATCACGATGTCCATCAGGGCGTAGTTCCGCTCGCTGGCGACATTCGTGACGATGTAGCCGAAGAAGATCGGATTCGTGCGCACCCGGAGGTAGTGCTGGATCTCGCCAAGGACGATCTGCTCGCGCGTCCAGCGGTGCTCGACGATCCCCTTGAACCAGGGGTGATCCGGCATGAAGAGCTCGCGCGCGATGCCCCATAGCTCGTCGATGAATCTCTCGTTCGCCACTAGGACCTCACTCTATCCGCTGATCGCGGTGGTCGCGCTGCTCCTGACTTCGTGCGCCGTCATTGCACCACCGCCGGTTTCCGTTTCCATATCGCCCGATACGCTCACGCTCGATCCAGGCGAGGAGAGCACCCTCGCGGCATCGGTCAGCGGCGGCTCGCCCTTCACCGATCGTGGCGTGCGCTGGAGGGTCGAGCCCGAGTCGCTCGGGACCGTCTCCGCGAGCGGCCACTTCGCCGCCGGTTCCCGATCCGGGACCGGAACGGTCACGGCGACGTCGGCCGGCGCGGCCGGGACGGTCCAGGTCACCGTCCGCTGCCCCGCGACGCGCACGGTCGGCGGGATCTCGTTCGCGGTGACGTGCTCGGCATCCGCGGACACGTACGTCGAATCGGGGCTGGCGACGCCCGCGCGGACCGCTGCGCTCGCCCACGTCGAGCCGGATATCGCGGCTGTGACAGGCGAGGTCGGCCGGGCGTTCCAGGGCCGCGCGCTCATCTACGTGTTCTCCGATCGCGAGAGCTTCGTGCCCGGAGTGCGCGCGCTGTTCGGCGACCGCGCCGCGCGCACGGCAACGGAGGCGGAAGGCTTTTTCACCGCGAGCGAGGACGCCATCGCGATCGATTGGCGCGAATCGAACAAGACGAAGCCGATGACGACGCTCCGGCACGAGCTGACGCACCGCCTCATTTGGGAGACGGTCGGTGACGCTCGCTTCGACGATCTGCCCACGTGGCTGAACGAGGGGCTCGCGCACGTCGCGGAGGCGACGGTGCCGGGGACGGCGTGGATCGCGGCGAGGGACCGCACCGCGGTCGGCTCGATGGCGGCGCGTGATCTTCTTCCCTCGCTCGCCGACATGCAGGACCTCACGACCTGGAACGGCCGCAGCGGGCTCGACGCGAGCTACCAATACCTCGTCGCCGCGCAGGCGGTGCGCTTCCTGCGCGCGGATCTCGGCCCGCTGAAGCTCTCCGCGCTGCTCGAGTCGATCCGTACCGGGACCGGTCTTCCCGCGGGGTACACGGCCCTGACCGGCCGCTCGTTCGACGAATTCGTCGCCTCGTTCCCAGCGCGAGCCAGGGCTGCGGCGGAGCCGCTTCCCGGGTTGGCCGTCGCGCCGGACTCGCCCGAGGGCCCGGGCATCTCGCTCATCGCATACGGCTTCGCGCCGGGGTCGAGCCTCACCGTGCAGGTGAGCGGCGCCGCCACGGGACGCTCCTCGAAGGGCGTGGACAAGTTTGGGAATGAGCTGATCGTCCTCGGCGGCGATTTTCCGGCGGGCCGGTACACGGCGACGGCGACGAACACCGTCGGCGAGCGCGCGACGTTGACATTCACGAAGTGAGACCCCGCGCCGGACGCCCGCTCCCGACCCTCCTGGCTGCGCTGTTCGCCTTCGCGACCGCCAGCGGCGGTTGCGCGACGACCGGTACCCTCGTACATCGACTTCGTCCGCCACGGCGGGATCACCTACGTCGCCACGTTCTATCAGCAGGGACGTGAGCTGGCCGATGCCGACCTCGGCGCGGAGCAGTTCCGCGTCAGCCGACGGTTCGCCGACAGCCAGGAGGCTTCGCGCCAGATGACGGACGGCGACGCGGCATTCATCCCGAGCGGCGCGCCGGTATACGCGGTGCGCGGCTACGCGACGACCTTCCGGCTGGCCGCGCGACACGACGGGCACTTGGTGTTGTACGAGGCTGACTCGAATCCCGCAGCAAAGCGCGGCGCCGACCTGCTGGACCTCGACGGCAAGGTCAAGGCGATCGGGCTGCTCGATCAGAAATACAACCGCGTCGTCGTCTCGCGGATCACGGAGCCAGCCCGGATCGCCGCGATCGTGCAAGAGATCCGGAATGCGGATGTCGACCAGGGGTTCCTGCCCAGCGCCGTGCGCCAGGAGCCCGGTGCGATCGTCGTCCTGGAGCTTTTCGACGGCACCGCCACCGTACGCGGCTACGACCTGGCGAATGGCGTCCTGCATCGCGGGATCCTGGTCGCCGGGAAGCTGCGCCAGGCGGTGCGAGAGCTCATCGCGGCGGCGCCGACACCGACCCCGGTGCCCGCGACGGTCAACCTGGCTCGGGCGTACGACCTGGCGCGTGCCACCAGAGTGACGATCAAGGACCCGGCGCGATCTCCCTCGGTCGCGCCGGCACTCGTCGTCGACTTCGCCACCGCACTCGACCGCGAGCTAGCGGCGCGACGCGGCCAGCGACCCGCTGGCAACTACCCGGTCGTGATCTTCGAGTTCTCCGATCGCGTCGTGTCGCTCGCGTACGAGAGAGCGACCGACCTTCTGACGGTCGTCGTGCCGGACGACGAGCTGAGCGTCACGCCGAGTGACGAGCTTCGCCGGCTGCTGACTCGATGAGCGAGCGCCGGCGCATCCAGTCCGGCTCCGCGTACGAGAAGCGGATCGGCTTCAGCCGCGCGCTCCGCGCGGGACGCGACGTCTACATCTCGGGCACGGCTCCGATCTGGCCCGACGGATCCTGCGATCCCGACCCGGAGGCCCAGGCCAAGCGATGCTTCGAGATCATCCTCGAGGCGCTGGCGACGGCGGGCGGCGGACCGGCCGACATCGTGCGCACCCGGATGTTCATCACCGACGCGGCGTACGCCGACGCGGTCGGCCGGGCTCACGCAGCCTTCTTCGCCGACTTCCGGCCGGCCGCGACCATGGTCGTGATCAGCGGGATGCTCGACCCTCGATGGAAGGTGGAAATAGAAGCCGACGCGGTACTCGACTAGCCGTCGCCGCCGCTAGGCTCTTGGCCGTGGAACCGGGCCTCTACCTCACGTTCTTCACCTCCGGCGAGGCGTTCGAGAAGGAGCTGCCGCCGGTCGGCCCGCTCGACAACCTGGTGGTCCGCGACGGAGCGCTGCTCGCCGACCGCAAGGCGGTGCACCAGACCGATGACTTCGAGGGCGGGAGCCGGTGGATCGAGGCCGAGCTCGAGCTGCAGCGCGCCCTCGGCAACGAGCAAGGCGGAACGCGGCGTCCCGATCTGCGCGTCGGCGCCCCCGAAGGTGTCTATCTCCGCTTCGCGTCATTCGGTGATGTCGCCGAGCATGAGCCGGTCCCGGAGCTCGGACCATACGCCGTGGTCGTGGTCACGAGGGATGCGGTCGAGGCGGATGGCGATGTCCTCGCGACGCGGACCGGGACCAAGCACAAGCTCTGGGAGCTCACGAGCAGCGGCGGGACGGCGCTCGTCGGGATCCTGAGGCCAGACATCGCCTTCCGAACGAGATCGACGGTGTACCACCCGCGAATCCACCAGGCGCGCCCACGGGCACCGGCGCCGCCACCGAAGAAACCTCCCGCCCCAGCACCGGTGCTGCGGGCGCCGCCCACGCCGCGAGCGGCGGCTTCCCCGCCGCCAACGCCCATAGCGCCGAAACCAGAGCCCGCGGCTCCCACCGCACCGCCATCGCCCGCATCCGCATCGCAGCGACCCGAGCCCGCGGCCCCGCGAGCGGCACCCGATGCGGCGGAGATGACCCTGCGCACACGGATCGGCTGGGAGCAAAGACTGCGTGCCGGAGAGGCCGGCGCCGCGGAGAGCCCGCAGCAGCTCGACTTCGGCAGCGCCGCTTGGCGGTTGCGGTTCGCGATCATCGGCGCGCTCGTGGTGCTCGTGGCCGCGTTCAGCGTTCCCACGATCCGCGGACTCCTCTCGCCCGGGACCACCACGACGGTGGGCGAGGTCGGGATCGGCAAGGAGGTGGCCGGGCCGCGCTGGAGCTACAGCGTCACCAGCGTGCGGCGGATGACGGCGGCCGGCACCGCCCGCCCGCGGGGCACCTACCTCGTCGTCCAGCTCGTCGCGGTCAATCGCGGCCAGGAAGGCGCGCAGATCGCGCCGGGCGACTTCTCATTGATCGACTCCGACGGGAACGCCTACGCGCCACTGCCCGCTTCGAGCAACGTCTACCACTCGACCGAGAATCCAAGCTCGCCGTTCGTTTGGACCGTCTCGTACCCGGTCGGTCGATCCGCGGCGACACCGCTCATCTTCGACGTGAGCGTGTCGACCGCGGGATCGCGCCTCGTGATCCTCGAGGTGCCGGCCACGCGCATTCGTTTGGACTGAGGGAGGGGCGTGCCCCCACGCCCCTCCAATGCGACCGCCCGCGGAACCGGCGATCAAGCTCGCAGGCTGCGTTTCATAATTGGTCGTCCGGGCCGTTAGCTCAGTGGATTAGAGCAGCCGCCTTCTAAGTGGCAGGTCGGGAGTCCGAATCTCCCACGGCCCGCAGCAAGCCGAGCTCAACACGCTCGTGGTAGATAGTTCTTCAATGCTCCGCATGCTCGATCATGTCGTCTTGGTCGTCCGCGATCTCCCGTCCGCGATCGACGATCATCGGCGGCGCGGCTTCACGGTCACTCCGGGCGGCACGCATGCCGACGGGGTGACGCACAACGCGCTCATACCGTTCGCGGACGGCAGCTATCTGGAGCTCGTGGGCTTCCGCGATCTCGGCCGCGCGCCGTCCCATCGCTGGTGGAAGGTCGCGGCGGGCGGCGGTGGATACGCGGACTTCGCATTGCTGTCGGATGACCTCGCCGCGGACGTCGCCGCGCTTGGCGAGCTCGTGACGCGCTCGCCACAGCAGGGAGGCCGCATCAGACCGGACGGGGTCGAGGTCAAATGGCGCACCGCGGTCCTCGCCGCGCCGCTGCCCTTCGTCATCGAGGACCTTACCCCGCGCGACCTTCGCGTGCCTGGGGGCGCCGCGGCCCACCACGCGAACGGCGCGACGGGCATCACGTCGGTCACCGTCGGGGCGCGCGACATCGCTGACGCGGAGTGGCGCTATGCCGCGTTGCGCGAGCGAGGCGCGCCCAGGATCGAACTTCGGTCGGCCGAGGCCGATGGCGTGACGGACGTGCGCTTCAAGGGCGATTAGCGCGGGCTGTGTATCGGCCGGCCGGCCGCGGACAGCGCGGCCTCGCGCAAGGTCTCGGCGAGGGTGGGATGCGCGTGGATCGTGGCCGCCACGTCCTCGACCGTAGCCTCGAGCCGCATCGCGAGGGTCGCCTCGGCGATGAGCTCGCTGGCCTGTGGACCGACGATGTGGACCCCCACGATCCGCTGATGCTTCCCCGCCGTGACGATCTTCGTGCTTCCGTCGGACTCGCCAAGAGCGAGCGCCCGCCCTGACCCCTTGAACGAGAAGCGCGCGACTCTCACCTCCGCGCCGTACTTCTCTTTCGCTTGCGCTTCGGTGAGGCCCACCTGCGCGACCTCGGGGTGGGTGTAGACGACGTTCGGGACGACGTCGTAGTCCATCTTCGCGTCCTCCCCGAGGATCGTGCCCACCGCGACCTCGCCCTGTGTCGAGGCGACGTGCGCGAGCCTGGGCGCGCGAGGATCGCCGATGCAATCGCCGATCGCCCACACGCCGCGGATGTTCGTCCGCATCCGCTCGTCCACGGTGATGCCGAGCCGGTTCGTCGCGAGGCCGGCCTGCTCGACGCCGGAGAGGTTCGCGACACGGCCCGCTCCCAGCAGGACGTGATCGCCTTCGAAGAATTCCGCCTTGCCCTCGATCTCCGCGCTCACTCTGACGCCGTCCGCGCTGCGCCCGACCTCGGTGACCTTCGCGTTCGTCCGCACTTTCATCCCGCGCGACTCGAGCGCGCGCACCAGGAGCCGCACGTTCTCGGCGTCCGCGTACGCGATGGGCTGAGGGAGCATCTCGAGAACGGTGACCTCGCTTCCGATCTCCGCGAAGAACGTCCCGAGCTCGAGGCCGATGGCGCCGCCGCCGATGACGATGAGGCGCTTGGGGATCTCGTTGAGCGCAAGCGCGCTCGCGTTATCGAGTGGCTTCGCCTCCACGAGGCCCTTGATCGGTGGCACCCCGACCTTCGACCCGGTCGCCACGATCACCGCCCGGGCGTCGATCGTCTCGGAGCCGACGCGGACCTGCGTCGGCGAGATGAGCGTGCCCTCGCCCTTGATGAGGTCGGCCTTGCGCCCCTTGAGCAGCGCCTCGACGCCGGAGACGAGCTGCGCGACGACCTTGTCCTTGCGCGCCACCGCCTTCGGGAGATCGAAACGGGCTCCCTCCACGTGGATGCCGTGCTCCTCCCCGTGCGTCATGAGCCAGTACGCGTGGCTCGAGTCGAGGAGCGCCTTCGAAGGGATGCAGCCGACCGTCACGCAGATCCCACCCACGCGATCGCGCTCGATGAGGGCGACCTTCGCCCCCTTGACCGCCGCATGGAGTGCCGCAACGTACCCGCCCGGGCCGCCGCCGAGGATGGCGATGTCGTACGTCACTCGGGAAAGAGCCTAGGGTCTTCCGAGGCGTCTCGCTCCAGCGGATGATCGAAGTACCCGTACTTCACGCGGTACCAGAGATAGAGCGGGAGAAAAGAAAGACCGAGGCGCTCGTACTGCGCCACATGTCTGAGCTCATGGCGCCAGACCGAGGGCGTTGGCTCGGTGGTCGACACGATCACGTGGCCGAAGGTGATCGCGCCAAACCCGCGCCGGGTCAGGACGAGGTGCGCAAGTCCACGGTCGCTGACGTACAGGAAGCATCCATCGCGCCGCCGCGGGAGCGCGCCCGAGAGCAAGCCCATGACGTGACCGATCGGATCGGCGTGGTGCGCGACGAGCGAGCGAAGGCCCGGGCGCACGGTGACATTGTGCGCCCGGGCCTTCTTCGTTCCCGAAATAGGGCTAGCGGTCTACGCGCTCGTCGTGAAGGCCTTCCTTGACCTCGCCGAGGCCTTCCTTGACCTTGCCCTTCGCCTGGTCGACCTTGCCGCCGATCTCGGTCGACTTGTCGCCGACAAGCTTGCCGGCCTCTTCCTTGCCCTTGCCCTTGGCCTGGTCCCACTTGCCCTCGATCTTGTCGTCCATGAAAACCTCCTTGATCCCACCGTCGGTGGGCCGGACGAGTGGGCGCAAGACCGGTGCCATGTCTCGGCCGACCTCATCCGTTCGATATCACACCGGTCACGATTCTGTGTCGGAGGACGCATTTGAACGAACACGCGTCTCGCTATCGTGCCGCCGGTGAACGCCGGCCTTTCACGATCGTGATCAGGCGCCTCGAGGCGGTGCGCGCGCTGCCGGCGCCGCTCGCGATCCTCGCCGGCATGACGTTCCTCGCGAGCCTCGGGATCTCGATGATGATCCCGCTCCTTCCGCTCTACGGCCTCGCACTCGGAGCATCGCCCGTGCAGCTCGGTCTGATGACGAGCGCCTTCGCAGTCACGAACGCGGTGGCGCAATTCGGCGGCGGCTTCCTGAACGACCGCTTCGGCCCGCGCCCGTTCATCGCCGGCGGGATGGCGTCCTACGCCGCGGCGAACGCGTTGATCGCGGCCGCCCCAAACGCCGTGGCGCTCATCGCCTTCCGCGCGATCGCGGGGCTCGGCGCCGGGGCGAACCTCGTCTCCGCCCGTCTCTACATCTCGCACGTCACCCCGGGCGACCGTCTCTCGTTCGCGAACGCCATCATCTCGGCGGCGCAGTCGGCCGGGAACGTCGCGGGGCCGGCCATCGGTGGCCTGCTGGCGGCGGCTCTGACGCTTCGCGCGCCCTTTGCGGCGGTCGCGCTCACCAGCGGTCTCGCGTCCGTCGCGGCGTTCTTCCTTCCGCCGGTCAGCATCGCCGGCGCGCGGGAGGGCGAGACGGCTCTGGCGGAGCCCGTCGTGAACCGCAAGGTCGTGATCCTCACGCTCTCGAACTTCCTGCTCCTCACCGGATTCGGGGGCTGGATCACAAGCTACGCGCCATTCGCGCAGGGCCGCCTGGGCTGGACGACGTTCGAGGTCGGCATCCTCTTCACCTTCTTCGCGATCGGCGACGTCACGCTCGGCCCGTGGATCGGTCGGATCGCGGACCGCAGCGGGCGCAAGCGTGTGGCCGTCGTCGCCGGCTTTCCGGTGGCCCTCTTCGGGCTGGCCCTCGTTCTCGAGCTCCCGCGGCTCGTGCTCTACGGCACGGCGTATCTCGCCGGCGCCGGGCTGACCGCGTTCTTCTCCTCGTGGTACGCGCTGTTGACGATCGCCGTCCCGGCCGCGCTGCGCGGACGCGTGTTCGGGATCGTGAGCGCCATCGGCAACCTCGGCACCGTCGCCGGCGCGCTGGGCGCGGCCGCGATCTGGGAGCGCGCCGACCTCCGGCTGGCGGTCTTCGGCGCGACCGCGGCCGCCTTCGCGGCGAGCGTCACGTTGCTGCTTCTGCCTGACGACCGGAGCGAGCCCGCGCGCGCGCCCACGTCGCTCGCCGCGACCGGGGCTTAGAGGCGGAGGATTGACCTCGTCGGCCGCGCTGTGTTGTTTCAGTCATCCTTCCCCGAAGCCGACGCGCTGCGGATCGACTCCACGACGGTCGCGTCGGCGAGCGTGGTCGTGTCGCCCAGGGGCTGGCCGTTGGCAATATCCCGGAGGAGCCGCCGCATGATCTTTCCCGACCGCGTCTTGGGCAGCTCGGGCGTGAACATGATCGTCTTCGGGCGCGCGATCGAGCCGATCTTGCCGACGACGTGCTCCCGAAGCTCTTTGGAGAGCACCTCGTTCCCTTCATTTCCCGCACGCAGCGTGACGAACGCGAAGATCGCCTGCGTCGTCACCGGATCCTCGCGGCCAATGACCGCGGCCTCCGCGACTTTTGGGTGCGACACGAGCGCGGACTCGACCTCGGTCGTCGAGATGCGGTGGCCCGAGATCTTCATGACGTCGTCGACGCGCCCCATCAGCCAGAAGTAGCCGTCCTTGTCGCGGCGCGCGCCGTCACCGGCGAAGTACTTGCCGGGGTACTTGGTCCAATAGGTCTCGCGGTAGCGCTGGTCGTCCTTGTAGATGCCGCGGAGCATCGCCGGCCAGGGCCGTGAGAGGACGAGGTAGCCGGCGCCGCCCAGCGGTACGGACTTTCCCTCCTCGTCCACCACATCCGCCTTCACGCCGGGGAAAGGAAGCGTTGCGCTGCCGGGCTTGGTCGTGGTGAGGCCGGGAAGCGGCGTGATGAGGATCATCCCCGTCTCGGTCATCCACCAGGTGTCCACGATCGGCGCGCGACCGCCGCCGATCGTCGCGTGATACCAGAGCCAGGCTTCGGGATTGATGGGCTCGCCGACGGTGCCGAGAAGTCGCAGCGAGCGCATGTCGTGCTTGCGCGGGTACTCGGGCCCCCACTTCATGAAGGTCCGGATCGCGGTCGGCGCGCAGTAGAGGATCGAGACCTTGTACTTCTCGATGATCGACCACCAGCGGTCCTTGTCCGGGAAGTCCGGTGTCCCCTCGTATATGACTCCGGTCGTGCCGTTCGCCAGAGGCGCGAACACGATGTAGCTGTGCCCGGTGACCCAGCCGATGTCCGCGGCGCACCAGTACACGTCGTCGTCCTTGACGTCGAAGATGAGCTTGTGCGTCGCCGCGACGCCGGCGAGATACCCGGCGGTGGTGTGCACGATGCCCTTTGGTTTCGCCGTCGTTCCCGACGTGTACAGCAGGTAGAGCATGTGCTCGCTGTCGAGCGATTCGGCCGGGCACGCAGGCCTCTGCCGGTCGACGATCTCGTGCCACCAGACGTCTCGGCCCTTTGTCCATGGGACGTCCTGCTTCGTGCGGCGCACGACCAGGACCTTTTCGATGCTTTTCGTCTGGGCGATGGCGTCGTCGGCGTTCTTCTTGAGGGGCACGACGTTCCCCTTGCGGTAGCCGCCGTCCGCGGTGATGAGCACCTTCGCCTCCGAGTCGTTGATGCGGCCGGCGAGGGCCTCAGCCGAGAAACCACCGAAGACGACGGTGAACGGCGCGCCGATGCGAGCGCAGGCGAGCATCGCGGCGGGCAGCTCAGGGATCATCGGCATGTAAATCGCGACACGGTCGCCCTTTTGGACCCCAAGCTCCTTGAGCGCGTTCGCGGCGCGAGAGGTCATCTCGAGGAGGTCCAGGTAGGTGATCGTCCGGCTGTCGCCGGGCTCGCCCTCCCAGTGGTAGGCGACCTTCGTGCCCTTGCCCGCCTTGACGTGCCGGTCGAGGCAGTTCTCGGAGATGTTCAGCTCGCCGCCGAGGAACCACTTCGCGTACGGCGCGTCCCACTCCAGCACCTTGCTGAACGGCTTTCGCCAGAGAAGGGCCTTCGCCTGCTCGGCCCAGAAGCCCTCAAAATCCCTGTCGGCCCGCTCGTAGACGCCCGGATCGCGGGCGTTGGCCTGCGCGGCGAAGTCCTTGGGCGGGGGAAAGGTGCGGTCTTCCCGGGCGAACGTCTCGAGCGCGGTCGCGGACTTGGTCTCGGTGGCCATCTGCGTCCTCCCCTAGAGGGCGCTCGGCCTGCCCCGGTCGAGCGCTTCGAGGTGTGCTCGGTAGTGCTGAGGGAGCATGAGGAGCCAGCCGAAACAATTCAAATCGCCGTAGTACGGGTGCCGCGCCGTGCGGGTCGCGTCGGGCTCGGCCGGGAACTCGGCCAGCAGCCGGGCGCAGGTCGCAGTGGCCTTCTCGGCGAGAGTGCCGATGCCCGCCCGACTGACGGCCGAGGCCGCGGGCCGGGGCTGGCCGGTCGGGCCGGCCGCGGCGGCTTGGGCCAGGCGCAGGCCGATGAGCGCCACGCCACGCTCGACGATCAGGAGGTGGGTGGCCACCTGACCGAGCCCCCAGTCGTCGTCCGACCCCAGGGCCAGCTCCGCGTCGGTGGCGTCGGCGACGCGGCGGAGGAGGCGGTGGCGTTCCGCGGTCGTCCCGTCGACCAGCAGGCGGATCGTCTCGCGGAGCCAGGCGGGGCGGTCGGGCGGGTCGTCTACGACCCGAAGAGTCACGCCGACGATCATGCCTCGTTGGGGGGTTCGAGGGGACTCGCCCCCTCGACTCTTGCGCGTTCGTGCAGAATGCGGCGCGAACTCGCGAACTAAGGCCATTTGGCCGCTTTGGAGGGATACGTGGCTGGGATCTCAAAGTCGGAGACCCTGAATCGGTTGTCGGAAAAGACCGGCATGACCAAGAAGCAGGTCGGGCAGTTCCTCGACGAGCTCGCGGGCCTGGCATACAAGGAAGCCCGCAACGGGTTCACCATCCCGGGCGTCGGCAAGCTCGTGGTCGTGGACCGCAAGGCTCGGATGGGACGTAACCCGGCCACAGGCCAGCCGATCCAGATCCCCGCGAAGCGGGTGCTCAAGTTCCGCATCGCCAAGCAGGCGAAGGACGCCGTTCTCGCGAAGCGCGGCAAGCCCTAGCACTCATCCCGAGCGGGGTCCCTCGCCGAGTGGCGATGGGTCTCGCTCTCGTTTCGCGCTGCGGTCGCTGGAGAGGACCTTAGGTGCGCCGGATCGCGGTGATCGGAAACGGCGGTGGCGGCAAGACGAAGCTCTGCCGCACGCTTGGCGATCGCCTCGGGAACCCGGTGCACGAGGTCGACACCGCGCAGTGGCTTCCGGGATGGCGCCGCGCTCCGCTCGACGAAGTGGCGCGGACCCTCGACGGATGGACGGCGACCGAGTCGTGGATCATCGATAGGTTCGGCCCGTGGCCGGTCATCGACCGGCGAATGAGGCGAGCGGACACCATCGTGTATGTCGACCTCCCCTTCCACACGCACCTCTGGTGGGCCGCGAAGCGGCAGATCGCTTCGCGTGTCGCCGGGCGCGCCTGGGCGGGGCAGGCCAAGCCACCCTCTTCGCTGCTGCTGTTCCGTACGCTGCGACGTGTGCACGCGGTGCGTCCGCAGCTCGAGGAGCTCGTCACGAAGGAAGGCCGCGCCGCGCAGCTCGTGCGGCTGCGTTCGCCTCGTGAGATCGCGCGGTGGCTCGACGAAGTGACGGCGCCGACCGCGGGAGCCGCGCGCTGATGCCCGGACCGAACGTCCCGTTCCCGCCGATGGAGGCGCAGCTCGTCGAGCGCTTGCCCGAGGGCGAGCGCTGGCAGTACGAGCCGAAGTGGGACGGCTTCCGCGGCGTCCTCGAGAACGACGGCGGCGAGCTCGCGCTCTGGAGCCGCAACGGACGGCCGCTGCTTCGCTACTTCCCGGAGCTGCGCCCGCTCGGTCAGCTGCTGCCACCGCACTCAGCTCTCGATGGGGAGATCGTCATCGAGCGCGGAGGGCGCCTCGACTTCGACGCAATGCAGATGCGTCTGCACCCCGCCGAGTCGCGCATCCGCAAGCTCTCCGCGGAGACGCCCGCGCGGTTCATCGCCTTCGACGTGTTGCTCTGGAATGGCGAGGCGATCCACGAACGCCCGCTCGCGGAGCGCCGCCAGGAGCTCGAGAGGCTCGCGAAGGGCTTCTCGCTTTCGCCCGTGTCGAACGATCCGAAGCTCGCGCGGCAATGGCTCGAGCGCCTGGAGATCATCGGACTCGACGGCGTCATCGCCAAACGCACCGACCTCCCGTACAAGCCCGGAGCGCGCGACGCGGTCTCTAAGGTGAAGCATCACCGGACCGTTGATTGCGTCATCGTCGGGTATCGGACGAGCGGGACGAAGATCGCGTCCCTGCTGCTCGGCCTCTACCGCGATGACGGCACGCTCGACTTCGTCGGGCACACCTCGGGCATCACCGGTTCGCTGCAGGAACAGCTGCAGAAGATGCTGCCGCCGTTGCTTCAGGAGAGCCATGGCGAGATCGAACGCGAGTGGGGCCGCACACCGGAGGGCGGCTCGCGGTGGTCGCAGGGCAAGGACCTGCCTTGGCACGAGGTCAGACCCGAGATCGTCTGCGAGGTCCGCTTCGACAAGATGGAGGACGAGCGCTTCCGCCACGGCACTCGCTTCATGCGATTCCGCCCGGACAAGGACCCCAAGCAATGCACGTGGGACCAGGTGCGTCCGACCCCCAAGCCCGGAGACCCTACGCTGGATGGGCTGCTCATCGGCTCCTGAACAGCCCGCCCTTGCCCGGCTACCTAATCAATTCGGATGGTCCTAGTACGGCGCGGGGTGCACGGTCTGGGCGGACGGGGCGTTCTCAGCGCAGGACCGGTGCTCTCCGGCCCGGTGGGAAGGAGCCCTGGATGCTTTCGCGCCCAACGTTCGCTCGCCACTTCATCGTCGCCGCCGTCTCCGCCCTCGTGGCGATGGCGCTGGCCGCAACGGCGGTTACCGCGCACAACGACGGCTTCAACGAGCGCATCGTCAACTGCTTCGACACGCGCGACGCCGACAGCGACCAGTGCATCGCCGCGCTCGAGGTGAGCCCGGTCGACTCCGACTTCTTCCGGCGTCTCGCCGACAACCTCGACGACACGCCCGCCAAGCCTGAGCCCGAGGTCGACGTGTGGGCGCTCGCGAAGGAATGCGCCGCGACGCAGAACCTCGAGAGCCAGGAATGCGTCGTCGCGATCGAGCAGAGCGGGCTCTCAGTCGAGGAGTTCAAGGCGAAGTTCGCCGCGAAGCTCGGCAAGCTCGCGAAGAGCTACAAGGAGAAGATGACCTCGACGATGAAGAGCTGCCTCGAGCTGAAGACATCGCTCAACGGCCGCTCGCCCGAGGAGCTCGAGGGCCTGGTCGAGAAGGTCAACTACGTCTGCCGTAAGGCGCTCGCCGAGTCACAGATGAGCGCCGCCCAGTTCTGGTCGAAGTACCGGTAGAAGTCCCCCCTGCTCCCTGCGTGGCCCGAGTCAGCGATGGCTCGGGCCACGCTGCTTTCGCTACTTGAAGCTCGCGCAGAGGGCCACCAGCTGCCCCGCCGACAAGCCACCGACCGTCCTCAAGAACCAGACAGCCGTGAGGCCTCGCCGAGAGGGTCTCGCCCTCTCAGCGGTGGCTGGGACCGCGCTGCTGTCCCGCCCCCTTTCCGTATTGCGCTCGCCAGTCCACCGGAGGACCCTTGCGCGGGCTACGTTTCGGGAGCGTGCGCTTGACCTTCAGCGCGTCGAAGAGCGGGTCGAGGCTCACGGCCCTCTCCCACATGCCCAGCGTGAGATCGCCGACCTCGGCGATGCGATCGCGCATGGTGGCCATGGTGAAGTCGCCGGGCTCGACGCCGGGAACCTCGCCCCAGCGGAGCGGCGCCGACGCGCGCGCATCCGGCACCGGGCGGATCGAGTACGCCGACGCGATCGTGCGATCGAAGGCGTTCTGGCCGTAGTCCACGAAGACGCCCGGCCGTCCGGCGACCTTCCACTGCGTCGTCGCGATGCTCGGGACGAGCTTCACGATCTCCTTCGCCATCGCGCGCGCGATCTCGCGAACGAGCGGGAACTCGAGCTCAGGGACGATGGGCACGAGGATGTGCATTCCCGTGACGCCGCTCGTCTTGGGAAAGCTGGCCACGCCGAGATCGTCCATGACCCGTTTCGCGGCGACGGCGATCTCCCGCACGTGCGCCCAGGGGTTGCCCTCCGACGGATCGAGGTCGATCAGCAGGTAGTCGGGACGCGACACCTCCGGAACGCGCGAGTGCCACGTGTGCAGCTCGATGCAGCCGAGGTTCGCGATCCAGGCCAGGCCGGCGGCGTCGGTGACCACCGGGAAGTCGGCCTCGTTGCCGGACGGATAGTTGATGTGGACGGTCTCGAGCCATTCGGGATGCGGGACCGGGACGCGCTTCTGGTAGAAGAAGTCCCCGTCCACGCCGTTCGGGTGCCGCTTCATCTGCATCGGCCGCCGGACGACGTGATGGAGGACCGCCTTCGAGACGTCGACGTAGTACTGGACCAAGTCGCCCTTGGTCAGGCCGAGCTGCGGAAAGAAGACCTTCTCGGGGTTGGTGACCTTGACCTCGCGGCCATCGACGATCACGCGCGCTGCAAGCGGCGGGCGGCGGCGAGGTCGTCGACGGCGACGATGAGCTCCTTGTCGCCGGCCCGTTCGCCGGCCGTGTACAGCGCGGTGATGTTGACGCCGGCCTCGGCGAGGCTCCGCGCGTAGCGGCCGAGCTCGCCAGGACGGTCGTCGAGGGTGACCGCGAGGACCTCGCGGCTGGCCTGGACCTTCCAGCCGCCAACTCTGAGCGCGGCGAGCGCGCGGTCGGCGTTGTCCACGACGAAGTGGAGGTACGCGCGACCGTCGTGCGCGAAGGCTGCGGCCGCCTTGATGTTGACGCCTGCCTGCCCGAACAGCTCGCCGAGATCCGCGATCACGCCGGGCCGGTCATCCGTCTGCACGACGATCTCGGTAGGCACCACGCAACTCTAGTCTTGGCGCGAGACGCTAGACGAGGCTCCGATAGCGCGGGACGTAGGCCTGCGCGCGCACGTGCGCGAGCACGTCCGCCGGACGCTCGACATTCGCGAGCCCGCGCTCGAAGATCACCTCGGCAACACGCGCGGCCGCGCGAAGCTCGGTCTCGAGGATCGCGGACACCGGCGGATACACGAGCCCGACCGCGATGTCGCCCGGCGTCACCTGCTCGGCGACCGCGCTCGCCGCGGCGATGAACATCTCGTCGGTGACCCGCCGCGCTCTCGTCGCGTACACGGCCATCCCGATGGCCGGGAACACGTAGACGTTGTTCCCCTGTCCCGGCACGAAGGTCCGATCGCCAAAGCGGACGGGCGGGAACGGGCTGCCGCCCGCGAAGACGGCACGGCCCCCCGACCACGCGTAGGCCTGCTCGGCGGTGCACTCCGAGCGCGAGGTCGGGTTGGAGTAGGCGAAGATCATCGGCCGCGCGTTCGTGTGGGACATCGCCTCGATGACCCGCCGGTCGAACGCGCCGCCCACGGTCGAAAGCCCGATGATCCCGGTCGGCCGCAGGGACCGGATCGCGTCGACGAAGTCGCCGACCGGCGCATGACGCTGCGCGAAGGGTCGCTGATAGGCGTGCAGGGCCTCGCGGTCGGGGGTGACGAGGCCCTTGCGGTCGAAGAGCGCCACGTGAGACCGGGCCTCCTCCGGACCGAGGCCCTGCTCGCACATCGCCTTCACCAGGAGATCCGCGGTCCCTATCGCGGCGGACCCCGCGCCGAGAAAGAGAAAGCGCTGCTCGGCGAGCCGTGTTCCGGTGATGCGGAGCGCGCCGAGGATCCCGGCGAGGGCGACCGCGGCCGTGCCCTGGATGTCGTCGTTGAAGCAGCACACGCGCTCGCGGTAGCGGTCGAGGAGACGGATCGCGTCGGGGCCAGCCCAGTCCTCGAACTGGATGAGCGCGCCCGGGAACTCCGCCTCCACCGCGGCCACGAACTCGTCGACAAACGCGTCGAGCTCGTCGTCGGGCACACGGGTCTGCTTGATCCCGAGATAGAGCGGGTCGGCGAGCAGCGTTTCGTTGTTCGTTCCGACGTCGATGAGCACGGGCAGCGTGTACTGCGGCGGCACGCCGCCCGCCGCGGTGTAGAGCGCGAGCTTCCCGATCGGGATGCCCATTCCGTTCGCGCCGAGGTCGCCCAGCCCGAGGATGCGTTCGCCGCTCGTCACGACGATGCACCGCACGTCGCGCTCCGTCCAGTTGCGGAGGAGCTCGCGGAGGCGGCCTCTGCGCTTGATCGAGAGGTAGAGCCCGCGCGGGCGGCGGAACAGGTGGCCGAACTTCTGGCACGCCTCGCCGACCGTCGGCGTGTACACGATGGGCATGAAGCGCGCCGGATCGGACATCACGACGCGGTAGAAGAGCGTCTCGTCGGTGTCCTGCAGCTGCGACAGATAGATGTACCGCTCGAGGTCCGTGGTCTTCCCGTCGAGCTGCGCGAGCGCGCGGCGCAGCTGGGTGTCGAGGTCGTCGATGCCTTCGGGAAGGAGGCCCAAAAGTCCGAGCGCCTCCCGCTCGCGCTCGCTGAATGCCGTTGACTTGTTCCGCCGCGGGTCGTGCAGAAGATCGGCCCCGCGCGGCGTCGTCATCGCCGGAGGAGGATAAGCCGCGTGGACGCGTTCGCGATCATCGCCACCATCGCGGCGATCGTCGCCGGCGCGATCGCGTCGGTCGCCGGTTTCGGGATCGGCAGCGTGCTCACGCCCGTGCTCGCGACTCAGCTCGACGTTCGTATCGCGATCACGGCGGTGTCCCTTCCCCACCTCGCTGGGACCATCGTGCGCTTCCTCCTCGTGCGGGCGCACATCGATCGCGAGGTGCTGCTCGGTTTCGGGGCCGCGAGCGCGCTCGGCGGCCTCACCGGCGCCGCGCTCCAGACGGTCGTGCAGAGCGCGGTGCTGGCCATCGTCTTCGCCGCGCTCCTCATCTTCGCCGGATTCGGGAGCCTCACCGGCTTCGCCGAGCGCATGCGCTTCCGCGGTCGCGCCGCCGCGCTCCTCGGCGGCGCCCTCTCGGGACTGCTCGGCGGCCTCGTCGGGAATCAGGGTGGGATCCGCGCGGCTGCCCTCCTCGGCTTCGACGTGGATCGGCAAGCGTTCGTCGCGACCGGGACGGCGGTCGCGCTGATCGTCGACGGCGCACGCATCCCCGTCTACCTCGCGACGCAGGGCGCCGAGCTCGCGCGGCTCGCGCCGCTGATCGCGCTGCTCGCTGCTGGCGCGGTCATCGGCACGCTCGCCGGTCAGTGGACGCTGCAGCGGATGCCCGAGCCCGTCTTCCGCCGCGTCGTCGGCGTGCTGCTGCTCCTGCTCGGCGCCTACACGCTCGCGCGCGCGGTCTCCTGAAGGCGAAGGATCCGGACCGGCACCGTGCCCGTGACACCCTTGAGGCTGAGCTCGCGCCTCTCGGGGTCACCCCCGAGGCCCGCGGCGGCGAACGCCTCCTCGCTCACGAGGAGCTCGCCGATCCCCGCGACGGACGCGAGGCGAGCCGCGATGGTGACGGCGTCGCCGATCGCGGTCAGCTCGGCCATGTCGTCCTCCTTGCCGACCGCTCCGACGAATGCCTCGCCGGTATGCACACCCGCGCCGACCGGGACCCACGGCGTCTCGTCGCCGTGCCCTGTGGCGCGAAGGATCTCGAGACCGCACGCCACCGCCTGACCGGCGTGCCGCGCCCCCGCGAAACCCGGGACGAAGTAGCCGACGACCTGATCGCCCATGAAACGGTCGATGAGCGCGCCATGCGCGATCAGCGCGTCGACGCCGGTCGCGTAGAAGCGATCGAGCAGGTCGTGCAGCGCTCTCGCCCCAAGGCGCTCGCCGAGCGGAGTCGAGCCACGCACGTCAGCGAACAGGAACGACAGCGGTATCTCGGCGCCGGCCTTGTGGCGGATGAGCTCCGAGCAGCACGCCTTGCAGTAGCGGGGATTCCGCTCCCAGGGTCCGTGACCGATCAGCTTCATGACCGGGCCGAACGGGGCCCGGAAGGGCGATGCGCACAGCTCGCAGCGCGGCGAGCTCGGTAGCCGCAGGAAGAAGCGCCGACCGGCCCGGAGCCCCGGGTTGGTCCCGAGCAGCCGAGTCCGCCACTCCTCCTCCAGGCTGCGCGCCTTCTCGGGCATCGGGTGGAAGGCTACTCGCGCTACGCCGCGCGCCGGGTGGCCTCACGCAGCCGGGCGCCCAGCACGCGGATGACCTCGATCGCGACCTGCGGGCGGTCGCGGATGATCGCATCGAGCTCGCGACGCCCGATGCAGACGCAGCGCGTCTCGCCCGAGGCGACGAGCGTCGCCGTCCGCGGCTCGCCGGTGAGGAGTGCGAGCTCACCCACGTACTCGCCGACCTCGCGGGTCGCGACGTCGCGCTCGCCGCCGCGGACGCGAACCGCGCCGGACGCGATCACGTAGAGCCGGTCACCGCGATCGCCCTCGCGCGCGATGACGGCACCATCGGGGAAGACGTGCTCCGTCGCTATGGACGCGATCTGCTTGAGATCGGCCGGCGGGAGCGACGCGAAGATCGACACCTTTCGCAGGAAGAGGATGCGATCCATGGATGAGAGCGTGGCGAGGGTCTGCACGTTATGACCTCCAGCGCGTATCTCTTGCGCGAGCTCGCGGATGAAGGGGTCGTGATCGGACAGCGCGTGTTCGGTGACCGCCTCGTCGGCGGCCACACGGTCGCCGCGTGGCTCCCAGAGTGGGATGAGCGGCCTGGCGATATCGCCCTCGGCGACGGATTCGACGAGCTCGAGGGCGCTCGCGCGCTGCGCGGGATCGTTCCGCTCGAGCGCCTCGAGAACCAGCTCGTCCGGGACCCGGCCGGCGAGCGCGAGCGCGGCGGCGATGGCGCGCCGGGCGTGATCGGTCGCGCGGTGCCGGAACGCGTCCAGCAGAAGACGGCGACGGTCATCCTCGTGCCGTGGGCCGCCCACATACGGCAGATCGGCGAGGGCCGCGTCGCGTTCGCGCCGGGCGAACGCGCGGATGACCTCGCGCGCCGCCGGCTCGTCCGAGGACCCGAGGGCCTCGAGGGCCGCGTGCCGCACGACGGGGTCAGCGTCCTCGAGCGAGGCGCGCGCGAGCGCCAGGTCGTACCGCGCGACGACGGCCACCGCGGCGCGCCGCAGTGACGTGATCGGATCGGCGATCAGCGCACGCGCGAGCACGCGGAGCTCGCGCGGCTCCCGCGCCACCAGGTCGAGCGCCGCCGCGCGGACCTCCATGTCCTCCTCGCGCAGCATCCGCGCGAGTGCCTCACGATCGTCGAGAGTTGCGAACGCGTTCGCGCGGACCGTTGGCGAAGGATCGGCCGTGGCGCGATCCGCCACTCGACGGACGATGTCTGGCGCAATCCGTCGAAGCGCGCGTATCGCGCTCGCTCGCACCGCGTCGTCCGCGTCGCCGAGCGCGGCCGCCAGTGCTTCGGCATGCTCGGGCCGCGCCACGCGATCCAGCACCGCGGCGCTCACCCGCCGCACGCCTAGGTCCGCGGCGGTGAGCCCCGCGACGGCCACGCCCACCGCGGCCGCATCCTGAGCGAGCACACCCAGGGGGTCGGCCTCCGCGAGAAACGGCTGCGGCCTGCCGGCGCGCAGCGCGTCCGCCAGCGCGACGCGGTACGCGTGGCGCGTGCGCCAGATCAGCGCGAGCGTTGCCGCCGCGGAGACGATCCCGATGAGCGAGATCTGCCATGGCTCGAGCAACCGGTCGCCGACGAGCAGAAGTACGCCCGCGAGCGCGATGCCCGCCTGACCGGGAACTCCCTCCATGAACGCGCGCGTCTGGTCCCGCCGCTCCGGAGGCACCGGATTGAGGAGCGCCTGATATGCGGAGTCGGCGATCCCCGTGAGCCATGTCATCTGCGCGAATCGGAAGGCGACGACCGTCGTGAACGCCGGCCTGAGCGCCAGCGCGACGAATCCGACCAGGTAGATCGCGGTGAAAGCCACGATCGAGTTCACCACGCCGACTCGGGCGTAGAGGCGGTTCGCGAGGAACAGCGAGACGAGGAGCGCGGCGACGGTCGTGGCGCCGTTGAAGACCCCGAGGAAGGCGGCGAGCGAGTCCGCGTCCGAATAGGTCGCACGCACCGCGCGCGTGAACGGGAGCGCGAGCGCGAAGTACAGGACGGAGAAGAGGACGAGTGCGACCGCGAGAAGTCGCAGGAGCTCCGATCGCCGGACGATCGCGAGGCCGCGGCCGATCTCGGCGATGACGCTGCCGCCCTCGGCCGGCGCATCCAGCGGCGCGGGGGGGCGGGCGCGGAAGAGCAACACGACGATGGCGAACGCGGCGACGAGTGACGCGGCCCAGACGACGAGCAGGTTCTCCGCGTGCAGCAGCCCGACCAGCGCGGCGGTGAGCAGCCCGCCGACGACGCTCCCGGCGATGCGTCCGGCGTTGAAGAGCGGAAAGAGGCGCTTCGCCTGCCGCGTATCGCAGAGCGCGCTCGCGACACCCCAGCTGATGATCCCCACGAGCGTCGTGACCACGTTCATCGCGAGCCAGATCACGGGGTAGACCCACGGCACCCCGGTCTCGACGAGACCGCGCTCGAAGACGAGCAGCCCGGCGAGCGCCAGCGGGATGCCGGCGTAGAGCCGCCCGCGGTCCACTCTCGCGAGGAGCGCGGAGACCGCGAGCGTGAACACGAGCGTCACGGCGCCGAGCGCCACGTACATCTGCGGGAGGAGCGCGACGTCGAACCGGGCGAAGAACAGCGCCTCGGTCGCCGCCCCGCCCATCGCTGTCCCTAACGATGTCGCGACCATGAGCGCAGTCGCCGCGAGCGCGAGAACGGCCTCGCCCGGCTGCACGCCGACGGCGCGGGCCGCGCGCATCACGCGCTCAGCATCTCGCTCACGCGTTTGTCGTAGAGCGTCCCGTACTTGCGGAGCATCCGCGCCACCATGAAATCGACGAACGGCGCTTTCAGCCCGGTCGCGTTCCAGGAGATCGCCGTTTCTACGCGCGTCGTCGCGGGCCCCTCGGCGGCGACGCGGTCGGTCCGCCAGACCGCGCCGACGAACGGGAAGTCCATCTGCATCGTGATCTCCGATGGCACGTCACACGCGAGGATGCGAAAGACCGTCTTCTGGTTTTCTCCGTGGATGCAGTGGTACTCGGCGCCCATGAGCGAGCCGCGAGCGCCGGGCAGGAAATCGACCCGCGGCACGCCCATCCAGATCTGCCGGAGCGCGGGGTCCGTCATGTGGCGCCACACCTGCTCGGGTGTCCCGGGGAATCGCGCCGTGCTCCGCAGCTTCGCCTTGAGGGGGTCGACCGTCGGTCGGGCCTCGCCCCAGACCGCGTCGCGGAGCGGCAGCAGGTCGAGATACGCGGCGTCGACGTCACCGACGTCATAGCGCTGCGGCGCCCGCACGAACTCTCCGCGGAAGCTCTCCGGCCACGATGAGAGCGCGCGCGCGGTCGCGAGCAGGTACTCGCGGCCAGGGACGGCGTTCTTCAGGAGGCGGTGCACGAGGTTCACGTCGTTGCCGTGCAGCTGCGGGCGGCCGGCTACCTCGTAACGGGAAAAGCTGCCCTTGTGGACGACGAACTTGAGCCCGAGGTCTTGCACGGTGGCGCAGGCGCGGCAGGGGCAAGTGGTCGCGGCGCGGATGTCGCGGAGCCGGCGGTGGAAGAGCCGGAAGGTCTCGCGGAGCCAGTCGGCGACCTCGACGTCGGTCCGCTCGGTGGTGCAGCAGAGCGCGTCGCCCTCGACCTGATCGATCGTGAGCCTGCCGCCGAAGCTGCGCGCGATCGCCTCCATCAGCTCGGCGAGGATCTCCTGCGAGTGCCGCTGCTCGGTGCCCGCGACGAACGCCGTGTAGCCGGAGATATCGGCCATCACCAGGAGCCCTTCCATCGCGAGCGAGATGCTACGAGCGCGCCGGGAGCCGCGGGGAGCGGAGCCCCGCGACGCTAGGCCCCGCCCAGGCGCAGGCGGAAACGCGCGCCGCCGTCGCTCGGGCGCTCGAGGACCACGGAGCCCCCGTGCGACTCGGCGACGTCCTTGACGATCGCGAGCCCCAGGCCGGAGCCCGGCAGATGGCGGGCCTCGTTCGACCGCCAGAACCGGTCGAAGACACGCGGCGCGTCCTCGGGGGCGACGCCGGGGCCGTGGTCGCGCACGGAGATCTCGCCGCCCGCGACGCTGACCTCGACCAGCGCGCCGGGCGGGCTCCACTTCGCCGCGTTGTCGAGCAGGTTGGTGATCGCGCGCGCGACCCGCACCTTGACGCCACGCACGGTCGACGCCGACGCGGCGACCGAGAAGCGGACCTTCGGGTACCGCATCTTCATATCGTCGATGACCTCGGCGACGACCTCGTCGAGCCGGAGCTCCTCGAACGGCATGGGCGTGTCCTCGTCGCGCGCCACCTCGACGAGGTCACCGACGAGCGTCGTGAGGCGCTCCATCTGCGTCACAAGGTCGGCCAGCATCTGCTGGCGCTCGGCCGGATCGGTCGGCTGGCCGCGCTCCAGGAGCTCGAGGTTCGTGCGAAGGCTCGTGAGCGGAGTCCGGAGCTCGTGCGAGGCGTCTGCGACGAGCTGTCGCTGGGAGCGGAGCGAGGTCTCGAGCTGACCGAGCATCGCGTCGAAGCTCGTCCCCAGGCGGCTGAGCTCGTCGCGCCCCTGCGCCGCGACGCGCCGCGAGAGATCACGCGTCCGCGTGACCTCCTCGACCGTTGTGGTGAGCTGTTTCACCGGCGCCAGCGCGGCGCGGCCCACGAACGCGCCGAGTCCGCCCGCGAGCATGATCGCGCCGGCGGCGAAGGCCACGAGGAGCAGACGCGTCCGCTCCAAGGCGGCGTCGACCACGTCGAGCCGCTGGACGACCTCGATCGCGCGCCCGCCGCTGAGCGGCGCGACGAACACGCGCAGCCGCTCGGTCGGTGATTCGGCGGTCGCGTGGAACGCCGCGCGTTCGCCGGCGGCGACTTCCTTTATTTCGGGGAAGACGAGAGCGGCGGCGGCGGCCCCGAAGTCGGCCTGGATGACCGTGCCGTTCGCGTCGATGATCTGCGCGAAGACGTCGGTCCGACCCGTGAGCACCTGGTCGCCGCCACGCGGACCGCCGAGGCGTCGTCCCTGCGCCGCGGTCTGAGCTGCAGCCTGCAGATTCTTGTCCACGGCGTTGATGAGCTGGTCCTGCACGACGAAGTACATGGCGACCGCTGCGCCGATGGCGGCGACCGCGACGGCGGCGGCCGCCAGGAGCGAGACGCGGAGCCGGAAGGTCACGGCTCCTTCAGCACGTAGCCGACCCCGCGAACCGTCTGAATGACGCGGGGCTCTCCGCCGGTCTCGAGCTTGCGGCGCAGGTAGCCGACATAGACGTCGAGCGAGTTCGAGTCCGGTCCGAAGTCGTAGCCCCAGACCCGGTCGAAGATCACGTCCCGCGGAAGGACCTTGCGCGGATTCGCCATGAAGAGCTCGAGCAGCGAGTACTCGGTCCGCGTCAGCGCGATCGGACGCTGGCCGCGCTGGCATTCCATGGCGTCCCTGTCGAGCGCGATGTCCATGAACCGCAGGACGCCGCGCGCTTTGGCGCCATCCTCGCCACGGCGGCCGAGCGCGCGTATGCGCGCCAGTAGCTCGTCGAGGGCGAATGGCTTCACCAGGTAGTCGTCGGCACCCGCGTCGAGTCCATCGACCCGGTCGCGCACCGCCGCCCGCGCGGTGAGCATGAGCACGGGCACCTGGTTGCCGGACGCGCGCAGGCGGCGGCAGACCTCGACGCCATCGAGGCCCGGAAGGCCGAGGTCCAGGACGACCGCGTCGTAGGGGTTGGTCATGGCCAGCTCGAGCCCCGCTGGGCCTTCTCTGGCCAGGTCCGCCTTGTGGCCCGCGCCACGCAGCGCTCGTTCGACCGCGTCCCGTACCGCCGGCTCGTCCTCGATGAGGAGGACTCGCATTACCGGTCGAGTTTACGAGCGATACCGCTAAGAACCGGGTAAGGAACGCCGTCCTTAGCGAACTCTTGGAATCCTTTCATGCAATGGCAATGGCTCGGACGTTCCCTAGTCGTACACGACCTCCGACAAAGGGGATCGCATGAAGAGCTTCCATCCGGCGAAGGCGTTCGTGGTCGCGGCGGTCATCGGACTCGGCCTCTCCGGCGGGCTCGCGGCGGCGGCATTCATCCCTGGCGGCAGCGGGCCGGCGGCGGTCGCGCAGCTCTGGGACCGGACGCTCGGCAGCGTCGCGTTCAACGGTCCTGGCGACAAGGGTTCGCTCTTCACGGCGGCCGCGAGCTACATCGGTATCACCGACGCGCAGCTCCGGACCGAGCTCGGCACGGACAAGAGCCTCGCCGACGTCGCGGTCGCGCACGGCAAGACGCGCGACGGCCTGATCCAGGCGCTCGTCGCGGCCGAGCAGCAGAGCATCGCGAGTCTCGTCGACCGAAAGGGTATCGGCGCTCGTCCAGTCCCGGGCTTCGGTCGCGGACCGCACGGCCCGAGCGTGACCGGCGATCCCAAGGCAGCGGCGGCGACATACCTCGGCCTCACGGCGGCTGACCTTGAGACCAACCTGCACGCCGGGCAGACCCTCGCGCAGATCGCCGGCGCGACCGCGGGCAAGAGCCGAGACGGGCTCATCGCGTACCTGGTCAACGACGCGAAGACGAAGATCGCGGCCGGGCAAGCGGCGGGAACGATCACCGCGGCGCAGGCGACGCGGCTGACTGCCGAGCTGCAGGACCGGATGACGCGCCTCGTCGACTCCAACCGCGCCGGCGGGCCGGGGCGGCGCGGCCACTAGGAAAGGCACCCTCCTTCCGCTCGGACGGCGCCGGATCCCAACGGTCCGACGCCGTCCTTGCTTTGGCGGCGGCATCCTATCGCGCATGGCCACGGTCGCCCGCGCGGTCGGCGAGCGTCTGCGCGACGCTGGCGTCCGCCGCGTCTTCGGCCACCCCGGCGGTGAGATCGTCGATCTCATCGAGGGCTTTCGCCAGGCCGGGCTCGAGTTCGTCCTCACGAAACACGAGACCGCGGCCGCCTTCATGGCCGAGGCGACGGCCACGCTCACCGGCACCGTCGGCGTGTGCATGGCGACGCTTGGTCCGGGCGCGACGAATCTCGTCACCGGGATCGCACATGCGTACCTCGATCGCGGGCCCGTGCTCGCCCTCACCGGGCAGCTTCCGGCCGACCGGTACGAGATCGCGACACACCAGCGCCTGGATCTTCGGGCGTTGTTCGCGCCGATCACGAAGTGGCAGGCCACGCTCACCGCCGCGAACGCCCCGACGGTCGTCGAGCGCGCCCTGCGGACCGCGCGGCGCCCGCGTCGCGGTCCCGTGTACCTCGAGGTCCCGAGCGACGTCCCGCATCAGGAGATCTCCGATGTCCCGATCCGGCGCGTCACCGGCCGCCCGATCACCGCGATCGACGAGGAAGCGGTCCGCGCGGCGGCGGCGCGCCTCCGCGAGAGCGAGCGCCCGCTGCTCCTGGTGGGCATGGATGCAAACGACGAATCCGTCGCGGGGCCGCTGCGGCGACTCGCCGAGGGGTGGAGCGTCCCCGTCATGGTCGGTCCCAAAGCGAAGGGCATCTTCCGCGAAGACCATCCGCTCTTCGTCGGGACCATCGAGGGCCTCGGGACCGGCCACCTCTTCGACTACGTCGACCGATGCGATCTCGTCGTCATGATCGGATTCGACCCGGTGGAGTTCGATCGCGACTGGACGGCGAAGGCCCGCGTCGTCCACATCGGCCCGCTGCCGAACGACGATCGCTATTACGGGAGCGAGGTGGAGATCGTCGGACCGATCGACATCGCGCTCCAGCGACTGCGTGCGGCGTCCGCAGCGCTGCCCAAAGTCGCTCGGGACGACGTGCGCGCCTTCCGCGACGCGTTCCAGAGGCGCCTGCGACCGACCTCCGACCGGCTCACGCCGCAACAGGTGGTCGACGAGCTCCGCCAGGCGCTTCCCGAGGACGCGCTCGTCGCGACGGACGTCGGCTACAACAAAGCGGTCATGAGCCAGTGCTGGCCGGCGTACCGTCCACGCGGCTTCTTCGTGTCGAACGGACTCTCCTCGATGGGCTACGGTCTCCCGGCGGCGCTCGCGCTGAAGCAGGCCGATCCCGCGCGGCGGGTCGCCTGCGTCGTCGGCGACGGCGGCTTCGCGATGTCGATGGCCGAGCTCGAGACGGGCGTGCGGCACGGGCTCGGCGTGCTCGTCGTCGTGCTCGTCGACGATGCCCTCTCGCAGATCAAGGCCGGGCAGGAGCGCAAGGGCTACCCGGTCACGGGGACCACCTTCGGCGCGCTCGACTACGCGAAGCTGGCCGCCGCGTTCAGCGTCACGGCCGTCGATGTCCGCACGGTCGCCGAGTGTCGCGACGCGTTCCGCGCTCGACCCGCCGAACGGCCGACGCTCGTGGCGGCGCACGTCGATCCGAGCGCGTACGCGGTGAAGACCGACTAGCGGAGCGCGACGTGACAGTGCGTGCAGCGCTCCGGATTGCTGCCGCTCAGGTGCGCGCCACAGACCGGGCAGCGCCAGTTGAATCGGCTGTACGCGATCGCCGCCAGGATGAAGGCGAACGCGCTCGTATACGGGACCTCCTGCGGAAGCCCGACAAGCGCGGCGCCCGCGGCGCTCGCGAGGCCGAGCGCGACGAGAGCGACCATGAGCGGCAGCTGGCGCGCGCGAAGGGCGCGGTACGAGCGCAGCACGTCTTTGTGCATGGCCGCCTCGCCCATCGCCTCGAGCCTCTTCGCGCGAAAGGGCGAGGCGTGGAGCGCGCGCCCCAGGAGCGTGAGATAGCGCTCGATCCCCGCGATCCACACAAGCCAGGTGATCCAGCCCACCCCGAGACCGAGCTCCTGCAGGAAGAGCGGGAAGTTGTAAGCGGTGTGGAAGCTCGCGGCGAGCAGGATCCCGCCCACGAGCATCCGACCCGAGCCGTTGCCGAGGTGGTGGCGCGACAGGAACCAGCCGACGATGCCCGACCAGGTGATGTGACCGATCGTGCTGAGCAGCGCGCGAAGCGGCGCCGTGACCAAGAACGCGTTGATGAGCGCGAGGGCTACACCCGGCCGCGTCGTGTCGGAGAGCAGGCCGAAGTACGTGTTCAGGATGTAGACGACGTTCTCACCGGCCGAGAAGCCGATCGCCGCGGTGCTCATGTAGATGATCCCGTCGACAGGCTCGTTGAACGCCGGATCGCCACGGACGCGACTCGAGACGACGACGTACTTCATCACCTCCTCGTTCAGCGCTGAGAGCGCGACGAGCGCGAACAGCAGCAGCGCCGCGAGGAGGAACGCGCCCTGGCGCTGCGCCGCGTCGATCGGCGGAGAGAAGACGTGCGCGATGAGGATGTTCATGCCCGAGGCCCACGGCCCGGCGGCGAGTCCCCAGAGAAAGAGCCGCGCGATCAGCATCTTCGGCTCGGGCTCGAAGCGATCGCGCCGGTAGATGAAGACCAGCCAGAGGAGGGCCGGGAGGAACGAGGCGAGGAACGCCAGCAGAACGATGGACACGGCGGCACTCTGGCACGGCCGTCCAGAGGTCGCGGCTAGGCGTCCCTGACCGCGGGGATCACCTGGCGAGCCATGATCTTGATCGGCGGATGCGGCCGCGTCACGCTCTGGGCCGGTTCAACGGACGCTCGGCGACGAAGCGCTTCCCCACGAAACGGCTCTGGTCGTCGCTCCATATGCGCCGACAGGGCTCGAGCGCATCCTCGAGCCAGTCGAACCGTTCCGCGATCGGCGGGAACGGAATCCCGAGCGAGCGCGCCTCGTACTCGTTCCACGCCGCGCCGATCCCGAGCGTGGCGCGGCCACCGGACAGGACATCAATCCATCTCGGGTGGACCGTTGCTGCCGATCTGGAAAAAGTGGTCCATGACTCCGATCCGGTCGAAGCCTCCGGCATCGGCGGCACAAGCGATCTTCGCGAAGGTCCTGTCCGAGCGTGCGTGGCCCACCCGGGAACGTGAAGTTGTTGATCTGCAGTCCGATCCTCACGCGTCGACCGTGCGAATCCGCAGCGTCGTCCCACGTCTCGTCGATCTTCGCCAAGGTCGGCGTGCTAGCGGACCTTCACGCGGTCCGGGAAGTACTTGCGGACCTTCTGCACCTTCGGCGCGGCGTTGAACTGGATGTAGGGCTGCGACGGGTTCCGTTCGGCATAGTCCTGGTGGTAGTCCTCGGCCTCGAAGAAGCGATCGAGCGGTCGCACCTCGGTGACGATCGGCGCGTCGAAGGCCTTCGCGCGGTCGAGCTGGGCGATGTACGACTCGGCGGTGCGCTTTTGCTCGTCGTTCGCGTAGAAGATCGCCGACCGGTACTGCTTGCCGACGTCCGGCCCCTGCCGGTCGCGCGTGGTCGGATCGTGCGCGATCGAGAAGAAGACCTTGAGCAGCTGGCCGTAGCTCACCTTCGACGGATCAAACCGGACCTCGACCGCCTCGGCGTGCCCGGTCCGGCCGGACGACACGGTGTGGTAGTCGGCCGTCTCCGCGGTCCCGCCCGCGTATCCGGAGATGACCAATCGCACGCCGTCCAACTGCTTGTAGACGGCCTCGACGCACCAGAAGCATCCGCCCGCGAGCACCGCGGACGCCTCGCCGTCCTCGGCCGGTACGCGCGGGTCGAGCTCGGGGTCGGGGAACTTCTCAGGGGACACCACGCCCGCTCAACTGTATCTGTATGCCGCATAGGCTTATTCCGTGGCGAGCGTGAAGGCCGCCCGAACAGCGCTTCGCGCGCACGCGCTCAAGCACTCCGGTGCCTGGGAAGACCATCCCTGGGACGAGGACGTGACGAAGGTCGGGAAGAAGATCTTCGTGTTCTTCGGACTTGATGGGCCGGAGTTGATGGTCGGCGTGAAGCTGCCGCGCTCCCTGCTCTTCGCGCACGCGCAGAAGTTCGTCCAGAAGTTCGGCTACGGGATGGACAAGTCGGGCTGGGTCGCGGCGCGATTCGCGAAGGATGACCAGGTGCCCATCGAGCTCCTGCGTGGCTGGATCGACGAAAGCTACGAGACGGTCGCGGCGTCGGCGCTCCCCACGGGCGCCGCCACGAAGAAGCCGGCGGCGCGCCGGAAGCGGAGCGCGGCGAGCACGTGAGGCTCGCCCCGGGAATTCACCGGATCGGCAACGGGATCATGAACTCGTACCTTCTCGAGGAGTCGGGCGAAGTCACGATCGTCGACACGGGAGTGCCGGGCTGCTGGAAGGATCTGCCGGCGGAGCTCGCGGCGATGGGTCGCTCGTTCTCCGACATCCGGGCCGTGCTCCTCACCCACGCGCACAGCGACCACATCGGGTTCGCGGAGCGCATCCGACGCGAGCGCGGCGTCCCGGTCTCGGTCCACGAGCTCGACGAGAAGCTCGCGCGCGGCGAGATCAAGCCCGGCGGGCAATCGGTCGCGGGATTCAAGCTCGCTCCGTTCGTGCGCTTCATGCTGTACGGGCTCAGCCACGGGATGCTGCGGACGACATACGTCGCCGAGGTCTCGACCTTCTCGGATGGGGCGACGCTGGACGTGCCCGGCGCGCCGCGCGTCATCCACGTGCCCGGGCACACCGCCGGCAGCGCCGCGCTCGATCTGGTGACGAGGGACACGATCTTCGTCGGCGACGCCTTCGTCACCTACAACGTGCTCACCGGCGCGACCGGGCCACAGATCAGCCCCTTCACCGCTGACGTCCCTCGCGCGTACGCATCTCTGGCGCGGCTCCAAAGCGTCACCTCACGGCTCGCGTTGCCGGGACACGGTGAGCCGTGGAGCGGCGGGATCCCGGACGCGCTTCGCCACGTCAGGGAGCACGCGCCGCACTAGCATCCGCTCGGGGTGCCGTACCGCTTCAAGACGATCATCGAGCCGTTCCGCATCCACTCCGTCGAACCGCTTCGAATGACGACCGAGGACGAGCGGCGACGGAAGATCGTGCAAGCCGGCTACAACCTTTTCGCGCTTCGCGCCGACGACGTGCTCATCGATCTCCTCACCGACTCGGGGACAGGCGCGATGTCGCGAGACCAGTGGGCGGCGATCCAGCACGGGGACGAGAGCTACGCCGGTTCGCCGTCATGGTTCCGCTTTCTCGACGCGGTGCGCCGGCTCTTCGCGTTCCGCCACGTCATCCCGACTCACCAGGGCCGCGCCGCCGAGCGCATCCTGTTCTCGGTCATCGCCGGTCCGGGCAAGATCGTCCCGAACAACACACACTTCGACACGACGCGCGCGAACATCGAGGCCACGGGCGCCGAGGCCATCGACCTCCTCATAGCCGAGGGGCGCGAGCCGGCGCGGATCCATCCGTTCAAGGGGAACATGGACGTGGCAGCGCTCGAGAGCCTGCTGGCCGAACGCGCGGCGGACGTGCCTGTCGTCTTGCTCACGATCACGAACAACTCGGGGGGCGGGCAGCCGGTCTCGCTGGAGAACATCCGCGCGGTCCGCGGGGTCTGCGAACGCTACCGGGTCCCGCTCTTTCTAGACGCGTGCCGCTTTGCCGAGAACGCGTGGTTCATCAGGATGCGTGAGCCCGGCTTCGCTGAGCGTTCGGTCGAGAGCATCGTCCGTGAGATGGCCTCTTACGCCGACGGCATGACGATGAGCGCAAAGAAGGACCCGCTCGCGAACATCGGGGGGTGGCTTGCGATGAACGACGACAGCCTGGCTGAGAAATGCCGGAATCTGCTCATCCTCACGGAGGGCTTTCCCACCTACGGCGGCCTCGCGGGTCGCGACCTCGAAGCGATCGCGCAGGGATTGCAGGAGGCGATCGAGCCGGATTACCTCCGCTACCGCATCCGCTCCACCGAGTACCTGGCCGAGGCGCTCGACCGCGCAGGCGTGCCCATCGTGAAGCCAGCCGGCGGACATGCCGTCTATGTCGACGCGCGCGCTCTCCTGGGGCACATACCGCCGCTTGCCTACCCCGGGCAGTCGCTCGCGGTCGCGCTCTATGAAGCAGGTGGAATCCGCAGCGTCGAGATTGGAACGGTCATGTTCGGGCGCCACCCGGATGGGCGCGAGACGCCCGCGGCCATGGATCTCGTCCGCATGGCGATCCCCAGACGGACGTACACCCAGAGTCACATCGACTACGTGATCGAGGTCGTACTTGCCGTCGCCGCGAGGGCGTCCGAGCTCAGGGGCTATCGGATCGTGGATGAGCCGCCACGGCTGCGCCACTTCACGGCCCGATTCGCGCCGCTCTGAGCGGCACCAGGCCGAGCGACCAACCCACTGAATGCCCGGCACGGAACCTGCTGGGCGGTGCGCCATGACAAGCGACAGCGGCTTCTCCGCGGGCCTGGCGATCGGTGCGCTGCTCCTCGTGCTCGTGGTCGTCTTGTTCCTGACCATGGTCCCGGTGGGCAACGAGGCGCGCCCGCTCATCGACATCAAGTTCCGCTGAGCGACGCGACCGCGCTCTAGAGACCGAGCCACCGCTCGAGCTGATCGAGCGCCTGGTTCAGCCGTCGCGGGCTTCGCGACTCGGCCGGCAGAAGGAACGTTCCTTTCATGGCCGCGACGATCAGGCCAGCGACGTCGTCGGCGTCCGCGGCGCCCGCGACGACGCCCTCTCTCTGCGCGAGACGGAGGAGGCCCCGGAGGGTCGCGTGCCAGACGTCATCCGTCTCGCGGATCAGCGCCGCCATTCCGCGGTCGCGGCGCGCCCGTAGCGCGAGCTCGCCCATGACCGCGAACAGCTCCGGCTCGTCACGAGCGAGCCGGCGCAGCCCGCGGAAATGGCCGCGCAGCTTCACGCCGGGCGAGCCCGACGCGGAGAGCGTGGAGCGGAACCTGCTCATCGCGTGCGCGACGACGCCACGGATCAGCGCTTCCTTCGTCGGGAAGTGGTAGTGGAGCGTGGCGATGTTCACGCCGACCTTCCCGGCCACATCGCGGGTGCGCAGGCCTTCGAAACCACGCTCGGCGAGCAGGCGATAGGCGGCGAGGACGAGCTCCTCGCGCCGCTCTTGCTTTTCCATCAATCAGATGATTGAATAGGTGTCAAGCGACGACACCTGGGGAGATCCAACGTGACAGAGGCGGTGGCACGATCCCGCACGCGCTCGCGCCCAAGCCTGTTCTCGGATCTCAAGCCGCTCACGCGCCTATTCAACGGCCCCGCGGCACGCCTCGCCGGGAGCCGCGCGCTCCCCTTCTGGGCCCTCGTGCGCCATCGGGGACGCAAGTCCGGTCGGACCTACTCGACGCCCGTTGCCGCGCGGCGCACCACGGACGGTTTCGCGATCCCGCTGGCGTTCGGTGAGACGGCCGACTGGGCGCGCAACGTGCTGGCCGCCGGCGGCTGTGTCATCCGGTGGAGCGGGCGGGAATACCGGCTGGTCGACCCCGTTGTCGTCGACGCGGCGGAGCGACTCGACGCATTTGGCCCGGTCGAGCGCCGCGCGTTCGCGCTCGCGCGAATCCGGCGGATCCTGATTCTGCGAGATGAGAACGTACTTGAGCCCCGGCGCCGCCAACTCGAGCGGCGCGCTCCTGCGTAGCTGTAGCCCGTAGCGGATTCGAACCGCTGATCTCAGCCTTGAGAGGGCTGCATCCTAGGCCACTAGACGAACGGGCCGAGGTTCAGGACCAGCTCAGCACAGTCGCTAGCCCCGCACGACACAAGTCTAACCAAGTGAACGCCCGCTCCCGCGGGCCCAGGAGGGTCCTGACTGTGCAGATCGCAGATGGTCGCGAGAAATTCTTGTTTGAGCTTCAGCACGGAGAAGGTCGGTCTCCCAACACCGTCGTCGGGTATCGCAGCCTTATCAAGCGTTATGAGCGGTTCCTCGCTGTGCAAGCACTGCCTACAACGGTGGAGGCGCAGACCGCGCAGCTTCTCCAGGCGTACCTCAAGGGAATGTCCGACGCAGGAAACAAGCGTTCGACCGTCGATCACGCCTACACGGTGATCTCAAGCTTCTTCGCGTGGGCTGTCCGCTCGGAGCTTCTCAATCGGAACCCCGCCCGCAGTTTTCGTCGGAAGCGGGCGCCACGCCCGATGCCTCGCGCCGTTCAGCCCGGCGAGGTCCTCAGGCAACTTGGATCGATGGGGCGGAACCGCTTCCGCTGCATCGACTCTCGCGACCGTATGGCCGTCCTACTGATGCTCTATACGGGTGCGAGGGTCTCCGAAGCGTGCGCCATGACTTGGTCTCATGTGCTTTGGGAACGAGGAATGGTCGTCATCCCGCAAACGAAGGGGGGCGACGCGGACGAGCGGCATGTGCCACTGCCTGAGGTACTACGCCATGCCCTGCAGAGGCATAAGGCCGCGCTCGCGACCACCTTTCCTGACTGTCCATGGCTGATACCGAGCCGAGGAGGGAACAGGATCACGAAGGACGAGATATCACAATCATTCCGTAATCGGAGCTGGATGACAGCCCACGTCCTGCGGCACACATACGCCACAATGCTGCTGCGCGCTGGCGTGAACGTTCGGAAGATCCAAGCCTATCTTGGTCACAGGAGCCTGGAGACAACTGCCCGCTACTTGGCGGTGCTCGACACGGACGCAGCCGACGATGCGGTAGCCATCGACCGAGCCTTCGCGATCTGAGAGATGAGGCTAGCAGCCACCTCCCGATTGCTGCGGCGGCCAAAGGCGACAGCTACGACGGGTCGGAAGTTGGCCGCGACGCGCCGATCGGCGATCCGCCTGAGGGCATCGGGTGCTACTCGGCTACCCTACGCAGGCGTCTCGCCTGCCAGCGATGCTTCCGCATCTCGGCTGGGCATGCAATCCGCGTCGCCGATTGGAGGACAGGGCCATGTCCTGCCGTTTTCTTGTTGTGATGTTCCTCGTGCTTGCTAGCACCACAGTGTGCGGGAGCGACACCGACAGCCGCGTGAACTCCCTGCAGAGCGAGCTGCGCACCTCACGACGTGAGATCGCAGAGCTCCGTGAGCAGATCAAATCACTGGAGGAGACGACCAGTGCACTCCAGAGATCACTCGCCTCAGTGGAGGCACAAGGTTCCACGCTCGAGCATAAGCAGCGGCAGAGCGAGACTACGCTCCGCGGCGCATGCGCCGCGGCGCACGACTACGCGATATTCGGCACCAACATCACGATTAGCAGCGATCCGATGCGACTAAATCGCACACCGCAGAACTTCGCGGCGGCACTCCATGAAGGCATGTTGTGCTGAGGGGGTTGCTCGGTTGGACGAGCCGCGCAGGCGGGGTTGCGGCCGACGAACATGGTCATCAACCTCGGACGAAACGCTCGGCGGCAGGGACAGCAAGGATGAATCTCCCAGCATTCGTAACCGCGGCTGCCCCCACGTGCTCGGGCGGTACACGACGATGTTGCTTCGAGCTGGCGTCAACGTGCATGAGAATCAGACCTACTTCGGGCACAGAAGCCTGGAGACAACAGCGCGGTACTTGGCACTGCTCAAGGTCGACACCCTCTGCGATGAACGGCAATCGGCAGGGTGCTGGGAAGCTAACGCGACTGTCTGTCCATCGACCATGGCGCCTGGGCGAGTCGTGAGGCGAGGCCGCCGCGGAAGGAAGGCGAGAGCGGACATCCGAACCACCGACGGTCTTCTCGACCGCGACGGTCTCGTCAGACTGCGACGAAGCAGGAAGTGGTGAGGCAAGCCTTCGATGAACATCAGCACGGAGGCGGTCCCAGCCGCGACCCGCCCAAAACTGAGTTGAACTCAAATGTGGTCTGAGAGGGGTGCTCTACGCAACGGCTCTGTTGGACGGGCTCTATGGCCCGTCCTCTAGGCCGTGCTCTAACTCAGTGCTCTATTAGTGGCGCTCTTCTAGCGCGGCTGTCGCCACCTCCGCTCTGATCGCCCCTTCCTCGACGCGGAGGCTCTTGATTCGTCGCTCGGCATCGGCCGCCACACGCAGGCGTGTCAGGAGACCCGAAAGGTCGCAATAGTACGAGCCCCACTTCGGATCCTTGCTCGTCCGCGTCAGGAACCCAAGGGTCTCGAGCTCCCGCATCTCGTTCTCGATCTGATCACGCGACACGCCTCGCCACCCCGCGAGGCGACGCTTCGAAACACTCGGCCAGCGCGCTCCCTCGATATAGAAGCTGAAGATCGAAAGCGCCGTGAGTGCTGCGCCGTCGCTGACGTTCAGGTCTTTCTGCCAACGCAGGAAGGTGGCCGGGAACGTTGCGATCCCCGCCCTGACCAGTTCGTCGCTATAGCGTCCCTCAAACGTGAGGTTGGGAGCCTTTGGGGCCCCCGTCACCTCCTCCATTCAGGTGCCTGCCTGGACGGTGAGCCGTAGCGTGAATGGCGATGGTTGTCCAAGCGCCCACTTCTGGACTCGCACACTGCCCAGGATGGGTGCGGCGTCTGGCTCGCAGAGCTCGCTGTAACTGATCGTCCATCGGTCGGCTGGGTTGCCGTCTTGGCGCTCGAGCGTGATCGTGCAGGGCAAGGCAGGCCCGCTCATTCGGGGAATGCCTCGTACCAGACGACGAAGGCCCTCTGAGCATCAGGCACGGTCCGCAGGTAGGTCCGCACGACCGTGCAGAACAGACTGCGCTCAGCCATCGTTGGGCCTTTGCCATTTGAGACCCGAGCGACGGCCTGTGCGTGCTTGGGACTCGTAATCGGGACGCGAGTCGCGGGGTTTCGAGCGGCGAGAGTCGGTAGACGCGACACTTGAGCTCCTTCGCGGTTTCTCGGAGACCTAAGCTCTGCCTGAGCAGTCCTCCTACCTTTACTACAGGCTCAGCCCTGAAAGGCCTCCGTGGCCCCCTCGCTCTCAGCACCTCCCACCAACAGGGGCCCTCTCCCACCCCCGTTCCCCTTCTTGTCGTCGCGGTCAGGGGTGTCCGCGCGCAGTCCAGAGGTGGTGAGGGCACCAGCTAGGGCACCCGAGGGGGGCGGTTTCTGCACCGTGGGGGTGTAAAAGCGCCCGTAAACAGCCCAGTTTTCTGCGTCGACGTGAAAACCCTGTCGTTGTGGCGCGACGGACGGCTCAACGCGCCTGTCAACGCCGACGAAAGCGAGGTTGGGCCGCTGTTGTCTCTCATCGACGTCGACGATCTCTTCTCGGTGCCGCACGACGTAGGAGACACCCCGCCCCACACGCGCCTACGCGTACCGCCAGCCAACTGCGTTAGTCCCCTGCAGGAGGAACCATCGCATTCGATCCACACTTGTCAAGAGAGCCGAGACCCTGTCGCGCAGCTCCCGCCCGCCGCCCTAGGGAGAGTGTCAATTGACATCTATGGTCGAAGAGGAGGCGGGTCTCTATCGAAATGCGGGGTCTGTCAACAAATCAGGAGTGCCATCATCTAGCTTGGCATTGGAACGCGTAGAACTGGAAGCGCGGGCGACTGAGCTACGCAAGAACATGAGCAGCGTCGAGCTCGGCCTGCAGACGTATCCTCTGGTTTTGGAGTCGGCTCGCGCTTACCGCGAACATGTAGCTGACCACCGCGACTTCCTGAAGTGGGTCGCCGCTTTCTCGACCGCAGGCCTCTTGTTCGTCAGCGATCAAGTGAGGCACGATCCTGTCGCGGTAATTCCTCTTCAGACAGTGATCGGCCTTGTCCTCGCGGAGTGTGCCTTCGTTGTTTCAATCGTGGCTGCTGGTCTCTACTTCTGGCGCGTGGACCTCCCGACGGGTCGGTACTTTGAGTCGCTGCGGCATCGGGTCGGCCTCGAGGTGAGCGCGCTCAGGACGATCGCTGCGAGTCTCGCTCGCCTGGAGATCGCGCTCGGGCACAACGAGCTCGCGATCGCGGAAGTGGCTTTGAAAGAGGCTGATGATGCGGAGCGGACAGCCACTGCGCGTGGCGAACTCCCGCGACCGAAGCTCTACGACACGGAGCCGCTCTCGGTCGTGTTCAAAGCGTGCTGCCTGGGCGGATTCGGGGCTGGAATTCTCCTGGTCGCCCTCGATCAGGCCGCAAAGACGATGAAGTAGTGCGCCGTGGGCCTTAGGGCTGCGGCGAGGATGGCGCGGCGACAAGCAAGGTGGCGTACTCGACAGTCGCCTGATCGAGCGCGTTCTCGAGCGTCCATTCCTTGAAACGCGGAAAACTGTGCTCCCGCTCGTCACGTGGTAGCGACCGTAGGCCTAAGAGCGATGCGCGTCTGACCCAGGGCGAGCTGTGGCTCCGCGCCGACTTGACTTCCAGGCGGGACGCACGTTTCGGCGAAAGCGCGAGCGCGAGCAGCGCCTGTCTCTGTACCAGGGGGCTGCGGTCGGATGAGGCGATCCGAATCAGGGCCGAATCGGCTGTGCCTTCACTCCACCTTGACGCTCTCGTGAATGGCTCCAGAAGCCAGATGGACTGAAACGCGGTCTTGAACGTATCGGATTGAATGAAGGCGAGAACATCTTTCCCGATTTCCCTAAGCCGTGTGATGTCGATGTCCTCGATACTGATAAGGAATCGGCCGACCTCCTGAGCGGCTGGAGCGAGCGCCGCTAGATTCTTCACCACGAGTTTTGCCGCGCTGACGCTGCGTAGGCTGCCCAAGACCTGCAGCGCATAGCCAGTCTCGGTGAAGTTCATCGTTTTCGCCCTAATCGCTTGCCTGAGCATCTCCTGGGCGCTCTCAAGGTCCACTGCCTTGCGTTGGAGGGCAGGCAATGCCGCAAGCTCGACAGAGCCATAGGTGTTGCCGCCTAGCAGTTGTTCGACGAACTCACGCCGCTTCGGACGCAGGCGTGCAGTGGGTGAAGCGAGGCGCTTGATCAGTCGCGTAGTCCTCATCACTTCCGACTTAGCCATGTTCAGCCCGAGGTGCTCCTCCTCCATAAGACGCCCTGCGAGGAGGTGCAGCGCCTCAATCCCCGACGACTCTGAGCGGCAAAAGATGTAGTAGTCGTCCACGTACCTGGCAAAGACGAGACGTCGATCGGCGAGGAAATCATCGACCTCCACGAGCAACGCCTCAGCTAGGACGTTCGAAGCAAGTGGTCCGAGAACGATTCCCTGCGACGACGCAGCTCCAGGTGACCAACGCGACAACCACGTGTAGATGAGTCGGGCCTCGCCGTCCAAGGAGCTTGCGTCGATCAACGCGTTCCGAAGTCGATGCAGGTAAGCATTGGCGAAGAAGTCAGCAATGTCTGCGACAGCCACGTAGCGGTAGCGCTCTGAAAGGGACTTCAGCCGTCTCTCAAATGCGGGGTGCTGCATTTGAAGTTCGAAGTCGGCGGCGCCTTGTGCGGGGAATCGGTAACTGAAAACCGTGCGCTTGGCCGTCGGGATTCGAGCCCGCTCAATCGATGGCGCCAAACGCCGCACCAAAGCGCTGTAGACGATCGCGTCAAGCGGATCGAGCAGGTGCAAGGGCCTGACGGCGTACCGCTGCTTCGGCGCGATTAGGGTCAGCGCGGGATGCATCTCGTGTTGTTTAAGATCCACCTTCATCAGCAGCGGACGAATACGATCCCAGCAATGCCGAATCGCGGCGACTTCGAATAGTGGGGGCGTGAGCTTGCAGACCCCCGACCGCTCGACGATGCGGAGCGCAGCCTCTAGCTCATCCGCCGTCAGTCTCGCGACTCCTCGTTGCATCACTCGCGCTCTAGAGATCGGGAGGAATCAGGTCGCGAACGCTTACTTGGAGCACACGAGAGAAATGGGCTAACGACTTCAGCGCGGGGCTCACCTTACCAAGTTCGATGGCGCTGATCTGAGCTCTCGTGAAGTACGGAGCGCCTAACTGTGCTTGGCTCAAGCCTCTCGCCATACGCAGGTGTCGGATTTGGGAGCCGACCTGTTGAAGCACGTCATGTTTAGGTGCGGGCCTGCGCTTGCGCATCTGCGGTTGACTGCCCACTGACTGTCAATACTATTGCGACACGATGCGAGCAGGAGGCGCGTCGACTGAGAAGCTGCGCTGCGCTGAGCATGGCTGATCTCAGCCTTGAGAGGGCTGCATCCTAGGCCACTAGACGAACGGGCCGGGAGATAACCATTCTAGCCGCGATGTGCCGCGTGAACGACCCCGCTCGCTGAACGCTCCGATCGTCGCCCCCGGTGTGCGGCGCATCGCGCTTCCTCTCCCGCTCGCCCTCCGAAGCATCAACGCCTATCTCATCGAGGGTTCGTCCGGGTACGCCCTCGTCGATGCGGGCATGCACACGCGCGAAGCCGAAGCGGCGCTGCGGGCCGCGCTCGCTGAGGCGGGTGTCGCCATCGAGGACGTTCGCCGCGTTTTCGTGACGCACCTGCATCCCGATCACATCGGCATGGCGGGGACGCTCGAGCGCGCTGGCGCGGAGGTCGTGATGCACGGACCGGAGCTCGCGAACGCCTCGCGCATGTGGTCGCGGGATCACGCGATGGTCGACGAGACGTATCGCTGGTTCGAGCGGCACGGCATGCCGAGGGACGTCGACGAGGACATGCGCCGATCGTGGCTCGAGATCGGGCGCGCCGTCGATGAGGTCGAGCGTGTGACGCCGGCCGCGGACGGCGACGAGCTGGATCTCGGCGGGCGGCGTGCTCGCCTCAAGTGGACCCCGGGCCACACGGACTATCACGCGGTGCTCGTCGATGGAGCCGAGCGCGTCCTGTTCGCGGGCGACCATGTGCTTCCCCGGATCACGTCGAACGTCGGGCTCTACCCGTTCTCGCGCGACGACCCGCTCGGCGACTTCCTCGACGCGCTCCGCGCGGTTCGGCCGCTGCCGGTCACGCGCGTGCTGCCGGCGCACGGCGATCCGTTCGACGATCTCCCAGGGCGGGTTGACCAGATCCTCGCGCACCACGAGCAGCGGCTGCAGGCGACCCTCGACGCGCTCGGCGATTCCGAGCGGAACGCGTACGCGGTCTGCCGCCTGCTCTTCCCCGTTCTCCGATCGGCTCATGAGGAGCGTTTCGCGCTCGCCGAGACCCTCGCGCATCTCAGGTATCTCGAGCGAAGAGGAAAGGTGCACGAGATCAATGGCCTTCCCGCGCGGTGGGCCGTTCCCTAGAATTGATCGCCGCGCGGGTGTGTTGTAGCGGCCGCAAGCGACCCTTCCAAGGTTGAAGTGCGGGTTCGACTCCCGCCACCCGCTCCGATCCTGGCGTCAGCCGATCCGGCCAGCCTCTACGATGCCGCGACGTGGTGGCTGGACGACGCGTGACCTGAGATCTCTCGCGGTCGGGCACTCGTCTCCCGTAGTTGCCGCCGCGCCCAGGCTGCGCATCCGACCCTGGGGTGATCCGGTGGAGGCGCGAGTCGACCTCCGAGCTCTGCTCAACGAGGCGTGACGCACCTTGGTCGGGGATCCGCAGCGATGTCAGGAGTGGGAACGGCAGCGGATCGCCTGCTCACACGCTCAGGGAGCTGGCCGCACGATGGGTAGGGTCGCCCGGTATCCGGCAACGTCGAGCACGTGGCCCGTAGCACCCGGCTGGATGATGATCCGGATTCGGTCATACGGCGGGGGCTCCACATCGCGCTTCGGCCTTGGAAAGGAACTGAAGGCGCCGTCGTAGTAGCAGACGACCGGCGGCTCCAGGCCGGGCAAGTTGTGCCAGCGCGACGTGGTGACGATCGGCCCCGTTGGCCCATGCCGAGTCTCGATCCATCGTGCCAGCTCGCCGGCTGTTTCCACGAACGCTCCGGACATGCTGTCAACGCGGCCATACCCGACGACGTTCGGCAGCTCATCGTTCCATCTCTGATTCGCCAGTGCGATTTCTGTGCTGCCGCTCAGGGCCTGACCGTTCGCAAGCTCGCCGCACGCGAGCAGCGCCATGCCCGGCAGCGAGAGGACGACAGGTTTCATCGGACTCTCCTTGCTTCGGTGCGGCGCGAGTTTGAACGAGGCTAGTCACCACTACGACGCTCGGGCCTAACAGGAAGTTCCAGGGGCCGCCTGGCGTGTGCGGTATTGGGTGTTGCTGACTTTCTGACCACACATCTCTGGTTGGCCTGGCTGCGGCGCCGTCAGGAAACTCCACGGGCAGCAAGCTCGTGACATCGGTGGATCCCGACATGCCGGTGATTGACGCCTTCGTGTTGACGAACCTTGGCCTGCGGCTCCCGCGCGCCGGGCCGATTGAGATGCGTCTGGCTCGGATCGTTGAGCTCCACGATCTCATCGGGCAGATCTTCTCCGACTACCTCGACAGTGATATGGGGCGGCACTTGGTGGCGAGGTTCGAGGAGTCGTATCCGGATCGCCACGTAAGACGCGTCAAGATGCTCGACCTGGTTCTCTGGAAAGCCAGATGAACTACGCGGAGGCGCGAAAGAGACGACGATTCGGTCGCCCTCTACTGTGCACGGGCGGCCATCGGCGTGCACGAGCGCGCTTGCGCGCGGACGGCCGCGGATTCGGGGCCGTCGAAGATCGCCAGAAGTGGGTGGGGACGCGTGCGAACGATGATGACGCTCCTGGCGGAGCCCCGTCGGGCCCGTTCAGGCTACACCGTCCGCAATGGCGGCTAGGTCGTCGATGCCCTCGATTACGATCCCAGCGAATGTGCGATATTGCGTCTCAGACCCTGGTCTCCCGCTCAGTGCTTGTCGACCAGACCCCTCCAAGGTTGAGCCGTGCGGGTTCGACTCCCGCCACCCGCTCACGAAAAATTGTCGACCTGAGCGAGGAAATCTGTGGGCGCTGCGCGGCGCCGACCGCTCCGGTCTACTCCCATCGCCAAGGCTGCATCTCGCCAGGTATAGAGTGCTGGTCGTGGCGATCACGCCACAGGGGGAGCGTCGAGAATTGAAGTACACCGACTGCGCGCAGGGCCATTCATCGGTACGGATCAGCGGTAAGGACGACAACGAGTTCATCGCGAACGTTCAGGCGCACCTCAAGTCGATCCACTCCTCCATGCCGCTCCCGCCTCGCGAGCAGATCCTCGCGATGGCCAAGACCGGCTAGGCATCGGCTGAGACGAGCGGATGGCGGCTCGCGCCGCCGTCCGCCTTGGAGAAACGCTTAGGCTTCCGCCGATGCCGATGTCTGAGCGCTTCGTCACGCGCGGATTCGCCGGCAGGCGAGGCCGCGGGATCGAAGGCAAGGCGCAGCACTTCACGAAGGACTTCCCGGCCTCTCCGCAGGGCCGACGCCGCGGACAGATCTAAGAACTGGGGCTTCACGATCGAGGGCCTGGTAAAGGGCGCACGCGCTGGTCGTGGGACGAGTTCCAGAAGCTCCCGGCGCAGGACTTCGTCAAGGACATCTGGCGTGATAAGTGGACGAAACTCCACACGCGCCGGCGCGGCGTGACCATCGACGTCCTGCTCGAGCACGTTGAGCTCGATCGGAAACCTGCGTACGTGGTCGCGTCCTCCGCGGCGGCTACACCACGAACCTACCCCTGCCCGACGTGATCAAATGGACAGTGTCTCGTCGCATACGAGTACGACGGTAAGCCGGTCGCGCCGGAGCACGGTGGGCTGGCTCGCCTCGTGGTGCCGCACCTCTACTTCTGGAAGAGCGCGAGGCCCCTCCAAGGTTGAACGTGCGGGTTCGACTCGCGCCACCCGCTCCAAGCCGGGCAAATTTCTGCGGCGCTTGGTGAGCCAGATGTGCATCGCGCACCGGGCCACGCCGGTGCGGCTCACGGCCTCGCCGGTCGGCTAGTCCGGCTAGCCCTACGATGCCGCGACGTATGCGATGGACCGCGCGTGACCTGAGATCTCTCGCGGTTGGCCTGGCCTATCTCGCGCCGTCGCTCTTCCTCTTCGCGGCGTTCGTCTTCATCCCGCTCGCGCGCACCTTCTATCTGAGCCTCTACAACACGCGGGCTACGGGCGTGGTCACCACATTCAACGGCGTGGACCATTACGTCGAGCTCATGACGTCAGCCATCTTCCGGTCAGGCTTGGTCGCGACCGGGCTGTTCGTCATCTACACGGTGCCGATCGGCATCGCGCTCGGCCTCGTGCTCGCGGTCCTCCTCAACCAGCGACTGCGCGGCATCAACGTTTTCCGCACGATGATGGCGAGCACGATCGCGATCTCGGCTGCGGTCGGCGCCCTCATCTGGCTGCTGCTCTTCAATCCGAGCCTCGGTCTGCTGAACTACGCTCTCTCGCTCGTCGGGGTCCGAGGCCCCGAGTGGCTGATCCAGCCCGCGATCGCCGTCCTCGCGGTTTCCATCACGACCATCTGGCTGACCCTGGGCACGAACATCATCGTCTTGCTCGCCGGTCTCCAGGGCATTCCCGAGGAAATCTACGAGGCGGCGAAGCTAGACGGCGCTCGCGGCCTCCGCATGTTCTCGCGGATCACCGTTCCGATGGTCTCACCTTCGCTCTTCTTTCTGCTCGTCGTGAACACCATCGCCGTATTGCAGGCATTCACCCAGATCCATCTGCTCACCCGCGGCGGACCGGTGGACGCCACTCGGACGCTCGTCTACAGCATTTACCTCGACGCGTTCCAGAACTTCCAGTTCGCGTACGCGAGCGCCGAATCGGTGGTCCTCTTCGCGCTCGTGCTGATGCTCACGATCATTCAGTTCCGCTTCGTCGAGAGGCGGGTCCATTACCAATGAGTGAGCGCCTCATGACCGCGACACTCGCGGTGCAGCAGCGACGGCGACCATTCCAGGTGCACACGGCGGGGACATACGTCCTGCTCGCGGTGATCTCGCTTCTCGTCGCATTTCCGCTGCTCCTGGCGCTCTCGTATTCGCTCATGAGCGAGAGCGAGATCGTGACGTTTCCGCCGCCGCTCGTGCCGGCGCAACCCACTCTCCGCAACTACGAGCAGGTGCTCGCGTCGATCCAGATCGGCCGTTATCTGCTCAACAGCTTCATCGTCTCGAGCGCGGTCGCGGTTGGACAGCTCGTCACGGCGAGCCTCGCCGCGTATGCGTTCGCGTTCCTTGTCTTTCGCGGGCGTCAACTGCTCTTCTTCCTGTTCCTCAGCACGCTGATGATCCCGTGGGAAGCCACGATCATCCCGAACTACATGACGGTCCGGTCTCTCGGCTGGCTCGACACGTACCAGGGTCTCGCGGTCCCGTTCATGGCGACCGCGTTCGGCACGTTCCTTCTGCGGCAGGCGTTCCTGCAGATCCCCCGCGAGCTCTGGGATGCCGCGCGGATGGACGGCGCCACGACACTACGTTTTCTGCGCGAAGTCGTGATCCCGCTCTCCCGGCCGGCGCTCGGTACGGTCGCGATCTACGCGTTTCTCTCGACATACAACCAGTACTTCTGGCCACTGCTCATCACCAACGACACGCTGATGCGCACGACGCAGGTCGGCATCGCTCAGCTGCGATTCGAAGAGTCGCTCCGCTGGGGCCTCGTCATGGCGGGTGTCATCATGGTCGCCGTACCGACGCTCGCCCTGCTCGTCCTAGGGCAGCGTCAGTTGATCCGAGGCCTGACCGCGGGAGCGGTCAAGGGCTAGCGGTTTTGGAGGAGAAGATGCGAAAGCTCTCAGTGCTCGCGCTCGCACTGTCCATGGTTGCCGCGGCGTGCGGCGGTGGCGGCCCGCTTGGCGGGGGTGGCGCTACCGACGAGAGCGCGAAGGCCCCGGGCAAGGACGTCAAACCCGCCGCAAAGATCGTCTGGTGGCATGCGATGGGTGGCATCAACGGTGAAGCCATCAACAAGATCGTCGCCGGCTTCAACGGCAGCCAGAGCGCCATCAAGGTAGAGACGGTCTTCCAGGGCAACTACGACGACCTGCTCGCGAAGCTGAACACCGCCATCGCGTCGAACGCGGCGCCGGCGCTCGTGCAGGTCTACGACATCGGCCAGGCTTACATGCGCGACAGCGCTCAGGTCGTTCCGATGCAGGCGTTCATCGACCGCGACAAGTTCTCGACGACGGACTTCGAGCCCGCGGTGATCAACTATTACAAGTACCAGGACAAGCTCCAGAGCATGCCCTGGAACGCGTCTTCCTCGATCCTCTTCTACAACAAGGACGCGTTCAAAGAAGTCGGCCTCGACCCTGAGAAGCCCCCGGTGACGTTCAGCGAGGTCGCGGAGGCGGCGAAGAAGCTCACGAAGAAGGACGCGAGCGGGCAGACCGTCCGCTACGGCTTCGGTCCGTCGATCTACGGCTGGCTGTTCGAGCAGCTGATGGCGACGTCGGCCGCTCCCTACGCCGACAACGGCAACGGCCGGGACAACCGGGCCACGAAGGTGCTCTGGAACAGCGCCCAGGGCAAGGCGATCCTGGACTGGTGGAAGGCGGGCGTTGACGGCGGCTACTTCTACAACCCCGGGATCGACAACGCGGGTTCAACGAACGCGTTCAACGCAGGCAAGACGGCCATGTACATCGAAAGCACCGCGACGCTTCGCAACACCATCAACGTGGCGAAATTCCAGGTGGGAACCGGCCTCTACCCGCGTCCCGACAACAAGCCGAGAGACGGCGGCAACATCATCGGGGGCGCATCGCTTTACATCATGAAGAGCCGCCCGGCCGACGAGCAGCAGGCCGCGTGGGAGTTCGTGAGGTACGCGATGAGCCCGGCGATCCAGGCGCAGTGGCAGGCAGACACGGGCTACTACCCGATCGTGAAGACCGCGTACAACGAAGGGCCGAGCAAGGAGTGGGCGACCAAATACCCCCAATTCCTAACGGCCGTGAATCAGATCCGTGAATCGCCGCAGAACCGGATGACCAACGGCGCGGTCCTCGGTGTCATGCCGCAGGCTCGCCAGCGGACGCAAAAGATGATCGAGTCGGTCCTGCTCGGTCAGGCCACCAGCCAGGCGGCGCTCGAGGCGGCCGTTTCCGACATCAACGCAGCGATCGACAAGTACAACAAGGCGAACCCATAGTCCACGGCGCTGCGCGCCTGCCGACTGCCGCTGGCGCAGTAAGCACGCGAGATGAGACGGTGCGGTCGCTCGGCCGCACCGTCGATCTGCTGGTCATCGGCGGCGGGATCATCGGCGCGGGGATCGCTCGCGACGCGTCGCTCCGCGGGCTGTCGGTGGCGATCGTCGAGCAGAACGACTTCGCCTCCGGAACCACGTCGCGCCCCACGCGGCTCATCCACGGCGGCCTTCGCTACCTCGAGCAGTTCGACTTCGGTCTGGTGCGGAGCGACATGCGCGAGCGCGAGATCCTCCTCCGCATCGCGCCGCACCTGGTGTTTCCGCTCCCCTTCCTTCTCCCGCTCTACCGGCCGAGCTTCCTCTATCAGCTGAAGCTGCGGATCGGCATGCAGCTCTACGACGCGCTGTCGCTCGACAAGAGCCTCCCCAGGCGGCAGCACCTGGACCGCGCGGCCACGCTCGCGGCCGAGCCGAACCTCGACGCCGAGGGGCTCGCCGGCGCGTGGCGCTTCTACGACGCCCAGGTGCCGCTCGTCGAGCGGCTCGTCGTCGAGAACCTCGTGGACGCGGCCGATCATGGAACGTACGCGCTCAATCACGCGCGGGCGACCGGATTCCTCCGTGACGGCGATCGCGTGGTGGGGGCGAGCGTCCGCGACACCACGAGCGGCGACGATCTCGAGATCCGAGCGCGCTACACGGTGAACGCGACGGGCCCGTGGCTCGATCGGACCATCGCGCCGCTCCGCGGCACCGCGGCTCCGCTGCTTCGCCTCACGAAGGGGATCCACCTCGTGACGCGGCGCGCCACGGAGCAGGCCCACGTGCTCTTCGCCAAGAGCGACGGTCGGCTCTTCTTCGTGCTCCCCTGGCTCGACGAGACGATCGTCGGCACGACCGACACGGACTACGAAGGCGATCCCGCCGACGCCGCCGCGACCGAGGACGACGTCCGCTACCTCCAGGCGGAGGCGCGGCACGCCTTCCCCAACGCCCCGTTCGACGAGATCTACTTCACCTGGGCGGGCGTACGCGCGCTCGTGCGCGAGGAAGGCGTGAGCGAGGGCGAGGTCTCGCGCAAGCACTCGCTGTTCGACCACGAGAAGCGTGAAGGCGTTGGCGGCGTGCTGTCGGTCGTCGGCGGAAAGATCACCGCGTACCGCGCGATCGCCGAGGAGACGATCGACGTCGTGATGCGAAAGCTCGACCGTCGAGGCTTCGCGCGCACGACCGAGGAGCCGCTTCCCGGGGCGCGCGCGGCGGATCTCGCCCAGCGTGCCCAGGCGCTGTCGCTCGAGCCGGAGAGGCTCGCTCACCTCACCGGCCTGTACGGGGCACGCGCTCGGGAGCTGCTCGAGCTCGTCGCCGCGGACCCCTCACTCGGTGTGCCCCTCTGCCCCCACCACACCGGCATCGCCGCCGAGGTCGTGCACGCGGTCCGCAGCGAGTGGGCGCAGACCGTGGGCGACGTGCTCCTTCGCCGCAACGCGCTCGGGCTGCGCGCGTGCCAGGGACTCGACTGCCTCGACCGTATCGCCGACCGCATGAGCCTTCTGCTGGGCTGGGACGCGGAGCGCCGGCGGGCGCAGATCGAGGCGTACCGCCGCGAGATCGAGCCGATGCGCCGCTTCAGCGCGGAGTGAGTTCGGTCCTCGCCCTCGATCAGGGCACGACCGGCTCGAGCGCCATGGTGTTCGACGGCGAAGGAAAAATACGCGGGAGCGCCGACCGCGAGATCCGGCAGCACTACCCCGCGCCCGGTCATGTCGAGCACGACCCGGATGAGATCTTCGCCACAACGGTGGCCGTTGGACGCGATGCGCTGAGCGCGGCAGGCGTCGACGCCCGGGAAGTCGCGGCGATCGGGATCACCAACCAGCGCGAGACCACCGTCGTATGGGAGCGTGCGACCGGTCATCCGATCCATCCGGCCGTCGTGTGGCAGAGCCGCGCGAGCGCGGCGATCTGCGAGGGCCTTCGCGCGCGGCGCCTCGAGGATCTGGTCCGCGAGCGCACCGGCCTGGTCATCGACGCGTATTTCTCCGCCACGAAGATCCGTTGGATCCTCGACCGGGTGCGCGGCGCGCAGGCGCGCGCCGAAGCCGGCGAGCTCCTGTTCGGAACGATCGACACCTGGCTCATCTGGAAGCTCAGCGGCGGACGGGTGCACGCCACGGACGTCTCGAACGCGTCGCGGACGTTGGTGTACGACATCCACCGCCTGGCGTGGGACGACGAGCTGCTCGGCGCCCTCGCGATACCGCGGGCCATGCTGGCGAGGCCGACCCGGTCGAGCGGGGTCGTCGCGGAGGCCGGCGCCGAGCACTTCGGCGCGGCCATCCCGATCGCCGGGATCGCGGGCGACCAGCAGGCGGCGCTCTTCGGGCAGGCGTGCTTCGCGCCCGGCGAGGCGAAGAACACGTACGGGACCGGATGCTTCCTTCTCGCCAACACCGGGACGCGGGCCGCGCCGGCACGGGGAGGACTGCTCACGACGATCGCCTGGGACGCCGGCGAGGGCGCGCGCTACGCGCTCGAGGGAAGCGCCTTCGTCACCGGGGCGGCGATCCAGTGGCTGCGCGACGGGCTCGGCCTCATCGCCAGCGCCGACGAGACGGAGGCGCTCGCCACGAGCCTCGCGGGCAACGACGGCGTGTACCTCGTGCCGGCCTTCACCGGGCTCGGCGCGCCGCACTGGGACATGTACGCGCGGGGCCTGTTGATCGGCATCGAGCGCGGCACGACCCGGGCCCACCTGGTGCGCGCCACGCTCGAGAGCATCGCCTATCAGACGCGCGATCTCGTCGAGGCGATGCGCGCCGCGGGTCAGGCCATCGACGTGCTGCGGGTCGACGGAGGCGGCACGGTCAATCGGTTCCTCATGCAGTTCCAGGCCGACGTGCTCGGCATCCCCGTCGAGGTCGCCGCGGTACGCGAGACGACCGCGTTGGGTGCGGCCTTCCTGGCGGGGCTCGGCGTTGGCCTCTGGCAGTCGTCGGATGAGCTGCGACGCCGCCGCGCGGTCGCCGCGCGCTACGAGCCTTCGATGTCGCGCGACGAGCGCGAGGAGCGTTACGCGGGCTGGCTTCGCGCCGTCGAGCGCTCGCGAGGTTGGGCCGCGCCTAGCCCTTCGGCACGCGCTCCGGGTAATCCGACATGATGCCGTCGACCCCCCACCCCGCGAGGATCTCGATCTCGCGTGGCTCGTTCACGGTCCAGACGTTCACCTTGAGACCCGCGCTGTGCGCGTCCTTCACGAGGTCGGGCGTCACGTAGACGCGGTTCGGATGGAGCGCCCAGAGCCGAAGGGACCGGCCGCTCTCGAGGAGCGACGGTCGATCGGGCGAATCCGCGAAGAGGAACGCTCGGCGCACGGAGGGAGCAGCGGCGCGCGAGCCTTCGAGCGCGCTCCACCAGAAGCTCGAGACGTAGGCATCGGGATGGCGGCTCGCGACGCGGGCCACGTTCGCGCCGGTCTCATGCGCCTTCCTCTCGCTCCCGACGCACTTGACCTCGGCGTTCACGGCCAGCCGGCCCCGGCAGAAATCCAGGACCTCCTCGAGCGTCAGGGTGGCGCCCGCGCCCGGCGGATCGTGCGAGATGAGGAGGCGTCCATCCTCGGTCAGCCAGACGTCTGTCTCGACCTCGTCGCACCCCAGCGCGAGCGCCTTCGCGAACGATTCCATCGTGTTCTCCCGGGCGTGACCGGCCGCGCCGCGGTGGCCGATGCGTCGCATGCGCGTCAGCGGCCCACGTCGCGCCGCCGCATGACGACGAGCGCGATCGCCGTCCCAGCGATGCCGATCGCTACGAGCGTGGCGATGCCGGGCCAGTCGTCATTCGACAGCGGCGTGCCGTAGAGCGCGTAGAGCGAGGTGTTCTTCACCCAGTCCGGCCACTCGAAGAGCGGCGCGAACTGCTGCGTGAGGTAGCTGATCGCGGCGACGGCCCCCAGCGCGACCACCGCGATCCGGGGACGCCAGCCGACGAGCGCGTGGCCGATGCCGGCGAAGGCATAGGCGACGGGGATCACGTCCGCGGACGCGACCACGAAGCGACCGGTGGAGAGGCTGATCTCGTTCGCGTTCGCGGCGAGGTACACACCGACCGAGCTGCATGACACTACGACCGCAGCGGCGATCAGGACCGCGCCGATCCGCTCGAGAACGACGCGGGTGCGCGAGACGGGGGCGCTGAGGATCGCCTCGAGCCGTCCTTCGGCGTCATCGGCGGCCCAGCTGTTCACCTGAACGATGACGAAGATCGACACGAGCAGGAGCAGCGTCGTGAACCAGATGACGCCGACGAAGTCCGAGTACGCCGCGATACCCGCGCGCTGGAAGTACGCCCGCATGAGCGGGATGTTCGCGTTCGCCAAAGAATCGACGATCGTCCGAGTGAGCGAGGTGAGGAACGCGGCGAGCGCCGCCAGGCCGATGGCCCAGCCCGCGACCCAGAGGCGCTGCTGGTCGACGATCGCGAGGACCGGAACGCGGAGCAGCGGGTCGCCGGACGGGCGCGTGGTCGGCCGCGTTCGTCCCACCGCGAATCGGATGACCTGCCCGCCGAGATCGCGGCGCGAGAACGCGATCGCGGAGAGTGCGACCAACGCGACCGCGAGAAGGATGAGCGCCAGCGTCGCGCCGACATCGAGGGAGCCCCCACGCAGGGGCGGTGCGCTTCGCTCGTAGAGATAGAAAGGGGAAGCCCAGCGGAGGGCGCCGAGGTCGAGGCCGGACCGGCCGGCCGAGTTCACGAGAAAGAGGACGAGGAGGAGCGCGCCGCCCATCGTCGAGGCCGCCCGCCTCGTTGTCGGCTGCTGCGACGCGAGCAGGCCGAAGCCGTACGCCGCGATCGTGAGCGCCCACATCGCGAGGCCCTGGAGCGCGAGGGGACCGACCGGAAGGGCGTCGTTGACCGCGACCGTGCCGATCTCCGTCGCGCCGAACGTGACCGCGAGCGAAACGGCCGCGATGACGAAGAAACCGACCGCGCGGGTGACGGCCCACCGGACCCGGGACACGCCCGTCGCGAGCCACAGCTCGACGAGGCCGCGCTCCTCGTCGCCGCGGCCCGCCCCTGTGCCGGCGAGGAGGCCCCAGAACGCGTACACGATGGCGATCACGCCGAACGCGCGCCACACCAGGTAACCGGCCATCGTGTCGAGCTGCACCGGGTTCGGCAACAGGTACGAGAGCTGGCGCGCGAGGAGCTCCATCTGCTGCGCGAAGAGCGCCCGCTCCAGCGGCGTGTTTCCCGCGATCTGCGCGTACGCGACCGCGTTGAGCAAACCGGTGACGGCGCCGAGCAGCGCGGTGGCGATGAGGCCGGTGCGGTGCGCGCGGAGCGTCAGCCGGAACAGGGTCACCGCGACTCGCTCACCTGTAAAACCCGAGGAAGATCTCCTCGAGGGTCGGCTCGCGGCTGACGAGCTTCGTCACGCGGCGATCGGCGATGGCGGCGAGGAGCGGCTCGAACGTGCCGCGATACATCCCACTGACGCGATGATCCGAGATCGCGAGCTGCTCGAACCCGGGCAGGCTCCGCAGACGCTCGACCGGTGGCGCCTCGGCGAACTCGATCTCGACGTGGTGCGCTCGCATGCCGGCCAGCTGGTCGAGGTGCCCCACAGTCGCGAGGTGTCCTTCGCGCACGATGCCGACGCGGTCGCACACGTGCTCGACCTCGGAGAGCACGTGCGACGAGATGAAGACGGTCGCCCCGCGCGCTCGCGCGTCCCGCACCAGTCCGTAGAACTCCTGCTGGTGCAACGGATCGAGACCGCTCGTCGGTTCGTCGAGGATCAGCACGGCGGGCGTGTGGGCGAACGCGAGCAGCAGCGCGAGCTTCTGCTTGTTGCCGTGGGAGTACTCGCGGTACTTGCGGCTCAGGTCGAGGTCGAGACGCTTCGCGACGGCCTCGACCTCGTGGTCGTCAACGTCGCCGCGGAGGCCCGCGATGTACGCGACGATCTCGGACCCGCGCCACCCGCCGAACTGCGGCAGCTCGCCGGGGACGTAGCCGACCTTGTGCTTCACCGCGACCGCGTCGCGAAAAGCGTCGAGGCCGAGGATCATCGCGGCACCTCGCGTCGCATGGATCAGTCCCATGAGCAGCTTGATCGTCGTGGTCTTCCCCGCACCGTTGGGCCCGAGGTAACCGAAGACCTCGCCCTCCTCGACGGTAAGGTCGAGGTCGAAGATCCCGCGCCCGGAGCCGTAGTCCTTCGTCAGCTCGCGGGTGCTGATGGCGGCGGTCATACGTACCGCTCCGTTCGGTCCCATCTCAGTCTGCCGCGCGATGCCACCGCGACGCTCACGAACGTCGCGCCGCCGAACACCCGCTCGTCGAAAAGCTTCATCCGACGGGTGCGCAGGCGGTAGAAGCGGTATTCGGTCTGGTCACCTCCATAGACCTTGAAGCGCTCGCCGTAGAGCCGCTCGGCCTCGCGCGCCGCCCTGCCGCGCAGCTCGCGCGCCGGGCCGAAGAGCTGGATCCCGCGGTCCAGTCCGCCCCATCGCTGCGTCGAGCGGAAGACCGCGACCGCCGCGGAGCCATTCGAGCGGATATTGCGTGAGTGCCGCGCCGCGGGCGAGGACAGCCAGACGACGGCGAAGTCCGGCGCCCACGCGAAGTAGGCAGTATTCACGTAGGCGCGCGCGCCCGGTGACAACGTCGCGATCGCGCAGAGCGTCGACGCGTCCAGGAGCCGTCGGGCTGCCGCCGCGAGTCTGGAGGCGGGCGGGTGCTTCGAGACGAGCTCGACGGCCACGCGCACATGATGCAAGCCTTCCGAACTAGGCTTCCGTAAGTGCCCGAACGCTTCGTGACCCGCGGATTCGTCGGCCGCCGGGAGCGGGCGGGCGCGGACCTCGCCAAGCGGATCCCGCCAGGCCAGCACCTCACCAAGGACTTCCCCGTGCTTTCGGCGGGACCGACGCCGCGCACACTGCTTTCGGCCTGGACCTTCACGATCGAAGGCCTCGTGAAGGAGCCGGCGCGCTGGCCCTGGGACAAGTTCCTCAAGCTTCCGGCGCAGGAGTTCGTCAAGGACATCTCGTGCGTGACGAAGTGGACCAAGCTCGACACCCGCTGGCGAGGCGTGAGCGTCGACGTCCTGCTCGAGCACGTCGAGCTCGACCGGCGCGCGGCTTTCGTCACCGCGTATTCGGACGGCGGGTACACGACGAACGTGCCCCTGCCAGACGTCGTGAACGGCCAGGCGTTCGTCGCCTATGAGTACGACGGCAAGCCGCTCGCGCCGGAACATGGCGGCCCCGCCCGTCTCGTCGTGCCACACCTCTACTTCTGGAAGAGCGCCAAGTGGGTCCGCGGGCTGCGCGTTATGGAGAAGGACGAGCCGGGCTTCTGGGAGTCCCTCGGCTACCACAACCACGGCGATCCCTGGAAGGAAGAGCGGTATAGCGGCGACTAGTGAAGCGACCCCTGGAGTGGCAGATCGCCACCGTGACCGTGATTCGAAGCGAGACACCCGAGGTCAAGACGCTGACGCTCGCGCTCCCCGACTGGACGCCGCACCGGCCGGGACAGCACTACGACATCCGGCTGACCGCGGACGACGGCTACTCGGCGCAGCGGAGCTACTCCATCGCGTCGGAGCCGGAGCGCCGCGGCGAGATCGACATCACGGTCGAGCGTGTCCCGAACGGCGAGGTCTCCACGTTCCTCCTCGACACGGTCGTGGTCGGCGATCGCTTCGAGGTCCGCGGCCCCATCGGCGGCTACTTCGTCTGGGACGCGTCGATGCGCGATCCGCTGCTTCTCGTGGCGGGCGGCTCGGGCGTCGTACCGCTCATGGCCATGCTCCGGCACCGCGCCAAGGCGGGCGTGAGAGGTCCCGCGCGACTTCTCTACAGCGCGCGGTCACACGACCAGATCATCTACCGTCAGGAGCTCGAGGCCCTCGCGCGCCAGGATGGACTGACGGTGTCGTACACGCTCACGCGCGCGCAGCCTCCAGGCTGGCGGGGATACGCGCGCCGGATCGACGATGCGATGCTGAGGGAGGTGAGCGCGCCCCTCGGCGCCCAACAGACCGCGTTCGTGTGCGGCCCCACCGCACTCGTCGAGGTCGCGGCGGACGGGCTCGAGCGCGTCGGCCTGCCCGCCGACCGCATCCGCACCGAACGTTTCGGACCGAGCGGCACATGACCGAGCCGCTGGTGGACGAGCTCGTCCTCGATGGGAACGCGGTCGCCGGGGTGCTCATCGAGCTCTTCGGCTCCGAGATGACGATCGCGACCGGGGTGTGCGACCACTGCGGCAACGCCGGGGCCGTCGGCTCGCTTCATGCGTGGATCCGCGGCCCGGGCATCGTGCTGCGTTGTGTCGCGTGCGGCGGCGTCATGGTTCGCATCGCGCAGACACCGCGCGGCACGTTCGTCGACCTCCGCGGCACACGTCGCATGCGACTGCCGCAGGCGCTCGGCTAGACGCATAGGATTCCCGCGGGAAGCGGGAGATGGAACGCCGATCCGAGCGCCGACTCGTCACCTGCGTGTTCGTCGACATCGTTCAGTCGACCGACATGACGGAGCGCCTTGGCCCCGAGCGCATGCGGCGGGTGCTCGGGGAAGCCTTCGCCGCGATCAGCAGGGTCGCGCTCTCCGAGGGCGGCACGATCGAGAAGTACATCGGCGATGAGGTCTTCATCCTGTTCGGCGCTCCCGTCACGCACGCCGACGACGTCAAGCGGGCCCTACGCGTCGCCGATGCATGCGCCCGCATCGCGAGCCCGGCGCACGCGGCCGTCGCGGTGAGGATCGGCCTTGAGACCGGCGAAGCGCTCATCGACCTCGCGGCGCTCGAGGATCGCCAGCGGATGGCCGTCGGCACCTGCGTGAACGTCGCGGCGAGACTTCAGCAGCAGGCAGAGGCCGGTCAGGTCCTGGTCGGGCCGACCTGCCACACGGCAGCGGGAGGCTTCGCGGAGTTCGAGGACCTGGGGAGCCTCGACCTCAAAGGTCTCGGCAAGGTGCCCGCCTGGCGGCTCGTGCGTGTCGCCGAAGGAACGGAGGCCGCGCTCGCCTTCGTCGGCCGGCGAACGGAGCTCGCTCGCCTGCGCGATGCATTCGACCGCGCCAGAGGTGGACACGCCACGCTCGCGCTGGTGATGGGAGAAGCCGGGATCGGAAAGAGCAGACTGGTCGAGGAGTTCGCGAGGTCTATCGCGGACGAAGCCGGTCTCCTCAGCGCCCGGATACGGCCGGGCACAGAGGTCGGCGCCTCTCCCCTGCAACAGCTCATCGCGGATCCGCGGGACGCCAGCGTCCCGGACGCGGTCGCCCACAGCGCCGGGCTCAGGACCGATCCGCGACTGGTCGCGTTGCCTCTGATCGATCGCCGGAACGAGATCGAGGTCGCTTGGCGTGGTTACCTCGCGGCGCTCGCGCGCGAACGTCCGATCGTTCTCTGGCTCGAGGACGTCCACTGGGCCGAGAGCGAGCTGGTCCGTCTTGTGGACCGGCTCACCTTCGCCAGCGACACGCCCCTCCTGGTGATCGCCACCGCCCGACCGGAATTCCCGGCGATGACCGCTCTACGTCCGAGTCCGGACCGTCAGATCATCGACCTCGCCCCGCTTGACGCCGAAGCCGCGACGGCGCTGGCTCAGGCTGCCGGCGCTCGCGAGGCGCCGCGCGTCGCCCGTGCCGGCGGTCACCCGCTTTTCATCGTCGAGCTCGTTCGCGCTCGCGGTGCTCTCGGAGCCGAGCTACCGGTCAGCGTACAGGCCGCGATCGGCGCGCGCCTTGACGAGCTCGCCCAGGCGGATCGCGATCTCCTCCAACGCGCCGCGGTGGTCGGCGAGACGTTCCAGGTCCGCGACGCCGCGCTGCTGGCCGAGCTCGATCCGGCGGACGCCGCGGGGATGCTTGGGCGGCTGACCCACCTGCGGTACGTCGACAGGGTGGATGGGGCGTTCCGCTTCCATCACGCCCTCGTGCGCGACGTGGCGTACGCCCGGCTGCCGGTGAGCCTGCGCGCACGGCTCCACGCCCGCTACGCGCGCGAGGGTCTGGAGCCGGATCAGGCCGAGACGCTCGCGCATCACTGGTGGGAGGCGCTGGGCGCCGGCGATGCCGAGTGGATCTGGGAAGGCGACCCGGAGTTCGATGCGATGCGCGCCGAGGCGCTGCGGACGCACCTCGCCGCGGGCCGGAGCCTCGCCGATCGAATGGCGCTCGATCGAGCCTTCGAGGTTTACGAGCGCGCGCTGAAGCTGGCACGAGATCCTCGCGACTCGGCGGGAGTCGAGGAGGCGTTCGCGCAGGCGCTCGCGCGAAACGCCCAGGGCGACGCAGCGACGCAGCACCGTCTCCGCGCGATCGAGCTCCATCGATCGGCCGGAGGGCCGGTGCCCGCCAAGCTCTTCGCCGACACGCTCGATCTCGCCGTCTTCAACTGGGGCTACTTCAAGGACCTGCCCAGTGCGGAGCAGGTCGTCGCCCTGCTGGATGAGGGGAGCCGGATCGCCCGCGAGACCGTCGACACCATGGCGCTGGTCCGCCTGCTTGCCCAGCGTGGGTTCTTCACGAACGACGCGACCGTTCTCGCGGAGACCGGGCCGCTCCTCGAGGCCATCGCCGACAAGCGTCCCTACGGCGACGCACTCTGGCGGCTCGCGCTCGTTCAATTGGCGACGAACGGCGACTGCGCCCAGGCGGTCGATCTCCTTGATCTCGTTCAGGAGCTCGCAGATCACGGCGCGGAGCTGAACGAGCCTGAAGCGCTCGCGTGGCAAACGCTCGCGCTATTCCATGCGGGGGATCTCGCGCGGGCGGAGCGCACGGCGGATCGGCTCCTCGAGATCAGCGCAACGAAGAGCGCTCATACGCTTCAGCACGCGCTGGCCGCGAAATCGCTGGTGCCGTTCGCGCGCGGAGACTGGGGCGGGGTCGCGGAGCTCGCCGCCCAGCTGCGTTCCGTCGTCGAGCAGAACCCGGACGCGAGCTTCTGTCTCTTCGGTGCGAACCTCGCCGGCTACGAAGCGATAGGCGACGCGCTCCGAGGACGGCCGCTTCGCTCGGATCTCACGTCGCTCACCGAGCGGCTTCTCCCCAAGGCCACCGCTACTCGCGCGGCCGCGCTCCTGCTTCCGATGATCATGGCCGGGGATCCGCCGTCGGAGGAGGAAGCGCGTCGTGCGTACTCGTCCGGGACCGGTCTCTGGAACCGGGAGTCCGTCTGGGACATCGCCGGCATGAATCTCGCGATCGCGCAGGTCATGCGCCGGCGCTGGCGGGAGGCCGAACGAGAGCTGCCGCGGATGGACCGGCTCGGTGAGAGAGGCGCTGCATTCGCGTCGGCGCTTGCCTCCGCGATCCGCGAGGAGATCGCGAGCGCGAACGGCGGACCGAAGCCCACGCACGAGACGCTCCGCGCGCTCGGCTACCGCGGCGTCAGTGAGCTGCTCTCCTATCGCGTCCCCTCGGCGCGCGAGGCGGCGATACGCTGATCGTCTGATCTTCTGGGGTCGCGGCAAAGAACAGATAGAGGCTCCGCCGGAGCGGCGGCAGCTCCGGCGCATCCCCCGCGTGCTGGCCGCGTCGTTCCGGCTGGTCTGGGAGGCCGCGCCGCGACGCTTCCTGATCAGCCTCGCGCCGCAGATCGTGAACGCCGTCATCACGGGCGTCCAGCTCATCATCACGCGCGACCTCATCGCGGCCGTCCTCGCGACCGGGGGCGGCGGAGATATCGGGCGCGTCGGCTATCTGCTCGGTGCGATGATCGGCCTCAGCATCGTTTCCACGGGCGCGAACATCGTGCAGAGCCAGAACCAGGCGATGCTCTCCGCCATCGTCGAGCGCCACACCAACTCCGTTCTGCTCGATCGCATCATCGGCATTGACCTGAAGCGGTTTGAGACGCCCGAGTTCCAGGACCTCCTTCGCCGCGCGATGAACGCGATGGGTCGGATGATGGGCGTTGCCGGATCCGCGATCAGCCTCGCGCGCTCGTTCTTTCTCATCGCGGGCGTCGCCGCCGCTCTCTACGTCCTGCAGCCAGTCCTGCTGCTCATCGCGATCGTCGGTTTCGTTCCGATGTGGCTCGCCAGTCTCGCGAGCAGCCGCGCCATGTACCGGTTCTGGCGATCGATGACGCCGAATGAGCGCAAGCGCGGCTACGTGTTCGGGCTCTTCACCCAGCGCGAGTACGCGAAGGAGATCCGCGCGTTCGGCCTCTCCCCGTATCTGCGCGCGCTGTACGAGAAGCTCTCGAACGAGCGCATCACGGAGCTCCGGACGAACCTTCGCAAACGCGCTCGGTACCAAACGCTCTCGGGCGCCGCCTCAGCCGTCGTGACCGCGCTCACGTACGGCGCGCTCGCGTACCTGGTCATCGACCGTCGTATCGGCGTCGCCGAGGCCGGTGCCGCCGTGGTGGCCAGCCAGCAGCTCAGCGGGCAGCTCGGGGCGATCGTCGAGAACGCGACACAGCTGTACGAGGCGAGCCTGTTCCTCGAGGACTGGGACGAGTTCTCTTCGCTCGCCCCATCGGCGGCGCCGCTCACGCCACTCGCGGTCGCGCCGTTCGAACGGATCGAGCTCGACCATGTCTCGTTCCGCTACCCGCCGTCCGCGCCCGCGAATGGCGGGCCGCCGCTTCCCTCGCGCCTCGCCCTCGACGACGTATCGCTCGAGATCAAGGTCGGGGAGGTGATCGCGCTCGTCGGCGAGAACGGATCGGGAAAGACCACGCTCGCGAAGGTGCTGTCGGGGCTCTACCGACCGGACTCAGGCCGGGTCCTGTGGGACGGCGTCGACGTCGGGACGCGGGACCAGCGCTGGATCTACGAGCGCGTCGCGGTCCTCTTCCAGGACTTCGCGCGCTTCATGCTCACCGCGCGCGAGAACATCGGTCTCGGCCGCGTCGAGCGGATCGAGGACACGAGCGAGATCGTGAGAGCGGCGGAACGCGCCGGTGCGGACTCGTTCGTCAACGCATGGCCCGACCGGTACGACACTGTCCTCGGCCCGTTCTTCATGGGTGGCAAGGACGTGTCGAGCGGCCAGTGGCAGCGCATCGCGCTGGCCCGCGCGTTCTTCCGCGACGCGCCGCTCGTCATCCTCGACGAGCCGACGGCGGCGCTCGACGCGCGCGCGGAGCACGACCTCTTCACGCGGATGCGCGATCTCTTCGGCGGCCGCTCGGTGCTGCTCATCTCGCACCGCTTCTCGAGCGTGCGCTCGGCCGATCGCATCTACGTGTTGCATGAGGGCCGGGTCGTCGAGCACGGAAGCCACGACGAGCTGATGGCGCTCGGCGGCCTCTACGCGGAGCTCTTCACGCTGCAGGCCTCGGCGTATCTCGCGCCCGCGCTCGAGACGGTGCGCGCCGCGAGCGCTGATGGTGGGAAGGAACGGCGACGATGGTCGCGAGTCGAGTAAAGCGGCTGATGCGGAGCGCGGGGAAGTACTGGGCCTGAGCGTCGAGGCGATCGGGCCCGTCTTGCGAGCGAGCATGGGCTCGCATCTATGACAACGCGGTGTCGGGCGGTAGAGTCGAGGCGAATGAGGAAGGGTCGCCCCCACCCATGGTGGGTCGCCGCCGTGGCGATCCTCGTGCTGCTCGCCGGATGTACCGCGCCCGCCCCCGGCGCTTCTTCAGCGCCGTCTCTCGCCCTGGCCACTCCATCACCGACGCCTGTGCCGACACCGGAGCCGACGCTCGATCCGGCCGCGCCATGCAAGGACTGCTGGCCCCTGAACGGAAAGCCCGCGAAGCTCGGGGCCGTCGACAAGCGGCCACTCGTGGTCAAGGTCGACAACGTCCCGCTCGCGCGGCCGCACTACGGCATCACGCAGGCGGACATGGTGTTCGAGATCATCGTCGAGGGGCTCGTCACGCGTCTCGCGGCCGTGTTCCACTCCCAGGATCCGCAGACCATCGGCAACATCCGCAGCGCTCGCCTCGCCGACCGTTCGCTCACGCCTATGGTCCGCGGCGCGCTCGTCTACTCGGGGACCTCCGCGTATGAGGTGCCGCTGATCCAGCAGGATGCCGCGCAGGGGAGATACATCGACCTCTCCGCGGACTACACCGGCGGGTACTACCGCGTCACCTTCCGCCCTGGCCCCTACAACATGTTCACCAGCGCTTCGGCGATGCGTCAGGCGATCGCGGCGAAGGGGGCCGACGGCCCGCAGATGGTGCCCGCCTGGGGCTTCCTCGCCGCGGCCGAGCACGCGCCGACGATCGCCGGTATGGAGGGCGCGGTTCCGGCCACCGACATCACGATCCCCTACCGCGAGGACAACTCGCGCGTGAAGTACTACTACGACGAAAAGACGCGGACGTACGCACGCTGGCAGAACACCGCCGCGAAGCCGATCCGCGACATCGACGCCGCGAACAACCAGCCCGTGGCCGCGGCGAACGTCGCCGTCATCTACACCGAGATCTGGGAGGTGCCCGAGATCGTCGACGCGGCGGGCGCGCACGCGCATGACATGCGCCTGACGGGCGGCGGTCCGGCGACGGTCTTCCGCGACGGGCTCCGCCAGCAGGCGACCTGGTCGCGCGCCAACGACAGCGAGCCCTTCACGTTCAATAACCCGGCCGGCGAGCGGATCCTCTTCGGCCAGGGGCAGACGTGGGTGCACGTCGTCCCGAGCGATTGGGAGATCCCGAGCCAGTAAGAGCGTCGCGCGGCTCCCTCGTGTCGCGAAGCGAACGCGCTGTCACCAAGACACCCCACCGAGACCACATTCGCCGCGGCGCTGCACCGTTCAGCGGCGCTCTTCGTTGTCGGTTCGTGGGGAAACAAGCGCCGTCCGCGGCAGGCGGTCCCACGCGCCGGACGGTCCTCGTCACCGCGCTCGCGGCGGCCGGCGGTGTCGCGGCATCCCGCCTCCTCGGTCTGCGCGACCTCGGGCAGCGCCGCGTCGCGAGCGCGCTGGACGCGGCGGCGATGGATCCGATGGCGGACGCGATGACCGGCGACGAGATGGGCATGCCGATGGATCCCTCGGCGATCGACCCGACGGACATGCCGATGGCCGCGGCCGAACCGACGCCTCAGCCGACCGCCGCCCCGGCCGCGGCACCCACGCGGGCCCCGACAGCAGGTCAGGAGCCGATCACCGGCGTGACTCCGCCAGATCTCGCGACTGGCCTCGACTGGGTCTCGCCGCTCGACAAGGAGAGCGCCAGGATCGCTCACCTGCTGCGGCGGATGACCTTGGGGGTCAGCGTGGCGGAGCTCGACCGCGCGATGAGCGACGGCTACGCGAGGACCGTGGCACGGCTCGTGGACACGCCTCCCGCCGAACCGCCGGTGCTCGCCGCTGCGGAGAACGCCACCGGCTCGGCCGCGGTGAAGCTCGGCGACCTGCAGAGCTGGTGGGTCGACTGGATCCTCAAGTCGCCGACGCCCGCCGCGGAGGCGCTCACGCTCTTCTGGCACGGCCACTTCACCAGCGACTACCGCAAGGTCGGCCTGAACAACCCGTTCATGTACTGGCAGAACCTCACCTGGCGCCACATGTCGCTGGGGAAGCTCGCCGACATGCTCTACCAGGTGACGATCGACCCCGCGATGCTGCGATATCTCGATCTGCTCACCAGCACCGGACGATCTCCCAACGAGAACTTCGCGCGCGAGCTCCTGGAGCTCTTCGCCATGGGCGTTGGGAACTACACCGAGGACGACGTGAAGGCCGCGGCGAAAGCGCTCGCCGGCTGGCGGCAACCGCAGACGCAGGCGATGGTCGACGCGAGGCTCGCCGCGCTGGCGAAACAGAAGAAGCCCCTGCCGTCGAACCCGCCGAAACCCGACGCGGTCAAGACCGGGGTCTTCGAGCCGACGCGGGCCTTCACCGGGCAGCTGCTGTTCCTCGGCATGGCCGCCACGTTCGACGCTCGGAAGCTGATCGATCGCATCCTCACCAGCGACGCGACCGCGACGTTCATCACGAGGAAGCTCCTGACGTACTTCGCGACGCCGTCGCCCTCCGCATCGTGGGTGGCACGCCTTGCGACGAACTATCGAAGGTCTGGCTACGAAACACGCGCGCTCGTGCGCGAGATGCTGCTCAGCCCCGAGTTCACCGCCCCCGAGACGTACCGCGTGCTCGTGAAATCTCCGACCGAGTACACGATCTCGGCCGCGAAGGCCGTGGGCTCACAGGCGCTGACGCGGACGATCCTGTCGAGCTCCAGCGGGCTCGGCCAGACGCTGTTCGATCCGCCGAGCGTCGGCGGCTGGGGCGAGAACGCCAACTGGATCTCGTCGAACACGATGCTGCAGCGCGCGAACTTCGTCTCGACGGCGCTCGGTCAGATGCGCGCGCTGCCGCCCGCGACAGGCGTCGAGAACCGACTGCTCGACGGCGTCCTCGGCCCGCGCACCGCGGCCGAGCTCGCGGCGACGAAGGACGATCGCAGGCGCTGGTACGTGATCCTCGCGAGCCCGGAATTCCAGCTGAAGTGAGGCTCCTATGCGCGAAGTAGGCATCAATCGCATCTCCCGGCGCGAGTTCATGAAGAACGGCTTCGTCTTCGCTGCCGGCGCGGCCGGGCTCGCCGCCGGATACGCGGCGGTCCCGGACGTCTTCGCGCGAGCCGTCTACGCCGCCAAGAAGGACGGCGTCATGAACGACAAGGTCCTCGTGATGATCCAGCTCGCGGGCGGCGCGGACGGCCTGCAGACCGTGATGCCCCTGCAGGACTCCCGCATCCGCGCGCTCCGGCCCCGTCCCTCCGCCGCGATCGATCAGGCGCTGCCTCTGGCCGGCACGACGCTCGGCCTCAACCGCAACCTCCGCGGGATCAAGAGCCTCTACGACCAGGGCAAGGTCGCGATCGTGAACGGCGTCGGCTATCCGAAGCCGTCGCTCTCCCACTTCGACTCGATCCGGGTGTGGGAGACGGCCGACCCGACGCGACGTCAGGTCGACGGCTGGCTCGGCAAGACGATCGCGAAGAACTACGACTCGCAGGGCCACCCGCTGGTGGGATGCGCCTGCGGCACGAGCGAGGTCCCCGGGGCGCTGCGCGACCTCGAGGCGACGCTCAGCGTTGTGAACGGGCGGGATACGTTCAAGTTCAACGGCGACGACGCGGACCGCGTCATGGGCGCGATCTACAACGGCACGCCCGGCATCTACGGCGCGCTCTTCGACACGTCCGTCTACACCGCGCGCGACACGATCGCGCGGCTGCGCACCGCGCGCGAGCGGTACACGCCGAAGGCGACCTACAACGACAACCTCAACCTCGTGTACAGCTCGAAGAACCAGCTCGGCGCGGCGATGCGGCTCGCTGCGGAGCTCGTCATCAGCGGCGTAGGCGCGAAGATCCTCCACGTAACGCTTGGCGGCTGGGACACCCACGACCAGCAGCTGCAGCGGCACGACCAGCTGATGGCGTACGTCGACCAGGCGGTCAGCGCGTTCCACGCCGACCTCACCGCGTACGGGATGGCCGACCGTGTGTTGGTCGCGACGTGGTCCGAGTTCGGGCGCCGCGCGCAGGAGACGGCGAGCGCCGGCACCGACCACGGCACGGCGTCGAGCATGTTCATCGTCGGCGACCGTGTGAAGGGCGGCGTCTACGGCGAGATGCCGAACCTCACCGGGCTCGACCGCGACGGGAACCTCAGGTTCACGGTCGACTTCCGCTCGGTGTACCAGGAGATCCTCGCGTCGCACCTCAAGGTCGACGCGCGCGAGGTGCTCGACGCGGCGTACGAGCGGCTCCCGTTCGTCAAGGCAGCATGAGCGTTCACCCAAACGGGGGCCGGGGGGCGGAGCCCCCCGATCGCTGATGCCGTCCTGGGCGCTTCGATTGCTCGCGACCGCGATCTCGGGCCTCGTGATGCTCGGCTCGTCGAGCTACGTCCTCGCGAACCCGTTCAACGCGGAGGCGCCCCTCAAGCCCCCGCTGGTGAAAGACCCCCAGCCCGCCGCCACGCCGACGCCGACGCCATCCCCGACCACGTCGCCTTCGCCGTCGCCGACGCGCCCCGCGACGCCCACACGGTCGGCGAGTCCCGCCGCGCAGGCGTCCGCCACGCCCGCGCCGACGCTCCGCACGCCAGCGCCAACGCTTCGCCCCACCCCGCGGCCGACGCTCGTCCTGACGGCGGGGGTCAAGATGACCGCTGTGCCGAAGGTGACGCTCACGCATAGTTCATAGCGTTGGACGACCTCACCCTCTGGCTGCTGGCCCGCGTCACCGGGCTCACCGCGTTCGCGGCCATCTGCATCTCGGTCGTGTCGGGAGAGGCGCTGCGGACTTCGGTCCTGGACTTCCTCGCTTCGAACCGGGCCATCCGCAAGCTGCACGATTTCACGACGCCGCTCTGGATCCCGCTCGTGATCGCGCATGTCGTCACTCTCATCTTCGACAAGACCGCGCGGATCGCGCTGCGCGACGCGTTCATTCCGTTCCAGGTCGAGTACGGCTGGTGGCAGATCGGCCTGGGCACGCTCGCGTTCGACATCCTCATCGTCGTCACGGTCACGAGCTGGCTGCGCAAGTACATGAACAACACGCTCTGGCAATGGATCCACCGGACGAGCTACATCGCGTTCGCCGCGATCTTCTTCCACGCCTACTTCGCCGGGACCGACTTCGCCGCGCCGCTGGTGTCGGCCATCGCGTGGTCGGCCGCGCTCGCGCTCGCGGTCTTCGGCCTCGCGCGGCTCCTCTGGGGCCGGCTGCCCGCCTGATGCCGGTCGTCAGCCATACCGGCGACGTCATGCTGGCGCGCGCCGAGTTCGACCGGCGGGCGGGATCGAATCTCAAATACGCCCTGCGCAAGCGGTTCTCATGGATGCAGCGCTACCTCGGCCCCCAGACGTTCGCGGTCGAGGTGGGCTGCGGCGCGGGCTTCAGCGAGAAGTTCCTCAGAGCCGGCAGGCTCGAGCTGACCGATGCGGAGCCGCGCCCGTGGGTCGCGCGCGTGGTCGACGCGCACGCGCTCCCCTACGAGGACGCGAGCGTCGATGCGGTGATCGCCAACAACGTGATCCACCACCTCGCCTACCCGGACCGGTTCCTGCGCCAGGCGGCGCGCGTGCTCCGCCCGGGCGGCCACCTTCTGGTCCAGGAGTGCAACCTCGGGAAGACGACCGAGTGGGCGCTCCGCCTCACCGGCCACGAGGGGTACGACTGGACGGCCGACCCGTTCGACCCGGCTCGGCCGTGCAATGACCCTGCCGACCCATGGAGCGCCAATTGCGCGATCCCGAACCTGCTCTTCGACGACCTCGCCCGCTTCGTCAAGGGCTATCCGATGTTCGAGGTGGTGGAGTCCGGCCTATCGGAGTTTTTCGTGCACTTCAACACGGGCGGCGTGAGCGCCCGCGTCCCGTATCTGCCGCTCCCGGAGCCCGCGCTCCGCGTGGTGGATGCGATCGACAGCGCGCTCGTCGCGGTCGCGCCGCGCCTCTTCGCGAGCCAGCGCCGCATCGCGCTCCGCCGGCGCTAGGGCGTGCGGAGCCGCCACACCGGCCAGCCGGTCTGAGGCAACGTCGCGACGCGCTCGTAGTTGGCCTCGACGAAGTCGACGATGCGCGACGTCTCGGGCGGCCACGCGTACTGCGGCTCGGGTGACGTCCAGCTCGCCAGTCCCGCGCGGTCGAGGGGCGGCGTCACGAAGCTGTCCTTGGACGTGTCGACGATCAGCCGCGGCCGTTCGCGCGCGAGCTGCGCGATGAGCTCGTCGATCCGCGCCGTCGTCGCGTAGCCGCGCGTGGCCAGCGCCGCGTACTGGTAGACGTACCGTGTCGGCGCGCGCCGGTCGGAGAGCACGAACACCTCGGCCCGAGAGCCCCACACGAGCACCGTGTCGCCGGGACGGGTCGCCTCGTCGATGTACGCGGCCGCTCCGCGAGCCGCGCCATCGTCGAACGTCAGCAGGAGCCGGCCGGCGAGGAGCGTGGGCACGATCGTCATGGCTCCCACGGCGAGCAGCGAAGGCCGCGCGATGCGCACGCCGAAACGGGCGGCGAGGCGCGCCCAGAGGTGCGCGGCGAGCACGGCCATCGACGGCAGCCAGGCGAGGAAGTAGTAGTGGTAGCCGCGCCCCGCGGACGCGAGCAGCAGCTCGATCGGGAACGCCACCGCGGCCACGAGCACGAGCGGCGCTCGCGGTCCCCTGAACGTCGCCACCCATCCGGCCACGGCCAGGACCGCGAGGCCGGAGGGCAGCGTCAGGCGGAGGCCCATAGCGATCGCGATGAGGCGATCGAGCGGAGTGGCGAACCCCGAGTACGCCGCGTTGTAGCGGACCACCTGATCGATCGCGTCGCCGAGCGCGCCACCGAGCGCGAGCCACCCGATGACGAGCGCGACGACGAGCGACGCGGGCACGATCAGCAGGAAGGCGCGGCGGGCGAGATCCGGCCAGCGCCCCGACCGGACGCGGGTCGCGAGGAGCACGATCGCGATCGCGACCCAGATCCCGATGAGCGTCGGCTTGAGGAGCACGGCGCCCGCCCCGAGCGCTCCGACCGCGACGGTGCGCCAGGTCGGCGATGCCCGCGTCTCGTCCGCGGCGAAGAGGCCGAGCGCGGCGAGCTGCAGGGGCAGCGCGTAGAGCTCGGCGAAGTTCGTCTGCAGGCCGTCCTCGAGGACGAGCCGCGGCACGGCAACCAGCCACGCGATCGATCCGAACGCCGCGGCGGGCGGGATGAACCCGCTGGTCACGAGCGAGCGGTAGGAGATCCACGTGGCGGCGAAGAGCAGGACGAGCTGCAGCGCGAACACGCCCCACACGCTCCCGCCCGCGAGCACGTCGAGCAGGTACACCCCGGGCGGCTTGTGATCCCAGACGTCGCGGTAGGGCATGCCGCCCGACGCGATCGTGCGCGCCACGTAGAGGAATACGCCCGCGTCCTCGCTCGGCACGCGTCGGATCGGACAGTTCGGGGCGAGGAAGAGGACCGAGAAGAAAGCGAAGCCCGCGGCGAGTCTGGCCTGCGCGCGGACGAGCATCCCGGGCATCCTAGGTGCGATGCCGCGACGGGTCGCCATCGTCGGAGCCAGCGTCACGGGGCTCGTCGCGGGCAGGGAGCTGGCCCGGCGCGGGTTCGCGGTGACGCTTGTCGAGCGCTGGCCGGACGTCGCCGGCCAGGCGAGCGCGTTCGAGGTCGCGCCGGGGGTGTGGCTCGAGCGCTACTACCATCACCTCTTTCCGAGCGATCGCGAGATGGTCGCGTTGCACGACGAGCTCCTGCCCGGGCAGCTCGAGTGGCACCCGTCGACGGTCGGCATCTGGTCGCGCGGTCGCGTCTATCCGTTCGTGAGCCCGCGCGATCTGCTCACGTACTCGCCGCTCCCGCTCGCCGATCGCGTGCGCCTGGGCCTCGTCGTGCTGAGACTCGTTGGCCGCACCGACTGGGAGCGCATGGACGACATCGGCGCCCTGGAGTGGCTGCGCCGCACGTGCGGCGAGCGCGCGCTTCGCTCGGTGTGGCTGCCGCTGATGCTCGGCAAGTTCGGTGACGACGCGGAGCGGATCCCGCTCGCGTGGCTCTGGTCCAAGTTCGTGCTGAGGCGCGGGAAGGGCGCGCAGGCCGGGCGCGAGCGTCTCGGATATCCGCGCGGGTCGTTCCGCGCGATCTGCGTCGCGCTCGACGAGGACCTTCGCGTGCGCGGCGGCACGACCCTGCTCGATCGTGAGGTCGTCGCGATCCGCGCTGACGGCGACGAGCTCGTGCTCCACTGCGCCGCGCCCGGCGCCTACCGCCGCTCGATCGGAAGCGCTGCCGCCGAGCCGGCCCGCGAGCTGCGCGCCGACATCGTCCTCCTCACGACACCGACGACCGGGACCGCCGCGATCACCGAATGGCCGGCCGACTACCGCGCTCGCCTGAAGGCGTGGACGTATCGCGCCGCGGTCGTGCTCCTTCTCGAGCTCCGTCGCCCGTATAGCGACGTGTACTGGATGAACGTCGCGGACATGGACGTGCCCTTTCTCGGGATGGTCGAGCACACCAATCTCATCCCGGCCGAGCGGTATCCCGCGCGTTACCTCTACGTGTCGAACTACGTCGCGCCGAACGATCCGCTCGCCAGCCTCGGGCCCGAGGCCTTGCTCCAGCACTATCTGGCCGCGATGAAGCTCATGAACCCGTCGTTCGTGGCGGAGGACGTGCTCCGTTACTGGGCCTTCCGCGAGGACGCGGCCCAGCCGGTGCCGCGGATCGGCAACCGCCACCGCATCCTGCCCTTCGAGACGCCGCGGCGCGGCATCTTCGTCGCGAACACGACGCAGATCTATCCCGAGGACCGCGGCACGAACTACAGCGTGCGACTCGGTCGCGACGTCGCGAACGTGATCGCAAAGCGAACTGGCTAGCATCGGCGTAGTGAAGCTGGGGGTCATCGTCTCGCCGAGCGCGGGCTGGTCGTATGCGGAGCTGCAGGCACTCGCGCGTGGCGCGGAGGCCTCCGGATTCGACTCGTTCTGGGTCAGCGATCACTTCTTCGGCGGGCAGGGCGGAACGCCCGATCGCAACTGCCTCGAGGCCTGGACGCTGCTCGCGGCGCTCGCGCGCGACACGGAGCGGATCCGGCTCGGCGTCCTCGTCGCCGCCGTGCAGTACCGCAGCCCGGCGCTTCAGGCCAAGATCGCGGCGGGTGTGGACCACATGTCGGGCGGACGTCTCGAGTTCGGCGTCGGCGCCGGGTGGAAGGAGGACGAGTACCGGGCGTACGGGTACGACTTCCCCCCGCCGGGGCAGCGCGTCGAGCAGCTCCGGGACGGGCTCGAGATCACGCGGCGCCTCTGGAGCGACGACCGCGCGACCTACCACGGCAAGCACTACCGCATCGACGACGCGGTCTGCGCTCCCAAGCCGGTGCAGCGGCCCCGGCCGCCGATCTGGATCGGAGGCGCGGGCCCGCGGGTCATGCGGCTCGCCGCGCGCTACGCCGACGGGTTCGATCTCGGTAAGCACGGCACCGGCGGCGCCGACCTCACCCCCGAGGAGATGGCGGAATCCTTCCGCGAGCTCGAGTCGATGGAGCGCGCCGCCAATCGCGAGGCACCGCTCATGCGCTCCCACTGGTCGTCGAGCGAGCTCGACGGAGACGGACAGGCGCTCGTCGAGAAGATCCGCGCGTACGGCAAGGTCGGCCTCGACCAGTACCTGTGCGCGTTCCCCAAGGAGCGCGCGGCCGAGATGATCGAGCGTTCTCGCGAGCGCCTCGTGCCGGCGTTCGCGTAGCCGCGCGGTCGTCCATCTGGATGACCCCCCACCCTGCTCCACCGTTGACACGGCGCATCCGTACACTGGTCTGGAGTTGGCAGCCCCCCAAACGGTTTCACGACCTGAGTACGACGAACCCATCGAGGAGCCGCATTTCTCCTGGCGCGCCATCCTCGAGATCGTGCAAGCGCTCGCTCTCGCGGTCGTCATCTCGGTGGTCCTCAACCTCTTCGTGGTCCAGGTCACCGAGGTGCGTCAGCGGTCGATGGAGACCACGCTCGAGCAGAACGACCGGGTGCTCGTAAGCAAGGTCGACTACCGCTTCGGGGCTCCGGCGCGCGGGGACATCATCGTGTTCGATCCGCCCAACGAATCAAGCATCCCGTACGTCAAGCGCGTCGTCGCGGTGGGCGGCGAGACGATCGATCTTCGCGACGGCAGGGTGTACGTCAACGGTCGGCTGCTCGAGATCCCGCAGGCGCGCGGCAACACGCTTCCGCAGGCGCCGAAGGTCGCCTACCCGTTCACCGTCCCCGACGGCGAAGTCTTCGTCCTCGGCGACAACCGCCTGCAGTCATCGGACTCGCGGACGTTCGGATCGGTGCCGGTGCGGAACATCGTCGGCAAGGTGATCCTCCGCTTCTGGCCGCCCGATCGGCTCGTGTTCTTCGAGTGGTGAGTCGGATCTAGAGCGCGCGGCGGGCGGGCGGGCGGGAGGACGTGAGGCCTCGCGGCCACCCCGCCCGCCGTCCCCGCCCGTCCGCCGTCCTCAGCCGATCGGGCTCCCAAGCTCTGCTTCTCTGTCAGGTTCGAGCAGCACGACCCGCCCGTCCGCCTGGATTGCTCCGAGGGTCAGCACCTCGCTGTCGAAGGTGGCGATGCGGCGCGGCGGGAAGTTCGTCACGCAGATCACGAGACGGCCGAGCAAGGCGCGCTTGTCGTACCACTGACGGACCGCCGCCGAAGACCTGCGGGTCCCGTGCGGCCCAAAGTCGATGGTGAGCTTGAACGACGGATTGCGCGCCTCGGGAAAATCGTCGATCGCGACGATGCGTCCGACGCGCATCTCGATCTTCCTGAAGTCGTCCAGAGTCGCTCCCACGTTCGTATCATCGAGCGAGTGGCTGATGTCTTCCACCGGCCAACGAACTGGGAAATAGCCGCGGACGAGAAGGTGTTCCGGATCTCGTGGGACGACGGTCAGGTGACCGAATACCAATGGGACGGACTCCGCCGCGCCTGCCCATGTGCGTACTGCTCCGGCGAGGGCGCGTTCGCCGGTAACGTGAACCCGGACACGAAGTTCAGCGAGGCGCAGACGACCCTGAAAGAGGTATACGCGGTGGGCCGCTACGGCGTGACGCCCGAGTGGGCGGATGGCCACGACACCGGCATCTACACCTTCAAGATGCTTCGGCGCGCCGCGGGACTGGACAAGTGAAGCTGTTCACCAAGAAGGGCGAGCTCCCTGCCGAGATCGCGGCGCGCGTGCCGCCGGGCCAGTACCTCACCGAGAAATGGCCGGTGCTCCACTACGGATCAGTCCCCCGGTTCGACCCGCAGCGCTGGGACTTCCGTGTCTTCGGCAAGGTCCTGAACGAGTTCAAGCTGAGCTGGCAGCAGTTCCAGGAGCTGGACAGGACGAGCGTGACCGCGGACATGCACTGCGTGACGACGTGGTCGAAGCTCGACCAGCGCTGGGAGGGAATCCCGTTCGCGAAGATCGTCGAGCTCGGCAAGCCGCTGCCCGAGGTGAAGTTCGTGATCGCGCACAGCGAGCAGGGCTTCACCGCGAACGTTCCGATCGAGTTCTGCATGCGCGACGACTGCCTCATCGCGCTGCGCGCGAACGGCGAGCCGCTCACGCCTGAGCACGGTTCTCCCGCGCGCCTGGTGGTGCCGCGCCTCTACGCGTGGAAGAGCGCGAAGTGGCTACGCGCCATCGAGTTCAGCGCTGTCGACAAGCCGGGCTTCTGGGAAAGGAATGGCTATCACAACCGCGGCGACCCCTGGAAGGAAGAGCGGTATTGGGGAGACTGAGCTAGGGGACGTTCGGCTCCGGCGCGTAGTTCGGATCCGAGTAGTGCGCGCGCACGAACTGGACGATCTGGGTCTGATCCACGCTCTGCAGCTTCAGCAGCCAGCGCCACGCGGTCACCGCGACCTTCGCGTCGGTGAGCGCCGGGTACGGCTCGAGGATGATCTTGCGGTACTGCACGTTCATCAGCGACCGCGCGATGCCCTTCAGCTGATCGGTCTCCGCGGGCGTCAGGTTCTTGTAGACGATCACGATCCCGCCATGCTCGAGGTTGTGCACGGTGACCTCGTTGTCGAGCGTCGAGTCCTTGATCCCCCACGGCGCCGGCGCGGCAGGCGAGACCGAGCTCCAATGGTCACCTGAGGTCGGCGGCAGGCTCGTGTAGCTGCCCCGCTGCGGCGAGTTGATGTGCTGCCTCCCCTGGTCGGGCTGGAGCGTGCCGATGGTCGCGCCCGCGGGCACCTGGTACTCCGCCGCGTTCAGGTCGAGCGGCGCCGCCGGCGGCTCGAGTGCGCCGGCCCAGCGGAGGCCCACGAGCGCGAGCAGGATCGCACCGCCGATCACCCCGCCCATGACGAGCTGGTTCGGAATGCCGCGACCGCTCCGGTGCCGCTGGTGCTGGTGACGCTGCCGTTGGCGCTTCTGCTTTTCACGCCGATCGCGGCGCAATTCGGTAGCCATGCATGACCAGAATACCGACCTAAACTGAACTCGACGTGAGCGTGCGCCTGCGCTTCGCGCCGTCCCCCACCGGTGCCCTCCACATCGGGAGCGTGCGCACGTTCCTCTACAACTACGTGTTTGCCCGCCAGCGCGGCGGGACGTTCATCCTGCGGGTCGAGGACACCGACCAAGAGCGCCTCGTCCCCGGTGCGATCGACTCGATCTACGACGGCCTGCACTGGCTCGGCATCACCTGGGACGAGGGCCCGCGCGAGGGCGGCCCGCACGCGCCCTACGTGCAGTCGGAGCGGCTGCCGCTCTATCGAAAGCACGCCGAGGAGCTGATCGCGAAGGGCGCCGCGTACTACTGCTTCTGCTCGAAGGAACGACTGGCGGAGCTTCGCCGGGAACAGGAGGCGCGGCACGAGCTCACCCGCTACGACCGGCACTGCCGGAACATCCCGGCCGCCGAGGCGGCCGAGCGGGCGAAGAGCGAATCGCACGTCATCCGTCTCAAGGTGCCCGACGAAGGGACGCTCGCGATCGACGACCTGGTCCACGGCCGCATCGAGTGGCAGGCGAACACGATCGAGGATCAGGTGCTCCTCAAGTCCGACGGGTACCCGACGTACCATCTCGCGGTCGTGGTCGACGACCACGTGATGGGGATCACGCACATCATGCGCGGGGAGGAGTGGGTCGCCTCGGTCCCGAAGCACCTTCTCATCTACCGCGCGTTCGGCTGGGACGTGCCGCCGATGGCCCACGTTCCGGACGTGCTCGGCCCCGATGGCAAGAAGCTCAGCAAGCGTCACGGCTCGACCGCGGTCTCCCAATTCCGCGATGACGGCTACCTGCCCGAGGCGCTCGTCAACTACCTGGCTCTCGTCGGGTGGTCGCCCGGGACCGAGGACGAGCTCTTCTCGATGGAGGATCTCGTTCGGGTCTGGAAGATCGAGCAGGTGCAGAGCGCGGGCGGCAAATGGGACAAAGAGCGGCTCGACTTCTTCAACGGCGTATGGATCCGCAGGCTGCCGGTCGAAGAGCTGGTGCGGCGGCTGCGCGACTTCGTTCCAGCGGAATGGGACGAGGGGCTCCTGCGCCAGGTGACCCCACTCATCCAGGAGCGGATGAAGACGCTCAAGGACGCGAAGGACCAGATCGCGTTCCTCTTCACCGACGACCTAAGCTACGACCGAACGGCGCTGATCCCCAAGAAGAAGGATCAGGCCGGAACGCTGCAAACACTCGCGCGCTCGCTCGCGGTGCTGCGGTCGGCGTCGCCGTTCACGGCCGCGCTGATCCGGCCCACGCTCGAGGCCCTCGCCGAGGAGCTCGGCTGGGAGCGGCGCGATCTCAGCCAACCGATCCGGGTGGCGATCACCGGGCGCACCGTCGGCCCGCCGCTCTACGAATCCCTCGAGCTGCTCGGCAAAGAGAAGGCGATCGCGCGCCTCGAGACGGCGCAGGAGCTGCTGACGGGGGTGAAGGTCTGATGGCGCTCGCACGTCGCGTCGGGTTCGGCATGGCGGCACGAGGCTCCGTGGACGACTGCGTGAAGTGGAGCGAGCGGGCACGGGCGGCGGGCCTCGAGTCGGCCTGGATCCACGACAGCTACTTCGAGCGGGACGCGATCACGTATGCGAGCGCGATCGCTTCCCAGGTCGACGAGATCGGTATCGGCCTCGGCGCTGTGAACCCCTTCACGCGTCACCCGGTCCTGCTCGCCATGACGGTGAGCGCCCTCGACGAGATGGCGCCCTCGCGCATCAGCCTCGGACTCGGCTCGGCGCTCCCGCTCCGTCTCGGACAGATGGGCATCCCCTACACGCCTGACGATGCCGCCACGATGACACTCAGCTCGATCGACACGCTCCATCAGCTGTGGCGGGGCGAGCGGATGCCCTCGGGCAAGCCAGGCCTTCCGCCGCTGCAGCCGATGTTCCCGCCGGTGCACCGCGTACCGATCTATATCGCGGGTTACCGCTCGCCCATGATGGTCGTCGCGGGGCAGAAGGGCGATGGCTACCTCGCACGGCCGGCTGAGTCGATCCCCGGTCTGAAGAAGCTTCTCCGGGTGATGAATCGCGCCGCGCGCGATCTGGGGCGTGACCCCGATTCTCTGGACGTAGCCGGGTACCTGCTGACCTTCATCGACGAGACCCGTCGCGACGCGCTGAACCGCGCGAAGCGCGATCCGTTCGTCATCTTCATGATGTCGATCCTCTCGGACGTGACGTTGAACCGCGCCGGCTTCGATCCCGCGGTCCGAGACCGGATCAACGCGAAGTGGCGCGCCGAGGACTACACCGGAGCGAGCGCGCTCATCGCCGACGAGCTCCTCGACGCCTACATCCTCTGCGGCACGCGGCGCGAGGTCGCCGCGCGCGCGCACGATTACCACGAGGCCGGCATGGACCTGCCGATCCTGCAGCCGGTGGTCCAGGAGGAGGCGCAGGTCGCCGCATGCCTCGAGGCCGCGGTGATGTACGGCACCGCGGAGGTCGGCTCGGCGGCCCGTGTCGCGCTCGCTGACCAGAAGAAGACATTCACGCAGGCCGCACGCGACGCGGTCGGAGCCCTCTGGGAGATCGCGCGCCCGTTCTCCTTCACCGCGTCAACCGTCCCGGTCGCGGCCGGCGGCGCGCTGGCCGCTCTCGCCGGCGCGTTCGATCCGTGGCTCTTCATCGTCACGCTGGTCGGCGCCGTCGCGCTGCACATCGGCACGAACGTGACGAACGAGATCTACGACGTGCGCAAGGGCGTGGACACGATCGTGTCGCCCCGCGCGAGCCACGCGATCGTGAAAGGCCGCATCACCGACCGGGACGCGTACCGCTTCGCACTGGCGTCGTACTCGGTGGCCATCGTCGCGGGAGCGATACTGCTGCAGGCACGCGGCTGGCCGATCGTCGCGCTCGGGCTCATCGGTCTCATAGGCGGTTACACGTACACGGCGCCGCCGTTCCAGTACAAGTACGGCCCGATCGGCATCCCACTGGTGTTCCTGCTGATGGGTCCGTTCATGGTGATCGGCGCGTACTACGCGATAAGCGGTCGTTTCGATCCCCCTGCGGTCGCCGCGAGCATCCCGGTCGGCCTTCTGGTGGCCGCGATCCTCCACGGGAACGAGTGGCGGGACATCAGCGAGGACGCGCGAGCCGGCGCGGTGACGTTCTCGGTGCGCGCCGGCCGCAACGCGGCGCACTGGCTGTATGTGGCGCTCGTCGTGGGCGCGTACCTCGCGCTCTCCGCCGGCGTCGTGCTGGAGCTTCTCCCGACGTGGACCCTGCTCGCGATGCTGTCGCTGCCCTTGCTCGTCCGACAGATCCGCTCGTCCGAGCTCGGAGCGACGGGCCAGCAGCGCGCGATCGCGATGATCGACCTCGAGACGGCGCAGCTGCACGCCGCTTTCGGGTTCCTCCTCGTCGCGGGCCTCGTCGTCGCCGCCCTCCTGACGCGGTGAGATCGGGGGGCAAAGGGGGCGGTGCCCCCTCGACTGTTCTCGCCCTCGGCGTGGCGGTCGCGTACGCCGCGTTCGGCCTGACCTTCCGCGGCCCCCGCGCGCGCTTCTGGGATCGCATGACCACGACCGGTCTCGCGCTCGGCGGGCTCGCGCTCTCCGCCGACCGCGACGCGCGGCGCGCGCGCATCGGGCCACGCGAGGTGGCGCTTGGCCTTGCGATCGCGGCCGGGCTCTACGGGATCTTTCGCGCGGGCGACTCCGTGGCGCGGCGGGTCATGCCACGCGGCGGCGAGGAGATCGGCGACATCTACGCGCTCCGCTCGCTCCGGCCGAAGGGCGAGCTCGCGGCGCGCCTCGCGTTCGTCATCGGCCCGGCGGAGGAGCTCTTCTGGCGCGGGTTCGTGCAAAGGCGCGCGGGCTTCGTGGCGACCACGGCGCTCTACGGCGGCGCGCACGTGGTGACCGAGAACGCGACGCTCACTGGCGCAGCGACGGTCGCAGGTGCGTACTGGGGACTGCTGCGCGCGCTCGGCGCGCCGCTCGGAGCGCTCGTCGCCAGCCACGTCGCCTGGGACATCTGGATCTTCTTGCTCGCTCCGACCGAGCCCACCGCGGCCATGTCCGGGTCGATCGACGAGCTCTGGGACTACGACGATCCCGAGGCGAGCGAGCGACGCTTCGCCGCGCGCCTCGCCACGGTCGACCCGGCCGAAGACCAGATCCGCTTCGAGCTGCGGACGCAGATCGCTCGAGCGCAGGGACTGCAACGGCGCTTTGCCGAGGCGCACGCGACCCTCGATGAGGTGGAGCGCTCGGGTCCGCGATCGGGTCGCGTTCGCGCGCGGTACGCGCTCGAGCGCGGCCGTGTGCTGAACAGCTCCGGCGATCCGAGCGCGTCGAAACCGCACTTCGAAGAGGCGCTCGAGATCGCATGGAGCGCCGGCGAGGCGGGTCTCGCGGTCGACGCTGCCCACATGATCGCGATTGCCGTGCCCGAGCCGGACGCGAAGCTCGAATGGGGCCGGCGCGCGCTCGAGATGGCGCGCGGCTCAGCAGATCCGCGGGCGCAACGCTGGGTCGGCTCGCTGCTCAACAACATCGGCTGGACGCACTTCGACGCCGGCCGCTACGCCGAGGCGATGCGCGCGTTCGAGGAGGAGCTTCGGTGGCTCGAGCCCCGCGGCGAGGAAAAAAAGCTCGCCATCGCGCGCTACTCGGTGGGCCGGGTGCTACGTGCCCAGGGCCGGCTCGCCGAAGCGCTCGCGCTGCAGCGCGAGCTTCACAACGCGATCGCCGCGTCCGGTGGCGAGGACCCGTTCGTGGTCGAAGAGGTCGCCGAGAACCTGCACGCGCTCGGCCGGCGCGAAGAGGCGCGGCCTTTCTTCGCCCGAGCGCACGCGGGGCTGAGCAAGGATCGATGGCTCAGCGCAAACGAGCCGCGGCGGATAGCGCGCCTCGCGGAGCTGGCGGCCGCGGACTAGCGAAGCAGCGGCCACACCACGCCGGCAAGGAACGGCGGGTGAAAGACGAGCGGCACCGGCAGCACCAACCAGCCGAATGTCCAGAGACGCGCGAGCACTCCGTGCCGCTGGATCGGATGCCCACGCGCCTCGAGCTGCCGCTCGCCGAGGAGCAGCGCGCTGTGGACGAGGAAGTACGTGAACGGCAGCCCGTATCCGGCGCGGACCGGGACGCTGATCGCGAGCTCGTGCAGCAGACCCGACGAGAGGAAGGCGACCACGAGCGCGGCTGGCCGCCCCACGACGGCCCCGAGCGGACGGTAGACGGCGATCGCGGTCATCTCCGAGAACGCAAGGTTCCAGCGTCGGCCCCAGAACTCCGAGAGGCTTCGCGAGCGCAGCGGCTCGCGGAAGAGCGGCCCGGTGTCCGCGCCGAGCGCGCGCCACAGCCCCGCGACGACGTTGAAGACCCCGAAATGTAGGAAGAGGCTTAGGCCCACGCAGGCGATCGCCGTGGCCGCGACCACCGCCCCCGTCGGCCACACGAGCCGCGCGACGACGAGTCCGATCCCGATCACCACGCGCCGCAGGCCGTACGAGACAAGGCGGCGCCAGCCCTCCCGCGGCGGACCGCCGAGACCGACGAAGACCTTCGGCCGCATCCCGAACCATCCGGCCGCGAAGGCCACCCACTCGGCCGGCCGAAGCGGCCGCGGCAGGTCCGCGCGCGACTCCACGGTCACGACCGCCTTCATCGCGTAGAGCAGCGCGAGGATGATCGCGATCATCCGTACGCCGGCGGGCTCGTCGGCGGTGAGACGCTCCATCGCGATGACGGCCAGGAGGACGAGCGACCACGCAGACGCGCGCGCCGCCGCGCGAGAGGCGACGTGGGTGGCCGCGAATCCGGCAGCGAGCGCGATGACCAGCAGCGCGACGGCGGCGAACGCCACCGCCGCGGAGCTCGGGAGATAGGCGCTAACCGATCAGCCTCGCGTCCGCCAGCGCGACGATCAGGTAGACGATCCCGAGGTAGACAAAGAGGGCGATCAACAGCCACTCGCCGACCACGTAGACGAGACCTGGTGGAGCGGCGCTGCGGTCGTAGTAGAAGAGCTGCACGCCGATCCGCGCGATCCAATACACGGCGATGAATCCGCTGACCAGGGCTGCGAGCGGGCTCTGGTCGAGGAGCAGGGCGGGCGCGAAGGTCGAGAGCAGCCCGAACGACATGTTGAAGCAGAGGATGTAGGCCGCGTAGGTCCAGAAGATCTGCCGGGTCAGCGGTCGCAGGAGAGCGAGCTCGTCGTGCCAATGGAGGACCCGCGGAATGAGGATCGGGCTCGCGGCGACGAGGATGAGCTGCCCGACCCCCGCGAGGCGGACGAGCGATTCAAGCGGCAACCGCGCATCAGCGTAAGACCGCGGTGGGCGCGAGACTCGGCGGCTAGGCTTTCCGGTCCCGGGGCTGGCGCGCCCGCTGGCGCTCGGGGCAGCACTTGCAGTGAGGGTCGGGCCACGTCAGCCACACCACGAGGGCGAGCCACCCGGCGAGCAGCCCGACGCTGAAAGCGAGGTCGGCGGACATGCCGGACCTAGTGGCATCGAGCGTGCCAGCATGGCCCGGTGGAGCGCCTGGACCTTGGGGTCAACGGGATTCGGCTCCACTCCCGGGCGGAGGGGAAGGGCCAGCTCGTCCTCCTGCTTCACGGGTTCCCCGAGACCTCGTATGCCTGGCGCGGGCAGATCCCGGCCCTCGCGGGCCGGTTCCGCGTCGTCGCCCCGGATCTGCGCGGGTATGGCGAGAGCGAGAAACCTCCACATGTCCTCAACTACCGCTCGACAGCCCTTGTCGGGGACGTCGCCGCGCTTATCAAAGCGCTGGGCGAGGAACGCGCCCACGTCGTCGGCCACGATTGGGGCGGATTCATAGGGTGGCTGCTGGCGCAGAGGCGACCCGAGCTTGTCGACCGGCTCGCGATCCTCAACGCCCCACATCCCGCGCGGTTCGAGCGCGCGGTCCGCTCCTTCTCACGTCAGCTCCTGCGCAGCTGGTACGTCCTCTTCTTCCAGCTGCCGCTCGTCCCGGAGGCCCTTCTGCTCCGCGGCGGCGCCGAGGCGATCGGCCGGTTGCTGAGCGGAAGCGCCGTGCGCCGGACCGCGTTCAGCGCCGACGACCTCCTCGAGTATCGGCGCGCGTTCTCGCTGCCGGGCGCGGCGACCGCGACAATCAACTATTACCGGGCGGCCTTCCGTGACACGCTCACCCGCCGGAGCGCGCCGAGCGCCACGGTGATCCGCGCGCCGACGCTGCTCATCTGGGGCGAGCACGACCGCGCCCTCGGGACCGAGCTCACGCACGACATGGAAGGCCTCTTCGCCGGCGACTTCCGCGTCGAGTATGTCCGGGGCGCCGGCCACTTCGTGATGGAGGAACGGCCCGAGCTCGTGAATCGGCTGCTGGTCGATTTCCTGTCCGCATGAAGATCGAGGTCCGCCAGGGCGACATCGCAGATCAGCCCGATCTCGACGCGGTCGTGAACGCCGCGAACACCGAGCTCTGGATGGGCTCGGGCGTCGCGGGCGCGCTCAAGCGGCGCGGCGGCGAGGCGGTCGAGCGCGAGGCCGTAACGCAGGGCCCGATCGCGCTTGGCGAGGCGGTCCGCACCCCGGCGGGCGGCCTGCCGAATCACCACGTCATTCACGCGGCCGCGATGGGCTACCGCCCCGAGGACGAAGAGGTTTCCAAGCGCGCCGGCTCGCGCTCGAGCGCGGACATCATCAGGCGCGCGACGCTTCGCTCGCTCGCGCTGGCGGACGAGGCCGGCGACCAAAGCATCGGCTTCCCCGCGCTCGCCACCGGCGTCGGCGGGTTCCCGATCGATGAGTGCGCCAGAGTGATGATCGCGGCCGCGCGCGAGTACGCAGGCACGCACCCGTTGACGAAGGTCGAGCTGGTCAGATTCGTGGTCCGGAGCGACGAAGATCGGTCGGTCTTCGACCAGGCGCTCGAGGTCGGCGGCTAGAAGACGCGGAGAAGCCCGCGCACCACCACGTCGGTGACGAGCCCGACGAGGAAGAGCAGACCGTAGCGGCGGTTGTGACCGAAGGCGTACGCGACGTAGTAGAGGGGCCAGGTGTCCGCCGGGTAGGCGTCGGGCCGCGACTCGGGCTTCGGCGCGCGATAGATCGCGAGCGCGTCGCGAAGCTTCGGGGCGGCCAGGAGGACCACGAGCATCACCGGCGTGAAGAACCCGACGACCACGAGATAGGCGACGAGGGCGTACTGGAGCAGGAACATCGCGACGACCACGGCGCGGGCCAGGCGCTCCCCGACGATCACCGGAAGGGTGTGGATGCCTTTGGCGCGGTCGTCCTTCACCTTGTCGATGTGCTTGCCGAAGATGACGGTGGTGGCGCCGAGCGCGTAGGGCAGCCCCGCGAGCGCGACGTTGCCGTCGACGCGTCCGGTGATCACGTAGTACGCGCCGGCGATCATCAGCGGGCCCCAGACGATGAGCACGGCGATCTCGCCCAGCCCGATGTACTTGAGCGGGTACGTGTAGAAAAGGACGAAGAACGCGCCCGCGGCCAGGAGAGGCAACGTCAGCGGGCCGCGCGTCGCGACGAGATACGCGCCGATGAGGAGCGCTACAAGCCCGGTCCCCGCTGCGTACGTCAGCAGCTCTCGCCGGCCCATGAGACCGTGCTCGAGCGGATGGGGACCGTACTGCGCGCGGAAGTAGTTGTCGCGGTCCACACCCTTCACGTGGTCGGTGAAGTCGTTGAGCAGGTTGTTGGTGGCATGGGCGAGCAGAAGACCGGCGGTGACGAGCGCCCAGATCACGAGGTCGAAGCCGCCATCGCGGAGCGCGAGCAGCCCCGCGATGCCCGCAGAGATGAAGGTGATGACCAGCACCGCCCCGCGCGATGCGATGAGCCAGCGAGACACGAGATCGAGCCGGTGCCACTCGGCTGGAGTGATCCGCGGGATGATCTGCAGGGCTCGAAGCCACATCGCGACGTTCATCGGGATCGAGCCTATCTGCGAATCGATGCTTTTCAACCGCCCCCGACCGCGCCGTCGCGCGCAACGCGGATCGCGTCGCGCAGGTTGAAACGGCCCGTGTAGAGCGCCCGCCCAACGATCACCCCGCGCAGGCCGCGGTGGCGCAGCTTCGCAAGAGCCGCGATGTCCTCGAGTGAGCCGACGCCGCCGGAGTAGATGACGTCCCCGCCGAACGCGCGCGCCACCGCCTCGGTCGAGGCGAGGTCGAGACCCTGCAGCGTGCCGTCGATCGACACGTTCGTGTAGATCACGGTCGGCACGCCGGTGACCGCGAGACGCTGCATGAGGTCGACCGCGCGGACGTCGGTGGTCTCGGTCCACCCGTCGGTCGTCACCAGTCCGTTCCGCGCGTCGACGGAGACCGCGAGCCCATCGGCGTGGCGATCGACAAGCCGTCCGATGAGCTCGGGGTCGTCGATCGCGGCCGTGCCGACGACGATGCGCGAGGCGCCGGCTTCGGCGAACGCCTCCGCGGTGTCGAAGTCGCGGATCCCGCCGCCGGCCTGGATCTTCACCGTGAACCGGTTCGCGATCGCCCGGATCTGGTCGAGGTTCGCCGGGGCACCCGTGCGAGACCCGTCGAGATCGACGATGTGCAGCCACTCGGCTCCCTCCGCGACCAGCTTCCGCGCGGCCTCGAGCGGCGACGCCGCGACCTCCTCGACCGTCGCGAAATCGCCGCGCGTCATCCGGACGGCGCGCCCCTCGTAGATGTCGATCGCCGGGTAGACGATCATCGCGGGCCTAGTCTGCGATCTGCGCCCGCCGGCGCGCGAGCCGAAGCTCGATGAAGCCGCCGAGCGCCCCGGCCAGAGGCGCGGCCACGAAGCCCAGAAGCAAGACCGTCAACAGGGGTTGCGTCTTGAGCGCCTCCTGCAGCGCTATGAGAGTCAGCGCCATCGACGCGACGGATGAGAGCAGCCCGTGCAGCACGTGGGCGCGGCCGGCGATGAGTGCGCCGACGTAGCCCGCGATGACCGAGCCAACCAGCCCGACAATGTCAGCGTCGGCGCGACGTCGGGGTCCGCCATCATCGCGGTCTGGTCACGAAACGCCTGCGGATCGACGCGGCGCGTCAGCGTCGCCCAGACGACGTAGAGCACACCGAAGGCGTTGGTTCCGACCACATCGACGATCCACGAGGTGACCACGGCGACGGCGCTTATCTGCCTCAACAGCGGAACCTTAGGCGGCGGCGAGCGCTTCGACCAGCCTTTTCACTGAGGCCTCGAGCCCGTAACGCGCGGCCAGTGCGGCAAGCCGCGCAGGTTCGGCGGGCGCACGCGGCAGCGCCCCGTCGCCGCCGGTGACCGGGGCGTCGCGCGCCATCCACACGACCTTGCGCGCGGCCGCGAGGTAGTCGGCCGACGCGCGAAGCTTCGAGCGGATCGTTGCCGAGAGGTCGGGCGCGGAGAGGATCGCGTCGAGCGAGCCGTACTTCGCGACCAGAAAGCTCGCGGTCTTCTCTCCGATGCCGTGGACGCCGGGCAGTCCGTCGGACGGATCGCCACGCAGGACGGCGTAGTCGTAGTAGCGGTCGCCCGGGATCCCATACTTCGCGCGGATCCAGACCTCGTCGACATGGGCGAGCTCGCTCACGCCCCGCAGCGTGTAAAGCACCCGCACGTTCTTCGCGTCCTTCACCAGCGCGAAGAGGTCGCGGTCGCCGGTCACGACCTCGGCCGGTCCATCGAGACGTTCGACGAGCGTGGCGATCACGTCCTCCGCCTCGTGGTCCTCGGCGGCGACGGTCGAGATGCCGAATGCGCTCAGGATCTCGACGATGATCGCCATCTGTGGCTCGACCGGATCAGGTGGGTCGTCAGGACCCGCGACCCGGTGCGACTTGTATGACTGGAGCACATCGACCCGGAACTTTGGACGCCAGTCCGCGTCGAGGGCAACGAAGAGCTTCGAGGGCTTGCGGTCCGGGATCAGCCGAGAGAGGAAGTTGAGGAAGCCGAGCGCTGCGTTGACCGCTGTCCCGTCGGGCGCGCGCCAATCGGGGACCGCGTGATACGCGCGATAGGCGAGGCTCGCCGCGTCGACGAGTAGCGACGCGCCGGCTATCGGTGCGCTGCCGGCGAAGCGAACACGGAGTCGAGCGCGGCGATGAAGCGGTCGTTTTCCAAAGGCGTACCGATCGACGCGCGCAGACAACCCTCGCAGCCCGGCCAGATCGAGATGTCACGGATGAGCACGCTGTGCTCGAGCAGGCGCGCGTGGACGTCCGCGGGCTTCCCCTCGCGCAGGCGGAAGAGGATGAAGTTGGTCACCGACGGAAACACCTCGATCGCCGAGACGCGTCTCAACGCGGTGAGGACGCGCTGCCGCTCCGTGGCGGCAAGCGCGAGACGGTGCTCGACCGCAGAGTCATCGCGCGCGATCCGGGTTGCCACGGCGAGCGTGAGCGTCGAGACGTTGTAGGGGAGCGCCGCTGCCGTGAAGTAGCCCATCAGATCCGGATGCACCAGCAGGACCCCCACGCGCAGTCCGGCCGCCGCGAGCACCTTCGAGAACGTTTTTGAGATGACCATGTTCGGGAACTCGTCCATGCGCGAGACGAGCGATGTTCCGGCGAAGTCCGAGTAGGCCTCATCCACCAGGACCAGAGTCTCCGGGTAGCGCTCGGCGACGGTGAGGATCACGTCGTCATCGATCGTGTTCCCCGTCGGGTTGTTGGGCGTCGTGAAGGCGACGATCTCGGGCCGCGCCTTCGTCATCGCCGCGAGCGCGCGCTCCTTCGTGACCTCGTACGGCAGGCCGATCGTCTCCTGCACGACCGTGCCGCCGGCCAGCTGCGTGAGCCGCCCGTGCATCGAGTAGGTCGGATGGAACAGCAGCGTCTTCCGGTTGTGTCCACCGAACACGAGGAACACCTGCAGCAGACACTCGTTGCTTCCGTTGCCAATGATCATCCGGTCCGGTTGCGTGCCCCAGCGCGCGCTGAGGACGGTGCGCAGCTCGTCGCCTCGCCCCGGGTAGCGATTGAGCAGGACGTCGTCGAGCTCCGCCGCGGTGATGTGGCGTCCCGCGGCGTTCGGCTCGGGCCACTCGTTCGCGTTGATGCGGACGTCGGCCTTTTGTTGCTGCGTGCGGTAGGGCTGGGCCTGCGCCATCTCGGGTCGGGGCCTTGGCAGCTTGCGCTCGTTCATGCCTCCATAGCCTGACACGCGCGAGCCGCCCGCGCTTTCGCGCGAGCGGCCCGTCGCTGCTTGGGGGAGGTGGACTAGATAAATCGAGTGCGGCGTCCTCCGTGCCAGGACCAATCTTCGCGATCGACCTTGACCGGTTTGGCTTTCGAGCCCGGCGGGCCCGAGCCTCTTGTGCTTGGGTTGAGCGCCGAGCACCCGAGCGTGGCGTCGAGCTTTGTCACGAGCGCATTGAACGAAGCGAGATCTTCGCTCGAGAGCCAGCGGTGCAGGATGGGCGGAGCTTTCTGAAGCATGCCGAGGTCACGGCAGACGTCGCCGCTTCCCTGCGCGAGCGAAGCGCTCAGATCCTCGATCCGCTTGAGGATCATCCGCTCGATGTTCCGGTCGAGGCCGAAGCTTCGCACCAGCGCCGCAAGATCGTCGAGCAACTCGGCCGCGGTCTTGGCGCGGACCAGGATGTCGATGCCCGCGCGCGTCGATGCGGCTGCATCGGCGACGCTCGCGTCGACGCTGTAGGTGCCCGCACGCTGGTAGACATGCGTCGCACTGAACGTCGTGACGCCGGCCCCGAGCGTCAACCCGGCGGGGTCGGGCACGTCGCCCCACTTGATCGTGACCGTATGGGTGTCGGCGAGGTCCTCGTCCGCGAAGGCGCCGCTGAGCGTCGCGGTCTCCCCCTCAAGCGCCAGGGGGGCGGCGAGCGACAGGCCGACCGGCGCGTGGTTGCGCGGGTTGACGACGAGGTTCGCCGTCTTCGAGTCCGTGGCGCCGTCGCGGTCAGTGACGGTCACCTTGACGACGAACTGGCCGGGGGTCGTGTACTGGTTCGAGGCCGAGTAATCACGCACGCGCGCGCCGAGCGACTGCGTCGCTGCCGTTGAATCGCCCCATTCCACCGTGACCGTGAAGGTGTCCGCGGTGCCGGGATCGGTGAACGATCCGCTCACGACGAGCGTGTCGTGATCGAGCAGCGTGCTCGCCGAGAGCACCGGCGCGGCCAGGGTCGGCCCGACGTTCGTCGGCGAGACCGAGGCCCCACCACTGACAGACTGCCCCGCGCTGTCGGTGACCTTTACAGTGAGCGCGAACAGACCGGTGTCCGCGTAGACATGCCTGCCGTCGTAGGAGAGAACACCCGCGGCGAGCGGTATGCCAGAGGCGCTCTGCCCGTCACCCCAGGTGATGTCGACCGTGTGCGTGTCGGCGGTGTCACCGTCGGCGAAACCGACATGAAGCGCCGCGGTACCGCCCTCGGCCACCGAGCCCATCTGCACCACGAGGTTGGACGGCGGCTGATTGGCGGCATTGACAACGATGGTTGCCGTGGCCTCGGCCGAGCCGAGATCGCCGTCGGCGACCGTCGCCTTGACGGTGTGGGGGCCCCCGGCGGTGAAGCGATGCTCGGGCGTGGTGAACTCGCGCGACCTGAGCGGCAGAGTCACAGGCGTCGCAGCGGTGCCGTCGCCCCAGTCGATCGTCACGGTGTGACGGTCGACTCCACCCGGGTCCTCGAACTTGACATTCGCGGTCACCGGCTGATTCGCGCTGACTTCGCTCGCCGAGAGCGAGAAGGAGGTGATCGTCGGCGCAACGTTCTGGACCGCGAGCCGAAGGAACTTGAACACGGTGAAGAGGCCGTCGCTCAGTGAGACGGTCACCTGGTATTCGACGAGGACGGAGTTATTGAAGAACTGCTTGCTGACCTCGAATGAGCGAACCCCGACGGGCGAGAGGGGATGCGTCGTCGGGACGTCGCCATCGCCCCAGTTCACCTCGATGACGTGCTGATCGCCGAGGTCGGGGTCGTTGAACGTCCCTGTGATCACTGCGAAGCTGCCTTCGCCGATCGGGCTCGTGATCGCCAGGTCCAGGTTGAACGTCGGTCTCGTCGCCGCGAGCGCGACCGACGACGACGCGAACAGATTCGCGCCGGCGGTAGCGATGCTCAGCCCGCAAGCGAGCAGAGGTCGGGTCAAGCCCTTCATCTCGTCCTCCCGCCGGCTATCCCCACCCGGCAGGCCGAAAACGCTAGGCAGTGGGCCTTGAGCGAACGAGAGACGAGAGAGGCCCAGACCGGAAGGGGCGGGTCCTACACCCGTCGTACTCCCCCATCCAGGTGGACTTCGCCGCGGTCACCCGTTCTCGGGATGCCTCCGTTACCTGCCGGCGCGAGTCTCTGGCGCAAGGAACGGGAGGAGCCAGTTGAACGGACCCAAGCAGCACCGGCTCAGCCACGACTGCGCACTTTGCGATGCGCACTCGAAGGCCGCGGCGCGTCACACGGCGCGGCCGCACGTCCGGACCAAGCGGTATCTGCCGTGGGTCGCTCCGTTCGCACTGGCGGCCCTGCTCATGCCCTTCGTCGACGGAGCGGAGCGCTGGCTGTTCGTTGGTCTGATGTTCGGTATCGCGACAGGAGCTGGGCTCGCGTGGCTCACGCACCGGACGAATCGCCACATCGCTGCCACGACGCTGGCTTCATCGATCGACGAGCTCAAGGCCGAGTCGGATCAGCGGGTGGCGATGGTCATCCGCCAGTTCGAGTGGGCGGTGAACGATGTCGCGAACCTCCGCGACGCGCTCAAGCGAGCGCAAGACGCGCGCGGCGTGGCCGAGGCGAACGAGCATCGCGTGCGCCGTCGGCTGCACCTGCTCGAACGCCAGCTTTACGACGCGCGAACGAAGATCGGCGAGTACTCGCGTGCGCTGGGGAACGGCAACGGAACCGACAACGACGAGCCGACCGTCCTTCCGACCGGCGACGAGCTCGTCGTTCCACTCACCTGGCGCGTGAGCGAGGAGAACATGCTCACCTGGCTGCATTTCGAGAGCGCGGGCATCGTCCCGTCGCAGGTCCGGATCATGAACGAGCACGAGAGCGTCATCGCGATCAGCGCCCGCGCCCTCGAGACGGTCGAAGACGGTGCGCAGGTCTCGCTGATGCTCCGCGCCCCCGACAACGTCGTGGCGACCCTGGAAGGTCGGCACCAGGGTCGCTTCACTTTCGAGGCGCTCGTGGACGACGCGTGGTGCAAGGTGGACCTGAAGGCGGCGGTCAAGGCCGCGACGAAGGAAAAGCGCAGCCGCGTGTGGCGTCCGGATGACGACCGCCGGCCGCAGTCACTGATCGCGTAGGTTGCATCGCGGCGGTCCGGCTAGAGGGTCGCCCTGTGAGCAGAACGACTCGCTTCGCTGCGGCACTCGCACTTGTCTTGGCGCTCGGCGGCGTCGTCTTCACGGCGAACGTGGTGCAGAACCAGCCGGAGCACCTATTCCCCGCGCCTCTGCTCTGGATCGCAGCGTGGTCAGTGGCACCGGCGCTCGGCGTCATGGGGACACGTTTCGGATCGCGGATGAAGTCGGGCCGCTTCTGCTGCTGACGCTCGCTCTCATCGCGAGAGAACGCCGTGACTCGGTGACCGCACCTCTGGGATAATCGACGTGCTCCGCCTTTGGGGAGTGGCCAAGCGGTAAGGCACCTGACTCTGGATCAGGCGATCGATGGTTCGAATCCATCCTCCCCAGCCGAGACCCGCATGGCTATTCCTCGAAGTCGCGTTCTCGGTTTTCCGGAAGGTCAACTGACTCCTGGGATGCGCCGCGTAAGACAGTCGAGGTCACTCTGTCGCGCGCGGCGCGGTGCTACCGGCCGGGGTCGGCCGCGACAAAATCCGAAGCGGCCCGCAAGCTCGGCACCGGAGAGAAGACGACCCATAGGATCGAGACCGCCATGCCCGCCCATCCGACCGCGATCGCGCCACGCACACCGATCTGCTCCGCGACGAACGCGGCGACCAGAGCGCCGAGCGGATAGCCGAGCCCGTGCGCGAGCACGTCGAGCGTCGCGTTCACGCGACCGAGGACGCGGTCAGGGACCACCCCCTGGACGAGCGATATTTCGGCGACACCTTCAATCGTCTTTAGCCCGTCGCCGATGAGCTGCGGTAGAAAGACCATGAGCGTCGCGAGCGCAACAGGCCCCTGGGCCAGCGGAGTCAACACCCCGAGTATCGAGGCGGCGATGGCCATGCCAACCAGCGCGCGGCCGATACCCAGCGCATTCACGACTCGAGACGCGAAGAGTGAGCCGACGAGGGACCCTACCCCGCCCGCCGAGACCACGATGCCGAGGAGAAACGGGTTGAGGTGCAGTTCGCGTAGCAAGTAGATCCCATAGAGCACGCCGTAGAACGCGCCGAAGACATGATCCGGCACCGAGCGCGCGGCAAGTGGGAAAACGATCACGTGACGACGCACGATGCGTACTCCCTCGACGATCTCGTGCACGATCCACCTCGGTGCTCCGCGCGGCGGTCGTGGTGGTTCCGGGCGGATCATCATGAGGGTCAGAGCCGATACCACGAACGACACGGCGTCGACGAGAATCGCGAACGGTGCGCTCAGGATCTGCACGAGCGCGCCCGCAAAGCCGGGGCCACCGATCTCCGCGATCGACGAGCTCATCGCGAGCCTGCTGTTGCCTTCAACGAGACGCTCGCGACCGATGAGCGTTGGCACGTACGCGGGATACGCAGCGTGGAAGAGCGCACCGAGGCACGATTCAAGGAACATGACAACGTAGAGCTGCTCCATCCGCAGCGCGCCGAGCGCGTAGGCGGCGGGGATCGACAGCAGCAACATCGCTCGGACGAGGTCATCCCAGATGAGCAGCGGACGGCGCCGCAGCCGGTCGACCCAAGCACCTGCGAACAGGCCAACCAGCAGTACTCCCGCGCTCGTCACGATAACGAGCACCGCCAACTCCCATGGACCGGCGCCCAGGACCAGCAGCGCCACGAGGGGCACGGTGGTTCGGGTGACGACCGAACCCAGCTCGGACACGGTCTGACCGACCCAGAGCTTGCGGAAATCCTCGTGTTTCCACAGAGATTCCGTTGACACGGCGAGGGGAGCGTATCGGCGCGCCAACAGGTCCTTCGGGCGGCGGGCCCTCCCGCTTCGCTACGACCAGCAGTGCCCGACCCCCGGCTGGCCTAAGGCTGTGCCAGAACCCGCACGCCTAGCTGCCGCCCGGCCCCCTTCGATCGTGGCGGCGCTGTCGGGCGATGCTCGGGTCGATCATCGGCCACGCGGTCGAGCGACGAACCCGCTACTTCGCCCTGCTCCCGGAGATGTCGTAGGGCGGATTCCCGGGTCCCTCCCGGCCCTTATCCGGTCGCCAACCGCCGGAGAAAGTCTTGCCGTCCGCGCTCCACTTCCCGCGGAAGGTCGCGCCGAGGACGTCCGTCGTTATCTTGAGCTCATCGCCGTTGACCTCCCAGCGGTATGGGATCGGCATTCCCAGCATGTTGGCAAACACGGTTGAGGGGAACGTCCCGGTCGCCGGCTCGTAGCCGATCAGCTCGAGGCCTTGGATCTCATAGCCCGCGAAGTTTGAGTCGCACGCGCTGCTGAAGGAAGAAACCGCCCGGCAGCCATTCGAACGTGGTTCTGCCAGACACGTTGTCGACGTTCGAGTCGAGGGTCCGTCCTTTCATGTCCCACGTCCCGCCGAAACGATCGAGCTTCTTCAACGCGAGATCGGGCTTTCGGCGGTCCCTGAGTCTCTTCGGCGGTTTCTTCGGTGCGAATCTCGGCCATCGTCACTCTCCTTTCCAGCGCGCCAAGGTACCGCAGGAGAGACCCTTGGCTTCCGACTTGGTGCTTACCCGATCCCCGTGTCGGCAGACGATCCATCACCCGAGCGGCCGGTCTCTCGCGGGGCCCGACGGCGGCGAGTGCCTTCGCCGTATTCGCTCGAAATGCCGCGCGACCATCCAACGAGTGTTGCGCAATACGTCGCGTTCATCCGGCTCGACGAAGCCGTCGCGGCTGGGACTGCCCGCGTGAAGGCATCCACATCGTCTGTTGGCATGCGTTCGAGCCCGACGCGTTGCTCTGGCCACAGACAGATCCCCAACTCCGTGCAGAGCTCGAGGAATAGGGTCTCCATCGGAGCCTGCCCTTTCCTGTAACCCAAGGCCCAGATGATGAGACCGCCCAGTTGACCTCAAAGCACGGGACTCGGAACTCGGTCCCCACGCGGGTCTCGAGCGGTTAGTTCGCGGCGACGGTGACGACCGCGTAGATGCCGAGATCCGGCAGAGAACCGCGGCCGTCGATGCGCGGCAGAAGGGGAATCGTGTACGTGCCCGGTTGCGCTGGCGCGGGGAAGTGAACGACGAACCAGCCGACCTGGCCGGGACCGACGTAGGGCGTCGACTGCACGGCGACGGAGGAGCCATCGGAGAGCGTCAGCGATGCCTGCGCGCCGTCGATCCCGCGATACCAGCCAACCGAGCCCGAGTTGCGCAGCGCGACGACCCACTCGACCGTGCCGTTCGGTCTTGCCGTCGGGTAAGCGGCCTGCGATTCGAACGAGGCCTTGTACGCGCTGAGCGGCGGCAGCTCGAACGTGGCGGGAGCGAGCGACGGCGTGGGCGACGTCACGGCCTTGACTCGCTCCTCGATGATCGTGCTCGCGGTCTGCACCCCCTGGTCGAATGCCGACCTCAGAGTGCCGCCGACGCTCGCGACGAACTCCGCCGGCAGCACGATGATCACCGCCGCGATCAGACCAAGGCTCAGGCCACGCCAGAAGGCGCGGCGCCAACGCACACGACCGAACATCGGGGTCCGCGCCACATGCGGTTTCGCCACCTTGGGAACGGCGGCCGGCTTGGCACGGGCGACGCGCGGGCGCGACGGGAGGGCCACATGCGGAGGCGACACGCGCGGAAGCGAGACCTTCGGGGACGGAACGCGCAAGCGCGGCAGCGCCGGAAGGCTTACCCGCGGCTGTTTCGCCAGGCCTCGCGCGGAGTCGGCGGCACTGGCGATCGCGGCATTCAACCCGGAGCGATCGACGTTTTCCGCTCGAGTCCGTGCTTGCGCGATGAGCGTCCGTAGGCGTGTCTCGAAGTCCTGCTCGGCGAGCCAGACTCGCGCCATCGCCAGAAGCTCGATCGCCGCTTCCTTCAGCATCGACCTCTCGAAGAGGGCAAGGTCGCGCGCGCGCCAGACGGTCCGTAGCCCTTCCAGGCCGTGCTCGTAGGGCGACTCGCTCGCGCCTTCGGGCGCGGAAGGAGGCTCCGGCGCGGCGGCCGGCTCGAGGACCGGCTCAGGCGGCGCTACCTCGTTCAACCCGATCTTGATCTTCTTGACCGCAAGCGGGTCGGGCGACCCGGCGATCGGAGCAGGCCCTTGGACCTTCTGCTCCTGATTCCCGGGCCCGGGCAGTGCATGTGCGGCGACGTCCTCGAACACGATGAACGTCGCGTCCTCGTCGTCGTGAATCGCGGCTACCCGCACGACTGCCGGCTGCTGGAACGCCGCCATACGTCGCGCATCCGCGACAAAGCGTTCACGGTCGGCACCATCCCGACTGCGAAGGAATTCCAGCGTGACGACACGCTGCGTGGACTGGTCGAGTGCACGCCAGACCTCGCTCTTGTCGTCCGTGCGATGAAGGGATGCGAGACGATACCGGCCCGCGACGAGCTGCCCGTCCTTACGGCCTGCCGCGGGAGCCAGCATCGTGCCCGTGCCTTCCATCGCCTGAGTAAACGCCGCAGCCCGGGCAAACTCACCGGCACTACTCGAACGAGGCAGTACGACGGTACTAGTGACACGAGACTGAGGCGGTCGGTCGGCCGTGACCGGTGGTTTCGCGGGATCACTGGCATCATCGCGGCATGGGAGCTTCGCCCGAGTGAGGCGCGCCCTGGTCTGGATCCGTGAGGACGGCTCGGGGGCCGAATACTGCTTTGCGGAGATCGAGGGAACGACCCTGCGCGCGGAAGGCGTCCAGCTCGGTACGCGCCCTCGCGCTTACCGGCTCGACTACGAGCTCGTGACCGGACCAGACTTCTCCACCTCATCGCTCAAGGCGCGAACGAGCGGAGAGCTCTGGGAACGAGTCCTCGATCTGGTCCGGCTCCCCGACGGTGCGTGGCGATGTCATGGCCGTGAGAGCGGCGCACCGGAGCTCGGACACGCCGGCGGTGACCCAGCGGCATGGGCCGGCGCTCTCGACTGCGACCTGGCCTTCTCGCCGCTAACGAATACGATGCCGATCCTCCGCGAAGGCGCAGCTCGCGGACGTGGACCGGTCGACCTGCTCGTGGCTTGGGTGTCCGTGCCTGACCTCTCGGTCCGCCCGTCGCGTCAGCGCTACGAGCCCATTTCGGCGCATCGGGTTCGGTATCGCTCCGATTCGTTCAGCGCGGAGCTCGAGCTGGATCCCGATGGCTTCGTTCGCCGGTACCCAGGCCTGGCCCGAGAGGGCTCCTCCTAAACGCCCCTCCTCAGGTCTTCACCAGCCCGAGGTTCGTGTAGATCTCGCGTGTGGCCTTGGAGAAGTTGAGCGTGTAGAAGTGCAGACCGGGCACTCCGGCGTCGAGCAGCTGCCGGCAGAGCTCGGTCGCGACCTCGATCCCGCGCTTCCTGATCTCCGCCCGGTCATCGCCTCCCGCCTCGATACGGCGAACGATCTCGTCGGGGACCGCGTAGCCGGACAGCTCGGCCATCCGCTGGACCGACACGAGCGAGGTGATCGGCATGATGCCCGCGAGGATGGGCTTGTTGATGCCGAGCCTCGAGACTTCGTCGCGCAGACGCTCGTACTCCTCTCGCTTGAAGAAGAACTGCGTGATCGCGAAGTCGGCCAGGCCCATCTTGAACGCGAGATGCTCGCGGTCCGATTTCAGGTCGGGCGAGCGCGGGTGGCCCGCCGGATGAGCCGCGACTCCTATCGACTCGAAGCCCAGCCGTCGCCCCAACTCGACCAGCTCGGAGGCGTACTCGAGCTCCTTGTATGACTCCTCCGCCGGGAGTGGATCGCCTCCGAGCGCGAGCAGGTTCTCCAAGCCCGACGCGCGAAAGCCTCCGATGATCTCGCCCAGCTCGAACCGAGGATGCGCGACGCACGTGAGGTGAGGCATTGGAGTGAGATCGGTCGTCCGTAGCAGGTCGACGACGATCCGAGTCGTCCGCTCGCGTGATGCCCGCCCACCCCGATACGTGACCGAGACGAAGGAAGGCTTGAGCGGCTGCAGCTCGGCGATCGTCCGAGTGAGCAGCTGCTGCTCCTCGTTGTCCTTGGGCGGAAAGAACTCGAATGAAAAAGTTCGCCCTGCGGCGAGGAGGTCGGTGATCCGGGCCATCGCGGGAGTCTACGGAGGGTGCGGGCGGCAACCCCCGGACGTCAGCTCAGTCGTACGTGAACGCGTCCCACGCCACGCTGTCCCACGCCACGCTGTCCCACGCGACGCTATCCCACGCCACGCTGTCCCAGGCCACGCTGTCCCAGGCCACGCTATCCCACGCCACGCTGTCCCAGTCGAAGTTGTCCCAGGCGACGCTGTCCCAGGCGACGCTGTCCCAGGTCAGCGTCTCCCAGGCGATACCGCCGAGAGTCGGGTCTTTCCAATGCAGCGGCGACCCGTAGAGGACAGGGAAGAGAGAGCGCGCGAACCCGTTCGCAGGCCGGAGGGCACGGTTCGCGGCGGGGAGAGCCTCGGTACCCGCGAGCGCGCCGGCGGGAAGCGCACTAGCCGTAAGCCCGGCGCTGGATGTGGCCGGCGGCGGCTGGCTCGTGGTGGCGGCAAGCGCGTCAAGCATTCCGCTTCCACCCGCGATCGGATCGGGTGGCGCAACGCCACTGTCCTCCCCGTAGCTCTGCGTCGACCCAACGATGAGCGCCTTGACCTGATCCGGCGTCAGGAAGGGCCGGCGCTCGAGCAGCAGCGCGACGGCCCCCGACACCATCGGTGTCGCCATCGACGTTCCGCTGAGGCGGATATACGTCGCGCCGTTCTGCGCCGTCACGACGCGGTCGGGGAACAGCAGGTCAAGGGCACTTCCCTGCACGCGAAGCGAGACGATTCGCCGGCCAGGAGCGACAAGATCGGGTTTGGCATTCGAGTCGACGCTGCCCCACGACGAGAACACGGTGAGCGTGTCGTCGCGACGACTCAGGGTGCCGCGATCGTCCGTCGCGCCGACGGTGATGACGTACGGGTCGATGCCCGGCGTCACGACGGTGTCGCGGGCCGGACCGGCGTTGCCGGCCGCGGCGACGACGACCAGGCCACGCCGCCACGCGATCTCGATAGCCGCGGACATCGGGTCTGTGCGGTAGGAGGTGCGGGCAGGCGCGCCGAACGAGAGGTTGATGACGCGGATGCCGTAGGTCGCCTGGTGGGCGATGACCCATTCGATGCCCCGCACCACGGAGGACAGCCGGCCGCTTCCGGTGCGCCCGAGCACCCGGACGTCGACGATGTTGGCCTGCGGAGCTACTCCGACGAACTCGCCGGCGGAGTGGGTGCCATTTCCAGCGACGATCCCCGCGACGTGCGTCCCGTGCCCGCCTGGGTCGCTCGCGAAGCGCTCGTCGGCGAAGTTGACCGAGGCAAGGATGCGGTTCGTGGGCTGTATGAGGTCCGGATCCGCGGCGACTCCTGAGTCGAGGATCGCGACCGTGACGCCGCGTCCAGCGCCACCCTCCGGCCAGACCTGGTCGGCGTTCACGATCGTCGGGTAGAAGGCCGACGCGGGCGCCGATGTGTCGGTCGGCGCGGCCACCTGCGTGGGCTCCGATGAGTCGCTCGGTGCCGGGCTCGGCGTGGGAGTCGCGGTCGACTCCGAGCTCGATGAGTCAGTCGGCGTCGGCGCGGGCGTCGGAGTCGGGGTCGGGGTCGGAGCCGGGGTCGGAGCCGGCGTTGGAGCCGGGGTCGGATCCGGCGTTGGAGCCGGAGTTGGTGTCGGACTCGGGGTCAGCGTGGGGATCACTGGCGGTGGCGAGGTGGGGAGAGGCGGGTCGATCGTGACTCGCGGCGAGACGGTCGCGTCGTAGTGGATGTACGCAACGGCAGGCACGAGGCTCATCGCGTCGATGCCCGCGGCGTTCGCGAATCCGGCCGCGCTGTTTATGAGAGCGAGCCCGGCGACCGGAGTGCCGTTGAGGCGGAGCAGGTCGAGCGCCTCGTTGGCGCGATCGACGTTTACCGCGCCGACGAAAGGAGGAACGGCGTGCTGCATCTCGACGATGACCGGCAGCAGCGACTGCGGACGCGACTGCATCAGGACTTGCAGAGTCGGGTCGATCTTCTCGAGGGGGACCGATTCCGCGCGTGCGGTGGGGACTCCCTGCAGCACTGCGAGCGCGACCAGGACGATCGCGCAGATGATGCCGATCAGTCGACGCGTCATGCGGGTTGCTCAAGCACGCGCTCCGCGCTCTCATCGCGCAGGGGGAGAGCGAAGGAGAACGTGCTGCCCCGGCCTGGGCCGGGGGACTCCGCCCACATGCGGCCACCGTGCGCCGCGACGATGCCGTGGCCGAAGTACAGGCCGAGCCCACGCCCCGTGACCTGTCGTGCTGATTTCGCCCGGTAGCCACGGCGGAAGAGCTGCGCAACCTCGGCGCTGTCGAGGCCGATCCCCTGGTCGCGGACGCTGACGGTCGCGGTCTGGCCGTCGGCGACCACCGACACCGTCACGGTCGAGTCCACGGGCGAGTACTTCAGGGCGTTGGAGAGAAGATTCGTGAGGACCTGCCGAATCCGCCGCTCGTCCCACTCGCCCACGACGCCCTCGTCGGCGACGACCTCGATGGAATGCTGGGCGGTCGACCGAATGCCCTCCGTGACGTCCCGGACAAGAATGCCGAGATCCGTCGGCCACCGCGAGATCGAGAGGAGCCCCACCTCGAGGCAGTGCACATCGAAGAGCGTCGTGAGAAGCTCCGCGAGACGATCGGCGTGCTTGACGATCGACGCGGCGGCCACGGTGGACGCCCTCGGGTCGCCGTCGCCGGCCGCCAGTTTGCGCATCAGCAGCTCGGCGTGGCCCCTGATGACCGTGATGGGCGTCCCCATGTCGTGCCACGCCATGGCGAAGATGTCTTCCCGCAGCCGCTCCAGCTCGCGCTGCGCGGTGACGTCGCGGAACGCGATGACGCCGCCCTGCAGGAGCCCGTTCGGCGGACTCAGCACCGATGCGCTCAGGCTCAGCACGCGCCGTCCCCCCGTGCGGAGCTCGATCTCCGCGTCAGTAACGCCAGTGCCCGAGCGGAGGGCATCGATGAACGGGAGGAGCGCCTCGGCGATCTCGCGCGCGGTCGATGGCCACTGGTCGAGCCGTTGCCGCTCGAGCGGCTGGCCCAGGACGAGGCTCGCGCTGTCGAGGCTGAGGAGCTCACGGGCTGCCCTGTTGAGTCGCACGATGGCACCGCGTGCATCCACGATGAGCAGCGCGTCGTTCATGCTCGCGAGAACGGCCTCCAGCTGGAGGGCGTGTCGTTCGTGCTCGACCGCCAGTTGCTCCGTCGCGCGAAGACGCTTGATGGCGATCGCGGCCTGCGCGGCGATAGCGCTCAGGCTGAGGACGTCCGCATCCTCGTACGCTTCGGGCCGGTAGCTCTGCACGGAGAGCACCCCGAGCACTTGTTCGCCGGACAGGATCGGAACCACGACAGCCGACTGAGGTGTGACCAGCTTCCCGTCCTCGGTCCCATAGAGGAGACGGACCGGCGGCCCTTCGGTCGACCATCGGCGAACGAGCTTGGGTGCGGCCGTCCGTATGACCTCGCTCGTAAAGCCCTTGCCCAGCGGGAACGATCCACCCTCGTGCTCGACCCCACGGTCTATCTGACGAATGACCTCGACGGTCTGACTCGCCTCGTCATAGACGGCGAACAGAAAGACCGTCGCCTCCATGACGCGGGCGATCTCGTCATTCAGCGCGCGGAAGAGCTCGGTGAGATCGCGGGCCTCGGCGCCAAGAGCGCCAAGCCGACTCGCGAATTCGAGTCGCGCGCGGAGCTCGTTATCCGCGGTCAGCGTGCCCAGCATGTCCCCCCGCCAGCGGCGTGGTATCGAATGCTGTGTGCGCGAAGCGTAGCGGGATAAATTCACTCTCCGACGCGCATGCGACAGTGCCAATTCATTCGTCGAACACAGCGTTCGCTTGCACGTAGGGCCTGCAGACCAGAGGCCAGCACGAAATAGGCAGGCCCGCCCGCGATAAAGCGACATACGGTCGGTAATGCGCTGGATTGGTCGGCCGGTTGAAGTCGCGGACTCAAAGCCTCCCGTGGCGCTAGACTCGCGCCCGTCCGGCGCGGGGGGACAACGGTCGCCGGAGGCAAGGGTTGGAGCCCGTTCTAGCGCCGCGAGCTCGAGTGTTCCCTCTGCTCGCTCGTCTTGCCGTGGTCACGCTCTCTGTCATGGTCGCGGCGAGCGCGGTCGTCGGGGCCGGCAAGCTGATCGTGTTCGATGGTGCCAACACTCTCGCTGCGGGCCTATCCGAGGCGATGGCGTCGCAGGCTCCCACGTTCGCGGCGCGGGCGGCGGTGGTGGAGCCGACCGCGATCCCGGAGCGATCGCCGTCACCGAGTACCGAGCCCTCCACAACGCCGACGCCCACTGAACCGCCCGCTCCTATCAAGGACGTTCCGCGCTTTTCGCTGAGCACGTTCCGCTTCAGCGGACGGAGCTACACCGGGGTCGTCGCCGCCGCACCCGGGATCTCATTCGTCGCTCCGTTCGCGGGAAAGGTCGAGATCCTCCGTTACCAATTCATCGACAGCGAGGTCCGGGTCGGCTCCAACGTACCGTCGCTTCCGTTCTTCCCATACATCTCGATCGTGACCGCCGACAGTCGAATGATCTTTCGCCCCGGCGCACTCGGGAGTGACACCGAGCTCGTCGCGCGCGATGGCGACACCGTTTCGCAAGGTGATCACCTGTTCCGCCTCATCACGATGGGTCGCTCTTCGTGGGCGACGTTCTACAACTCAGCGGCTCCCTTCCAGGTCGTCGTCTCGCTCCAGGTCGTGCCGACCGGCCGAGACCTCGATCCTTCGACCTACATAGCCACGGACTAGAGACCAAGAGCATCCTCACGTATCTCGGATTTCGTGCGAGCGTTACTCACTGACGTGCATCGGTCCATCAGCGCGCTGCTGGCATTCGCGCTGTGCGGCGTGCTCGCCCCGACGAGCTCAGCGCATGCGGCTACGTGTGTGAGCAGCGTGGGTCCAGGCATTGCGCGGCCGGCTCGCGTTGCGAGCGGCATCGCGGGATTCCATGCGTCGTGGTACGGGCAGAGCGGCTACATGTCGCTATGCATGGGAGCGCGAAGCACCGCGACGGTGGCGTTCTACAACAGCGGATCCCGTGGCTGGGTCGCGGGCCGCATGGGCGAGGCCGCGTACCTCGGCACGTGGAATCCCGATCCTGGACAGGATCAGGCGAGCACTCTCGGAGGCGACGGAATCGCCGGTTCGCCGCCGACCGGATGGCCGCGATACAACCGGCCCGCGGCGCAGCCGGCGGCATATGTGGGGCCGAATCAGGTCGCCTGGTTCCAGTTCACCGTTGTCGCTCCGCCGGTTCCCGGGACTTTTCGCGTCGCGCTGCGGCCACTGATCGAAGGCGCGCAGTGGATGGAGGACTTCGGCGTTTTCTGGGTCGTCACGGTGCTGAACGCGGACGGCACGGCGCCGCCGCCACCACCGGTGGCAACGTCGACGACGGTCGTCGCGTCGTACTTCGGGCCAGGACTCTTCGGGAACCGCACGGCCTGCGGGCAGACACTGACGACCGCGCTCCAAGGTGTCGCGCACCGCACGCTGCCGTGCGGGACGCTGGTGCGGCTCGTCCACGGGACCAACGATGTGACGGTGCCGGTCGTCGACCGCGGTCCGAATGTCACGGGTCGTGAGTTCGACCTCACGTACGCGACCAGGCTCGCACTTGGCTGTCCTGACATCTGCACGCTCAGCTGGATCCGCTGAGTCCCGCTCTCCGGCACGGGCGATGCTTCGCGCCGTCGCGTGGCTCCCCTTCGCACCGCGAAGCTTCCCGGCGGCGAGGCGGTGCCCGTCCTGGGCCAGGGCACTTGGCGCATGGGCGAGGACAAGAGCAAGCGCAGGTCGGAGGTGGCCGCTCGATGTGCGCTAGACGCTTGTTGACACCAAAAATCTGTTGAGTCCGTTCGAGCGGTCGGTTACTAAGGCTGTATTCGGCCCCGGACCACGGCCCGCTCGCGCGCGGCCGCTCGGCGGATCACATGAGCGCGCTCGGTCGAATCATCGTCCCATTCCTGTTCGCGACCCTCGGCGGGGTCATCGCCGTCCCGACGTATGTCGCGGTCCGCGGTGAGCAGAGCGCGTCGCCGAGCCACGCATGCGTCGGTGCCTACGGAGAGGTCCGGTTTGGATTCGGAGGCGCCGCGTGCGCGGCCAACGAGACGCGGCTTGCGCTCGACGTCCGTGGGCCCGCCGGAGCATCCGGATCAACCGGCCCGACCGGCAAGGCCGGACCGACGGGCGCGACCGGTGCGGCTGGCGCTCCAGGTCCAGCCGGCGCGACCGGTCCCGTTGGACCTGCCGGTGCGACGGGTGCTGATGGCGTGATCGGTCCAACGGGATTACGGGGTCCGACCGGTGCCGCCGGCGCCGCAGGCGCGACAGGTCCAGCTGGAGCTGATGGTGCAATCGGTCCGATCGGTCCAACTGGTGCGACCGGCCCGACGGGAGCGACGGGTGGGACAGGGCCGACCGGTGCAGGTGGTGCGGCCGGGCCGGCGGGCCCGACAGGCCCCACGGGTCCGAGCGGCGCGACGCTGGTCACCGGTGCGAGCGCGACGATCCCCGCGCTCTCGGCGACCGGAACTCTGAGCTCGTCGGTCACGGCCACCTGCGCGACCGGCGTCATCCTCGGCGGTGGCGCGCAGATCAGTGGCGCGGTCGGCGCGGTCGGAGCGCTGGTCAGCTCATATCCATCGAGCACCACGGTGTGGACGGCACAGGCCGTCGTGCTCGTAAGCGGAGGGACCGTGACCGTTACGCCCTACGCGCTCTGTAGTCAGTAAGCGCGCTAGACGAAGAGCGGCGCCATTTCGCGACGCCGCACCAGGTCCTCCATCTCGTCGTCGGTCGGCCGCGATCCTCCGCGCTCCGCTGCGTCGAGCTCCATCGCGAGCAGGTCGATGTCGCTCGCCGTGTTCAGGAACAAGCCTGGCCGGCCGAGCACGAATCGCACGGCGAGGTCGATGTCGCGCTGGTCGGTGAGCGGCTCGTACCAGGTAGTCGGCCGCGGAGGGCGCTCGCCCTGCCACGGCGCGAGCGTGATGCTCTTGATCGTTTGCATCGCGACCCCGCGCGACTCGCAGAGAGCGATGAGCGTCTCCACGTCACGCGCGTAACCCTCATTGCGCAGCTGCGTCACGTTGTAAGGGAAAAGTACGCTGTCGAAGTCGAACCGTTCGAGGCTCGCGCGGTGCCGGCGCGGCGCCTGCAGCCCGTGTCCGGTGACTCCGATAAAACGGACGAGCCCGGCCTCGCGCGCGTCGATCGCCGCGCGCAACGCGCCGTCGTCACCGAACGCGATGTCCCACTCCTGCTGGTCGACGAGGTTGTGCAGCTGGATGAGATCCACGTGATCGACTTCCAGCCGGCGCAGCGACGCACGGATCTCGTCGTGGGCATCCGCGTATCGGCGCTTGCCCGTCTTCGTCGCGATGAAGAAGCGGTCGCGGCCCCCACCCGCGAGCCAGGGAGCGATGCGCAGCTCCGAGTCGCCGTAGCTTGCGGCGGTGTCGAGGTGGTTCAAGTCGTAACGGAGCACGAGCTCGAGCGCGCGCTCCGACTCCGCATCGGTCGCCCGACCGAGCGCGGCACCCCCGAAGATCATTCGCTTGCTCTCGTTGCCGGTCCGTCCGAACGCCGCGCTCGGGATCACGCGGCAACGATAGGTCGACTGGCCCCGTGCGGTCAGAGCGCGCCGATCGCGAGGAGCAGCCCGCCCTTCTTGATCGCAGGGCTGGTCACGGTGAAGAGGACGACGCCGCCGACCGGTGCCGTGATCACGGCGATCGGCTCGCCCATGAGGTTCGTCATCTCACCGACGACCTCGCGCGCCCTCACCATCTGATCGACGCACACCCGGCAATGGAAGATCCCTTCCACCGGCGAGCGGAGCCATTCGAACCTCTCGACCACCGTCGGGGGTGCGACACGTTCGGCCTTACCCCTCAGAGCACCGATCGTTCGCAGGATGTTCGTCACGCCGCGGACATGGCGTGTGACGTCCTCTTCGATCAGCAGGCCGCGCCCGCCCGACTCGGCGAGCACCGACGCGACGCCTCTCTCAGCGGCGACGGCGTACAGCGATCCCGGGCGCTCGCCCGTCGGCGCGCTCTTCACCGCCCATCGCGCGCCGTACGCGTTCGCCATGAGCCGAATGCGCTCGTCGAGTGACGTGTCCCCGGTCTCGCGATAGATCACGAAGGGGACCAGATCCTCGACCAGGTCGCCGGCGTGAAGGTCGATCGCGTAGTCGCACTTCGAAATGATCTCGTTCAAAAGCCGGTGTGCGAACCGCTCCCCCCACGTCCCCTCCGGCTTCCCCGGAAAGAGCCGGTTCAGGTTGTCGCCGTCCTCGGGGTTCACGTAGATGCTTCGCTCGTAGAACCCGGGGCGGTTGAGGAGCGGGATGATCAAGATGGTCCCGCGGACCGAGTCCGGTGACGTGCCGCGGCCGGTGCGGATCGCGGCCTCGATCCCCGTGTATTCAGCCGCGTGGATACCGGCGGTGATGAGGACGGTCGGTCCCCCCATCAGACCCGCGATCGCGACGTAGGGCCATTGGTATTTCTCCAGGCCCTCGTCGCCCGAGAACGTGAACTGCCCGGCCGCCCGCTGTCCGGCGGCCGGGATGGTGATCGGGCCGATGTTCACCGGGCCAACTCCTCCAAATGGTGTCGTCCGCCTTCTAGGAGACCGACCTCCGGAAGCGTTCCATGATCACGGTCTCGCCGCTCGCGCGCGCACGCTCGGCGGCGAACGCCATGAGATGGGCTCTCAACCGCGAGCGTGCTCGCATGGTGGGTGCGGTCCATCGTCGCGTTGATCGCCGCGGGCGCGAGCGGGGTCTCTCGGCGAGCTCGGCCCACGAACGGAGCTGCCGATCGGCGGGGATCCCGTGCGCCTCGGCGAAGCGCGCGCGGCGTCCGTAGTCCGGTTCGGCGACGGCGACGAATCTCGCCGCGCCGGGATGTCGCAGAGCGAAGGCGCCGTAGGCGAGGTACCCGCGGTTCCCCGCGCCCACCATGACGATCTCGACCGGCCCCATCGGCCGGAAGGCTACGTCCTCGCGGTCACTCGACCTTGGCGATCGCCGTGCCGTCGTCCGAGAGCGTCAGGATGTACCACGTGTCCTTGGCGCCATGGTGGAGGACGAACACGAACTGGCGATCCCCGACCGACCCCAGGTAGCGGACCCCGCTGCAGTCCATCCCGCTCGCGTGCATGCGATCGAACTGAGCGGTGATGTCGGCTTCGGTGAGGCCGAGAGATTGCTCGGTGTGCTGCACCACGTAGGTGGCGTCCGCCGCACACAGGGCTCCGGCGTACTTCGCGACCCAGGCGGGCGCCGCGCTTCCGCGGCCGCTCCGAAGGTCTGCCATCTCGCCGCGCATCTTGGCCATCTCGTCGCGCCAGGTGAAGAGGCTCGTGAACGAGTCCTTCATCGGGCCTGGGCCGCTCGCGCCGGTCAGGACGATGAGGGCAAGAAGCGCGGGAAGCAGAAGTTTCATCTGCCCAGCCGACCTGGGCACACCGTGTGCCAGGGCGTCCACGTAGCATCGGGCAATCGAAAAACAACTCCGCCTCAACGACCTCGTCGCCAATCGCACGCTGTCGGACGAGATCGCCGACGCGCTTCGCGCGACCGCGCGCGAACGGCGTTCCTTTGTCGTCATGGCCGTTCCGCGCCTCGCCGGCAAGAGCACGGTGATGCGCGCGATGCTGGCCGAGCGGCCGGCGAAGACACCGCTTCGCACCGTCGGGGAGGATGGCGATGAGATTGAGCCCCTTCTCGCGGACAGCAAGGGCGGCTACATCGTCATCCCCGAGATCAGCCGCGGCGCCTTTGCGCCCGGGTACATCTGGGGTGCCCCGGTCAGGCGGATCTTCCAAGCGGTCGGCGACGAGGTCTCGCTCGCGCTGGCGTTGCACGCTCCGGATCCGGACCAAGCGTTCGACATCATCTGCCGAGGGTGCGGCGTGCCCGACACCGATGCGTCGAAGGTCTCGCTCGTGGTCTATCTGCGCTCGCTCGGACGCTGGGAGGAGCCGACCCGGCGCGTCGTCGATGCGGTCTACGAGATCGCGACCGTTCGGGACGGCCGCCCGCGTACGAAGCTTCTGTTCCGATGGGACGAGGAGAACGACCGCTTCGTCTAGGAACGCGCTCTGGGCGCCGGAGCTCGTCTCCTATGGAGCTCCGACGCCCGAGCGGCTAGAGGCGCCTAACCCCGGCGGGTGAGCGAGCGAAGGTTCGACAGCGTGAGGAAGCCGAAGACCGCGGCGGCAGCCAAGCCGACCATGAGAACAGCGCTTCCGGTCGTGAGCCAGTCGCCCATACGGTCGGAGCCGAGGATCTTCGCCGCCACACCGGCGGTCGCGATCGCCGTCGAGTAGTACGCGAGCGCGAGGCCCATGATCGTGAAGCCGAGGAACGCGAAAGCCTTTGGCCATGAGGGGTTCTTCATGGCCGAGCATTCAATTTGGGCCGCAGCGACCGGTCAATGTCTCGGCGGTACCAAGAGCCATTCGTAACGAAATCGATCCTGGCGCGTTGATGTGAGGCGCGCCCCCGGCCGACAGGGTAGGCTGCTCTTCTCCAATGAGGACTCAAGCCACGGCCGCGGCGCTGCGCGACCGCGTCGCCGAGCTCATGCCGCGCATCCGCGCGGATCTCGAGACCCTTGTGCGTATCCCTTCGATCAGCCACCCCGGACACGACCCGTCGCAGCTGCGCCGATCGGCCGAGGCGACGCTGAAGATCCTGAGTGCGGCAGGATGCGCGGCGAAGATCGTGGAGATCGAGGGAGTCCCCGCGGTCCTCGGCCACGTCGCCGCGCCCGCCGGAGCGCCTACCGTCCTGCTCTACGCACATCACGATGTGCAGCCGACCGGCGCGCGCGATCTGTGGCACTCGGATCCGTTCGAGCCCGTCGAGAAGAACGGTCGCCTCTACGGCCGCGGTACCTCCGACGACAAGTGCGGTGTGGTCATGCACGCGGGCGCGTTGCTCGCGCACGACTCGCGCCCTCCGGTGGGGGTCCGGCTCTTCATCGAGGGCGAGGAGGAGTGGGGCTCTCCGAACCTCGCCAAATTCCTCGAGCGCCACGGCGACGAGCTTCGCGCCGACGCGGTGATCCTGGCCGACTCCGGCAACTGGCGACCGGGACAGCCCGGCCTCACGACCTCGCTCCGCGGAATCGTCGCCTGCGATGTCGAGGTGCGCACGCTCGACCACGCGGTGCACTCAGGTGAGTTCGGCGGCCCGGTCCCCGATGCGCTCACGGTCCTCGCGAAGACGCTCGCCACGCTGCACGACGAGCGCGGCAACGTCGCGGTCGAGGGGATCGCGCGCGGTAAAGCGGACCCGCTCGACCTTTCGGAGGACGAGCTCCGGAAGCAGGTCGGGATGCGTCGCGGGGTGAAGCTCATCGGGGAGGGCGGCATCACCGATCGCATGTGGATGAAGCCCGCGGTCTCGATCCTCGGGATCGACGCGCCTCGCCTCACCGAGTCGACGAATCAGCTCGTGCCGTCGGCGAAAGCGCGCGTGTCCATGCGCATCCCGCCGGGGCAGGACCCGAGTGACGCGATGAAGGCGCTCGCTGAGCACCTGCGGTCGCACGTGCCGTGGGGCGCCGACGTGACGGTCACGGAGCGCGGCGCCGGCAAGCCGTACAAGCTGCACGCCGAAGGAAGGGCATACGACGCGATGCGGCGGGCGATGAGCGAAGCGTTCGGTCGGGAACCTGTCTTCATGGGCGCCGGCGGAACGATCCCCTTCGTCGCCGACTTCGCCAAAGCGTTCCCCCAGGCCGGGCTGCTGCTCACCGGCGCGGGCGACCCGTTCTCGAACGCCCACTCAGAGGATGAGAGCGTCGACCTAGCCGACCTCGAGCGTTCAACTCTCGCCGAGGCGCTCTTCTTCGAGTATCTCGCCCCTCATTAGCGCGGCACGCGTTCTGCGGCGCCGCGTGATATGGACGAGCGACGAGGACGCCCCATCGGACGAGGCGTTCGAGGACCTGATCCACGGGAACCTCCGGCTTGACGCGAGCACGGCGCAACTGCACTTCACGTGGGGAGTGCTGCAGGGGGTGGCGCGGCTGCAGGGTCTGGTCGAGGACGAGACGGACGCCGAAAACGCGCTAGCGGTCGCCGGCAGCGTGCCCGGCGTCGTGGAGGTCATCGACGAGCTGATGCGCGCCTAGCGCGCGAACCAGGACGGCGGCGGACGAGCAGACCGCCATGAGCGTAGCGGCGGCGAGCACATGCTCGCCTCCGCGCAGCGCGACGAGCGCGAAGCTGCACCCGATCGCGAAGAGGGCGGATGCGACAAGTGGCCTCATCACGCTGACAACGGACGCGGCCCGCCGCGGCGTTCATCCCCCGGGGGTCATCCCCCGGTCGGCCACTAGCCCGGGCGGAGCGTGATCGTGCCGAGCAGGACTTCGGGACCACCGACGGTGACGCTGACCTTGCCCCTCAGCGTGCCGCCGCGCGCGGCGTCGTAGTTGCGGAGGTACAGCGTGATCGTCTGGCCTTTCTTCGCGGTGAGCTGCACGTCGACCTTCCCGTTGATCGTTCCCGCGAAGCACATACCGTCGAATGACATCGACACGCACGCACCGTCGACCTTCGATCCGTCCGCGTAGAGCACGTCGCCGGTGGCATGCACGGTCATGGGGGTGGGCACCGGCGTCGGAGACGGCTTCACCGTCGGCTTCGGCGTCAGCGTCGGCTTCACCGTGGGCTTTGGCGTCGGCGTCGGCGTGCGTACAGCGGGCGGAGGCGTGCGCGGGGTCGGGGTCGGCGACGGTGTCGGCGACTCACTCGGCTCAGCGCTCGCCTCCGGACTCGGCGACGGCGACGGAAGCGTGATGACCGTGCTGGCCGACGGCTCCGGGGACTGCTCGCTCGGCTGCGGCGCGATCTGCGTGAGCAGGCGCAGCGCCTCTTGCTGTGCGTCCCGCGCGCGCGAGGCGGCGAGCGCGTTGCCGGCGGCCTCGAAGCGCGCGGCCTCCTCGAGGCGCTCGTCGTACAGCTGCGTCGCGTACGCGACCGGGTCGGCCTGGAACGCGATGAGCGCGTTCTCGATCGAGACCCGGGTCGCGTAGAGCGGGCTGTCCGCCCCGGCGTGCAGCGTGGTGAACGCGAGGCCGACGAGGAGGGCGGCGACCGCGAAAGCGCGCATGAATCCGCCCACGACGAGGCCCGAACGAGTGCGGCGGGTCGCCCGGTCGGCCCAGGCCTTCTCGAGCCTCTTGCGGACGACGTCGGACGCGACATCGTCCATCCGCGCCGCCTTGAGCGAACCGAGCGCGCGGGCGAGGGTGTCGTCGATCATTCTGCTGCGTCCGCTCCGGACCAGCGGTCGAAGAGCGATACGTCACCACTCTTCTCGAGCTCTCTGCGCAGGCGCTCGAGCGCCCGGTGCTGAAGCGTTCGCACCGCGCCCTCGCTCCGTCCGGTCATTCGCCCAACATCCGCGGCACCGTACCCCTCGACAAAACGCAGGACGAGCACCTCGCGATAGTCGGCCTTCAACTTTGACATCGCGGTGACCAGAGCCTCGCGCTCGGTCGCGCGAACCGCTTCGGCCTCGACGTTCTGGCCCGACTCGGGATGGTTCACCAGATCGTCCATCGACATCTCGGGTCGCGTGCGACGGCTCTTGTCGATCGCGGCGTTGCGCGCGATCCGGAAGAGGTACGCGACGAACGGAAGCCCGCGGTCCTCGTATCTGTTCAGTGCTTCCATCGCGCGTATGAACACGTCGGCCACCAGATCCTCTGCCTCGTGCTTCGCGCCGGTCCGGGACAAGCAGTACCGGTACACCGGATCGCGGTATCGCTCGTATAGCTGGCCGAACGCGGAGGCATCTCCGGCCTGGGCGGCTTTGACGAGCGCAGCGTCGATACCGCGCTGCTGCGTTCCTCTTGCCGTCTCACCGGTGATGCCGGCGTCCGGGACGATCTACGGGCTCCGGGGCATCTGGTCTGAGAACGACGCTAGTCGGTTTTCGATACACCCCTGTGTGGGTGGGGTTTCTGTCCCCCGAACTGGGAGCAGAATCAACGAGATGTCGGTCGAAGCAGCAATCCTGGTCTGGCTCGCGATCGGCGCCGGTATCGCGGCTGGTGTATTTGTGGTCGCGCGATCAGCAATTCAGATAGGTAGCGTCGCGTATCGCGTAATGGAAAAAGAGCTCTCGCGCGGAGCGGCAACGCGCGAGACAGCCGCGCTCTCGTTCGCGATGATCGCGGCGCTGATCGTCACCGCGTTCATCGCGGGCTATGCGATCTTCGCGATCTTCGGGACGATCCTCGAATCGAGCGGATCGATCAACACGCTCAACAACGGGTCTTAGTAACGCAAGAGCGCCGGTCACCCGGCGCTCCCACGTCTCTCCGTTGAACGCGAGGTTAGGCCGGTGGCCGCCTCACGTCCCCACCCTTGTCTGGGACATCGGTGGGCTCCTCAATGTTTGGGTTCTCGAGCGGAGCGCCACCTTTCTTGCTGACGTCATTTGGCCCGTGCTCGCCAGGCCGCTTGGGGAGATCCTTGACCTGCATCAGTACTTCTTCTCGGGCTCCCGGCCGGTCTTGTCGTCCTCGCGCCCGATGTCGCCGCTGCCGCCCTTCTTACCGACGTCGCCCTGGCCGCCCTGCTTGCCGGGCTCGTCTTCCTTCGGCCAATCCTTGCCGCCCATGTCGCCCTGGCCCGGCTCCTTCTTCTCCTGCATCGATGGCCTCCGATCGGATGTCGCCTCGGTGAAAGGCGCACCGAACGATCGAGCATTCGTCGTGCCGACCGCAGCGCGTGTAACGCACTTGCGCCGCGACTGAAGGTCAGTCGAGACGGTCGGCGAGCGAGCGCACCCTTCGCCGAATACCGTCGCGAACTTTCCGGAATGCGGCGAGCCGTTCTTCCTCCGTGCCGCGCGCCAGCGCGGGATCGGGGAACCGCCAGCTGAGCTTCAAGGCCGAGCGGGGCGGGATCGGACAGTTCGCGTCGCAGACGGTGACCACGACGTCCCAGCCCTCGCCGACGTCGTCGACGGACTTACTCCGCTGGGCGGAGATGTCGATCCCGAGCTCGGCCATCGCGTGGACCGCGAGCGGATGGAGCTCGGTGGCCTTCGTGCCCGCGCTGGCCACGGCGAACCGGTCGCCGCCGTACGCGCGCAGGAAGCCCTCGGCCATCTGCGAACGGGCCGCGTTGTGGGAGCAGAGGAACAGCACGCGCTTCATCCCCTAAGCATGGCGATGGCGCCGGGCAGGTGCCCGGCGCCACCACCCTCAACTCAGGAGCGTCGTTACGCCAGCGACAAGACGTCCAGGAGCGACCTGGTGTTGGTGCCCGTGCCGAAGATCGCCGGTCCAGCGTAGAAGATCAGGACGAGCACGATGAGGATGAGCAGGATGATCGCGATGATCATTCCAGCGCCGAATCCACCATCGCTCGTCACGACCGGGCCGCCAGACGGCGGGTTCACGTTGACCTGGCCCATACGAACCTCCTCGTGCTAAGTCGCTCGACACTCTCGCAAGCGGCGTGCCGAAAGAACGGGCTCGTTCGTATGCTCGGCCGCAATGCGACTCGGCCCTCTTCGCCACCCCTGGTTCGCCGCGTTCAGCGGGTCCGTCGGTCTCGGCGGACTCGGCGACGAGGTCGCGCGTCTCGCGTTACCGCTCCTCATCCTCGACCTCACGCACTCGATCGCGGCCGCCGCGACCCTCCGACTCGTGCAGGCGCTGCCCTATGTGTTCTTCGGCGGGATCGCGGGCGTGCTCATCGATCGCGCCGACAAGCGGAAGCTCCTCATCGGCTGCGACGTGTTAAGCATCGCGCTCACGCTGGCGATCCCGCTGTCCGTCCCGGCCGGGGTCTTCTCGATCGATCTCGTGTACGTGATCGGATTCCTCCTCGGCACGGTGGAGGTGGCGTGGGGCGTCACAACCGATTTCAGCGTCGTTCCCGCGCTCGTCGAACCGGATGAGCTCACGAGCGCGAACGCCGCTTACTTCGGCATCGACCGCGCCGCACGCGTCGTGGGACCGACCATCGGCGGCCTCGCGATCGCCGCGCTGGGCACCGCCGACGCGATGTACATCGCCGCCCTGGCGTTCGTGCCGACGCTGGTGGTCTTCGTCCTCATGCCGCCGATCTACGACATCGACCGTCCGACCGCCGCGATCACGGCGCGCAACATCGCCTCCGAGCTGGCGGAGGGTTTCCGCTTCGTCTGGCACAGCCGCGTGCTGCGCTGGCTCCTCGTCCTCATGTTCATCGCGAACCTCGGGCAGCAGGGCGTCCAGACCCTCGTGCTGTACGTGCTGCGAGAGGAGAACAGCCTCAACGAGGTCACGATCGGGCTCGCCTTCTCGCTCGCGGGAGCGGTGACCGTGCTCGCGAGCTTCATCGCGCCACGCCTCGCGAGCGGCCGACCGCTGGGCCACACGCTGCTGGGCTCGACCGCGGCTGCCGGCATCATCGTCGCGCTCACCGCGCTCGCTCATGACTGGCGCCTGATCGTCGCCGGCTTCGCCGCGCGCGAGACCGCGTCGACGAGCTTCATCATCTACGCCTTCGTTCCGCGTCAGCGAGAGGTCCCAGCGCGCATCCGCGGCCGCGCGAACGGCGCGTTCCGAACGCTCGTGCTCATCTCGAACAGCTTCTCGGCGCCGTTCCTCTCGTTCGTGGTCGCCGCGGCGGGCTCGTCGGCCGCGTTCGCGGTCGCGGGCGCGACGGCGATCCTCGCCGCGGCCGCGACATATTTCACCCCGCTACGCAGCTACAACTTGAACGAGCCACCGGCGAGCGAAGAGGTCGAGCAAGCCGCGAAGTGACCCTTACGTGGCGACCGCCGCGCGGCTTCGGCATTGCAACCGGTCGCGCAGGTCCCGTGCCCTAGGCTCGGGCGATGTTGCGGGCCAGGTTCGAGCACGTCCCGCCGGGCCAAACGGACCCGGATCCGCTGCCGGGGGATTTCATCCTCACGCACGGCGGCGAGTTCTTCAGCCGGGTCATCCAGATCGGACAGGGCCTTCGCTTCATGGGACGCGATCGGCCCTTCACCTATTGGAACCACAGCGCGCTCATCGTGTCGGCCGACGGCGGCTTGGTCGAAGCGCTGGGCCCCGGCGTGTCGAGGAACACGCTCGCCTCATACGTCAGCACCCAGTACACGATCGTGCACGTCGATGCATCGGATGAGGATCGGCGTCAGATGGTCGCGTTCGCCGAGCACTGGGTCGGCGGCCAGTACGACTGGGCGCGGATCGTGAGCATCACGATCTCGCTGCTCACCGGCGCGAAGCTCAGCTTCGGCTTCGCCGGCCAGCACATCTGCAGCGGCCTGGTCGCTCGAGCGCTGGAGCGCGGGAACGCGATCTTCGAACAAGACCCCTCGCACGTCCTACCCGCCGATCTCGCCAAGATGTTCGGCGTCATCCCACCGCCGCCCGAGACGCCCAAGGGCAAGCCGGTCCGCTGCACGGAGAACCTCGTACGTAAGTCTTAGGGCGCTCTTAGCGCCGAGGCGTTCATCATGTCGGTCGTGCGTGTCGCGCTCGCCGGGCTCTCTCTGCTTCTCGCCGCCGCGTGCAGCGGAGGCGCGACGCTGACGACGCCGTCTTCGACACCCACGGCCACCGCGGCGGCGACGGCCTCGAGCGCGCCGGCTGCGACCGCGGGAACTCAGGCCGCGCTCGCGTGCACCTCGCCGGCGACACCGCTGGTCAACCTGACGGAGGGCCCTTACTACAAGGCGGGCGCGCCACAGCGGTCCTCGCTGATGACCGCCGGCGTCGCCGGGACGCCGCTCGTCCTCACCGGCTACGTCGTGTCGCGCTCCTGCCAGTCGATCGCCAACGCGAAGCTCGACTTTTGGCAGGCGGACGGGAACGGCAACTACGACAACAGCGGATACACGCTCCGGGGGTGGTTGCTGACCGACGCGCGGGGCGCCTATCGCCTCGAGACGGTGATTCCCGGTCTCTATCCGGGCCGCACCGAGCACATCCACTTCAAGGTCACGGTCAGCGGCCAGACCTGGACGTCGCAGCTCTTCTTCCCGGGCATCTCGCAGAACGAGAGCGACTCCATCTACAGCGCGCAGATGCTCATCAAGCTCGACAAGACCACCAACCCGACGAGCGGCACATTCACGTTCGTGGTCAACATTCCGTAGCACCCCGCCCTCACAATTGAGGCGTGAGGCGCAGCGACATCCGCAACATCGCGATCATCGCGCACGTGGACCATGGGAAAACCACCCTTGTCGACGGCATGCTGCGGCAGAGCCACATCTTCCGCGACAACCAGCAGGTGGCCGAGCGCGTCATGGACAGCAACGCGCTGGAGCGCGAGCGCGGCATCACGATCATGGCGAAAAACACCGCTGTGACATACCGCGGCGTCAAGATCAACATCGTCGATACCCCGGGGCACGCGGACTTTGGCGGCGAGGTCGAGCGCGTCATGAACATGGTCGACGGCGTGCTGCTGCTCGTGGACGCGGTCGACGGCCCGATGCCCCAGACGAAGTTCGTGCTCCGCCAGGCCCTCCGGCGCGGGCATCATGCGATCCTGGTCGTGAACAAGATCGATCGGCCGCACGCGCGGCCGAATCACGTGCTGAACGAGACCTTCGACCTCTTCCTCGACCTCGGCGCGACCGAGGAGCAGGCGGAGTTCCCCACCCTCTACACCAACGCGATCCTTGGGACGGCGAGCACAGACCACCGCCACGCTGGGACGACGCTCGAGCCGCTCTTCGACGCGATCATCGAGCGGATCCCCGCGCCCGACGTCGATCCCGACGCGCCCACGCAGCTCCTCGTCACGAACACCTCGTACGACGACTACATCGGGCGGGTCGCCGTCGGACGCATTCAGAGCGGCACCCTCAAGCTTGGCCAAGCCGTCGCTCGGATCGATCATCACGGCGCCGTCACGCCCGCGAAGGTGACGCAGCTCTTCACCTTCCAGGGCCTCGCTCGCGAGGAGGTCGACGAAGCCGCGGCGGGCGACATCGTCGCGGTCGCCGGCGTCGAGGCCGGGATCGGCGACACGATCGCGGACGCGGCCGATCCGCGCCCGCTTCCGCCGATCCGGGTGGAGGAGCCGACGCTTCGGATGAGCTTCAGCGTGAACAACAGCCCGTTCGCCGGGCGCGAGGGCAAGTTCGTGACCAGCCGCAAGCTGCGCGAGCGGCTCTACGCCGAGCTCGAGCGTGACGTCGCGCTTCGTGTCGCGGACACGGATTCGGCCGACACGCTCCTCGTGAGCGGCCGCGGCGAGCTCCATCTCACGATCCTCATCGAGACGATGCGGCGGGAGGGGTACGAGTTCCAGGTGTCGCGGCCGGAAGTGATCCAGAAGGAAGTGGACGGGGAAACGCAGGAGCCGTACGAGCAGCTCGAGATCGAGGTCGCGCAGGAGGAGCTCGGCGCAGTCGTCGAGCTCGCCGGCCGCCGGCGCGCGACGCTCAAGGACATGAAGTACCGCGACGACGCCATGGTCCACGCGGTGTACCGCATCCCGACGCGCGGGCTCCTCGGTTTCCGCCAAGCCTTCCTCACGGCGACGCGTGGCCGCGGCGTGATGAACACGCTGACCGAGGGGTACGGGCCGCTGGCCGGCCCGGTCCCGACACGCGAGCTTGGCTCGCTCATCGCATGGGAGGACGGAACGACGACGGCCTTCGGGCTGCAGCAGGCGCAGGAGCGCGGGCAGCTCTTCCTGAACCCGGGTGTGGACGTCTACGAGGGCATGGTCGTGGGCCAGCACATCCGGGACCGCGACCTCGAGGTCAACGTCGTGCGGAAGAAGCACCTGACGAACATGCGCAGCAGCACGTCCGACATCGCGGTGAAGCTCGACGGTATCCGCGAGCTATCGCTCGACGATGCGATCGAGTTCCTGGCCGATGACGAGCTCCTCGAGGCGACCCCAAAGTCGTTCCGCATCCGCAAGCGGCTTCTGACCAAGCAGGACCGCGACCGCGCGATCGGGCAGCTGAAGAGGGCGGCGGGCGTCGCCTGACGCTACGTGGCCGTTCCTGGCGGGACCGACATCGCCAAGGCCAAACCTCGCGGACTCAGATTGACCTCACTACCCGCGACGCGATTACTGGCGTGTGATCGGCTGTCCCGCTAGCCCGCCGCGACCACGACACGGGGCGTCTGGCTCGAGGCGCGGATCACAAGCCGTGTCGGGAGCACGATCCGGGCAACATCGCTCCGCCGGCCCTCGATGCGATCGACCACCAAGCGCGCCGCGGTCCGGCCAATCTGCTCGCGTGGCTGCGCGACGGTCGTGAGCGGCACGGGGAGCGTTGCCGCGATCGGGTCGTCGTCAAAGCCGACGATTGCGAGGTCGCGCGGCACCTGCAGCCGCAACCAGATCGCGGCCTCCAAGACCGATCGTGCGATGCGGTCGTGCAACGCGAAGACCGCGGTAGGCATCGGCCGACGCTCGGCGAGAAAGCTCTTGATGCGGGCGGCGTTCTCCTCCGACACCCGCTCCTGCTCTTCTGGATGCGTCGGCACCGTCGGAAGCCCCGTAAAGACGAGGCTCGCGTCGCGCGCGATCCCGTGCGCCTGGATCGCTTGCTCGTATCCCTGGAGCCGCTCGATGACCGAGGTCGTGCCGACGTTGTCGCTCGACACGAAGGCGATGCGGCGATGGCCGCGCTCGATAAGGTGCGAGACGAGGGCGTAAGCGCCGCCGACATTGTCCGCGAGGACTGCGTCGACCGGGACACCGACGAGATGACGGTCGACGAATACGACCGGGAACCGCTGCCGCGCGAGGCCGGCGTACACCTCGGAATCCGGCTGCTGGTCGAGCGGGTACGCGATGAGACCAGAGACGCCCTCGTCGAGCACGCGCCTGAGCCGTCCGGCCTCTTGGGCGCGCGAGTTCCCGCTGCTCGCCACGAGCATCGAGTAGCCGCGGCGGTGCAGCTCATCCTCGACGGCCCCGAGCAGCTCGGGCAGCGCCGGCCGCGAGACCGACGGGACCACGACGCCGACCACGCGCCGCCGCGTGTCGGGGCGCTTGGGCGTGGTGAGGCGCACGAAGGTGCCGCGCCCCGGCACGACCTCGATGTACCCGTCCGCGCGCAGTGCCGCGAGAGCCTGTCGGAGCGTTCCGCGACTCACACCGAAGTCGCTGGCCAGGCGCTGCTCGGACGGAAGCGCGCCGCCCGGACCGTACTGTCCGTCCTCGATGGCCGTCGCGATCGCGTTCGAGATTCGACGGTGCATCGGGAGCTTGTCGTCGTCCACGCTTCGCCGGAAGCTCAAGGCAGCGCCCCTTCGCCGGGGAGCATAGGCACGGGCGACGCGACGCACTTACGCCCGCCCGCCCAGGTCGCCAAAGATCGGGAGTGCGCTCGTCGCCACCGCCGCGTGCGCGTAGAGGAACATCCCTGCGGACCACGCCTGATAGCGGGCGCCCATTGGGCGGCCCGTGGCCGAGTGGTGCCACTCGTTGAACTCCCACTCGCCGTTTTCGTTCGCGAGGCTTGCCGCGAGGTGGCCGAGCTGCAGAGCCGCCGACGCGTGGAGACCTGCTCGCACCTGCGCCGCGACCAGGAAGCCGCCGATGAACGGCCAGCTTCCACCGTTCTGGTATTGGCCGGGGACGTTGCGGTTCCCATTGCGGTAGTAGTCTCGCCAATCCTTGTGCCCCGGCTCGATCGGCGGGTGAAGCGCCTTGGCCGGGAAGGGGCTGGTGACCCCGACGTCGTCGAAATACCGGAGGATGCGCGCGCCGCGTTCGGCATCGGCCACGCCCGCGAGGATTGCGAGGCAGTTGCCCAGCACATCGCACCAGTCGCCGAAGTCCCGGAAGCCGACCCACGGCAGGTAGTACGGACGCGACCAGAGCGCCGTCACCGCCGCTTGACTCACGCGCCGCAGCTCGGTGTGATCGCCGCGAACCGCGAGAGACGCCGCGCCGTCCCAGAGCCCGTCGTTCGACTCGACCCAGTGCAGAGCGTTGAGCCGATCGGCGACAGACTGCGCAAGACGGCGGTGCTCGCGCGCCTCGGGTAACCCGAACTCCTCCGCGAGCGAGGCGTAGGAGGAGAGCGCGAGCAGGTATACGACGTTGTCGTAGAGGACCTTGCCACGGTACGCGATTAGGTCGGCCCAGTTGGCGGCCTCATGCGACTCGATGAGTCCGTCTTCGTCGCTGTCCTGGTAGCGCGCCCAGAGCATCGCGCGAGCGAGCGCCTCGCGATGCTTGTCGAACAGGTCGTCCGCGCCGAAGGCGCGGCGCAGCGCGTAGTGGCCGATGACGTACCAGAGGTTGCTGTCGACGGCGCCCGCGTTCGCGGTGCTGGTCCGGCCATCCGGCCCAACGTTGAGTGGTACGCGGCCGAGGGCGGACTGGTGCCGCGTGAGCGTCTCGAGCGTCAGCCGCCCGACGGGCACGAGCTCCTCGAGTCCCACGGCGCAGATGCCGAGGAGCGAGATCATCGCGTCGCGCGCCCAGACCTCGCGATAGCCATGCGCATCGGCCGACGCCCGAAGCCCATACGGCCCGACGCAACGACGCAGGACGTCGCGGGCCTGGGCGTCGGCCACGTCCACGAGCGTCGATGTCACGGCTGCGCTCCCGCGGCGATCGCGTCGCGCTGGCGCCCGCCGCGCGTACGCCGCCAAGCCGCCTCCGGATCCGCGATGGGTACGGCCGACACGAGCTGTCGCGTGTACGCGTGCGTGGGATGGTCGAGGACGGCCCGCGTCGCGCCGCGCTCCACGATCCGGCCGCCATGGAGAATGAGGATCTCGTCGCTCACCTCGTACGCGGTGGAGAGATCGTGCGTCACGTAGAGGAACGAGACGCCGAATACGTCGCGCAGCCGGCGCATGGAATCGAGAACAGTCCGCCGCAGGCTGGCATCCACCATGGACACGGGTTCGTCCGCCACGATGAGCTGCGGTCGGACGAGGAACGCGCGCGCGACCATGACGCGCTGCACCTGTCCCCCGGATAGCTCGTGCGGGAAGCGTCCAAGCACGTCGCCCGCATCGAGCCCGACACGCTCCAGCGCCTCTCCGATGAGCGCACGGGCCTCGCGCCGATCTCGAGCGAGGGCGAGTCCGCGCACGAGAACGTCGAAGACATGGTCGACGCGATAGAACGGGTTGAACGCGGCGAAGGGATCCTGGAAGACCGCCTGGACGTCGCGCCGGAAGGCGCGCGCGGGGGCACCGCGCAGCCCGGAGATGGGCGCGCCGCGGTGGCGGACGGCCCCTTCGCTCGGACGGAGCAGGCCGAGGACGATGCGCGCGAGGGTCGTCTTGCCGCACCCGCTCTCGCCTGCCACCGTAACGATCGCGGGGCGGTCTCCAGCGATCTCGAACGAGACATCGTCGAGCGCGACGACCTTCGGCGGGCCGAACACGCCACCGCCGAAGATCTTCCGGACTCCGTCGACCGCGAGGAGCGGCCAATCAGCCCGCAACGATCGCAGCCGTGAATGTCGATTCGCACGCGACGAGATGTCCCGGCGAGACGTCGTGCATCGTCGCCGACCCCTCCGAAAAAGATCTCCCGCCGTCGCACCGGCCTCCCGCGACGCAATCGGGCGCCGCGAGCGGCGTGCGATAGAGGCGAGGATTCCCGATCGCCGGCACGGCTTCGAGCAGAGCACGCGTGTATGGATGCGTGGGCTCGCGATACAGGTCGCGCGCGGAGCCCAGCTCCACGACGCGCCCGCGCCGCATGACCATGAGACGGTCGACGAGCTGGGCGAGAAGAGCGAGGTCGTGGCCGATGACCACGAGGCTCGCGCCGAGCCGCTCGGTCGCGGCGACGAGGGACTCCACGACGGATCGCTGGACGATGACGTCGAGCGCGCTCGTCGGCTCGTCGGCGATGAGCAAGCGCGGATGTAGCGCGGTCGCCATCGCGATGCAGACGCGTTGGCGCATGCCCCCCGAGAGCTCGTGCGGGTAGCGCCGCGCGACGGACCCTGCGAGGGCGACCGCGTCGAGCAGGCCAGCGATCCGCCCGCGCAGCGCGGTGCGACCCTGCGGGCCCTCGTGTGCGACGATCGCGTCCTCGATCTGCTCTTCGACCCGAAGCACGGGGTTCAGGGCATTGAGCGATGCCTGCGGGACGAAGGCGACGTCGCGCCAGCGCAACCGCCGGAGCGCCTCCTCACTCAGACGGAGCACGTCGACGCCGTCAAGGAGGATGCGGCCGCGCACGACCCGTCCCGGTGGCCGGAGGAGTCCTAGGGCGGCCATCGCGATCGTCGTCTTGCCGCTCCCCGACTCGCCGGCGATGCCGAACACCTCGCGCTCACGGACAGCGAAGGACACGCCGCGGAGGGCCGGCGTCTGTCCATACGAGACGTGGAGGTCGATCGCGGTCAGGGCGAGGTCGCTCACACCATGCTCCGGCGGAGGCGCGGATTGGCGATCTCGTCGAGCGCCGTGCTCACGAGGAAGAGCCCGACGAAAAGGAGCACGAGCACGAGGGTCGGCGGGCCCCACCACCACCACATGCCCCGCGAGAGCGCGGCGTACTGGAAGGCGAACTGCAGGATCATGCCGAGGCTCGGCACGTTCAAGGGTCCGAGCCCGAGGAGCTGCAGACCCACGGCCGCGACAATCGCACCCGAGACGGCGCCGATGAAGCTCGCCACGACGAACGGCAATAGGTTCGGGAGGATCTCAGTGAAGAGGATCGCGATGTCACTCGCGCCCGAGACCTTCGCGAGTGCGACAAAGTCACGCTCGCGGAGGGTCAAGGTCTGAGCGCGGATCGCCCGTGCGCCGGAAGGCCAGGCGAAGAGCGCGACGATGACCGCGAGCACCTCGAGGGTGGTCGTCTGCAGGAAGGCCGCGAGCACGACCAGCACCGCGAGCGCGGGGATCGTGAGCGCCACGTCCGCCACGGAGCGGATGAGCGTGTCGACCGGGCCGCGGTAATACCCCGAAACGAGCCCGAGGATGGTTCCGACGAGCGTCCCGATCGCGCCGGCGAGGAGGCCGACCTCCAAGGTCGCCGGTGTCGCATGCACGACCAGGGCGAGCATGTCGCGGCCCGTCGTATCCGTGCCTAGCGGATGCGCCGCCGAGGGCGCCTCGCCGAACGGCCCGGACCCGATGCGCGTCGCCGCACGATCGACCACGAGCGCCCCGACGACCCCGAACAGGAGGAGGGCGGACAGGATGGTGAGCCCCGCGAGCAGCGCCCGCCGACGCCAGAGGCCCGAAATGCTCACGCGAACTGCGGCCTCAGCGCTGCGCATAGCTGATGCGCGGGTCGAGCACGGGATAGAGGAGGTCGAGGACATAGATCGCGAGCCCGACCGCGAGGACGAGCACGAACGTGATTCCCTGGATGAGCGTGTAGTCGGCGTTCTGGATCGCCTGAAGGAGGAGGTAGCCGAGGCCCGGGTACGAGAAGATGACTTCGACGAGGACGGCGCCAGACGCGATCGTCCCAAGCGAGATCGCGAGGCCGGTGATCTGCGGGAGGATCGCGTTCCGGAGCGCATAGACGAGGAACACCCGGCGCGGAGGGAGGCCTTTCGCCTCGGCCAGCACAAGGAAGTCGCTCCCGATGACGCTGACGACGAGGGCGCGCATACCTAGCATCCAACCCCCGATGGCCGCGAGGACGATCGAGAGCGCCGGCAGCAGCGAGTGGTAGAGGACGTCGCCCGCGGTCGCGAGGTCGAACGCTGGCAAAGCGCCCACGCTTACCGTGCCGGCCGATGGAAAGATCCGCAGCCCAAACGCGAGAACGGACACGAGGACGATTGCGAGGAGGTAGTACGGGACGGCAGCGAGCGCGACGAGCGGTGGCAGGAGAAATCGCGCGAAAGCAGGCGTGCCGCGCCATGCCATCAGCGCGCCGAGGATCGTGCCTACGACGAAGGCGATGAGCGTCGAGGCGACGAGCAGCCCGATTGTCCACGGGAGGGCGCGCCCGATGATCTCCATCACCGGGGTCGGGAAGCTCGTGAGCGATGGCCCGAGGTCGAACCGAGCGAGCGCCGCGAGATACCGCAGGTACTGGACGCCAAGGGGCTCGTCGAGCCCGAATGTGGCGCGGTAAGACGCGATGATCTCGGCGCTGCCCGCGACGCTTCCGCCCTGCCGCGTGATCTGCGCGAGGATCGCCCCGACCGGATCGCCTGGGGCGAGACGCGGCACGAGGAAGTTGAACGAAGCCGCCGCCCACACGACGAGCGCGAGCATCGCGGTCCGCCTGAGGACGTACACCGCGGTCATCTTTTCGCCCTCTCGTCTCGCGTCGGCGCGAGCCTTCCGACCCGCGCCGACACGCAAGTAGCGTTCCCGGAGCCTACGCCGGCTTCAGCTCGATGACGACGCGGAGGAAGGACATCCACCAGTTCGGCGGGTGGAAGTAGTTCTTCTCGCGGGTCGGCCAGTTCGTCCAGTAGGTCGTGTTGTACGGGACGAGGCGGAGCTGCTGGTACAGGCCGAACGCGGGCAGGTCGCGCATGAAGATGTCCAGCGCTTGCCGCGTGAGTCCCTCGATCTGCGCGTCCCCTGGCGTCAGCTTGCCGATCTGGTCGACGATCCTGCTGTATTCGCTGCTGTCCCAGCGGCCACCTGGGAACCCGAGGGTCGCGCGCTGACCCACCGGGACGACATACTTACTGTTGAACGCGTCGAGGGTCGACCACGGGTCTGAGACGCTCCCGCAGATCGTGAACATGCGCGCATCGAACCGCCCAAGCGAGGCCGCCTCGCCATACGCGGCGTCGGCGAGGAGGTTCGGAACGACGTCGATACCGACGGCGTTCAGGAACTCGATGAGCTGCGCCGTCGCGATGCCCCAGCCGACGCCGCCGGTCGCGGGAGTCTTCATGAGCAGTTTCATCGTGAGGCGCTTCCCGTCGGCGCCGACGTAGATGCCGTCCGCCCCCTTCTTGAAGCCCTTCTGCTCGAGGATCTGCTGGGACTTCTTCGGGTCGTACGTCTGCGCTGGGTACTTCGTGAAGACGTCATCGAGCTTGCCGAGGAGACTCGAGAGTCCGGCGTAGTCCGGGTAGAGCCACTTCGAGGCGAGACCGGCGCCCTCGTTCGTCACCTCCGCGAGCTTCTGCTTGTCGATGCCGTAGGCGACCGCCCAGCGCACCTGCGGGTCGCTCCATGGAGCGACCGCGGTGTTGAACTCGAACGCCTGCGGGCACGGATCGATCCAGGCGTACGGCGCGTCCTTGAGCCAGCCGATGACCTTCGGGTTCTTCGCGAGCGCGACCCTGTATGCGCCCAGACCGATGCCCGGCTCGCCGTCGACCTCGTTGGCCGCGAGCTGTGCCGCGCGGCGATCCTCTGGGCCCTGCTCGATGAAGATCACGCGTTTCGGGGCAGGCAGGGCGTGGAATCCGCTCTTCGCCGCCCACCAGTCGTCGCGGCGCTCGAAGATGAACTGCGTCTCACTCGCCTGCGTCGGCTTGTACGGTCCGGTGAACACAGGCCAGCCTTTGGCGAGGTCCCAGTTCAGGAAGGTCTTCGGGTCCTGATCCTTCCAGATGTGCTCAGGCACGACGGTGAAGGCGCCCCAGATTTGCACGGCGAGGTGTTCGAGAACGAAACGCGGAGAGGGGCTCGTGAACTTCACCACCACCGTCTGATCATCCGTCGCAGTCGCAGAAGCGACGAGCTTCGACAGGCCGCCCGGCGCGCCGGACTCGATCAGGTCCGCGTTGTTCTTCAGAAGGTTGAAGGTGAACGCGACGTCGCGAGCGGTGAAGGGCTTCCCATCGCTCCACTCGACCCCCTTCCGGATCGTGAGGGTGAGCTCGGTCGCGTCAGCGTTGTTGCGGTAGCTCTCCGCGAGCCAGGGATCGATCTTCCCGGTCTCGTAGTTCACGTAGAAGAGCGACTCCTGATAGACCTGGTGGAGGCCGGCCGCGACCTGCGGGAAGAACGCAGGGATGAAGGGATTGGCGATGCCGGGCTTGGGTGCGGGCCCGCCTTCGTACCCGAGGATGAGCGTCTGTGCGCGACCGACCGTGGCATTGGCGGCTGCCGCCGTAGCCTGCGCGCCGGCTGGCGCCGTTGCGGATGGCTGCGTGGTCGGGCTGGTACAAGAGACGACAAGCAACGCGAGGATCGAGATCGTGACAGGGAATCGATAACCGCCAGGCATGGCACCCTCCCCAGCAGCGCTGCGCGTAACTGCTACGCGGGCCACTATCGGAGGGCGGTCAATACCGGTCTAGACAGCTTCTCGCGAAGTTGGGCGTTCACGCGGTCGCGGCCCTGAGTGCGGTGAGGGTCGCCTGGTGGCCTGCTTGCGACGGGCGTTCGCCTGCCGATCCAAGCTCCGCACCACCCGGCAAGATGACCCGCGGCGAGATGTTCGGGCGAGATTCGCCTAGATTTGCGGTATCTCGAAGACGACGACGATCGAGCGCGGCGACTGGCTGACGCTGGGTGAGGCGAGCCGGATCCTCGGCGTCGATCCGGACACGCTTCGGCGCTGGGCCGACTCAGGCAAGGTCGAAGTCTTCACGACACCCGGTGGGCACCGCCGCTTTCTTCGCGCGTCGATCGACAACATGCTCCCCCGCCCGCGGCAGGCCCGACGCCAATCGCTGACGGCCCTCGGCGAGGCGCCCGACCGCATCGCCGCGGAGTTCCGTCGCCGCGTGCGCGGCGACCTCGCGGCACAGGACTGGTACTCGCGCTTCGACGAGGAATCGCTCCGATGGTTCCGCGAGCGCGGCGTGCGGATGAGCAAGCTGCTCCTTGGACACCTCGACACGACGCGCGCGGTCGGCCGCGATCAGCTCATGTCGCAGGCCGAGATCCTCGGCCGCGAGTACGGCGTGGTGGCGCGCCGGCAGGGCCTCTCGCTCGGCGAAGCGACGCAGGCCTTTCTCTTCTTCCGCGCGCGGTTCATGGCGGAGATCGCGAACGTCGCGCGGCGCCGCGCGCTCGCGTCGGAGCAGGCCGCGACGCTGTTCGAGGGAGCGGACCGGGCGCTCGACCGCATCATCCTCGCTCTCATCGCGGGGCACCAGGCGTCATGAGCGATCCGAAAGCGCTCGGGCAGCGCGCGATCAGGGCGATCGACGAGCGGCGCGACGCGCTCTTCGCGCTGTCGCGCTCGATCCACGCGAAACCGGAGCTCGCCTACGAAGAGCGCGAGGCGGCCCTGCGGATAACCGAGTTCCTCGAGGGCGCGGGCTTTACGGTCGAGCGCGCATACAAGGACATCGACACGTCCTACCGGGGTGACGCGAAGGGACGCGTGCCGGGGCCCACGGTCGCCATCCTTCAGGAGTACGACGCGCTCGCCGACATCGGCCACGCCTGCGGGCACAACCTGATCGCGATGATCGGCGTCGCGGCCGCGGTGGGCGTCCGCGCGGTCATGGATCAGCTGCCGGGCCGGCTCGCCGCGATCGGCACCCCCGCGGAAGAGGGCGGCGGTGGGAAGGTCGCGCTCATTCGCGCCGGCGGATTCGACGACGTGGACGCCGCGATGATGATCCACCCGACCTCGGGCCGGTCGCTGGCCGGTCGGCACTCGCTCGCGTCCAACCGGGTGATGGTCGAGTTCCATGGAAGGTCCGCTCACGCGGCTTCGCAGCCGGACCTCGGTATCAACGCGCTCGACGGCGTCCTGCAGCTCTTCAACAACGTCAATGCGATGCGCCAGCAGCTGCGGCCTGATGCCCGCGTGCACGGGATCATCACGAACGGGGGCAGCGCCGCGAACGTGATCCCCGACTACGCCGCGGCGCGCTTCTCGATCCGCGCGCTCGACCGCAGGTACCAGCAGGACGTCCTCCGCCGCTTCATCGCCTGCGCGGAGGGCGCGGCCAAGGCCACCGGCACGAAGCTCACCGTGAACGTGAACGAGAACGCGGGCTACGAGAACATGGTCTTCTCTACGCCGATCGCCGATCGCTGGGCGCACCATATGCGCGCGCAGGGCACACAGGTCTTCGAGGCGCGCGACGACGAGCGCGTGGGCTCCACCGACATGGGCAACGTCATGCAGGTCCTGCCGGCGATCCATCCCTACATCGCGATCTCGCAGGAGTCGATCCCCGGGCACTCGGTCGCCTTCCGCGAGGCGGTAGTCAGCCAGGAGGCCCACGAGAACGCCCTCGCCGCGGCGAAGGCGCTCGCGCTGACCGCGATCGATGTTCTCGCCGACCCGGACGTGCTGCGGAAGGCGAAGGCCGAGTTCGAGGATCGCCGCGCGCGTGGCGTCGTGAAGGGCAGGTGATCCGGCTCCCGCGCGAGGTCTGGCTGCTCGCGAGCGCGCAGGTCCTCTGGGGCGTCGGCTACGGCTTGCTCGCGCCGGTCTGGCCCCTGTTCCTTCGCGAGCTCGGCGCGGGCGCGCAGGACATCGGCCTCGTGTTCGGGCTGGGGAACATCTTCGCCGCGCTCAGCTTCATCCCCGCCGGCTACCTGGCGGATCGCATCGGGCGGAAGCCAATCCTCGTTGTGTCGTGGGCAGCATCGACGGCCGGGGCCGCGGCGTTCCTTCCACTTCAGGACTGGCATGGCGCATTCGTGGGCTCGATGCTCTACTGGAGCGGGGCCGCGGCGGTGCCGGTCATGACCGCGCAGCTCGCCGCCACCACCGAGCGGCGTTCGCTCGGCCGCGCCTTGGGGATCGTCTTCGGCGCGTACTTCTTCGGCAACATCCTGAGCGCGCCGTTCGCCGGCTTCATCGCCGCGGGCATCGGGCTCCGCGCGACCATCGGTCTCGCGGTCCTCGCGTTCATGATCTCGACCACGCTCATCTTCGGAGTGCGCTCGATGCCACCGGCGACCGAACGAGAGCGGCTGCGCTTCCCTCGACCGTTCTGGACGCTCCTCGCGATCACACCCTTCGCGTCGCTGATCTCGATCGTCTCGCTCACGCTGTTACCGGTATACCTGCGCGACATCGCCGCGGTCCCGCTCGAGCGTGTCGGCCTCTACGTGGCCCTCGTTGCGGTCGGGGCGGCCGTACTCGTTCCGCTCGCCGGCCGGTTGGCCGATGAGTTCGGCGCGGTGCCGGCGCTGCTCGGCGCGGCGACCGTCCTGACGGTCGGCACGGGTCTCATCGCGCTCTCAGGTCGGAGCGAGCCGCTCATCGCGCTGTCCGCGCTCCTGCTGGGCGCGACGCAGGCCGCCAACCCGGTGCTCGCCGCCGCGGTCGAGCGGATCCTGCCCCCGACGCGCGTCGCGCTCGGATACGCGACCTACCAGCTCGCCTTCGCGATCGGCTTTGGCAGCGGCGGCACGGTCGCTGGGTTCCTCTACGAGGCCGACCCGCTGCTCCCGTTCCTCGTGACCGTCGCGCTCGCGCTGCCGGTCGCCGCGACGGTCGCGGTGGTGGTCGCGCGCATCGCGCCGCGCGTGCGCGTTGCGTCACCCGCGTGACCTGCCGCAGACACGGGTCTTCTCGCTGCATGGAACGAAACTCGCAGGTAGAGTGATTCGTCCCGATGGCCATCGCGGAAAAGAAGGACCTCTACACCTTCCCCGGCGCGCCTGACGCTGTCGCGCCAGAGTGGCCGGGCACCCCGATCGGCGCGAAGAACACGATCACCCGCACCAAAGGCCGCACCCTCGCCCACGACAAGACCGTCGACGCGAAGCCTGGACTCTTCCGGCGCCTGCTCGCGAACGCGTTCGAGCACATCGCGACCGCGAAGGAGCCGACCTACTCGCACGACGTCGTGATCCACGGCCTGCGCGTCCGCGCGATCACCAACAGCGAGCACCTCATCGGCTACTGGAAGGACAACTGGTACGGGGTGGACGAGTGGGAGCGCATCACCGGCAAGAAGCCGGCGGAGACGCCCCATGTGCTCGTCGTCGCGCTCGGGCGCGTCTCCACCGAGAGCGAGGCGGCGTACTACAGCCGGCAGAACGACACGGTGATCTTCTTCAACACCAGCTACTACGGACAGCTCAAGTCCTGGGTGCTGGGCGCGGTCGGCCGCAAGCTCGCTGTCGAGTTCGGGATCCACTCCATCCACGGCGCCGTGGTGACCAAGGACGGCAAGGGCATCCTCTACATCGCGCCGACCGGCACCGGGAAGTCGACGTCGACCTACGGCGTCATGGAGTTCCCGAACACGCGCTTCCACTCGGACGACTGGGTCTACGTGCGCTACGCCTACCGCACGAAGGACGACAAGACCGTCTCCCCCGCCCGGATCCTCTCCGGCGGGGAGGAGGTCGCGCGCGGCTACCAGACCTACCGCTGGCTCGAAGAGCATCGCGGGAGCGACGCGACGGTCATCGGCCGCGGGCTCGACGACCGCGAGATCACCGCGTCGGCCCCGGAGCTCGACATCGATCACCCCGAGGCGTATGCGTACACGAGCGAGAAGGTCTTCTACCTGCGTTCGAACCTCGTCGAGAACTTCCCGCAGGCCGCGTTCGACATGGTCCGCTCGCGCCTCGAGAACGCGCCCGACGTCACTCCCGATTTCCTGGCCGAGAACAAGGCGACGATCGACGCGGTCGCGGCAAAGCTCCGCGGGACCGGGAAGCCGCCCTTCGACCGGATGAGCGACGATGAGGTCCGGCAGACCATCGGGCGCTTCTTCGCGTTCGACAACACGCGCGCCATGCTCGACATCACCACGGTGTTCCCGAAGGAGCGCGTGTTCACGAACCCCATGGAGCCCGCGCGCATCCACGCCGTCATGCTGATCAAGCGAAACTTCGACGAGGACGTGGTCATCGAGCGGCTGACGCTCGAGAAGTTCATGGCGCGGCTCCTGGTCGGCCTCACGCCAGCCGGAACGAAGGAGATCGTCTATAACTCGTACCGGGCGGTCGACGACAAGAGCGAGCGCGCCTGGATCGACACGATCGAGGCGAAGGGCGTGGATCGCATGTGGGGCGAGTACCAGAAGGCCAAGGACAAGCCCGAGACGCTCGTCGAAGAGATGGAGATGTTCCGGATGCTCTTCAAGTCCGCGGCGGCGTACGACCTGAACACGGTCCTCCAGAAGGACAAGGCAATCGGCTCGAAGATGGAGGCCGTCCACAGCACGATGCGCATCATCGTGAAGGCCCTCGAGAACGCGAAGGAAAGCTTCCGCTACACGATCTCCGATTATCGGAAGCTCATCGAGTAGGCGCGCCGCGGGTCCGTTCGATCGCTTCGACGACCGAGCCAAGCGCGTCCTCGCGCTCGCACAGGACGAGGCCGTCCGCTTGAACCACAACTACATCGGAGTTGAGCACATCCTGCTCGGCTTGATCCGGGAAGGTGAGGGCGTCGCCGCGCGCGCGCTCAAGACCTTGGGCGTCGAGCTGGAGAAGGCGCGCATGGCGGTGCAGTTCCTGATCGGTCGAGGAACCGCGACCACGGCCCCGAGCGAGATCACGCTCTCGCCCCGGACGAAGAAGGTGATCGAGCTGTCTATCGATGAGGCGCGCAAGCTTGGCCACGGCCACGTCGGAACCGAGCACCTATTGCTCGGTCTCGCGCGTGAGGGAGGGCACCTGGCAGCCGGGGTCCTTGAATCGCTGGGTGTCTCGCTGGATAAGGTTCGCCACCAGGTCATCGCCACTCTCGGGCAGGGGCATCCGGGCGAGGCGACCGCCGCAGCCGCGAGTCCGGGGACTGCCGGCTTCGTACCGTCGTCGCGGGCGGCGGCGGTCGATCGCCTCGACGCCGAGGCGACCCGCGCGCTGACGCGCGCGTACTGGGAAGCCGGTCGCTTGAACCATGAGCAAGTCGGGCCCGAACACCTGCTTCTTGCCCTGATCGCGAGCGATTCGGCCTGGGTGCGTCGCGTTCTGACCCAGATGGACGTTCACATAGAGAACCTCGCGTCGCTCATCATCGCCGCGGGCCCGGCTCGTGAGGGCGCGCGGCCAGCCGAGGTGACGGAAGGAGCTGAATTGACCGATACCATCAACAGAGCGGCCGCGCTCGCCGCGAGCCGCAACAGCCTGCTGGTGCGCCCGGAGCATCTCCTGCTCGCCGTCGCGGCCGGTCAAGGGATCGGCGCGAGCAGCCTGGAACTGGTCGGCGTCACCGCCGCGCGCTTGCGCGACGTGATCGACAGAATGGAGCGGTAATGGATGTCGACACCGCGATCATCGCGGGCGCGGTCGCCGGGGGGATCACCGGCGGCATCATCGCCGCGATCGTCACGCTCGGACTCATCCGCCGCGACCGCCGGGTCACGGAGCACAACAGGACCGGAGAGCATCCGAGCCGCGAGTGGCGCGTCGGCTCCGGTCCGCTCACACGCCGCTACACGCACCAGACCGTCCCGGGAGCCGAAACCGACGAGCTCCAGCGCCCTGACGCCGAGCGCCAGGCGAGTCAGCCAGGTCAGGATCCGGGCGATCGGCCCGGGGGGTCGGGGGCCGGCTAGCGCGGGCTGGGCGAGAGCGCTAGCGGCGAGCCCCGGTTGTCGCGGGAGTACGGAGCGCCTCCGTGACTTTCTGGGGATCCTTCGACCCCACCACGACGCGATTGTTGGTGGCGATATACGTGAACTCGACGTTCACCTTGGCGTCGGCGACGGCACGATAGATTCGGGCGGCCTCGCCGGGCTTGTCCTCAGCCGTGGTGACGACCACCGGCTGCTGCTCCCGGACCGTGTAGCCGGCCTTCTCGAGTGCGCGCTTCGCGGCGGCCGCGTCTTGCTCGGTCTTGAAGAGGGCGTGGAAGATGCCCTCGCCGCCGCAGTTGAGCGTGGCCCCACCCTCGATGTTGATGCGCTCGGCGGCGATCGCTTCGGTCGCCTTGGCGAGCGCTCCGGGCCGATCCTCGAGAACGATCGTGAGGTCCTGCAATGTCGTGCTCAATCACCATCTCCCTTCACACGCTTAGTAGGTTCCGCAGTCGCGGCTCGCCCAGCCCGCGGATCGTCGGACGATGCCACTCGACCAGCCGCGCGTAAAGAGGACGCGGGCACGGTCGCTTGCTAACACGGAGACCGCGCCGGCGAGCGAAGTCAGCGGATCGTGATGTCCGCCTGACCTTCGAGCGCGGCCGCGAGTCGTGCCCTGGCCGCGGCCACATCGACCGCGCGAACGAGCACGGTGACCGCCTGCTGCGGGACGGTCGGGAGCTGCGCGGCGCGATCGGCCCTCACGACTCGCAGGTGATAGAGGAACGCTCCCGCGCTCACGGCCGCATCGACGGCGAAGTGCCAGATGTCGTGCCAGGTCGCGAGCGGGAAGCTCGCCGCGAGCGCCGCGTTCAGCACGCGGTAGAGGCCGGCCGAGCCGAAGACGAGGACGCCGAGCACGCCGCCGAGGATCGCGAGATAAAGGTAGGCCCGTCGCGGGAGGGAGCGTCGCTCGTCATCGTCGAGACGCCGCTGCGCCTGCCACCAGTTGAACGCCCACGCCGTTGAACCCACGAGGACCAGCGAGATGTAGCCCGCCGTCTCGCCGTTGCCATGCGTGTTCGTGCCGATGACCTGGCTGCCGAGGACGCCGATCGCGCCGGCCGTGCCGAAGGCGAGCATGCCCAGGCCGATGGCGGCTATTAGATAGGTGTAGACGCGGCGGATCGTCGCGGCCCGCTCGACCTCGGTCTCACGCGCGGCCTCGGCGTGGACGACCCGCCGATGGAAGAGCCAGACCGCGCCAAAGACGACGAGCGTGATGATCGGGCCCCCGAGATCATGCGTCAGGTTTCGGTATTGCTCGCGTTCCGGAGTGCCGAGCGCTCGCTCGACAATCTGCGACAGGCCGATCGTCGCGCCGAAAAGCACCTGCACCGCGGAGATGAAGACCACGAGGTAGATCGCGAGCTTGCGGATGGTCGACCGGCGCTCGACCTCTCCGTCGGCCGTCGCCGAGCGCAGACCGCGCTGCAACGGAATCCACGTCCCGAGCCAGAGCGCGAGCCCGGCGAGGATCGCGGGCACCGCGCCGATGAGCTGGAAGCGCAGGTAATCGTCACGGCTCGGCTGTGGCGGGATAACGACGCCGGGCGGCGGGTTGAACCTCCCGACCGGCCCCGAGAGCGGCGCGATCGCGTCCGCGACGTAGTCCCAGATCCCGGTGAGGGTGGAGACGGTCGTGAAGGTGACCCACGCGAGGCCGACGAGGAGCAGGAGGTACATGCCCAGATGCCGCAGCTGCGCGGCGGTCGTGCCGATCGCGATCCGCCGGTCCTGATTCGAGAGCCAGAGGTGGAACGCGAGCACGGCCGCGGACGTGAGCGCCATCGCCGCGGCGCCCGCGGCCCGCGCCTGCCAGTGGGCTTCGAGCCCGAAGGCGCCGGGCCCGAACGTGGAGGTCTCTCCGATGTAGTTTCCCTGGAGGACCAGCCGCAGCGCGCGCTGTCCATAGCCGAACACGAGAAGCGCGGTCACGACAACGACCAGGTGCAGGTAGAAGCTGCGCATCGATGAGGCGCGCTCCTCGATGGCGCGCCCGGCGGCCCGCTGCGCGACGCTGAAGTGGATCAGCCACGCGGGGAGGCCCACAACGAGGAGAGCGATGGCCAGGCTCGCCTGCTCGCGGTACTGGTTGCTGGGCCTGCTGAACTCGTTGAACACGAAGGGCAGGCCGGTGAAGCCGCCGGACGGCGCGTTCATCGCCATCTCGGCGCCGACGCGCAGGAGATTCGCGACGGCGAGCACGACCATATGGATCGCGACCAGGGACACGAGGTAGAAGTACGCACGTTGGACGGCCGGGATCGGGCGCAGCTCCGGCACGGCCGCTGAGATGGGAGTGACGGCGTTCACCGAGGCATCATGCTCCCTGCCTTTCGCGGCGCAACGTCCGCGGGGACACAGTCCGAGCGACAAGCGCCGGCGGCGCGGATCAGCCGGTCGCATCCAGCGGCTTCCCCGGAGCGTATGCAGGTGTACAGTCCGAGCGGTCTGCCCTAGGGGAGGGCCCGTCACCACGGCGGGTGCCGGTGAAGGGGGAGGCACATGATTCCAGCTGCCTTCGACTATCAGGTCGCCAAGGACGTCGCCCAGGCGATCGAGCTCCTCGCGAGCTCGGGTGGGGAGGGCAAGGTCCTCGCCGGAGGCCAAAGCCTCATCCCCCTCATGAAGTTCCGCCTCGCGCAGCCGGCGCTGCTCATCGACATCAACCGCGTCCCCGGGTTATCGGCTGTGCGCGAGAACGGCGAGCTGCGCATCGGGGCGCTCATCCGCGAGACCGACCTCGAGATGAACCCGATCATCCGGCAGCGGTATCCGATCATCGTCGACACCGCCTCCGTCATCGCGGATCCGCTCGTGCGGAACATGGCCACGATCGGGGGGAACCTCGCGCACGCCGATCCCGCGAACGACCATCCCGCGACGATGCTCGCGCTCCGCGCGTCGGTCGTCGCGCAGGGCCGCAAGGGTGAGCGCGTCATCCCGATCGACGACTTCTTCCTGGACACGTTCACGACCGCGCTCAGGTCCGACGAGATCCTCACCGAGATCCGCATCCCGAAGCCGGCCCCGCGCAGCGGCGGCGCGTACCTCAAGCTGGAGCGGAAGGTCGGGGACTTCGCCATCGCGGGCGTTGCCGCGACGATCACCCTCGACACCGGGGGCAAGGTGGCCAGCGCCGGCATCGGCATGACCAACGCCGGGCCGACCGCCATCCGCGGGCGCCGCGCAGAGCAGACCCTGGTGGGTCAAACGCCCGACGACAGGACGATCGCCGCGGCGGGCGCCGCCGCGGCGGCCGAAGCGCAGCCGGTCTCCGACCTGCGCGGCCCCGAGGAATACAAGCGCGACGTCTTCCGCGTGCTCACGCAGCGCGCGATCCGCAAGGCGATCGAGCGCGCGAAGAGAGGAGCGTAGCGATGGCTGTCGAGACCGCGCCGGCCGCTGCCGCCGGCACGACGAGGAAGCTCCACAAGATCCATGTGCTTGTGAACGGCGAGGCGCACGACGTCGAGGTCGAGGCGCGCACGCTGCTCGTGCACTTCCTCCGCGAGAACCTCGGCATGACCGGTACGCACATCGGCTGTGACACCACGAACTGCGGCGCGTGCACCGTGCTGCTCAACGGGCGGCCGGTGAAGTCGTGCACCCTGTTCGCGGTGCAGGCGGACCAGATGACCGTGGCGACGGTCGAGGGTCTGGAGAAGGACGGCAAGCTCCATCCGGTGCAGGAGGGCTTCCATCGGGAGCACGGCCTTCAGTGCGGGTTCTGCACACCGGGAATGATGATGACCGCGGTCGCGCTGCTCGCGGCGAACCCGAAGCCGACCGAGCTGCAGATCCGGCAGGCGATCTCGGGCAACCTCTGCCGCTGCACCGGTTACGTGAATATCGTGAAGTCGATCCAGTACGCGGCGCGTGCGATGGCGCCGAAGGAGGCGTAGTTCGGTATGACTGTCGAGATCGGCGGCATCGGCCAGAGCGTCAAGCGCAAGGAGGACGCGCGCTTCATCCGCGGCCGGGGCAACTACGTCGACGACGTGAAGCTCCCGGGCATGCTCTACCTCGACATCGCGCGCAGCCCGCTCGCCCACGCGCGCATCAAGAGCATCGACACGTCCAAGGCCCTCGCGATCCCCGGCGTGCTCGCGGTCATCACCGGCAAGGACCTCGTCCCGCTGAAGCTGCACTGGATGCCGACGCTCATGTCGGACAAGCAGATGGTCCTGCCGACGGACACGGTCCTCTACCAGGCGCAGGAGGTCGCGGCCGTCGTCGCGACCGAGCGCTACATCGCGGCGGACGGCGTGGCGGCGATCGAGGTCGACTACGAGCCGCTCCCGGTCGTGGTCGATCCCAAGAGGGCGCTGCTGCCGGACGCCCCGGTGCTCCGCGAGGACCGCGAACAGAAGAACAACCACATCTGGCACTGGGAGGTCGGCGACCGCGCCGCGACGGACAAGGCCTTCAAAGAGGCCGACGTCGTGGTCAAGCAGGACCTGTACATCCCGCGGATCCACGTCTCCTCGATCGAGACCTGCGGGATCGTCGCGAAGTTCGACAAGGTCGAGGGGACGCTCACCGTCTGGATGACCACGCAGGCGCCGCACGCGATCCGCACGGTCATCGCGCTCGTTGCCGGGCACCTCGGGCTGCAGGAGAACAAGATCCGCGTGATCTCGCCGGACATCGGCGGCGGCTTCGGCGGCAAGGTCCCGGTGTATCCCGGCTACGTGCTCGCGATCGGCGCCTCGGTGCTGACGGGCAAGCCGGTCAAATGGATCGAGGACCGCTCCGAGAACATCCAGGCTGACTCCTTCGCGCGCGACTACCACATCACCGCTGAGCTCGCCGCGAAGAAGGACGGCACCATGAAGGCGCTCCGGGTGAAGACGATCGCCGACCACGGCGCGTTCGATGCGGCGGCGAACCCCTCCAAGTACCCGGCGGGCCTGTTCCACATCATCACCGGCAGCTACCCATTCGAGAAGTCGTTCGTCGAGGTCGACGGCGCATACACCAACAAGCCCCCCGGAGGCATCGCCTACCGCTGCTCGTTCCGCGTCACCGAGGCCGCGTACACCATCGAGCGCCTCGTGGACGTGCTCGCGCTCGAGCTCAAGAAAGACCCGGCCGAGCTGCGCATGCAGAACTTCATCCCGCCGCAGGCCTTTCCCTACAAGTCCGCGCTGGGCTGGGAGTACGACAGCGGCGACTACGGCCGCGCCCTCAAGCTGGCGATGGACACGGTCGGCTACGCCGAGCTGCGTAAGGAGCAGGCCGAGAAGCGCAAGCGCGGCGAGCTCATGGGGATCGGCATCTCGTCGTTCACCGAGATCGTCGGCGCCGGGCCGTCGAAGCACTTCGACATCCTCGGCATCAAGATGTTCGACTCCTGCGAGATCCGCGTGCACCCGACGGGCAAGGCCACCGCGCGTCTCGGCGTGAAGTCACAGGGCCAGGGGCACGAGACGACCTTCGCCCAGATCATCGCCTCCGAGCTCGGGCTCCCGGTGGGCGACATCACGGTCGAGGAGGGCGACACCGACACCGCGCCCTACGGCCTCGGCACGTACGCGAGCCGCAGCACGCCGGTCGCCGGCGGCGCGACGGCGATCGCCGCGCGGAAGATCCGCGACAAGGCGAAGCTCATCGCCGCGCACCTCCTGGAGGCGAACCCCGACGACATCGAGTGGAAGGACTACAGGTTCCAGGTCAAGGGCGTCCCCACGAAGTCCAAGACGATGCAGGAGATCGCGTTCGCCGCGTACACGAACCACCCGCAGGGCATGGAGGCGGGGCTCGAGGCGGTCGACTACTACGACCCGCCGAACCTGACGTTCCCGTTCGGCAGCTACATCTGCGTTGTGGACATCGACCGCGGAACGGGCGAGGTGAAGATCCGCCGCTTCGTCGCGGTCGACGACTGCGGGACGATCATCAACCCGATGATCGTCGAAGGGCAGATCCACGGCGGGCTCACAATGGGCCTCGCGCCCGCGCTCTACGAGCAGATCACATACGACGAGAATGGCAACATCCAGGGCGGCAACTTCATGGACTACCTCTTGCCGACGGCGATGGAGACGCCGAGCTGGGAGACGGCGAAGACGACGACGCCATCGCCGCATCACCCGATCGGCGCGAAGGGCGTCGGTGAGTCGGCGACGGTCGGAGCGCCCGCGGCGATCGCGAACGCGGTCGTCGACGCGCTCGCCCACCTTGGCGTGCGGCACATCGACATCCCCATAACTCCCTGGAAGGTGCAGCAGATCCTGAAAGCAAAGGGCGTGGCGGAGTGAGTCAAAGGCGCGGCGGAGTGACGTAGCGGGGAAATGCGCTTCGAGGGCACGCTCGACATAGCCGCACCGCGCTATCGGGTGTGGGCCTTTCTGACCGACCCGAAGCAGGTCACCGCCTGCGCGCCCGACCTGCAGAGCCTCGACATCGCGGACCCGACCCACTTCAAGGTCGTGGTCCGCGCGGGGGTTGGCCCGATCAAGGGCACGTTCACGATGAACGTCGAGTTCACCGACCTGCGGGAGCCCGAGCACGCGGGTGTGCTCGCGCGCGGACAGGCGCCGGGGAGCGCGGTCGAGATGCGGAACACGATGGACCTCGAGGCGAAGGACGGCCGCACGACCATGCGCTGGGCGAGCGACGTCAACGTAAGCGGCATGATCGCTCAGGTCGGCGCACGGCTCATGCAGGGCGCCGCCGACAAGATCACGCAGCAGGTCTTCGCGTGCATCAAGACGAAGCTCGAAGCCCCGGTGCCGACATGACGACTCCCACAGCTACACAGAGCCGCGGATACACGGACATCGGCGGACACCGGACGTGGTTTGCCGACTCGGGCAGCACCGGCGAGCCGGTCCTCGTGCTCCACGGAGGCCTGAGTGACAGCGAGCTGTTGCTGGATCGGCTCGAGCCCGCGCTCGGCGATCGATTCCGGATCCTGGCCTTCGACCGCCGCGGACACGGCCGCACCGCCGACACCGACGCGGCGTTCCATTACGACGACATGGCCACCGAGACCATCACCGCGATCGAAGAGCTCGTTGCCGGACCGGCGCACCTCGTCGGCTGGAGCGACGGCGGCAACGTCGCGCTGCTTGTGGCCCTCCGCCGTCCGGACCTCATCCGCTCGCTCGTTCTCATCGGAGCCAATTACAGCTTCGACGGGAACGTGACGATGGAGCCCGTCGGAAACGAACCGCAGTTCCTCAAGAACCGGTACGCCGAGCGCTCCCCGGACGGCGCGGAGCACTTCTCCGTCATGTTCAAGAAATCGCGAGCGATGTGGGCCGTCGAGCCGACCCTCAACACAGACGACCTGCGAAGGATCTCGGCGCCGGCTCTCGTGCTCGTCGGTGATGACGACCTGATGACCCTCGCGCACACCGCGTCCCTGTACGAATCGCTCCCCCTGGGCCAGCTCGCGGTCGTCCCGGGGACGTCCCATGCCGTCGTGATGGAGAAGCCCGAGCTCGTCGGCCGTCTCATCGGGGATTTTCTGAGCGCGCCCGAAAAGCCGGAGACCCACCTGCCGGTGCGACGCCGAGCGGCGGCGAAATAGCGTGGCCCGCGACCTCGGCAATCAGCTCGTCGCCCGAAACCTCTTGATGCTCCCGCGACTCCTCCGGCACGCTGGGGTCCACGTCAACGCGGAGCGGGCCCGCCTCTACCTCCAAGCCATCGCGGAGATCGATCTCGAACGCCCGGAAGACATGCGCGCCGCGAGCCGCACCGCGCTCGTTTCCCGGCAGGCGGACCTCGCCGCGTTCGAGGCGACCTTTGACCTGTTCTGGGCGCTCCTGCGCGGAGCGAGCCTCCCGCGGGTCGATTCCGGCGTGCGCGTACATGGGCGCGCGGCCGACGACGTCGAGGTGCCGCTCGCGCCGATCCCAAGCCGGATGGCGCCACTCGTGCAGCGGACAGTCCGAGTCGTCGCGAGCCCGGTCGAGCTCCTCCGAGCGATCGACTTCGCGGCGATGACGACGGAGGAGCGCAACGCCGCGGCGCGGTTCCTCGAGCGCCTGCAGTGGTCGCCGGGGCAGCGCCCCAGCCGGCGGTTCCGCGCGGCGCGGTACGGCCCGCGACTCGACGCTCGGGCCACGCTTCGAAAGAGCCTGAGCGCGCACGGCGAGCCCGCCGTCCTCATACGGCGAGCGCCGCGGCCCAAGCGCCGGCCGCTCGTGATCCTCTGCGACGTGTCGGGCTCGATGGAGTCGTACACCCGCCTGCTGCTGCACATGTCGCACGCCCTCGCGCGCGGCTGGGGGCGCGTGGAGACCTTCACGTTCGGCACGCGACTCACCCGGATCACACGCCAGCTGCGGGAGCGCAGCCCCGATGCCGCTCTCGCGCGCGTATCGCGCGCCGTGGTCGACTGGTCGGGCGGAACGCGCATCGGCGATGCGCTCCGCGAGTTCAACGTCCGCTGGTCGCGGCGGGTCCTCGGCCGAGGGGCGATCGTGCTGCTCGTCACCGACGGCTGGGAGCGCGGCGATCCCGCGCGCCTCGAGCAGGAAGCGGCTCGCCTGCAGCGCGCGGCGTACCGCCTGATCTGGGTCGATCCGCTGTCGGGCACCCGCGATTACTCACCGGACGCGCGGGGCGCGCGCGCGCTGACGGGCCACGTCGACGACCACCTCGCGGCCAACACGTTAGACGGACTCGCTCGCGTCGCGGAGCTGCTCGGACAGGCCGGCCATGGGCGCCCGGTGCGCCGCGCCGAGGTCGCCGCGTGAGCAGGGACTTCTTCGAGCTCGCCGCGGAGCTCCTCGCGCGTCGCGAGCCGTTCGCGACGGCGACCGTCGTCCGCGCCGAGCGGCCGACGTCGGCGAAGCCCGGCGCGAAGGCGATCATCACCACGGACGGCCGGCTGACGGGATGGATCGGCGGCAGCTGCGCCGCGCCGGTCGTAACGCGCGAGGCGGTCGCCGCGATCGCCGACGGCGAGGCGCGGCTCATCGAGATCTCGAAAACGTCCACGACGCCCCGGCCGGGGGTGCGACACTTCCCGATGACGTGCCATTCCGGAGGCACGCTGGAGATCCACATCGAACCGCTTCTTCCTGCCGAGCAGCTCGTGGTCGTCGGACGCACGCCGCTCGTACGCGCCCTGGCGTCGCTCGGATCGGTGATGGGCCGGCACGTGATCGTCGCTGAGCCGGACGTCACGAAGGAGGACTTCCCCACCGCCGACGCGATCGTCCCCGAGCTGTCGCGCGCGAGGATCGACCAGCGCACCGCGATCGTGATCGCGTCGCGCGGCGACGCGGACGAGGATCCGGTCGAGGCCGCGCTCGCCACGCCGGCCTGGTACGTCGGCCTCGTCGCGAGCCCCACCCGCGCGGCCGTCATCCGCGACGTATTGCAGCGGCGCGGCGTGAGCCGCGAGCGGCTCGAGCGCCTGAGCTCCCCAGCCGGGCTGAACATCGGCGCGAAGACCGACGAGGAGATCGCGCTGACGATCTTCGCTCAGATGCTGTCCTACCGGCACGCGCGCGAGTCGCTGAGCCCGGCGTCGACCCACCAGATGTTCCAGCCCACGGCGACCGAGGCCGTCGATCCGATCTGTGGCATGACCGTAGCGATCACGCCGACCGCGCTCCGCGCCGAGCACGAGGGCACGACCTATTACTTCTGCAGCGAGGGCTGCCGCCGCCGGTTCCTCAAAGACCCGGCGGCCGCGCTCGCGGCGGCGCGATGAAAGAGGTCGCCGCCGAGCTGGAGCAATGGCTCCGCACCGGCGATCCCGTCGCGATCGCCACCGTGGTGCGGATCACCGGCTCCGCGCCGCGACCGCTCGGCGCGACGCTGATCGCGCGCGCCGGCGAGAAGATCGCCGGGTCGGTGAGCAACGGGTGCGTCGAGTCCGCGGTGTACGAAGAGGCCATGGCCGTGCTCAAAGACGGGCGCGCCCGGGTCGTCAAATACGGCATCAGCGACGAGTTCGCGTTCACCGTCGGCCTCTCGTGCGGTGGCGCGATCGACGTGCTCATCGAGCCGGTCGGAGCGCTTCATCGCACCGCGCTCGAAGCGGTGCGCGCTGAGCAGGCGGCCCTTCTCGTCCGAGTCCTTGCTCCGGCCGACCGCGCCGGCACGGTCGCCGTGCTTCACGAAGATCGCGCGGAAGGCTGGTCGCGCGAGCTGGACGAGCTCAAGGTCAGCGCGCTCGCCGCGCTCGGCGAGGGTCGCCCCCGGACCGTGGACGCAAGACTGTTCGAGGCGGATGCGAGCGTTTTCCTCGAGGCCCTCTCGTCTCCGGCGCTCCTCGCGATCGTCGGCGCGACGCACGTGGCGCAGGCGCTCGTGCCCCTCGCGAAGACGGTGGGCTATCGCGTCGTGGTCGCCGACCCGCGAGACGCTCTCGCGAATCGCGAACGGTTCCCTCTCGCCGACGACCTCCTCCTGCTCTGGCCCGACAAGGCGCTCGCGGAGGTGCGGCTCAATCCGAGCTCCGCGGTCGTCGTGCTCGCGCACGACGAGAAGTTCGACCATCCTGCGCTCGTCGCGGCGCTGCGGAGCGCGGCCGGCTACGTCGGCGCGATCGGAAGCCGCACCACGAACGAGAAGCGGTTCACCTGGCTGCGCGAACAGGGCTTCGGCGCTCGCGATCTCGCGCGCATCCACGCGCCGATCGGCCTCGACATCGGCGCCGCGACCGCCGAGGAGATCGCGCTCTCGATCCTCGCCGAGCTCGTGGCGGTGCGCCATCGCCGGAGCGGCCGCAGCCTCTCCGAAGAGTCGATCACCGCCGCGCGGTGACTCAGCCAGCGCGTTCTGTCGCCGGCGTCATCCTCGCCGCCGGTGAGGCCCGGCGCTTCGGAGCGCAGAAGCTTCTCGCGCCGTTCGAGGGCCGGCCGATCGTCCAGCACGTCATCGACGCGGCGAACGCTGCGGGTCTCGCGGACGCGGTCCTGGTGGTCGGGGCGGACGCGGACGCGATCCTCGCGGGCATCGCCCTCGGACGCGTCCGGCCGGTATGGAATCCGGACTACGCGACGGGACAGGCGAGCTCGCTTCAGGCCGGGCTCCGCGCGCTCGGCGATCTCGATGCTGCGCTTGTGCTCCTCGCCGACGTGCCGGGCGTGACGACCGCGCTCCTCGAGGCGCTGCTCGCCAAGCAGCGTGAGACCGGCGCACCGGCGGTGAGCTCGCGCTGGGCCGGCCGGCGGATGCCGCCTGTGCTCCTTCATCGCGAACTGTGGCCCGCGGCGCTCGCGCTCAGCGGCGATGTCGGCATGCGGGACGTCCTCGCCGGGCGCAAAGACGTCGCCGAGGTCGAGGTCACGGCCGCGCTCGGCGCGCTCGACGACGTAGACACCCGGGCGGATCACGAGCGTCTATCTACCGCCCGCCCAGCTACTCGGTCTTAGGCGGAGGCCGAAATCCGATTTCTCTGCCCGTAGGTTTCGGCGGCGCCATCAGCACGCGGAGTGCCTCGAAGACCGCACCAAAGCTCCTGTCGTAGCGCGCTTCGAGTGCGTCGAGCCTACGCGTCAGTTCGGCGTTCTCCATGTGGAGGCGGCACAGCCGCACAAACGCGCGAATGATCTCCACATTCACAGCGGCGGCCCGACGGTTGCGCAAGACACTTGCGAGCATCCCAACGCCTTGCTCAGTGAACGCTCTCGGCAAGGCCCGGTGAGGGCCGCCGCGCCCTGCGTTTGAAGTCACAATTTGTGACTTCAAAACTGCAGCCTCTTCTGGTGTCAGCCGAAAGGCAAAGTCAACGGGAAACCGCAAGGGATTGCGGGTAACGGCCTGATTCAACGCCTTTGTTGTGACCCCATAGAGATCCGCCAGATCCCGATCGAGGAGCACCCGGACGCCACGGAGCTCGAGGATCAGCGAGGCGACTGCCCGAACCCTAGGTCGTGTCCGCCTACGAACCGGACAGCCCGACGAGTGCTCACGACAATAGAAACGGCGAGGCCTTGCGCCGGCCGCCGCGATTGTCTCGAAAGACACGTCTGACCGGTGCCCAGGCTGACAACGCGAGCCGGGCATCGGGTTAGCCTCCCCGCATCATGATTCCGGCCGCCACCCAATCCCGTATTCGTCGCCGTCGCGCGATCGGCGCGGCCTCCCTCCTGGCGGTCGCGCTGCTCGCGTCGGCCGGCGGCTATCTCGCGCTGTCGTACGTGGTCGCTGAGCGCTTCACGCACGCGGCTCGCTACAACATCGGGCGCGGACCGATGGTCGCCGCGAGCACCTACGAGGACGTGGCGATGCGCACGCCGGATGGCCTCACGCTCCGCGGCTGGTACTTCCCAGTGAAGAGCGACCGCGCCGCGATCCTCGTGCATGGGAAGGACGGCAACCGCATCGGGGGCGAGAAGCGCACCCATGAGCGCATCGCCGACTTCCTCATCGCCAACGGCTACAGCGTGCTGCTCTTCGACCTCCGCGGGCACGGCGACAGCGACGGGGACCGCTTCTCGCTCGGGTACAAGGAGCGCACCGACGTCGCGACGGCCATCGACTTCGTCACCGGCCGCGGGGTGCGCGAGGATCGGATCGCCCTCATCGGCATCTCGATGGGCGCCGGGACGACGCTTCAGTCGCTCATCCTTCACCCGAATGTCGGCGCGGTCGTGGCCGACTCCTCGTACGCGGACGCGCGCACGATCATCGAGGAGAAGCTCGAGAGCATCGCGAACGTGCCCGGTTGGTTCACGCCCGGCGTGATGCTCTTCTCGAAGGTCGTCTTCGGCCTCGACGGCGATCAGGTCCGGCCTATCGATATCGTCCGCGCCCACCCGGAGCGTGCCTTCCTCTTCATCCACTGCGACACGGATGAGCTCATCGCGCTTCACCACGCCCGCGACCTGCGCGCGGCGAGCGCGAATCCGGCGAGCCAGCTCTGGGTCGCCGCCGGTTGCCAGCATGCCCGGGCTTACAACGATCATCCGAGCGAATGGGAGGCCCGCGTTAGGCCGTTCCTGGAGTCGCAGATCCCCGTTGGGGCGAACAGCCACTAACTCATCCTCCACCGCCGAGGTGACGCGGGCGGAGGCAGCGGCCGCGCGCGAGGCGGAGCTTGCCGGGCGTCGGCGGAACCGTGCCCCTCGCGTCCTGGGCGCCGCATCGGATAGCGACACGTTCGTGAGCCGCGTCTATGCCGTTGGACCGTGCCCCTAGTGCCACGCCGCGGTCGGACACCGCATGGCGGTCGTCGCTTGCTGGCGATAGAGCTTGGCGCGCTCGACGATCCTCTGGCGCATCGGACGCTACCGCGCGCGGAATAGCCAAGCGTGACCTTGAGCCGCGCCCAGAGCGGGCGCGGCTCTCATTCGTCTTCGCTAAAGACTGCGCATTCGCGGCTTGCTCTCTTCGCGGCCGTCGTCCTTCCTGCGCCTGCGCCTCGGAGCGCCACCCTCAAGTGGCAGCGTGGCGAGCAGCTTCGGGACCCGCCGCGCCTTCGCCTGCGCCTCAAAGCCGGCCGCGCAGGCAATGAGCGTGCCCTCGCTGAAGGCCGTCCCCATGAAGCTGATGCCCATGGGCAGCCCGAAGACGTTGCCCATCGGCACGTTGATGATCGGGTAGCCGGCGATCGCCGCGGCCGACGAGCTCGCGCCGAGGAAGTGATCGCCGTTGATGAGGTCCGTCGTCCACGCGGGCGCGCCGGTCGGCGCCACGATCGCGTCGAGACGCGGCGTCATGCTCCGGAGGAGCGCGTCGATGCCGTCGGCGCCGCCGCGGCGGATGTCGTTCGCCAGCGCCTCCAGGTACAGCGCCTCGGTCAGGTCGATGCCGAACAGGTTGCGGTCCTCGGCGAAGTGAAAGATCTCCTGCTCGAAGAACTTGAGCTCGGTGTCGGCGTGGCGGTCGTTGTACGCGATGAGGCCACCCAGAGTCCGCGCGAAGCCCTCGCGGTCGAGCGCGATGCCTGAACGGGTCGCGAGGTACTTGTTCAGGTCGTCCTTGAACTCGAAGACGAGGACGATGAACTCGTCGAGGCTCGAGTTGATCTCGCCGATGGTCGGGATGTCGGCGGGATCGAATACCGTCGCGCCCGCGGCACGGATCGCCGCGATGGCGTCCTCGTACGCGGCGTCCACCTCCTCGCTGTAGCCGGTCACGCCCTCCCGTGCGACGGCGATCCGCTTGCCGCGAAGGCCGTTCGCGGTCACAAAGGAGCTGTAGCTCGCGGGGAGCGTGCGCCCGTGGTTCGTCGCGGCGTCGCGCGAGTCGGGCGTCCGGCTGGCGATCGCGTCGAGCACGGCGGCCGCGTCCGCGACGGTTCGCGTGTGCGGGCCGATCGTGTCCTGGCTGTGCGAGATCGGTATGACGCCCGCGCGGCTCACCAGGCCGACCGTGGGCTTGAGGCCGACGACGCCGTTCGCGTTCGCCGGGCAGACGATGCTGCCGTCGGTCTCGGTGCCGATCGAGACCGCGGTGAGGTTCGCCGACGGCGCCGCCCCGGAGCCCGAGCTCGACCCGCACGGATTGCGGTCGATGGCGTAGGGGTTGTTGCACTGGTGGCCCCGTCCGCACCAGCCGCTCGACGAGTGCAGGGAGCGGAAGTTCGCCCATTCGCTCAGGTTCGTCTTGCCCATGATCACCGCGCCGGCCGCGCGCAGCTTCGCGGCAACGGTGGCGTCGCTCGACGCCGGCCTTCCGACCAGCGCCAGCGATCCCGCCGTGGTCTGCATCCGGTCGTGCGTGTCGATGTTGTCCTTGAGCAGCACCGGGACGCCGTGGAGCGGCCCGCGGACATGTCCCGCGCGGCGCTCGGCGTCGAGCTGCCGCGCGATCGCCTCCGCGTCGGGATTCGTCTCGATGACCGAGTTCAGATGCGGTCCGTTGCGATCGATCGCCTCGATGCGCTCCAGGTACTTCTCGACGAGCGATCGCGCGCTGAGCTCGCCCGAGGCCATCGCGGCCTGGATCCGCGCGACCGTGATCTCCTCGATGTCCGAGCCGGCCGCCGCCGCGGGGATCGATCGCGCGACGCCGACGAGCGCGGACATCGCCGGCGTCGCTGCCGCGGCTGCTCCCAAGCGAAGCAGCGCGCGGCGACTGATCACGTCGTCTCGGTCGTTCGGTGGTGTAGCGGGCATGACAACTCCCCCTCTTTAGCCCCAGCGCCCCCCACCGAACCGGCGCAGAGTACTCCGCCTGTCCATCTGCGGACTACGAAAAGCCTTAGTACGATGGCAAGCGGACACCCGCCTAGGGGAGGGCGCGTTCACTGACCCAGACCATCACGCTGATCCCGGGTGACGGCACGGGTCCCGAGATCGTCGACGCCACTCGCCGCGCCATCGAAGCCACCGGCGCGAAGGTCGATTGGGACGTCCACGACATCGGCATGCCCGCGATGGCCAAGCACGGCACGCCCTTCCCGAAGGAGGCGCTCGATTCCGTGCGGCGCAACCGCGTGGCACTCAAGGGACCGCTTACTACGGAGCTCGGAACGGGCTTTCGCTCCGTGAACGTGGCGCTCCGCAAGGAGTTCGACCTCTATGCGAACCTCCGGCCGGCCAAGACCTACCCCGGCGTGCCCGCGCCGCGCGGAGACATCGACCTGGTCGTCGTCCGCGAGAACATCGAGGACCTCTACGCAGGGATCGAATTCGACGTCGACACGCCCGAGGAGCGCGAGGTCCAGCAGACGATCGAGCGGCTCTCGAAGGCGAAGATCCGCGACCATTCGGCGCTGGCGATCAAGGCCATCAGCGTGGAGGGATCTCGCCGCATCGTGAAGTTCGCGTTCGACTACGCGCGCGCGAACAAGCGCAAGAAGGTCACCGCGGTGCACAAGGCGAACATCATGAAATTCGCCGACGGCCTGTTCTTGCGCGTGGCGGGCGAGGTCGCCCGTGACTACCCGGAGATCCAGTTCGAGGACCGCATCGTCGACAACATGTGCATGCAGCTCGTGGTGAAGCCCGACCTCTACGACGTGCTGGTGCTTCCGAACCTGTACGGCGACATCGTGAGCGACCTCGTCGCCGGCCTGGCCGGCGGGCTCGGCGTGGCGCCCGGCGCGAACATCGGGGAGAACGGCGTCGCCATGTTCGAAGCGATCCATGGCAGCGCGCCGAAATACGCCGGGCAGAACAAGGTCAACCCCATGGCGCTCATGCTCGCGGGCGTGCTCATGCTGCGGCACATCGGCGAGCGCGAGGCCGGGGACCGGTTGGAGCGCGCCATCGCCTCGGTCGTCGCCGAGGGGAAGGACGTCACGTACGACCTGAAGGCGAGTCGCGACGATCCGACCGCGGTTGGGACGAGGGAGTTCGCCGACGCGGTGATCAGGAGGTTGCGGAACTGATGCCCACCGTGGATCCGCGCAACCCGAGGCGTTTCATGTACACGACCGGCAGCCGCGCCGAGTTCCAGTTCGGCTTCTCGCGGGCGCTCCGCCACGGCACCGTGGTCCGCGTTGCCGGGACCGCGGGCATCGGGGCCAACGGGTACGTCGTGTCCGATGACGTCGTCGAGCAGATGCGCGCCGCGCTCGGGACTCTGAAGGCATCGCTCGAGGACCTCGGGTGCACCATCGGGGACGTGATCATGACGCGCGTCTACGTACGCGACGCAAAGGACATCCAGAGCGTCGCGGTCGTCCACGGCGAGGTGTTCCGCGACATTCGGCCGGCGATGACGATCGTGAAGGTGGACTTCATCGACCCCCACATCCTCGTCGAGATCGAGGCCGAGGCGGTCTACGGCGGAGCCGACGAGCTAGCGGACGGGAAGGCAAACCCGAAGCGGTGACGCAGGTGAGGGTCGTGGTCACCGGCGCGACGGGCCAGGTCGCCTACGCGCTCCTGCCGCGGATCGCGGCAGGTGAGATGTTCGGCCCGAACGTCGAGATCGACCTGCGGCTCTCCGACATCCCGCAGATGATCGACAAGGCGAAGGGCGTGCTCATGGAGCTCGAGGACTGCGCCTTTCCGCTGCTCGCCAGGATCAGCGCGAGCGCCGACCGCGCCGCGACGCACGCCGGCGCGGACTGGGTCCTGCTCGTCGGCTCGGTCCCGCGCGGGCCAGGCATGGAGCGCGGCGACCTCATCCGGACGAACGGGCCGATCTTCGTCGACGAGGGCAGAGCGATCGCGCAGCACGCGTCGCCGGACGTGCGCGTCGTGGTCGTCGGCAACCCCTGCAACACGAACTGCCTCATCGCGCGCGCCAACGCGCCGACCGTGCCTGACGACCGCTGGAGCGCGATGACGCGGCTCGATCAGAACCGCGCGCGCGCGCTGCTCGCGAAGAAGGCCGGCGCTCGCGTTTCGGACGTGAAGAAGCTCGTCATCTGGGGGAATCATTCGGCGACGCTCTTCCCCGACTACACGAACGCGACGATCGGTGGGAAGCGGCCGGTCAGCGTCGTCGACCGCACCTGGCTCCGGAACGAGTACATCGCCGAGGTCCAGCAGCGCGGCGCGGCGGTGATCGCGGCGCGCGGCGCCTCGAGCGCCTTCAGCGCGGCGCAGGCGCTCGTCGACCACGTGCGGAGCCTCGTCAACCGGACGCCACGCGGCGACTGGTTCAGCGCCGCGGTCGTCTCGGACGGAAGCTACGGCGTGGCGCCGGGCCTCGTCTCCTCGTTCCCGCTCACCTCGACCGGCGGCGGCGCGTTCCAGATCGTGCCCGGCATCAAGCACAACGAATTCGCGAAGTCGAAGATCGCGGCGACGATCGCCGAGCTCGAGAAAGAGCGCGAGATCGTGAGTGATCTGCTCTCGGGGTAGAGCCCGTACTCTGTTCAGCATCGAGGGGAGGTACTCCATGAAGCGACTCATCGCGACGGTCACGATGCTCGGTCTTCTGCTCGGCAGCATTCTCGTCGCCGCCGACACACCGACGACCACGTTCAACCCGAACACCGACGCCACGTTCGCCTCCAGCACGTCCGACTACGTCATCGTCACGCTCGGCAGCCCACCCGCGGCTGCGGCGCCGGGCCTTTCGCGGGCCCGTGGCGGGAAGCTCAACCTGCAGGCCGCTGACGTGCGGAACTACCGCGCGAACCTCGCTCAGCACCGCAAGGCGTTGAAGGACTGGGCACGCAGCAACGCGCCGCGCGCCGCGGTCGTCGCGGAATACGACATCGTGCTCAACGCCGTAGCCGTGAAGCTCAACGGCACGCGACGCGACACCCTCGCCACCGCGCCGGGAGTTGCGAGCGTCGCCGAGAGCGCGCTCTACCGCCCGGACATGAACCGGAGCGTCAGCCTTATCAACGCCGACGACGTGTGGAACCTGGGCGGCGGACCCAGCAACGCGGGCGCCGGCATCAAGGTCGGGATCATCGACACCGGTATCAAGGAGAACCACGCGTTCTTCGCGCCAGGGCAGGTCGTCGTCGAGCGCGTGTACTGCTCGGGCTGCCCGGGCATCACCAACGACGACATGTGGTCGGACCACGGAACCCACGTCGCCGGCACGGTGGCCGGCCAGTTCGGCACCACCGCGACGGTCGAGGGCGTCTCGATCCCCGGCCTGAGCGGCGTCGCCCCGGCCGCCAAGCTCGGCGATTACAACGTCTTCCCCAGGGGCGGCGCCGGCTTCGTCGCCTTCGGCGGCTCCGCCTTCAGCCACGACATCGCGCGCGCCCTCGAGGACGCGGTCAAGGACGGCATGGACGTCGTGAACATGAGCCTGGGAGGTGGTGTCCAGGGTCCGCACGACGCGCTCGCCGAGGCGACCAACAACACCGTCGCCGCCGGCGTCGTCGCGGCCGTCGCGGCCGGCAACTCCGGCCCCGGCGGCTCCACTGTCCAATCCCCCGGTAGCGCCGAGCGGGCGCTCACCGCGGGCGCGAGCACGAACCCGCACTTCGTGGGCATCTCCGTCGCCGTCGGCGCGACGACGCGTGGCGCGGCCCTCGGCGACTTCAACAACTTCGATCCCGCCATCACCGCCGCGTACACGGTCACGACCCCGGCGAACGGCTGCACCACGATCTCGACCGGCCTCGCGGGGAAGATCGCCCTGATCGATCGCGGCACCTGCACCTTCACAACCAAGATCCGCAACGCCCAGAACGCCGGAGCGGTGGGCGTGCTCGTCGCCAACAACGTGGCCGGAGATCCGACCGCAATGGGCCACGACGGCACAGATCCGTTCCCCACGATCCCAGCGGCGATGCTCTCAAAGAACGACGGGGCGGCGATCAAGCCATCCGGCACCGCGACCGTGGACGGGACCGTGAAGAAGGAGTTCGTCACGGCCAACGCCGACATCATCGCCGGCTTCTCATCGCGCGGACCGAGTCCCTTTAACTTCCTCATCAAGCCCGACGTCGCGGCACCCGGCGTCAACGTCCTCTCGTCGACATTCGACACCTCGCAGGGCACCGTCGGCGCGGACACCTGGTCCTTCTTCCAAGGGACCAGCATGGCGACGCCGCATGTCGCCGGCGCCGCGGCGCTCCTGCGCTGGCGTCACCCCGATTGGACGCCCGACCAGGTCAAGTCCGCGCTCGTAACGACCGCGAAGCGGCCCGTCTTCGACCACGTCACCGGGACGAACGCAACCGGCGTGCTCACCCGCGGCGGCGGCCGAATCGACGTGCTCGCCGCGACCCAGGCCAACGCGACGTTCGCCCCAGCGAGCGTGAGCTTCGGCTTCCACCAGGGCAGCGCTGAGATCAGCGAGAATCGCACCGTCACGCACACCGCCGGCGCGAGCGCGACGATCGCCGTCGCGCAGGCGAATCCGACTGCCGGCCTGAACATCACCATCACGACGAGCGGCGGCTCGTTTACCGCGACGCTGACCGCGAGCAAGAGCGTCGCCTCCGGCGACTACACCGGGGACATCGTCGTGACCACCGGAGGGCAGACGCACCGTCTCCCGTACTGGATCCGCATCGACCGAAAAGCGAAACCCTGATCGCGTTCAACGTGAAGAAGACGGCCCGGCTCATCGCCGGGCCGTCTCACTTTCCCTAGCGGGCAGCCTCCTCGAGCGCCCAGCACGCGTGGCCGGACGTGCGCGTCGTGGTCGTCTCCTCGTTCCCGCTCACCTCGACCGGCGGCGGGTTCCAGATCGTGCCCGGCATCAAGCACAACGAATTCGCGAGGTCGAAGATCGCGGCGACGATCGCCGAGCTCGAGAAGGAGCGCGACGTCGTGAAGGACCTGCTGGGGGTCCGTACGCGCCGGCGACGACGGCGCCGCCCGCGGCTGTCCCCGGCCCGACGTCGCGTCCGTCATCGCCACCGGTCAGATCACCGCCGACGCAGGTCCCGGCGCCAACACCCACGCCGACGCCGATCCTCCCACCGCTCCCGTTGCCCACGCCGACGCTGCCCCCGCTGCCGTGAGGCGCGTCTAGCGCGCGGCTTCCTCGAGGGCGGGCTGCTCCCCCGACGCGAGTCGGAGCGCGCGCGCCTCGGGCGTCTTGATCGGCTGGATGTGCATCGCGCGCGTGCGGTCGAAGCTCGCGAACCAGTTCCAGAGCACCCTCCCCGGCCACATGAGGGCGTCGATCAACGCCTGCAGGACGAACGCGATCGCATCTCCCAATCGCGCCACGAGCCGCAGCAGGAACACGATCGCTTCCGCGATGAGCCACACGGCCGCCCAGAGCGCGAGCAGGAAGAACGCGCCGACGAAGACCACGCCGACCGCGAGAACGGCTAGGACGAAGTACACGCCGGCGGCGAGCGATACGAGGCCGAGAAGGACCACGAGGCCCGCGATACCGAGGACCCGAAGCACTCCGCCGAGTAGCACCGCGAGCGGCGGCAGCGCGCGGCTCACGGCGCGGAGCACGAGCGCCACCAGCAGCATGACGATCGCGAGCCCGCCGACGGCGAGGATCCACACCAGCCACGGCATCGCGATCGCGCCCCATGCGATGAGCGCGGTGGCGAGGAGCATGAGGGGGATCGGCGCGGTGAGCGCGATCCCGAGCAGCTTGTCCGCGACGTCCTTCGAGATGAAGTCCGGCACGATCACCGACGCGCGCCAGAGCGCGAGGAACAGCGAGAGCAGCAGGAAGGCCACCGCGAGCGCCAGCGCCGTCCGGCTGAGCCAGCTCCGTGGTCGCGGCTCGAGATCGTCCCACGGGCCGAGGTGGGTCATGCCCATGAGGTCGAAGAACACGAGCCCGAGCATGAGCGCGGCGACGAACGACGCGATCGCGTACGCGAGCGTGATCTCCCTGAACCATTCGGGCAGGAAGCTCACCGGCGCGCCGATCGCCTTCTCGTGGCTGGCGATGGAGAGCGCCGCGTCCGCGTAGAGGAAGAGGAGCAGTCCGGCGAAGAAGAGGAAGCCGCCGATCACGCGCCACCCGGCCCAGCGGTTCGAGTTGCCGCGCAGCGCGCTCGCCGAGGACTGCGCCTGCGCGCCAAGGCGAGCGCTCCCGTTCTCGGCATGGGTCGCCGCCTGATCGACGAGCGGGCTCACCAGACCGACGATCGCGCCGGTGATCGCGCCGACCGGCCAGCGCGGCGCGTTGCGCATCGTGTCGAACAGGTAGGTCGCGGCGCGCTCGAGGCTCTGCGCCGGACGATCGAGGACAGGCCGGAAGTAGTCGCGAAGGTTGCGCAGCAGCCGGTACGGAGTGGTCGGAGTGGCACGCCGCAGGACCGGATCGACGTCCGTTCGCGCGAAAGCGGCCGGCACGCGGAGAAGCGCCGCAACCGAGCCGACGATGAGCCGCGCGGGGATGCCGAGCAGCGTCACGATGACGATCGCGAAGAGCACGAGGTACCAGCGCTCGAGCACCGGCCGGAGCGCCTCGAGCAGCGCGACGAATTCGTTCATCTTCCGCTCGCCCTGAGGTGCTCGGCGATCTTCTCCGCGGTGGTCGCCGCCCACGGCAGGAACACCGGGGTGCGCGCGTTGAGGGTCTTGAAGGCGTTCTCCCAATCGCGCTGGCCTCGGCCCTGGTCGTTCGGATCGTCCCGGTGATAGAGGCCGATGACGATGTCGCTCTGCAACAGGTCGGGCCGCACGGGGTTGCCGACGGTGTCGGTCATGTCGGAGAAGACCACGAGCTTGTGCTTCCCGGGGTTCGCGCCGAACACGCCGCCCGCGACCGCGAGGCCGCCGTAGATATCGGTGCCGACCGGATCCTGGACCGGGGCCGCGGCGCGAAGCGCAGCCTGCGTCCGGTCGATGAAGGTCGCGACCGTCTTCGCGTCCTCGGCGGCCGCGCGCTGCTGGATGTCGTTCACCTTCGTCTGCCACTCCCTCGCCACCGCGTTGTACACGCGCACGTTCGACGCGTACTCGTTGCACTCGAGCTTGTTGAGCGGGGCCTTCGGCTGCACCGGCGCCGGCGGGAGCTCGGCCGCCGCGGACCTCGGGACCTGGCTCAGCGGCAGGAAAATCTCCCGCAGGTCGTTCGAGTTGTGGCTGATCCACGTGCCGAACACGGAGTCGCCGGGCCGCAGCTCGAGCTTGCCCAGCGCGCCGGCGACAGTGTCGAGCGCGGTCTTGGGCAGCTGCGGCCAGGGATAGGAAGGTGAGCGCTTCGCGTCGCCGGTGTAGGCCCGGTCGATGAGGAAGCCATAGGTGACCGAGGCGCCCGCGGCAGCCGGCGGCGTGACCGGCTCGAGCGTCGGGGCCGGGCAGACCTCCCCGTTCGGGCCGGAGCCAAGAACCCCGCAGCCCGTAATGAGAAAAGCCGTGGCAAGCGGAAGCGCGAGGATCCGCCGGATTCGCATGCCCCTCGCCACGGTCTCCTCCCGAAGATAGTCGGTGAAGATAAGAAAGTGCCCGCTCGCTCGCCCAGACGACGTGCAAACGGCGGGCCACGCGTAGGCTCGCGCCGTTCCGGCCGCGTTGGCGGTCGGCAGGGGAGGGTTTCGCGATGCTGAAGAGGTTGTTCGTCTTCCAAGCGCTGGTCGATGTCCTCTATGGAATCCCGCTCATCCTTGCCACAGGCACGCTCCTTTCGATCTACGGGCTGAGCACCGACGGGACCGGCACCTACATCGCGCAGTTCCTCGGTGGCGCGTTCCTCGCCCTCGCATGGATCAGCTGGTCCGCACGGGATCTGCCCGACGGCGACATCCAACGTGCGATCGTCCGGGCTTCACTCGTCGGCGCGGCCGTCGGGTTCGTCGCGTCGCTCGTGTTCCTGCTCGGGCCTAACGCGACCACGATGGTCTGGCTGAACATCGCGCTCACCGGGATCTTGGTGGCGGGCTGGGGTTACCTCTCCTACGCGACGATGCGTCCCATGACGAGGCCGCAGCCCGCATAACCGAACCGACGCGCGCCAAGAAACCCGAGCGTACGGCCCTCTCCCTGAAGGGGACGGGCATCGTCTTCGTCGCGAGCGGCGGTGCGGACATCCGTGGACCTTCACGCCGTGGCGCAGGTGTATACGCCTGGGACACGCGTCACCTTTCGCGGTATGAGGTGCGGCCGCGCAAGGGACGCCTTCGTCTCCGCTCCGCCGAGGTGCTTCCGGATGGAGCGCAGCTGCGGTACAGCCTGGGACCGCTGAGCATCGAACGCCGGATCCGCATCGACACAGCCATCGCCGACGAGTGGTCGATCCAAAACACCGCGCCACGCCCCGTAACGTTCGACGCGGACGTCACTGTGGACGCGGACTTCCGCGATCTGTTCGAGGTACGGCACGTCAAACGCACCACGCGCGGCACCCGCGCGCCGGTGACGGCGGACGGCCATCGGCTGCGCTTCGAGTACGCCGCGGTCGATCGCGTGCGGAACGCGACGGAGATCCTCGCGCCGGTCGAGGCGTGGCAGGTGGCGGCGGAACCCGCGCGGGGCCGCTTGCGCAGCGAGATCCCGCCGGGCGAACGGCGCTCGCTCGACATTGACATCCGCGTTCGCTCGACGCTCCCGTCGCCCGTCGTGGCCGATCGCAACTGGGAAGAGTGGGAGAAGACGTCGACGCGCTTCGCAAGCGACTCGCCCGATCTCGACGCGTGGATCGCGCGCAGCTCGCTCGACCTGTTTCTTCTGTGCGACCAGACCGCCGATGGCTTCTTCCCCGCCGCGGGCATTCCCTGGTTCGTGGCGCCGTTCGGCCGCGACTCGTGTCTGACCGCGATGTTCACGTTCCCGCTGCGCCGCGACCTCGCCCCGGCGGTGCTGCGTCTGCTCGCCGATCATCAGGGCAAGACGGACGTCCCCGAGCGCGACGAGGAGCCGGGGCGGATCCCGCACGAGATCCGGCGCGGCGAGATCGTCCGCACGGGCGGCGCCTTCGGCACACCGTACTACGGCTCGGTGGACGCGACGCCGCTCTTCGTCTGGCTCGCCGCGGAGGCGTCGCGGTGGCTACCCGAGCGCGATCTCGTCGGGGAGTTCGAATCGAACATCCGCGGGGCGCTGGCGTGGATGGAGGAGCTCGGCGACCTCGACGAGGACGGCTTCATCGAGTTCGAGCGCAAGAGGCCGACCGGCATCCTCAACCAGAGCTGGAAGGATTCGGGAGACAGCCTCCTCGATCGAAGCGGCCGAAGGCCGCCCGGTCCGATCGCGGCGGTCGAGGTTCAGGCCTACGCCTACGCCGCGCGACGATCGCTCGCCGAGGTCGTCGCGAAGCGCGATCCGCCGTGGGTAGCCGAGCTCACGCGTCGCAACGAGGCGCTGCGGCGGCGCTTCGAGGAAGCGTTCTGGGTGCCGGCCCGCGGCTTCTACGCGCAGGCGCTCGACGGGCGCAAGCGGCAGATCCCCGACGTCGTCTCGAACCCTGGACACGTGCTGTGGGCGGGCGCCGCGAGCGCGGAGCGCGGCCGGCTCGTGGCGCGGCGCCTCCGGCGACCCGACATCGCGAGCGGCTGGGGGATCCGTACGCGGAGCTCGCGGTCGACCCATTACAAACCGCTGAGCTACCAGAACGGAAGCGTTTGGCCGCACGACACCGCGATCGCCGCGGCCGGCATGGCGCGCTACGGCGACCGCGTGGGCGCGGCCCGCACGATCGCGGAGATGATCGCCGCCGCGAAGGCGTTCCCCGACCGCCGGATCCCCGAGCTCTTCGGCGGCGAGGCGCGGCGGCCCGGCCGAGCGCCCACGAAATACCCGGTCGCGTGCGTGCCGCAGGCGTGGTCGGCGGCGGCGACCTTCCTCTGCGTACGGACGATGCTTGGTCTGACGGTCGGACCAAGCGGTACGGAGGTTAGGTTCGACCCGCTGCTCCCCGAGGGCGTGGACTGGTTCGAGGCCCGGGGCCTGCGCGTCGGGACGGGGACGATCGACGTGCGGGTCGCGCGCGAGGGAGGCCGCGCGCGCGTGACTGACGTCCAGGCGAGCGGGGTCTCCGTCCATGCCGGCTGAACCGGCCGGAGTACGATGCCAAGCGCTCGGGGGATGCGGTTGCCTGGCACCCTCCGGCAGCTATTTGGGGGGAGGTGCCCACCGTATGAACCGCAAGTTACTGGCTGTACTCGCGCTCATCGCTCTCGTCGTCGGGGCGTGTGGCGTCGTCGGGACACCGAGCGGCACGCTCGGTCCGCTCTCGGGCGAAATCCGGATCTCCGGATGGTCATCGAGTCCGACCGAGGACGCTCTGCTCACGGAGTCGATCAACGCGTTCATGGCCGCGAATCCCACCGTCAAGGTCAAGTGGGAGCCGATCGCGCAGGACTACGAGACGGTCCTGAAGACGAACCTAGCGGCCGGCACGGAGGCCGACGTCTTCTACGCCGACATCTTCTGGATCGACAGCGTGATGAAGACGGGCAAGCTGCTCGCGCTCGACGACTACATGTCGAAGACGGGTACGAGCAAGAACGACTTCGTGCCCGCGCTCATCAACGCGTTCAGTTACCAGGGCAAGACGTACGGCATCCCGAAGGACTTCAACACGCTCGGCCTCGTCTACAACAAGGACCTCTTCAAGGCCGCGAACGTGGCGGAGCCCACCAACGACTGGTCCTGGGATGACCTCAAGAACGCCGCGAAGAAGCTCACCACCGGCGGGGTCGTCGGCCTGAGCCTGCCCGCGGATGCCGCGCGGTTCATGCCGTTCCTCTGGGCGGCCGGCGGCGACCTCGCGAACATCAACAACGACAAGGGTCAGGCAGCCGTCGACTTCTACACCGGCTTCCAGGCCAAGGACAACGTAAGCAAGCTTCCGTCCGAGCTGGGCATGGGCTGGGCCGGCGAGGCGTTCGAGAAGGGCAAGGCCGCGATGGTCTTCGAGGGCGGCTGGCTGCCGGCGGACCTCAACAAGAACTTCAAGAACGTGAACTACGGCGTCGTGCAGCTGCCAAAGGGCTCGGCGGGAAAGTCGAACCTCATCTTCACGGTGTCGTACTCGATCTCGGCGAAGAGCAAGAACCCGAGCGCCGCCTGGGCACTCACGAACTACCTCACCGGGAAGGACAACCAGAGCAAGGTGCTCAAGGCTGGGTTCGCCCTGCCCACGCGCACGGCGCTCTCGGGCGAGATCACGGACAAGAACTCCAAGGCGATCTTCGACGGCGCCCCATACGGCAAGCCGTTCAACTACGCCAGCGCGAACACCGGCAAGGTGAACGACGAGATCAACAAGGCGCTTGAGTCGATCATGCTGAAGAAGTCGAGCGTCAAAGAGGCGCTCGACAAGCTCGCGACGACGATCAAGCCGCTTCTGCAGTAGCGCATGGCGGTCATGGCGAGAGGGGTGGCGATCCGCCGCCCCTCTCGTTTCCGCTACTGGCGCCAGTGGATCACCGCCTACCTCTTCCTTGCGCCCTACCTCGTGTTTCCGCTGCTGTTCATCGCCGGCGCCATCGTCCTGGCGGTCTACTTCTCGTTCACCGATTACGACCTCTTGAGCGACCCGGTCCTCGTCGGAGTGAAGAACTACCAGAACGCGTTCCAAGATGAGTCGTTCCTCCACGCCCTCCGCAACGTGGCCACATACACCGCTGTCGTCGTCCCGACCCAGACCGCGATCGCGCTCGTGATGGCCGCGATCCTCGACCAGAAGCTGCCGTTCCGGCGGTTCTTCCGCGTCGCGTGGTACCTCCCATGCATCGCCTCGAGCGTCGTCACGACGCTCATCTTCAAGTGGCTCTTCCTCCCCGACGGTTTCATCAACGCCGCGCTGAACGCCGTAGGGATCGGCATACGGCTCAACTGGCTCGGCGACGAGGCGACGGCGCTCCCGACGATCATGTTCATGAACGTCTGGGCGACCGCCGCGACGTTCATGCTGGTCTTCCTCGCGGCGCTCCAGGACATCCCCGGTCCGATCTACGAGGCGGCGCACCTCGACGGCGCCGGGCCGGTCCGGCAGTTCTTCCAGATCACCGTGCCGCTCATGCGGCCCGCGATCTTCCTCGTCGTGCTGCTCGGCACGATCGGCTGCTTCCAGCTCTTCGACCAGGTGGCGATCGCGACGAAGGGCGGACCGAACGAGTCGACGCTCACGGTCGCGTATCTCCTCTGGCGGGAGGGGTTCCGCGACTTGAACATGGGGTACGCGAGCGCCCTCGGCGTGATCCTCTTCATCGTCATATTCGTCGTGGCGCTCGTGCAGCGGCGCTACCTCGACGTACGGCCGGACTACTAGAAATGGCGACCGTCGTGCGGACGCAGCCCCTCGCGATGCAACGGCCGCGCCTGCCGTTCCGGCTGTCCCGCGCGGTCTTCTTCGCTCTCGCGCTGATCATCACGGGCGTTGCGCTCGCGCCGTTCGTCCTGACCGTGTCGGGATCGTTCAAGACCACCAGCGAGATCCTCGACTGGCCGCCGTCGATCATTCCCGCCGCGCTGCACTGGGAGAACTACGTCGAGGTCTGGACCAACTCACGGTACTTCCCGCAATGGATCGGGAACAGCCTCTTCCTCGCCGCGTTCCATCTGCTCGTGTATCTCGTGACCTGCTCCATGGCGGGGTACGCCTTCGCGCGCCTGCGTTTCCCCGGCGCGACGGTGCTCTTCCTCGCGATCCTCGGCAGCATCATGGTCCCCGGTCAGGTGCTCTGGGTGCCGAAGTTCCTGATCATCAACCAGCTCGGCCTCGTCGACAACCTGTTCGGCATCGCATTACCGGATCTCGCCGAGGTGTTCGGCGTGTTCTTCATGACCCAGTTCTTCAAGTCGCTGCCGAAGGAGCTCGAGGAGGCCGCCTCGATCGACGGCGCGAGCACGTTCCGCACGTTCCGGCAGATCATCCTGCCGAACGCCTACCCCGCCCTGGCCGCGCTCGCGATCCTCCGGTTCCAGGGGGAGTGGAACGCGTTCCAGTGGCCGCTCATCGTGGTGCGCTCCCCCGAGCACCTGACCCTGCCGCTCGGGCTCGCGTCATTCCAGGGGCTGTTCGGGGTGAACTGGAACTGGGTGCTCGCCGGCGCGATGTTCAACGCCGTGCCGATCATCATCCTCGTGATCTTCTTCCAGAAGTACTTCATCCGGAGCGCGGCGAGCAGCGCGATCAAGGGATAAGGAAGGTCATCCCCACCGCGCCGAGCAGCTGGGTCGGCACGCCGCGGTCGTCACGGGTGTGGTAGCTCAGCGCGACGCGCGTCACCGCGTCGTAGACGCCCGAGGGTGCGATCCCGTTGTCACTTTGGAATCGCGCCACGGCGTCGTACGTGATCGGACCGTAGTAGCCCGTGACCATGTCCATGTAACCGATCTCCTGCAGGTTCGACTGAAGCAGCGTGACGTCGTCGGACTCGGCGCCCGGCTCTAGGACGAGACCGGGCTGTTTCGCGAGATCAACCTCGAGCGACTTCGCGAGCATGGCGGCGGTGATGTCGCCGTACGTTCCGGTCACGGGCAGCCCCCAGGCCTGCTGATAGGAGCTGACCGCCTGCTCGGTGACCGGACCAAAGTTGCCTGCACCGCCCGCGATGTCTTCTGAGGTCATGAACCCGAGGTGCACGAGGCTCCATTGCAGCAGCGCGACCTCCTCGCCGGCATCGCCGGGCTGGAGGCCCGCGGTTGGAGACGCGGGGAAGTAGCGGGGCTCGGCGGGAACGGAGCAACCCCTGACGAGCGACATGTAGTACGTCCAGTTCCACCAGGGACCGGGGTCGCCGTGATTATTCCCCGGCAGCTCCTTGTGGCCGACGATGTGATTGCGGTCGAGCGGGATGCCGTAGCGCTTGGCGATCGCGCACACCAGGGCCGCCGAGCTGCGGTACTGGAGGTCCGTGTGACCGATCCCGTACCGAAGGCTGAACTCGTGCTCGATCCCGATCGTCCAGGGGTTCGCGTCGCGTGCGTGGTACGCCGTGTCCGACTCGGCGACGAACTGCATGATCCCGCCGTCCCAGGCGCGGACCAGGTAGTGCGAGCTCACCCGCGAACGGGGGTTCCTGAACCAGTTCATCGCCGACATCCACGAGCCGTCGGTCTCGTGGATGACGATCGCGACGACGCGCGCGCTTCGGCCTGCGTCGTAGTTACTGCGCGCCGCCGGGATCCAGTCGAGCGGTGGGTACCAGGACGGCGGCTCGGCGGGAGGAGCGGCGAGCGCGGGCGTGGGCGCGACGAAGAAGAACCCGACCGCCATGGCGATAGCCAGGACCCAGCGCGTCATCAAGGCGCTCGACCTTATTTGGTTGGCGAGCGACCGGGCAAGGACTCGGTGGTCTCAGTACTGGAGTCCTATTCCGCGTTACGGCCTCGACGACCACTCCACGACCGCGGCGCCCCAGGTCATGCCGCCGCCGAACGCCGCGAACACCAGCGTGTCTCCGTGTCGCACGCGGCCTTGAGCGAGCGCATCGCACAGCGCGATGGGGATCGACGCCGCAGATGTGTTCCCAAAGCGATCGATGTCGACGAAGACCTTCGATCGGTGAAGTCGTAACCGTTTCGCCACCGCCTCGATGATGCGTGCGTTCGCCTGGTGCGGAATGAACATGTCGACATCGGCGAGGCCGAGACCCGCTTGGGCGAGAGCCTCGTTCGCGGCGTCGGCCATGGCCGGCACGGCGAGCTTGAACACCTCGGGCCCGTCCATGCGGATATAGAAGGAGGCGCCGTCGTCCCGCGCGCGCGTCGGCGGGTGGAGAGAGCCGCCTCCCTCGAGGCGCAGGTGCTTCTTCTGGCGTCCATCGCCGTGCAGCGCGGTGCTCCGTATGCCCGGGCCGGCCGTCGACGCTTCGATCACGACCGCTCCCGCGCCGTCGCCGAAGAGCACGCACGTCGCGCGGTCCGTCCAGTCAAGGAAGCGCGAGATCGTCTCGGCACCGACGAGCAGGATCTTTCGCGCGGTGCCCGACAGCACGAGCCCGCGCGCGACCGCGAGGCCGTAGACGAAGCCGGCGCATGCGGCACCGAGGTCGAACACCGCGGCCTTGCGCGCGCCGAGGCTTTCCTGAACGAGGCACGCCGCCGTGGGCAGGAAGTAATCGGGCGAGGTCGTCGCGACGATGATCGCGTCGAGGTCCTCGACGCGCACCTTCGCTCGCGCGAGGGCATCCTTAGCGGCTTTGGCGGCCATGCCGGAGGTGACCTCGTCGCCCTCGACGATGTGACGCTCGCGGATCCCGGTGCGCTCGAAGATCCAGGCGTCGGTCGTGTCGACCATCCGCTCGAGGTCGGCGTTGGTGAGCACCTTCGGGGGCACGTAGAAGCCCCACCCGGTGATAACGGCGTTCATGGCCATCGCGCCCCGAAGCCTATCCACTCCGGCTCTCACCCCCCAGCTCGTGAATCTCGGCGGCGGAGACGCGACGCTTCTTCGTAGACAGTTGCCCGCGGTCCGACGAGCACGACGTCAAGGCCACTGCGCGACCAGCGATAGATCACGCGGTGGCGACCGACCCGTGCTGACCAGAATCCTTCGAGCTCGCGCCGCAGCGGCTTTCCGAGATCAGGTCGGTCGCCGAGAGCGTCGACCATCGCCCGGATCTTGCGTCGCTGGTCTGGATGTGCTCCTCGGACGACGGCCGCGGCCTCGAGGCTGAACGCTACCTTGCGCGGTGCGCCGATCGCTTCTTCCCGCGCGGCCGCGGCCCGAAGAGCTCCTCATAGCTGACGGCCTGGCCCCGCTCCAGTTGCCGGATCCCGCGCCGGATCTCCGTCATGAGCGCACGATCCGATGTGATCTCGAGCGTCTCCTGCCAGCTCTCGAGGTCGTCGTGACTCACCAAAACGGCCGCTGGACGGCCCTTCCGTGTGATGACCACGCGCTCGTCGCGGCTCTCGACCTGGTCGACAAGCTCGCTGAGCTTCGCCTTCACCTCGGAGAGCGACAGCGTCTTCATCGGAATGCCTCCTGACCAGATTTCTGGTCAGATGATAGCGCAGGCCGCGGCCTAGGAGGCGAGCTGGCGCGCGAGCGCGCCGGAGTCGTCTCGTAGACGACGAGAACGGCCGCAGGCCGCCCCCTACGCGTGATGACGACGCCCTCATCGCGGCTCTGGACCTGGTCGATCCTAGATATGCTCATGCGCCAGGTCGGCGGGCGACCGCTCTTCTCGCAGCTGTCTCGTAGACCTTGCTGCGGTGCAGCACGGCGAGAATCCAGACCTCGTTCGCGACGATCCTGAAGACCACTCGGTAGTCTCCGACCCGCAGCTTCCAATACCCGCGGAGCGAACCCCTGAGCAACGCGCCGTAGCGCTCCGGCGCCGATGTGAGACGCGTTTTCAGGGAGCGACCCAGCCGCTCCCGAATGTTCGAGGGCATGTCCCGCAGATCGTCCTCGACCACCTTCAGGTGATAGCGGAGGACGTAAGTCATTCAGCCCTTCGTCCTGCGGGTACGCCTCCGCGTTCGCCAGACCGCCTCGTGCGTGAGTGCCTTCGACCGGCCGAATGTCGCGTCCCTCGCGCGCGCGACCTCGCCCAGGGCCACGTCCTCGTACTGCTCAAGCGCGTCGCGTAGGAGGTCGCGTGCCTTTGAGGACAGCGAGGTCCCGTCTCGACGCGCGAGACGATCCAACGCCGCGTACAGGGGGCGCTCCAAGACTACGTTGACGCGTGGATTCTTTGCTGGCACGAGCGTAAGTGTATCAGAAGTGACGCACCTTCAACTAGCGGCCCTCGCTCAGATCTCCGCGCAGGGTCATGCACGTGCTCATGGCTCGGGCGACGAGCCGTCCCTCGCCATCTGTCACGTCGCACTCGGTCAGCCCGATCGTCTTCCCGGCCTTCACGACGCGCCCGGTCGCGAGGAGCTTCCCGCTCCAGAACGGGCGCAGGAAATTGATCTTGAGCTCGAGTGTGGTGAAGGTCTCGCCCTCGCCAAGGGTCGAGGCGTACGCCGTCCCGAGGGCCGCGTCGGCGACGTCGCAGATGATCCCGCCGTGCAGCGTGCCCATCGGATTGGCGTGCTGCGGTCCGGCCTCGAGCTCGAACACCGCTTTGCCGGGTTCGATCGACGTGATCCGGAAGCCGACGAGCTTCGCGACCGGCGGGACCGGCGCGTCGCCACGAGCGATGGCGGCCATCCTCTCGAGCAGCGTCGCCATCACACCTCCGGCGTGCGAGGCCGAGGACGGAGGAGCCTCCGCCCTCGGCCGTCACGTGCTATCCGCAGTACTTGTAGTCCTTCGCGAGCTTGGAATCGACCTCTCCGAGGCTCGCGAGCGCGATGGGTTGCGTGGTGTCGATCTTCCAGATCGTCGATCCGGTCACGCCGACCTTCTCCTGGCACGTCGCGCCGTAGGCGAGTGCCTTGCGCAGGCCGCCGGTGTCGACGCTCTTGAGGTTCGCGAACGCGTTCGCGATCCCCTCGCGCGAGAGGTCGCGCATCTCGACGGCCTTCTCGAGGATCGCGTGGATCCCCATGGCCTGGACGTAACCGAACGAGAAGTAGTAGTCCGGGGGCTGGTCCTTCGCGTACTTCGCCAGGTTGTCCTGCATGAGCTTCGAGCCCTCGCAGCCGTATCCGACGTCGGCCCAGCCGCAGCCCTGGTCGGTCACGACCCAGAGCGTCTGCTGCATGTAGGGCACGAGCGGCGACGGCTTGTCCTTGGTGCCGACGAGCGCCCCGATCCACGCTGGCGAGTTCCCGATCCAACGCGGCGCGTACTGGAGCGCCGCGGCCGCGCCGAGGATGCGCCCGGTCGGCGTGGGCGTCGTGGTGAGGACGACGTGATCGGCGCCGGCCTGCTTCATGGTGTTCACCTGCGCGGTGAACTCGGTGTCGGTGGGCTTGTAGCTGGCCCTCGCGACGATGCTGAAGCCGAGCGCCTTCGCGGCGTAGTCGATCCCGGCCACGCCCTCGGCACCGTAGTCGTCGTCCTGGTAGATGAGCCCGAGCTTGGGCGTGACGCCCTTGTCCTTCAGGTACTGCATCGCGTTCGCGACCTGGGCGATGTACGGCGCGCCGTTCGCGACGACGTACTTCTCCTTGAACCAGTCGGCGGAGAGCGACGCGGCGCCGGTGACGATCTTGTCGTCGCGGATCTGCTGCAGGATCGCCTTCGTCTGCGGCGTCCCGAGCGACTGCGCGATGACCGCGACCTTCTCCTTCACGGCGTTGTACTGCTGCACGTGGATGTCGGGCAGGTACTGCGTGTCGAGCGTCACGAGCTCGACCTTGTACCGCTGCTCCTTCGGCAGGTTCTTCCCGACACCGCCGAGCACGTCGTTCACGTACTGGAAGTACACCTCGTGCCCGCGCGTGAGCGGTTTCCCGATCAAAGCCACGGAGCCGGTGAGCGGCGTGAGCTCGGCCACCTTGATCGTCAGGCCTTCTATCCCGATGCCGGTCTTGATCGGACCCTGTGTCGCCGGTGGTGTGGTGTCACCCAGGCGGCATCCGGCGGCGGTCAGTAGCGCGACGATCAGAACTGCGATGAACGGTCTTGCGCGCATGTCTTCTTTCCTCCTCCCACGTCTTGCGGTCGACACGACCGCGGATCAGGCGGCCCCAGGTTCAGTACGAGAAGGGCCACGTCTTCACATAGGTGCGCAGTCTGCTCCATATCCCCGACAGGCCAAGCGGCTCGAACACCAGGAAGAGCACGATGAGCGCTCCAAAGATCAGCTGGTTGAGCACGACGAGGGTGACGCCCGAACCCGTCGCGCTGTGCGAAACGAACGGGATCGCCGGGCTGAGCGCCTCGACGACCCGGGGGATGAGCACCAGGAAGAAGGCGCCGGCGATCGACCCGTATACGGTGCCGATGCCGCCGACGATGATCATCGCCACGTACTGGATGGACGGCCCGAGGTCGAACTGGCCCGGCGTGATGTGTCTTAAATAAGAGCCGTACAGCGCGCCCGCCGCCGCGGCGTAAAAGGACGAGACAGCGAAGGCCGCCACCTTGTAGCGCGCCCGGTCGACGCCGATGATCGCGGCCGCGATCTCGCGGTCGCGGATCGCCTGGAACGCGCGGCCCGGCCGCGAACGCACGATGTTCTTGGCCGCGAGCGCGGCGAGCGCCAGCAACGGCACTACGAAGAGGAAGAAGGACTGCTCGCGGGTGAGCGGCAGACCGAGGCTCGTGCCGAGGTCGGCGAAATTGAGGCCGCCGATCGTCGGCGACGGCACGGCGCGGCCCTGCGGGCCGCCGGTGATCTGCCGCAGGTTCAGGAAGATGTGCTCGCCGACGAAGACGAGGCCGAGCGTCACGATGGCGAGGTAGAGGCCGCGCAGGCGCAGCGCGAACGGCCCGATAAGAAGCCCGACGAGCGCGCCGAGAACACCGGCGGCGGGAAGCCAGACCAGGACCGGCAGCTTGAGCTCGCCGCCGAGGTACCCCGCGGTGTACGCGCCGAGGCCGAGGAAGAACGCGTGTCCCAGCGAGACCTGCCCGGTGAAGCCGGTGAGCAGGTTGAGGCCGATCGCCGCGATCGCGGCGATGGCCGTGAAGCTCATGACCGAGAGCCAGAAGTCGTCGATGACGAGCGGCGTCGCCACGTAGAGCGCGGCGAGCCCGATCAGCCCGGCCCAGCCGCCGACGCCGCGGATGAGCGCGAGCTCGTCCGCGTAGGTGGTGCGCAGGCCGTCGATGCGCCGCAGCATCGGGATCGACGCGAGCGGGCTCGGGGCGCGGCTCACACCCGCTCCACCACGCGAGTGCCGAAGAGCCCGTACGGGCGGACCACCAGCACGACGATCATCAGGAGGTACGCCGCCGCGACGTGGAAGTTGTTGCCGAGCCACGGCGCGACCTGCGGCTGGTAGCCCTGCACGAGCACCTCGACGAGTCCCACCAGGATCCCGCCGACCACCGCGCCGCCCACCGAGTCGAGCCCGCCGACGATCGCCGCGGGGAACGCGCGGAGCGCGGTGAAGCCGACGCCCGGGTGGAGCGTTGCCGGGAACGCGACGAGGAAGACGCCCGCGATCGCCGCGATCCCGCCCGCGATCATCCAGGCCTGCGCGAACACGCCGCGCACCGGGATCCCCACCGCGAGCGCGGCCTCCTGGTCGATCGCGGTCGCGCGCATCCCGATCCCCGCGCGCGTGAAGCGGAAGAAGACGAAGAACAGGGCGAGCAACAGGCCGGCGCTCGCTATGGTCACAAGCGAGGTGACGTTGACGCCCAGCTCGCCGACCTGGATGCGCGAAGCCGCCCAGGGCTCGCCGAGCAGGAGGTCCTCGAAGCCCCAGGCCGCCGCCACGACCTGCCGGATGACGATCGCGAGGCCGATCGTGATCATGACCACGGCGAAGACCGGCTTTCCGACCATGCGGCGCAGGATCGTCCGCTCGATGGCCCAGCCAAGCCCCGCCATGACCACGACCGCGAGCGCGACCGAGACCGCGAACGGCAGCGCGGTCTGGTTGAACGCGTAGACGAGGTACGCGCCGAGCAGGACGAGCTCGCCCTGCGCGAAGTTGATCACCTGCGTGGCCTTGTAGACGATCACGAACCCGAGCGCGATGAGCGCGTAGATCGCGCCGAGCGCGACGCCCTGGATCGCGAGCTGCAGAAAGTCGGTCACGCCATCCCTCCCCGCGCTCGAGCGGGGTAAGGCTACCCCGCTCGAACGAGAGAGCGCGACCGTGCTAGTAGGAGGCGGACGCGACCTTCCAGAGGTAGCCGTCCGGGTCGCTGAAGTAGCCGAAGTAGCCCCACTGAGTGGCTTGGGCTCTCTTCACGACGCTGCCGCCGGCCTTCTCTGCCTTGCCGATGACCTCATCCACCGTTTCCTTCGTCGGGACGATGAAGTGGAACGAGACACCCCGGAACCCGGATCCCTCGGACGGGACGCCGGCATCCTTGGCCGCCGCGTCCCATTCGTAGATGGCCAGGGACGACGATCCCTCACCCATCTTCAGCTTCGCGAACTGCGGGTAGTCCTGCTCGATCTTGCCGCCCAGGTCGCTATAGAACTTCTTGGAGCGGGCGATGTCCTTGACGCCGATCATGATGGCGCTCACCTGGAGAGGCGCGGTCTTCTGTGTAGGCGCGGTTGTCTGTGTCGGCACGGTTGTCTCCTTGCGACGTTGCATTGCTCTAAGCGGTATGACGAGTCGAAGTAGGAAAGTGTGACAGCAGTCGCCTGTGGACCGAGGCTGACTTTACGCCCGCGCGGCGCGCCGGCGGGCCCGACCTGAAGCGCCTCGCACCGCACGAACGAACCGCGCCTCGCTCTCAGCCCACGTCGGCAGCCGGCGGGCGCGAACCAGCGAGCGCCGCGCGAGCGCGCGGCGCGAGCGCTCGTCCCTGACAAGCCTCTGCAACGCGGCCGCAAGGGGGGCGACGCGGCCGCGCGCGACGAGGATGGCCGCGCCGTCGGTGACCTCGCGGACCGCGGGGATGTCGCACCCCACGACGGGCAGGCCGTGCGCGAGCGCTTCGACGAACACGATCGGGTACCCCTCGCGGGTCGACGGCAGCGCGAACACGGATGCGGCCGCGTAGCGGCGCTCCAATGCGGTCCGGCCGAGCGAGCCGTACACGCGCACGCGTTGGGCGAGCCCGCGTGCGGCGATCGCGCGCCGAACGCGGGCGGCGTACGCCGCGTCGGGTGTGTCGCCGACAAGATCCAGAGAGACGTCGGGCAGTCGCGCCGCCGCCGCGACGAGCGTGTGGATGCCTTTCGCGGGCGTCCAGGTCCCGACGCAGAGGACCCTTCCGTCGCTCTTCGCGCGCGGCCGCCCCGCGACGCCGCCACGGCCGGGCGGGATGACGACGATCCGCCGCCGGTCGATCCCGCCGGCGACGAGCTCGTCCGCGAGGGCGCGACTCACCGCGATGACCTGATCGGCCCGACGCGCGAGCCGCATCGCGCCGAGCCGCATGTGCGCGAGCGCCACGACCTCTGATCCGCGCGCGCGGAGGCGCGCGAGGTGCCGCGCTGCGAGTGAGGCGGCGATCGTGTCGACGAGCACGAGCGGCGCGCGCAGCTCGCCGAGTCGCGCCGCCGCGTCGCGCCCGTCGTGCAGCACGACGGTCGTCACGCGAACGCCGGCGCGCCGCAGCGCCGCGAGCACGTGCCGGTTGTAGAGGTTGCCCCCGGTGCGTCGCGCCGGATCGCCCGCCGTCACGAGTGCGACGTCAGGCGTAGTCGAGCACCACCTGGACCGTTTCGGCGGCCCGGCCGTCGAGGAGTGCGTAGGCCTCCGCCGCGCGCGCGAACGGAATGCGGTGCGTGATGAGCTCCGCGAGCATCAGCTCTCCGAGCAGCGCCGTTGCCAGCTCGAGCCGCCGCTCGCGGTCCCAGCGCGGCGCGAGCGACGGATCGATGCGCCCGACCTGCGAGCTCACCAGACGCACGCGGCCGCGGTGGAAGCGGCCGCCGAGGTCGAGCGGCACCGGCTTCTCGCCGTACCACGAGCAGACGACCACGGTGCCCTCGGGGGCGACGCAGTCGATGGCCTCCTGAAGCGCGGCGGGATTGCCGCTCGCGTCGATCGCGACATCGGCGCCGCGCCCACCGGTGAGCGTGCGCAGGAGAGCCCCGTCGCCCGGCGCGATCGCGGCCTCCGCGCCGCAGCGTTCGGCGAACGAGCGCCGCAGCGCCGACGGCTCGACCGCGACGACGCGCGCTCCCGAGCGACGCAAAAGCTGTGTCACGAGGAGTCCGACGACCCCCTGCCCGAAGACCGCGACGACCTCGCCGAGACGGGGTTTGGCGTCCAGCACTACGTTGATCGCGGTCTCGAGATTCGCGAGGAACACCCCCTGCTCCGGCGTCGCGTTGGCCGGCAGCGGCCGCACGAGCGACTCACGGACGACGTACTCGTCCTGATGTGGGTGCAGCGCGAAGACGAGGTCGCCCTCGCGCACGCCGCGGACGTCGCGCCCCGCCGCGACCGCGCGGCCAACGCTCGCGTAGCCGTACTTGAGCGGAAAGCCGTAGCCGCCCGCGAGCGTCGGCAGGTCGAGCGCGAGGTCGACATCGACCTCGCCGCGGTACACGAGCATCTCGGTGCCGTGTGAGATCGCGGACAGAGCCGCGCGGACGCGCACCTCGTCGGGCCCGGTCTCGGCGACTTCCTCGGTCCTCAGTTCCACGGATCGCGCGCGCGGGAACCAGACCGCTGCGGCCACGCTTACGCCGGGGCCGCGGGCTCGCCGTAGAAGACGACGTCGCCGCCGTAGGCGATGAATCCGGCCCGCTCGAAGGTCATCGCGTCGCGCAGGCGGTCGATGTGCAGATCACCGACCGCGGCGATTCCCTCGCCGATCACCTTCGGCGCGATGCAGACGGTGAGCCGGTCGACCAGCCGCTCGCGCAGCGCTGCGGTGATGATCCCGCGCCCGCCCTCGATGAGCAGGCTGCGGATGCCGTCGGCGCGTAGGCGGGCGAGCAGATCGCGCAAGTCCACACGGCCGTCGGCGTCGACCTTCACGCGAAGGACCTCGGCGCCGCGCGCGCGGATCGCCGCGGCGCGCCCCTCGGACGCCAGCGGCGTCGTCGCGACGATCGTGCGCGCGTCCGTCGCCCTGAGGACATTCGCGTCCGGCGGGATGCGCAACTGGCTGTCGACCACGACGCGCACCGGCGAGTTCCCCGGGACCAGACGCACGGTGAGCTTCGGATCGTCGGCGAGAACCGTGCCGATCCCGACGAGCACCGCATCGTGCGCGGCGCGGAGCTCGTGCGCGAGGCGCAGCGACCCCTCGCCGCTCACCCACCGGGAGTCGCCGGTGCGCGAGGCGATCCGCCCGTCGATCGTCTGGGCGTAGTGCACCGTCACCAGCGGACGGCCGGCGGGAATCATCGCCTCATCCACGCGCCGCGGATCCGGCAGCCCGTCGAGGAGGTGGCCCATGCGCGACGCCTTCGCGCGCAGGTACGGCGCATTCATCTCGTTGGGAAGGGTCTCGATCGGCACGCGCTCGACGACTTCGACACCCTCAGCCTCGAGCCCAAGTATCTTTGCCGGGTTGTTGGTGATGAGACGCACCGACCGAACGCCCAGCTCGCGGAGCACCGAAGCCGCTGCGGAGTAATCGCGCGCGTCGACCGGCAGACCGAGCTCGACGTTCGCGTCCACCGTGTCGAGTCCGCCGTCCTGGAGGCCGTACGCGCGGACCTTGTTGAAGAGCCCGATCCCCCGCCCCTCGTGGTCGAGGTAGAGAAGGACGCCGCGCTCGGCGCTTCCGATCATCGCGAGCGCGGAGCGCAGCTGGTCGCCGCAGTCGCACCGCAGCGAACCGAGCAGGTCCCCGGTGAGGCATTCGGAGTGCAGGCGGACGAGGACCGACTCAGCTCCGTCGATTTCGCCTCGCGAGAGCGCGACGACCTCGGTGCCGCCGAAACGGAAGACGCTGATGCGGAAGTTGCCCCAGCGCGTTGGCAGCGAGGCGTCGGCGCGGGAAGCGTCGGGTCGCGAGGCGACGAGCACGTCACTCATGCAACAAGTACGGTGCCACTTATATGCCATGGAGTACGCGGGTTGCCTCGCAGATGTCTGGTTCATGAGCGAGCTGCCCGGTCGCATCTTCATCCGCGGCCTGCGATGTCGCGGGCGGCAGGGACCCACGCCAGCCGATCAGCAGCAAGCGCACGACTACCTGGTCGACGTCGAGCTTTCGGTGGACATCGCGGACGCGGTCGCAAAGGACGAGCTCGCGGCCGCGCTGAACATCGCCGATGTTGCGGCGTGCGTGCGCGACGAGGTCGGCCGCCGCCCAAGGGTGCTCCTCGAACGGACGACGGCCGACGTCGCGCGCGCGCTCCTGAAGCGGTTCGAGCGCGTCGCGGAGGTCCGCGTGAAGGTCGAGAAGCCTGAGCCGGACGGCCTCGGCGCGGCCGCCGAAGCGGTGGAGCTCACGATCCGGCGGTCGGTCGCCGTGGGCCGGCGATCCGGACGAGCAGCGTCACCACGCTCGCCGCGGCGACGGCGTGCATGACCATCAGCGAGGCCACCGCGGGCACGGTCGCTCCGGGCTCGTTGATGAAGAGGAGCGCGACATCGGGGATCCACGAGAGCACCAGCGCGACGATCGCGAGCCGGACGTACACGCGGACCGCGTCGCGGACGAGGCGACGAACCACGGCGAACGTGGCGCCGGCGAGGATCACGCCGCCGGCGGTGTACGGCGCGACGGTCCCCTGGAACGGCTCGAACTCGGGCGAGACCGCGAACGCCCGCCGCGCGAAGGCTTCGATCGCCAGATCCAGCGGTACCGCAAGGATCAGCGCGATCGCGGTCGCGAGGACGATCCTCACGCGGCGCCGATGAGCGCGCGCATCGCGTCGATGACCGTCGCGTGCAGGTCGCGTCCAGCACCTGGGATCGGGGCGCCGAAGCGGACGCTCACGCGGTTCGTCTGGTAGCGCGGAAGGGCGACCTGGAGCAGCGTCGCCATGCGCTGGCGCTCTTTGAGCACGCCACGGCGCTTGGCGAGCGGATGGTCGAAGGCGGAGCGCGAGACGACGCCGCTGATGGCGGCGGGGACGACGAGGGTGCGGTCGGCGAGCCGAGCGAGGAGCTCGACGCTGCGGGACCAGGTCGCAAGTGACGCGCGCGCCGCATCGCGCGAGAGGGCGGGATCGAGCTCGAGTCCGCCGGCGGGGAAGACCACCACGGTCTCCCCGGACCGGAGCCGCGAGACGATGCGGCGGCACGCCGGCAGGACATGGGAACGATCGTCAGACACGAAAAGGAAGCGCCGGCTCGCGAGCCGGAGCGCGCGGAGGAACGGATAGTCAGCCGCGACGATCCAGGCGTCCTCGCGGCCGAGCGCCGCGAGGAGCGCTACCGCGTCGGAGAGTCCGGGATGGTTCGCCACGACGAGGAGCGGACCGCGCACCGGCACGTGCTCGCGCCCCCCGACGGTGAGCCCGCCGGTCGCGTTGTCGACGATCCACGCAGAACCGTGATGCAATCCGGCCTCACCGAGGGCGCGGTCGTACGCGACGAAGCGCTCAGCGACGTCATCCGCGACCGGCCGGACGAGTCGGCGCAAGACCTCGACGCGCAGGCCCGCCGGGCGACCGACCAGGGTCTCGGCGCTCTCGTGCGCGACGATCTGCGCGATCTGACTCCGCTGGGCGAGGACCGGGGACGGTGGCGTGTCCGTGTGTGTAATGCGTTCGAACATGGGCTGCGGATCAGTCGTCGGTCATGCCCGCCCTCCGTACATGTCGTCGATGAGGTCGCGGAACGAGTCCTCGAGGTTCTTCCGCTTCACCTTCATCGTCGCGGTGAGCTCGCCGCCCTCGTGGTCGAGCTCCTTCGGTAGCAGACGGAACTTCTTCACCTGCTCGGGCATGGAGAGGTCGCGGTTCACGCGGCGGACCTCGTCGGCGACGAGCTCGACGACCTCCTGCTTCGCCGTGAGGTCGCGGTACGTCGTGAAGGCGATCCGCTTGCGCATGGCCCAGTCGGCGACCGTGTCGCGCTCCACGCCGATGAGCGCCACGACGTACGCGCGCCGGTCGCCGACCACGATGGCCTCGCGGATGTAGGGCGAGGCCTTGAGCCGGTTCTCGATCTCGCTCGGCGCGATGTTCTTGCCGCCGGCCGTGATGATGAGGTCCTTCTTGCGGTCGGTGATCTGGACGTGGCCTTCATCGTGCATGACACCGACGTCGCCGGTGTGCAGCCAGCCGTCCTCGAGCGCCCGGCGCGTGGCCTCGGGATCCTTGTAGTAGCCGGCGAAGACGCAGGGGCTGCGGAAGAGGATCTCGCCGTCGTCGGCAATGCGGACCTCGGAGTCCACGGTCGGCGTCCCGACCGATCCGATGCGCACGTCGTCGGTCCGCGTGATGATGCCGATGGCCGTGTTCTCGGTCATGCCCCAGGCCTCGCGGATGTGGATGCCGATGGAATGGAAGAAGCGGAGCACCTCCGGGGCGATCGGCGCCGCGCCGCTCACCGGCGTGTGGCAGCGCGAAAGGCCGAGCTTCTCCTGCAGCGGCCCGTAGAAGACGGTCCAGCCTGCGAGGTAGACGACGTTCCAGGGGAAGGGATACCGCCCGCGCGAGCGGATCCACTCATCCGCGAGGCGCCGGCCGACCGCGAGCCACAGCCGGAAGAAGAGGCGCTTCAGCGGATCGGCGTCGCGCGCGCGGATCGCGACGCCGGCGGCGATCTTCTCCCAGATGCGCGGCACGCCGAGGAAGATCGTCGGCTTCACCTCGCGCAGGTTCTGCGTCACCGTCTCGACGCTTTCGGCGAAGTTCGCCGACGCGCCCGTGGAGATCGGGATGTGGATACTGAAAAGCTTCTCCGCGACGTGGCAGAGCGGCAGGTACGAGAGGACGCGGTCGTCGGTCGTCGCGGGGAAGCTCTGCCCCGCGATCACGACGGCGTGCGCGAGGTTCGCGCCGGAGAGCATCGCGCCCTTGGGCGGCCCGGTCGTCCCCGACGTGTAGACGAGCATCGGCATCTCGTCGAAGGTGCGCTCGTCCAGGAGGTGCTCGAAGCGCTCGGGGTCGACGGCGCGCCCGAGCCGCTCGACCTCCTCGTAGGAGATGAGCCGGCGGTCGCGGTACCCGCGCAGGCCCTTCGGGTCGACGTAGATGATCCGCTCGAGCGCGGGGCAGTTGTCGGCGACGCAGAGCGCCTTGTCCACCTGCTCCTGGTCCTCGGCGACGAGGAAACGCGCCCCGGAGTCCGCGAGCTGGTACTCGACCTCGGCGGGCGGGCTCGTGGAGTAGATGCCCATCGACGTCGCCCCCACGCAGATCGCGCCGATCTCGCTGAACAGCCACTCGGGCCGATCCTCCGAGTGGATGGCGACGCGATCACCGACCTTGAGGCCGAGCGCGACGAGGCCGAGCCCGAACGCGCGCGCTCGCGCGTAGTAGTCGGCCCAGGTGTGCTCGCGCCAGATTCCAAGGCGCTTCTCACGGAGCGCGACGTACTGCGCGCTCTCCCGGCAGCGCCGCCGGAACGCGGCCGGGAACGTCTCGAGCTTTGGCGCCTCGCGCGCGGCCGCGTCGCGCGGCTCGACCGCCGTAGCCATCAGCCCGCCACCGCCGCGAGCGGCTGGCCGAGGTACGCGCGCGCGACATCGGGGTTGCGCCTGATCTCGTCAGGAGTTCCCTCGGCGATCTTGCGGCCGAAGTCGAGGACGATGACGCGGTCGGCGATGTCCAGCACGACGCCCATGTCGTGGTCGACGAGGATCTGTGTGACCCCGAGCTCCTCCTTCACGTCCAGGACGAAGCGCGCGATGTCCTCGGTCTCTTCCAGGTTCATGCCCGCGACCGGCTCGTCGAGGAGGAGCAGCTTGGGCTCCATGGCCAGCGCGCGCCCGAGCTGCACGCGCTTCTGCAGACCGAACGGGAGTGCGCCGACGGGCTGGCTGCGGATCGACTCCATCTCGAGGAAGTCGATGATCTCCTCCACGCGCCCGCGGTGGCGGACCTCCTCCCGCTGCGCCGGGCCGATCCAGAGCGCGCCGAAGACGAGCCCCGCGCGCATGAGGCCGTGCCGGCCGAGCATGAGATTGTCGGCGACGGTCATCTGCGGGAACAGTTCGATGTTCTGGAAGACGCGCGCGACACCGAGGCGCGCGATCTCGTGCGGTCGGAGCCCTCGCAGATCGCGGTCGCGGAAACGCATCAGCCCCGACCGCGGCCGGTAGACGCCGTTCAGGCAGTTGAAGATCGACGTCTTGCCCGCGCCGTTCGGGCCGATGATCGCGAGGAGCTCGCCCTCGTTGACGTCGAACGAGACGTCGTCGAGCGCGATGAGGCCGCTGAATCCGAGCGTGAGTCCCCGGACCTCGAGCAGCGGCGGCATCGCTAGCTGAGCCAGCGCTTCTTCCGGCGGTAGTGCTTCACGTCGCGGTAGGAGCGGCGCTGGCCTTCGGTGAAGCCGAAGTAGAACTCGCGCACGTCGTCGTCCCGCGCCAGCACATCGGCCGGGCGGTCCATGACGACCTTCCCTACTTCGAGGATGTAGCCGTGCGACGCGAGTGAGAGCGCCATCGCGGCGTTCTGCTCGACGAGGAGGACGGCGGTGCCCTCGCGGTTGATCGCGGCGATGGCGTCGCGGATCCGCCCGATGAGGATCGGCGCGAGGCCGAGGGACGGCTCGTCGAGGAGGAGGAGCTTCGGCTCGGCCATGAGCGCGCGGCCGATGGCGAGCATCTGCTGCTCGCCGCCGGAGAGGTAGCCGGCGATGTGGCTGCGCCGATCCGCGAGGATCGGGAAGAGCGCCATGACGCGGTCGTACGGCCGTCGCGTCCCCACGCCGTTGCGCCGGCCGTACGTTCCGGCGCGCAGGTTCTCGTCGACGGTGAGCTCGGGGAAGATGCGCCGGCCCTCGAGGACCTGCGCGACGCCGCGGCGCACGATGTCAGTGGCGTCGAACCGGTCGATGCGCTCGCCCTCGAACGTGATCGTGCCCTTGGTGATCTTGCCGCGGTGGACGTCGAGAAGGCCGGAGATGGCGCGCAGGCAGGTGGTCTTTCCCGCGCCGTTCGCGCCGAGCAGGGCGACGATCGCGCCGGGCGGCACGGTGAGCGAGACCCCGCGAAGCCCCATGACCACGTCGCTGTAAACGACCTCGACATTCGCCAGCGTGAGCGTCACGCGATCCCTCCGGCGCTCGAGCGGGTACAGGCTACCCCGCGCCAAGGGACACACATCACGCCAGCCTCAAAGGCCGCTGATCTACAGAAATCCGCCTCGCAAGGGACGTTCGGCAAAACGACTCAGGGATTTTCCGAAGAGATTCGCGAGTCAGCCGCGACAAAGTCAGGCCGGTCATCCGCCTCGATAGGTCAGCGAGGGAGCGACCACCGGCCGTCCGATTGATTGTCGGCTCTGCCAGGCTAACGCACGCGGCGCGCGTGGACTTCTCCCCCGAGCTTAGGCACGACAAATGGTTCCAAGCGTTCCAATGCCTCGTCCGATTGCCCCTCGAGCTCTTCCATCAGTTCCTCGACGAGCGTGTCCTTTCTTGCGTCAGCCCACGAGCGGGTGCGTTCGATCAGCGCTCGAAGTCTTGTCATGTGTTCGCTGTCGAGCACTTCGAACTTGGCGAAGAACGAGAAGACGACAGAAGCCCTCGGAAGATCACGCCGATCCGGGAGAACCACGCAGGTGGCGCAGTCAGCATATGAGTTCTCGTCGTGAATCACATGCTTGTTGCGAAGGTCCCGAAAGAATCGGAAACCCTTCAATCCCTCGGGGTCATCCGACCATATCTCTTCCGCCACGAGCACGAAGCGAATGTCGCGACTGAAGCACTTCACGAAGTGAACGATTGCGCTCTCCCAGAGCGCCTGTCGTCTAACTGGGTCCGCCTCCGACGCCAACGCATCCAGACAACCGAGTGCGAAGTTCAAGTCGCGGAGATGCAACTCATGATCGGCAAAGCGTCGGCCGATCTCGGTGCGAACTCGAACCGCGCGCCCCGGCCCCAGGAAACCATCAACGAGTGTCCCTTGCGGCCCAATCCTTAGTTGAAGCTCGGCCTTATCCATTCGCCCCCCAGGCTTCGTCGTCGCGGGCCTGCAACCGTCCGCAAACAGCGGTACGGCCAAAAAGGTAGCAACGCGCACCAAGGGAGGCCGATCGACGGAGCTTTCCCAATTACCCCGACAGATCCCGCGCTCGGTGTTGGAACATCGCGGTTACATCGGACTGGGCTCGGACCGTAGAACTAATGCGGCTCTACTCCGTTTAGCGCCGCGTCTGACTTCGCTTGTGAAGGACCCGCAGCCAAAGCTCTGCCGTTCATCAAGAGGATCGTCGCTGGCGTCAGGGGGAGCTCAGCACACCCGAAACCGCATCAGCGAGTTCCACCGGCTCCAGGCGAAGGCCGAAGCGACCGCGGCGGAAGCGGTATGTGTAACCGTGTGAATCCAAGACGAGATACCGCCGAGTGCCGGCATGCTTGTAAAGGCGGATCTGTCCGAACGGTCCCGTGGCCACACCCATATACATGAAGTCACACGCTGGCCCATGATTTGTGCCGTCGCACGGGCCGAAGATGGAGAGCAGGGGCGCCCATGGGTCGCCTTGGGGTGGGCTTGAGAGCGGCACAGTGTCTTCACCTGGTCTTGAGAGTCTGTCCGGCTACTGCGGAAAAGCGGACCGGGCTTGCCTAAGCTGCAGCCGTGAGCACGGCCACACCTTCCTTCGCCGTCGGGAGCCTTGTACGTGCGCGCGGTCGCGACTGGATCGTTATGCCGTTCGACGCCCCAGATGTGCTCTGCCTTCGGCCTCTAAACGGTCGAGATGACGACATCACCGGTCTGTTCGTTCCTTTAGAGAGCCGGGACGTTGCGGTCTCTCAGTTCCCACTTCCCGATCCGGCGAATGCGGGCGACCTCGTCGGGGCTCGGGTGCTTTACGACGCTCTGCGGCTCAGTGTTCGGGCCGGTGCATCGCCCTTCCGCTGCGCGGGCAGACTGGGATTTGGCCCGCGCACCTACCAATACGTCCCGCTGGTTATGGCGCTCCGCCAGGAGCGCGTGCGCCTCCTGATAGCCGATGACGTTGGCACCGGCAAGACGATCGAGGCGCTCCTCATTGCCCGCGAGATGCTGGACCGCGGACTTATTCGACGCATCGGGGTGCTATGCCCGGCACACCTGTGCGACCAGTGGGAGACCGAGCTACGCGAGAAGTTCGCGGTCGACGCGAGAGTCCTCCAGCCATCGCGGATCGCGCGCCTCGAGCGGGAAGTCCCGCGGCAAGACGTCAATGTCCTCGCGTACTTCCCCCACCTCGTCGCGAGCATCGACTTCATGAAGTCCGATCGCCGACGCGATGCCTACCTACGTAACCCGCCTGACCTCCTCATCGTCGATGAGGCCCACGGCTCGGCGCGGCCACGTGGTCAGCGAGAGAGCGCACAGCACCAACGCTATGAGTTCGTACGGGAGCTCGCGGCGCGAGTTCCGCATCTCTTGCTCACAACAGCCACGCCCCACAGCGGTATCGAAGAGAACTTCCGCTCGCTGCTGGGTCTTCTGGATCCTAAGTTCGACTTGCCGGAGGAGCTCGACCTTGATCGCTCGCTGCTCCAACCACATGTCGTCCAACGTCGCCGCCGCGACATTGAGAGCTGGCACGGCGAGGAGACGCGCTTCCCGGAGCGGATCGCCGAATGGGCCACGTACGATCTCTCGGCCGGCCAGCAGCGCTTCTTCGAAAGGCTCCTGGCCTATTGCCGCGAGACTGTGCGCGGCCGCCCCGAGCTGGCCGCTCCGCAGCAGCGTGTCCGTCACTGGGCTGCGCTTGCCCTCCTGCGCTGCGCCCTATCCAGCCCAGGGGCGGCAACGACGATGCTGTCCGGCCGGAGCGAGGGATTCGGCGCCATGCCCCACGAGACGGCGGAGCTCGACGACGCCTACCGCGCTCAAGTCCTGGACCCCTCGGAAGACGAGGCTGTAGCCGATCATGCTCCGAGCGCACCGCTTGCAGCGAGCCAGGCGGATCTCAGCGACGGCGAGCGTCGCCGCCTCGTCGAACTCTCGCGCCTTGCCGCAGGGCTCGTCGGTCCGGAGCACGACCGCAAACTGGGTGCGCTCGTGCGGATCGTCGAGGAACTGGTGCGCGAGGGCGCGCAGCCAATCGTGTTCTGTCGCTATATCGCGACCGCTAACTATCTGGCCGAATGGCTGCAGCGGCTGCTCGGCGAACGGTTTCCCGAGCTGCGGGTCGTCGCCGTCACCGGCGCTCTCGGCGAAGAAGTTCGCCGGAAGAAGGTGGAAGAGCTCGCGCAGGCAACGTCCCGCGTCCTAGTCGCGACGGACTGCCTCTCTGAAGGCATCAACCTCCAGGAACACTTCGGTGCCGTTGTCCACTACGACTTGCCCTGGAACCCGAACCGGCTCGATCAGCGGGAAGGTCGCGTGGACCGCTTTGGTCAGGTCCGACCCAAGGTCCGGGCGATCGTGCTGTACGGCGCCAACAATCCTGTCGATCTCGTTGTGCTCGACGTCCTTCTTCGCAAAGCCCGGCAGATCCGCCAGACGCTGGGTTTTGCCCTGCCAATCCCAGTCGAGGCGGAGGGCGTTCTCGAGGCGGTATTGGAGAGCGTCCTGCTCCAAGGCGGGACGGGAGTACAGCTCCAACTGGGGCTGATGCCACCGGAAGTTGGCCGATTCCACGGCCAGCTCGACGAGCGGGTGCGGAGTGAGGAACGACAACGCGCCTATTTCTCGCAGCCTTCGATAGACGCGACTGCACTCGCAGAAGACATAGGCGCGACGACCGCGCTGCTTGGGGATCAGGCTACGCTGCGGCGCTTCCTCGCTGATGCGGCACAACGCTTCGGCGGTGAGCTCCGCCCCCGTCCGCGCGACGCGTTCTCGCTTGTTCCTGGCGCACTTGCGGCTCGTGTCAACGCTACTGGCCTAACGACGGACAAGCTGCGCTTTGACCACGCCGAGGACGGCGCGATCCTCGTCACAAGGACGAGTCCATTGATCGAAGCCTATTGCGATGCAGTGATCGGCGGCGCGCTGGCTGGCGATCGTGCCGCTTCCCTGCCCCGCTGCGGCGCCACGTTCACGGATGCAGTGTCACGTCGAACCGCAGTTCTCCTCCTACGTCTCCGCTACGAGCTCGTCGAAGAAGGACACGCGCAATTCGCTGAGGAAGTTGTCGTCGAGGCATTCACTGTCGAGAACGATCGTCTTGTCTGGCAGGACGAGACGTCGCGGGAGTTCCTTGAGCGCGTGCGTCCTGCGGCCAACATGACCGCAGGGGAGCGTACGCGGCATGTGAGCTGGGCGCTCGCGCTGCTCCAGAACGGGGACTCGGCCACGGCGGTCGTTACTCGTCGTGCTACCGCGCTCATCGAGGCGCACCAAAAGGCCCGTCGGCTGGAGCGCCGCGCCGCGCTCGAAGTACGGCCGCACATACCGCCCGACGTGGTCGGATGCTTCGTGCTCGTTCCCGCGGGGAGAGAGTAGCCATGCCCTACGCGGCTATCGAAGTTGAGGGGCTTTTCCCTACCGATCTGCTGGAGCGGATCGCCACTGGCGACGGCGTGCCCGGCCAGACACCCTCTGACTTCGGCCTCTCATCGGGTACCCGACTGACCGACGAGTTCCAGGCTGCCTATTCGGATGTCCGCGCTCATTGGGATGCCTTCCAGCGGCGGCGCGCTCATTCGCTGAGCTCGCTGACGACCATCACACGCGAGGCTTGGGTTGGTCCGCTCCTTGAGCGCCTCGGCTACGACCTCACATTTCAAAGGTCGGCGAGCGTCGACGGAGAGAGCTTCGTTATTTCGCACCGTGCGGGCGAGGCCGAGGACGCTCCTCCGGTGAACGTGCTAAGCGTCGATCAAGAACTGGACGATCGCCTGGATGGTTTGCGGCGCACGCCTCACGCCGCCGTCCAGGAGTACTTGAACCGCACTGACATCGTCTGGGGGATCGTCACAAACGGAGATCGACTCCGGTTACTACGGAATGCGGCGCGCATCTCTCGCCCGACTTACCTCGAGTTCGACCTGACGGCGATCGTGGAGGACAACCTCTATAGCGAGTTCGTTCTCTTCTACCGCCTCCTCCACCGCACGCGGCTCCCGCGCACAGCGGGCGACACCGAGAGTTGGATCGAGCGCTACTACCAGCAGGGCATTGAGGAAGGTGGCCGAGTCCGCGAGCGGCTGCGCGACGGCGTCGAGCGCGCGATCACACAGATGGCCAATGCGCTCCTCGAGCATGGATCGAGCGAGGTCCTGCGTCAGCGCGTCGTTTCGGGCGATCTCCCAGCGGCAGACCTCTACAGGCAGCTGCTCCGGCTCGTTTACCGCCTCCTCTTCCTCATGGTCGTTGAAGAGCGAAGGCTCGTCGTGCCTGTTGGCGTCCCTGGTCCTGGTCCGGACATCTACCTCCGCCACTACGGGCTTAGCTCACTGCGCGAGCGCGCCGAGAACTACATCGCGCCCGATCCGCACGCGGACCTCTGGCTACGCCTCATCCAAGTGTTCGCCATCTTCCGCGACGAAGCCCTCGCGAGGGCACTTGGGCTCAGCCCGTTCGACGGTGAGCTCTTCTCTCTGGTCGCATGCGCGGACCTTGAGACCGCCGGCTGCGCGAACGACGCACTACTGCGCTCGATTCGCGCTCTCTCGACATTCGACGACGAGGGAGTCCGACGCCGTGTCAACTTTGCGGGGCTCGATGTCGAGGAGCTCGGCTCGGTCTACGAAGCGCTCCTTGACTATGCGCCGCGGATCGATACCGTGACGCAGCCGCCTAAGTTCGTCTTCGAGGCCGGCGGGGAGCGTCGATCGACCGGCTCCTACTACACACCTCAGTCGCTCGTTCAGGAGCTGGTCGAGTCGGCCCTGGCGCCTGTCATAGCGGACCGTCTAGCCGCTGCCAACGACACCGCCTCGCGCGAGCGTGCGCTGCTCGGTCTTCATGTCCTGGACCTCGCCGCCGGCTCGGGTCACTTCCTCCTTGCCGCTGGGAGAAGGATCGCCCGAGAGCTTGCGAAGGTACGTGCTGCGGGGAACGAGCCATCGCCGTCGGACTTCCGTGATGCCCTGCGTGCCGTAATCCGGTCTTGCCTCTACGCCGTTGACAAGAACCCCCTCGCGGTCGATCTCTGCAAGGTCGCCCTCTGGCTCGAGAGTCACGAGGCGGGTCTTCCACTCGCGTTCCTCGACCACCGAGTGAAGCTCGGGGACAGCCTTGTCGGCTTGGCAGATCCGATTTTCCTGGACAAGGGCATCCCTGACGGTGCATACGAGCGCGCCGACCGCGCGCTTCGCGTTCGTTCGCACACCCTGCGGGACCGTAACCGTCGCGAACGTCAGGGGCAACTGACGCTAAACGCGAAGCCTCGCGCCGAGCACTCCAGTGCGGCCGCCGTCGTCGAGGGTATCGTCCGCGAGCCCGACGACACGGTCGAGCGTGTCCGCGAGCATGCGGCACGTTACGAGACCGCCCGCGAAGCTGGTGGTCTGTGGTGGCGCGCGCGGGTCGCCTGTGACCTATGGACCGCGCCTTTCTTCGCTAATCTCCGCGGGCCAACGCCGACGACCGCTGTGCTAAACGCCTTCCGTGCCGACCCTCAGAGCGTGGACGACGAGATGGTTGAGGCGGCGACCGCGGTCGTCAACGACGATGCCACTCGCGCGTTCCACTGGGCAATCGAGTTCCCCGATGCCTTTGCGGCCGGTGGGTTCGATCTCGTCCTCTCGAATCCTCCGTACGTTGGGCATTCGAAGATCATTGGTGCACTTGGGAAGGCATACAGGAATTGGCTTACGGTGGCTTACCCGCCGAGCGGCGGAAAGTCGGATCTAGCCGCGTATTTCTTGCGCCGGTCCTTTGACGTTCTCCGTCCCGGCGGCCAATTCGGAATGGTCGCCACCAAGACGGTCGCGCAGGGAGATACGCGCGAAGTCGGCTTAAGAGTCATCACGCAGGCCGGAGGTCAGATCACTTACGCGCGTCGATTCATCAAATGGCCGGGATCAGCGAGTGTCGAGGTCAACCTTATTGCTGTTAGGCGGGGGCCCGGCAAACAGCCAAAAGTGCTCGACGGGAGGGTAGTCACTTCCATCTCGTCCGCGCTGCAAAGCGATGTCGAGATCGAGCCCGCACCTCTCGCCGCAAACAACCAACTCGCGTACCTTGGATCAAAGCTCCGAGGGCTCGGTTTCGTCTTGGACGCCAATGAAGCAGAACAGCTCTTGGCCGCAGATCCGAAGAACGCCGAGTGCGTCCTCCCGTATGTGGGTGGCCAAGACCTGAACGCGGAGCCGGAGCTCTTTCCTCGGCGTTATGCAATCTGCTTCTTCGACTGGACGCTTGAGAAGGCCAGCCGGTACCCGGAAGTTCTGGCGATAGTCGAATCACGAGTGAAGCCACAACGAGACAAACTCGGGGCTGGATATGAGCGGCTAAGGGAGCGTTGGTGGCAATACGAAGCACACGCGCTTGAGCTCTACCGGCGTGCGAGGTCACTCGGGCGGATTATTGCCCGGAGTCGTGTCAGCGAACTCCACCTGGTCAGGTTCCTGGAGAAGGGTTGGATATACAACTCGGAAGTTGTCGCTTTTGGATTTGACGATGAGTTCCACTTCGGCCTTCTGCAGTCGAACGTTCATGAGGCGTGGGTACGTCGATACGCATCACGTCTTCGAACGGACGTCCGCTATACCCCGACGGATTGCTTCCAGAACTTCCCATTTCCTCAGGAAGTCAGCGACGTAGCTCGTCATTCTGTTGGGCGCGCGGCTCGAGCTTACGAACAGCACCGCGCGGCGTCCATGCGCTCTAGGGAACTGGGCCTTACCAGGACCTATCGCCTCGTGAACGATGAGCTTTTCACCGACGAGGACATACGTCGTCTACGCGAACTGCACGCCGAGATGGATCGCGCCGTCCTCGCGTGTTATGGCTGGGACGACGTTGACCTCGGGCATGGTTTCTACCGCAACGAGCGGGACCAGCCGCGCTTTACGATCTCGCCCGACGCGCGCAGTGCACTACTCCGCCGTCTCCTGGCCCTAAACGGGGAGGTGGCGCGGCGGGAGCGCGAGGCGCCCGAGCAGGCTCGGCTGCGAAGGGAATAGGAAGTGGACGTCTTCGGTCTTCGCGACCGCGTCGTCGGCGAGTACCGCGAGTACTTCCAAAGCTTCGTTCACATCCTCGATCCGGGCATTGAGCAGTTCGTGCAGGATCGTCTGGGTCAGGGAGCGCTCTGGCCTGACGCTGTCCTTCAGCTGAACCCCGCTTACGAGCCGGCTGAGATGCTGAGCGAGCTGGCTAGCGCGGGAACCATCGCGCCCGAGACGGCACAGTTCTTTGGGCCGGATATGCGCCTCTACCGTCACCAGGCCGAGGCTCTGGCGTCCGCGAGGCGAGGCAGCTCATATGTCGTGACTACCGGAACAGGCTCAGGCAAGAGCCTCACCTATCTCATCCCCATCGTCGACGCGATTGTCCGAGACGACCCGAGACGGCACTCGGTCCGCGCGATTCTCGTCTATCCGATGAACGCACTGGTGAACAGCCAGCTCACGGCGCTCAAGCAGTACCGCGAGAAGACCCCGGAGACGCTCGTGCGGTTCGCGCGCTACACGGGGCAAGAAGGTAGCGAAGAACGGCAGGCCATCCTCGACGACCCCCCTCACATCCTGCTTACGAACTACGTGATGCTCGAGTACCTCCTCATCCGGCCGTACGAGCGAACCTTTGTTGAAGTCGCGATGCGCGACCTGCGCTTCCTCGTCGTCGACGAGCTCCATTTCTATCGAGGGCGGCAAGGCGCCGATGTCGCCATGCTGATGCGCCGCGTTCGGCAACGCGCCCACAGCCGACGCTTCCAGTTCGTAGGTACGTCGGCAACTCTTACGACTGGCGAGGACGCTCGCGAACGCCGACGCGGGATCGCTCGCGCGGCATCGACCTTGTTTGGGGTTCCGGTCGCCGACGATGACGTCGTCGAGGAAAGCCTAAGACGCATCGCTTCGCTCGCCGTGCCCCAAAGCACGCAGGAACTGAGAGCGGCGGTCGAAACACCGGCTCCACCTGCTGCACGCCCTGCCATCGCTGGTCATCCGCTTGCGGCGTGGGCCGAAGAGGCATTCGGTGTCGAGACGCGCCGTGGTCGTTTGGAGCGCCGCCGACCGGCTAGTTTCGCGGAGACTGTCCGCCGCCTTGCGGAGACTTCGGGGATTTCGGCTGCGCAGTGCGGGAGCGCGTTGCAGGAGGTGCTTGCCGCCGGAAACCGGGCGCAAAGCGAGAGCGGCGATCCGCTTTTCGCTTTCCGCCTTCACCAATTCCTGTCGACCGGTAGCAGTGTGTTCTCCACGATCGAGCCACCTGACCGGCGCACCCTGACACTCGAGGGGCAGTACCTGGCGCCCGGCGAGGGCGAACGACTCCTCTATCCGCTGGCGTTCTGTCGTGAATGCGGCCAGGAGATGTTCCTCGCCTCCCTCGTCGAAAGAGATGGCCGGGTGCGGCTTGTTCCACGGTCGCCGCTTCTCAATGCGCCCGAGGATGAGACCGCGGGGACTTTCGGCTATTTCGTCATCGAGCGGGACGACCTCTGGACAGGCGACGATGACCTTCCGGAGCACTGGATGGAGCCACGTGCGCGAGGTCCGCGTGTGCGCGAGCGTTATCGCACCCACATTCCGAGAGGCATGTGGGTGCTCGCGAACGGGGACATCGCGCCGGGGGAGAGCTGGGATGCGGTGCGCGGCTGGTTCCAGCCGCGACCACTAATGCTGTGTCTGCGCTGCCGCACCGCCTATGACTTGCGCGCGAAGAACGACTTTGTGAAGCTCGCAACTCTCAGCCAGACGGGGCGGTCAACGGCGACCACCATCCTCACCACATCGGCCGTCGTCGCCATGCGTTCCGCGCCGGAGCGAGACCTTGAGCGGAGTGCTCGTAAGGTGCTCAGCTTCACCGACAACCGCCAAGACGCAGCGCTCCAGGCGGGACACCTAAACGACTTCGTGCAAACGGCGATGCTCCGCGGGGCGATCGTGACGGCGCTCACACGTCAGTCGCCACTCGACATCGATCGTCTGCCCCGTGCTGCGTTCGACGCGCTCGCACCTGACCCGGTTCACTTCATGCGTGAGCCCCGCGCGGAGGGTGCGGGCTACGAGGGTGCCCGCCGGGCGCTCATCACGCTCTTTGAGTACCGGGCTCTCGGCGACCTTCGTCGTGCGTGGCGTGTCGCTCAGCCGAACCTGGAGCAGGCTGGCCTCCTGCGGATCGAATACGAGGGGCTGGACGCGATCGCCGCAGACGACGGTGCCTGGTCGCAGGTGCCGGTGATGCGCGACGTTCCTGCAGATCGACGCCTATCAGTTCTCCGGGCGGTACTCAACCACCTCCGTGGGCAGCTGGCGATCGACGCACCGATCCTTCGCGATGACAACGTCCGCGAGCTCGCGTCACGCACGGAGCGCGTGCTCTGCGCGCCATGGCCGCTTGACGAGACCGATGTTGACCGGAGCGTCGTCGCGCTTTTGCCCGACGTGGAAGCGGACGACGATCGCGAGCGAGTCATCGCGATGGGTGCCCGCTCAGCCCTGGGACGGTACCTACGCTCACGCCGAACCTGGGATATCGCACGAGACCTCGATGCCGCACAGGTCGATGACCTTGTGCGCGGGATCGTCGCCGCACTGCGCGGACACCTTCTCACCGTTGTCAGGCGTGGTGGTGAAGAACGCGGCGTGCAAATCTCTGCGGCCACGCTGCTGTGGCGGCCGGGGACCGGGGTCGCGCCGGGACCGGACCTTGTCCGCGCACGGGCGCTATACCTGCGGCGTCCGGATCTCCAAAACCTTGTGCCAAATCCGTACTTCCGAGACCTCTACACACGCGACGCCGTGCACCTAGGAGGGATCGTTGGTCGGGAGCACACGGCCGCGGTGTCGCCCCCCGACAGGGAAGAGCGCGAAAAGCAGTTTCGCGCAGGCGATCTCCCGGCACTCTTTTGTTCTCCGACGATGGAGCTCGGCATCGACATCGCTGACCTCTCAGCCGTCCATCTCCGTAATGTCCCGCCGACACCGGCGAACTACGCTCAGCGCAGCGGCCGCGCCGGTCGTGGCGGGCGTCCGGCGCTCGTCGTCACGCTGTGTAGCCAGGGTAATGCGCACGATCAGTACTTCTTCCGCTGGAAGGAGCGGATGATCGCGGGGGCGGTCGCAACGCCGCGGATGGATCTCGCCAATCAGCAGCTCGTCGAGGCTCATCTTCACTCAGTGTGGCTGGCTCATGTCGGCTTGAGCCTTAGAAACTCCATGGTCGAGGTACTCGATCTGGATGCCGAGGGACTTCCTCTCCCCGGCGAGACTCGCCGCCAGCTCGAGCTCTCTCCCACCAGACGCGCTCAGGTCGCCTCCGCGTTTCGCGAGGTTACGGGCGGCGAGGGCGGCGTACGTGCGGAGTGGCTTAGTGATCCCTGGATCGAACAAGTCGTGGCAGACGCGCCGACTGCCTTCGACCGAGCTTTCGACCGTTGGCGTGAGCTCTACCGATCTGCCGTACGACAGCGAGATGAGGCGACGCGCCTCGTCAACGCCCCCCGGACCGCCGCGGCAGACCGACGAGCCGCCGAACGGCGAGAGCGAGAGGCGCGCCGCGAGATCGATCTCCTCCTCAACCAAACAGACCGCATCGAGTCGGACTTCTATCCATACCGCTATCTTGCCGGCGAGGGCTTCCTGCCCGGATACAACTTCCCTCGGTTGCCGTTGCGCGTGCTGCTGTCTACCACTGAAGAGGCGAAGTCCCTCGACCGACCACGCTTTATTGGTCTGCGCGAATTCGGACCCTGGAATGTCATCTACCATGAGGGTCGCAAGTACCAGGTGCGCTCGTGTGTGCTTCCACCTGGGGGTATCGAGGAGCGCTTCCGCACCGCCAAGATCTGTCTGCAGTGTGGCTATGTACACCCAGGTGCCGACGCAACAGTCGACCTTTGCCAGCACTGCGGCACCGAGCTTGACGGTGAGACATCACTCATGCCGGACTCACTTCTCGATCAGCCCACGAGCCGGGCCTGGCGCTGGACGCGCATCACCTCGGACGAGGAGGAGCGCGCACGCGAGGGATATCGGCTCTCGACCCAATACCGCTTCGCGGCAGGCCGAGACCCTGTTCGCGCGGAGGTCGTGGGGCCGAACAACGCGGTCTTGCTCGAAGTGCTTCACGCCCCACAAGCCGATCTCTGGCTGGTCGATCATGGCTTTCGGCGTTCTCGCGGGACTGGCTTCGGGCTGGAAACCGTAACCGGCAAGTGGCTGCGCACGGACGCGGAGACGCCAGACGACGACGAGGGTGGCGACGATCAGCGAGCTACTCGCGATCATGTCCTGCCCTACGTGACTGACGAGCGCAACATCGTGCTGGTTCGCCCGTCAGGACCAACCAACGACAAATTCCTCGTGACTCTTGCCTATGCGCTCCAGAGAGCTATTCAGACCATCTACCAAGTCGAGGAGCAGGAGATCGCGGTCGAGGTCATCGGGCGAGGTGACCAGCGTCGGATCCTCCTATGGGAGGCCGCCGAGGGCGGAACGGGGATCGGCCGCCGCTTGGTCGCTGAACCCGCGGCCTTCGCGGATCTGGCGCGCGAGGCTCTTGCCCTATGCCACATCGACACAGCAACCGGCCAAGAATTCCCAGAGTGGCGCGATAGGTGCGCCGCCGGCTGCTACGAGTGTCTACTCTCGTATTCGAACCAGCGCGAGCATCCCGCGATCGATCGTCGGTTGATCAGCGATCTGCTAATGCGTCTGCGCGATAGCGTTGTCCGCCCCCTTGTCCGGGGTCGCGACCGGGAGGCCCAGTACCTCTGGCTTCGTGACCGCGTCGATCCGGCCAGCCAATTCGAGCTTGAGTTCCTCGAGCGTCTCTACCGAGATGGGCTGCGCCTTCCAGACGCAACCCAAGTCCGTCCAGTCGAAGGCTTACCAGTCCAGACTGACTTCTACTACGAGCGCGATGGGTTGCGAGGTGTGTGTGTATTCATAGACGGGCCCGCACACGACGCGGGGGCACAGGCAGAACGGGACCAAGCGATCCGCGAGGAGCTGGAAAATCGCGGCTACCGAGTCGTGGCGATCACGACGGCCCGGAGTCTGGAGGAGCAAGTCGCGCGGCTCGCCGACGTATTCGGTGAGCGTCATCCCTGACTCTTCCGAACGCTACGAACCCAACCGTATGGCACATCGAAACTCTGTCGTCGCCTGCGCACAAATTCGCGCATGCGACAGCCCCGCCGCCTAAACTGGCAACATGCTTCGCTCAATTCGGCTTACGAATTTCCGCTCTTTCGCTGAGTCTGGAGTCTTGCCGCTGCGGCCATTGACTTTGATTCTTGGACCGAATAGTTCCGGCAAGAGTTCGATTTTGAAGGCTATATCCCTAGTCCGCCAAACGGTCGCCGCTCGTGACCCTTCTGTTCCTCTCGTACTCAACGGGCCATATCTTGACCTGGGTTCTTACCACGACGTCGTCTTCCGACACTCACTCAAACGAACACTAGGCCTTTGCTTCTCACTCGACGCCGCAGTCGACCTCGAGGCTGATTACGCAAGGCCAACCAGGCGCCGACATGAGACAACCCGGGTACTCACGTTGTCCGGGGAGTTCGGCTATTTTGCCCGGCCCACGCGCGTTTACTGGAAGCGAACGACGGTCGAAACTGAACCCACTGGAATTCAGTTTCGTCTCGAAGCCAGCGGGGCAAAGGCGGTTGCGTCGGTCAGTCGCGGGACTCAGGAGGCACACGCCACCGTCCGGCCGGAGAAGTTTTATGGACTCGCAGACCGCGGCATCGGCCTTCAGCGATGGACTGGGGATCCACCGGTGCCAAGTCCCGAAATCGCATGGCTGCTGATAAGTCACGAATTCACGAGCACCTTTCAGCGAGTCCTCCACCTCGGGCCCCTCCGCGACACCCCACATAGGACCTATGTCGTCGGTGGCGAGGCGCCTCTGGATGTGGGCTCGCAGGGCGAGTCGGCAATCCAAGCGCTTTGGGCGGCCTCCCGGAAGAAGGTAAGCCGGCCGGCGTTTGTTGCGGTCAATGATTGGCTCCGGCGACTAGACATGGCAAAGGAGATTCGTTTTAGGCGCATTTCGCCAACGCAGTATGTCGTGGAAGTTGAGGATGCGCGGACCGGCGTCGTGTCCAGCCTGCCCGACGTCGGGTTCGGTGTTTCACAAATACTGCCAGCGCTTATCCAGCTTCAACTGATGGCGCCCCAAAGCACGCTACTAATGGAGCAACCCGAGATCCATTTGCATCCGACACTTCAAACCGCACTAACTGACGTTCTCATCTCGGCAACGGACACGAAACGTCAAGTCATCGCTGAGACTCACAGTGAACTGTTACTGAGTCGCCTGCAACGCCGGATCGCTGAGCGGAAGATCGCACTTGAGTCGGTCGCGATTCTCTATGTCGAGATGACCCCCGAAGGCAGCGTTGCGCGCGAGCTCCGTCTCGATGAGTTTGGCAATTTTATCGATCAACTACCCACCGGTTTCTTTAGCGAGGAATACACAGAGCGGCTAGAGCAGGCTAAGTCCGTCGCTTTGCGTCAACGACCAGCGTCGTAGCTCCACGCCTCTGCAAACTTGCATCTCGTAATTGACACAAACGTGCTGGTCGTATCCGACACCCACGAAGACCCGTGTTACTTCGCCACCGTCCGGTTACTCGCAACCGTTGAGGCTCATCGCGAAATCTACATTGTCGACGGTCATCGCGGCGAGCTCGCCCGGCAGTATGACGACAACATCAGGCGGGTCGGTTACGCCCCTACCTGGCTAAATGTGATGCGCAAGTCGAACCGTGTCGCTTACTTCGAGAGTCGAGTACCTAACAAGGCTCGGCGTGCCCTGCGCGAGATCGGTTTTTCTCATAAGGACGACTTCGTGGTCGGCTTGGCTCTCGCGGCGGGCGCACCGATTGTTACATCTGACGAGGACTTCCTAGCAAAGACAATCTTCGACGAGCTCTCGGCGAGACTCGGCCTGACGATTCTGCCAGCCTGCGACGCGCTAGTCGGATTGGCGCTATAGGTGTCCCACCGTTACGGGCCGCGTCCGCTGACGTGGTGTATGAGAACCACCGCGTCGTCCTCTGATCGCGCACTCTAACCGGCGATCGCGAGCGCCGTCATCAAGTCGCTCGTTCCCTCCTCATCGACATTCCTCTTCGCGAGGTACTCGAGGCTCATGTAGCGGTGCGTGACCTGCCATTCGTCGTGCTGCTCAACGAGCACCGCGCCGACGAGGCGGGTGATCGCGTCGCGGCTGGGGAAGATGCCGACGACGTCGGTGCGCCGGCGGATCTCGCGGTTGAGGCGCTCCTGCGGGTTGTTGGACCAGATCTGGCGCCAATGGTCTCTCCCGAAGACGGTGAAGGCGAGCAGGTCCTCGCGCGCCGCATCGAGCAGCGCCGCGGCCTCGGGGAAGCGCGAACGCAGCTGGCCGACCACCCAGTCGTGCTGGCGGCGCGTCGACGCGGCATCTGGTTGGGAGAAGATCGTGCGCACGAAGCTCGCGACGAGCGGCTGCGCCGACTTCGGCACCTTGGCGAGGAGGTTGCGCATGAAGTGCACGCGGCAGCGCTGCCAGGCGGCGCCGGCGAGCACCGCGGCGATGGCCTCGCGCAGCCCAAGGTGCGCGTCGCTCGTGACGAGCTCGACCCCGGCGAGGCCGCGGGCCACGAGGTTGCGCAGGAAGGCGGTCCAGGCCGCGCCGTCCTCGCTGGTGAAGAGCTCAAGACCGCAGATCTCGCGGCGTCCGTCGCGGTTCACCGCCGTCGCCAGCACCGCCCAGACGGAGACGATGCGGCTCTCCTCGCGCACCCGGATGGGCAGCGCGTCAAGCCAGAGGTGCCGGTACGGCCCGCCGTCTAGCGGCCGGCGCCGGAAGCTCTCGACCTCGGCGTCGAGGACCGCGCCGATCTCGCTCACCTGCGACTTGGAGATGCCCTCGATGCCCAGGGCCTGCACCAGGTCCTCGACGCGCCGGGTCGAGACGCCCTCGACGTACGCCTGCGCGACGACGTTGATGAGCGCACGCTCGGATCGCCGCCGGCGCTCGAGCAGCCAAGACGGAAAGTACGAGCCCGTCCGCAGCTTGGGGATCTTGAGGTCGATCGTGCCCGCGCGCGTGTCCCAGCGCCGGCTGCGGTACCCGTTGCGGCGGTTGGTGCGGGTCTCGCCACGCTCGCGGTACGGCGCGCCGGTGAGCACGTCGACCTCGGCGCTCATGAGCGTCTGGGCGAAGGTCGTGACCATCTCGCGCAAGAGATCAGGATCAGCCTCGTCGAGCTGCTTGCGAAGCCAGGCGAGTGGGTCCATCGTCGGGTCGGCCACCGTGTTCGTCCTCCTCAGCGGTTCTTGGTCGTTCCGCGGAGGCTGGCACGGTGGTTCTCTTTCAGCTCAGCGCCGAAGCGCTCCTTCGTACACCACGTTGGCGGACGTCAACCCATCCGACCGATGAAGAAGCCGAAGGATCTACCGCCGCTACGACATGTGGATCTCAGTGAAGCAAAGCGACGCGGGGAGGCTGCCGATTATCGAATCCTGTATCCGAGCGGTCAGCGGCGTTTACGGTCAGGCGACCAAAGGCCGCGAGCTACTGGGCCCGACGATCCGAACGGCTGACGGGAAAGTTATGGTGCTTGATCCCCGCGGTCTCGTGATTCGTGGCGATCTAGTCGTGTACTCACCGCGGGACATCATCTCTTCGCCTGCCGAGACGCCGATCCTCCTGTCCGATGAAATGCGGGAGTGGATGCGCCCCATCCGAAGTGGCCGCCGATCGAGTGGATCAAAGAGGGGTCGTGAGTCCTGTGAGCGTGTGCGCCCCAGCCGCGCGTCGAGTCAGGACGGCAACGGTGATGTTCGCCCGGCCCGTTCGATCATCGAGGGGTAGAGCCCGCCACGACCACGGACGACTTCCTAAGTTCCGTTCGTTGCGTGAATAGGTCGGCATGAGTGAGTGAGGCCGTGGGCCACACGACGCTCGCTTCATACGTCGTGCCGCCAAATTCGTGAACGGTTGTCACAGGGAGTGCATTCCACTCATGGCCGAGCTGCACGGCCAGCGCTTGCGGTACGCTCATGAAGAGCAAAAGACCCCTGGGATCCGCTTCAGGGATCAGCTCGACGATCCGTCGCCGGACATGCGCGGCGATAAACCGGCCCTGCCCCGCACTAAGCACCCTCGCGTTTTCGACCCGGAGCCTCATCACGCGCGGCCGGAGGCCTCTCATCGCAAGATATCGATCGACCGCAGGCGTTGGATCCTTGTCGGTGGCCGCGATCTCGATCGCGAGGCCAGCAGCCTCACCCCGTACTAGCCGTTCGTCGATCTGGACAGCCTCCAGCGGCCCGCTAGTGGCCCAATCCCCGTCGCGCGCGCGGACTAGCAGGTTGAATCCGCTGCTGCGCCGGAACGTCGCTCCAAGTAGGAACGAGCCGCTGAGGTGTCGACTCCCGTGGACACGGAGCATCGGGCGCCCGAAAGCCCAGGCGATCTCGTCCTTCACGTCCTCGAGGCCGCGACCGACACGTGTCCAGGCCGGGACCGGATTTCCAACGAGAGTGTCCTCCGCATCGATCCGGAGCAGGTCCTCATCGAGGTCGGGCATCGGCGCACGAGTGCTCACCTGTAGCGAGACTTCGTTCGTTCGAGGCACGTTGCGCAGCCGCACGCGCAAAGCGTGCTGCGCCACAAGCGTCCGAGTCGCTGGCGGGTCTCCAAAGCCAATTGCCGCGCCTGCGTATCGGGAAAGGTCGTGCCTTAGGAGCGTCAGGCTGGCTGCCCTAACTTGGTCCCAACTAACGCCATCCGTAACTGTTGTGATGATGAAAGGAGTCCGCGGTCCGAGCCGGAGAACGCGCCTGACGCGCTCGCGACGAACACGGCGGCAGGCCTCGTCAAGCTCGACCCGGCGGACGAAGTCGCGCTCGATCGCACCGGGGGTCGCATAAAAGAGCAGACCCTGGCAGTCCTGTCTGATAACCCGCCGGGCTTCGTGTTCTTGATCGTCGCCCAACATGAAACCGCCGTTCTCGGCGACCCACGGCACGATGCCGCGAAGCCGCAGCTCCGTCGCGAGGTCGAGCACGGATGCCGCGTGGGCGGAGTGATGGCAGAGGAACAGCTTCTTCATGGACTCTTCTTGTCGTTCTCACCGTGCGGAGCCTCGGGTCCGATCCACTTGTCAGTCTCCAGCCACAGCTCGTAGCAACCGATCCACTCGAAGGTCCACGGGACGATCGTGCTGGCGAAGGACATGTCGGGCGTCCACTCGTCCTCGAAGAAAAGGCAGAGGCTGCCGTTGGGAAAGCGGTGCGGTGCCTTTGGATGCAGCTTCGGTCGTACGATCCAGATTCGCGGCGCCGCTGGTGCCCGCCCGTAGTCGATCCGCACCAAATAGGTGCGGCTCACCTCGGTGGGGCGGTACGGGAATTCGATGATGCCCTTGCCCTTGTAGATCGCGGCCGGCACGGCGCCGCGCACGTGCCAGGCCTGGATCGGCGGCGGGAGCATCTTCTAGTTTCCGCCGGCCTTCGGCGAGGTTCCGTAGAACCGATGTGGACGCGATGGGAGGACGATCGGGGCCGCGCCCACGGCGGCCGCCGTGTTTACCCACTTCGGGGCGTCGGAGACGAACCACTCGTCTCCGAAGACCGCCTGCCACGCCTTGATCGCGGCACCCCGGTCGGAGGTGGTCGTCGCGGCGATGGCGCGCGTGCGGCTGTCCGCGAGGTGCGCCATGAAGTACTCGAACTTCGGACGCTCCCAGTTCCAGGCCACGTTGTTCGCCGGAATCGTTGGATCGGGAACGAACGGCGTGCCGCCACTCGCGAGCGCCGAAGCACACAGCGTGTACACAGCGTCAAAGGCGTCGGCGATCACATCGGCGAGCGCGCGACCTGCGAGCGGGATTTGTCCCCCGATGACGGCGTCGACCACGAGGCACTCGAGCCAGAAGCTCTTGACGCGCTTCTGTTGATCCAGGCTTTGGTGCTCGCGCCAGTGCTTCAAAGCGCGAATGAGCCTCTTGAGGTTCCGATCGCCGCGCTCGTTCAAGGCGGTGACTAGATTCGCGTACTGCAGTGGCCGGGTCTCTACCCATGTACTCCAGTCGCGGTCGGGCACCTTGAGCAGATGCTCGACACCATCGATCGGGACGACTGGCACCAGATCGATGTCGAAGTCGTCTTCCGTGAAGTGCACTCGAACCGAGCGCCGCTGCTCGATCAGTTGGATCTCGCCCGGCATCCCGAGCGCCTTCGGCAACGTCGACGCGGCTCTTTCCAGATCGCGCAACACCTTCTCTGGCGGAAGGTCCAGGTACGCAGCGGCGCCAACGACCAGTACGTCGACATCCTTGATCATCTTGACCGCGACATCCCGGCCATAGCTTCCGGCGAGCCGTGTGTGCGGCTCCTGAGTTGCGATCAGTTTGGTCCGCTCGATCTCCTCCCGGACCTGGTCGGGGAATTTCTTGGCCATAGCCAGCCGCTCAGGTGCGGGCTTGATGCGCCGGCCGAAGTCCAGGAAGTGTTGGACCAGCGGGTGTGTCGCTTCGCGGGTGGTTGTGATAGCCGCCATGAAGGTCCTCCGTTCGCGCGCTCCGGCTCCCTTCCTCGGAAAGCGGACCTAGGGCTGAATTACTCTCGGAGGGCGGTTCATGGCGTCGGGCGGAACGTCGAAGACCGTCAGCGAAGCTTCTTCAGTTAGGCCGTCGGCCGCAGACCTGCGGAGTCGGGCAGAGCATGGAGTCTAACTCGGAGCCACCCCGCGACACAAGGTCTTGCTACTAGATGTGGGCCCATCGGACCTAGCCAGCCCAAGTACTAGCGCCGATGGGCCGTAGTGCCGAAGGCGCCGTTCTCCAGGCTTCGACTCTGGGGCTTGACTCCGGTGTCCCTATCCGGATAGGACACCCGGAGTGGCATCCCGGACATGGAGCCTGGGGAGGAGCACAACATGGCTAAGAGAGTTTCGAGAGTGCTTCCAACGGGCGAGTGCTGGTGCGGATGCGAGACCCCTGACCATCGCCCGACCGAGGTACCACGCGGGAAGTTCTTCGTGCCGGGCCATGACCGCAGGGCGGAGAGCATGGTCATCGCGATGGAGTACGGCGGCGTCGCAGAGTTCCTCGCGGAGAAGGGGTTCGCGCCCGACGAGAAGAACCTCTTCAAGACCTACGCAGAGTGGCGCAAGCGAAGGCCTTAGCGGGAACTACGACCTCCAAATGAACGCGTTCCTGTACGGCGGCGTGCGCGTTCACGGGCGGCCTCGTTCATCGTTCTGACCCCAATCGAGCCGCGCGTCACTTTCCCGCCCGCACTTGCGCGACAGGCGCGTCGTCCGTTGAAGGACGACTACATACTCAGCAAATAGCATCTTGGGGTGAACCCGCTCGACCTATTCCGCTGCTTCGCGGCGGTTTTCGACCCAAACGCATCGCCGCAACTTCTGAACGAATGCAACTTGCGCGGCGGCATCTTTCAGTCCTATTGGCCGGTCTGGGCCCTGCTTGGAACGGCCCTCCTTGCAGCGGCGGGCTTAGTCGTCCGAAAGTATTTGAGGCGGCCGCTGCCGACCGCGGACGAAGCCTCGGGCGGATACACGCCGCCACCTTTCGATCCGGACAGAATCTCTGCTCGCGCGGATGAATCCTCCGAACTAACGGCACAACTGGACCGGTTGCTGGAAGAGGCGGACGCGATAAGGCAACGCCTGGAGCAAGACCGACTCGACGACGCTCGGCAGGAAGGTTGGACCAGTGACGCGGAGCAGTTTGTTGCCTTGAACTTTCAGCACTTCGCGACGGACTTTCGGATTGCCCGCGAACCCAACCAGCGTCTGGGCGGCGCGCACCAGTCTGATATCTGGGCGCGTCTCAAACGGATAGCGGCTCAGATGGAAGTCCTTCGGGAGATCAAGCGCGGCCTTCGGGCTCGGCCCGTGAGTCAGCCATCGTCCGATGCGATCCGGGCGGGTCAGGAAGCGCTGCGCGCGAAGGAGGAGGCGGAGGGCAGGGGGCGGGCAATCCGAAGAGCCCTCGAGCGGCTGAAAGCTGAACACGAGGACGCGCTTAGCAAATCGCCACACCTCACTTGGTCGGGCGTGTCAGTCGTCGCATACAGGCAGGGATACGAGGTGCGCGTCGAGTGCGCAAACGTCGGGCCGACTCGGGCGCAAGTGCAGGTCGGCAGCCGGGTCACAGCGGTGGCTTCGCAGCCAGAGATGACTGGGCCCCAGGACGACTCCGGCGACGAGGTAGTGACCCTTGCCGCCGAAGTGCGAGAACCTATCGAGTTCTACGAGTTCTCCGTACCCGGCGTCATTCATCCGGTTGGCCCGTACCTTCCGTTCATCTTGCGGATGCGTTGTCCCGAGGCGTCGCCGTTGCTTGACCGGACTGTCTTTTGGCGAATCGTCTACAAGGATGACGACGACAAGTTGGGCTTCATCACCGACTGTTCCGCGATCATCGACTTCACACTCGGCACCTTCTCTGTTGGCGCCGTCGTCCTCGACCAGTCATCCAGGGAGGCGCGGCACGAGAAGTTCAAGAAGGACGTAGCCATGCCCAGTGGTGACGCGTAGGTCAGGTGCGGCGATGAACCGCGAGACCGTCCGTCAGAGGAACGCGCTGGCGATCCACGTCGCCCGCCGCCTTCGGTAGCATCCAGCCCGATGCAAGAAGACCCGCGATTCCGGTGGGCTCACCAGATGGTTGGCGGCACTTGGCACGCCGTCCTCCGGTCGACCGAGAGCCCGCACACGGCCGTGTGCGGCTACAAGCCTGAAATCGGGACCTTCATCGATTTCGCCGACAACCCGCAAGGCTCGCGCTGCCCAAAATGCAAGACGATGCTGGCCGACCTGCGGAAGAAGTAGGTCGGTGGCGCGGCACGAAGAAAGAAGCACCCCGTGAACACGGTGGCCAAGCCCTGCCCGAAGCCGGAGAAGTAGCCTCGCGCCCGTCTTAGATCGCCAGCGATGGCGGGGAAAGGTGGGTGTAAACACGAAGACCCCTAAGCGGAGGGACGAGCGATTTCCCGAGACGAGGCGCAGGTTCTCGCGCAATCACAGTCGCGCGCCTAGGCACGCCGAAGTGACGAGAAGCAGCTGGGCTCCTCCTTAACCCGCCAACCGGACCCAACCGCGCTCGTCTCGGACCAGCCGGGTTGTTTCAACATTGGGGACATAGAGTCCGCTCTACCCCGCGACCACGCCCGTGAAGAGCAAGACGGACGGCGATTCATCGTTGCTATTGAGCGCCACAGCAAGTGGTTGGCGCCCGTGCGCCGCCCAAAAAGGGCTACCTGACATGAAATCTACGCCGCGGAATTGATCTGTGGTAGCGGAGCCCACGTTTCGTCGGCTCCTCGGCCCGGCCCGCGGCAGCTTTCCTGATTCGCGCTCTGGCAGTGACCGCCCGCGTGCCGGTTCAGCCCATAGACCCCTTGCCCATGCGGCTGGGTCACCATGCGCCGTACATGGCAGAGATCCATGTCGGCCCGGGAGGGCTTCCTTCGCGTGAGAGCCCGGACGCGTCAGTCGCGCAGCTGGTCGAGCGCGGGTACGACGCCTGCGAGATCGACTTCGGCGATGGCTTCTGGATGGACTGGGACTTTGCCCGGCGCCTGGGCGGAGTCTCTCGCCAGGCGGCGGTCGCCTTCTCGGTCCATGCCCCGCTGGCCGCGTTTCTGGGTCACGCCGAGGCCGGTGGGCGGAAGCACCAGATGGCGATCGGGATGCTCGACCACACCGCTGGAATCGCCCAGGCGTGTGGAGCGGCGCCGGTCGTGATCCATCCCGGCTTCCTGCTTGGCCGCACGCGTGAGGCGGCGATCGAGGCCGTGGTCAAACAGCTGACCGAGCTGCGCGCGCGCCTCGATGCGAAAGGCCGCGCGGTCCCCTTCGGAATCGAGGTCATGGGCCGGGTGCAGGAGCTGGGGAGCATCGACGACGTGCTCGCTGTCTCCGCGCGGCTTGATTGGGTGCGACCCGTCATCGACTTCGCCCACATGCACGCGACGAGCGACGGCGGGCTGACCACCGTCGAACCTTTTGCCGCGGCGCTCGAAGCCGCGGACCGAGTTCTCCCGCCTGGGGTGCCGTTCCACATCCACTTCTCCGACGTCAGCTACGCCAACCGGAATGAAAAGGCGCACGTACCGTACGGCGAGGGCACGCTCCGCGCTGAACCGCTCGCGGAGGCGCTCTCGCGATTCAGCCGGCCCGCGACGGTGATCCTCGAATCGCCGGATGAAGCCTCCAATCAGGAGATCCGCGCGATTCTTGCGGCGAATCACTCCCGCTAACGGCTGGCCGCACCCGCATCCCATCGCTCTGTCCGCGTGCTCCGTTAGCAAGCGGCGCTCAGCCCGCGAGCAACGCCCGCGCCATGCTGTTATGACGCCTGACAAGAGGCTCGAGGTCAACGGTAGTGAGTTTCCCCTGCCTGACTATGAGTCGGCCGGCGACGACGCTGTAGGCAACCGACGAAGGTGCGCAAAGCAGCAGCGCTGCGACCGGGTCCTGTACCGCCCCCGCGAGGTTGAGAATTCGCAGATCGAACGCCACCAGGTCGGCGGCCATGCCCGGCGCGAGCAGTGAGGGACTGGTACATGTGATGGTGAACGTTCACGAGGCCCGGGAGGACCACATGCTCAGTGAGGTCGATGACCTCATCGGCGGTCTCGGGCAGCTCGGACGTTGGACCCACCTGCTGGATCCGGCCGCCCCGGACGAGCGCCGCTCCATCTGGGATCTCTCGGCGCTGCGGGTCCATCGTCACGACCACTCGTGCGTTGCGCAGCAGGAGTGTTCGGTCCCCTGGCTCGCTCACCTCATACGAGCGTTGGCACCGCGCGACCGGTTCGCGCGTCGATGTATCCGCAATCGGAAAGCCCCAGGGCCGGCACCGACATCAACACCGTGGACGCCATCGTCAGAAATGGGCTCTGCAGCCTGCACCCGAGCCGAGAGGCGGCTTCTGACAACCCTCGAAAGCCGGCCACAACATCCTCGAACGGCTCGTCGCTCATCTGGCCGCCGACGGGCGCGGCGATCGAAGCGAGAACGCGATCGTCGAGGGCGACGACGAAGCCTCCGTGCATATCCGCCAGGGCTTTGACCGCGGTGTGCATCGAGACCGGGTCACAGCCCATCACGACGATGTTGCTATCGGAGATCGACAACGATGTCGCCAACGCGCCGCGCTGCAGTCCGCTTCCGGAAAGAAAGCCGTGGCCGATGTTCCCGGTGCCCCGGTAGCGCTCGACGACCGAAAAACACACGATGTCCTCTTCTGGTGAGGGCCATACTCGACCGTGGCGCACGGAGAGCGTCGCGATGCGCTCTTCGTTCGTGGCCTGCGCCTGCGGGTTGGGCAGATGGATCACGCGAACGCGGACTTCACCGCGTCCCGCGCCGGCTTCGAGAAGCATCCGCTCCGGGATCGAGTCGAGTCGAGGCCTGACCGTGTCGCGGTACCAACCCGGAAACGCGGACGGCGGGAGCTCCTTCGTCATCACGCCGTCCTCGGCCACGAGCTCGCCCCCGAAGAAGACGAGGCGGGGCCGGAACGTCTCGAGGTCATCCCAGAGCTGAATGTCCGCAAGGCGGCCCGGAGTGACCGAGCCGATGTCGCCGTCCTTCCCGTAGTACACGGAGGCGTTCAAGCTCGCCATCTGGATCGCTTCCACTGGATCGATTCCGGCACCAACGGCGAGACGCACCGCGTGGTCGAGATAACCCAGACCGTCCTGGGCAACCTCGAGGATCGAGGTGTTGTCGGTCGAGAGGCAGAGGGACCTGGTGGGAAGGCGCTTCTCCACGACGTACTTGAGCATGTCCGCCAGCTCGCGCCGGCCAGGCGCCTCCACCAGGAAGAGCGTCACCCCGCGGGCCAGCCGCTCCTCCAGCCCGGCCCCCGACGCCGCGGTGTGATCGTCGATGACTCCAGCGGCGACGAACGCGTCGAGGAAATCGGGTCGGTCGTTCATAGAGTGCCCATTGAGCCGCTTCCGGGCCCGGCGGGCCGCAAGCGTCTTGGCCAGGTACTCCTCATCCTTCGCGAGGACGCGAGCGGCGACGACCTCGCCAACGCTCGCGGTCTCGCTCCACGCGAGCATCTCCTCAACGGCGGCGAGATCGACATCGCCTCCAACGGTCTGTAGTCCAGGCAGATACGCGGAGTAGGACGGGGCAGCGAGAAACACCCGCATGGGAAGCTCGCGGGTGGCCGCGGCGAGCGCCCGCACGGCGGCCGTTCCCTTCACGTAGCTCGAGTCGGTGGCGTCCGCGAAGAGCGTCGTCGTTCCGAGCGGAACGATCGCGCGCGCGAACTGCCGCGGGGTCACGAACGTCGTCTCGAGGTGCATGTGCGGCTCGACGAATCCCGGACCGGCGATGAGCCCACGGCAGTCGATCACCCGGGCGCCCCGCGCCTCGAGATCCGGTCGTACCGCGACGATGCGCCGTCCCGCGATCGCGATGTCCGCCCGAACAGTCCGTCCCGTGTACACGTTGACGACGTCGGCTCCCCGCAGCACGAGATCGGCGGGCGCGTCTCCCATGGCGACATCGATGCGGTGCTTGAGCTCGCCGACGCCGTCGCCCGGGTCGATCACCGCGAGCCTCGATCGGCCGCGATGAGGTGCCGCACGGCGCTGATCGCGACGTCGATGACACGCGCGAAGAGGCCCGGATCGTCGCCTTCACCCGGTCCGAGCACGCGCAGGATCGACCCGGCGCGCCTGCCCTTCAGGGCGGCGAGGACGAAGATGATCGCCGACTCCATCTCGGAAGCCACGACGCCCGCCTTGACCCAAGCACGCGTGCGCAGCATGAGCAGCTCGGACAGCGGGACGTCGTCGGGCGGGTACGCGGCGATCAGCGCGTCCTTGCAGTAGACGATCCCACTCGTGAACGACTGACCGCTCTCTCGCGCCGAACGCTCGAGGACCGACACGACCGCGTGATGCGCGAAGGCAGGGAACTCGATCGGGATGTATTGCCTTCCCGTCCCTTCATCCCTCACTGCGCCCGTGGCGATGACCAGGTGCCCCGGCGTGATCCGGGGCTGCAGCGACCCACAGGAGCCCACGCGGATGAACGTGTGCGCGCCGAGCCGGGTCAGCTCGCTAACCGCGATCGCCGCGCTCGGTCCGCCGATCCCGGTCGACGTGACCGACACCCGTTCGCCGAAGATCATCCCGGTCCAGGTACGGAACTCCCGATTCGTCGCGACCGCGACCGGGTCGTCGAGACTGCGGGCGATGAGGTCAGCACGGTCGGGGTCGCCGGGGAGGAGGACGTATCCGCCGATCTGACCCGGCCCCGCCCTGAGGTGGTATTGGCGCCCATCCGGCGAAGGGTCGGTCGCCATCGCAGGTCGGTCCGTCACGTTGCCGCGACGCCCCGTTCGACCGGTAGCGCGAGCACCTCGTCCAGAACGGCGCCGAGGAGCCGTTCGAACTCGGGGATGCCGACCGAGACAAGCCCTGTGGGGAGCGGCTCCCTCGAAAGACCCGCCGCCAGATTTCCGACGATGGAGAAGCCGAGAACCTCCATGCCCGCGTGGCGGGCGACGATCACTTCGGGGACCGTGGACATCCCCACGATGTCGCCTCCCAGTCGATAGGCCATGAACGTCTCGGCGGGCGTCTCGAAGGTGCGACCGAGATTGGCCACGTACACACCTTCATGCAGCTGGATCCCCAGCCGGCCTGCGACCGAGTGGGCGATCCGTCTGAGTCGTGGCGTGTACGCGTCGGTCATGTCGAGGAACTCCGGGCCGAGCTCCGGGTCGTTCGGGCCCACCAGAGGGTTCCCCCAGAGCAGGTTGATGTGGTCGCGGATGACCATGACGTCGCCGGGCCGGTAGTAGGGATTCACGCTGCCTCCGCCGTTGCAGGCGACCAGGCGGCGGACGCCGAGCTCGAACGCGACGCGGATGGGAAAAGTGACGTCCTCCCACGAGTGGCCCTCGTAGAGGTGCAGCCGTCCCTTCATCACCAGCACGGGCTGACCATTCAGGCGCCCCGCGACGAGACGACCGGCATGTGACGGGGCGGTGGACGATTTGAAATGCGGGATGTCCCGGTACGGGATCTCGATCGCCTCGGACAGGCGATCGGCGAACCCTCCCTGACCGGTACCGAGCTGCAGAAGGGTACGCGGGGCGACGCCCAGCCTCGACTCGAGGAATCGCGCCGCTTCCCGGCGTCGCTCCCTGCGCGTTTCGATCACGACGGCGCCCTGCCCAGGCGATGGCCGACCTGTCCGACGACCCAGGCGACGAGGCCGTCGACCGTCAGGACCGTCTCCGCGAGCCGCAGCCGCTGCGAGAGACGACCCATCGAGGGCGGCTTGACGTACGCCGTCTCCAGGACGTCGCGTTGCTGGAACACGGAGGAGGTCGGCCCGTCCAACACGATCCGTCCCTCCCGCATGACGACCGTTCTCGCGAACACCTCGGCGACGAACTCCATGTCATGGGTGACCGCAATCACCGTCCTCCCCTCGCCGATCAGCTTTCCGATGATCCGCACCAACTGCCGAACGCCGAGGCTGTCCTGGGCCGTAGTCGGCTCGTCCAGAACAATCACTTCGGGTTTCATGGCGAGCACCGACGCGAAGCACAGGAGCTTTCGTTCGCTCAACGTGAGGTCATAGGGATGGCTGGCCGAGACCGATGAGAGTCCCGTCTCGGCGAGTGCTTGGGACACCCGCTCGTCGACTTCCTCGCGCGTCAGCCCGAGACGGCTCGCGCCGAAGGCCACCTCATCCTCGACTTTCGACTGGAAGATCTGGTCGGCCGGGTTCTGGAACACGAGGCCAACAGTGGTCGCCAGATCCGCAGGCTCGGCTCCGGCGATCGGTCGCCCTTTCACCAGGACGACGCCGCTGGTCGGGCTGAGGAGGCCGTTGAAGTGCTTGATGAGGGTCGTCTTCCCCGACCCGTTCTGCCCGACCACCGCGACGGACTCTCCGGGCTGGACCGCGAAGTCGACACCGTTCAGTGCCGAGACCCCGTTTGGATATCGGAACGTGAGCTCGCGGCACTCAAGCATGGTCTTGGCCGAGAAGATCGCTCACCATCCGTGCGGCCTCGTCGAGCGTCAACGGCTCCTCACCCTTCGATCTCAGACCGCGGTCGGCGAGCCGCTGGCCGAGCGTCGTATACCGGGGAGGCTGCACGTCGAACTCAAGGAGCTCTCGTTTGGTGAGGACCTGGCGAGGCGAGCCATCCATCACGACCTTCCCGTGCGCGAGGACAACGATGCGCGTGGCGACTTCGGCCAGCGCCTCGATCTTGTGCTCCGCGACCAGGATCGTGTAGCCGCTCCTGTGCATTCGTCCGATGACCTCGAAGACTTCATCGGAGCCGACGGGGTCGAGCTGGGACGTCGGTTCGTCCAGGACGAGGATCGACGGTTCCATGGCGAGAACGGCGGCCAGCGCGACGCGCTGCTGCTGCCCACCAGACAGCTCAAAGGGGTGCCGCTCGGAGAGCCGATCGATCCCAGCGGAGGCCAACGCCCTGTCGACCCTCGACTCGACCTCGTCACGCGGCACTCCGAGGTTCTCCGGACCGAAGGCCACCTCCTCCCTTACCGTGTCGGTCACGCCAGTGAGCTGCTCGAACGGATTTTGGAAGAGCACACCCACGTGTTTGATCAGAGCGGGGACCGTCACGGACCTGGTGCTGCTTCCGGCGACGACGACGTCGCCCTTGAGATCGCCGTGAAAGAAGTGCGGCACGAGGCCGTTCAAGGTCAAACACAGCGTCGACTTGCCGGCGCCGTTGCGCCCCACGATCCCGACGAGCTCCCCCGATTCGACGGTGAGCGAAACATCGCGGAGTGCCCACGAATCGGATTCCGCCTCACCCTCCGCCTCTCGCCCGGGGTACCGGTACCAGGCGTGGTCCAGCGTGATGAGACTGCTCACGTATCTCTCACACCCCGCTGACCGCGACGGAAATGACGACCAGCGCGAGCGTCGCCGCGACCAGGCCTCGGCGCAGAAGCCGGTCCACCGGCTGCTCGGGCGGAAGGCGGAGATAAGTCTTGCGACCTCCGAGATTGAACCCTCGTGCCTCGAGCGCCATTGCACGCACCTCGAGCGAGGCCAGGCTCCCCATCACCACGGGTCCCATGAGCGGTAAGTACGCGCGGAACCGAAGCAGAAGATTGCCTTTCGTCCGCAAGCCTCGTGACCGCTGTGCGTCGAGGATCGTCTCGGCCGTTCGTTGGATCTGTGGGATCAGCCGCATCGTCGACAGGATCAGGTAGCCGATCCGGGGAGACATCCCTCGCGACTCGAGGGAGGTTACGAGGTCTCGCGGATGCACCACCAGGACGAGCAGGAAGTACGCGCTGACCAGCGCCACCAAGCGAGACACGATGCTCGTCGCGAAGGCCAGTCCCTCGGCCTTGACCGCGAGCGGACCAAGCTGGAAGAGGACTGTGCGTCCGATCGGATTGAAGAGGCTCTGAATGACGAAGAGGGGGATCGCGATCGGAATGATCACCCGCAGCATCATGAACACGAATCGGCGGCCCACCCTGCCGATCGTGGCGAGGATGAGGGAAAACACGGCGACACCGGCGAGAAGCGGTGGCTCACCCACGAAACCGAGTGCCGTGACGCACAGCGCGTACGTCAACAGAGTCAAGGGCGATCGGCGATGCAGCGGTGAGTCGAGGCGTTGGAACGCGAGAGTGAATCGAGGCACCCGCTAATCCCGAGTAGATGGCGTCTCGGTCAGAGCGAGTCTGGCTTGCGTGCCGGTGCCGCCCCTCCCACGCAAGCCAGACCGCCTCAACCGCCTATGACGCGCGCGCTTGGGCCGCGGGTCGAAGACCCAGGTTTGCGGCACCACGGCTGAACCGAGCAATGGTCCGCCGCGCCATCGCTCGGATGATGAAGTACGCGATCACCGAGCTCAGGACCTTGTCGGCCCCGTCGATGAAGATGCTTCCGAGGATCACGGCGTTCCAGATGTTCTGGCCGGCCGCCATGAGGAAGGCCGTCACGGCGCTTGACGACCCGGTGGTGATGCCACCGAACACCAGGACAACGATGGGTGCGCCGATCGGCGTGCTCACGAGCTCGCCAATGAATCCGGCGAGACCCGCGCGCCACACGTCCCGATACCAGCCGTACGTCGCGAGGATCCCTGAGACCACCCCATACGTCGCATTGATCACGGCGAAGAACAGTGCGGTCGGCCCCTCAATGGTGAATGCGGCGACAACGTTGGTAAGAAGACCGGTCACAAGGCCGACCCAGGGCCCACCCAGTACGCCGGCGATCATCGTCCCCTGGACGTTCAACCAGAGCGGAAGCCGCAGTGACTGCGTGAAGAACTGCCCGACGATGTTGAGCCCGATGCACAACGGAATCAGTACGAGCACCGAGGTGGTGAAGTCACGCCGAATCGTATCGGCAAATTTCATCCGATTACCTCCAATCTGCAGCTGCCTCCTGCTCAGACCCGCCACGATCTGGAGCGGAGATCAGCGTTCGTCTCCGCGTACCGACAAGATCAACGAAATCCCGAAAGCGGCGGCGGCCCCCACGGCCGCGAACAGCGCCTTGTTGGCCTTCAGAACCTCGACGTCGAGTCCTTGTTTGAACTGGACGTTGCCGATGCCGAAATACAGGACAACAAAGGCCGCCACCGCAATGAGGACTGCGATCCCCACGGTTCTCTGCATCACCAGCCCTCCCATCGGTCTCTCCATTCCAGGCCCTCCCTCCCTGGCGTTCTGTGCTCTCGACCTAGCCTCGCGCTATCGACCCCGCTACCACCTCCCTCGCCTAAAAGGTCGGGCGGAGCGCCGCCGTCAACTTGCCCGGCCGACGTGAAAGCCTCAGCGCGGCAGTCGACCGACCGGGCACGAACGCATTTGGTATCAGGACGCTCCGAGGAGGAGCGTCCGGATCGCGAAGGCGCGCGAGCAACGTGTGCGCGGCCTCCGTCGCGATTTGGCCGCTGATCGAGCGACACGCCGTGACGGGAGCCGCGACGAGGCTCTCGAGGAGGTCCGTTGCGAACGCGACGACAGAGAGTTCCTCCGGTACGCGTACGCCAAGCTCATGCAGGCCGTAGAAGAAGCCCTGGGCCATGCGATCGCTACCCACAAAGACGGCGGTGGGTGGGGACCGGCGCCGCAGAAGCGTGTCCGCGGCCGCGCGACTGGTCTCGAACTTGAAGTCTCCGGGCACTACGTGATCGCTGTCGAGCTTGAGGCGGTGCTTCTTTAGAGCCGCACGGAACGCCAAGTACAGCTCGCGACCGCCAAAGGTTTGCAGATGCCCTGGCACGATCCCGATCCGCCTGTGCCCCAGGTCGATGAGGTGCCGAATCGCGTCACTGACGCTGCGCTTGTCGAGAATGACCTCGTCGCCGGCACCCTTGACGCGGCGCCGCTCCACGAAGACGCTCGGTATTCGCGACGTCTCGAACGGAGAGGGACGCCCGCTACCCGGAGCCTCGCTTACGCAAATGAGACCGTCCATCTGCCGCTCCTCCAGCAGTCGGGCGAGCCGCTCTTCCTCACTCCGCTGTTCACTCGTGTGGCAGACCACCAGCGCCAGTCCCTCGGGCCGGAGCGCCTGCTCGAGTGAGAACGCGAACCGTCCGAAAAAGGGGTCCGCGATGTCGGGCACGACCAGCGCGGCGAATCCTGACCGTCCGGTGATCAGACCTCGAGCGAGAGCATTTGGAACGAACTCGAGCTTCGCCGCCGCGCTCTGCACACGACGCAAGGTGCGAGCTTCAAGAAGATGTGGTCTGTTGAAGGCCCTAGAGACGGTAGATGCGGAGACGCCAGCCTTTCGAGCCACGTCGACGATCGTGTGCGGTCTCGGCATGTTCGCTCGTCCCCGCCTTCCCCCCCGCGTGAAAACGTTTGCAGGCTAGGCAGCGGCCGTGGCTCTGTCAACCAGGACGCGCTGCGATCAGTTGGACCGTCTTCGTGCGACTACGGGATAAGCACGAGAGAACGGCGATGTCGACAGAGTTGGGCCGATCCCCCGGTGCCACACACGACCACCCAACTAGACGAAGCCTCGAATCAGGCCATCGAGCGATCCTCACGGCGAATCGATCCCGCTGAGAGCTGCTCGCAGCCGGGTTGCGGCGCGTGAGGCTACGATCGTAGTGAGCTCGATGTCATGACCACGCCGCAGCCCCTCGACGGAACCGCCCACCGCTACGTCCGCCTGGACGCCGGCCGCGCGCTGCCCGTCACCGTCAAGATCCTGCTCGAGGGTGTGACGCGCCTCGACGGGGACGCCGAGCGGAAGGCCGCGGAAGCGCTCGCGAGGTATCCGCGAGACAACGCCGCGATCCCCTTCCGCCCCTCGCGGATCCTGCTCCAGGACTACACCGGCGTCCCCGCGGCGGTCGACCTCGCCGCGATGCGCGCCGCGATGCAGCGCGCGGGCAAAGATCCGGCGAAGATCGAGCCGCTCATCCCAGTTGACCTGATCATCGACCACTCGGTTCAGGCCGACTTCTTCGGCGCAAAGGACGTCTACGAGCGCAACCTCGAGCGCGAGTACGAGCGCAACCGCGAGCGCTACGCGCTCCTCCGCTGGGCCGGCCAGGCCTTCAAGACGTTCCGCGTCGTCCCGCCGGGCGCGGGCATCTGCCACCAGGTGAACCTCGAGCGGCTCGCGCAGGTCGTCGTCGTGCGCGATGGCGTCGCGATGCCGGATACCCTCTTTGGCGCCGACTCGCACACGACGATGGTGAACGGCCTCGGCGTGCTCGGCTGGGGTGTCGGTGGCATCGAGGCCGAGGCCGCGATGCTCGGCCAGCCGACGTACCTCCCGTGGCCGGTCGTCGTCGGCGTCAAGCTCAAGGGCCAGCTCCCGGTCGGCACGACCGCGACC